>NZ_BAAHBH010000001.1:0-1189760 GCF_054776815.1 Spirosoma gilvum | reverse complement strand
AAAAGTTAAGGCTCGACAAGTGGGTGAAACCATGTATCGAGTACGTACCAGGCTGTTTTCCGACTATTTGAGTCAAGAATTAGCGAACCCCAGAATTACAGCAATTACCCTATAAGCGAAAGTCCTAACTATAATCAAAAACGAATTTCTTACTCAGCCAGGCTTCCGTACTTCCGGTTGATCAATTCAGCTACCAGTCCGGTCCAGCCGGTTTGGTGACTGGCTCCTACCCCACGACCGTTATCGCCATCGAAGTATTCATAGAACAGCACATAGTCGCGAAAGTTCGGGTCCTGATATTTAGGATGCTGGCCAAACGTGGCTCGTTTACCAGTTTTATCGGTTGTAAACAGGCTGATCAGTCGATTGGCGAGTTCGTGGGCTACGGCTTTCAGGGTAACTTGCCGCCCCGATCCAATGGGGTATTCGACCGTAAAACTGTCACCAAAATAGTCGTAGAATCGATCCAGACTTTCGATTAACAGGTAATTGGTGGGCATCCAGACAGGGCCACGCCAGTTACTATTGCCACCAAACATAGAACTATCGCTTTCGGCCGGGGTATAGGTTAGTCGGAACGTAGTATGATCCAGCGTAAACTCGTACGGATGGTCGCGATATACTTTCGACACGGCCCGAATGCCATGCGGACTCAGGAATTCGGTTTCATCCAGCACTTTTGCCAATAGCGCTTTCAGTCGGAATCCACGCAGTAAACTCAGTAACCTTGTCTCATCTTTTCCCTTTTCATCATACCGGGAAACCTGATGGTATAAATCCGGGCGATGGCTCTGAAACCAGATCATTCGTTTCAGAAAAGCTGGATTTGCTTTCATAAGCCCGTCATCCAGCACTTCCACGGCAAACATCGGAATAAGGCCCACCAGGGTGCGAACGCGCATCCGCTGAACACTGCCATCACTCAACCGAAGTTGATCATAAAAAAAGGCGTCTTCCTCATCCCACAACCCAACGCTATTCTGTCCCATGCTGGTCATAGCCCCGGCTATATACAGGAAGTGATCAAAAAACTTCGTAGCCAGTTCGTCATACACGGAATCTTTACGAGCTAGTTCGAGTGCCATACGCATCATATTCAGCGCATACATGGCCATCCAACTCGTACCATCGGCCTGCTCCAGATGACTCCCATCCGGAAAAATCGTGTTGCGATCGAAGACACCAATATTATCCAGCCCCAGGAATCCCCCTTCAAAGATGTTATTGCCCACTTCATCTTTACGGTTTACCCACCAGGTAAAGTTGAGCATGAGCTTATGAAAAATAGCTCGTAGAAAGGTCAGATCCTCCTCGCCGGGCGGTTTCCGTTCGAGTTCGAGGTGGTAAATACGCCAGGCGGCCCAGGCCTGTACGGGTGGATTCACATCCGAAAAATTCCACTCATAAGCGGGTAACTGCCCATTCGGATGCATAAACCACTCGTTGGTGAGCATCATGAGCTGCTGCTTGGCAAACCCAGGATCGATAACCGATAAGGTAACGCAATGAAAAGCCCAATCCCAGGCGGCATACCAGGGGTATTCCCACTTGTCGGGCATTGAAATTACACCCGCATTGATCAATTGCAGCCAGGTATGGTTACGGCCTTTCAGCCGTTCGGGCGGTGGTGGCGGATGATTTTCATCCCCAGCCAACCAGCGGCTAACATCGTAGTAATAATACTGCTTACTCCAGAGCATTCCCGCAAACGCCTGCCGCTGCACCAGTCGCTCATCGGCCGTTGCTTTGCCCGGATGGATATGGTCATAGAACTTATCGGCTTCGTGCTTTCGGGTAGCGACCAGTTCATCGAACCCATCGAAAGGAGCGGCCAATCCAGTACCCAAAGGCCCTGGTGCTTCCAGACGCAGCCGGATTATGGCGAAGTCATTCGGTTCGATTGACAGGTGATAATGGGCGGCAGCTTTAGTACCCGTATGCCCTGGATTGACCGTTGGCGCTCCATACATCAGGTGATCGTTTATTCCATCTTTCGGATAAGCAGCCCCATTATGGTTTTCATAAAGTCGGGCCTGGTTGGTTTCATTATCGCAAAAAAGCCATTCGGGTTGTCCTTCCGCATGCAGAACGTAATGCCCCAAATCCGAATCTTCAACCGACACGCAGTTATTAGGTTGTAAAACCAGCGATGGTCGGTAATTCGGTACGCCATCGGAGTCGTCGCCAAATATCCACGTATTCCGAAACCAGAGCGTTGGCAACAGGTGTAACTCAGCCGCTTCCGGGCCCCGGTTATAGACCGTCACCGTCATCAGTATATCCGTTGGACCAGCCTTGGCATACTCGACAAACACATCGAAATAACGATCGTCGTCAAAGATGCCGGTATCGAGTAGTTCAAATTCAGGGTCCAGGCGTGTCCGTCGACGGTTTTCGTCAATAAGTTGCTGATACGGAAAAGCCGCCTGTGGGTATTTATACAGCATCCGCTGGTACGAATGCGTCGGGGTATTATCGAGGTAATAATACAGTTCCTTCACATCCTCACCATGATTACCCTCACTATTGGTCAGCCCAAAGTAGCGCTCTTTCAGAATCGGGTCTTTCCCGTTCCATAAGGCCAGGGCCAGGCAAAGCTGCTGTTTATCGTCCGATATACCCGCAATACCCTCCTCTCCCCAGCGATAGGTATAGCTGCGAGCCATATCGTGGGTCGTATAATTCCAGGCATCACCATTGGCACTATAATCTTCCCGTACAGTTCCCCACTGACGGTCAGACACATACGGCCCCCATTGGCGCCAGGCCGGAGCTTCGAGTCGGTGTTGTTCGGTTGTCATTTAAAAGAGCGAATGAGTGAAAGAACGAAAGAGCGAATGAGCGAATGTCTCTGAGGAAACCGCTCTTTCACTCATTCACTCTTTCACTCTTTATTAATTATCCTCCCGTCGCGAATCCTTCAAAGACGGTCATGCCGCCGTCGATGAAGATGCTTGCTCCGGTGATATAATCAGACAGGTCAGAAGACAGAAAAACGGCGAGATTACCGATGTCCTGAGGCTGACCGATACGGTTATACGGAATTAAGGTCATCAGGCTGTTGAGGGCTTGCGGGGTTTCCCAGGCAGCCCGGTTGATAGGCGTTTGAATGGCGCCCGGGCAGATGCTGTTGACCCGAATTTTACGGTCGCCATACTCCTGCGCCAGCGACTGCATGAGCATTTTGATCCCCCCTTTTGAGGTCGCGTAATTGACATGCCCAGCCCAGGGAATCAATTCGTGTACCGAACTCATGCAAATAATCTTGCCCGTTGCCGCTGAAACTTCGGGGCGCGGTCCTCGACGCAAAAACTCTCGAATAGCTTCGCGGGCGCACAGGAACTGACCAGTCAGATTGACATTGATAACCGTATTCCATTGATCGAGGGTCATTTCATCGAACTTGGCATCTCGTTGCAATCCGGCATTATTGATTAGAATATCGACGGTACCATACGCGGCCACCACATCGGCAAACATCTTGATGACCTGCGCTTCCTGGCTTACATCACACTGAGCCAGCATTCCCTGGCCACCAGCATCGGTAATTTCTTTTAAGACTGCCTCCGCAGCCGGTTTGGTAGCTTCGACGGGGTAATTGACGACAACCTTAGCACCGGCCGCAGCTAATGATTTTGCTACCCCAGCCCCAATGCCACTGCTGGCACCGGTAATAATCGCGACTTGTCCTTTTAGTACTTGATCCATGAATGATAAACCGTATTTGTTTAACCAATAGCCATGCCGATTACAGTTGGGTTGACGACACAGCTTTTCCAGTAACCCGTAGAGTCGTTCTTACAGGGCTGAGCGGCCAAACTACAAACTATCAATGTCTGCTACCAGTTTGCCCAGGTATATTAAATGAATTTAATCTAACGGTTCCTTTAGGAAGCGGTCATTTACCGGCCGATCAGTATAAGCCATACCACAGTTGCCTTTCGCACGCCTATAAACCGTGGCATGGCTTTTTGCGAAAGTCCTATTCCCTCAAGTCTGGCGAAGGCAATCGGGCGTTAATTCAGCCAGCGATTTATGACCACTTAGGCAAAGTGTCAGTTCCAGATCGGCCAACAGATGCTGAAGGACGGTTTCAACACCAGTCTGTCCGCCTAAGGCTAATCCATATACATAGGGTCGGCCCAGACAAACGGCCTTTGCCCCTAACGCCAGTGCCTTCACAATATCGGCGCCACTTCGTATCCCACTATCGAGTAAAATCGGCACTTGTCCCTGCACAGCCGCCACCACACCGGGTAGTGCTTCGATGGTGCTGATGGCGCCATCCACCTGGCGACCACCATGATTGGAAACAATAATACCATCCATCCCATAATCAACGGCTTTGCGGGCATCGTCAGGATGCAGAATTCCTTTCAGCAGTATCGGCAGTTGAGTTTGCTGACGCAGAAAGGCCAGGTCATCCCAGGTGATGGTTGGGTTCGTATAAATGCTTGAAAACAATGAAACGGCCCCCATTACCCTACCTGATCGTAATTTTTGTAGAAACGAACCAGCCGGATACCGCCGAACGGCTCCAAAAAGATGACGTACCGTTCTCGTTGTAATGGCTGGACGAGTAGCGGGGGGCTGTTGAAGAAAATCGTCGAGCAGGCGCTGAAAAACCGGGTCGGAGGTATATTGAGCCAATCCTTTTCCGTGCAAAAAGGGTAGGTAACCAAGCGACAGGTCACGGGTTCGCCAACCCAGCATGGTTGTGTCGAGGGTCAGCACAATAGCCCGGCAACCAGAGGCTTCAGCCCGATTGACAAAACTGCTGACCAACTCCCGCGAACGACTCCAATAGAGTTGAAACAGGCGCATGGCATCACCCATAGCTGCCGAACAATCCTCCATCGGTACAGAAGCCTGATTTGAAAAAATAACAGGAATCTGCATGCGGGCGGCCGCCTTTGCCACAGCCAGATCGGCCTCAGCATGTACCATTTCCAGCACACCAATAGGAGCTAATACAATAGGCGACGGTAATTTCTGCCCCAGCAGGTCAATACTGAGATCAGGGTTTTCGACATTACGAAGCATGCGCGGCACCAATTGCCATCGCTCAAATCCTTTGCGGTTGGCTTGCACAGTTTGTTCCTGACCCGCTCCCCCGATGATATATGCAGCGGCTTCGGCCGACATACGTTGGCTGGCGGCCTGTTCGAGCTGGGTAAAATCGGGTGGAATTGTTGGGGCTTTTCCGGCAAAGCCATCCAGGTATATTTTTCGCTGCCAGTCGAGTGCTCGCATGGTTTTAAGGAATAGTTGAGCATAAATACCGCCTTTTCCATAAAAGGTCAACTACCTAATCCAAAAACGAGCATAATTTTTCAGTTAAAAATTTACATTATTTTAATAGACAAAAATAAGCATATCTAATTAACGCATAGGAAATCAATATCTTGAAAAAATACCAAAAATCACTAAATTGTACTATAATCATAAAAAGTATCGTCTCAATTGTAAAAAGTCCTATTATTTAGGAATATTAGAAAAATACAATTCATTAGTAATTTAGAGGGACTTTTTGTACTATTCCAACAAACACCCTATTTAACAAATAGCGTTTTGTACAAAAGAAAGAATATTCGTCCAAAAGAAGCCATATAACTATTTGCCTATTGCATTAAACCCAGTTGAGCCCCCAATTTTGTCACGGTTAAAACAAAATTTCAAACCAATGAAAAAATTCCGTTTATCAATTGCTGTACTCTTGTCAGTATGGAGTCTGGCAGGCATGGGAGATGTCAAAGCCGACAATGGTTCAGGAATGGGTGGTGTGAAAGTTGAGAAGTCCGAACAAAAGAAAGTACGTGTATATACAAAGCCTGGCGCTTCTGTTGACGTGGCTATCATCGATGCCGACGGGAACGTGTTGTATCAGGGCTTCATCGCTAAAAACGCTAAAGGTGCTACTTCGTTCAACTTGAACAACCTGCCCGATGGTCAGTATTTTCTGACAGCCGGTAACAGCGCCTGGTGGATGTCGCAGGGGATCACGATCAAATCAAACGCGTTATCAATTGACGAGCGTAACCTGCAACAGGTTGCTGAGCCTACGCTGACAGCTTACGAAAAGAACAAGTTTGAAGTCGTTCTGCCTGCCAAAAACGTCGATGCTTCTTCGGTTGCTATCTACGATACACAAAACGTTCTGGTTCAGACGGATTCGTTCAAGGGCGCGAGTCGCCGGTTCGATTTATCGAGCCTGCCCGATGGCGCTTATACGTTCGTTGTTGGCCCAAGCCAAAAGCAGTTCATTACGCGTGTTGACGTTCGGCACTAAGTCGTTCTTATTAGAGGTATTGACCCAACAGGTCAGAACATTACTCCATTCAACTTCGTAGTTAGTCTTTTCGGACAAGCCTGACTGCACACAACCAATTCCGCCCGCTGCCTCACTGGTAGCGGGCATTTTTGTATATAGTCAGCTTGTTTGATCAGTATATATGCACATGATCAACTCTGCCTGAATAATTACGAGTTGAGACAAATGATTATTCACCATAACTCTCTGTTGGATGCAACAAGCTAACCCGAACAAAATGTTTTCGGCATTTATCACATGAATACGCTCGGGTAACTATAAAACTACGGGCTAAGGGAGATCGGGCAATCCTGTTCAGATTCTGACTTTCGCAGGCAGGGCAGCGATAGCGAAAGGTAAGGGACGGATGAAATGCAACCAAAACAAGGAAGAGCAGGAAGATTATAGCGATAGCAATTAGCCAATAAGACCAAACAGGCATGAAAATCTATTAGGATTTTTTTCAATAAACTATACGAATATACACATATTTTGGATGCGTTATTCTTAATTTTTTCCTAAAACCTTATACTAAAATTTCTATTTGAAGGCCGAACCAGCTCACAAACGACTACCATTACCCGCCCTTTCATTTAGATTACTCCCCCGACCCAACGTATGGTTTTGGGCGATTAAAGCCTTCTCTTTCATTTTGCATTCGAAGACAATATCGACCTCTTTTCCGTAGGTATTCGGGGCTGTATAGAGCCAATCGGCATGAGCTTCTTTACGAGCTTTTGGATCTTCGTACTGCTGCCGCGAATCGGAAAAATGAAAAACAGGTCGTACATCCCAGGTAGAATAGGCTGACATGAAAGCCTCTTCTTCGGTCTGGGTGCCAGGATTTAGCGAGTGATGGAAATAATCAAATACGATCGGAATGCCTGTTCGTTCATGAACAGACAACAGATCAGCCACCGTATACAAACTGGGGCGATCATCATTTTCGACGGTCAACCGGGCACGAAGGTTTTCGGAAAGCAACTGAAAATTCTGGGCGAAGCGCGTCAGTGTCGCTGTCTTGTCGCCATAGGTTCCGCCTACATGGATGTTGATCTTATTCCAGTGCGAAGGCGTCAAACCCATCAGGTCGAAAATTTCCGACTGGTATTCCAAATCAACCAGCGTATTGGCCAATACACCACCTTCACCAGCCAGTTTGTTGAACGGTCCCGGATGCATAGTCAACCGGATAGGGCGACTCCCGACTTCTTCAAGGGTAGCCCGGATATCCGGAAAATCAGGTAGGTTCGCCAGGCGATACTCGGATGCCCACGGAAACAAATCCGATGAGATGCGAAACAGTTGGATTCCATTCTTCAGATTCCAGTCGACAATTGTGAGCAGGTCCTGAACGTTTTTCAACGCAAGTTCGGAGGCATAGGCAATACCCCGTTGGGCGAAGGTTTTTTTGACCATTCCCCGATTTGTGGTGATCTTATCGGCCTGCAAACTCAGGTTGATACAAGCGTACCCAACGGCATGTGGCATTAAATTCATAGTCCATTAACGAGAAGGGTAGCGTTGGGGTTTACAAAAAATGGATTCTGTCGGCAGAATCCATTTTTTATTTTGACCGTTCGTTCAAAAGTTAGGACTTAGTGAACAGTTAGTGACTTATCTTAACCTGACAAGTCAGTCTGATTTGCGGAGTATTGAGCCGATTCATAACTGAATCTGTTTATGGAAGACTTTACACCTAACCAAATTCTTGACATTACCCGGAGCTACTGCGATATGGCGCGGGCGCTGAATGAATATCAGTTGCTGCACTGGCCAGAACTGTCTCATGAGCAGCAACTCGACCTCAATGCGTATCAGAATAGTCTACTCAACCGATCGCAGGATTTACAGAGTCATGCTGCCCGGCCCGCTTTTACTGATGCCGTCGATATAGCCACCCGGATTCAACAGGCAACAGCCGAAGCTCAAACAAGCCTGAGTCGAATTGGCGATCCAGTTATTGCCTTAAACGTTGGTGCCATCACAGTCGCACTTGCTGCCTATGTAGCCCGCGCCAATCTGCGAGGCATCCAGACAGCCCTGCGCGAACTGGAGGATTTGGTGAAGTAGTTAATTAGTTGATTGGGTAAAGCCCAGTAGACTAATTAACCAATCAACCAATTTACCAGTCAACTACTTACAAGATCAATCCAGAGGGTGATTTGACGCCGACGAGTTCGATCTCAAAGGTCAGGTCATGCCCTGCCAGGGGGTGATTGGCGTCCAGGGTAACGCTGGTGTCGCTAAGTTTACGAACAATTACCGGAATAGGGCGAGGATTCCCATCTTCATGCATGTTCAGGGTCATTCCTTCTTCCAGTGGAATATCGTCGGGAATATCCGTACGGTTCAGCGTAAAGATCATTTCTTCGTTGGCTGGCCCATATGCATCTTCCACGGGTATATTGACCGTTTTCTTCTCGCCCTGGTTCATGCCGGCAACGCCTTCATCGAAGCCCTTAATTACCTGGCCGCTTCCTACCGTAAATTCAAGGGGAGTACGTCCTGCCGATGAATCGAAAATTGTTCCGTCGGCTAACGTTCCTGTGTAATGTACCTGAACGGTGTCGCCAGATTTTGCTTGTGCCATGATACAAGTGGTTTGTAGTAATAATGCTGCAAAAATACCGGAACTTCCGGCTTACGTTTGCTCACTCGCTAATTTTTAGCAACTCTCCAGCTAACGGGAAAGTTCGAAAACAGTTTACGGTTTTCAGTTTAGGTACGCTGGCTGACGGGTGTGTTATTTTGCGCCAGCGTACCCTAAACTGAAAACCGTAAACTCAAAACGGCTATTTCTACTGATTTACCGAATCCATGAATTTAATGCTCGACAGCGACATCAGTGGCTGGATCGACTTGGCTTTGTCATTTTTGAAAACAAAGTAAACATCGTGAACGCCTTCTGTATCTTTCAGCGCCATTTTAACGGATGGAATGGGCCGACGGAATGGATTAGCGGGTGGAGGAGTAGCGCCTGCGGTTGCTGACGTACTTTTGGGCGCCCCAGCAGCCGACTGATTGGCGGCTCCTGATTCCATTTGTGCCATCAGTTTTGCCATATCTACTTCGGGGGCCACTTCCAGCGTAGCTTCGCCAATCATCGGGCCAGTTGGCGAGTCGATGTGTACTTCAATCGTACCGCCTGCGCTTCCTTCCCGACGCTGAGCCGAGGCATTCAGATCAAGTTTTTTGATACCGGTCAGGTCGAGCTTCTGGAAACCAATGTAGGAATTTGCATACGGAATGACGTTCATACCAGCACCCATACCTCGCGCTTTCAGCTCAGCCCCTTTTACAACGGCCGCACTCGACGCATTCACCTGCGCACTCCGAAGCACAATCAGGTTTTCGGAGGTCTGAGTTGGAACGCCTTTGGCCCCCCGGTCAGTATATGCTGCCCGTACCAGCACGGAGCCCTGCCCATTGTCGCCTTCGGGAAGTTTGACAACATACGTACCTTTGGTTGGTAATGTACTGAATGTCTTTTCGTTAACATTCAGAATATACTTCACAATGGCTTCCGCATCGGCTACCGACATGGCTGGGTGACCAGGCATGGCCACATCCCCCCAAACACCTACTCCGCCGTTGCGAATCTTCTTTACCAGCTTTTCGGTCGCATCGGCACTGCCTTTGTATTTCGTAGCAATAGCCGTAAACATCGGCCCTACTGACTTGCTCGCTACCTGATGGCAAACTTTACAATCGCTCTGACTGATGAGTGTCTGAGCAACAGCATATTGGGTTGAAGCATCGACACTCCGTTGCCCCTGCACCACTTCCGCATAATCGAAACCTTCGGAGGTGTAATCGATGCTCATGGCAACACGGGCTGGGGTAATTTTACCATCGTCCAGGCTACCATCTTCCTTATCATTGACACTAACCGCATATTGAATTGGCTGATTGGGGAAGAAGAACGTTCTGTTACTGGTCAAATTTACGGCTACAGCAGGCGGCTCATTCCCGGCTATGATTTTCACCGACTGGCTATTCGAAGCTCCTTTGGCATCGGTAACTGTCAGTTGAGCCGTGTACACGCCCGGCTTGTCGAACGTCACCGATGGATTGGCCCCAGTGAATGCTTTCGGGGCAACACCGGGTGCCGATACTTTCCACTGATATTTCAAATTGTCGCCATCGTAGTCTTTTGTACCATCGGCCGATAGGGTTAATTTCAGGGGAACCGTACCGCCCTGCTTACTGGCCGATGCATGAACAATAGGCTTCCGATTGCCACCATTATACTCGATCCGCACGAGTCGGGAGTTATTGCTCTTTCGGAACCAGTTGCTGCCGTACTCCAAAATATACATATCCCCATCGGGTCCAAACTTCATGTCGATTGGCTCCACGGGGTGATAGCTGGGCAGAAAGCGTTCCATCGATTTATAGTTACCCTCTGCATCCATCGTAATAGCCATAATCCAGCCCCGCGAGAAATCGGTAGCGATCCATTTACCTTCGTAATAGGCTGGCCACGGACGCTTGGCACCTTTAAAATCGGCCTGGTGATAGATCGGCCCACCCGTTGCCGAACGAGACCCCGTACCCACCAGCGGAAATTCGTCCGAAACCCCATACGGGTAATAGATGAACGAAGGTGCCACGGGTGGCAATTCGCGCAACCCCGTGTTATTAGGCGACGTATTCACCAGATGATCCGGGTCTTTCTTGTCGAGTGGCTTCTTTTCGCCATAGTCATACACTGGAAACGCCTGCCGATTTCCGACGAACCAGGGCCATCCGAAGTTACCCGGCTTGCGGGCCTGGTTCAACTCATCGTACCCACGCGGCCCAATTTCTGAATCGGAGGTGGCATCGGGGCCAACCTCTCCCCAGTAGATATAGCCGGTTTTGCTGTCAACGGAAATGCGCCAGGCATTGCGGTGCCCCATCGAATAGATTTCGGGACGGGTTTTAGCCGTTCCTTTCGGGAATAGATTCCCATCCGGGATGGTGTACGTTCCATCGGTCTGGGGATGGATTCGCAGGATTTTTCCGCGCAGGTCATTCGTGTTTCCGGCATGTCCCTGATCGTCCCAGCTGCTCCGGCCAGGGCGTTCGTCGGTTTGTGCCGCCTGCTGGTTACCGGTGTTATTCCCAACGGTCAGATACAGGTTTCCAGCCCGATCCCAGGTCATGCCGCCCCCCGTATGGCAACATACCTCGCGTTGCGTAGGCACTTCGAGCATTACTTTCTCCGACTTATCGACCAGTTTACCATCCCGTAGTTCCCAGCGGGTCAGCATGTGCTTTTTCTCGGTCGGGTGAGCGTAATAGAGATATACCCAGTGATTCTGCTCAAAATTGGGGTCAAGGGTAAGCCCCATCAGCCCTTCCTCGGCTTCGGTTACGCGGCCTTCGGCTGAGGTATATTTGGTGTTGACGGGGATGTTTCCGATCAGATCGACGGTTTTGGTGACCGGGTCATATTTTTTGAAAGCCCCTTTACGCTCAATGATGTAGGCCGTTCCATCTTTGGCCACCTCAAACACCATCGGCTCGTCGAGATCTTCGGCCAGAACAACGGGCGTAAACCGGCTTTCGTCGGGCTTCGTCGCCCCGTCATCGACCACAAACGATGCCAACCCGACTACCAGCAGGCTATTCAAAGCCACTGTGTATGGTCGTCTCCAATGCGTCGACCATGCTTTCCACGTAAAATTTGATTGATTCATGGCAAGGGTTTATTAAGCCTGTAGCTTCTTCAAATACGTATAACTGGTTGTAATGCTCTCGATCGGCTGAGCCGCCATATCCTGTTCGACAAAGATATACTTAAGTCCTGCCGTTTTGGCGGCCGCAAAGGCATTTTTGAAATCGACTACGCCATTGCCCACCTCGGTGATGGTTTTCAGGTCCGACTTGATGTCTTTGATATGCCAAAGCGGGAAGCGTCCCGGATGCTCGGCAAATAGTTTAACAGGGTCTTTACCGGCTTTGACAGCCCAGGCCAGATCTAACTCCATCTTTACCAACTCTTTATCCGTCTGTGAAAGAATCAGCTCGTAAGGCGTTTTGCCACCTTCGACTGGATCGAACTCGGTAGCATGGTTGTGGTAGGCAAAACCTATTCCTGCCTTTTTACAGGCTTCACCTGTTTTCTGAAACACCTCGATCGACTTCTGAATTTCGTCGAGGGTCGCTACGGGTGTACTGGCGCATACAAGGTATGACAACCCACCTTCACCAGCCTGATCGACCAGCTCCTGGTAGTTATCACGCAGATTGAGCATGGGTGGCATTTTCGAAAAATCCATGGCTGGCCGTTGTCCTCCTCCACCGGCAGGTCCACCACCAGGAGTTCCGGTCGTGCTGGCAGGTGGCGTAGGACGCGGCCGGAAGGGGGCACCACCGGCATGATGTCCGCGCCATTTCATACCCAGATCTTCGACTACTTTTCTAAATTCCTTTGCGGTATAGCCATAGTAACCTCCTTTCAGGCTGAAGGCTGACTCCACTTCTTTATATCCAATAGCGGCTACTTTTTCAAGCGTTCCTTTTGGATCGTTGCTCATATCCCGAAACAGTGTAAACAATTGTAAGCCAACGGGTCGGGAAGCCATTGGCCCAATAAGTGACGTAGCCTGAGACAGTTGTGGTAAAACGAGGCTTCCCAAGGTCAGCGCTCCTGCATCGCGTAGGAACGAACGTCTGGTTTTCATAGGCTGGTTTATTAAGTTTTTGAGAGGAATTACCCTATCCGATCATGTAGAAATACAAATTAACAAGCAAAACAACAGCAGTTTACTCACTCTCAAAAATGCAATAGACCGGAAGCCCAAACATATCGGCAGACCGCCCGTTTCAACCGACGAAGTTAGCCCACAAAATGTACATCATACACGATGGCTCCCGCACGTAGGCATCCTCAACCAGAAAAGCAGTTGGTAACCAGATACTACCTCTGATACCCCCTAATTTCGCTAGTAAAAAACAAGGCCAGGTTGTACCTGGCCTTGAGACTGTTTAAACTTTTTTGTATAGGCTAAAATGAGTGTTTTTGTCATCCCGACGCAGGAGGGATCTTCGAATGATCTAATCGATTAGCTCTCTCCGAAGATCCCTCCTGCGTCGGGATGACAAATCACAGTAATTCCAACTCAATTATAGAAAGTTCAAACAGGTTCCTTGCTAAAATTGATTCGTTGATCGTATACGTCATTAATACGCTCTGGCAAATACGACCCGCCCTTTTGAGGGTTTTCCGGAATAAACGCAAACGCCCTCTTCCGATTGCTGATCGAATGGGATACAACGTATAGTGGCTTTCGTGGCTTCTTTGATGGCTTCTTCAGTCTCGGATGTCCCATCCCAATGCGCCAGCAGGAATCCATTCTCTATCTGCGCCTGAAATTCCTCAAACGTATCGACTTTAAAGGTATGCGTTTCCCTGAATGCTTTTGCCTTGTTGTAAATTGATTGTTGAATATCTTCCAGTAAGGCTTGAATGCGCTCGGTCAGCCCCTCGAACGGGACCGTTTCCTTTGTTTTCAGGTCACGGCGGGCAATTTCAACCGTTCCATTTTCCAGATCACGGCCACCCATTGCCAATCGAACCGGTACGCCACGGAGTTCGTATTCCGCAAATTTCCAACCCGGCTTGTTCGCGTCCGAATCGTCGTATTTGACCGAAATACCGGCTTTCCGAAGCTCCTGAAGTAACGGTTTAATTTTAGCCGAAATTTGTTCAAGCTGTTCTTCCGTCCGGTAAATCGGAACGATGACAACCTGAATAGGTGCCAGTTTGGGCGGTAATACCAGACCGTCATCGTCGGAGTGGGCCATGATGAGTGCGCCCATCAGCCGGGTCGATACCCCCCAGGATGTTCCCCATACATAGTCCAATTGATTCTGTTTGTTCAGAAACTGCACATCGAACGCTTTAGCAAAATTTTGCCCGAGGAAGTGTGAGGTACCGGCCTGTAGGGCTTTACCATCCTGCATCATCGCTTCAATACAAAGGGTATCTTCGGCCCCGGCGAAGCGTTCATTGGGTGTTTTAGCCCCTTTAATGACCGGCACGGCCATCCATTCTTCGGCGAATCGGGCATACACCTCGAGCATTTGCCGGGTTTCATCCTGAGCTTCCTGGGCGGTTGCGTGGGCCGTGTGCCCCTCCTGCCAGAGGAATTCAGCCGTTCGAAGAAAGATTCGTGTCCGCATTTCCCATCGAACCACGTTGGCCCATTGGTTGATGAGCAGCGGCAGATCGCGGTACGACTGAATCCAGTTTTTATACGTACTCCAGATGACCGTTTCCGACGTTGGCCGTACAATAAGTTCTTCTTCCAGCTTAGCTTCCGGGTCCACAATCACACCCGACCCATCTTCGGCATTTTTCAGCCGGTAGTGCGTTACAACGGCACATTCTTTGGCAAAGCCCTCAACGTGGGAAGCCTCTTTGCTGAGGTACGATTTGGGAATAAATAAGGGGAAGTAGGCGTTGCTATGGCCCGTTTCCTTGAACATATCGTCCAGAGCCCGCTGCATTTTTTCCCAGATAGAATAACCATATGGCTTTATAACCATACAGCCTCGAACCGCCGAATTTTCGGCCAGATCGGCTTTTTTAATTAATTCGTTGTACCACTCGGAGTAGTTTTCACTACGGGACGGAATCGCTTTAGCCATAGAATTGACGCTCGAAGTTCGCTGATTGAAGATTGACGTTGGCAAACCACAAAGGTGAGCTGTGCAGTAACTGTCTGCTCATCAGCCAATGCCACTAATCAAGCGACGAACTTCAAACTAATTTTAGAAACAAATTAAACCTTAGTTAACTATTCGGAGTCTAATACGTAAGAAGTTGCAAAGATAAGTTTTTGCTCTATTTTTGTAATTAAACCAGTCAATCCTGTGTTATAGTGTTGAAATGGTAGTAAGCATGAGCTTTTATACGTTTAATTCCCTTGCCAAATGAAAACGCCACGACTATATTCTTATCTGACGTTGGCTGCGCTGCTGAGCATCTGGAGTTGTACTTCCAGTCGGCAAACGGCCCAGAACGCCAGTGACGTAGACGATCTGTATGGTAGTGCTGGCAACAGTTCACCAGTCTACGCCAGCAACCGACAAGCTGACGATTACAGTGCACAGCCCTACAGCCGCTCACAACGTCAACAACGATTGAACCGCAACGCTAACCCTGATTACAACGACGAACAGCAGGGGGCCAATTCCAACACCGACGACTATTACACCGAGCTGAGCGCCCGTAAGTTAAATCGTGGTCTTTCACCCGATCCAGGCTGGAACGATGAAGGTACCAATGCCTACAATTCAGGCTTTGTGAATGGGTATAATGCGGCTACGACTTCGGCTTATAGCTGGAATCGCTGGGGCTTCAACAACACCGGCTTCTATTCGGGTCTGGGTTTAGGATTAGGCATGGGAGCCTTTGGTTACGGCTATCCCGGATTCAGTTTTGGCTTTGGCAGTCCGTTCTACAGCCCATATGCGTATAGCCCCTTCAATTCGCCATTCGGCTACGGTAGCTACTACGATCCGTTCTACAGTTCGTATGCCTATGGCATGGGCGGCTACTATAGCCCGTTCTATTCATCCTATTACGGAATGGGCGGCTTCTATAATCCTGTCTACGTAAACAATGTCTACGTAACAGGTGCTGACCCTTATCGTAACCGGACCTATAACCGGACTTTCGAACGGTCATCAGGTCGGTATTCCTCTGCCTTCGACAATTCGGCTCGTACCTACAATCCGAATGGTGGTCGGGCTGCAGCGACCAACACGACTCGTGGCGATGGCTACTATGCTCGTCCAAGCAACGGCAGCAGCCGGGGTAACTATTACTACGATAATAGCGCCAGCAGCAATGGTCGGGTAAGTGCCAACTCAGCCGCTCCTTCGTACAATAGCAATTCGGGAAATTCGGAGTACTATTCTCGACCACGTGAAAGCAGCCGGGGAAGCTATACGCCATCGGGCGGCAACTTTACAGGAGGGAATAATCGCAATAGCTATCAAAACCAGAGTCAAAGCTATAGTCAACCCAACTTCAGCCAGCCAAGCCGAGGCAGCTATCAACAGTCGCAGCCCAGCTTTAGCCAGCCAAGCCATAACCAGCCAAGCTTCAATAGTGCACCAAGCCGCAGCTTTAGCACACCGAGCTACAGCGCGCCTAGTGGCGGAGGTGGCGGTGGCGGCTTCTCGGGAGGTGGTGGACATTCCGGTGGCCGTGGCCCACGCTAACAGTCTTGCTTAAATTATAATAAAAAATCCCCGCTAGTTAGGACAATTAGCGGGGATTTTCGTTTTAATTATGTTGGGGCTTTGAAGGTTAACCAACAACCTCAAACTATTTTTACTTCGATTAAACGTTTATACGTTATGGTGTTCTAATACGTATATATACAATATGCTCCACCAACCGCTTTATAAAGCTTTACGAACATGAATAAACCGTTTTATCTTACAGTAGCTCTAGGGCTACTCTCGCACCTGGCCTTTAGTCAGGGCGCGGCCTTTGACTATGCCGATGATGCATTTCGGTACTCCGATTTCAGTCAGAATGGCACCGCCCGGTTTCGGGGTATTGGTGGAAATCATGCCGCTCTGGGTGGCGATGCCAGTAATCTATCTGGCAATCCGGCAGGGTTAGCATTTTACAACCGTTCTGAGCTGAGTATCAGCCCGATGTTTACGTCGGCCAATAACCAGAATACGTTTTTGGGATCGCAGACCAATAGCAGTAGCGGTAAAGTCAGTATTGGTCAGTTTGGGTTGGTTTTGCCGGGAAGCAGCAATGGTAGCCGTCGCTGGCGCCGAACTGCCTTTGGCATAAGTTATTCGCAGAATGTTAATTTCTTTGATTATGTCGATGCGCATGGCCTAAACAACAATCCCAATTCATCCATCGCCCAAACGTACATCAATGCCGCCAACTCGGCAGCGTACAGCGAAAAAGAATTAAGCGACTCTTTTTTCCCAAACAGCAAACAGGCTGATTTCCGGGAAGCGGCTGCCTATGGATTATACCTGATCAATCCAACCGATCTTGGCACAAATGGCTCTGGCCCTCCCTACACGCGGTATGATGCAACGGTCCAGAAAGACCAGCGATCAACGATTAGCCGTTCGGGGACCAATTCACAGTGGACATTCTCGTATGCTGGTAACCTGGACGACAAGTTTTACATCGGTGGCTCGCTGGCCCTGACGCACCTTCGGTACTCTTCCGAAGTGGCTTTTCTGGAAACGCCCGTCAATGGGAAGGTATTTAACAACTATGGCCAAACCAATCGGCTCGATGTAAAGGGAAGCGGCATCAATGCATCACTCGGATTTATTTACAAAATCGTCCCTCAATTTCAGGTAGGTGGTACGGTCATCTCGCCAACATTCAGCAGTGCAAACGAAACCTTTGGCCAAACCCTGTCGGCGGTTTCCAAAGATCCGAAACTGGTGTTGACAACGAATTATGTTGATGTCGTTGATCCATCGAATGATTTTACCTATTCCTTACAGACCCCCCTACGGGCTTCGGGCGGTGCCACCTACTTCCTGGGCAATGGTAAAATTGGTTTCCTGACGGCTACGGCTGAATATGTCAATTACCAGGGGATGCGGGTCCGTACGTCTGCATTCACGAATCAGCAGGACAACAACGATTTTAAGAATGATGTGAAGCGATTCGTGCAAGACACCTACCAGAATGTGATCAACGTGCGGGCCGGTGCCGAAATTCGGGCGGGTATCTTACGCGTACGGGCCGGTGTGGGCTACTTACCAACTGCGTATAAAATTGATCTGGATCGGGTAGCTAAAGCTGACCGCTCGAAACTATTATTATCAGCAGGTCTTGGCGTTCGTAATGATCGCTTCTTTGCTGATCTGTCGGGTTCATATCTGACCTATAAATCAGGTTATTCCCCCTTTGAATTACCCAACAGTTCGGACACCCCAACCGTTGCCACCAACAATCGGTACACAAATCTGATGCTGTCGATGGGCGTGTTTTTTTAAAGTAGCAAAGAGCGGGGTGCAAGGTGCAGGGAGAGAAAAAGCTTATGAGCCAAACTTACTCCTTGCACCCTGCACCTTACACCCCGCTACTTTTTATAATCCATTTATGATGCGGGCGTAAATGTTGTTGAGTCGATTCACATCGTAGGTTCCTCCCCCATCATCCGCCACGTTGATGGTGATGTTGGATGTACTACCGGGATTGGCCGTGGTTCGGGTGATGGTGAAGCCCAAATTCAGGGTACTATTTGCCCCTACCGACTCGCCACTGTTGATGGCCAGACTTAATTGCTGACCGGCCACCGTATTGCTCACATGCCACTTGCTATTCTGCACCGCCACCGGATTTGTAGTTCCACCGGATACATTAATGCTCGTCAGTGTGTTATCGAAACTGATGCTGTAGCCGGTAGGTACAGTAATAGTAATGATAATTGATCCACTGGAAACGGCTCCGTTCACCTCCTGCAACTGAACCAGTAACCCTTTGTTCTCTCCTGCGGTGAAGTTACCATCGGGCAGGCTCATGATGGCCGATAGGTCAGGGCCAGCCAAGGCTGTTACGCTCACTAGCGCACTCTGGCTGCAAACACCTGCCGTAGCCACCACCGTAAAGGTCTGCACTCCGGCCGTAGTCAGACTGACCGAGACGGCCGATCCAGTAGCGGGCGTTGTCAGCGGAGCCGTTGATGGGGCCGTCCATTGGTAGCTAGTCGCTCCAGAAGCCGTCAGGCTCACCACCACCCCCACATTAGCCATGGGCAGCGATGCACCGGTCGCTAGACTCAACACCGTATTGCTGCTGATGGTGGTGGTGGTTATGGCTGAGCAACCCACACTATTGGTAACGGTCACCGAATAAGTCCCCGCGGTATTTACCACGGCCGTCCCCGCCGTAGCGTTCTGGCTAACAATACCGGGGCCAGCAAAGGCGTATGTAGAACCGCCACTGGCCGTTAGTGTCAAACTGGTTTGGGCACAGGTTAAGGTCGCGCTGGGCGTTGGGGTAAGACCCGTTGTTAAGGTGGAGCAGTTGACCGTCAGACTAAAAGGAGCAGCCACTTGCGAGCAACCCAGATTATCGGTCACCGTCAGACTGATGGGGTATGTGCCTGCCTGGGTAGGTGTCCCCCCAATAGAGCGGAAGGCCGAGCTCGCAGTGACCACACTTAGACCAGCAGGCAAACTACTGAACGTGAACGAGTAGGGACTTGTGCCACCTGAGGCTGACCAGTCTAAGGTGTTTACCATGTGAACGCCCACCAAGGCCGTCGAAATACTAGGCGTGGTCAGAGTAAACGTTGGACAGTTGACAGTCAGGCTATAGGGCGATGCCTCCTGGGCACAGCCCAGTTTATCGGTTACCGTCAGGCTAATGGGAAAGCTACCCGCCTGAGTAGGTGTCCCCCCAATGGAGCGGAAGGCCGCGCTCGCAGTGACCACGCTCAAGCCCGAGGGAAGACTGCTGAACGTGAACGAGTAGGGACTTGTGCCGCCTGAGGCTGACCAGTCTAAGGTGTTTACCATGTGAACGCCAGCCAAGGCCGTCGAGATACTCGGCGTGGTCAAGGTAAACGTGGGACAGTTGACTGTTAGGCTATAGGGCGATGCCTCCTGGGCACAACCCAGATTATCGGTCACCGTCAGACTGATGGGGTAAGTGCCTGCCTGGGTAGGCGTACCCCCAATAGAGCGAAAGCCCGCGCTCGCAGTGACCACGCTCAGGCCCGAGGGAAGCGTACTGAAACTGAAGCTGTAGGGACTTGAACCGCCCGAGGCCGACCAGTCTAAGGTGTTTACCATGTGAACCCCCGCCAGGGCCGTTGAAATACTTGGCGTGGTCACCGTAAACGCATTGCCAACCGTGGCTGTGCCACTAGCCGTAGCCGAACAGCTTCCGATCGTACAGGTAGCGGTGTATTGGCCACTGATGGTTGTTGAAAAGACTGCACCGGTAATGCTGCCCGGCCAGGCTATGGTACCGCCCGAACAACCGGATGCGGTGAGTGTCACTTGTCCACCGGTACAGGCCGTCGCCGAACCCGTTACCGAGAAACCTGCAATTGTCGTACTCTGACCAATATTAGTACTCGCTGTAGCCGTACAGCCATTGGTACCCGTTACCGTCACCGAGTAGGTTCCGGCATTGCTGACGGTACGTACGGCATTCCCCGAATTGTCCTCCCAATGATAAGTACCACCCCCAGTCGCTGTCAGGCTGATACTGGTGGTGGTACAGGTAAGGGTTGAACTGGCTGGTAGAAGAATAGAAACTGATGGAGAGGCCGTGTTGCTGGTGATGGTAGTGGTGGTCGTACTAAAGCAACCCGTTTCTGTATTAGTCACCGTTACCGAATAAGTACCGGGTGCATTGACTACGGCAATGCCGTTTTCGGAGTCCTGATTAAGAATGCCGGGGCCACTAAACACATAATCATCACCGCCCGTTGCCGTTAAGGTCAAACTAGTTTGGCCACAGGTGAGCACTCCTTCATGGCTGGCCGTGAGTGTTACAGCAGGCAGGTCGCTGACCGTTAAATCATACGTCTCAGTGGCCAGTTGACCATTATTGCTTACTGTGAGCGAAAAGGCCTGGCTACCAGATGCGGTCGTCGTGATCAGTTGACTAAAGCTTGTATTACTACTGGCTCCGGTGGTTGTACTCGTGCCATTGGTAAGCGTATAGGTATAGGAACCGGTCAGGTTGCCCAGATTGGCCGTAAAGGTAACCTGATTGCCGACACAAACCGGATCAGGATTAGCCGTGAAATCGCTAATCGTGATTGTTGGGGTAAATTGAATTGAAAACGGACTCGACGGGCTGTTACCGTTGCCCCCAAGATCCTGAGCGACACCGGGTCCCACACTGACCGAAACCGTACCTGCTGAGCCAGGAACTAGGTTTACGGTGTAACTTGAGCCAGCCCCTGCAAAGTCACTTACTGTACCGTTCGTAACGGTAATGTCGCCAGCCAAAAAGCCTGTTACCGATTCCGAGAAGGTGATGGTTAGCGGAATGGGACTAGTGCTGGTAGGGTTCGGGGCAGTGCTGGTGATGCTAACCGTAGGCGAAGTGGTGTCGATGGTAAATGTGATAGTGCTGCTAGCAGGCCCAGTGTTCCCAACCTGGTCGGTTGCAGTGGCTCTAACGTTGTGCGAGCCATCTGCCAGCGGAGCAGAAGGGGTAAAATTCCAGTTGCCAGACGCATCGGCCGAAGGAGTGCCAATCACTGAACCATCGACCCGTACCGTTACAGTACTGGACGGTTCGGCTGTACCGGCATAGGTAGGTGTATTATCGTTGGTTGTTGTCCCATTGGCGGGTCCAGAAATAAAAGGTGCCGCCGGAGGAGTCGTATCAATCGAAAACGTGTTGGTGTTGCTATTGGGGCTGGTCAGACTATTGAGCATAGCCCGCGCAAATACCCTGTGTGTACCATCGGGCAGTGACACCGACGGGGTAAAGCTCCAGTTACCACTGGCATCTGCTGTAATGTCACCAGCATAGCCATCATCAACGAATACCGTAACACTACTTACCGGAGTGGCGGTTCCGCTATAGGTGGGCCTATTGTTGCTTAGTTGACTGCCATTAGTAGGTGTCAGCACAACGGGGGCTGGAGGAGCACTGGTGGTTGTAAAACTCTGCACGGCTCCATAGCTAGTGCCCACTCCGTTGATGGCGTAGGCGCGTACGGAGTAGGTAGTTCCGCTCACCAGGTTGCTTACGGTCTGGGAGTAGTTGCCCGTTCCCGATCCCATGGTCACTTTGGTGTCACTGGTAGTTGGTGTGCCATTACCAGTTATATAGACCACCCCCCGCTCGGTGACGGAGGAGCCACCATCAGCGGTAACGCTGCCGCCCAGTGTAGCGCTAGTCTCCAGTATGCTACCGGGTACGGTTGTAGTTACGGTAGCTGTTGCTCTAACCTGCAGAATATATGTCGATCCTACTCCCGAACAGCCATTGGCGTCCGTAACGCGTACCGTGATGGAAATAGTACCGTTTTGAGTTGGCGTACCCGACAAGATGCCTGTGGTGGACAGAGTTAAGCTGGATGGCAGGCTACCACTTTCGATACTAAAACTAAGCGGAGCTGTTCCACTGCTGGCAGTGAAGAATTGACTAAAAGCTGTGCCAACTAAAGCTGTAGTGATTAGTGGGTTAGTAACACTTACGACTGCTGTACTGCTATAAATGGTTGAATTCGTTGTAGCCGTACAGCCATTAGCTCCCGTAACGGTTACCGAGTAGGTACCTGGGGCACTCACTGTGCGAATGGCACTGGTAGAGTTGTCGTTCCAGCGGTAAGTGCCTCCTCCTGTAGCCGTCAGTGCCAGGCTGGTCGTAGTACAGGTCAGGGTTGTACTGGCAGGGGCTTGAATAGTAGCTGTAGGTAAGGAGTTGATGGTCACGCTGGTGGTGGCTCTTGCCGACTGGCTATTATCAATCACAATCAGGGTGAAGGATTGAACACTCGAACCAGTTGCTGTCAAATTTTGACTAAACGCTGTACTGGACGTATTGCCCGTGGTGGTGCTGTTCCCATTTGTAACGGTAAAGTCATAATTGCCGGTTACGTTACCTACGGTAGCTGTGAAGGTTATCGGGCTACCTATACAGACAGTATTGTCTATGGCTGCAAAACCGGCAATAGTAGGAGGACCGATCAAATTGGTCAGCGCGAATGTCCGGTTTGGACTAGCTCCATTAGCCGAAGCGACCACAGAGTAAGGCCCACCTACTGTTGCATTGGCCGTCACCGAAGCCGAAGCTGTAGTATTAGCAATACTCGCTGTCACCGAAACAGGATTAATAGCAGCACCCGAGTTAGGCCCTGTAAAGGTCACCACCCCTCCATCCACCGGCTCGCTGAAGCTACTGCTGAGCGTTACGACCAACGGGTTGGCAAAAACGGTATTCACAACGGCACTCTGACTGTTGCCACTGGTGCGAGCCATGCTAAAACCTCTTGACTCGAACGAACCTATGTCGGTAACACCTACTCGACTAATGCCCCGATCATCTGTAGTAGGCGCTCCACTGGCTGTGCCCGCGTTAATGGCAGGACTACCCGGTAATAAGGCATGCGTTTGACGGGAACCACCATAATTTCCCAGCACCGATAACAATGGATCAACACCCAGTTGATTACCATTAACCCCATTGGTTAGACCACCTGTATTACCGGGTCCAATTATGTTGTTTGTGGAGCCACTGCCCAACGTACTCTCAATATTATTATAGTCCGCATTGTCTGATGTGTTTCCAGCTACAATGCAGTTGATAATCGTTGGATGCGCGCCATTTATTATACGTAATCCAGCCGTACCCTGAGCAATGTTTCGGGTGATGGTTGAATTAATAATCGTATGGGTACCTACACTAGAGTTAATCCCACCCCCAACACCGGCAGTATTGCTGCTAATCGTGCAATTACTAATCGTTATACTACTACCATTTACCCATATGCCTCCCGCACTAAAACTAGCGTAATTACCAGTAAACAGTGAATTGGTAATGATAGCATTATCACCCAGCAAGGTCATTCCACCACCCTGATTAGCCGTATTACTCGTGAATGTGGTATTCGTAATACTGCAGGATGAGCCACCGTTTGATAAACCTCCTCCAAAGGATCCGGCCTTATTTCCGTCAAAAAGGCAATTATTAACCGTCAGACTACTCAGATTGCGAATTGCACCACCTTCATAGGTGGCCTCATTGTTTCGAAAAACACAGTTGGATAACGTCAAAAGGCCCCAATTTTCTATTGCACCGCCATTATCCTGGTCTGCAAAGCTATCGGCAATAGTAAACCCATCGAAACTAACGGTCGCTATAGCATCACTAGGGTAAGGTATGTTAAAAATTCGGTAGTTCCCGCCAGAGTTCCGACGCACGGTGAGGCTGCTGGCTCCCGGCCCGATAAAAGCAATATCCTTCGTGATGTCGGGCAAGGAACTTGACAGGTTTATTGTGCCACTTATAGCACTAGCGGTAATGGTAAAGGGACCAGCACTACTCGAGCCCATAACATTCAGCATGGCCTGCCGCAAGCTCCCCGTACCACTGTCATTGGTGTTGATGACGGTAAACGTAGTTTGAGCGCTGGTTAACGTCCCGGTAAAGACAAAAAAAATGAAGTAAATGACGTAAATGGTTCGATTCATAAAGATTGATTAGCTACCTGGTTTAGAGGTTGAGGTATCTGGCCTGTGTCGAAATCATAAATTCTCTAGTCGCACTAGATCCGATACAAAAATTATAACCAATGGGTAGTCGTGCTAACACTGTCGTTACATCCAATACCACTCATGTTTCATCCAATGAAAAAAGCCCGGATTTCCAGGCTTTTGCATTAATTGGATCAAAATGGGCCGTCTTCAGACAGACATGGTAAAGCTAGACGCGGTTCTTATTTTACGACTCTGGCTGCGGCTGTTTACTGTACTGCGAGGGAAGTACACCGTATTTCTCCTGAAAGACTTTGGCGAAATAAGACAGGTTATCGAAGCCTACTGCGTAAGCTACCTGCGTCACACTGTCAGTTTGAGTGGCAAGTAACGTGGCTGCCTGAGCCAGCCGAATATCGCGGATGAAACTAGTGGCCGTCGTATTGGTGAGTGCCTTTAATTTTCGGTGCAATTGTACCCGACTCAGGTTGACCGCTTCGGCCAACGCTTCAACGCTAAAATCAGGGTCATCGATATGCTTTAGTACTTTTTCCGACAATCGATCCAGAAATTTCTGTTCGGCTGTAAGGGCTGGCGGGGCCACTCGCATAGGCCCCTGTTGCGTCTGATTATGCGTAAACCATTCGAACAAGCGTTCCCGTTGCAGAAGCAGATTCCGTACCCGAAGCAGTAACTCCTGCCGGTCGAAGGGCTTGGTCAGGTAATCATCGGCCCCAATCGTCAGCCCTTCGATTCGGCTATCCATGTCGGCTTTAGCGGTGAGCATCACCACCGGTATATGGCTGGTCGCTTCCAGGGTTTTGAGTTGCCGACAGAAGCCAAATCCATCCAGCCGGGGCATCATCAAATCGCAGATAACCAGATCGGGTAGAGTTTCGACGGCTCGAATTAAGCCATCCTGTCCATCAACCGCTTCGATAATGGTATAGATTGGCTCCAGTACATGCCGGATATAAATCCGTAGGTCATCGTTATCCTCGACAATTAAAACGGTCTTACCAGATGGTGAGTCAAGATCAGTGTTCAACGGGATTGTCTGTAAAACTGCTTCCTGAACGGTAGCTTCAGGACTATCTCGTTCAATTGATCTCGGACTGAATTGAGCAGGAGCCTCTGCCGGTTCCAAAGTCAGGTCAAGGACAAAGGTTGTTCCCAGACCGGGTTGGCTCTCGACCCGTATTTGCCCCTTCATGGCGGAAACCAGTTCTTTAACTAGCGCGAGTCCAATACCAGTGCCTTCATACCTACGTAGTTGGCTATCGTCGGCCTGATAGAACCGATCGAAAATATGTCTGACCTGGTCGGGAGCAATGCCCACTCCCGTATCACGTACCGAAATCGTCACTCCCGGTTTTGCATCGTGATAAAGAACATCGACCTGCACACGCCCACCGGCAGGCGTAAACTTCAGGGCATTTGAAATCAGGTTGGTTACAATTTTTTCAAGTTTATCACCATCGTACAGCCTCCACTGCTGCGGTCGATTTTGGGTCAATGTCAATGTAATTCCCCGGCTTTGTGCCAGCGACTCAAACGAGGCTATCCATATCCGAATGTCATTGACCAGGTTACCCGGTTGTTTATCCAATTGTAGTTCTCCGGCATCCAGTTTGGCCAGTTCGAGCAATTGGCCAATTAGCGATTGCAGCCGGTTCGCATTTCGATACATGATCTGGTACAGCATTTCACCAGGATGTTGTTGCCGAAGATCATTGATTGGTCCCAGCAATAAGGTCAGGGGCGTCCGAAATTCATGGGAAATATTGGTAAAGAAGCGCGTTTTCAACGAGTCTAGTTCCGCTAATCGACCGGCTTCTTTCTGTTCAAACGCAACCTGCTGCTGAAGCAGGAGCCGCTGTGTCTGCAAACGATTCAACCGCCAGATTATCAACGCAATTACGATCAAATAAAACAGGGAAGCCCACCAGGTACGGTAAACTGGTGGGTGAATACGAATCTGTAGTTCCAGTGGCTTACTCCAATGTTCTCCATCAACCGAACCCATCATTTGCAATTGGTAATTCCCGGATGGTAGCTGCGCATAATTGGCAAATCGATTGGTACCCGCTTCCACCCAATCGTCGTCGATACCCTGGAGTCGGTAACGATACCGATTGTTGGCCGAATTGGTATAATCAAGCACCCCAAATTCAAACGTTAGCAGATTTTGATCGTATCGTAAATCAAGCTGATTGGTGTAGTCAATGCTCTGTTCAAGGAGATTATCCGTATTGCCGACCTCCACAGGTTTATTATTGATTCGTAGCCCAAGAATCGTCACGGTTGGTGCTTTCTGGCTTTCTGTCAATAACTCTGACGGGCGAAACGTACTCAGGCCGTTAACCCCACCAAACAATAATTCACCCGAAGTTGACTTAAAAAACGAACCGGTATTAAACTCATCATCCTGTAGTCCGTCGGCCTGCGTATAGTTCCGAAAATGACCGGTACGGGGATTGAATTGCGACAGTCCCCTATTCGTACTCAGCCAAAAATTGCCGGAATTATCGGTTATCAGGCTGTACACTACTTTATTTGGTAGCCCATCTTTTTCAGTAAAGTGTCTGAATTGCCCCGTCTGTTTATCGAGACGTTCCAATCCCCCTCCCTTGGTACCAATCCACAGATACCGACCAGGCTCATATGGGTCATTAGCCAGACTCAGTACAAAATCATTGCTCAGACTTTGCCGATCCGTAATGGAGTTCCGGTAATGCGTATACGTTGGTTTATCGGGAAGATGCTCAGCCTTGACTAGCCCCTGCTGCGTACCAACCCAGTAGGTTCCATCGGGTTCTCGCAACAGCGCATAGGTTTCGGTTTCGGGGCTACTTTTCGATAAATACCGAAATGTCTGAAACGTTTCGGTCTTCGGGTCGAACCGAAGCAATTTTCCATTCATAGCCCCGATCCATAACAAGCCAGAGGGGTCTTCCAGGGTATGATTGCCCCATAATCCAAAATCAACATCGGTCGGAATTGGGTATTTTTTGAGCAGTTGCCAGGTATTGGAAAACTTGAACAGATGCTCTTCATGAGTCTGAAAATTTGTATTCGATACCCAGAAAAACCCCTGTCGGTCCTGCATAAAATAGCGCTGTCGACGATCGGCCTCGGGAAGCTTTGGGTCCAGAAAGGGGACTAACTGGTTTGATGTACGATCCACTAACCCATACGCATACTGATAACGGGCATAGGTTCGTCCCTCACGATCGACATAGAGGTAGGACAATGACGTGCGGGGCAGGTACGAATGAAACTGGTTCACTCGTGGGTTAAACTTACGAATACCATACCCACTGGTACCTACCCAGATGTTGCCGGTTTTATCTTTTAGGACTTGAGTAACCGCATACAAATTCGGCGGGAACGTCATAAATGCATCCTGTAGGGCCAACTCATCTTTACGAAACAGCTCAGTTGGCGACAGCAACCAAAGGTGACTAAGGGTTATAACAGCCAGTAAGTTTTTATCGATAGGCTTGATCTGCAACCCTGTAACATCAGTAGCCTGAAGCCTAATCGTTTTTCGAATGCCTTTATACCAACAGTCAATCTGACGCTGCGTACTGACAAATAGAAAACCCTGCTTAGTATCCTCATACAAATCAAAAATAGCGGGTGTTTTTCCTATAAAAAGTGGTAATCGGGTGAGTGAATCTGGTATCTTCCAGTTGAAAGTGTAAATACCATTATCGAGTGCCGTAAGGGCTTCGCCCGTCGGTTTAAAACTGAAGGAGAGATTGGGATGATTCGTCTGATCACTGGAGACGGGCAACGATAGTACCTGAACCTGATTCGTAAAATCGGCCCGTTCCGGATAATGCTGCCGAAGCGAAATCGGTATTATAACTTTAAACGGTTTCCCTACATTGGTACCCACCCAAATATTCCCCTCTGGATCTTCGATCAAGCTTCTGATTTCGTAATTGGCTCCGCTAGCCATCGTCTGATCCCGAATCGCGACATGGTAAAACCGCTGGGTCCGGTCGTCGTACAGATTAATTCCTTTATTCAGCGTACCGATCCAGAGCCGATGCTGCCGATCAATCAATAAAGCGGAGCAGGCGTTGTCGGAAATGCTAAATTCATCATAGGGATCATGGGTAAACACCTTGAAATTATACCCATCGTACCGGTTCAGACCATCTTTGGTGGCTATCCAGATAAACCCTTTCTGATCCTGTTTCAGATCAAAAACCATCCCTTGCGACAGCCCATTCGAAATCGTCAACTCCTGCCAGCCTTTCGATTGAGCCTTTAACCAATTCGAATGAATAACTAAAAAGAAAATTTGACAAATAACGAAGAGACGCATACTCAGCAATTTTCCTCTAAAATTGGTAAAAAATATACCATTAACCCAAAAGTGATACTACATGATGACGAATATCAATTTTCGACAATAAACCTTCCCATTCGACTATGGGTTACGTAATTATTCTGATTAGCTGGCTTACTTTCGGAGGTATACACAGTTTAACAGCCAGCCTATGGATGAAGCGGTTGGCTACCAGCCACTTAGGTACTTTCAACCGATATTACCGACTTCTATACAATGGAATTGCCGTTCTTACATTCTTACCGGTACTCTGGGCTCACCATATGGCACCAGTTGACTATGTCAGCAACTGGCACGGTTCATCGCTAACCGGTACAGTAGTATTCGGCCTTGGCCTAATAGCAATGATTGTTGCGTTATGGGGGTATGATCTGGCTGAATTCATTGGCTGGCCGATAACCACCAGCCAGATGGGTAAGCAAGAGTTACGTCAGAATGGATTGCTTCACTATGTGCGGCATCCCCTTTATACAGGCATAATTTTGACGCTGTTGGGAATTTGGATTAGGGAACCAACCTGGTCCTGTTCACTACTTGTGCTAGTTGCTACCCTCTATATTCGGATCGGGATTTACTTTGAAGAAAAAAAGCTAATTGCTCATTTCGGTAACACCTATAAGCAATACCAACAGCGAGTACCCATGTTGATCCCCAGGCTTACTCCTGCTTCCCATTAATCTGTTCGTATTGTCAGCAGCTTTGATTGCCAGTACCCGCAATAAGCTAAAGCCATTCCCCCAGCCGTCGCAGCACTTCCTCTTCGGTTGTTTCGCCCGTGATGATAATATTAGCCTGACTGTAAATGGGAAGCCGGGTTTCGTAGCGCTGTTGTAGAATGAGCGGCAGTTCAGGATTACTGGGGTTATTCAATGGCCGGTCTTCCTGCGCATGCGCCCTGATCCGACTAATCAGAATATCCACGGGCACATCCAGAAAGACCGATATACCGGTCGCGTTGATATAGGCCATATTGTTGTGAAAGCAGGGCATACCTCCACCTGTGGAGACCACTTTACTTCTTCCCGGACGAATCGCGTGTAAAACCCGTCGCTCAATTTCCCGGAAATACGCTTCACCGGATTGAGCAAAAATATCGGCAATAGATCGCCCTTCTTCGCGAACGATTACCTTATCAGTATCCACAAATTGGTAATGGAGGGCATCGGCAATGCGTTTCCCCAGCGTACTCTTGCCAGACGACGGCATGCCAATCAGGAAGATGTTTTTCAAGGTCAGGAGCGAGGAGCGAGGAGCGAGGAGTGAGAATCGCTAGCGCAAGTAAAAGAGTACGCGTCAGCCATTCTCACTCCTCGCTCCTAACTCCTATTTACTTAAAGAAATTACTTTAGCCGCGTCGGGCGTTGAGTTAAAATGCCATTTACCCCGGACCACCCCATTTTTCAGGAGCCAGGTGCCCGGATTGGAGCGCATGATAGTTTTCAGGACCGTCGCATCGGCCTTGTAATACGGTACATTTTCTAACTGAAATTCTTTCCGAAAGGCTTTAATTTCATCGTCACTAGTCGAGGTGAGGATGAACGGAGAAATGGACGATCCCTGTATGCCTTCCACGAGCGCCCGGATGGCAGGCAAGCTTCCGGCATCAATATCTTTTGTATTCTTAATGATGATGAAAAGTTTTTCACCTTCGAATGTCTGCTGCGTAAAATCACTTTCGTCATTCCAAACGCGATAATCGGTAATCTTTGGCTTGGCATTTTCATTGACCAGCACCATTTCCTTGAATTTATAACTCGGATCGGTCGGGTATTTTTCAAACTCCGTGACGTCGCCATTTTTCTCCATCAGGTACTTATACCGCAAGGGTTCCGACGGCTTCATTTGGTCGGGAATGCTTTTACCGACAGCATACGGCAGCATATCGATGGGGGGCAGGAACTGAACGGCATAAATACCCAGTCCGAGTGTAAATACCGTTGTTAGCGCGACCAGCCAGCCCGTATTACGAGAGCGCAGCCGATTTCGGTGACCCATAATAAACAGGATAAGAACACTCAGTACTACATCTTTCCCGAATGATGTCCAGGGTTTCAGTTTGATGGCATCACCAAAGCATCCACAGTCGGTAACCCGGTTAAAATAAGCCGAATAAAACGTCAGGAACGTAAAGAAAACAATCAGGAAAAACAGCAGCCAGACCGTCACCTTAGGCTTGTAGGAAGCTAGCAGGGCGACCCCCAAAATTACCTCGGCTGCACAGAACAGCACCGACATGACGAGTGTAAAGGGAACCAGTCCCATGAAGAAATCGTGCAGGAAGGGCACGTCCTGAGCGAATACCTCAAAATATTCTTCAAACTTGATCTGCGTTCCAACCGGATCGTTCAGTTTAATTAAGCCTGAGAATATAAAAACAATGCCGACCAGAATTCGGGCAATACGGGCGGCAATCAACATCGGCGGTGTACCGGTTTTCAGTTTAGGCTGGGTCGTAGCTGGATTCATATATTTTAATGCATAATGGACAATGTAAAGTGAATAATGGATTATGCCACTGAGTCATTATTCATTTTACATTGTCCATTATGCATTCTTAAGTTAGTTTAATCAAACAAAAAACGGCGTAGTTGATCATATCCATATAATTCGCATCAACGCCTTCCGACACGAGTGTATTGCCCTGATTATCTTCAATTTGCTTGGTTCGGAGCAACTTCATCAGGATAATATCGGTCATGGAACTGACCCGCATGTCGCGCCAGGCTTCACCGTAGTCATGATTTTTGGCAAAAAGCAGATCAATAACCCGGCCAATTTGTGCGTCGTACAGCGTTTCGAGCTCATCGGTCGGAATGTCCGTCCGCTTATCATCGGTTAACTGCAACTGAATCAGCGCCATAACGCAGTAGTTGATGATGCCCACAAATTCAGGCTCTACCCCCTCACCTACCCGACTCACGCCCGTTTCCTGCAAGGTGCGGATACGCTGGGCTTTGATAAATATCTGATCGGTAATGCTCGGCAATCGCAGGATTCGCCAGGCGGTACCGTAATCTTTATTTTTTTTCAGGAACAGGTCTTTGCAGCGTTGAATTACGTGCCGATATTCGATTTCCGTAGTGGACATAAGTAATACTGGTCATTCATTGTCATTACTGGTCATTTGTTGTAAAAACAAGGATTGACAGCCATTGACAAGATGACGATCATTAACAAGGAATGACATTTTCATGGCGAAAGTTACGAAAAAAACGCTGAACTGCCGGGGTCGATTAGTCGATTTGACGCAGCCAGTCGTAATGGGAATACTCAACGCAACGCCCGATTCTTTTTTTTCGGGCAGTCGACTTTCCACAGATTCTGGGATTGCCAAAGCCGTTGAGGTGGCTCATCAAATGCTCGATGACGGGGCTACTTTTTTAGATATTGGTGGTTATTCAACCCGTCCGGGGGCGGCTGCCGTCAGTCCTGTCGAAGAGGCTGACCGGGTTTTGCCCATTATCGATGCCATTCTGGCTGCGTTTCCTGATGCGCTCATATCGATTGATACCTTTCGGGCTTCGGTTGCCCGTCAGGCTGTTACTGCCGGAGTAGCCCTGATCAACGATGTATCCGGCGGCACGCTGGATACGGACATGTTCAGCACCGCAGCCGAGTTAAGTCGTTCAGCCTCGATTCCCTATATTCTAATGCATATCCGGGGTACCCCCCAAACCATGCAATCGCTGGCAACTTATAAGGATGTTACTACCGAAGTCATCGATGAACTGGCAGGCCGACTGGCTGAATTACGAGCGCTGGGCCTCAAAGACGTTATTCTGGACCCTGGATTTGGGTTTGCGAAGACCCCTGCTCAAAATTTTGAACTACTGAGTAAACTAGATACTTTCGGCCTGTTCGATGAGCCGGTTCTGGTTGGTCTATCCCGCAAAACAACGATCTGGAAAACATTGAATATCAGCGCCGATAAAGCCTTAAATGGTACAACAGTACTGAATACAGCTGCCCTGCTCAAAGGTGCCTCTATTCTACGCGTTCATGATGTCCGGGAAGCCGTAGAAGCGGTTAAGCTAACGCAGCGATTAACTTTTTTTTAGCCATTTGCTTGCGTTTAGAAAAACGAAATCCTACTTTTGCATTCCCAAACGACGACACCCCGGTTTGTTGAAAGGGAATCGATTCGGTAGCTCAGCTGGTAGAGCAATACACTTTTAATGTATGGGTCCTGGGTTCGAATCCCAGCCGAATCACAAAAACACCAAAAGCAGCTCAATAGAGCTGCTTTTTTCTTATTCATGCTCTTGAGTTTCGAAACTAATCGATCAGATTTAGAGCGCGTTTTACTGCTTCATAATCTTGCCAGTCAACGGCGGCTAATCGCCCCCCAGGATTGGGTGGAATAATAACCCATCGAAATTCCGTATCGAAATCAATGGGCACTTTTCGGGGTATAAAAAACGACAGATCGAAATTCATATACCCTTTCCCCTGATCGACCAGAAAAAAATACCCCACACTCAGTTTATCGGTCACAGAAGGCATGGAGAGCACGACGGCCGGATGAGCCGGATTCCGGTAATAGGCCATTACGACCCCTTTATCGACTACAGCCTGGGTAATATTTTTATCCTCCAGCTTGATATAGAAATATTGCGGATCGTTATCAGATTTCCAGTCGGTGGCTTTGACCATGGTCCATGCCGATGTAATCAGGTTGGCAACTCCCTGAGGGCCTTGTGGACCTTGCAAACCAGTTTGACCAGTCGGCCCTGCCACTCCCTGTGGACCAACATCTCCCTGTGGGCCCTTACAGGTAATAAAACAGATGAGTATACCAAACAGCCCGTATTTGACAGGTGTCTTTATGAGCTTCTTCATACAATTAACGATTAGTGAGTGATGGTCATTAGGTGATGGGACATGCATTATTGCTTCACAAGTTTAAACTGCGAAGGTTTGTCAGCACCCTGGCTTGTTAGAATATACGTACCGGCAGGTAGCGTGGCCACATCCAGTTCAGTGAGTACGCCGGGTTGCGACATATATCGATAGGTTTTCCCCTGCATATCGGTCAATCGAAGCGTCTGATAATTAAGAGGTTTTGTGAAAAACACCTTAGCCTGCGTAACTGGGTTCGGATACAGTGTCGGTAGCTCGGCAACTTCTGCGTCGCTGACGGGTGCGGCCACACGGAGACCAAGGGGTGTTTCGGCTATATCCAGCGAACCAATCAGTTCTATATTCAAATGTAAGTCGTTGCTCCCCGGCGACGACTGATGGAGTTCAGCCGCCATAAAAAAACCCGTTACAGCACTGGCCGGAAGCACCACCGTACGCCATTCGTACTCATTCGCAACAGCCGTAGCGAGTGTAGTGGGCGTGATGGGTCCCGATGGCATGTTGGGGTCGCGGGGGAGAACTTCTTTCCCGTCTATATAAATAATGACCCCATCGTTTCGTCGGTAATTCAGAATATAAGACTGATAATTATAGGTTGCCCCCCCATAATTCAATGATCCTCTGAAATAGGTGGTGATGGTTTTAGTAGGACAGTTGGTATTAAATTCATTTGGTGATGGGCATCCATTTCGAATTTGGGTCAATTCTCCATCCTCCCCATTCGGCGAATAGCCAAGGGGCAAGAAGCCACGCTCCCAACCCCTTATATCATAAAATTGGTTGGTGTTCCAACCCGCTGGTGGCTCGGTATCGGATACCAGGTAGTCCCACATTTGCGAAGCCCGATCCCGATTACCGTTGGGACTATTCAGAGCAGATGACACCCCGATTCCTCCTCCCCCTTTCAATCGTCCTACCACATAATCAGTAGCGTAATCACCACTGCTCAATATACCACGCATAAACCAGTGAGTGGTCGGGTAGGCTCCATTAGTACCATCCACCCGCCTGCTGTATATCCAGGCACCCTGTCGGTTATATGCCCCAGCGGTTGGAATATTCGTATGTCCTCCCGTCGGATTAATCGTATACGCTCCGTTGGGGTCATTAATCTTATACGGTCTTAAGCTCAATCCTCCCGGTCCATCAGTAGGATCCTGGGTTAATGCATTAAAGGCGGTAATCAGGTCATCTTCCTTATAATATTGACGAACGATTACCTGACTATTTCCCGTAAGTTCTGTCCCTGGGTTAATGGTCCAGTATCGGTTGAATACCGCCCATGGCGTACCCATTGTTCGATACCCATACGTGCCTGGCCGAACGTAATTCGTCGGGAAGTTGCTAGTAATGTTTTTTACGCCAACACTCCCTCCCACCTTTAGGTCAAAGGGCGCTACACCAGCGGTCCCGATAGCGTTATTGTATTTTTTGATGGAGAGCAACAGGTTACCCGATTGGTCGGCATAGTGGGTAAAGCCTTTATTATCCGTACACTCACAAACGGCCGAGCGGGTTGTGCCATCGGTAGGCGGAATGGCGAATCCGTCACTATCTTTAATGATGGTAAACTGGTCTTTTATTACGCCAAACTCATTGATAAATTTCGCATCGAGCCGTTTGCCATCGACTTCAAGATACATCGACCCGCCCTCCGGAAATTTGGATTCCATCGCCGGATGAGGCCACCTACCCATCGGCTGAGTCCCTCCTCCACGCCCCCCTGCCCCGTTAACAACATAAATTGTCCCTTCATTAGCAGTCGACGATGTATTCTTGAAGTAAAAACAGGAGTTGGTCGACCCGTCGTATTTGCCTGACGATTGTGCATTGCCCGCCACAAACGGGTTATGAACGGCCAGACTGAATCCGCTGGACGTATTGAAATGCCCCTTCATTAATCGGGAGCGCTCATAAACATGGCTATGTCCATTAATGACCAAATCGACCTTGTATTGTTCCAGAATTGGCAGAAAATTTGTCCGGATATTTACCAATTCCGGCTCCGTGTCGGAGTCGTATGAACCCATCGTGTAAGGTGGATGATGCCAATAGGCAATAATCCAGTGTATCGCCGGGTCGGCCTGCGCTTTAGCCAAATCCTGCTTGAGCCAGGTAACCTGTGGGCCATTGGCGGTCAATATGTTGGCTCCCTGTCCACTCTCGAAGCCATATGAATCCAGACTGACGATGTGGATGTTGTTGTAATTGAACGAATAGTACTCTTCCCGATGCGACGGTTCGCCCCCGCCCCCGTCGGTCGCTTCGGTGAAATTATTGACGACATCATAGTAATGAATGGGGTGCGGGTCATAACGTAGCCCACCGGCCAGATAGTTGTTCTGATAATCATGGTTACCGGGGGTGGCATAGAAGGGAGTCTGTCGGAATATCCAGTCGTAACGAGCTTTTGTTTTATCAAATACATTATCCTGGTACTGCCCCTGCAATCCCCAGTCATAAGCGTTGTCGCCCATCCACAACCACAAGTCAAGATTATTGATGGCTTTCTGTTGAAGAAACGTTTTAAACGAGTTGATGACACTATCCTGCCGGGCATTGTTGGTGCCAAAATCACCCAGTGCCCAGATACGGGTCTTCTTTGCCGTACCGGGTAGTGGGGCAGTATAAAAATAATGAAGAGAGGATGCGGTTGCCGTTCCTTCCAGTTGAACTACCGGCGGCCCGGCCGCTTCGATGATATAATAATATTTTTGGTTTGGAATAAGATTGGAAAGCTTAATCTGATGGTCTGATCCGGCGACTATTTCGGTAGCCAATTTCGCGTTGACATTCCCCACAGTCAGGTCGGTAGCCAGGGTACTGTACCGAACCTGCCCCTTCGAGAGTGCTTCCGTACTCCAGCGAATGGTCATGCTGGTGGTAGTGCCCATCTGGAGGTAAGGTCCCCGCAAGATTTTATGCTGAAGGGTGGTTGTCACCGGAACTGCCTCTAGCCAGAATCCGAATCGAAGGTCGGTGCTATTGATAAGGGGATTGGCCGGATTCGGGACAATGCCTCCCGACTCTATGCCCTGGTGTACTTCAGCCGCAATGGTATTTGTCCCGGTATGCAGAAACACCCGTTTTTCGACATTGTCGGTCGATACATCCGATGTAATGGTCTTCCAGGCCGCTTCGTCGGTGACACTTGACGCAGACATGGTATGGGTAAGAACCACATCCGTTGGTAAATTTTCCCGCTTCACTTCTGCCCCATTGACATATAGCGCAATGCCATCATCACGCTTGTAATGGATAATAAATTTCTGATAGTCATTGATGTTTGAGATCGTGAAGGTCTTTCGGAAATAAATGGTAGGAAATTTTCCAGCGCAATTGTATATACCCGGTGGACAGCCTGTGCCTACAGTTGTCGTTTCGCTGTCGACTCCCCCCGGCGAATAACCCAAAGGTGCCTGTCCAGATGGCCAGTTCGAATCATCGAATGCCGCCCCTCCTTTCCAGTTGTTGGAATTAGGTGGCGCAGCATTGGCCCAATATTTCCAGACGGCATTCGAGTCGATAATCGTTTGGGGAGCTTGGGCGATCAGCGTAGTATGTACACCAACTAAAATGATGCTACCAACTAAGTATATGATTGCTTTCATGTAAAAGAGAGGTTACAGTAAAAGAAAGTTAAATTATATCTTAGATAAATCCAAAATATAATTTAAAGTATCATATTTTCATGCTATTGAGAGCAATAGCCGGTTGAACTAGCCAGCCGTTGGAAAACTATCCCTGACCTCGATGCCCAACGCGTATTGAGAAGGGCTTGTCAAGGGCGTGGCTTGCTGAATTTAGGGTATTGAAGTAGTGATACGACTGTCGTCAGGATGCAGTTTAGAAACAGAACATATTCACTTTTCAAGAAGAATTATAATCAAATTCACAATTCAGCCCATTTGCTATTAAATTCCGGCAAACGCTGTTTTTGCCAAATTTTTTTTGTAGTATATTGCGTGACTTTGTCACAAACGCCCTTCTGTCCGATTGCCTTCTCCTTGATTAATTCACAGGCCGGGCAACCTGTTAATTTAGATTTTCTTAATAATTGGCCCTATTTTTTGCAAATCTGCTAATCAGCATTTCAGAAAAAGTGGCCTTATCCAACGCTGTTACGACCATGTCTGATCAGGTTGACCAACTGGCGGGACTGTACCGCCCCGAGTTTGAACACGACAATTGCGGTATCGGCTTTGTGGCCCATATTAAAGGCCGCAAGTCACACCAGATTGTTTCGGATGCGCTCCAGATGCTTCGGCGTATGGAACACCGGGGCGCTGTAGGGTCCGAACCCAACTCCGGTGATGGAGCTGGCTTACTTATCCAGCTTCCGCACGAATTTTTCGTCGACGAAACCCGTAAACTGGGTGTTCACCTGCCTCCTGCGCTCGAATACGGCGTGGGTATGGTGTATTTCCCAAAAGACGTCTGGCTTCGCGAAGAATGTCGTGCCATCCTGAACCGGAAAATGAAAAAACTCGGCCTGGAGCTGCTTTGCTACCGGGTTGTACCCGTCAACAATAGTGATCTGGGAAATGGCTCCCGTTCGGCCGAACCCCAAATGGAGCAGGTGTTTATCAAACGCCCTTCCGACATTACTAATGCCGACGATTTTGAGCGTAAACTTTACATTCTACGGAACTATAGTACCCGAATCATCAACGAAACGATTGCGGGTGTCGACCATTTCTACTTTTCGTCGCTTTCCTGTCGGACCATCACGTATAAAGGTCAATTAACGACGCTTCAACTGGAGCCTTACTTCCCTGATTTACAGAATGAGGAGGTCGTGTCGGCTATCGGGGTTGTCCATTCCCGCTTTTCGACCAATACGTTCCCATCCTGGAAATTGGCCCAGCCGTTCCGCTACATTGCGCACAATGGGGAAATCAACACCGTAAAAGGAAACGTCAACTGGATGAAAGCGGCCGAAGGGCTGCTCGAATCAGCGAAGTTTACGAAGGAAGAGATGGACATGCTCCTGCCCATCTGCGATCCTAAACAGTCGGACTCGGCCAACCTCGATAATGCCATTGAGCTGCTGGTCATGAGCGGTCGTTCGCTGCCGCACGTGATGATGATGCTTGTTCCTGAAGCATGGGATGGCAATGACCATATGGACCCTGTCCGGAAAGCGTTTTATGAGTTCCACGCGGCCTTGATCGAACCCTGGGATGGCCCGGCGTCGATCTCGTTCACCGATGGTCGTATCGTAGGGGCTACCCTCGACCGGAACGGGCTTCGTCCGTCGCGCTTCTGGGTGACCAACGAGGACATCGTGATCATGGCTTCGGAAGTGGGCGTGCTGGACATCGATCCGGCTACGGTTGTTTCGAAAGGTCGTTTGCAGCCCGGTAAGATGTTCCTGGTCGATATGGAGCAGGGCCGGATTGTATCGGACGAAGAAATCAAAGCTGACATCTGTTCGCGACAGCCTTATCAGCAGTGGCTGGCCGACAATAAAATCAAGATTCAGGATCTCGAAGCACCCATTCGGTCGTACAACCCGTACGATCCGGCCAAGCTGCTTCGCATGCAACAGGCGTTTGGTTTCACCTCCGAAGATTTGCGTATGATTCTGGCACCGATGGTTGAAACGGGGAAAGAAGCCCTCGGTTCGATGGGTGTCGATGTGCCACTGGCGGTTCTTTCGGAGCAAAGCCAGCACATGAGTCACTATTTCAAGCAGTTGTTTGCCCAGGTGACCAACCCACCGATCGACTCGATTCGGGAACGGTCTATTATGTCGCTCATTTCGTTTGTGGGCGCAACGTATAACCTCCTGAGTGAATCGCCCGAACATTGCCATCAGGTTGAACTGGAGCAGCCGGTTCTGACCACCAAAGAATTCGATAAGCTTCGATTCATCGATCAGCCAAAATTCCAGGCTAAAACGATTAACTGCTTATTCACGGCCGATGGTCTGGGCAAATCGCTCGAACGGGCGTTGGAACGTATCTGCCGGTATGCGGAAGATGCAATCCAGGATGGCTATTCGATTCTTGTCCTTTCTGATCGGGCTATCGATTCCAGTCATGCTCCAATTCCATCTCTCTTAGCCACCTCAGCCATTCACCACCACCTGATTCGTCAGGGACTGCGTGGTAAAGTCGGTATCGTGGTCGAAGCAGGGGATGTATGGGAAACCCACCACATCGCTACCCTCATTGGGTACGGAGCCTCGGGCGTTAACCCTTACATGGCGTTCGAAACCATCGCCAGCATGAAAGAAAAAGGGCTGCTGGGCGTAGACTACGACCTCGACAAGTTGTATAAGAACTACGTGAAGGCGATCAATGGCGAACTCCTGAAGATCTTCTCGAAGATGGGGATTTCGACCCTGCAATCGTACCAGGGCGCGATGATCTTCGAATGTCTGGGATTGAATCAGGACGTGGTTAGTCGTTATTTCACCGGTACAGTATCACGGATTGGCGGGATGGGTCTTGATGAGATCGCCCGTGAGATTCTGGTGCGTCACTCGATCGCTTTCCCCGACACCCCAATGGTAAGCCCTCGGCTGGAAGTCGGCGGTATTTATCAATGGAAACAACGGGGTGAAAAACACATCTTCAACCCCGATACGATTCACCTGCTCCAGCAGTCGACGCGCAAGAACGATTACTCGATCTTCAAGAAATACTCGAAGCTCATCGACGATCAAACTCAGAAAGCGATTACAATTCGCGGTTTGCTGAAATTCAAAAAAGGCACACCAGTTCCGCTGGATGAGGTTGAACCCATCGAAAGCATCTTCAAGCGGTTTGCTACGGGCGCCATGTCGTTCGGGTCGATTTCGTGGGAAGCCCATACGACTCTTGCCATTGCCATGAACCGCATTGGCGGTAAAAGTAATTCCGGCGAAGGTGGTGAAGATGAGTTACGCTATAAGCCACTCGAAAATGGCGATAGCATGAACTCGGCCATCAAGCAGGTTGCTTCGGGCCGCTTTGGCGTAACGAGCTATTACCTGACCAATGCGCAGGAGCTACAAATCAAAATGGCACAGGGTGCCAAACCAGGCGAAGGTGGTCAGCTACCGGGCTTCAAAGTCGATGACTGGATCGGCCGGACCCGTCACTCAACCCCTGGTGTTGGCCTGATTTCGCCACCGCCCCACCACGATATTTACTCGATCGAGGATTTAGCACAGCTTATCTCCGACCTCAAAAATGCCAACCGGGCTGCCCGCATCAGTGTTAAACTGGTATCGGAAGCAGGCGTTGGTACTATTGCGGCCGGGGTTGCGAAAGCCCACGCCGATCATATCCTGATTTCAGGACATGACGGAGGTACGGGTGCTTCTCCCCTCTCGTCGATTCGCCATGCGGGTCTGCCCTGGGAACTGGGTCTGGCCGAAGCGCATCAGACACTGGTGAAAAACAAACTGCGGGGCCGCGTAACGGTACAAACCGACGGTCAGATTCGTACGGGTCGTGACCTGGCAGTTGCAGCTTTGCTGGGCGCCGAAGAGTTTGGTGTTGCCACGGCGGCACTGGTTACGGCGGGCTGTATCATGATGCGCAAATGCCACCTCAACACCTGTCCGGTGGGCGTTGCTACGCAAAATAAAGAACTTCGGGCTCTGTTTACGGGTAAGCCGGAACATGTGGTGAATATGTTCACGTTCCTGGCGATGGAATTGCGCGAAATCATGGCCGAGCTGGGCTTCCGTACTGTCAACGAGATGGTTGGTCAGGCTCAGATGCTCGAACTGCGTGATAATCTGCCCCATTGGAAATACAAGAAAATCAACCTCGATGGGCTGTTGTACAAAGAGCCAACAACCCTCGAAGTTGCTCAGTATAAGCAGGAAGAGCAGAACCACCACCTGGAAGAAGTGCTCGACCGAAAACTGATCGAACTGGCTCAGCCAGCTCTGACATCCGCCGAATCGGTTTACGGTGAGTTTACGGTACAGAATATCGACCGGAGTATTGGTACGATGCTCTCGAACGAAATTTCGAAAGTATACGGTGGCCCCGGCCTACCCGAAAGCACGATTCATATCAAGCTTCGCGGTACAGCCGGTCAAAGCTTTGGAGCTTTCAGTACCAGTGGTATTAAACTTGAACTGGAAGGTGATGCCAACGACTACTTCGGCAAAGGCCTTTGTGGAGCCCAACTGATTGTGTACCCCGACCGGGTTGCTCAATTCAAACCTGAAGAAAACAGCATTGTCGGTAATGTTTCGTTCTATGGCGCAACCTCGGGCGAAGCCTTTATCCGGGGTATGGCGGGCGAACGCTTCTGCGTACGGAACTCAGGGGCTAAAGTTGTAGTCGAAGGTATCGGTGATCACGGTCTGGAATATATGACGGGTGGTCTGGCCATTATCCTGGGTAAAACGGGGCGCAACTTCGCGGCAGGTATGTCGGGTGGAGTAGCTTACGTCTGGGATCAAGACGGCACCTTTGCCTCGAAAGTAAACGGCGAAATGGTGAGCCTGGAAAGCCTGAATGAAGAAGATCTGGGCATCGTTCGCGAATACGTCGACAAACACTTCCAGTACACTACCAGTAACGTTGCCCTGTCACTGATTCAGAATTGGGACAAGCTGGTTGGTCAGTTTGTGAAGGTGATGCCGGGCGATTTCCGTCAGGCGTTGGCTGGTCGCGGCATCTCGCTGTCTGATCAGATTCGCGACAAAAATGTGGTTTATCAGGACATTACCGTCGATGTGACGCACGGATAAGAACGAAGTAAAATGGGAAAACCTACCGGATTTTTAGAGTTTGCGCGTGAATTACCCAAAAAGCGCGCTGCACAGGATCGAGTTCACGATTACAAGGAAATTGAAGTACCTCACTCCGAGCAGGATTCACAACGGCAGGCCGCTCGTTGTATGGATTGTGGTACCCCATTTTGCCATAGTGGTTGTCCGCTGGGCAATATTATTCCTGAGTTCAACGATGCCGTTTACGAGCAGAACTGGTCGTATGCGTATGAGATTTTAAGTTCGACCAACAACTTCCCCGAATTCACAGGACGGATTTGCCCAGCTCCCTGCGAAGCGTCGTGCGTGTTGGGTATCAATAAGCCGCCCGTTGCCATTGAGTTCATCGAAAAATCGATCGCTGAAGTCGCTTTCGAACGTGGCTACGTTACGCCTAAAGTTCCTAAAGAGCGGACGGGCAAACGGGTAGCGGTCGTTGGGTCAGGACCCGCCGGTTTGGCGGCCGCGGCTCAGTTGAACAAAGCTGGCCACACGGTAACCGTTTTTGAACGCGCTGATCAGATTGGTGGGCTGTTACGCTATGGTATTCCTGATTTCAAACTCGAAAAATGGACCATCGACCGTCGTCTGGCGGTTATGGAAGCCGAAGGGGTAACTTTCAAAACGAGTGTTAACGTGGGTGTTGACCTGAAAGCGAAAGACCTGCTGAACGACTTTGACCTGATCATGCTTACCGGCGGTTCGACCGTTCCGCGCGATCTTCCCATAAAAGGTCGTGAGCTGAAAGGAGTTTACCCCGCGATGGAATTCCTGAGCCAGCAAAATAAACGGGTCGCTAGTCGTCCGGTCGAAGTGGATCACCGTGGGGAAAAATATGGGGATGGCGACATCTTCGCTACCGACAAAAACGTAGTGGTTATTGGTGGTGGCGATACGGGTTCCGACTGTGTGGGCACCTCGAATCGCCATGGGGCTAAGAGCGTAACGCAAATTGAGCTGATGCCAATGCCTCCAAAAGAGCGTGCCGAAAGCACTCCCTGGCCCAACTGGCCGATGATGTTACGGACCAGTACGTCGCACGAAGAAGGCTGCGACCGGCACTGGTCAATCAATACGAAAGAATTTATCGGCGACGAAAACGGCAACCTAAAAGCCCTTCGTATCGTTGACCTGACCTGGAAGAACGAAAACGGTCGGATGCAAATGGTTGAATTACCCGGTTCGGAGCGTGACATTCCCTGTGAACTAGCCCTGTTGGCAGCGGGCTTCCTGCATCCGCAGCATAACGGCCTCCTTGACGACCTCGGACTCGAATATGATGAGCGTGGTAACGTAAAAGCACATAATTACCAGACTACGAATAACCCAAAAGTGTTTGCCGCTGGCGATATGCGCCGTGGGCAATCGCTGGTTGTATGGGCTATTTCGGAAGGCCGTGAAGCGGCTCGGTACGCCGATCTGTACCTTACAGGTGATACTCAACTCGAAGCCAAAGCGGTATCGCTGATCACTGTGGAGTAGTCATAATCAGTATTTTATGCGTGCAAAAGGCTCGTCAGCAATGGCGAGCCTTTTCTTTAGAAAAAGCTTTCCAAAAGTTAAAAACTTTCGGAAAGCTTGCGAGAATCCAATCAACCCTAAAGTGTCACGGGTTCATCTTTCTCGTCGTAGAACAAATAGTTCAACAGATCGCAATAGGGTTTGATGATCCGGCATCCCTTTACGAGTTCATCGACAAAATTGGGCTTAAGAACTTCCTTGTCTGTATAACGATGCATAAAGAATAGTTCTTTCCGGCGTAGCAGGTCGATTTCGGGGTGGTCAGCCGGGTATCCTTTCGGCATCACTTTCAGCGTTTCACCGTGGGCCTCGGGGAAGTATGCTTTGAATTCGTCGGCTTCAATAATGTCCTTTAGTTCCTGTACATTGTAATCGACTTCCTGCCGAAATTTAGCCAGATTGGCCGGGGTTGGTTGCCACATCCCTGCGCCCAGAAAGGATTGATTATCAGGCTGAATATGTACGTAGTAATCGATACGACCTGAGTGCCTGCCGCCCGGACCAATGGCAAAAGCCAGATTGGATTTATACGGTGCTTTATCTTTTGAAAAACGGATGTCACGGTTGATCCGAAATATACAATCTTTAGCCGATGTGTTGGCCAGTGGTTCGAAGGGGCTTAACTCGGCGAGTACACGTTCAGTAACGCCTACAAGCTCCGCTTTGGCCGCATCATATCGACTACGATTCGCCTGAAACCATTCCCGATTGTTGTTTTGAACAAGTTCACGCATGAACTCCAGCGTAGCCGCTGTAAAGGTGGATTTTGATGCCGATTGTTTTGCCATAACGCATCAAAGGTACTATAGAACGCTGATTTTAATGATAGTTATAGCAGTTTATGTTTTAAGTAAAACACATTATACGTTTCGATATATCACCTGCACCCTATAACTCCTTGTAATCCCCGACTTACGTTGATAGGATTCTGCATGTATTTAAGAGAATTTTATTAGCAATTTTGCATGATAGCGTCAAAATTTGTAATAAATCTCAGCTATCATGAATCGTATCGACTGTACACCGGCTGCTGCCGACGTTATTGACAAACTAAGCGCCCAGCATGGCCCCTTGATGTTTCACCAGAGTGGCGGTTGCTGCGATGGCTCCTCCCCCATGTGCTACCCGGTCGGCGATTTCATTATTGGTTCGTCAGATGTCTGGCTTGGTCAACTTCATGGGTGCGATTTCTGGATGTCACTCGACCAGTTTGAGTACTGGCAGCACACACACCTGACAGTCGATGTTACCCCTGGGCGCGGAGCTAGTTTTTCGCTGGAAATACCCCTCGGCATCCGGTTCATTATTCGGTCGCGACTGTTTGAGTCTGATGAAATGACCCACCTCACACCCGTGCACGTGGGCCCATTTGAAGAAATCAGTTAGCGCTCTTTACAGTTAGCGAATCAGACGTACGCACGTCTTAAAACTAGATTAATCCGTTAAAAAATATAATTAACAGATTAACCATCAGCTTGCTTTGCAGTTATTCTATCTGTAGATTCGATTCAGATTCACGAAATGCTTACAGATATGAACCTACTAACGCGCATCGAACACTGGGGCGATACTCATCACCCCGCCTGGACCGACGCCCTACGGATTATGCTGGGCCTTATTCTGATCCTCAAAGGAATCAGTTTTATTAGTGACACTACGTATCTGAACCAACTCGTCGGAGGGGTCCATTTTGGACTTTTTCCGGTCATGGCTGTCCATTACGTTGCTTTTGCACACCTAATGGGTGGCTTCCTGATTATGCTGGGGTGTTTGACCCGATTGATGTGCATAATTCAACTGCCCATTCTGGTTGCGGCCGTTTTCTTTGTGAATATCCGTCAGGGATTTTCTCCACTGAACTCCGAGTTGTGGTTATCACTCATCGTATTGGGCCTTTTATTGGCGTTCACGGTGCTAGGTTCCGGTCGTTTTTCGATGGATGAGTACGTTAAACAACATGCCCACTGAACCTGAACCGGGATTTATATGATTTAACGGACCGACTTTGATTGGCTTTCTTTAAAAGCGTTTATAAAATCAAAGTCAGTCCGTTAAATCATATAAATCCCGGTTCAGAAAATATACCGAATCTGGCACCAGGGTATTTCTTCCTGGACAAGCTTTTCGAATATCTCGATCATTTTTCGCTTCAACTGATGCTGGTAGCGAATATTCCAGCCGCCAAACTGGCTTACCTTACTCTCCTGTAATTCAGGCACCCACAGCAATTCTTCTGCTTTCGGATTAATAGCCAGGTTGGCCTGGTGCTGCCATTGGTTATGCGTCAGAAATATTACTTCACATTTGAGTTGTTCCCGAACTTCAGGCCGTAGGGCCGCATTCAGTTGACGGAATAAATCACGGTAGTCGTTCCGCCAGGCTTTTCGGTCACCATCGGGTCCAGTATAGACAATGACCGGAGAAAAGTTAACGTGCACCTCATAACCGGCTTCGTAAAAATCGTTGATAGCCGCCAGCCGTTTCTCAATACTATCGGTACGCACATCGACCAGTTTACTCACATGAGCAGGCATCAAACTGAACCGTATCCTCACTTTCCGCTCTGGATCGACCTTAAGCATATCGCGATTTACATACTTGGTAGCAAACGTCGCCTTAGCCCGTGGATGAGTCCGGTAAAACTCAAAAACCTGCCGAATTCCATCGGTGAGTCCATAATCAATGGAAATATCTGAGTTACAGCCTATATCGTACGTATAAAACTGGTCTTCAGTCTGGTTAGGCACTTTAGGCCATGGTAATGTCATTACGTGCTGATTGACCGATACCAGGTTTTCCTCTACGTTGGTAAAAAGCGTGATAGGATTCACCGTTTTATGGCGGTCAACATAACAATAAGTGCATCCCCCAAAACAGCCGTTCGCCAAACTGGGAGCGATATAATCCGCACTTCGACCACTCCATTTAATATCCTGGCTTTTCAGTCGACCCAGCACCAGCACATTGGACTTAATCTTGAAATGATTCATGCCCAGATCAGGCAGGCGATTGTGCTGCTTTATTTCCAGTGCCTCCGCTTCGGGAAATTTGGCCAACACGGCCTCCCCCCGATTATTCAGAGCATCGGCCGTATACAGGATCATTGATGGATTGAAATCAGTCATGAAATTACGTTGAGGGTATATAAACTAAACGCTTCCAATGGTTGCTTAGTTCATTAAAAACCATCAGCCAACCTACTAATTATCAAACACTTAACTACATAATTAAACCCATTTATTGGGCGATTAGCATAAATCACTTTATATAGAATTATTGACTTGGATAAAGTCACCAACCCGCCGTTTTCCCCAGGCCGGGTTCGTTGACTGAAGCTGCGAGGTAGCCGTTTGGACTATCCATTGTTGCCGCTCCTCATGATACGAGATATGCGTAATGGGTTCCAATACTAAAGCACCTTCGAGCTTATCAGACGAAACTTCGTCCTGTTGTATTTGTCCCTGAACAATGCGAATCACCCGCCTGGCTAATGTCTGTGTATCCTGTACATGGTGGCTAACCAGCAGCGTTGTGGTCTTCCATAGGTGATGTAGTTCCAGTAGAACCTGCCGGAGTGTATGGCTGGCCTGTGCATCAAGGGCGGCAAATGGTTCGTCGAGCAACAACACCTGTGGTCGCCGGACCAGGGCACGGGCCAATGCTACTCGCTGCCGTTGGCCACCCGACAACTGGGCAGGTTTCTGATGCATAAACGTACGGAGCCCGGTAATGTCGATCAATTGGTTCACAAACGCCTGGTCGCCATTGGGAGCTGCAAACTGTATAGCTTCCCGGACGGTCATATTTGGGAAGAGCGCCGTATCCTGAAACACATAGCCAATCGACCGCTGTTGGGGCACCCGATTAATACGTTGCTGTGTATCCAGCCAAACATGATCATCTACAACAATTCGGCCGCTTCGTGGTGACTCCAACCCGGCCACCAGGCGCAGCAAGGAGGTTTTTCCGGCACCCGACGGACCGGTTAACACTGTTAGACTGCCTGATTCTAAGGCAAGTAGCACATTTAACTCTCCAGCCCCTTCAGTAAACAAACGCGGCATCACGACATCAATCTCAATCATACCGTTACGCGTTTATTGATGATATAGACCAGTAACAAAATAGCAAATGATAGGGCCAGCAACAGGATCGCATAAGCATGAGCTGTCTGGAAATGTAGCAGTTCCACTTCATCGTAGATCGCTATTGATGCCACACGCGTCTGACCGGGTAGATTACCCCCAATCATTAATACCAGGCCAAATTCGCCTATCGTATGCGCGAAGGTGAGGACAATCCCGGTCAATAAGGCAGGTTTGCAATTGGGTAGTAATACCCGCCATAGGGTCCGGGCTGGAGACTGGCCCAGTGTATAAGCGGCTTCTCGCCAGGATACGGGCAGGTTTTCGAGGCCAGCCTGAATCGGATGCACCATAAATGGTAAACTATACAACAGGGAGGCTACCACCAACCCTTCGAAGGAGAAGACCAGTTGCAGGTTCAGATGGTGCAACAGCCAGTCGCCGAGCCTACTCGTTGGACTAAAGGTCAGTAGTAGGTAAAAGCCAACCACCGAAGGCGGCAAGACAAGTGGTAAACTGATGATAGCTTCTACTACGGGTTTCAATCGAAATCGGCTCAACGCCAGCCAACTGGCCAGCGGCACTCCTATCATTAACAAGAGCAATGTTGTTATTCCGGCCAGCCGAAGCGTAAGCCAGATCGGTTCCCAGTCGATGGGCATAGGTGTAAAGGAGGAAAGGGAGGAGAGGAAGAAGGGGACGGAAGGGATGGTTCTGGTTTTCCATTTATCCCTTTCGTCCCGCTCCTCCCCTTCCTCCTTTATTTATATCCAAATTTCTGCAAAATACGCCGGGCCTCGGTACTACGCAAAAACGTTATAAATTGTCCGGCAGCTTTCGCCTGTGTTGTCCGTTTGAGGATGACTACACCCTGCGCAATGGGTACATACCCTGTTTGTGGCAGATCGACCCAATGCCCACGATTGGTAAGACTTGGGTCGAGCACGACCGACTTGGCCGTAAAACCAACTTCAGCCGCTCCCGAGAGAATGTACTGATTTACCTGCGCAATGCTCTCGCCATAAACGATTTTAGCCTGTACTTTATCCAGTAGCTTTTTCGCTTTCAGAAAATCAATAGCTGCTTCTCCATAGGGTGCCGTTGCCGGATTGGCGACAGCTATATGTCGCACCGATGGTTCCGACAATACCTTCAAGTCGGCAGATACTGGCCAATCACCTGTGGTCCAAAGCACCAACGAACCATAGGCATACACCACCGGGACTGCCGTTGTCAACCCCGCTTTGTACAGCGTTTGCGGGTATTCCATATCGGCCGATAAAAATACATCGTACGGGGCTCCCTGCTGAATCTGTGTGGTGAGTTTACCCGATGAGTTGACAACCGTTTCGACTGTAACGCCCGCTTTTTTCTGAAAAGCGCTCTTAAGCTCCTCCATCACAAACTGCGCATTAGCGGCTACCGCTACCCGTAAAGGCTGAGCAAATCCACTCAGCGGGCACAAAAAAAGGAACAGAATGAGTTTTTTCATTACGCTTAATCAGCTACACGAACGTCAAGCGTTTTGACCTGCCGAACCCAACGGGTCATTTTTTTCTCTCCCGGCACAACGATCCGAAACGGGCCTACATCGTTGCCCAATGGTTCACCATCAACGCTGTCAACCAGTAATGGGAGACGAGTAGCAAATTCCGGGTCTAATTCAGGCAAGGTAAATATTACTTCATAGTCATCAGCCGCTCTGACAACAACATACTTTTTCAAATTTTTACCCCGTAATTGGCCTCCCATCGTAGCTCCTGCCTGCCTAAGCAATTCCGACACGGGTATACCTGAATACTGGTGCTCTTTTTCGTCATGGTCTTTAGCCGTTACGGTTGTATGCGACATCGCTTTCAGATCAGACGCCTGTAGTCTCAAGGGTTTCGTGACTTCGCCAGAGATGGTCAGAACGGTTTGGGCGTTACCGCTGAGACAAATCATGAACAATAATCCAGTGACTACCCATATACCCATTTTGCGCTGTAGACTTAGCCGATTCATACCGTTTAATCGCCAATCGTTATATCCGCACAAACATAACGATTGTTTTGATTGAATTCAGCCGATTGTATCGATTTTGGCCTTTATCTTAGCCGTAAAGGATCATTTGCGCCTGGTGTATGTGTCGTCCCGAATTGAGACTGCTCGCCGAACTGTGGCACGCCTGATACAAGCGCCTGACTATCAATTACATAATCAGCCGTACCACAGTTTAAAATGCGCTCTCTACGAATCATTACGTATTTCGAATAATGAGTCAAAAACGTCTTTCCTACTGGCAATTCCAGCTTATCTATCTGACGGGCAGTTGTCTGCTAGTGTCCTTATGGCTCTGGCTCCCGAAAAATCAGGAATGGCTTTCCTCAACGGTAGAGCGGTTTTATACACAGCGACAACAACTGGGCAGTCAGACAAATCTGTCGGCTCGACGGCAGGAAGGTTATGGAGATGTCTACACCTTTACATCACTGATTCAACAGCGATGCGGGCCCGACGATTATTTTCTGATTCCACCCCAGCAATACCTGATACGAAATGCCTGGCAGCAGGGGAAGACAACCGGCTATGCCTGGTTATACCCAAGTGTACTGTATTATCACCTTGGCAAATCGGTTCATCTAATCGATATGACGGCTCCTGATTCAGTACTTCAGCGAGCTACGCATACCTTTTGGGCATACGACAATAAGGTATTTCTGCTCACCTTCAAGCCTCATAATCGGCCACTGGTTCTCAGCGAATTTCGAAAATATGACACTCATTTTTTTGCTTACACCCCCGATCAGGCTCGTCGTTACTATCGTTCCAAACCATGAGTTTTTCTATACTTTTCTTAATCGCCACGCAATTTCTGACTGGTTTTGGGGCCATAGCCCGCCTACGTCCGGTTACAAATGGGTTCAGCCTGCTGGGGCTTTCCATGCTTATGGGTTTAGGCCTTAGTTCTGGCGTACCGTTTATGCTGGAGTTTATCCACTTACCCATCGCCCGGACACCCATGTTTGTTGGATTGGTCACGATGGCTTGTATATCGCTTTTTGGGATACGACAGCGAAGGGATTATCTGCAAAGCCTCTTTTCTCTATCCCAGCTTCGGGTGCGGCTATACGAACTGCCTTTTCTGGCTTTCTGGGGGTATTTGTTATTTATCAGTGCCTGGAAATGTGCCTGGTTTCCTAATCTTCCATTCGACACCATCGTTGGTCCCGATTTGGTAGCCACCTTTGCGGTCAAAGAACACCGTCTTGTCTCGTCCGTTTTTACCAGTCACTTACCATCGGTATCCGTATTCAGCAATCAGCCTTTTTATGCACCGTTTACGGCTATGCAGCAGATTATCTATTTGCTGGCGGCTGATGGTGTCGGTCCATTTGCGTTCGGAAAACTGTGGCTTACTATCCTGGTCATACCGTTTGGATTATTCCTCTATGCTGAACTCCGCGAACGTATTCACCCGTTGTTGGCAGGGCTGCTTATCACCATTCTGGCCTGTAGTCCCGAATTGTTTGCCTATACGTTTCTGGTGCAGACCGACTGGGCCAATGCCGCTTTTTTCGTGACGGGGGTTATGGTCCTGCAACGGTATCTGGAATCTGGGCAACGTGGATCATTTATCGCCGGTATGCTTTTCCTGGCGCTGGCCTGCTGGACTCGTACTGAAACCATCCTTTTTGTACCCATCGGTTCGCTCCTGATAATCAGCCAAACGGCGTCGGCCCGTAAAATCCAGGCGTTCCAGGATGCAACCCTCCTACTACTGACCTGTTTGATCCCTGTGTTGTTCTGGAACTATGGATTCTTACGCGGCTTCGTACCCCTGCCCCCGCACACGCACTTAGGCGTCGTTCATTCAGTATCGGCCCCATATGTTGCAAATCTGCTAGCAATCTATCAGGACATGAACGAGCTGGTTGTCTTTCACGATTCATATTGGAACTACGCCGTTCCTGTTTTCATTGTCTTGGCGCTGACGAATCTTCTTATCTTCCGCGATAAACATGGTCTATCCATTTTAATCTGGATTCTCGGAACCTATTTTCTCTTTGGCCTGATTATCCTGCATGTCGAAGGCGCCAATATTTCTTATACGTTTCGGCGCGGATTCTTCAAGCTTCTCCTGTTGATGTACGTGTATTTGGGATCGAGTTCCCTGTTTCAATGGCTCTCAAGCTGGCTTTATCTGTGGGAAGGCCAGGCAACAAAATCACCTGTTAATCAGTAATTTACTGGATAAACTATCGGCGAATGCCATTTATTGATCGTTTTTCTACGGGTAGAGAAAGCCTAAAACCGGTTTACTATTAGTATTACTCATTGCCTGACTTCCCGTATTTATGCATTCACTCAATCGTTACGGTCAATACGTTTTCATTCTCTTTGTCTTTCTGCTTTCCGTCGATACAGCGTTTCCACAATCGCCAACGGCGAATCGTGGCGAAAAGTCCTTGCGCTTGTTCATGATTGGGAATAGCTTTTCGCAAAACGCATCGAAGTACCTACCGGAGTTGAGCAAAGAAGGTGGGCATACGCTCATTATCGGTCGGGCGGAACTTGGGGGCGCACCCCTGCAGCGGCATTGGGAACACGCGGAAGCCGCCGAACGGAATCCCGACGACCCAAAGGGCAAACCTTACGGCGGGAAATCATTGAAAACATTGTTATCGGACGGCACCTGGGATGTTGTCACGATTCAGCAGGCTTCTATCCTTTCCGGCGATGTTGACACCTACCGGCCCTACGCCCGAAAACTGTACGACTATGTCAAAAAACTCCAACCCAATGCAGTCGTGGTCTTTCACCAAACCTGGGCCTACCGCTCCGACTCGAAGGACTTTAGCCGTATTGCCAACGGCGACTCAGCGAAAAATGCGCGGCAAATGTGGGAGAAATCGAGGGCGGCCTATCATACCGTTGCCGATGAACTGAACATACCCATTATTCCGAATGGCGACGCGTTCTGGCAGATTAACGCAAGCAGGAAATGGGGCTATCGGCCCGATGCTGATTTCAACGCTTCTCAGGCCCAATCGCCGACCCTGCCCAATCAGACTCACTCACTGCATGTGGGCTACTTCTGGAATAATGGAAAACTAGCGTTTGACTCTCACCACGCCAATGCGGCAGGCTGCTACCTGGGCGGGTTGGTCTGGTATGGTTTCCTGTTCAATGAATCTCCCAAACGGCTGACATTCGTTCCTGCTGAAGTTGACAAAGCGTTTGCCCGCCGACTCCGTAAAACCGCCTGGTCGACCGTAAAAAAGGAGGACAAAAACTACAGACTTCAAGCTGTTCATTATAGACTATTTTAAAGCCTAATAGAAAACAAAAACAGACAACTTTGTCATTTCGACCGAAGGGAGAAATCTCAAGGTTTTTGAACTCTCCGATCAGGAAATTCGTAAGATTCCTCCTTCGTCGGAATGACAAAAACCACACAAAATAAACGGTTTACATGCGCCCAGGCCTTCCCTGCTTACTTCAGCGCTCTTGCCAGCACCCGCACAAGTTGTATAATCAATACAGGCACAAGACCAGCCGCCAGTATCAACTCGAATTCGGTGATGGTCATTGGCTGAATGTTGAGCACATCGTGCAGCATCGGCACAAAATACGTGAACGCCAGAATCGCCAGACAAAGCGCAATGGCATACCAGATATACCGGTTACGGGTGATTTCGTTGACGAAAAACGACCGCTCCGAATGCAGGTTGAACACGTGCATGAGTTGCGCAAATGACAAGGCATAAAACGTCAGGTTGTTGCCCTCATCCTGATTTAGCCCGAGCAGCCGCGTACCGAGCACATACGTCCCCAGCACCGCAGCCGTCATCGCCAGTGCATACAAAACCACCGTCCGCCAGTCGCGGGTGTCCATAATGGGTGTTTTGGGATCGCGGGGCGGCTGCTCCATCAGGCTGGCGTTTTCTCGGCCAACACCCAGCGCCAACGCCGGAAAAACGTCGGTTACGATGTTGATAAACAGAATTTGCAGCGGCAGCAATGGCGTTCCAACATTCAGAAAACCGGCAAACGTAACCACAAAAATCTCGCTCAGATTACACGACAGCAGGAACAGTACGAACTTGCGAATGTTCTCAAAAATGACTCGTCCCTGGGCAATAGCGGACACAATCGACGTAAACGAATCGTCCTTCAGAACCATATCGGCGGTTTCGGCAGCTACTTGTGTGCCGCGAAGCCCCATGGCGATGCCGATGTCGGATTTTTTAAGCGCGGGGGCATCGTTTACGCCATCGCCGGTCATGCCCACAATGTCGCCCTCCTGCTGGTACAGGTCGATCATGTCGAGTTTCTGGGCCGGACTAACGCGGGCAAACACCCGGCAGTCGAGCAGTTTCTTTTTCTCCTCGGTTGTGAGCTGGGCAATCGGCTTGAGGTCTTTTCCGGTCAGAACGATTTCTTCGCCGGGCTCAATCAGCTTTACTTTGGAGGCAATGGTGAGCGCAGTGGCCGGATGGTCGCCGGTAACCATAATCACCTTGATGCCCGCTCGTCGGCAGGATTCGAGCGAAGGTGTTACCTCGGTCCGGGGTGGGTCCAGAAACCCGATCAGCCCCAGATAGGTCAGGTCTTTATCAGCAAAATCGTCGCCGGGTCTGGTCATCTTATCAGTTTCACGATACGCAAAGGCCAACGTTCGTAATCCGTCGGCTGCCATCTTTTCCGAAATCTCGTACTGCGCTTTCCGGGCTGTTTCATCCATAGACACCGAGCGTTTCATGACCTCTTCAGCGGCTCCTTTCACGGCCACTACATACCGGTTTTCGTGTTCGTGCAGCGTGCCCATAATGCGGGTATCCGAACTGAACGACCTTTCTGCCTTGCGGGGATAATCACGGTTGAGCCAATCGGGATTTTGACCGGCAGCTATTGCAAATTTCAGCAACGACACTTCCACTGGGTCACCTACTTCCCGCGCGTTCCCGTCTACAATATCGTAGTCGGCATTGTTGCAGAGTACGCCAATCTGAACCAGTTTCTGAAACGCTTCCGACTCTGCAATGTCGTTGTCGCCTGCTACAATCCGAAGCGTTTGCTTTTCGGCATCTGCCTGCACTTCCGCCGACCGATCGGGCAGTTGTACGGTGTTGACCTCAATGCGATTCTGGGTAAGCGTGCCGGTTTTATCCGTAAAAATGACATTCGTGCCGCCCAGCGTTTCAACCGCCGACAGTCGTTTGACAATTACTTTCTTATCGGCCAGTCGCAGCATTCCGTAGGCCAGTGCGATGGTCGCCACCACCGACATGCCTTCCGGAATAGCGGCAATGGCCAACGCCAGCGCCGTTTCGACTAACCTAAGCGGCTCCTCGCCCCGAATTAGCCCAACGATCAGAAACAAAACGGCCAGCCCGACCGTCACCCAGATCAGTACCTTGGCCAGGGCATCCAGCTTTTCTTCGAGCGGTGTGGCCGACCGTTTGGCCTCCTCCACCATCGTGGCAATTTTACCCAGCTCCGTCTGTTGTCCGATACCCGTCACGATGGCCCTCCCATTTCCGGCGGTTACCGCCGTTCCTTTGAACAACCGGTTGAGCTGGTCCCCCAGTGGCGCATCCCCGGCAGGTAGCTCTGTATTTTTATCGACGGGCAACGACTCGCCCGTTAGTGCCGATTCATCGACCTGCAACTGATTGACCAGAAACAGATTCGCATCGGCCGCTACCAGATCACCGGCCTCTACAACCAGCACATCACCAATGGTTACGTCTTCGGAAGCGATTTCGCGTATATGCCCCTCCCGCAACACCCGAGCGGGGGTACTATCCAGTTTTCGGAGCGCGTCCATCGACTGCCGGGCGTTCCATTCCAGCACAAAACCCGTAACGGCGTTGATCAGCAATACGGCGATGATCGCAAACCCTTCGACGGTATCACCCAGAAAAAAGGAGATTCCAGCCGCAGCCACCAGAATGTAAACAATGACACCCGTAAACTGTCGCAACAGGATTCTCAATACACTTTCACGTTTGGTTTCCTGTAAAGCGTTCGGCCCAAATTCATCCAGCCGGGAACGGGCTTCGTTGGCCGATAGCCCCTTTCTGGGATCAGTAGCTAAGTCTTGGAAAAGTCGCTCGGAATCCAGTTGATGGGGCTGATTGGGAACGATGGGTGTCGGCATGATTGGGTATCAGTGAGGGGAAAGGCAAAGTACTACTTTAATCCCATTTTAATACACATAAATTCGTCTTTACTCGAACCTGTTTAAACTTTCTCTAATCAAGCTATAATGGATGTATTTTGTCATCCCGACGCAGGAGGGATCTTCGGACGGAGACCATTTAATCGGCTCATCCGAAGATCCCTCCTGCGTCGGGATGACAAAAAAGCCATTGAAATTAAAGTTTAAACAGGTTCATCAATTAGTTATTCCTTGCTCAAAGAAAATGCCATTGACAATTTCGTTTTCGATCTGCCGCCAAAACACTAGCGATTTACAGCTTCTTTCGTCTATTTTTAAGCGCAAAGTTGAAAGTTATTCACGAAAAAGACATTCTGCCATGCCAGCCGGTATCCCCATCGAACTAGACAGTGCCGTTACGACAATTATTGTTCAACGCCCGTATAAGAAGCAGGTTGAGGCTTATGAAAACTGGTTAAACGAAATTGTGCCGCTGGCTCAGTCATCGCCCGGTCATCGAGGGGTAAATATTATCAGGCCACACGGTAGCAGCGATGAATACACCATTGTGCTGCACTTTTCGTCGGAAACGAATCTGCGCAACTGGCTGGAGAGCGACACGCGCCGACGTCTGATTGAGCAGGTGCGCCCGCTGCTTAACACCGACGAAACGATAGACATAAAAACCGGCCTGGAATTCTGGTTCACCCCACCGAAGGCCAGTAATAGAGTGGCGTCCCCTTACAAACAGTTTCTGATCACGCTATCAGCCATTTACCCGCTGTCGATGCTTGTTGCGTGGCTCCTTGCGCCTGTTTTTTCGGCACTGCCTTTGTTATCGACGCTTTTCGTTAGAGCGTTTCTGACAAGCGCGGTTATTGTCGGACTGATGACGTTCGTAATTATGCCCCGCTATGTTCGACTGGTAGCCAACTGGCTTTTTCGATAAGCAGAATATTTAGGTAAACTCAATCAGGAACTCGGTCCAGCCATCGGGTTTGGTCTGGAGCGAAAACGGGAAGTGATGGTTCAGGAGAATTTCGCGGGTTACGGTCAGGCCGATGCCCTGCCCGTCGGGTTTGGTGCTGTAAAACGGATTGAACAGATTAGCCGCTGTCGATTCGGGAATTGGGTGGCCGTTATCGCGAATCAGGAGGGCCGTAGTCGTTCCGACAACCTCAATCCGGTCGCCCGGCTCGCAGGCTTCGAGTGCATTTTTGATGACGTTGACTAGCACCTGCTCCACCTGTTCGACATCGATAGACCGAACGTTGGTGCTATTCGCTGTGTACGTAAGGCTGACATGTCTCCCCTCGGCCTGCCGCTGCATCAGTCGTACCACGTTCCGGGCAATATCGCTGACATCGGCCGACTGTCGCTGGGGTTGAGGCAATCGAACCACATCGGCAAACCGACGCATAAAATGGTTCAGGCGGTCGTTTCGCTCAACGGCCACGCGCAGTGCATGTTGCACGTCGGGTTCATCGACATACGACTGAGTAACGCCCAGTATGGAGTTAACTGCGCCAATGGAGTTGTTCACCTCGTGCGCCATCATCCGAATCACCTTACTATAAGCGCTCTTTTCGGTCGCCAGAATCTCCGGCGTTAGCTCTTCAATGATCAGGAATGACCGACGGAAGCCCCGATCCATGAAATTCGATCGCTGCACTTTGTAGGTTTCAATACCGTTTGGCTTCATCACACGCGAGTCGCCATCGGTCATATCGGCCATTTGCGCCAGCAGCGAAAACCCAATCTGATCCAGTTGTTTGGCCACTACGTCATCGGGCTGTACCGACAGAAGCTGACAGGCTCGTGGGTTAATGGACGCAATTCGCCCGTCGAAGTCGAAAATCAGGATGGCAATCGGAGCGGCTTCGATCAGCTTTTCCAGAAAAAACTGCTGTTCAATCTGCCGGGTGCGCTCCTGCCGGAGTTGGTCGATCATCAGGTTATACACGGTTATGAGTTCATCGACCTCCCGATTACCCGTCGGCACGAATTTGACTGTAAAATCTTTATCGCGAATGGCTTCAATCCCCGACGCGATAAACTCTGACGGTTGCTGAAACTGGCGGTAGATGCTGACGGCCACATAGATTGACACCAACAACCCTAGCTCGCTGGCAATAAACAGGGGCTTGTTCTTCTCTAAAAGCAGAAACAGCAGTCCGCCAATAGCCAGGTGAATGGCAATGATATACAGCAGGTATCGGGTTCGAAAGCTAATGTGCATGGGCAGAGGGCATGGGGCGAAGGGCAGAGGGTATGGGGCAAAGGGCATGGGGATAAATCGACTCTTTCCCCCTGCCCTTCGCCCCATGCCCTTACCCCTTTGCCCTATGCATCTTCGTACGGGATTCCAAATTTCTCCAATCGGCGGTAGAGTGCAAAACGGGTGATGCCGAGTGCCCGCGCTACTTTCGCGACCCGGTTCTGATGAAAGGCCATCGCCCGCTGAATCATCTGGTACTCCATCTCTTCTAAAGTCATGGTACCAACGTCTGGCAGGGAGCGCGGTGCCAGGTGCTGGGTGCTGGTCTTTTGCGGGAGATTGCGCTCGAAATCGTCGGGCTGGAGTTCGGTATTGGGCGAGAGTAGTACGGTTCGCTCAACGATATTCTTAAGCTGGCGAATATTTCCCGGCAAGGGTAGATTTTTCAGCCACTTCTGAGCGGCCGCACTAACGCGCAACTCAGGCCGGTTGTAGATGGTTTTCAGGTTGTTGACAAAGTAATTGACCAGCAATGGAATGTCGTTGGGGCGCTCCCGAAGGGCGGGCAACCGGACGGTAATCAGGTTGATACGGTAGAACAGGTCTTCACGAAACTGCCCCTTACTGACCATTTCTTCCAGATTTCGGTTGGTCGCGCAGATGACTCGAACATCAACCGTACGGGATTTACTGCTACCCAGCGGTTCAAAGGTCCGGTCCTGTAATACCCGCAATAGTTTAACCTGACTGGCGGGGTCGAGATCACCGATTTCGTCCAGAAAAATAGACCCTTTATTGGCCAGCTCAAACCGACCGACGCGGTCGGTTTTGGCATCGGTAAACGCACCCCGTACATGTCCAAAGAGTTCGCTCTCGAACAGCGTCGACGATATGCCGCCCAGGTTAACCTTCACAAATGCCTGTCGTTTTCGGCGGCTGTTCTGGTGAATGGCTTCGGCAATCAGCTCTTTACCTGTTCCGCTTTCGCCCGTAATGAGCACCGGTGCATCGGTTGGTGCCACCCGCCCAATGGTCGTCAGAATATCCAGCAGATTAGGGTCTTCGCCGACGATATTTTCAAACTGAAACTGCTGGTCAAGTTTCCGTCGGTTGGGAGACGTTGGCGTGGGTTGCGCCAGATTCAACGTCGTTCGCACCGATTGGACAATGTGGTCGTTTTGCCAGGGCTTGGTAATGAAATCTTTAGCACCAGCTTTCATACCTTCTACGGCCAGGTCGATGCTACCCCAGCCTGTTATTAGAATTACGGGCACATTAGGCAGTCGCTCTCGAATCCGGCGCAACAACCGAAGCCCATCATCGCCCGACGTATCGACCGAGAAATTCATATCCAGAATAATCGCTTCGGGCGTTTCCAGATCCAGCACCTCGAACGTCTCGAACGGCCCATCGGCTACCCGAACGGTGAACCCTTCTTTCCGAAAGAGTAAAGAGAGTGAGGTCTGAATGGCAATATCGTCGTCGATGATGAGGAGCATATGGGCGGGGTGCAGGGAGCGTGGAGCGGGGAGCGGGGGTGTGGAGCGGGGGCGTGGAGCGTGGAGTGGGGAACCTTACTGATTACACCTTGCTCCCTGCTCCACGCTCCCTGCACCTCGCTCCTAGCCCCTTACTACAATTGTTTTCTGGAAACTATTAATTTTTCGGCTGAGATGTTCGAGCCTGTCAAATAAGTCTTGCTTTACAGTTTCGGAAATGTGTTGCCTACGCTGAATGACAACCAGAATATTGGCGCATTCATAGCAGGAACGACGGGCATAGTTTAAAAAATGATAGAATTCTTTCGACGAAGCAGAACCTGATCCTTCACAAATATTATTGGAAATACTCATTGTTGCACCTCTCAATTGCTCGGCAAACCGATATAGTCGTTTTACTTCCAATTCATCAGCAATATCCAACAGACTATCTCCTATTTCAATAGAAAAATGCCAAATCTCTAAATTCTCAAATCGAAATTGACTCTTCATAAAAGTATACTGTAGTTTAAATTAAGCGACAATATACTTATTTGCAGGGAGCTTGGTGCGTGGAGCGTGGTGCGTGGTGCGTGGTGCAGGGAGCAAATCAGTAATGTACCCTACCCCTGCTCCATGCTCTCTGCACCTTGCCCCAAGCTCCACGCACCCTGCACCCCGCTCCACGCTACTCTTCATGCAAGGCAACGGCGGGTTGAATTAAGGCGGCCTGACGGCTGGGGAATAAGGCGCAGAGCGTGACAATGCCGTAAATGACGGCGATGGCAATCAGAATGGCGGTTATATATACCCCGGCCTGCACGTCGAACACGTTCAGCAAGGGGAACTGGGCGGCAAAGAGTAGACCAATTAACATGGCAAAGGTCGCCAATACCCAAATTTCCCCGACAAACTGCGACGAAATGCCAGCACCCGTAGCACCAATAGCCCGCCGTAATCCAATTTCGCCACGACGTTTGGCAATACTCAGGTTCAACACGCCAAACAGACCAAGAGCGACATTGATCAACAGAAAGCTGGAGACAATCAGGGCAATAATGATCGGTACCTGTACCAGGTTATGCTGGTTTTTCCGGGAATCGGTCAGGTAATCGACCTCAACACTCCACCCTTTTGCCATCGACGCAATCTCTTTTACGATTTTAGCTTCGAAAACGGCGTCGGTTCCGGGTTTCACTTTAATCAGCATGGTATCATTCCAGACCGCATCCGCTTTCACCAATTCAAAAAGTGCCGGTTCGTTGGTCATGTATTCGCCTTTGGCCTTGAAATTATCGACTACGCCAACGACGCGAAATTTCTCACCAATAATCTTACCCAGCGGGTTTTCATCCCCAAATAGTCCTTCTTTGGTTTTTCGATTAATGAGCACTGGAGTGTATTTTCCAATGCTATCGATATCCCGATACCAACGGCCTGCAACAACGGGGATGTCAAGTGTTTTGGCAAAATCTTCATCCGCCACGTAAAAATCGGCGATGACCTTCCGCTTCTGGTATTCAATCCCGTTGTTCATCTGATTGGCCGAAAAAGGGAAGTTGCTGCTCATGCGCGAAACCGATGTTACTTCAGGATACGCCCGTAATCGCTGCTTGATCCGTTGTAATTTCTCGGCCACATCAACCGTATCCTGATTGCTTTTCAGGCCCAACGCCCACACGTTTTCGTACGAAAACCCGATCGGTTCCCGGTAATTCCTGACGTTTATGACGATCAACGTAGCCAGACCAAACAAGACCATAAACGAAGCCCAGATCTCCACCATCAATAAAGCGTGGGTCTTCTTCTTGTTCCAGATAAGTTTAAACAGATGTTGTAGCATGATAGTATGTATTGGGGTAAGGGCAGAGGGCGTGGGGTAAGAGTGGAGCGTAAAGTTGTATACCTGTCACCCTACGCCCTTACCCCTATACCCTATGCTTTTAACGCTTCGGCGATGGTAAGTTTCGACATGCGGAGGGCGGGTAATACGCCTGAGAGGAAACCAAAAACCAGACAAACCAACAAGCTGACCAGGAAAACATTCAGGTTGATCGTCAGATCAGCATAGGCAATCCAGCCACTTGCGTTGATCAGATGTATAGCGATCAGCGTCAGCACCAGGGCTATTGTACCTCCTAGCAATGTGATGAATACATTCTCGATGATAAATTGCCAGACGAGCGTTCGGACGGGCGCACCAAATGCTTTTCGTATACCAATTTCAGAAGCTCGTTCGAGAATTCGGCTGACGTTGACATTGACCAGATTGATCGCTGGCAAACCCATCAGCATGAGCATGATAAAAGTGATGACTCCAAAAAAGATGGTCCTCAAACTGTTGTTTTCGCCGATAATCGTTCCAACGAAATTCTCCATGTAGGGATCGCATCTCACTTCCAAAGCCCAGTATTTAAAACCATCTTCCACAGCTGGTAATGGTAACTTGTTGATGCGGCTCTGGAATTCGTCCTGAATGCTGGGGAAATCAGCTTTATCCCTGGCCAGAACCATAGCGACATACCCTCCCCGCATGCCACCTCGCTGGTAATTACTTTTCGGAGTCGTATAGGGAAAGTACACATCCGAATACGTAAATGGCCGGGTAATGGGGCCGCTTCTGACTACGCCAATTACCTTATAGTCAATACCTTCAATTTCGATTTGTTTTCCAACGACAGATTCGGCATCATCAAAATACTGCTTTTTCAGGTCGTCGGTAATGACGGCTACGTAATCGCCATTGGCAATGTTCTGTTCGTTGTACGGCTTTCCTTCGAGAAACTCAAAATCGGCAACCCGCCAGAATTCGGCATCGGTAAACTTGGTATTGAGCTTGATTTTCTGCGAGCCTACATACGCATTGGAAGTATTGACGAAGGTGCAGATGGTTGACCGTTCGGGGGTTTTCAACGTTTTGACGTAGTCCGTTAAAAACTTAAAACTCATTGGCCCCGAACTCCGGCCAGTACGTGCCGAATCACGCTGATCCATCTGCATGATGTACAGCGTACGATCCCGCTTTGTTTCGGGGTAGTGTGTCCCGAAAATATGGTCGAGGAACGACGTGAGCACCATCAGCACCGTTAGGGTCAGGCTAATGCCGAAGAGCGTAATGAAGGTATAAAACGGGTGCCGCAGCAGGACCTTCCAGGCGATTTTTATGTAATTTACTAGCATAGGGCAGAGGGGTAAGGGCAGAGGGGGTAAGGGAGTGGACAGTGGGTTCGAGGCAGTGGGTATGGGATACAATCGATGCTTTCCCTATCTCTTACCCCTCATGCCCTCTGCCCTTTCCCCTATACCCTCTGCTCAAGTGATTTTTGAAAATTTGTGATCTTTCGACTTAATTCTTCCAGGCGATTAAATAGGGATTGCTTCATTTCCTCTGTAATAAAATTACGTCGTTGCAGAAGAATTAAAATGTTAGCACACTCATAGCAGGAACGTTTAGCGTAATTTAGAAACTGGTAGAATTCCTTCTTCGATGCGGAGCCTGAACCTTCGGCAATGTTGTTCGATATACTCATCCCGGCTCCACGAAGCTGTTCGGCAAAACGATATAGTTTTCGTAATTCCATAGCATCGGCTATATCAAACAGGCTGTCACTGATTTCGATACTTATTTTCCAGATTTCTAAATCTTCGAAACGAAATTTCCGAATTAGCATAGGGATAAGGGTTTGTGGCAAACGAGTCTGCCGGTAACTGTTTTGTTTATCCAAACTGAGACATCTGAAAGCGACTAAAGTATCATCCATCTTCTGCCCTTACCCCTATGCCCTATGCCCTCTGCCATTACAACACTTGCGTTCCGTCGAATAACCTTACCAGCCGGTGGGTGCGTTTGGCCATTTGTTCATCGTGCGTCACCATCACGATGGTAGCGCCGTCGTTGTTGAGCTGTTGCAGAATATTCATGATTTCGTTGCCCATCGCACTGTCGAGGTTGCCGGTCGGCTCATCGGCCAGAATGATGTCGGGGTTGCCGACGATGGCACGGGCAATGGCAACGCGCTGTTTCTGCCCCCCCGACAACTGTTTCGGGAAATGCTTCATGCGGTTGCTCAGGCCCACTTTCGTGAGGGCATCTTTGGCGTAATCCTGACGCGGGCGACCGTTGGCCGAGCGATACAACAACGGAATCTCTACATTGTCGAGTACCGACAGGTCGTTGATCAGATGGAAGCTCTGAAAAATGAAGCCAATCTTCTGATTCCGAAGATGCGCCAGTTCTTTGTCGCGGTACTGTGTAACGGCCTGCCCGTCGATCTCGACGGTTCCTTTCGAAGGTTCGTCCAGTAGCCCCATCACGTTCAGGAGCGTACTTTTTCCGCAACCCGACGGTCCCATGATGGAGACAAATTCACCCTTTCGGATATTCAGGTTGATGTTGTTCAGCGCCAGCGTCTCGATGGTGCTGGTCCGGTAAACTTTTTCGATGTTTTGAAGGTGTATCATTGGCTGGGGGCATGGAGCTTGGGGCATGGGGATAAGGGTTGTGACTGAATCACCCTATGCCCTTACCCATTTGCCCGATGCTATTTTATTTTCTGGTTTGTTTCAAAATCATACAGTGTCAATAAACGCAGGGTGTAATGGGCTTGCCAGAAATCGCGCAGGGCGAGAATGGCATCCCGGCGGGCGCGGTCTTTTTCCTGCGTGGCAATACTTAAGTCGGTCACACTCAGATCACTTAGCTTGAAGCGATCCTGGGCAATCTGATAGCGGCTTTGCCCAATCTGGTCGGCCTGAGCGGTGAGCGTTACCTGCTGGCGAAGCATCTGCAAAAGCGTTACCTGGGTGAAAATTTCCTGCTCAAACGTCAGTTTATCCTGCTCTACGGTTTGCTGGGTCAGTTCGCGGGCTGCTTTTGCCGTTTCGACCGTTGCCTGCGCCCGGCCCCAGGTCATGATGGGCAGGGTAAACTGCAACGAGACGTATTCGCGGTTCTGCGGTTTCGTATAGATATCACCCAGATTCGGGCCCTGGTTCGACAAGCCATATCCGGCCGTCAGTAAGGCATTCAGGCCGTTATTTTTTCGAGCCTTGTCCAGATCACGGTCGGCTTCCAGTTGCCGACGCCGGAAAGCAATCGCGGCCGACCGGTTGGCAATGGCTTCGTCGAGTGCCCGCTTCACATCGACAGTCAGCATGGGGAGCTGATTGGGAATGACCAGTTCGAACGGCCGTTCATCCCGCGCCCCAATAAACGTTTTGAGTTTCAGCGAAGCCACAGCCGCTGTCTGCCGAGCCGACGCCAGATCCTTTTCGGCACTCAGCACACCCATTTGCAACTGCAACAGGTCGTTCTGCGAGATCTTGCCCAAATCCAGTTTATGGAGCGCAATCCGGTAAAGTGTGTCGTTATTAGCCCGGTTCGTTTCGGCAATCCGCAGATTGACCTGAGCTACCAGCAGATCGAAATACAAAGTTGTGGCCGATAGCGAAACCTGTTCCAGGTTTTCGATAAGCTGCTGATTTCCTTCGGCATACAGCAACGGCTGAATCCGACGATCCCACCGCATGACGTTGAACTGAAAAAGAGGTTGGGTCAGGCCAATGCCAAACGGGACACCATTATAGAGCGTGTTATTCTGGATAAAATTATCGAACCGCTGAATCTGCTTCTGAATAAAAATGGTTCCGCCTGTTGGGGCAATCGTCTGGCTGAGCGACAGATTGAGCGTCGAGTTGTTGTATGATACGGGCTCAAACCGGATGTTGCCATCGGGCTGTATAACCTGAATATACGACCGCGTAAAATTCGGCAAGGTTCCGTCCAGACTAAGCTGGGGTTTAAACTGCGCCAGAAACGCCCGGTACGACCAGACATTGGTGCGTTGCTGGGTAGCGGCCCGTTTGGATGCCACCGACTGAGCCTGGGCCAGTTGCAGTACCTCGTTCAGCGTCATCACCTGGACCTGACCGAAGGTTTGCCCCGCCATCCCCAGTATGCCGAAAAGAAAGATGTAAAAGCGGTTCATACGGTTAGCGTTTCGGGTCAATGGTGATCTCTTCCAGATGCTCATACTTGCTCAGATCGGTCAGGATGATCTGCTCACCCGGCTGAATACCCTGCTTGATTTCCACAAAATTGAAGTTGGAGAGACCAACGGTAACTTCCTGTCGATGGGCGACCTGACTCCCTTTGGGCAGCACATAGACAAACTGTTTCCGTTTTCCTTTAAACGCGGGTCCGTTAGGCACCCGAACGGCATTAGCGGTTCGGTCGGTCACCACAAAGACATCCGCTTTCATATTGGGGCGCAACGAGGTATGGCGGTTGTCGTCCAACTGAATCACAAACTGAACGACCCCATTCTTGACGGCGGGCTTCACCTGCGTAATCTGCCCCCGAAGCGACGTCTCGTTTACTTTTACAATAACTGGCAACCCTACTTTCACCAGGTCGGCGTACACATCCGAGCACGAACCTTCGACCCGGAAACTGGCCAGATCGGCCAGTTTAGCCAGCATTTCGCCTTCATTCACGGCCGAACCAATGTTTTCATTCACCCAGGTCAGCACACCCGGTCGGTCGGCGACGATGTCGGCCTGCTTCAGTTTATGCTGAAGTTCTTTCAGATTCTTCTCTTCGATCTGAGCCTGTATGGTCGTTTCGCGCAGGCTGGCCCCCATCGACTGCCGGTTATACGTCAGGTCGTTTTCCAGTTGTTTCTTTTCCAGTTCGGCTACACGCAGGGCATTTTCGGCTCGGGTAACATCTTCGGCCGTGTTTCCGCCTACTTTCTGCAACCGACGGACACCGTCGAGTTCGGCTTTTAGTTTGCTGATGTTGAGCTGTTTAATCTGGTCATTCACCTCGGTATCATACAGACTTTTATTTAGTTTCATCCGCAACTGATCGATGCCATTTCGTTTCAATTCGAGCTGGTCTTTTATCTTTTCCAGCTCAATTTCTGTCAGCGATTTATCGAGGTCGAGGATGGGCTGACCGGGTTTTACGGATGTACCGGGCGTAAGCAGAACGCGCCGGATGCTGGCCCGGATGGGGCTAGTGATGATCTGTTCGAACGCTGGAATAACCTCGCCCGTGGCATCGAGCGTATTTTCAACGGGCCCTACCTCCGCTGTAGCCAACCGTATCTTTTCTGCTTCGACAGAAGTTTTCAGCGCATCGCGCGTCCAGGTTAAGGCAACGGCCACCACAATAACGGCCACCACACCCACCAGCAGGTTTTTATTGCGACTTCGGGTGACGACCTCCGGGGCTAGTTCTCTGTCCATTTTCTGTGTTGTTCTTCACAGATAAATAGCCAAACAACATGCCAGCCCACAATACCCTGATTATCAGTGGCTTCATAGGATTAGGCGCAAAGAAAAATGTGCGCAATCGCACACATATGTGTGATTGCGCACAAGTCAACGACAAGAATCAAAAAAACTTTATTTTTAAAAAAATAATGAGAATGAAGGTAATCTGTTGGGAATCTAACACGTAAATTAGTAGGCATAACACAATAAAAAGCGATTAATCTGATCAATTTCCTTGTGTACCAAGCGCCTAGACGGTAGAAGGAGGAATACTTGTGTAAAGTAAGCTAGCGAGAATCATTTTGCGATTATTTGATAACTTACGTAAATGCACTTCGCGTAACAGGTATTACCGCAGTTAATTGCGGTACAAACTACTGCGGTAATACTAACATTGGTGGCAATTTCGAACGAGACATTCTACCATTTTGTACAATTATTGAACTATTCTTTGATTACATGAAACGCTATATAGTCATCTTTATATTTCTCACTTTACAGGCATCAGCCCAATTGCCGAAGTTATACAATCATATTTCCAACGAAGTGCATGTAATTCATTCCCGGGTATTAAATCAAGACCGCCAGATATACATTCACGTTCCAAAACTCGATTCTGCACATATAAACAAAGCATTGCCTGTGTTGTATCTCTTAGATGGGGAGAACCATTTTCACATCCTTTCCGCATACATAGAGTATTTAAGGCATTGGCAAGCTGTTCCTCCAATACTAGTAGTAGGCATTGTTAGTGTGGACCGGGTAAAAGACCTCACGCCGACTAGTAGCTTAATCAACTTTGACGGCAAAGTCAACTCTAACTATAAGACATCGGGCGGCAATGAGCAGTTTTTTGACTTTATTCAACAAGAATTGATGCCTTACATGGAGGCCAATTACAAAACCGGTCCTTTCAAAATATTTGCCGGACATTCGTTCGGTGGCCTTACAACAATCAATTGCATGCTTATGCGCCCTGATATGTTTGATGCTTATATTGCCATCAGCCCCTCATTATGGTTTGGCGATAAATATGTTTTGAAATTAACAGCCAAAAAATTAACCGGATCATCTGCACTTAATAAAAAGCTTTTTTACAGTAATGGAAATGAAGACGGTTCGTTTAGGAGCGACTTACGAAATTTTGATAGCCTAATTAAACAAAGTAATATAAAAGGATTTGAACACAAGTATGTTTATTATCCGGATGAAAACCATATGACAGAACCAATTCCTGCATATTATGATGCACTAAGATTTATCTATAAAAATTGGGCGGACACGACAACGAAGAAATAGTGTACAATACCAAAAATAGAAAAGCCAAAAAACTACCAACAACAGTGTGTTAATAAAATTGTGGCTGGACGTTAAGTATTCGACAACGAATCGCAAATTTGCTTTTGTTCGCAATTGAATCTGACGTTTTTCAATTACCACAACTTCATAAACACGTTGATGATACGGTTGGGTACGCTGGCCCATCCTCTCTATGCAAACAAGCAGAATTAAGCGTGAGTAATAAAGGAAATATTTAATTATATCATCAAATCCATACTCACCTAATCACTCAATCGCTAATTCGCTCAATTACTTAGCCGACAGCCTTGTCAGAGCTGCCGAATTTCGCGCCAGAAGCGACGGATAAAATGCCATTCATGGGCAGAGATGCCCTTGTGTGATCGGGCCACCCGCAGTAACGTAGCCACAAATCGGCGTTTGAGTCTTTCCGTCAGTTCAGTTCGTTTACTAACCAGCCGACGCATGCCAAACGCATACGCTTCCTCGGGCGATTCCCTTACATCTTCTCGCAAAAAAAAGCCGTTGAGCGCTACTGAGCCATGTGGCTCTCTGCTAAGCAATGCCCTGGCTGTTTGTATTTCTTCCTGATGAGGCCGCCCGTCTAACGTAGCCAGGGCATAAACGAGGCTGCCTAAGCCTAGTGCTATATCGGGTGAGTACATAATTAATGGGAAAGGAATTTGTAAGCGAAAAGAAAAATTGATCTTACGTTGAGTTGGTGCATGTTTACAGGCTAGCCCACACGCGGGCTTCCTGTCTCTGTGTGGACCAGCCTGTAAACATGGGCAACGATCTGGCAACGCTTTCGCTGAAGCCTCGTTAGTTGCCGCCGGTATGGCTCAGGTTTTGTTGTACGCTGGCTGCTACCTCCGCATCCATCGATGTAGCCGGGCGGGGTTCGCTAACGCGCTGAATCTTGTAGTTCCGAACGGCTACGTCCATTTCGGGGGTGTGCGGTGCCACTACCCCACCCACCGGCTCGATGCCCGGAGCCTGGTGTTTATAACTTAGCACTTTTTCCTGATTCATGGCGGGCGCGTTAACCGCTACGCCTTTTTTATCAGCCCATTGACGAGCCTTGGCCGCTTTGTTTGGGTGTTTATAGTTATGCGTTGAGTACGTCACATCACGACGTGATTTCGAATCATCCTGAGCCGCAGCGTTGAGGATGGTTAGCGTACTTAGGATAGCAATAACAAGATATTTTTTCATGGCTTTTGTCAGTTTTCAACTAGTCAACCCGGCAAAAAAGGCTTCTTATAAGCCGTGCCTGATCGACAGAACAAAGGTCATGAACGGGCGTTAGGCTCGTGTTAGAGCCACATTAGAACGGCATTAGAAATTTCAAAGGAAGTCTGAACTAGATACAATTCATCGAAAATCACCAGTGTAGAAAGATTATTTCTGTATTTAACGTGGTTACGGATTATAATAGAAGCTCATTAAGGGCGATTTTGTCATCCCGACGCAGGACCGGGCCGCCGGAGCGGGGATCTTCGGTAATCGGAGATTTTCCGCCTAGTCCGAAGATCCCCGCTCCGGCGGCCCGGTCCTGCGTCGGGATGACAAAAACAATCCACTGATATTCTGTGGATTACCTTGGAGTAGATGCATAATTCACGTTATTTAGCGGGGTAGCGTAACGGTAAACGTCGTACCAAATTCAGGGGATGATTCAACCTCAATTGTCCCTTTATGAATTTGAATGATCCGTTCGGTAAGGGGTAGCCCAATTCCATAACCGGGTCGACTGCCCGCGTTACGGCCCCGCTGGAAAGGCATAAAAATCGCTTTAAGCTGGTCGGCCGGAATTACACTGCCGGTATTATGCACCTTCACCTGAACCGACCCAGCCTCGACCAGCAGACTAACCGCTACGGAATGATTGTCTGAAAACTTACTCCCATTGTCGAGCAGGTTGAGAAAAGCCGTACGTAAAAGGCTGTCATTACCCAATACCTGCCAATGCGTCTTTACGTCTCCGGCTAAGCGTATGTGAAGCGTATAATCGGGATGAAGTCGCTGAAATTCCTGCCGAATCTGGTCGAACAGTTTATCGATATGCACCGTCCCCATCGGCACGGCCGAGGAATCCATACTGGCGTTTGTCAACGCCAATAGCCCGTTGGTCATTCGATTGAGGCCGCGCACATCGTCCAGTACCGACCGAATCGTGGCCCGCAGTTCATCGGGTTCATCTTCGGCCAGCAGGGATACTTCCAGTTGGCCAGTAATAGCCGTCAGGGGGGTTCGTAATTCGTGCGAGGCATGCGATACAAACAGGCGTTGCAGCCGAAACGCTTCTTCTAGCCGGTTCAGCATTCGGTTGAAGCGGTGCGCCAGTTGAGCCAGTTCATCGGCCCGATCTCCTTCGGGCAAACGTTGCGACAGATTAAGGGCCGTAATGTCGTCGATTTGCTGATTGATCTGATTGATGGGCTGCAACGTTCTTCCGGCAAATAAACGACCGGCCACCAGCATCAGCCCCGTCATCAGAAACCAGCCAATGCCCAGCAGCTTAGCAAAATTCTGAATCGTCCGTACATTATACGTATCGACGGCCGAAGCAATAATCGCAAACGGAATCCGGTCGTCGATGAAGAGTACCCCCACAATCTGCCGGTCGCCCTCTCGCCAGTTCGCCTGCTTCTGTTTCCGAATCCGGTTTAGCGTCCCTTCTGTTAGCGTCAGGTAGTCGGTACCACTTTCGTAAACTAACTGATTCGTCGCATTATAGATAATGATTTCTTCATCGGGCAGTACGGTCAACTGGTTCTTATCCATCAACTTGTAGAGGGATGGCCCAATACGCTCCCGCCCGACCAGCAGATGCCCCGCTGTGAGGGCTTCGGCCCGCAGCCGGTTCTGAAACTCAGTTTCCCGATACCGCTCGGCTACCAGATAGAGCAGCAGACAAAACAAGGCCAGAGCAACGGATACGATGGCCGTAAAAAATAAGATCAGTTGATTGCGCAGACTCATTTTTCTTTCAGGACATACCCCATGCCGATTAGCGTGTGAATAAGTTTATTCGGTGAATCTCTGTCAATTTTCGCCCGTAAATAACTGACATACACGTCAATGACATTAGTGCCCGTATCGAACCCAATATCCCAGACGTGCTCGGCAATATCGACCCGTGAGACCACCCGGCCAGCATTATGCATCAGGTACTCCAGCAGGGCATATTCGCGAGCGGTCAGATCGATGGTTTGCCCATTCCGCCGGGCTACGCGTTCGTGCAGGTCAAGCTCCAGATCAGACACCCGCAGCGTTCGGCCCGGCTCTTTCACCCTGGGTACCCGACGCAGGAGTACTTTTACCCGCGCCAGCAATTCCATAAAGTCGAACGGTTTTGCCAGATAATCGTCGGCACCGGCTTCAAAGCCCAGTAATTTATCGGCAATGGTATCGAGGGCCGTCAGCATCAGAATGGGTACCTGACTAGGCTTGTTTCGGATGTATTCGGCAAGTTCCAGCCCCGTTATATCAGGCAGGTTAATATCCAGAATAATCAGGTCGAAAGGAGTCTTTGCCAGCAGGGCTTTGGCTTCTTCCCCCGTTGAAGCAACCGCTACAGAATACGACTGGGTCTGAAGTCCTTTTTTAATAAACGTGGCAACTTTAGGCTCATCTTCAACCACTAACAACTGTGCATTCTGGCCTGTATCCATATTATTGGCGAATAAAGTAACGATAAGCACTTACCCCAGCGCTACGAACTGCCCTGTAAGATAGCGCTGGCTAAGTTATTGCCAACTCGTCGTAAATCAACCAATTATTGATACCCGGCTGATTTTCAGATAAAAAAATTGGCCTGCTTCGCGAAAACGAGCTGCAGGCCCGACGGTAGGCTACTTAAAAGCAGGTTTATTGCAACCGTTGGAAATATTCACTACTAGTAGCGTTTTATCAACCACAAATAATCACTAAATATTTATTGATTATCAATAAATATTTATTATGTTTGCAGCATAATCTTACTATCACTATGAAAAAAGTTTCAATAATCTTCCTTCAGGCAGTCGTCGTGCTTATCGGCCTGGTGGCACTTACTATCCTGATTCGGGTTCCCTTAACCGAAGGGCGAGCCACCAACCTGGACTTGTTCAGCATTTACGCCGATCCGTTCATCCTGTATGGATACGCAGTCTCAATCGCTTTTTTTATTGGATTGTATAAGGCGTTCAAATTACTGGGGTACATCGGACAGAATAAAGCCTTTTCATCAGACTCGGTCAGCGCGTTGAAGAGTATCAAGTATTGTGCACTTACATTCAGTGGTTTAATTATGCTGGCAGGATTATACATAAAAATAGCCCATCATAAAGACGACGATCCGGCGGGTTTTCTGGCCATGTGCATCGTAACCATTTTTGCGTCTCTGGTAGTGGCAACGGCTGCGGCAATCGTTGAAAAAATCTTACAGAATGCCGTCGATATGAAATCTGAAAATGACTTAACCATTTAAGCTATGCCAATTATTGTAAACTTAGATGTGATGATGGCAAAGCGAAAAATTTCTCTGAATGAACTTTCGGAAAAAGTTGATTTGACATTATCGAACCTGTCAATCCTGAAGACAGGAAAGGCGAAGGCCGTTCGTTTTAGCACCTTAGACGCAATCTGTAAAGCATTAGACTGTCAACCCGGTGATATATTGGAATACGTAAATGACGAGAAAAACTAACAAATCGTTAGATCGTTATCAAGTGAACCACCACCTTCTAAGAAGGTGGCTTAGGTATCGGGCAAAGCCCTCTTGGGCTTACCGGACACTAACTTTTCCTGTTTCAACGCCCCGACCATTGTCAGCGACTCCACAGGCCCAACGCGACGTTCCATCGCTGAATCTTTTAATAAACCGAAGTGCAAAATGTTGATAGCCGCATTCATATCCCTTAACACTACCTCCCCGCAATTGGGACAAGTCCACTCCCTATCGGAGAGCGTGAGGCCTTTGTAAATATACCCACAGGGGTTATGGAGTTTGCTTGATGGTTCAAAACGACCAATTGTGACCACATTCTTGCCACGCCAATCCGCTTTGTAGGCCAACATCGCTCTAAAACCAGACCAACCCGCGTCACTAATAGAACGAGCAAGTTTATGGTTCTTGACCATGTTGGACACCACCAGATCTTCTAACACAATGGTGTCATATTGCTTGGTTATCGCATCTGATGTCTTGTGCAGAAAATCGTTACGTTGGTTGGCTACCTTCTCATGCAAGCGGGCAACCCGTTGGTTGGCCTTCTTTCGGTTGTTACTTCCTTTCTTCTTTCGGGATGCCCGACGCTGTAAAAGCTTGAGCCGGACAAGGGATTGGTTTAAATGTTTGGGGTTGGCATATTCCGTACTATCTGACAGTGTAGCAAAGGTTTTGATACCTAAGTCAATACCAACAGAAGTTTGCCGAACGACAGGCTTTAATTCCGGTTTCAGCTCACCAGTTTCGACCAATACCGACGCAAAGTATCTGCCTGTTGGCGTGCGTGATACCGTCACGGTCTTTACCGCCCCTGTAAACGGACGATGCAAAACAGCTTTGATTGGTTCTTTGAACTTTGGCAAGTCAATTGTTGCCGCCTTAAAATCAATCGTTACGTTTTGCGGACACTGGAAGGACTGCTTGTTATGTTTCTTTTTAAAAGTCGGAAAGTCGGCTACTCCTTTAAAAAACAGGCTATATGCTGAGTCCAGATTGACCAGTGCTGATTGTAACGATTGGCTATTAACTTCTTTTAGCCAAACACATTCTTTTTTGAGGTCTGCCAATTGTGTGTTCAACTGGAAGCGGGAAATATTGACCTGCTTAGTTGAGTACGCTAACATCTTAGTCTCCAATGCCAGATTATATACAAAACGAACGGCTCCAAAATGCTTATTGAGCAACTGGGCCTGTTCGGTTGTGGGATAAATCCGGTATTTGAAAGCTTTTAACATGAGATAAAACTATGTCTATTTTTACACACAAACAACTATTTGTCTAAAAACAGGCATAGCCAAAATAAGTACATAACCACTGCCTAAGGCGGTGGGTTTCCGAGTTTCACTAAAACTACCTTCTGATACGTCGCTCTTTTTACAAAGTAGCCGTTGGTAATCGAGGATCAATTGGGTAGGCTTCAATCCGCACAATCCGGCATTGTGTCCTTAGCGGATGCAAGGGATCTAGTAGCACATTGCGCGATGGCGATAACGACACAACCGCCGAAGGTAATGCGATAGCCAAGGTGCCGTGTTGTCCGAATTGGGTATCTATAAACTGGGGCAATCCCATTGGTGTGATGTGTGGACTGTTCCAGCCCGCAGGCAAATCGGCCGCTTCCAGCCACGTAATGCTTGCGTCAGGAATTTCTATCTCACAAAGAATTAAAGGAGGCAAATCAGCCAGGGAAGTTCCTTCCAGGTGAACCATGTATTCCAGAAAACATAGCTCCGGGGTTGTGGCGGTATAGACCATTGGTCGTCCGCGAGCGTTCCAGCGACCACCGTGTAGTTGAGCCCCAATCCCATCAAGAATAGTATCCCGATGGCTATCGGTCTGAATTCTGTAAACAATCGTTGACATTAACTAAAGACTCCATAATCAATTCGCCCCAGCAGATCCTCAACTAGTTGAACACCAACTGAACTGTCCAGCAAATCCAGGGGCGAACGATTTTCCAGAAGCCGCAGTGGCCGTCGCAGCCAGCGTGTAAACTTACCTTTATCCTGAAAGACGGCTTCTCCATACACAGCCAGCCGGGTCAATAGCAATAACCGTTCGGAAGTTGGGGCATCGAGATGTGTCGTTTTGACCTGTCGGTGAAAGGTCGCTACAGACTGGTTCAGCAAACGCGCCATCTCCTTGTCTGTAACACCAAGTAACCCGGCAACCCGACTCGTTTCAGGCCCTGCCAGCCCCTGTCGTGACCGGTCGATCAGTTGAAGTGGTGTAAGTACAGGATTGATGGTCATGACTCCTCTGTTAATTAAAGGCACAATACAAACTCATTTGATTGCAAGGTAACACGCATTTGTAATATATGGTTGCGAAAAAATCGATTTCTTGTTCAGTCTAACTTATACATAACGCTCTTTTCTGTCATCACTCATTCTTCGGGATGACAGAAACAAATCTGAATAAGCTCAACTATTTTAGGCTGAGTACTCACTATGCTTTTTTGCCAACCTATTAACTTTCATGCACCGCCTGGCTGCCCGGACAGAAAATGAGCCTATCTTCGGGGAAAAACTTTGCCTTAATGAGTGTTCGCCTGACCATCCTCCTTCAATTTCTCTGTTTCCTTTCTTTCGCGCAGCAAAACCTTGTCCCCTACGTTCATCCGCTGATCGGCACCGAAAAAATGGGGCATACCTTTCCGGGTGCCACCGTCCCTTTTGGCGCTGTACAGCTTAGCCCCGATTCCGACACGTTGTCGTATGAGTTCAACGGCAAATACAACGGCGATGTGTACCGATACTGCGCTGGCTATAAATACGAAGACAAAACGATTGTCGGGTTCAGTCATACGCACTTCAGCGGGACGGGCCATTCCGACCTTGGCGACTTTCTGATTATGCCCACCGAAGGCGCATTGCAACTAAATCCGGGCGTGGCCGCGAATCCGAAAACCGGCTACCGGTCTGCGTTTTCGCACGCCAATGAAGTAGCCGAAGCGGGTTACTACAAAGTCAAACTGGATGACCACAACATTCTGGCCGAACTGACGGCCTCGAACCGGGTTGGTTTTCACCAGTACACCTTTCCAAAGTCCGACCAGTCGCACATAATTCTGGACTTAACCCACGGCATTTACAATTACGACGATAAAGTTGTCTGGACGTACGTCCGCGTTGTGAACGATACGCTGATCACCGGCTATCGGCAAACCAACGGATGGGCCCGTACCCGAACGGTCTATTTTGCGCTATCGTTTTCCAAACCGTTCAAGTCGTACGGACGCCAGAGCCTGGATAAGCCGCAGGTGTACAAAGGCTTCTGGGGCAAATTCGACCAGAATCACAATTTTCCTGAAATAGCCGGTAAGCGAATCCGGATGTATTTCGATTTCGATACGCAGTCGGGTGAGCAGGTAAAGCTGAAAATGGCGTTGTCGCCGGTAAGTCAGGAAAATGCCCTCGCCAACATGCAGGCTGAAATCCCGCACTGGAATTTTGATCAGGTGAAAACGCAGGCGCAGGCTGCCTGGAATAAGGAATTAAATAAAATCCAGATCGAAGCTTCCGAAACCGATAAAGTGAATTTTTATACCTCGCTCTACCATGCGTTCGTCAACCCAACAACGTATATGGACGTCAACGGCCAGTACAAAGGGCTGGATCAGGACGTGCATCAGGCCAGCGGGTTTACCAACTATACCACCTTTTCGCTCTGGGATACGTACCGGGCACTGCATCCGTTTTTCAACCTTATCCAGCCCTCGCGAAACAACGACATGGTGCAGTCGATGCTAACGCATTACGACCAGAGTACGCTGAAAATGTTGCCCATCTGGTCGCACTACGCCAACGACAACTGGTGCATGAGCGGCTACCACAGCGTGTCGGTCCTGGCCGATGCGATTGTCAAGGGCGTATTTAAAGGCGACGCCCAAAAAGCCCTCGACGCCTGCATCGCTACGTCGAACCACCGTAATTATGAAGGCATTGGCGACTATATCGACAAAGGGTACGTACCGGCCACCGTCAACAGTAACTCAGTGTCGCACACGCTGGAGTATGCCTACGATGACTGGTGTATTGCTCAACTGGCTAAAAAGCTGAACCGGCCGGATGTGTATGAAACCTACCGAAAGCGTTCGGAAAACTGGAAAAACGTCTACGACAAGTCGATCAACTTCATGCGACCCCGCCTGGCCGACGGCTCGTTCAAAACTGGGTTCGATGTGCTCAGTACCCACGGACAGGGATTTATTGAGGGCAATTCCTGGAATTTTAGTTTTTTCGTTCCGCAGGACCCCGCCACGCTGATTCAATACATGGGTGGTCCGAAGAAATTTACCGCCCGGCTCGATACGTTGTTTTCCATGAACCTGCCTGATAAGTTTTTTGCCGAAACCGAAGACATTACGCGGGAAGGTATTATTGGTGGATACATTCATGGCAACGAACCGGCTCACCACGTAGCCTATCTGTACAATTGGGCGGGTCAGCCCTGGAAAACACAGGAACGCATTCGGATGATTCTTAATATGCAATACAAACCCACGCCCGACGGACTGGGCGGCAACGACGATTGCGGCCAGATGAGCGCGTGGTACATGTTTTCGTCGATGGGTTTCTATCCGGTTGCACCCGGTTCAGAAGACTATGCCTTGGGTAGCCCATCCGTCAAAAGCGCCCGGCTGCAGCTCGAAAATGGCCAGACCTTCACGATTGAGGCTGTTAATCAGGGGGATAAAAATGTCTACGTTCAAAACGTACTGCTGAATGGCAAGCCCCTGACGAAACCCGTTATTACTCATGCCGATATTCTGAAGGGTGGAAAGCTGACGTTTTATATGTCGGCCAAACCGACGAAGAAATAGTTCGTATCAACTGATTTTTCCGGTTTTCTGTGCTCAGGTAAAGGGCAGTTTTATGTACATTTACCTGAGCACAGATCAACAACTCAACCCACACATGAAAGGAAGCAAACTGGATTTATGCCTGAATATGGGCTACTTTCGGATGCAGCAGGACATTTTTACGTGTCAGTACGTCCTTTTCGAAAACAAGCTTTGCCCCGTTTACTGGCTTCGCATTGTGCTGGCAGATGTGGACTACGGTACCAAACAACTCCGGCTCCTTCGAAGCAATGAGAAATTTTCTGTAGCCGTCAAACCCTTTATGTTGTCCTATGAGTTAGAGAATCTGTACGCCCTTTATCGAAGTGCCATCAATTTCGATGCGCCCGACTCAGTTGAATCCTGTCTGCTCGATGGCGCGATTGATAATGCGTTTGATACGTATATGGTAGAGGTGCGCGACCAGGGCCAGTTGATCGCGGCTGGCATTTTCGATGATGGTTTTCAGAGCATTGCCGGAATCATGAACTTCTACCATCCTGCTTACCGAAAGCATAGTTTGGGCAAGTTTCTGATGTTACAGAAAATAGCTCACGCCCGTCGGCAGCAGAAGATTTATTACTACCCCGGCTATATTGCGTATGACTACACCAAGTTTGACTACAAGATTTTCCCCTGCGAAGCAGCTACCGAATTATTGGATACGAACAGTGGCCTGTGGGTCCCGTTTTCCTGGGATCTGCTCAAAACGTTATCGGAAGATTAAAAAAAATGTTTGGTAATTCCTCCTCCATGGTCTGTGTCCTCACAGATCACCTATGCGTCAGCTTATTAAAGCTAGCTAGTAGAATGGTCTGTGAAGACATAGACCACGGAGGAGAAGCCTACCTGGCACTTGAAACATAACCTACTCGACAACAACTACGGCTTTCCCAATAACCCGTCGTTCCATCATATCGGTTAGTGCCTGTGGCGCTTCGGCTAACGAATATCGTCTGGATATATAAGGGGCTAGTTTACCCTGCAAAACCCAGGTGGCAATATCCTGCAAATTTTTCAGACTTAATGCGGCTTCTTTCTGCGTAAACATGCCCCAGAAAACACCCACCAGCGAACTTCCTTTCAGTAAGGCCAGGTTAAGCGGAATCTTAGGAATCTCTCCCCCGGCAAACCCAACGATCAGATAGCGCCCACGCCAGGCCAATGATCGAATCGCAGGCTCCGCCCATCGGTCTCCAACAGGATCATAGACCACGTCGATGCCTTTCCCCTGCGTAATGTCTTTGATTCGTTCACGTAGGTCTTCGGTAGCGTAATTGATTAGATGCGTAGCCCCTTTTTCCTGACAAACGGCCAGTTTTTCAGCTGTCGAAGCGGCTGCAATCACCGTAGCCCCCATCAACTTCCCTAGCTCAACAGCGGCTAAACCAACTCCACCCGCAGCGCCCAACACAAGCAGCGTTTCGCCCGGCTGTAGATTGGCCCGATCTTTCAGGGCATGATACGACGTTCCAAACGCATATAAGGTCGAAGCACCCGTTACGAAGTCCATACCTTCCGGCAACGGAATCGTCGTACGGGCATCGGCAAGACGTTCTTCGGCCAGTCCACCATGTGTCCCGTACGTAAATACCCGGTCGCCTGGTTTAAGGTGTGTGACGCCCTCACCGATGGCCTTAACGATTCCCGATGATTCACTCCCTGGCGAAAAAGGCAACGAGGGCTTAAACTGATACATATTCCGAATCGTTAGGGTATCCGGGTAATTCAAACTGGAAGCTTTCACCTGAATCACCACCTCACCAGGACCGGGCACAGGCGACGGAATGTCTTCCAGAACCAGGGTATCGGGCAGCCCGAAGGCTTTACAAAGAATCGCTTTCATACAAATGATGAATGATGAATAATGTAAAATGAGTAATGGATTGGCGTTCATTATTCATTTTACATTGAACCTGTTTAAACTTTTTAACTTTCGGTATAACTAGATCGATTTTTTGTCATTCCGACCGGGACGCGTAGTCGCAGGAGGAATCTCAAGATTGACTAATGGGCGACTTTGAGATTCCTCCTGCGACTACGCGTCCCGGTCGGAATGATAAAAAAGAGTCTTACATTTTCCACAAAAAGGAAAGTTTAAACAGGTTCATTATTCATTCCTTTAGTTACCAACCATAAATACGGCATTGCTAAACAGTAGTTTACCGTTGTACCAGAAACCCCGGAACAGCGGATCATCGGCCAGATAAACAACGCTACCACGGCCCATATCCTGAACACCCATCAGCAAGGTATTTTTCAGTTTTTCTTTCGCGTTACGACCCGAAAAACCCGCCACGTAATTATCGCCTTTCAGATAGCCGACATTCCAGCCATCTTTCAGAAAATCGAAGTTAAATGCGTTTTGTACAAGCGTATAATAGCCCCCGGTCAGGCCAAAGCCCAGCGGATGACTGGTATCAACATTAACCCGATAAATACTACCTGGAATATCGTCCGAAATAGCCGCCCGCTCCCGGTTGACATAAATTTTCAGGGAATCGACCGGATTGCCTTTTTTATCCTTTTTCCCTTCTTCCTTATCCGATTTCTCCTTCAGGTCAAAGCCATCTTTACCCGACAGGAAAGCCGCTGCCCGTTCCATCGCAATGAGTTTACCCCCAGCCCGAATCCACTCTTTCATCGCCGTAAGGGTTCGCTCATTTAGGATACGCCCATAGTTGTAGTTCGTAGGCAGGACCAGTACATCCAGTTTGCTCCACTCCACATTGCCTAGCGTATTGCCATCCAGTAGTGTTACCGGGTAGTTCAGTTCCTGATCGAAGAAATGCCAGACTTCACCTGCCGACGGCGGAGGAGTGCCATCCCCTACTACCAGTCCAACACGCGGAGCTTTCAGACCCGTTACAAAATCGGACCCAAAATCAGAACCCGACGTTACAAAACCCGTTTGAACCGGAATTACCTCAGCCCCCGTCTGAGCTGCCACCTGCGCAACGACCGTACCGAGTCGATCTCCCAGGCGCTCATTACCCGTCCTAGCCACGATCAACGTTCCCGATGCATAGGTTTTTCCTTCCAGTTCAAACGCTTTTTCGGCCGCCCGCACCCGTATTTTTTGCTTCAACAGCGCAGCCAGGGTCTGCACGGCCGGTAGCGATTGCCAACGGATCAAGTACGCATAAGCAGCCGGAACCGTATTCACAGCCAATTGATTAGAAGCAGGCAGGGGCTTGGGTTCAATTCGGGTGGTCACGCCAAACGTCTGCAAACCAAAGGCATAGGGTAATGACCAGGCCGTAATATCGTAGGTAGCCGAGTCTTCCAGCGCCGAATTCTGTTCAAACAGAATTTTCAATAAGGTCGACTTAGGCTGATAGGCGCTAATGACAATATCGTCGGCCGCAATCGCGACGTTTTTATCGGTTTTCTGGGACGTATAGTTAAACCCAGTGGCGACGGTCTGCGCCTTTCCGGCCACGCCAAAATTAATTTTATTCCGATCCAGCAGTTGCTGCAAGGCCCTGATTCGTCCGGCATCCCCATTCGATTTGATCACATAACTTTTATAGGGGCCAATCGGTGAATTGCGGGATTTATCGAAAAACTGTCCGAACTCCTTGACGATTTCCGCCGGACGGTCGGCTACCGATTCGAGCGTAGCGATGCTGGCCGTGTAGTGATGATCGATCCGCTGACGCAGGGTAAGCGTATCCCCATCGGCTTTTGTAATCGCCAGTCCGGCCCGGCCACCTCCCCCCTGCTCGTACGTCATGCCAATAGCACCATTGTAGGTCGGATACGTATCGCCATAGCTGGGGTAAAATAAGTCAAAGCGTTCGCGGGTATAGTACAGCCAACCATTTCGGTCGAAGTAGCGGCTGCAGTATTGCCCAATGATCTGCTGGAACTGACGTTGGTATGGCGTAATATCTTCGTGATACGGTTTAGCCGAAGGCGCAAAATAATAGGGACTCTCCACACCCATTTCATGAAAATCACCATGTAGCTGCGGCATCCATTGCTGATACAGTGCCATGCGTTGCTGGGTAATCTCCTGCGTTTGCCAGGCCCAGTCGCGGTTTGGGTCGAACAGGTAATGCGTATACCGGCCACCGGGCCAGGGTTCGCTGTGTTCCCGGGCATTCGGGGTCGGATCGGGTGTACGGCCCTGCATCTGATTGTACCAGTTCACATACCGATCATGCCCGTCGGGGTTCAGGCCCGGATCGAGCAGAACGATGGTTGAGTTCATGATTTTCTGCGAAACGGCATCGGTCGTATTGAGCAGTCGGTAGAGGACCTCCATAAAGGCTTCGGTACTAACCGCTTCGTTGCCATGCACATTGTAACTCAGCCAGGCAATGGGTGGCTGTGGGGTCGCTGTGGGGTTACCTTCCAGTAGACCAATCCGTTTTAGGTTATTGGTCCGTATTTCTTCCAGACGCGCCAGATTGGCTTCGGAGGCTACAGCAACCACCATTAACTGGCGGCCTTCGTAAGTCGTACCATAGGGAATTAATTTTACCCGATTCGGTAACTGACGGGCAACTTGTTCGGCATAGGCCAACACACGGTAGTGAGGTGTAAATCGGCTACCAATCTTGTAGCCCAGGAACTGTTCGGGAGTTGTCAGACTCGTTGATGATGAAGCGGTTGACTGGGCAAAGCCTGCCAGCGAATAGGCAACCAGACTTGCCAGCAATAAAAATTGTTTCATGAAGGCTGTAAAAAAATTTAAAAGCTAACCTCCTCAAAAATAGCAGTAAAACGAGCACAAACCCTTTTTTTGAAAAAATTTTACAGTCAGGTATTGCATTATAAAAGTATCGCCTTACCTTTGCACCACGTTTCGCTAACGCAGCGGCAAACAAGCCAAAACGTTAGGTCTTTCACACAAGACGGCCGATTCGTCTAGCGGTTAGGACATCGCCCTTTCACGGCGGTAACACGGGTTCGATTCCCGTATCGGTCACTTAGTCCAATGGCTAATTCTGAAAAAACCAGCCCTAATCCGGCTGGTTTTTTCTTTTATTCCCTCCCTGCTCCAGGAGGATCAGGGATCAGTTTCAAAAGTTGTGGAGGGCGTTGCATTTTTCTAGGTTTGTCGCTTCGCCCGTAGGTCAGTAAATTAACTGCCCCTGATTTATTAAGTGATGAATGGATTGAACGAGCCTTGTTCCATAATGCTATAGCAGGTCCGGCTTGCCATTCCTACAACCGCTTATAGACCGAAAATACGGTGCCCGACGAATGGCTGACCAGAATTAGCTCAGTGGCAGTAACCGATTCGATAACACCCCGGCCTTCCCGGTTATTGTCTTTATCAATTAAATAAAGGGCTTGCTTGCCGCTGGATTGTGGCTTAAGTTCATAGCGACCCTTTACTTTTACTGTGTAGAATTCACAGGTGCCGTCGTTATTAAAACGCAGGTAATCCTGTGCCTGGGTAATGGCCTCTTTTCGTTCAGCTTCATCAATCTTATTGTTGGCATTGCTGTCGATAATCTTTTGAGTAAGTTGCCACTGACCGATTAAATTAGCAGGAGGCTTCATCTGAGTATGGGCAAGAGTGATTACCGAAACTACGAATACTAAGAAGGATTTCATAGCGAGTCTAGAGCTTACAGTTTTTACGGGAACAAGCTAATCCTAAACTAATTTACGTGTATTCAAGAGCTTATCAACCAACCGATTTATTTAATGGACAACCTGCCTTCCTTATTTTCTACGGTGAAACTGGCGCTCTGCATTCGATGCCGCAGATGGAAAGGTGATTGTTTAGTTAAACGGACATCCGTCACCTGCTATTGATGAAATAAAAGTCTGAACCAAGTGCTCTCAACACATGATCGGTTGTCAAACCAATAAGACCTGGATTTAAAATGACCCATAAGCGCAACCAATTGCATTAGCCTAACTAAAGCTACCTTTCGCTAAAATAGTGAGGATCGGCATCGCCAGTTTCTGTTTATTGACTGACATTCTGGTTCACTTAACTAGTAAGGGTATGAAGTGTCTGTTATGCATTCTGATCGTCCTTATCAGCCTGACCAACAGTAGGCAATCCATTGAAGAGCAGTTGAAAACAAAGGTACTCCAACTGGAAGCTGACCAGCTCCGTCAGAAAAATCAATCCGTGGCCGATCTTCAGTTTGCCTCGTTCCGCTATAGCTTAATTCCCATCAAAGACTGGTGGAAACGGCTCTATGATACTCACGTGGAGTTTAGAACACAAATGAGCCTTCTAACGAATGAATCCTACGGGCAGTTGCGTGAACAAGATCGATTGAAAGGCACTCACAAAGCTGATTCGCTGGCGGCTATAGTCAGGAAACAGGAACAAGCCAACCAAACAGACTTATCGAAGGAAGAAGCTTATTTCAAAGCGAAGTATGAAACGGCCGACCCTGGTCAGCAGGTTTACGAGACCATATACGAGCTTAGATATAATCAGTCAGGTCAGCCCCGACAGTCTAGACCCATACGGCAAGCTTTTTATCAAAGAGATCTGTCTCGGGTACAATCGTTTAAATAAGCTTATCGTAGTTGCCGGTAGAACCCGACATTAAAGACGCACAGCGTCAATAGGTTTGTGAAGGCGCTCAAAATATAGTTTGGAGCACGGCGCACAACCAACCTATATCACCAATATAAGGAAGCTGTTTAAACTTTTTTAATTTTATTAAAACTGGGTAGCTTTTTTTGTCATGCTGAGGAACGAATCGGACCGCCGAAGCGGCATCTTTGGTAGCAGTATTCTTGTAGTTACCGAAGATGCCGCTTCGGCGGTCCGATTCGTTCCTCAGCATGACAAAAACACGCACTTTCGATTTTTCTTTAAAAGTTTAAACAGCTTCAAGGTTAAGCATACCTAAATCAAACCTCTAACACTGGTTTGGAAGGAAAGCAACTCATGTAATCTATCATGAGAAGCAAATCAGCGTATACAGTCCCCAACCCATTCATTCTACTGAACGATCTACTGGATCGTCCGCTCCAACAAATCCACCTGGACATTGCCCCTGTGAAACCTTATCGATTCAATACCAGCCAGCTACCCAATGGTTTATACCTGATTCAGGTTACGCCCGCTGATCAGGTGCCGACTATTTTACGACTGCTAATTCAGCGATAGTCTACGGAGCAGGCTTTAGTATTGACCTAAAGCCTGCTCCGTTATTGGGTAAAGCCCTCGACGGCGTATGGTTTACCCAAGCCGGGCTCACGCAGTCATCACCGCAGGAAGGGGCTATTTATGAGATCGAGCAAGTCGTCTGTTACAAGCTAGTAGCCTCTTAAGTAGTTTTGCACCAGCGCTTATCTGAGTTTCAATGATGACATGTCATTGGGTTATAGGACCAATACTGACGGGCTTATTGGTAGCAAGTGGAGCAGGTACGTACTCGGTTTTATCGGGATTTGGCTCAGTCAAGCCCAACGGATAAACCGGACTTAATTTAATATCATACCAGGCATCAATAAGTTCCTGTTTCAGCAGAAGTTTAGGCTTATAACCTGGACAACGAATAACGACTAAATCGGTGGCTATGGCGTCTGACAGGTCGACCTGAAAGCTACCATTGGGGCTTACCTGGCAGTAAATCGGCTTATCTTTAACTTTGATACTAGCCTCTGGCAATGGTTTATACGTCAGATTGTCGCCTATTTGTCCCTGAAATGACTGAGCGACTGCAAGCCTAGTCAGTAGAACTATGCCAGCTAATAAGACAGCTCTAATGAATATCATACGATCAAATGTTAGTGTATAAAGTAGAAATAGGCTTCATAGTTAATGCATAGCATAGTACTGTGCTAAACATACTACACCAGTGGTTCTATTTCCTGCTCTATGGTAAAAGAAGACTAGTCGGTTAATAAGAAAGTGATCAACTGTATGGGATTATACGACGGCTTCCGGTTTTGGCTCTGTCAGCTCCGTTTATAAACTACAACCCGCCATCTACATAGTTGAATCATTCTCTTCCCCTCTTAGCGGTAAGTTTAACCTGTTATTCCAACACACTCAATCGATTTTTCAATTATGAAAACATTATATTGTAAGGAGGTGGGCTTCGATTGCCCGGCAGTCGTGAAAGCAGATTCCGACGAGGAAGTACTCCACCAGGCAGCTCAACACGCCCACGCAGTTCATGGCGTCACCGTTACGCCAGAGATGGCCGAACAGATTAAAACCCTCATTCACAATGAATAATTACGCTACTACCCTGATAGCCAGGAAGCTGGCAATATTCATTGCTCTATGGAGCTGCTTGTGTTGTACTTCGTTAAACGCTCAGTCAACAAACGTAAAGCCAACAAGCTCACCAAAAATGAAATTTCTGATCCATGTTACCCATGGCCCGGCCGACCCTACTCGGGCAGCTCTAGCTTTTCTGGTGGCACGAACGGCTTTGGAGGAAGGGCATACGGTCACCCTATTTCTAGCTGGCGATGCCGTTACACTACTGAAAGACAGCGAAATGGATAAGGTAGTAGGACTTGGTACCGGTAAGCTGCGCGAGCATTTTGAAGCGATCGTGAAAACCGGTGGTCATTTTTATCTATCCGGCATGTCGTCCAAAGCAAGAGGGTTAACCGATGCCGACATCGCTGGCAAACCTGTAGAGTTTGCCTTGCCTACAGTCCTGGTTCGACTGGCCACCGAAAGTGATCGGATGTTCACGTATTGAGCCTTTACTACTATTCCAGAATATAAATTAGCCAGTTATCTGGGCCAAGCTAGTGTGTGGCCCGGATAACTGGCTAATCTATTGTTGGTAAATGTATAGTTTAACTTGAATTGGTTTACCGCTTTCCATTTTTTCATCCTCAACAAGGCCTCGATATAATGTAGAGTAGTAAAATTTCTGCCCAACAACCTTATCTAGCCAATGGCCCCTAATCGCTTGTAAGCGTTATCTGGAAGGGAATTAAATGTCACACTATGCGTTTCCAACGAATAAGCAAACACCTTGTCTTTTTTCTTCTTTTACTGATTGGTGTTCAACCCACATTTGGTCAAGCGAAAAAGCGGGCTACATTTCGCAAGCAAATGATAGCGACCGAAAGTGCGGAATCGGTAGGCGTCTTCGATGTCAATGGCGATAAACACCCGGATCTGATTTCGGGTAACTATTGGTATGAAGGTCCTGCTTTCCTGAACCGGCATCTGATAGGCCAGAGCGATCGAAAAGGCGAGTACTTTGATGACTTCGCTACCATTCCCCTCGATATTAATGGCGACGGTAAACTGGATTATATAACTGGGGGATGGTTCAATAAAAAAATGGTCTGGCGCGAAAACCCGGGCAATAACGGCGAATGGAAAGAGCATGATCTGGCCCAATCGGGTAATGTCGAAACAATCCGGGCCTGGGATGTCGATGGCGACGGACGAATCGATATTGTACCCAATACGCCCAGCCTGCCGTTGGTTTATTATAGTCTGGTACTTGATCAGGCCGGTAAACCAACCGGACAGTTTTCGGCCACTAAAGTAGCCGAAAAACACGGTCATGGACTCGGCTTTGGCGATATTAATGGCGATGGCCGGGGGGATTTTATTGTGGCCGATGGCTGGCTGGAAGCCCCCGATAAGCGATCCGACAAGTCGCTCTGGAAACACCATCCCTCGTTCAACCTGGATCACGCCAGTGTCCCCATTCTGGTTGTCGATGTAAATAAGGATGGCCTGATGGATGTGATTGTCGGGCAGGGGCACAATTATGGACTGGATTGGTATGAGCAAAAACGGGTCAATCAAGCAATAACCTTTATCCGACATCCCATCGACCCGTTTCAGTCGCAGTACCATACCATGGAGTGGGTGGATATTGATCAGGATGGCGAGAATGAGTTAATCACGGGAAAGCGTTACCGAGCCCACAATGGAAATGACCCAGGAGCCAATGACCCCCTTGGGCTGTATTATTTCAAGTGGAATGGGGAGTCCTTCACGAAAAACTTCATCAGCTACGGCCCCTATGGAGAAGGCAAAGGCGCTGGTCTCTACTTTTCGGTGGCCGACCTGCTTGGCACCGGTCGAAAGGACATTATCGTTGCCGGAAAAGATGGGCTGGTTGTTTTTTTTAATGAAACCCGCTAAACAAAGTCGGTATTTTCTATAGGCAACTAGCCTTTTCAGATCAAGAACCTTTGCTCTACCATTACTCCTCCATGCGAAAGCAGTTGATTGCGCTGACCTATCTCTCAGGTTTGCTTTTTATAGGATTTGGCCTGCAGGCTTCGGCCCAGTCCCAAACGATTTCCGGTAACGGCCTGTCAGAAAATGGATTTAAACTTACGAATAGCGACCGGGTAGTTTTCCTGGGTAATTCATTGATTGAAGATGATGTCCAATTCGGCTATCTAGAATTGGCGCTAACCACCCGCTGGCCCGGTCGGAATATAACCTACCGAAACCTCGGCTGGTCGGGCGATAATGTGTTTGGTGACGCTCGTAGCTACGTCACAACTCCGCCTACGTCTTACGAACTACTCATTCAGCAACTCACCAACGCCAAACCAACGGTTGTCTTTCTGGCTTACGGGGGTGTTGAAGCGCAGGAGGGCGAAACGGGATTGTCGCGCTTTAAACAAGGGCTGAATCAGTTGCTCGATAAGATCGACCAGCTTGGAGCACAAACCATTTTAGTATCACCGATACCCGTGTTGTTGCCTTCTTCCAACAACGTAGCCCAACGCAATGCAGCGTTGGAAAGTTATGCATCGACCATCGCCCAAATCGCGTCCGAACGAAAAAAACGCTACGTCGATGTGTTCAAGCCGATACAGGAAGCCAGTAAACAAAGCCCGATTACCGATGACGGTATTCACCTCAACGAAACGGGCTATTACTACCTGGCTACCGCTCTTGAAAAAGGACTGGCCCTACCAACTCGCACCCATGATATTACCATCGATCTGGCAAAACAGCATGTCGATTCCCCTATACCGACAAGGCTGCTGGCTACGGACAAATCAACCACGACTGTGAGTTTTGTCGTCAACGAAGCCATTTTGCCGCTACCTGCCCCAAAGCAGGATGATAAAGCCTTGCTCGTTGATAATGGACAGATGCTGACTATCAAAGGTCTGAAGAAAGGATTTTACACGTTAAGCGCTGATGCGGATGAGGTGATTACTGCCTCGGCGAAGCAATGGGCGGAGGGTGTTGTTCTTCGGCAAGGACCGTCATTTACTCGTTCGGCGGAGCTGCAAACCCTTATCCAGAAGAAGAACAAACTTCATTTCTTCCAGTACCGCCCTCTGAATCAGACTTACATAATTGGTTTCCGCTCCTACGAGCAGGGACGCCACAAAAAAGGGCTGGAAGAGCAAAGTTACCTCATCACCTGGCTGGAAGGAGAAATTGATGCTGCCAGCCAGCCCAAGCCTACAACCTATTCCCTTACGCTGCTAAAGTAACCCATCATGATGCCGCGCATCCGTTTCATACGTCCTTCCTCGCTCTTCCGCAAAAGCTTGCTCATGCCGTTGCTGGTGCTCACCACGGCTCTGGTTAATCAGGATAAAGTGCCCGATGTGCCGAACCCCGACGTGCAGAAAGAGCTCGAATCGTTCAAACTGGCGGATGGCTTTGAGGTGACCTTGTTTGCCGCCGAACCATTGGTGGCCAAGCCGATACAGATGAACTGGGATGCCGATGGGCGGCTATGGGTTGTGAGCAGTACCGCCTACCCGCACCTGAAAACAGGCGAACAGGCCAACGACAAGATTTTTGTGCTCGAAGACACTAACGGCGACGGCAAGGCTGACAAATCGACCATTTTTGCCGAAGGGCTGCTTACCCCAACGGGTATTCTGCCCGGTGACGGTGGCGTGTACGTAGCCAACTCGACCGAAATTCTGCATTTTTCAGATACCGATGGTGATGGCAAGGCCGATAAAAAACGACGGATACTCAGCGGGTTTGGTACGGCCGATACGCATCACCTGATTCACACCTTCCGCTGGGGACCGGAGGGCAGTTTGTATTTTAACCAGTCCATCTACATCTACAGCCACGTCGAAACATCATCGGGGGTAAAGCGACTGGAAGGTGGGGGCGTCTGGCGATTACGACCTGAGCAGCTTGATCTGGATATCTATGCCAAAGGGCTAGTCAATCCCTGGGGATTACAGTTTACCCGCTGGGGCACAACGTTCATGACCGATGGGGCTGGCTTCGAAGGCATAAACTACGCGTTTCCGGGGGCAACTTTCCTGACAGCTCCCGGTGCTGAACGTATTCTTCGCGGACTTAACCCAGGCCAACCCAAACACTCCGGCTTAGATGTCATTTCTGGGCGACATTTGCCCGACGATTGGCAGGGCACGCTCATTACCAACGACTTCCGGGCCAACCGCATCAATCGATTCAAACTGGAAGAACAGGGTAGTGGGTTTGCGTCGAAACAACTAGCCGATTTACTGTGGACCGACCACGTTGCGTTTCGTCCGGTCGATATTTCAGTAGGGCCAGATGGCGCCATTTACGTAGCAGACTGGTATAATCCAATCATTCAGCACGGTGAAGTCGACTTCCACGACCCCCGTCGCGACCAGCAGCACGGGCGCATCTGGCGAATCGTGGCCAAAAATCGGCCATTGGTTAAACGACCTCAACTGGAAAAAGCGACGGTCACTGAATTACTCGATGCGCTTCGTCAACCCGAAGACTGGACGCGTTTACAGGCCAAGCAAGTACTCAAGCGGCATGGCGCTAAAGACGTGATTCCGACGCTGGAGAAATGGGTAGCCGGGCTGGACCCGAAAGCGACCGACTACGAACATTTGCTGCTGGAAGCCCTTTGGACCTACCAGACCCTCGACACGGTGAATGAACCCTTGCTGCTGAAGTTACTGAAAGCCAGTGACCACAACGCACGAGCAGCCGCTTTGCGTGCTTTTCAGTTATGGCATGGTCAAGTAAAGGATGAACCTGCCTTGCTGGCCAATGCGGTGCAGGACCCGCATCCACGGGTGCGACTGGAAGCTGTCATTGCCTTACGAAAACTCCAGTCGGCCGAAGCGGCCCAGAAGGCGCTGGTGGCCCTCGATCAACCGATGGATGAATTTCTGGATTTTGCCCTCTGGCAAACTGTCCGTGAGCTCGAACCAAAGTGGGCCAATCGATTGAAAGCAGAGCCAAACTTCCTGGGTGATGCGCGCAAAACGGTCTTTGCCCTGAAATCGGTGAGTAATGCGGAGGCCGTTGCCCAATTGACCCGGCTTTATCGGCAAGGGCTGGTACCCGACGACTATCAGAAAGACGTACTCACCTCAATAGCCAAGTGGGGCCAGCCAGAAGCGCTTTCTACGTTGTTCGACATGACCGTTCAGGGTCAACGGGATAAACAAACCGTAGCCAGACTAAGCACACTGGCCGATGCCGCCCGCCAACGGAAGCTTAAGCCAACGAATGACCTTAGTCGAATTACCGCTTTTCTCAATAGCGATGACGAAGAGGTAACCACGACTGCCATTCGGCTAATCGGGCTGTGGCATATGGATGAATTGAGCAACCGATTGGTAGGACTGATTCCTAAAGGGACCAAAGCGGTTCAGAAAGCGGCTTTAGGCGCCTTAGCGACCATTGGAAGTGATCAGTCGAAAAAGATGCTGGTCGGCCTAAGCGGCCCCGGAAACTCCCCTACCCTGCAGTTAATGGCAGCCGCACATCTGGTGTCGGTAGATGCTCCCGAAGCAGCGCGAATCGGCACACAGCTATTACGAACCATACCAGCCGATGTTGACGCTACGGAGTTGTTTCAGGCATTTTTTGCCACTAAAACAGGACTCCAGGCGCTGGCGGATGCCATCACGGCCCAAAAGATTCCGGAGTCGTATGCCAAAGCGGGTCGGCAACAGATGGCCCGTAATCTCCCCTTTAACCGGCAACGGGCAGACGAGATGACCCGACTACAGAAAGCCCTCGAAGCGTCAGGAGGCACGCTGCCCGTAGAGCGTATGCCGCAACAACTCAGCAACGATGAGATTACGGCCTTAGCCCAAACCATCAATCAGTCGGCCGACCCTATGCTGGGCGAACAGGTATTTCGAAAGAGTGAGCTACTTTGCCAGACCTGTCACGGTATCGGCGGAGCAGGTGGGCGAATCGGGCCGGATCTAAGCAGTTTGGGTACCAGTTCACCCGTCGAAACCATTATTCGTTCGGTTTTATACCCATCACTATCGATCAAGGAAGGCTACGAACTCCAGCGTATTGTCAAAAAAGACGGTACCGAGATGATGGCTTATCTGGTTAGTAACGGCCTGTCGGAGGTTGTCGTGCGCGAAGTGAGCGGCCAGGAACTAGCGATTCCGAAGGCTCAGATTAGTACGATTGAAAAAACACCGGGTACGCTGATGCCTTCCGGCCTTACGGCAGGTCTTGACAAGCAGGAGTTCATCAACCTGATTGGGTTCCTGTCGAAACTGGGTGGTGGCTTTCGCGTACCCACAACTCAGTTTGTTCGACGCTGGAGCACGATTTCGGGGAGTAAGGATTTAACACGCAAACTGGCAGCAGAGGGAAATGCCTATGTGGCCAAGGAAGCCGGAAAACTACCGGCCATGCCGATCTACAGCAACGTATCGGGAACGCTGCCCATTGATGAATTGCCAATTGTGGATGCAGGAACAAACAAGCGATACAGTTTCGTTCGGTTCGATCTGGAAGTGGTCAGCAAGGGCAACGTCGATTTAGGCTTTACATCAACGGCGGGCGTAACGGGTTGGGTAGGACAGAAAGCCTTGAAATTGACACCCCAGGGCACGATTGTCGATCTGCCCCAGGGCGTTCAAACCATTACGTTAGCCATCGACCGGACGCAGTTTAAAGCGGCCCAATTGGGCATCCAATTGCAGGATGCGCCCCAATCACCGGCACAAGTGCGTTTGGTTATGGGGCGGTAAATTGTGTGATACATTTCTAGTCAGTATAAAACATATCTGTGTTTTCATGAAAAGTCTACCCTATGTCGTAATGACGCTGTTGTTGGCAGGAGCCTGCAAGCAAGTCTCGGATACCAATTCTAACCGTGTGGTCATAACGGGAATTGATACGACTAAAAAACCGGGGGATGACTTTTTTAGGTACGCCAACGGTATCTGGTACGATACGGCCCGCATACCGGCCAGCCAAACGGGCGTAGGTTCATATTCCTTTTTGAATTACCCCCAGCGCATTCGATTGCAGGGCATTCTGGACAGTCTTGCGGCAAGTCAGCATCCAACCGGAAGTACCGAACAAAAGGTAGGTGATTTTTATGCTTCCGGAATGGACACCGTCGCGATTAACAAACGCGGGTATGAGCCCATCAAGCCACTACTCGCCCGCATCGATGCGGTCACTGACGTTGCTTCTTTGCTGAAGCTGGTGGCTGACGAGCAGAAAGTTGGCAATAGCTCCGTCATTAGTTTTTCGGTAGGCCCCGACGACAAGCACAGTACGGTCAATATTACGCAGTTTTATCAAACCGGAATCGGGTTACCCGAACGAGACTATTATTTTAAGACTGATTCGTCGACGGTTGCCATCCAGGCTGCCTATAAAAAATACCTTACCCGCCTTTTTGAATTAATAGGCACTGATGCAACGAATGCTCAGAAAAATGCAGCCGTTGCCTATACCGTCGAAAAACAATTAGCCACCGCTCATAGAACCAACGTCGAACTTCGGGATGTAAAGGCGAATTACAATAAACTGGCCGTTGCTGTGCTGGCGAAAAAACAGCCTGCTCTACGCTGGACCACGTTGCTGAGTGACTTAGGCGTAAAAGCAGATTCTGTCAACGTAGGCCAACCGGCTTATTATAACCGGCTGAATACGCTATTAACATCAGTTTCTCTCCCGGATTGGAAAATCTATTTAAAAGCGCGTTCGCTGAGCAATTATGCGAATTTCTTAAGCCAGCCCTTTGCGGATGCCTCGTTTGCCTATACCAAAATTCTGACTGGCCAGGCTGTTAAGAAAACACGGGCTGAAGAGATGACGCAGGCCATCGACGGCTCACTGGGCGATGCCCTGGCTCAGTTATACGTCAAAAAATATTTCCCGGAAGAAGCCAAAAAGCGGATGGCTGTTCTGGTCGACAACCTTAAAAAAGCCTTTGAAACCCGCATCAATAAGCTGGATTGGATGAGCGACTCCACGAAGGCAAAAGCGAAAGAAAAACTGGCCGCCTTCAGTCAGAAAATCGGCTATCCGGATAAATGGCGGGACTATTCGAAGGTAGATGTGAAACGGGACGCTTATTTTGAAAACCGGTTATCGGCCAATAAGAATGAGTACCTCTACAATCTGGCGAAAGTAGGCCAGCCGGTCGACCGAACGGAATGGTTGACAACTCCCCCGACCGTAACGGCGTATAACAATCCTCCACTCAATGAAATCGTTTTCCCGGCCGGTATCCTGCAAGCACCCTACTTCGATGTGAATGCCGATGATGCGCTGAATTACGGCGGTATCGGCATGGTGATTGGTCACGAAATCACGCACTCGTTCGACGATCAGGGGGCTCAATATGATAAGGTTGGCAACGTGACCAACTGGTGGACCAAAGCAGACTATGCCAAATTCAAAGCGAAAACCCAGCAGGTCATCAATCAATACAATCGGTTTACCGTGCTGGATTCGGTGCCCATAAAAGGCGCTTTAACCGTAGGCGAAAACACCGCCGACTTAGCTGGTGTTGCCATTGCGTACGATGCCTTTAAATTGACCCAGCAGGGAAAAGATACTACGAAGCTGGACGGTTTTACGCCCGATCAACGATTTTTCATTTCGATAGCCAGGATATGGCGGGTAAAAACGAGGGATGAATTTTTGCGTATGTATGTAAACACCAACCCGCACTCACCAGCCAGATGGCGCGTAAACGGTCCACTGATGAACTTCACTCCCTTTTACAAAGCCTTCAACGTGCAACCGGGCGATAAAATGTTTAAGCCCGAAACGGAGAGAATAACAGTCTGGTAAGTTTGGGTATGGCAAGAGTGGTTAGAGGTCATCCACCCATTCGGACGGTATTACCGACTAATTGTCAATAAATTGCGATCCCGTAGCCAGCTCAACGCCTGCTTGATAGCATCCAGGGAGCTATAACGAGGCTCATAGCTCAATAATCGACGAGCTTTTTCAATGCTGCCATTGGGACTGTGAGCCAGGTGGTCCCAGGTTAAGTCGGCATCTCGGCTGGATACCTGTTTCCGAAATTCCTCCCAGGGAACAAACCGTAACCTGGCTGGTTGGCCAAACCAAGCTGCCATCGCTTCCGCATAGCCTCGCAGGGTTAGTGCTTTAGCCGATACAATATGAAAGCTCTCACCCACAGCCTGAGCCCGATGCGTCAGTGCCTGCATAAAGCCCAGAGCCACATCGTCGGCATGTACATGGTGTAAGGTTTCCATACCCAGGTTTGGCAAAAGAACTTCCTGTCCCTGTGCTAATTGAGTAAACACATCGGGATTGAGGTTTCCGGCCGGATTGATGGGTAGCCAGCCCGGACCAACCAGATGGCCCGGATGGAGCACCGTGGCAGGAAAACGTTGCTGATCGACCTGATGTAAGAGATAATCTTCAATGGCCGCTTTCTGAATACCATAGTCCCCAAATGGATGTCGGGGCTGAGATTCATCCGTTGGTACTTCGACACTGTGGCCATGTACCCACATGGTTCCACAATGCAGGTAGTGCTCCAGGCGGCCCTCCAGGGCGCTCACCAGTTGCCGGGCGCTCTCAAGCTGAAAACAGATGAGGTCAATAACCACCTGAGGGGCGAGTTCAGCAATGGTTTGTCCAAATATGCCCTGTTGTTCCAACTGGGTGCGATCTAAAGAGACCAGTTGGACCTGTTGCCAGGCTTCATGCGGTTGATAAGGTTCTCGCTGCTGGCGACAAACGCAAATAACCTGGTGTCCAGCTTCCACCAGGCGGGGCACCAGAAAAGTCCCCACATGGCCAGTACCACCGATAACGACTACACGCATGAAGGTTAGTTTAGGCTATTCGTTTGCAGGCTGTTCGTAACGTCCAACTCTTTTGGCGACTTCCTAACTCCTTTTGCTTTCAGCATCTGCCCGATGCCGTTTGCTATATCGATAGACGCTTCGATCTCTGCTTTGCGAATGGCGACACTTTCGATATTAAAGCCGAATGGAATGGAGCGTTCCATACAGAAGGTGGTCAGCGCGGAGGCAATGTCGAGGCATATCCTGACGGATTTTTCAAGAATATCGTCCGATTTTTTCAGTTCTTCCTTCAACTCTTCCGGTACATGAATGCCCAGCCATTCCATAAACTGGAGCGTTTTGGCCGATCCACAGGCGGTAATCGTAAAAATGACCGTCGGCGGGGTCCGATTATGTCGGCTACAACGCTGAACCAGGTCTTCGATCACCTGTTTGGCATAGTCGAGATTGAAAATGCATTGCGAGATAAAATACGACACGCCACAATCCATTTTATCCAGTATCCTGACATCCTCATCGTTCAGCAGGTTATGCCGTTCCGGGATGGTTACAGCGCCGATAACGGATGTATCCTCGTGCTTACTCCAGATTTTGTAAGCTTCTGAAAGGCTCGTTTTTACGGGAAAATCTGGTGCCGGTACACCCACAAAAACAGGATAGAAATTCTGTTGGTGTAGCTCGTCCAGCCAGTCGGAAAGCTCTTCATTGGAAAATTTACCAGCAGGACGATAGATTATTTTGGGAATTGATAAAGCGCCCAGATAGCCGGAAGCAAAAACAAGAGGATCAAGCGCGGTTAAAAAGGGGAATGGTCTCTCTTCTTTTGTACGGGCCGACTCATCCTGTACATCGTAGACTACAAGGGCATCGATATCCAGGGTAGCCAGTCGTTCTATTGTTTTTTTGGCAATCTCAGCAATGCGTTCAGCAGGTGTATCAACTTTGGGCGGAGTGATGCCGTAAAGCAACACACCTGATTCAGCAGATTTGATTTTTTCTAGAAACATAATGGTAGTAAACCTAAAGCTCCAGGTATTTTTTCGACAGAGAAACGATTTGTTTTCACTGGCGGGAGTTTTCCTGAACAAACTATACGTACAGCCCAGTGGCTCCTATGTGGGCCGATTCTACGGTTCAGCAAAGATGGTTCGCCTGAGTCCATTGGACAAGTAGATTCGGATAAATTTCAAACCTTTGAAGCATTTAGCCTTATGACAAAGGAATCGAAGTAAGTACTTACCCCAAGTTTAGGAATTTTAGTTCGTTGTCATTTCACCTGAATCACTAAATTGCTCCCCATGAATCGTCGAAATTTCCTTGCTTTAACCGCTGGCGCTTCCGCAACGGCTGGGCTTTCTTCGTTAAGCTGGGGTGAAGATCCGGCAATCCCCATTATTGATACCCATATCCACCTATTCGACACAAAACGCCCGCAGGGTGTTCCCTGGCCGATGCCTACAGATGGCATCCTGTACCAACCGGCACTTCCCGACCGGTATCGGCAGGTTGTTGTTCCCCTTGGCATTGTAGGTGCCATTGTGGTGGAAGCCAGCCCCTGGGTCGACGACAACCAGTGGGTTCTCGACCAAGCTGCGCAGGACAAGATTATCGTCGGAACAATTGGCAACCTTGAGCCGGGAAAGCCAGATTTCCGCCAACAGCTGGATCGTTTCCAACGCAATCCGCTATTTCGTGGCATCCGGTATGGTAATCTTTGGAACCGGAATTTGTCTGCTCAGCTATCGAATCCCCGATTTGTATCCGACCTTCAGGCACTGGCGCAGGCAGGATTAGTGCTGGATACAGCTAACCCTAATCCTGCTTTACTGGCAGCCATCGTTCGGTTAACGGATCAGGTGCCGACCTTACGGGTAATCATCGATCATCTTCCCCAGATGACCCCTCCCCAGGAAACCGCAGCCCGAAAAGCCTCTGAAGCCAGCTTGCAGACGTTGAGTCAGCGCCCTCAGGTCTACGTAAAAATCTCGGAAGTACTGCGCCGAGTAGACGGGACCGTTCCGCAGGAACTAAGTTTCTATCGCGACCGGCTGGATACGTTGTTCGACCTATTCGGAGAAGATCGGTTGCTGTATGGCAGCGACTGGCCGAACAGCGATCAATGGCTGCCTTTCGATGCCGGATTGAAATTGGTTAGCGACTATTTTTTGAGCAAAGGCCGAAGCGTGGCAGAAAAATACTTCTGGAAGAATTCCCTAAAAGCGTATCAGTGGGTCCGGCGCGACGCATCCCAACCTAAGTAAGGTCAACAATTCGGTATGGTGTCGCACCCTTGCCGAATAACTATTTTTCGAGCCGAGTGGATGTTATTGGATAGATAGGGCCCATCAACATGATGAATGGCAAAAGAAAACGCTGAACGTTTGCGTTTATGGGTGTAGTAAGCACTTATTCGCATTCACACATGGCCGATCAGCCCAACTGGCTTCAAAAACTAGGGAATTTACTCGTGCCTTCCAGCCAGAACCAAAGCACACCCATCGCTACGGTGACGAATAAACGCATCTTAGACGAGCTGGTGACTTCGTTTGAGGATTCCATAAGCCGGGAGTCGGTCGGATCAAGCATGCTGTTCAACGCGCACTATCTGATTATTCTGCACCCGGATACCTACGACGAACGCCAGAATGCATTTCCAGTCATCGTCGATGAAGCCATAAAGGCTTTTAAAACCATCATTGAATCGCACAAAGGGGCATACGAACGAGTGGCTCCCGTAGCCTCCAGTTGGTTCTTTAAGTTTGGGGGTGGCCGGGAGTTTAGTGGTGAAACGGTCTCTCCAACGGATGTCTATGTAGTGGGAGCACTTACGGGTATACTGCCGGGTAATGAGCAACGTCAATCATCGGACAAACTGCATGTGACGCGCCGGGTCAAGCAAACAAACCGCTATGAAAAAGTGGATGTGGACCTCAATACATTCCAGCATATCGACTTTCGCGAGCCAGGTGCTTTTGTCGTAAAATTCAAGTTTGACTCGTCGCCCTCGATCGGCGAGCGGGCTACGATGCCAGGATCAGCCACCCGAAATGCGACCAGTTTACCGCGTAGTATCGCTGCCGGACTGGCCGACATTACGTATTACATTGCCGAGTTGAACAAAGAGGATTCGTACCTGATGCGCGACCGGGAGATCGTAATAGCTAGAAAGGAGCCTGAAAATCAACACTTCCCAAACTATTTACTCCTCGAATCGGTCTATGTATCGAATCCCCACGCCCGTATTCGGTACGACGATGTAACTCATACATTTCAGCTGGCATCTTTCAGCCGAAATGAAACCCGCGTGAATGAACAGCTTATTCCGCGCAGTGAACCCGCCAGTCCACAGTGGTATACCCTGCCCGATAAAGCCCAAATTCTGCTCAATAGTATGGTTACGCTTAACTTTCAACGAACCATTTAAGATGATGGATACACTAGTTGTTATCGTGTTGCTCTTGTTCGTTGGATTCCTGGTCTTAAAACATTTTCAGGATTTACCGCGATAAATAAACAATCCTTTAGCTAACAGGATTAACAAGATGTACAGGATTTTCTTGAGCAAAATTAATCTTATAAATCCGACACGTCGGCCCGGCTGTTAATCCAGAAGCTGTTTAAACCTTTACAAATTGATCCCAAACAGGGGCGTTTTTGTCATTCCGACGCAGGAGGAATCTTCGGATGAGGAGATGTTTAGTGATTACCGAAGATTCCTCCTGCGTCGGAATGACAAAAACGCCATCAAAATAAAAGTTTAAATAGGCTCCCTGTCAAAAAGAAGTAATGAATTCATTAGTATTTACCGGCGGGACTGACATTGGCAAACGCCGAAGTGATAACCAGGATGCCTTTATTTGCTCAACGATCTGGGCCGAAACCAGTGCCTTACTCGCCGTTATCGACGGTGTAGGTGGCTATGCCGGTGGCGACCGGGCTGCGGCTATAGCCAAGGAGTCGATTGAGCAGTATATGGCCACGCCCAACGGCAACCCATTGTCGATGTTGCGCGAAGCGGTCGTCTTTGCCAATAATCAAATCTACAAGGAGCGGCAGCAGGAGCCACGATTGGGGGGCATGTGTTGTGTCCTGACCACTGCCATCGTAGATATTCAGGCGGGTAAGCTGTACTTTGTTCATGTGGGTGATACCCGATTATACCGATACCGCCAGGGCCTACTCGAAAAACTCACCTTCGACCACTCGCTGGTTGGGATTCGGGAAGATGCCAATGAACTGACCGAAGCCGAAGCCATGCAACACCCCCGCCGGAACGAAATTCTGCGGGATGTTGGCTCAGTAGTACACCGGGTCGATGATCCTGATTTTCTGGACTCGGGCGAAACTGACTTTCTATCCGGCGATCAGTTACTGCTCTGTAGTGACGGACTTACGGACATGATCAACCAGGCACAAATCAAGGCGATTCTGGACCAGAAGACCTCCCTTGATGAAAAGTTGTCTGAATTGATTCGGTTTGCCAATCAGCAGGGAGGCAAGGACAACATTACTGTCGTTCTGGCCCAAAATAATGTGCAAACTACTGAGACTCCGACGAGTTCAGTCGACGTGGTCCAGACCCTTAAACCGAAATCACAACCTGTAGTTGTTCCATCTGTCGGTGACAAGGCAGCTCCTGTAGAGCCAAAGCCAGCCAGGAAATCGTCAACGGGGTTATTTATTCTGTTTGGTCTGATCGCACTAGGGCTAATTGCAGGAATTATATGGTATCAATACCAGCCATCCAGCCAAGCTGAAACAACAGCAGTCGATAGCCTGTCAACGACCAGTAGTCAGCCGAATGCGACATCATTGGTTACGAATTCTGATATGCGATTCGACTCATTGCTACAAACCGCCTATCGCAGCAAAGACCACCAGCTGGTTCTACCCGCCGATACATTCCGGCTTACGAAACCGCTTCAGATTATCGACTCATTACAAGGTATCCTGGGTAGCAGCCGACCAACTGTTCTGATGCCCGCCGATTCGGTGCAAATACCGGTCGCCTTACAGATTAGTCGAAAGGGCGTTGTTCAACTGGAAAATATTGTGATCCGTGGGTTTAAGACAGGCATCGAAACAACCCACGATGCAAAAATACAGCTTACAAATGTGTCTTTTCAGAACGTGGGTTTGCCTATCAGCGCGGCTATTCGGCAGGATACCTTCCGCAAAGCCGTTATCAGTATGTCGGTGCAAAATGGTCCTGATTCAACTAAAACACGACGGCATTAATGTCCACGATTCGATTTGATACGCGGTTTCCGGGTTATGAAGTGCTGAGCGAATTAGGACGGAGCAACGCCCGTATCCTGAAAGCACGTCACCTGGCAACGGGCGAGCTGGTGGCGATTAAGCACTTTGCGCTCAATACCGACGCCGAAACGCTCCGTCGGTTTGAGCGGGAGTCGGCTATTATGGCCAGCATCGCCCATCCCAATATCGTAAAGGTCAGGGAGGTTCGTCTGGAAGCCGAGCTGCCTTATCTGGTCATGGAACTGATTGAAGGGGGAAGTCTGGATCAGCTCATTGCCAGTCAGGGTTCGCTGGATGTACCAACGATCAGTCGGTTAGGTCTTCAAATGGCCAGTGCGTTTAAAGCAATTCACCCCCAGGGAATTGTGCACCGCGATATTAAGCCTGAGAACATTCTGTACCGTTCACTGCCTAGTGGTGAATTGCATTTTCTGCTGACCGATTTCGGGGTAGCCCGCCTGCACGAACAATCGAATACACTGACGGGGCAGTCGCTGATGACTTACGAATATGCATCGCCTGAGCAGTTTAACGATCCTCGGAATGTTGGTGTTGCCACAGACTATTACTCCCTGGGTGTGGTCCTGTATGAGTGCCTGCACGGAAGCGTTCCGTTTGCCCTGGATGATCACACAGGCATTGTGACGTTTATGAATAAAGTGCTGACGGAAGCACCACCCGCCCTGACAATTTCGTCAAGTGATCAGACCCTTAGCCCATTTACAGATTTACTGAAGGGACTATTACAAAAGAAAGCTGTAGACCGACTAAGCGATCCAGACGAATTGACGTGGTTCATCAAACAGGCCGAACTGGCTTATTTACAGTCGAATCGTCCCCAGCAGACCCGACATTTACCAGTAGAATCGGTTAAGTCTGCGTCAATCAGTGAACCAGAAACGAATACGCCTGAACTTGTAACACCTGCCAAGGCTGCCTCGACCGAAACAAGGTCTGTGCAAAGCCCCCCCCGTCGTAAACCAACGACTAGTGGACTCAAATGGGCCGCACTGGCGCTGACCATTTTGATAGGTATCATTGGCCTGTACGTTGGCATCCTCAAACCCAAAGCCAGTACCCGTACTACGCTTGCCGATACGCCAACAGTCGCCCAAAGGGATTCGATAGAAGAGGCTAATTCTAGTGGTGAAGAAGAGCGTCATCAGCGGGAAGCGGAAGAAGCCATACGGCGGGAGCAGCTCCGACAGGAAGCCCTGGCTGCGGCTGAGGGGTTGAAAATTAAAGTAAATGACTACCGTGTGGGCTTTTTTGGCGGGATCAAAAACGTTCAGCTTCAATTGAGTAACCCGAGTCAGGTAACGTTTTCATCAGTTGCCGTTAAGGTCAACTATTACAAGGATAACGGTGGGCTGTACAAGTCCGAAAAAGTATATTTCAAAAACGTTGGTCCCAATTCGTCGGCCATTGAAACTGCGCCCAATAGCGATCGGGGCACCAAGCTTACCTATAAAATTGTTGGGCATCAGTTTGCCCCTCCGCTAGATTCTCTAATGCGTACTACTTTATCAAATTCGCTTTCATCAGACTCGCTAAATTGATTGACCATGCCAACTGTAAGCGTCAATATACATTTTCCGGGTTACGAAATCATTGGTGAACTGGGGCGTTCGAATGCCCGTGTACTGAAGGCGCGTCATCTGGCAACGGGCGATCTGGTCGCTATCAAGCACTTTACGGTCAATACGGATGCTGACACGCTTCGTCGGTTTCGACTCGAATCGCAATTGATGACCGACATCCAACACCCAAACGTGGTGCGGGTGCGGGAAGTACAGCTAGACATGCCTATGCCATTTATTGTGATGGAATGGGTCGAGGGTGGCAACCTACGTACACTGCTGGGCGAACAGGGCTATCTGGATGTGCCTACTACCATTCAGCTAGGGCTGCAAATGGCCGAAGCCTTTAAAGTTATTCATGCTCGTGGCATTATTCACCGTGACATCAAACCCGAAAACATTCTTTTCCGCCCCTTGCCTAGTGGTGAAATTCGTTTTCTGCTGACCGACTTTGGCGTTGCCCGCCTGCGGGAACAGTCGCAAACAATGACGGGCCAGTCGTTGATGACCTACGAATACGCATCGCCGGAGCAATTCGATAATCCACGGGGCGTTGATGAAGCCACGGATTACTATTCATTGGGTGTCGTCTTGTATGAATGTCTGTCGGGCAGGGTACCGTTTTCGATGACGGATAGCACCGGCATCGCACGATTTATGGGCGACGTACTGCGGACACCGCCCCCCGAGTTGCGGCTTCCATCCGGGCAAAACGTCCCCCCTAGTCTGGACACGATCCTGGAGTGGATACTAGCCAAAAAACCGGTCGAACGGCTTCGTGACGTACGTGAACTCGTGTTTCTGCTGGGGCAAGCCCAGGTTGAACAAGTACAGGGTAGTCGATCCGTCGATCGTCGGACGGCTGTTGCATCACGGACAATGGCAGCCCCGCTACAGCCACCCCAGCCACTGACTCCAACCGAACCAATCGATGATATTGAGTCCTACAGGCGCTCCCAAAGCTGGATCAAGGGGCTGATTTTCTTTATAGTCACCTTACTGATCGGTTTGGCGGTGCTGTATAAAAACCATCTGGATGAAGCCAAACGAAAGATTCAAACCGTAACAGCCGATTCAACGCAAACCGTAACTGACTCAATAGCCACCGAACCGATATGGGACGATACGACCACCACTTCATCAGAGCAGCCAATGGAAACCCTACCGGATTCGACCGTAACCGAAAGCCCTCCGGAAGCCGTACCTGAACCGCCTGTCACACCACCTGATTCGTCGAACGTAGTCGCAGATTCAACCAGGACGTTTTAACTAACGTGAATTATGGCTAATTGATTTTTGCCATCCCGTTCAGGATAACAAAAACGACTGCAACTCACTATTAATCAACTATTTAATTTATAGTTCTCCAGGATTTTGTTATACTATATGAATAAATCCTCTGGGCGTTCTTATTTGCTGGGTGCATCGGTTATTCTGCTCTTGCTATTTGGGCGGTTGTATATGAACCTGCTCCCGGCACTGAGCCAGGCAAAAAAAGCGCTTTCGAGCGGTCAGGCATTAACGCTTGAGCTTAGGCTGAAGTCATCGTCGGTTCAGCGTCTCTTCAATCTGGGCAATTACTACAGCGACCCGAAAGACCGAGCCTTCGTTGCCGATTCGCTGGTTGCCAAACTCCGACAAAGCGGTTCACCCGAAAATCTGGGCGCCTTGAATAAACGGCAATTTTCGGTGGTGGCTCCGGTCGCGTGGCGGAGTCGATTAGGGGGTACCGATTTTCAGAGCCGGTTGCAGGTTTCCCGCCAGCAAATGGGCTTCGACTCGATTCTCTACGTCCATGAACTGGCTAGTCCCAAATCCTATCCAGCTACTGTTAGCGCCGGAAATGGAACCGCGTCAATAGCGGGCCGGGTTACACATGATGAACAGCCAATGACCGATGTACTGGTTCAGCTAAAGCGCCATCCCGCTACGGCTCAACCCGATACCCTTCCGGATCGGTTTACCTACGCCCGAACGGATGCCGAGGGTCGGTTTTCCTTTACGGGTTTGGCCGAGGGCTCGGGGTATAGCGTGGTGCCCCTAAAACCTGGTTTTGAGTTTGGAAGTCGGAGGGGAACGAGTCATCTGACCAGTGATCAGAACTATACCTTTACCGCCCGTCGGCATCAACTACGTCTGATTGGCTCCACGGTTTATGGGCAACTCAAGACCGACCATGCCTTTGCCGTTCGTACGCCCACAGCCTTCACCATGCAGTTCTGGATGATTGTGGCCCTGTTCATGCTGGCATTTTGGATCGTACAGGCCTTTTGGGACCTCCGTCGTTTTCAACCCGATCCGCTGTTATTACCCATTCTGATGCTGCTAACGGGTATATCCGTGCTGACCCTCCTGGCTATTCAGGACCCTTTGCAGGACATGCTGTATGCCTGGCAAACCTTGCAGGGGATTGCGATTGGCTTGCTCGGCATGACCATTTTTTCACAGCTGGCTATTGGCCGTTTTTACGCAGATTGGCGGTACGACTGGCTGTTTACCTTCCGGAATCGGGCTTCGGTACAGCTCTCGGGCTGGACGTGGCTGGTCCTGGCGGTTGGTCTGGCAACATTAACCTTACTCGCTGGTTCAGGACCAGAAGGCAGTGGTGTCCGGGTAAATCTGTCGCTACTGGGGTTAACGTTTCAGCCCAGCGAAATGACGAAATATCTGTTGCTGATCTTTTTTGCGGGTTTCTTTGCCGCCAATGAGCAACAGATTCGTCAACTGCCCGATCTACGCTGGCGGTTCAGGGTAAGCCTGGGCGCACTGGCCGGAGCAGGATTACTGATGTTGCTCTATCTCTTGCTGGGCGACATGGGACCCGCCCTGGTGGTTTGCTTTACGTTCCTCCTGTTTTACAGCATCGCCCGTGGAAACTTGCCTCTGACTCTGGCGACTGGACTTGGCTATGGCCTGGCACTCTGGTTGTTGCCCGGCTGGATGGCTACCTTACTCAGTTTTGTTGTGTTAGTCGGGTATATGTACTGGCGGGGTGAAGCCCGATCACAAACAGGGATTGGCTGGGCGGCTTTACTGACCGAAGCGCCGATATTGCTCTTACTCGTGATGGCGATGTTTGCCTTCGGCGACCGGCTACCCTTTGTAGGAAACCGTCTGGCCGACCGGAAAGCCATGTGGCTCAACCCCTGGAATAACGATGTGTATGGGGGCGACCATCTGGCTCACGGTTTCTGGGCGTTGGCAGCGGGCGGCTGGACAGGACAGGGCTTAGGAAAAGGGTTTGCCAATGCCATACCAGCCGCTCATACCGATATGATACTACCTAGTTTGGGTGAGGAACTTGGAGGATTGGGCGTAGTGGCTGTTTTCCTGCTGATGGGTATCTTATTGCACCGGATTTTATTGCACGCCCGACGGGCCGGTCAGCCGTTTAGTTTTTTTCTGGTGGCTGGTATCGCCATTGCAACAGGCGTTCAATTTCTGATCATTGCCAGCGGCTCCATAGGGTTGCTGCCCCTGACGGGAATTAGTGTCCCCTTCCTGAGCTATGGCAAAATCTCGCTCATTATCAATCTGATGGCTATGGGTGTTGTATTCAGTGTGGCGCAGCGGCCGGGGCAACCAGAGCAACGTCAATATCTGGAAAAACATTATGACGTTGTGCTGATGGCGGGTATTGCCGGGTTTTTGTTGGGCATAGTGGTGCTGATTGGTCGCTTATTGCCGATTGTTGGCTGGCGTGGCAACGACTACATTGTGCGACCTGCCCGAGTAGTGACCCGCAACGGCGATCCAGTTTATAGTTATAATCCCCGCATTGAGCGATTGACCCGTGTACTGGCCGCTGGCACCGTCTACGATCGAAACGGCCTGGTTCTGGCAACGAGCACACCCGAACGGGTTACCCGGCAGTTGGCCCAACTCCGACAGAGCGGCCTGAAAGCCGATCAGCTGCAAACACTCACGCAAAAACGACTGCAACGGTATTATCCTTTTGGCGAACACCTGTTTTTCTGGACGGGCGATCTAAATACGCAACTCTTCTGGGGGCAAAGTAACGGCTATTATGCCGAAGCTACCCATTTTAGTGAGTTGCGTGGCTTTAACAGTCGGCCACGAAAAACGAACCTGATTGCCACCGACTACCAGGCTGATCGCTTTAGTCCCACCGTTCAACAAACACGTACGCTAACCGTTTATGATTACAGCGAGCTGGCTCCGGCGTTACGAGCAGGGATCGATAGCCGCGAAGTAGCCGAACGCAAGGGCAAAAACCGCGATATTCATCTGAGTGTCAACGCGGAATTACAAGTAGCCTTACAGCAGGCGCTGGCTCGATCGGCGTATAACAATAAGCGCCTATCGGTGGTGGTGCTGGATGCGGGTTCGGGCGATGTGCTCGCATCGGCGACACATCCATTACCCAATCTAAAAACGCCCGACGTGATGCTGTTGTCGGATCGGGATCGGCTGAAATTACCATATCTGGTGACTGAACGCGACTTGGGCATGACCTATTCAACAGCACCCGGTTCAACGGCTAAAATCCTGACAGCGATGGCTGCTTTTAACAAATTGGGCTCATCAGCCTCAGCCATTCGCTATCCGATTTCGTGCCAGGAGATCATCCGACGGGGAGTACGGGAATCGGAACCCTGCGGAGAACTAGTGGACATGCGCAAAGCGATTGTTCGGTCGAGCAACGTCTATTTTATCCGAACAGCGAACGATAATGCGCTGGATAATGAACTGGCGGATTTGTACTTAGCTACGGGGATGAATGTCGATCTGATTGGTGGTTATTCGTTTTCTGACACCCATACCGATGCCGAACGCCTTCAGATTCGGCAGCACTGGCGTGATTCGTCGTTTGTAGTACGCCGGAAGTTGTACCAGAGCACGCAATATCCAAGACGTTACCGAAGTGAGTTTTCGGGCCTGGCCTGGGGACAGGGGCAATTGACGGCAACACCCGCATCGCTGGCCCGAATGGCGGGGGCGATTGCGAACAAAGGAATCCTTCAACCCTCGCGTTATATACTCGACCGGGCAGGAAAGCCAGAGTCCACCGGGGCAGGCAAAGCCCTAGCCCGACGGTCTGATTATGCCGAGCAATTAAAAGAATTCATGATTGAACAATCCAATCCATCGGCGGGTCGTAATAAGATTAGTGTCGCGCGGGTAGCGGGTAAAACCGGCACGCCCGAACGGATCGTACAGGGTGTTCAGCAAAACGATGGCTGGTATGTTTTTTTTGCCCCGACACCCGATGGTCGGTCGAATACAGTTGTTACCGTACGGATCGAGTTGGGGGAATCATCCGCCGATGCGGTTAACTTAGCGAATACAGTAGTCGCCCCGATTTTAAAACAGCGTAATTATTTGGGCAGCTTTTAACGTAACGCGGACATCCTGTCCGCATTGGTATAAACGTTTCTGACTATGCGGACAGGATGTCTGCGTTACCCCATGAGCCTACTAGACAAGGTCAAAAATTTATTCGGGTTTACCCCGGCAGAGCGGCAGTCGGCTGCTACGTCTTCATCGGTATCAGAAGAAGCGCCCAAGCCATCAATCCCCACCATACCAAAATCAACACCGACGGGTCCGCCACCAGCGGCTCAGCTTCGGGAACAGGTCATGCGATTCATCATCGGAAAACTTCGGGCGTATCAGAATGAGCCCGACACCGCTCCTGTGGGATTACGATTATCGGTTTTAGGCACGAACCCTGAGGATGAAGAGCTGTATCGGGTCGTTTTGTGGGCAAACCAACCGGGAAAGTTTCAGGCCGAGCTGGCTCGTCAACTGGCCGACAACTACATTACGCTTCCTAAAAACTGGCAGTTTGAGTATGCCTTTTTTACGGACACATTGCCGCACAGCACCTATCAGGAGGGGAATCTGGGATTGGTTATAGTTGATAAAGCAAAGCCCGAAAGCACCCAGCTTCTGGCCAGCGTGGTTGCCCTGGTGGGTCAGTTGGGGCAGGCAGAATACGTGCTTGATTCGGCTCAAAAGACCACATACTGTATTGGTCGGGGCCATACAACCCAAACGGCATCGGGTCGGGTTCGGGTCAATGACATTGTCATTTTAAATGACGACGATCCTGGGTTTGACCCTCAGAAAGGTTCTGGCAATGGAGCCGTTAGTCGGGCACATGCAACGATACGCTATGATCCTACACAAAGACGATACGCCTTGCTCGTTGATCCGGGCGGACTGCCTGCGGGGGGAAACAAAACGAAAATCATACACCCCAACGACACCATTGAGCGGGCCGATATTGCAGGCATGAGCTATCCACTGCAAAGCGGAGATCAGATTGAACTAGGTGGCGAGGTAACACTCCTGTTTGAACTTCTGTAGGCTTACGTTCTGGAACGTAAATGAGTCAATGAAATATTTTTTGTCCTGCTGAGGAACGAAGCATCTTCGCTAGCGTCCCACTTCTCAGTTACCGAAGATGCTTCGTTCCTCAGCAGGACAAAAACACCGATTTAAAATACTCTAAACCAGGTGTGCTTTAGTACGTAAATGCTCAGAAATAGATGTCAGTAAATCCTTATCCATGAATCCTTTTGGTGTTTAAGTAAGACGCACGTTCTTATACCACCTCGTTTCTACGTACATGAAAGTCCTTTCGCTACTTTGCCTTTTTTCCATTCTCCCGTTGTTACTGTTGGCCCAGGCCACGGAGTCGTACCCGGTTCATCCCGACACACAGCCACAGGAGGGAGTTCCCAAAGGTGAAGTTCTCAAATTTACGTTCGAGACCTCCAAAATTTTCCCAGGTACATGGCGTGAATATTGGGTATATGTGCCCGCTCAGTATCAGCCTTCGCAACCCGCCTGTGTGTATGTAAACCAAGACGGTATTCAATGGCAGGCCCCGGCCGTTTTTGATAATCTGATTCATAAGAAAGAAATGCCCGTTACCATTGGCGTGTTCGTCATGCACGGGCGCGTTAAAGCGGCTAATCCGGGTGATGCGCTGGACCGATTCAACCGGAGTTATGAGTACGATGGATTAGGCGCTAACTATGCCCGGTTCCTGCTGGACGAACTTCTACCCGACGTAGAAACCAGAAAAACGTCGGACGGGCGTGCTATTCGGCTTTCTCACGCTGGGAATGATCGCGCCATTGGCGGATCAAGTAGTGGGGCGGTCTGCGCGTTTACGGCCGCCTGGGAGCGGCCCGATGCCTTTAGCCGGGTGTTCAGTACCATTGGTACCTATGTGGGTTTACGCGGAGCCGATCACTATCACACCTTAATTCGTAAAACTGAACCAAAACCGCTTCGCATTTTTCTACAGGACGGTACCAACGATCTCAATATCTACGGCGGTGACTGGTGGATGGCCAACCAAACCATGGAGCGAGCCCTGACTTTTTCGGGCTACGACGTGCAACATATTTGGGGCGAAGGGGCTCATAACGGTAAACATGGAACGGCCATTTTCCCCGATGCCATGCGCTATCTATGGAAAGGCTGGCCCGAACCTATCAAAACGGGAAGTTCTAAGAACCAGATGCTGACCGACATTCTAGTACCAAATGAAGGCTGGCAGCTGGTTGGTGAAGTGTATCGGGCTACAGATGGACTACGTGCGAATGATAAGGGAGAGGTATTTTTTACCGATGCCCCTGCAGGAACTTCCTGGAAAATAGGCCTGGATAATCAGCTCAGTCGGATTAATGAAAAAAAAGCGCCGATCGGAATTGGAGTGAATGAGAATGCCAGGGTCCTAACCAGCAATGGGAACAGCTACATGACTACTTCGTCACCGAATGGACTGGGTGAGGTGTGGCTTATACGACCCAATGGCAAAAAGAGTAAAGTCGATACGGACATTCTTGGTGCTTCGGGAGTAGCGCTTTCTCCCGATCAAACCCTGTTGTATGTGGCGGATAAGCGCTCTCACTGGGTCTATAGTTTTTCAATCCAGCCCGACGGAATGCTGGCTAATAAGCAACAATATTACTGGCTGCATTCGCCCGACACAGCCGATGATGCGGGAGCCGATGGCCTTAAAACAGATCGCGATGGGCGGCTCTATGTGGCTACACGGATGGGGATTCAGGTGTGTGATCAGGCGGGCCGGGTCAATGCCATTCTTCCAACGCCCAACGGAAAAGTAACCAACCTCTGTTTTGGTGGCCCAAATTTCGATGTCCTTTATGCGACCTGTGGTGATAAAGTGTACAAACGCAAACTGAATAGTAAAGGAGCCAATGCGTGGGATAAGCCCAACAAGCCGACAGCTCCCCGATTGTAAATTTAGTCAGTTCACTTAGGGCATCAGCCAGCCATCGCATCATTTTAGAGCTTCTTATTTCCAGATCGATTTAGCGGTGTACAGTTTGAAGTCCCTGATCTCAATACGGTTACCCCAAAACTCAAGATTTTCTTTAGCACCTGACACTGGCTTTCTTTCCAGCGAATACGAATAGGCTCCACCATCAATGAACACCTCAATAGACGTCCGATCTACATAAATATCAGCCGTCAGCTCCATACTGGTCATAGTTTCTGGCGAGTAGAAAACGCCATTGACCAAATTGGCATTCAGGTCATAATTGAGTATCCTTTGCCCGAAAAGCGATAACCCTGCACTGGTCGCATGCGATAGTTTAAGGGTGGTTGTTAATCGAAACCGATCTAAGTCCGTAAATGATTTCAATTTTTCGTTTGCCTCGGTGGCACTTAATGACGCCCCTTGCAGTACGGGTTCAAACAACGGGGCGGTTTCTTTAATCGGTTTACTAGTCAGTCTAAGGCCGTTTTTGGTTGTTCGAAGTTGCAGCTCGGTTGGTAGCAGCATCATATTGTTGAAGGGCATCCCTGGCTGCGAAATGCGTCCCCAGCCAATTTGAATGCGCCGGGGGTCGCTTTCAGGCATATTCGCAAAGGTTTGTGCTGCATAGATACTGCCAGTGGTATAGTAATGTTTGCCCGATTCCGGCGTAAACGTTTTTCCGTCAAACGAGCCAATCATGTAGGTGGCTGAAGCGCCATACATGACCCATTTTGTCTTGCTTCTATCGCCATCTACGGGCAATTCGAACAAATCAGGGCACTCTCAGAAACCCGTTACATGGCTTTCGTATTGCCACTCCTTCAGGTTTTTTGAGGTATAAATGGAATGTCCGTCCCGCTCATTGAGTACCATCACCCAGTGGTTGCCCGGCCTGAACCAAAAGACACGCGGATCGCGGGTATCCTTACTGTTCCACTTCGCCTTCGAATCAATCAGTGGATTTTTAGCATATTTCGTCCAGGTGCGGCCTTTGTCTAAACTATACGCCATGCACTGGATTTGTTTTTCTGGACTGTCAACGGTAAAAAAAGCAATCATGGCCGATGTATTTCCCCGATTGAAACCAGCCGTATTGGCGTAGTCGATGACGGTAGACCCGGAAAACATCGTTCCGAGGCTATCGGGCGAGAGTGCCGTTGGCAATTCCTCCCAGTGAACCATATCTTTGCTGACTGCATGGCCCCACGACATATTTTCCCAATCCCGTTCGTAGGGGTTATGCTGGTAAAACAAATGGTACTCTCCCTCGTAGAAGATCATTCCATTCGGATCGTTGATCCAGCCGCGACGGGAGGAAAAATGGTATTGGGGGCGGTTTTTCTCTACATACAGCGAGTCCTGACCGGCAAGTTTATCATCCAGATACAGTTTACTCAATCCGTCTGCCTTACCATCATAGCGTATGGCTATGGTTGTCCCCTTTAGCCCAGCCATATCACAAAATACCCAGTAATCCGGTTTTTCAGCGGTTAATCGGATCTTGAATGAGCGCTCCAGTTTATCCCCGATCCAGAACTGCATGGTTCCTCTGTTTTGCGATTGAGCCACGGGCAAATTCAGGTATCGCTTCGTGATCGGTACAGAAACAGTTTGCGCCAGTAGCGATCGACTGAACAGTACGACCAACATAAAGAGGTATACGCTAGATTTCATTCGCGTTACGTGTTTATCCGTGAAGTAAGGATTGAGGGTTTTATACTTTTACAATCTACAGCCCCACAATAATGCCCAAACAGGTGATTGATGGAATTGGCTGAATAGCTCTGACAAACTCAAATCTGACTGACAAAATACGTACCTCTATGAACCGTAAAATTTTGGTCGTTACCGGCGATGGTGGCGAAAGTTACGAAACGCTCTATGCTGTCCACCGCTTTCAGGAAGAAGGCGATACAGCCGTGATTGCAGCCCCCAGCAAACGCCGACTCAACCTGGTGATGCACGATTTTGAACCCGGCTGGGATACGTACATGGAACGCCCCGGCTATTGTCTGGCTGCCGACCTCACGATCAAAGACGTAGTTGTCGACGATTACGATGCCATTTTGCTGCTGGGCGGCCGGGCCCCCGAATACCTTCGCAACCATGCCGACCTGTTGGAGATTGTCCGCCAGTTTGACCAGCAGGGCAAGTGGGTCTTTGCCATCTGCCACGGTATTCAGATTCTGGTGACGGCCGGTTTAGCCAACAAGCGAACGGTAACCGCTTATGAACATGTACGGAGCGAAATTGAAATGGGCGGTGGCACCTACTCGACCCAGCAGGCCGTCAGGGATGGAAACCTGGTAACGGCTCAGACCTGGCAATCGCACCCTGAATTTTATCGGGAAGTATTTGCCTGTCTTAACGAAACCGAACTGGTAAGCAAATAGCGAACAGGCCCCCAAACTTTCTAATTTTTAGTCGTACTCAACCTGCATGTTTTCCCGTAGACATTTTTTACTTTACTTCATTTTTCTGTTGACCTGCATTCGGCTACAGGCGCAACAGAAAAATGAGGCAAACTATGACGAGTCGAAGGTTCCACCGTATACGTTGCCCGATGTTCTGAAAACAACTAAAAATCAAACCGTTCGTACTAAGGCGGACTGGGAGAAGGTTCGACGTCCTGAAATTATCCAACTGTTTGAAGAGCAGGTGTACGGGCAAATGCCCAAGTCATTTGACCGGCTTACCTACTCCATAAAAAACGAACGGGCGAATGCGATGGCTGGCAAAGCTACCTTGAAAGAACTAGCGATTGAGGTGGTTAATCATACCCGGCCAGTGTCTATAAACCTGGTGCTGTTTATACCGAATCAACCAAAAGGACCAGTTCCCGTTTTTCTGTTGATCAACAACCGGGGCAAAGACAATACGGACCCTACCCGAGCGCATAAAAGTGAGTTCTGGCCCGCCGAAATGGTCATCGATAGTGGTTATGCAGTGGCAGCTTTTCACGTTAGCGATTTGGCCCCTGATGACACTATTCAATACACAACCGGTGTGCTACAGCTTTATCCCGAACAGTTGACCGCCCCTGACGGCATGCGGGCCATCGGTGCCTGGGCCTGGGGAGCCAGCCGAGTGCTGGATTATCTGGAAAAAGATCCTGCCATCGATGCCAAAAAGGTGGTTCTGGTGGGGCATTCGCGAGGTGGGAAAGCGTCGTTATGGGCGGCTGCCGAGGATCAGCGGTTTGCCCTGTGCGTCACAAACTGCTCGGGCAATACGGGAGCTGCCCTCGCTCGCCGACGGTTTGGCGAAACAGTTAGTCGTATCAATACCGTTTTCCCACATTGGTTTACCCCTAATTACAAAAAATACAATCATAACGAAGACCAATTACCTGTTGATCAGCATATGCTGCTGGCCGCTATTGCGCCACGACCGCTGTATGTAACCAATGCGTCGAAGGACTTGTGGGCAGACCCCATGGGAACCTACTTATCGGTAAAACAAGCCGCAAGCGTCTATGCGTTATATGGGCTTAAGCCTACCCTACCCACCCTTCCTCCCGCGATAAACCACCCCCTTATGACCTCCGTTATCGGCTACCATAACCGGGAAGGCGAACATAACTTAACGGCCTACGACTGGCGTAACTTTATCCGATTTGCTTCCATACAGTTTAAACGAAAGAGCAACTAACTCCCTCGTCTTTTTCTGCTTTTTATGCATATAGCCCTTCACCTTAGCACTCAAATTTGATCCATAAATTGAAGCACAAATGGTGGAAAGAGTCTATTTTTAGCAACATTAGCGCTAAACACCATATACTCTCGTCTTAATGCATACCCTTTTACCTTTTCTGCTCGCCATGGTAGCGGCCATCGTGTTGCTAAACATGTGGGCGAACAAACTAAAAATTGCGTATCCAATTCTGCTGGTGATTGCCGGGCTGCTGGTTAGCTTTATTCCGGGATTGCCCATGGTACGGATCAATCCCGACCTTATCTTTTTTCTGTTTCTTCCACCACTCCTGTTTGAGGCTTCCTGGACGATCTCATTCAAGGAAATGAAAAAATGGTGGCGCATCATTGGTAGTTTTGCGTTTCTGGTCGTTTTCTTCACGGCCTTGTCGGTAGCGATAGTGGCGCACCACCTCATACCTGGCTTTACCCTTGCTTTAGGCTTTCTATTGGGCGGAATCGTATCGCCACCCGATGCGGTTAGCACCGGAGCCATCACCAAATTTGTAAAAATCCCCAGGTCCACGTCGGCCATTCTGGAGGGCGAAAGCCTGCTCAACGATGCATCCTCGCTCATTGTTTTTCGATTTGCCCTGGTCGCAGTCGGTACAGGTCAGTTCATCTGGCAGCAAGCGGCTTTAAGTTTTTTCTGGATGGTCATTGGTGGTGCGGGGGTGGGTCTACTCTTGGCCTGGATCTTTGTGCAGGCCCATAAACGCCTTCCTCTCGATGCGCAATCATCCATAGCACTGACGCTCATTGAGCCGTATTTTATGTATTGGGTGGCCGAACAGCTACACTGTTCGGGGGTGCTGGCGGTGGTTAGTGGTGGCTTATATATGTCGGCCAGACGAATGGTTTTCTTAAACAGCGCCAGCCGTATTCAGGGCTTTAGCGTTTGGGAAAGTTTTGTGTTTATTCTGAACGGGGTCGTCTTTCTGATCATTGGTCTGGAGCTTCCCGAAATTGTGGAGGGATTACGGGCAAAAGGCGTTCCGTTACATACAGCTATCTTCTATGGTATACTGGTAACCGGGGTCCTGATTGCGGCCCGAATGATCAGTTCGTATGCGGCCCTGATTGCCACGCTTATTTTTCGGCCAAGTGTAGCCCCCCGATCCAGATCTCTTAGAAGTAGGTGGCTGATACCCCTCCTGCTCGGTTGGACGGGTATGCGGGGGGTGGTATCGCTGGCTGCCGCGTTGGCTATCCCCATCACGTTGGACAATGGCTCCGCGTTCCCTCAACGGAATCTGATTCTGTTTATCACGTTTGTGGTCATACTCCTTACCCTCGTCGTACAGGGACTAACGCTCCCCACTATCATAACCCGTTCGGGCGTGTTTGATAGTATTTTAGAAGATGAATCGAACGAGCTAACCCGACAACGAATGAAACAGGGGTTGAAGCAGCACGTATTCCAGCATCTGAAAACAAAATATGAAACCGAGCTGAACGGCAATGCCGGAATGGAGAAATTCCTGAAGCAATGGGAAGAACGGACCAAAGCCACTGATGATAGTTGGATGAATGGAAAGACAAAATCAATTTTTGTGGAACTACTCGAAATCCAGCGGCTATACCTTTCCGAACTCAACAAAGACCCTAGGATTGACGAAGAAATCATTCGTCAGCAGCTGTACCAGATCGATCTGGAAGAAGAGCGGTTAAAAATCATTTGATCCCTATCTTTCAGCTTAGCTCTGCCAATAGCTTACCCGATTGGCTACTTACAAGTCAACCTGTTTTCTGATGTCAGAAGCGACCTGCACTACCTGTAGCCGGCTTCCATTGTTGCCAATCAACACCCAGGTGGTTCCATCCGTTCGGCGAAGCCGGGCAATCGTTTTTGCTTCCTTGTCGGCCTTCAGACCTGCATGTTGGCTTACGTTGAACCCACCTTTTCCAGTACCTAAAAGCAATACACCCTTCGAGGCATCGCACCAGCCACCAATGGTTTCGGGCGCATACGAATTGCCAATCAGCAAAGCATCCTGATGCCCATCCTGATTGAAATCATCGACCAGAATACCGTAAACAGGAGCCAGTTGAGTTTCCAGAGGAAGTGGATGTAAACGAAACCCGGCGCCGGTATTTTCGAAGTACATCGTTCGGAAGTCTGTCGCACGCAGATGATACGCTTCTTTTAGTTCATCGTCGGTAAATGACTCCTCAAATGTCGCTTTTGAATACGACTGAAAGTCAGGGAAACGGCGTTTCATGGATGGAATTTGTGCAGTCAGCAAATCGCGCGTAGGTCGTAGCCATCGTTTCCCCTGGCTGTAATAGGTCATGATGGGGTCTATCTTGCCATTCTTATCGAAATCGGCGGCAAACACGTCCATCGGGCTTTTGGCAGATGCATTGTATTTGGTGTTGAGTCCGAGGTTTCCGGCTAGTAGATCAAGGTCGCCATCCGCATCGAAATCGGCAGCAACGAGCGTATTCCACCAGCCGGTCGGCAGGTTCTGGCCGGTTGAAGGTGATGCCTGTAGGGTATACGTCACAGCCCTTTGTTTCTCTTTTTTGGATCCTGGCTGTGTTTGTCCGTATAATACCGTCACGGGCATCCACTCGCCACAAAGCGCCAGATCCTGCACCTTATCCTTATTGAAATCGCCCCAAACCGCCGAGGTAACCAGCCCAATCTTTCCTAAGTCGGGAGCTAGCTGTTGGGTCACATCAACGAATCGACCGTTGTCATTTCTGAGTAGATAGCTTTTGACGGGCATGGGATAGCTTCCCGGTTTGAGTCGACTGCCCCGAAACAGATCGAGGTCGCCATCCTGATCGAAATCGCAGGCTACCACACAGGAGCCACTTTCCCTGATCTGGGGTAATACCTGGGCCGAACGTGTAAACTGGCCTTTTCCATTGTTTATATACAACCGATCCTGATAAGCCGCTGATAGACCATCGGCATGACTACCACCACTGACAACGTACAGATCCCGATCGCCATCGCTGTCGGCATCGAAAAATAGCGCTCCCGTATCTTCCTGATCAGCATTTTTCGGCAGTTCTGTTTTTCGGAAACGGCCATCCAGCTGTTGGAAATACACATAACTTTTCTGTCCGAAATCGGAGCCCATGAAGAAATCCTCGAGTCTATTTCCGTCGGCATCGGCAACGGCCAGGGGCGGACCGTTTTGCGAATGTTTGTGTGGCAGTAAAGGTGTGCGGGCAAAATCGTTGAACTCGCTTTCTGTATGGACGCAATCCAGACCCATATCAGCCGCTGCTACATCCCGAAATGTCGACGGCAACTCGGTTGGAGAAGACTGGTAAAGGCCAACTGGCTGATAAGCAACCTGCAAAAACTGATTCGGTTTAACCTGCCGGAGCATCTGATATTGACCGTCGTTCCAGCTAATTTTGACAGAGTCAATCAATGTGGTAGCCCCCAGCCCGAAGTGCAGATACGGCTCTACTGAGGATACGTAGCCACGGGTAGGGTTAAATTCGGCCGTCTGAATGTTGGCACCCGTATAAACGGTCACTTTCGTACCCTGCGCTGGATTTCTCGTCAAACCTATCCGCAACCAGTTATTCCGGGATTGCTCATCAACGTTCTGCCTGTCATTTCCGTTGAGGGTATTTTCATAAACAAACGCTTGGTCGTTAATGGCGTTAATCACCAGATCCAGATCTCCGTCGTTATCCAGATCAGCATAGGCGGCCCCATTTGAGAAATTGGGGGCTGTAAATCCCCACTGTTCCGATACATCCTCAAACGAGGGGACACCCTCTCCTCCCCGATTCCGATAGCAAAAATCAGGGAGCTTAACGTCGGGCAGTTCCAGCAGTTTTTTATAGGCTTTGGCATTTTTCTGCTGCATATCACCAAAACCACCAGCGTGTAAATCGGCCAGATAAGCCGTAAAATCCAGGTTCGTCACATCGCGACGATACCCATTGGTAATGAGCAGATCACGGTAACCGTCATTGTCAAAATCGGCGAATAACGGAGCCCAGCTCCAGTCCGTTTTGTCTACTCCGGCAAGTTGGGAGATGTCGGAGAAAGAAGGCGTGCAGGCGGAAGGGAGCACAGCCGAACGAGCAGACAACCGGGAGCCCGGACGTTTATTTTCATCTTTTCTGCCTTCTTCCTTAACGCCCCTGTTCAACTGCAACGTGTTCCGCATGTACTGTGGCTCGTACCCCATTTGAACGTCCATTCGGAAACGATCATAGTTATACCCTGGCAACATCATTTTTTGCCGCTCGTTGGTATTGGGCAGCATATCGACTACCATAATATCGGGTAGCTGGTCGTTGTTGATGTCGGCAATGTCGACGCCCATGGCGTTGTGGGTCTGGTGTTTGAGGTACTCTGCCGCCCGGTTCGTAAACGTACCATCGTGGTTGTTCACCCAAATCAGATCGTTCGACAGGAAATCATTGGCACAATAGATATCTTCCCAACCATCGCCATTCAGATCAGCAATGGCAATCCCCAGGCCATACCCTTCCGTTAAAATGCCTGCTTCGTGCGTAACATTTTTAAAGGGCGGAAAAGCGAACGAGCGAAAGAGTGAGTCCTGGTGGGTCGCCCGTTCTACCTGCATGTTCCGATAAAGTCGGTCATTGCTGGCCGCTTCACCGTGCGTCTGTTTTGGGCGCAGGGCGTTGCGGTTATAGCGATCCAGGGCATTGGTTAACACATATGCATCCAGGTCGCCGTCGTGGTCGTAGTCAAAAAAGGCGGTCTGAGTGCTGTAACCCATGTCGTCCAGGCCGTATTCGTGGGCCTGTTCGCGGAAGATAACGGGCTTACCTTTTTCCTGAGTATGGTTGATAAAGAGCAGGTTAGCCCGTTTTATCGTGTCTTTATCGTACCCGGCCACGCTGACATAAATATCCTGCCAGCCATCCTGATTGATGTCGGCAACTGTAACGCCAGTACACCAGGTGTGGGTGTTAACCCCGGCCGATTCCGTTACGTCGGTAAACTGAAGGGGCTGCCCTGGGCGTTGGCTGTTATTGAGGTATAATCGACAGGAAACCTGATTGCCCGTAAAAAAGACATCCTGTAAGCCATCGTTATTAAAATCACCAATGCCTACGCCCCCACCGTTGTAAAGATATTCGAACCGCAGAATATATACCGAGTCCGATTCGTCGATCCGGTTGTTGAAGGCAATACCAGTCTGTGTGGCAGGCAGTCGTCGAAACAGCGTTGGCTCCGATCGGTTGTGACCCACCGCCCAGACCAGCGAGGCCGCAAACGGTATCAGTACGAGCAAAATTCGTTGCATAAACCGGAACAGGTTAGGGTTTACAGGGAGCCACGTTTGATAAACTGCATCGGAATCCGAACCCGCTGCTTCTCATTGTGATCGATGATACGAGCCAGATTCTTACCGACAACCGACACATCGGTTTTAATGACCGAAATACCCCCCCCGACAACGGCTTTGTAGCGAGCATCGTTGAAAGAAACCAGGCCAATATCCTGCCCCAGCACCAGCCGTTTCTGAGCGGCTTCCTGAATCAGGCTGATCAGGTCATCATCATCTACCAGCAGATACGCAGCCCCTTTCTGGAGGGGAATTTCATCGACCGCATCCAGTACCTGACCATCGATCTGGTGCTGCTCCGTAAAGTTCAGGAAAGCGCTGTACCAGTCGGCGGGTACGTATTCGTTGTCGGAGGTTACAAAATTCAGGGTATGGTATTTCTGAAGCAGGGCCACATTCTGCTCCAGAACCATTCGCAGTTGATCGCCACCGCTGAAACGAATTGTAGCGCAGTTGCGACCCAGACTGTTGGTCGAGCCATCTAACAAGATGAGTCGCTCGGCCGGAATTTTCTTCAATACGTCTGTCAAATCACCCATATCGGCCAGGTGATGCGGCATCAGCACAAAGTAATGGTAATTACCCGCCTGCTTTTCGAGGCCATCCAGCAGATACTCACGCTGGTAATCGTAGACATAAATATCGACTTTGTAGGCCTTACCCAACTGCTCGCTGACCGACTTAAATAAGGCTCGGTTCGTTTCGCTGATAGCCCCTGTCAGAAACAACACCCGCTTAATGAATTTACCCTCAGAAACGTAAAAGCCTTTCCGGTAAAGCGAGGTAATATGACCGCTTTTGAGCAGGTTACAGTACGCCTTTTCGACTGTAGCGCGGGCCAGGTAATACTCGGCACTGGTTTCATTAATCGATGGCAGTCGGTCGCCGGGTTTAAAAACGCCCGCTTCAATCTGCGCGATGATGCCATTTACAATCTGTAAGAATTTGGGCGTTTTACCATTTTCGTCAACGTGCAAAAAGCGTTGATGGCTCACTACAGTTCCCCCAAGCATATTCGTTTCTGGTTAGTGTTGAGTCACATCCAGCCTAATCCTACTACCATTAGCAGTATGAGCAGTAGCATGATCAGGGCCTCGAACAGGTAGGTTTGCTGTAAGCTACCCGTTTTGAAGGATTGCCTGAGTCTACGGCTCATGTGTCGAATAAACCGGGCAGGAATCATAGGCTGAATACCGAATCGAAAGTAGCGCGAGACACTGGGAGCCGCTTGGACGATTTGTGCAAATTATTGGACAATACGCACACAAGCCTTTCAAAATGAGATTTTTACAAAAATAGCCCAGCGACAAAGTAGCTGAGCTATCGATATGTAAACCTAGAATGCAAGATTGCTGTCCTCGTTAGTAACCCGGATTCTGTTTAACATTCGGGTTGAGGTTGGTTTCAATATCCGGTATGGGATAGAACAGGTGTTTGTTTACGTCGAAGGTCACATCATTACGGGCCGAACTCCAGTTCCAGGAGGCCAGGTTGATTTTACCCGCCATATGCCAACGGCGCAGATCGAACCAGCGAGAACCCTCTTCGCCAGCCAGCTCCCGCAGCCGTTCCGTTTGTATCCAGTCGAAAATTTTAGCTTTGTCGGTTTCGGTCGTCGCCAAATTGGCGGGGATTGTGCCCCCTTTCACCATCTCACGGGCACGGGTTCGTACCTGATTGATCAGACCGATGGCGTCGGCGGTTGAGCCACCCGACTCCAGGGTTGCCTCAGCTTTCAGCAACAGAATGTCGGCATAGCGGAGAATACGCGGATTATTAACCGAGGCCACACCTGACTGCGATTTCTGGTCGCCCGTTTGCCAATACTTCAGAAAATACAGATTGGCCGGGTCGAATGTCGATTTGATACGAGGATCGCCGGGTTCAAAGGCATTCGCCAGCTTTTGCGTAGCCGTAAATCGGGCCTGTCCGCCCAACTGAGAAGAGCCTTCGTACCATCCCCAGAAGGTCGATGTAGAACCAACCCCATTTCGCTGAAAATCGTTGGAAAGCCACACATTGTCGAAGTCGGGTTGCGATGCCTGAAACTCAAAGAGCGATTCGGCGTTATTTTCAGTTTTCACGTCGAAATTGTCATTGAAATTGGGCACCAGGCTTACGCCCGTAATTTTATTAAAGGCGGCAATGGCGGCAGTGTAATCGGCGGCTGCTTTCTTGGCCGACGCTCGGAAGATGAGCGCTTTGCCCAGCATCCCATTGGCCGAACTACTGGTTACCCGTCCGCGATTGGCGGCATCCCAGGAAGCGGGCAGTAACGTAGCCGCTTCGGTCAGGTCTTTGATGGCCTGGTCGAGTAGTTCGGTATCTTTCGAGCTGGAGGGAGTGATCTTGTCGGGCGTCTGAATCCGTTCGGTAATCAGCGGAGAGGTCCCGTAGTAATTCCAGAGCAGGAAATTGGTGTACCCACGCAGAAAAAGCGTTTCACCCCGCAGCCAGTTTTTAAAGTTGGCCGTTTTTATAATCCCCTGCTCCTGATCTAATTTCTGCAAGGCCGTATTGGCCCGGCTAATAAGCTGATAGGCAACCCGATAGAACACCTGATTATTGGCAGTCGATGGCTGTAGCGTACCGAAGATTTCGAAAGCATAGGTTCCAGTCGAGGTAATATCATCGCCGGGGAGTTGCCAGAATCCGTGGATGGGCGAGCCACCATTATACCAGTACCAGTCGGTCAGTTTGGCGTACACACCCAATACTGTTTTGTTGAAGTCAGACTCCTCCGTAAAATACGACGCTTCGGTTGGGGTAAGCGGTTGCAGATCGAGGTTTTTCTCACTGCAACTGGCGTAAAAGAGGGTCGTAAAAATGACCGTCAGGACAATAATAATCGAATATCGTTTCATGATCAGGGGTTAAAAAGTAGCGGAAAGGCCCATCGTGATGGAACGTACGGGTGGAATCAGGTCGGTACCGCCCCGGTCAATATCTTCCGGATCGGGACCCGTCCAGGGTGTAATGACCAGGAGGTTTGTAGCGCCTACATAAGCTCGAAGGCCATTGATAAACCCGAGTGAACGCGTGAGTGAGGCCGGTAGCGAGTAGCCAAACTGAACATTTTTTAACCGCAGAAAAGCCGCACTTTCTACAAATCGGTCAGAGAACCGGTTGTTGTTGGCCGGGTCAGAACGAACCGCTCTGGGCATGGTTGTAGACGGATTCTGGGACGTCCATCGGTTGAGGGTGGTTTTCCACTGGTTGGTGCCAGTACTGCTCATGCTTTCCCCAGCCGCCCGCCAGCCGTTGTACCGATATATATCGCCGACACCCTGGAAGAAAATCGAGAGGTCGAACCCTTTGTAGCTTGCCCCCAGATTGATTCCGTAATAATAACCCGGTATGGTACTGCCCAGAAACGTGCGGTCGTTGGTATTGACCTTTCCATCTGGTGTTTCAGACCGCACCTGCCCTGCATCCTTCGGATCACCGTATACATCCTGAAAATACATGTCGCCGGGCGCAAAGTTGTTGTTATTGGTTCCGTCGGAATACTTCGCTTTCCAGGCATCGATCTCCGCCTGATTCTGGAAAATTCCCCCTTTCTTGTAGCCCCAGAGGTAATTCATCGGCTTACCCACTTCGATACGACCATATTCATTGCCAAACGGCAGGTTCTGGAAAGTCGACTCCACCCGATTTTTCACCGTCGTCAGGTTACCCGACAGGTTATAGCGAAACTCTTTGCCAACAGAGCCATTATAAGCCAGTTGAAACTCCATACCGCTATTGCGGACTGAGGCAATGTTCAGGATCGGTTGGTTTTGGTTACCGACGCTGGCAGCCAGGTTAGCTGCCTGTAAAATTCCCGACGTCAACCGGTTATAGTATTCGATGGTAGCGGTCAGTTTGCCCTTCAGAAATGATCCATCGACACCCAGACTGGTGGTTTTCCCAATCTCCCAGGTCAGGTTCTGCACCGGAAAATCGGGAAGCGATGTGCCATTATACAGCGTACCGATCCCGTTCCCATTACCCGAGCCCAGCGCATAATCAGGCGCATCGGATACGAGAGATAAATAAGCAAACGAGCGGGTTTCCTGATTACCCAGCTTACCCCATCCCCCGCGAATCTTCAGATCGTCGATGAAGGTAGCCGATTTCATAAAGGGCTCGGCGCTGATGCGCCAGGCCAGCGAAAGCGCCGGGAACGTCCCCCATTTATAGCCCGGTGCAAACCGCGAAGCTCCATCCCGCCGAACGGTCGCATCCACGTAATAGCGGCTGGCATAGTGGTAGCTAACCCGACCCAGATACCCTTGTAAGGTGTTGATCTCCCGGAACGAACTCGAATTGGTGTAGGGCTGAATGTTGACCAGATTACGGAACTCTGGCTGAGCATATTGAATCTGTGAAGCACCGCCCTGCAAGAATTCATAGACATACCGCTGGTCCATGGCATTCAGCAGCACATCGACGTTGTGATCGCCAAACGAATGGGTGTAGTTGACGCTAAACTCCTTCACAATGTTCGAGTTGCGGGCATGCCGTTCGCCATAGTTCCCTTTTGAGGTACCATCGCCTACGGCATAGGGATTGCCTGGATTTTGCAGGAAGAGGTAATTGTCGATAGCTGTCCAGGAGTTGCGTCGATTATAGTACCAGTCCGCGCTCAGTGTCCCTTTAAATTTTAAGCCTGTGATTGGCTCAAGCTGGAGGTACGCCGTTCCCATGTTCCGCAGTAGAGTGTAGGTATTATCTGTCGTAGCCGCTGCGCCATAACTATTATTGTTGGTTTCGGGGCCCCAGAGCAGGTTGGTAACGTCGATCACATACGGCGGGATAGACGGCAGATACTGTGGCCGGGAGGCCACGGGTGTGCCAAGTTCGGGGTTGGGTTTAAACGTCATCTGCACCGAGGGGGCATACCCATGTGGACCGTTTGCATCGTAGATCGGTTGCCAGGGCGACGTATCGGCGGCATATTGCAAGGCACTGGGTATGTTGTCGACAGCTTCTGAATACGCCAGCCGATAGGTCAACCCGGCCGACAGGTATTTCGAGATTTTTGTGTCGACATTCGTGGCCAGCGAATACCGTTTGAGTTTGTTATTGATCAAGGGGCCTTCCGTATTCGTAAAGCCGCCTGATACATAATAGCGCGTTGCTTCGTTGCCACCAGATACGCGTAAGCTATAGTCCGTATTTGGCGCATTCCGGTTCAATAAAGGCGTTTGCCAGTCGGTGGTAGGTCGATTTCCTAAGTAAGCAGCATTGGCGGGATCAAACTGGACCGGTAAATTTTTGGCTTCGTTGGGGTTATTGGCGTAGGCTTCCCGGTACAGGGCCACAAACTGCGGCACATCGAGCATATCCAGCTTCTTGGTCACGTTCTGAATGCTGTGCGAGATTGATACATCGACCTTTGGCGCTCCCCGAGCGCCTTTTTTGGTGGTGATCAGCACGACCCCGTTGGCCGCCCGAACGCCGTAAATAGCCGCTGCCGAAGCGTCTTTCAATACAGAAATCGACTCGATATCATTGGGATTGATCATCGACAGCACGTTCACATTGCCGCGAATATCCCGCGTGACCGAACCGCTGGCGTTATCCGTTCCCGTACCGTATTCAGTCAGTGGTATGCCATCCACTACATAAAGCGGCTCGGCGTTTCCGAACGTACTTACCCCCCGAATCCGTACCTGCGGACGCGCCAGTGGACTACCGCCAGGTGTAGAGACAAATACGCCCGCCATACGTCCCTGCATGGCTAGTTCGGGGGCCTGCGCGATGCTTTTACTAATTTCCTTGGACGATACGGTCGAGATAGCCCCCGTCAGATCCTTTTTTTCACGCGAACCGTACCCAATGACCACCACCTCACTGAGTGAACCTTCTTCGGCCTTCAGCGAAACCGTATAGTCGCTGGCGTTGGTGATGGCAATTTCCTGTCGAATGAAGCCGACATACGAGACCACTACCCGTTGGGCCGAATTGGGAATCGACAGACTAAATACCCCGTTTGCATCACTGGTTGCCCCCTGAGTCGATCCGGCGACTACGATGTTGGCTCCCGGTAGGGGCGTATTGCTACCCGCGTCGAGAATTTTTCCGCGAATGGTTCGATTCTGGGCATAGGCACTACCTAACAGCAACAGCAGTAGGGCCATTATTCCCAGTTTTCTACATAAATAGTAAGGGTGGTTCATAAAAGACAGTTGATAGAAAAGCGATTCTGTTGCTAAAATTGGTATGATTAGAAGATACCTTTGTCCTATTCTGTCATAGGTATGCGTATGTACAAACCGCTCTTTTTCCTGCTTTTTTTAAGTCTGTCGGTGTATGGGCAAGTGGCGTTTGACCATCTGACGACCAGCGACGGCCTGTCGCAAAGCACAGTTTGGGAAATCGTGCAGGATCGAAAAGGGTTTATCTGGATGGCAACGTCCGATGGCCTGAATCGCTATGATGGCTATACCTTCAAATTATTCCGTCATCAACCAGGCCAGCCGGAAAGCCTGCCTATCAATAACATAGCGGCCCTGTATGCCGACCGGCATAATACCATCTGGGTCGGCCCACGTAATAATGGACTGAGCCGACTGCGTGAAGATGGCGTGACGTTCGATCATTACCCGTTGTATACCGGTGCCGCCAGGACCGAACAGGCCAGTATTGCCTGTTTTGCCGAGGATGAGTCTCGCCTGTGGTTCGGTACGGCCGAGCAGGGGTTATTTTATTTCGATTATGCGAAACGGCGGGTAGTCAGGTGGACAGATGCCCGCATTGGCCAGTCGGTTACGGCTCTGTATCGGGATGAATCCGGTCTGCTCTGGATTGGTACCAACACCGGTAGCCTGCTGGCTTTCTCTCCTGAAAAAGGAATCATAGAGCGTTACCAGCTATCCCTGAGCCCAGACGTATCCAGCAACCATCGCTCCATTAGTGTCATCAAAAAGGACCATCGGGGCCGGTTTTGGATTGGCACCAATGGTCAGGGGCTCTTTGAATTTAACCGGGCGCAAAAAACGTTTCACCAGGAATTTTTCAAGCCCGGTGTGTACGAAACCGTCAATGTGATTACCGACGTGATCGACGACCGGGCGGGCAATCTGTGGGTCTTGACCGATTATGGCATCTGGTATTACCCGCAGGGGGAATCGATGCAGAAACAATATTTACTCCCCGATAGTGAAGATGAGCACAGCCTGAGTACGCATGCCTTAAAAAAAGGGCTTTGCGATGCCATTGGCAATATCTGGATTGGCTCGTGGCAGGGCGGTATCAATATCCATTTCGCGCAGCCTCCCCGCTTTCGCTCACTTCGTCATCAACTCCATAACCCACAGAGCTTACTGACAAACCGGGCCAGTGCCGTTGCGCAGGATCGAAAGGGAAATCTTTGGGTGAGTTCGACCAAAGGCATTACCACCATCTCACCCAACCGACATCAGTTTCAGCGGTATACATCAGCCAACTCACCATTGGCTTCCAACGATATTAACCTCCTGTTCGCTACCTCGACCGGCAATGTGCTCATGAGTACCTGGACGGCCGGATTTGCCCTATACAATCCTGACCAAAAACGCTTTACCCCCTATTTGTTACCCGGAAAAAGCAAATCGGTAAAGGCCTTTGCAGCTTCCAAATCAGGCAATGTCTGGATTGGAAGCCATGAGCGGGAGTTATTTCAATTTAACGAACAAACCGGTCAACTCCGCTCGTTCACAACACCCAGACTGGCGCAGCTTTTCCAGCGATTCGACCTGAACATACTGTGTGAAGATTCGGATGGAAACCTCTGGATTGGCACGTATAATTCCGGGTTGCTCCGATGGAATTTACAAACAGGACGCATTAGCCAGTTTGTTCGTAGTGCCAGGCCGGGCTCATTGGGGAGTAACAGCATCACTACCATTTATGAAGACAGTAAGCACCGGCTTTGGTTCGGCACCAACGGGAGTGGTCTGCACCGGTTCGATGCCCAAACGGAAACGTTTCAGGTCTGGACAACGCAACAGGGGTTGGTCAATAACGCGGTGGCTGGCATCGTCGAAGATGATCAGCACAACCTCTGGCTGTCGACCAACGGCGGGCTCTCCTGCTTCCACCCCGACTCGCAGGTGTTCGAAAATTATGACCAGAGCGATGGACTCGTTGGCAAAGAATTTCTGCCGAATGCCAATACACGGTTGGCGTCGGGTGAGCTGGCGTTTGGAAACATGCAGGGGCTGGTCCTGTTTCGGCCCGAACAGGTTCGGCAGAAAACTGCCCCTCCGCGCGTCTTTCTGACCGAATTGAAGCTTTTTAATCGCCCCGTACATCCAACCGATCAGGATGCACCGTCGCCGATGGATATGACGGATGTCGGTCAGTTGACCTTTCGCCCCTATCAGTCCGTCTTCACGATCGATTTTACAGCCCTGTCGTTTCTGCCACATAGAAACATCCGGTACGCCTATCAGTTGATGGGTTTCGATCCAGACTGGAACTATGTAGGTGCCCAGCGTTCGGCTACGTACACTAATTTACCCGAAGGCACCTATCAATTTCGGGTTAAAGCGGCCATTGGCAACAGCCGCTGGAGTTCGGCTAAAACGACTCAGGTCACGGTGCTTCCACCCTGGTATCGTACCTGGTGGGCGTATTGTCTTTACAGCTTACTGTTCCTGCTAACACTGCTGGCATTCCGACGGATTATTCGGATTCGCGAGCGGTTGAAAGCCGACATTCGGATTAAGCAACTGGAAGCTGAGTCGATTAAGGCACTCGACGATGCCAAAACCAGTTTCTTTACTAATATCTCGCACGAATTTCGAACGCCCTTAACGCTGATCCTCAGCCCTTTGGATAAACTGATTGTCGATCCAGCCTTTGGCGAACGACTCCATCACCAATTTCAGACAATACAACGAAATGCTCAGCGTCTGCTGCGACTGATCAATCAATTACTCGATCTGTCGAAACTGGAAAGCCAGAATCTAACGCCCGATATCAGCCGTAATGATTTCGTACCGTTTGTCGAACGAATCGTTCATAATTTCGATGACCTGGCCGACAGCAAACAAATACATCTGACATTCAGAAGTAATTTCGACACGTTCGATGGCTATTTTGACGCCGACATTATTGAAAAGGCGGTGTATAATCTGCTCTCCAATGCGTTTAAGTTCACGGATCGGGGTGGTGATGTACAGGTTAAGCTACAAATCGATGCCCCTACCCTGATTGCCCAACTGAGTGTGCTGGATACCGGAATCGGTATTTCGACAGAAGCGCAGTCGCATATTTTTGAGCGGTTTTATCAGGCCAATGGCCAGCAAGTTCTCAAAAAATCAGGGAGTGGTATTGGGCTGGCCCTCACCCGTGAACTCATTCAGCTTCATAAAGGCGATATAACCGTTGTCAGCACCGAGCAGGTGGGTACGACCTTTACCATTACGTTGCCCCTTTCGGATAGTGCTTTCCCACCCGAATGGTTGTCGCAGGTACCGGACTTGCCCTCGGAGTCGCTTCAGCCACTGATGCCTTCAATAGAACCTGAGCAGATAACGATTATCCCCGGCAAATCACGACCTATTTTACTGATCGTAGAAGATAACGAAGAACTACTGCTGTACCTGAAAGAAAGCTTTGCACCTAAATACCACGTACTGACAGCCTCTACGGGTCAGCAGGCCATCACCATTGCCCAGAAGAATATACCGGATCTGATTTTATCGGACTGGCTCATGCCCGTTCAGACTGGTCCCGAACTCGGCGGTACGGAACTGTGTCAGGCTATACGGGCAAACGAAAAAACCAGCCATATTCCATTCCTCCTGTTGACATCGCGATCAGCCAGCCAAAGCCAGATACTGGCTTTTGGAGCCGGTATCGACGATTATATGACAAAGCCGTTTAATCTGGCCATTCTGGAAACCAAAGTCGCCAGTCTGATCCAGAACCGGCAGTTGCTACGGGCAAAGTGGGGAAAGAAACTGTTGGCCGCCCCTTCCGACATCCAGCTCCCTCCGATGGAAGAGCAGTTCCTCCAGAAAGCCATTGGCATTATCGAACAGCATATCGATGATACGCATTTCGATGCTGAGCAATTGGAACAGGCGTTGAACATGAGCCGGATGCAGTTTTATCGGAAATTGAAAGGCATTGTCAATATGTCGGGAACGGAATTTATCCGGCAAGTACGACTGAAACGTGCCCTTCAGCTGCTGGAAAGTGGCCATTACAACGTTTCAGAAGTTGCCTGGCAAGTGGGGTTCAATGATCCGGCTTATTTCAGTCGCTGTTTCAAAAAAGAATTCGGCAAAGCTCCTCAGGCGTTTTTAACGGGGGTTTGACCGGTATGCGAACGGTTAAGCCTATCACTTCAACGTACTCAGGTAGTCCACTAAATCCACTAATTGCTGCTTAGAAAGAACCTCGCCAAACGGAGGCATCATCGACCGACCAGTATTCGTTCTGGATAGAATATCCGTCTTCCGCAGTGTCTGCGTTACCCCGCCGGGCAGTTTCAGAACTATCTCATCGTTCGATTCGCTACCGAGCAATCCCATGAGCTGCCCTCCATCGCGCGTGTGAATCAGATAGGTTTCGTACCCATAGTTGATGCCTTCGTCGGGATACAGGACTGCCCGAAATAAGCCCTCTTTCGATAATTTTGCACCGATTTTCGAGAGCTCCGGTCCAAACAAGGCACCCGACTGCTGCACCCGGTGGCAGGTCTGGCAATTTTGAGCGAAGATAGCTTTTCCCCTGCTGGCGACCCCCGTTTCGTGAACGAGCAGGTAAACAGGCGGTAGGGGTTCTCCATTTTTACCCGGTGGCTTAGGCAGGTACTCAGCGGCTTCCCGTTTGATCTCGTTTCGGAATGCTCCAAACAATACACTACTGGCTGTCGACTTCAGGGCGTCGGGAAACGACCGCTTCTTTACTTCATCGAGTAAGGCCCGCTCCCCTACCCAGCTACTTCCCAGCAAACGGGCGGCTGTTTTGCGTAATTCTATCGGGCGCGTATCATCCAGCATCACGCCTGTCAACAGCGTCAGGGCATCGGGGCTCCCATTTCCTTTGAGCGCCAGCATGATGGCTTCGGCCGTAGCATCCTCAGGCAGTTGTTGCTGCACAAACGCTTTCTCACCAAATTTCCACAACAGTTGCAGGGCTTCGACACCGGTTTGCTGAGCAGCACAGCAACGGACCAGATCCAGCAGTTGGTCCCGTTTATCGGTTAGTTTGAATTTTTCAACCAGCCGAACATAGCTCACCGTTTTGCCAGCGGTAGCCAAAGCCGTTTCCAGCGCCCGGTTCAGGACTTCTGTTCGAACGATGGTCGTACCGTCCATGTGTTCGAGAGCCAGTCGCTGGACATCCGGTCGTGGGTCGCTCAGCAGTGATATCAGGGCGTCGTTTTTCGCGGAGGACCGATGAAAATCGAACGCTCGGAAATACCGTAATGTTTCAGCCACATTGGCTGTTTGCCGAATGATCTGTGTTAACAGTGGCAACGCTTTCGCCGACCGGATTCGCCAGACAATATCCCGACCAGCCGGAGTGTTCCAGTTACCGCTTACCTTCCGTAACCAGGCGTCGAAGCAGGCATCTGCATTTAGGTCGGACCCTATACCCAGCGCTTCGAGCGCCCAGCGATCCCGACCATCGTGCTGAACGGCCAGGGTCGCCCAGGATTCAGCGGCCTCGGTCGTCTTCAGAAACCGTAGTGCAATAGCCCACTCCCGACGAACTTCCGGCGCAGGATCATTGGCTAATGCCGCACAGCGTTCAAATGGAAACGGGGTTTGTTGACGAGCAACCCGCAGGGACGTCATGCGTATATCTGGATTGGGATCATGCAGGGCCTCGGTGAGATACGATGCACCGCTGGCAGGCAACTGAGCCAGCAGCCATAACGCCCGCGCCCGCCAAACTGAGTTGGATGACCGGAACAGGGATTGCAGATTTGGCTCAGCCGAAACACCTGCTTTTTTCAGGGCCGCCCAGGCTTTTCGGTGTGCCGCCCGGTTGGGGCTTTTGAGCGCTTCGGTAGCTTCCTGTGGCGTTTTGAAGCTGAGTTTAGGCATGTGGTATCCGGTGTTCGCACCATAGCTAATGCGGTAGATCCGGCCTTTATTGGCATCAGCAGCCGTGCCACCGCCAATGCCGGGATCATACCAGTCAGCAACCAGCACCGACCCGTCACCTGCTACAGTTACATCCACCGGACGAAACCATTGCTGACGACTTTTCAACAGATTCTGAACCCCGGCGGTATATCCTGCCCCCTGTTTTTGCGTGATATATGACCGAATCACATTATGCAGGGCTTCGGCATGAATCAGTTGATTGCGGTACAAAGCCGGAAACATCGCTCCTTCGTAGACACACAAGCCCGCCGGGGAGCCCGACCCGGTAATCAACACATTGGGGATTACACCAGGATCGTTCTGATGCCAGTGTCGCTCGGGAACCGTTCGTTCCAGATTGGTACGCGAGGTCGTCCAGGATGCGCCCGTCATTTCATCGGCAAACCCATAGTTACCGTATTCCATGACGTAGTTGATCCGTACGGACTCATTACCGTCGTCGTCGTTGTCCGACACCCAGAGATTACCAAAAGAATCGAAGGCGGGTTCGTAGTGATTCCGGAAATTATGGGCAATAGTTTCGATCTGGCTCCCATCGGGATTGCAGCGGAGAATAAGCCCATTGCGATACGGGTTTCCTTTTCCATTGATCGGATTGCCCGCCTTATCCAGTACGGGTTTCCCCTGTCGGTCGCGCACTTCGCCCCCGTTGTTGCCCATCGAAAAATACAGTTTGCCATCAGGCCCCCAGAAGGGCGCGTGGATACCGTGGTCGCGCTGCCCAAAGCCCGAAAAAAGCGTATCGACCCGGTCGGCTTTGTCATCCTGGTTGGTATCGAAGAGCATGAGCAGGTAAGGGGCTTGCGCCAGAAACACGCGATCTTCGGCCAGCAGCAGTCCCATAGGCGCTTTCATGCCCGGGTGTTCAAAAAAAACGGTACGTTTATCCGCCCGTCCATCCCCGTTAACATCGGTCAGAATGACGACCTTATCCCCTTTTTTATCAAATTCGGCCGGGGCTACATCGTAGTTGTGCGACTCGGTCACCCAAACCCGTCCCCGCTCGTCGACCTCCATGTTGGTTGGATTGGTCACCAATGGCTCCGCGGCAAACTGCTGTACCACAAACCCTTTAGGTACCTGCATGGTCGCCAGCGCCATCCGAGGATCATGGGGATCGGGCAAAACGCCTGTAAAACCGACCAGTAAGCTCAGGCCGCCAAGTACTGTCAGCCACCGTGTATTCATCATCATACGCATGACACTATCACTTCAATATCGTCTCGCCCGTTTGCGCATCCAGCAATAGGGTTGAGCCCTGTGTTAATGGGACTGTAACGAATTTCCCGTTTTTCAGCCGAAGTGTACGGGTGCCGCCATCTTTGGTGTGCAGGAGCAACAACCCCGAGTTGGCATAGGTAAAATCGTCGCGTTCGTTGTAAATATGACAACCTGCCTGTCGGAAAATCTCCCGAAACCCTCCGGTACCATTGAGGGGGAGTCCACAAAATACGGATGTAAACCCGCTTTCCTTTTTGCGGGCAATGATCGTCTGTTTCCCCCCTTGTAATTCGGCCAGCGGCTCGGCTGTTTTATCGGTCACAACCACCAATGGATCAACAGGGCCGCTAAAGTTATACGTATAGACAGGTTTGAGGAACGATACAGTCGGTTTTTGAGAACCGTCGATTCGTTCAAGGCTCATGCCCGTCAGCGATTTTACAAAGGCCAGGTCCAGTCGTTGCCCATTGGTGTAGCCGGTCAGGTAATTCCAGATGATCGTTCGTTCCTGCCGAGCTACCTTCTCCCGAATGTATTTACGCTGATCGTCGGTGAGTTTATATACGTTCATGAACACTATGGCCTTGTATTGAGACAGATTAACCCGTTCCAGGTCAAAATCATAAACATGATCGCCCACGGTACCCGACCGCATAGCCTGCTCAATGGAATGATCCAGCACATTGACCGTAATGGGCAGTGGAGCCGATTTCAGGTAATAAAACACATCCTGACTCCAGACGTACAACACATCGGCTTCGGAATGATACGGGACAGTCAGTCGTTTATCGAACAATTCTTTTTCGGCTTTCATACTGGCCAGATAACCTGGGTCATCCCACCAGCCGAAGCTTTTCTGAACCCCAAAATCATAAAACCAGAAGCCAATGCCGCGCATGAGCGGGAGCAAGGCACACCGTTTCATGATATTGGCATAGGTAGAGTCGTAGCGGGAGACATAGCGGATATTCTCAAAGTCATTCTTATACAAATAGCCGTTATCGATCTCGTCGAACCAGAGCTTGCCATGTAGCAGCGTAGACTCGATCAGCCCCCTGGAATTGCCTGAACCACCCGCTTTCCGGCTATCGGGCCAGTAGGTTTGCGGAGCCGATAGATAATCGACATAAGGGCTGTCGAGCACTTGTCGGATGAACAGATGCCCCCCTACCGTTTGCCGGTTGAAGGTCATGTGTAGGTAACCATAAAAAATACCGGTGATCAGCGGACGCGGCCAGTTCTCTTTAACCAGTCGGCAGAAGTAGATGGCATCATCGGCGACCACCTGCTGCTGGGCCGTAAAATAGTCGATGGTGCGCTGGTCCTGAACCGGATCTTTAAAGAACCCATCGTGCGTTTTAAGTCGGTCAGCTACGTTCGGGACGGTTGCATTTTCGAAGGTACTGGCAGACGATTGCCAGGCTTTTTGCAAGGCTTGCGAAGTTTTGTATTTCGCCTTCAGCCAGTTTCGAAAATAGGCTGTCATGGCCGGGCCCGTGTCGGGATCGTGTTCGATGAACCCCCAGTAGTGCCATTCACCATAAATACCTCCGGCTACGTGCATCCCCAGAATGGCATTGCCTTCGGGTGTTTTCGAGAGCCGCTGGCAAAATTCAACCAGCTTTTGCCCTGCTTCGGACTTCCATTTGGTCGATGCCAGGCTCGCCCGTAAAGCCGCATGAATATCGTGCTCTTCGTTGTGATACGGTGGCCCGGCTTTCAGGGTCGTATCGACCGGAGCATCGGCATATTGGGTGCATTCAGCCGGATTGGCCTTGTTCCACCAGAACGGTGCGTTGACATGGATGCGGATAACGACCCCAGCCTCCGGGCACTGATCGAGCACCCCACGCACCTGCCGCCGGGCTTTTCGGAGATCGAGGGTATCGCTATGTTGAAACCAACTATCTTCCAGCCACAGATCGACCTGATAAAGACGGAAACCGATCTGACAGAAATTATTCAGGTTACGGGCAGCCACTTCCTCCCACGACCAACGGCCACCATACGCATGCGTGAGAGCATAAAAGGCTGGTGTCTGAGGTTTTCCATTGACAAACAACGTTGGGCGCCCCTGATAAGGCTTGACTTCCGCCGACTGGGTTGTTTGAGCAATCGAAATTGAAGAAAGCAGGCAAAGAGCCAGTAAAAGATAAACCTTCATTATCAATAAGATAGGGTAGAACAAACGGGGTTACGCATCAATACGGTCGACACAAATTCTCCTGATGAATTGACGTAGTTTCGACGTTTTCCCATGACGACTATTGTTTCACCTTGGTTTTGAACCAATCCATCAAGTTCTCCTGATACTCGCCCAGATAGCTGTGCTCCACGCCTTCGATTTCTTTCCACCAAAGGTTAACTCCCGCCTTCAGAAAATCATCCTTCAGTTTCCGATTTTCGACGTTCAGCCATTCTTTTTCGCCCCAAACCATCCAGACGGGCGTGTTTTTAAACCTGGCGGCTTCGTTGTCGGTCACATTCTTCCCCAGCGCGGCCGAATACAGCCCGACAGCCGCCCAGCGATTCATCGTTTTCTGGGCAATACGAAACGTACCGCCACCTCCCATCGAGAAACCGTAGAGATACTGCCACTTCGGGTCGGTTTTGAACTGGCGGTCAAAATCGGCCAGGCACTCAAAAATGTCCGTTTCGGCCATGTCGCGGTAGCCTTTGTCGCCCCGCCCCCAAGGCAAAATCATAAAGCCCTCCCGACGAGTCATTTGCGCGGTTGCACCCGCTGCTTTGGGTTGCAGGTAATCGTAAAGCATATGCCAGGGGGGATTGTTCGTACCGCCACCACTGCCGTGCAGTTCTACATAAAATGGAAAGTCGGTTTTGGTTCGGCTGAATCCTTTGGGCAGAAATAACCAGTAATAGCTGTTTTTCCCGTCGGTCTTTGACTGGAAAGCCATAATGAGCGGACGTGTTCCCTCAAGATAGGTTTCCCAACGGGCTCCATCACCCTGAAAAAAGGCAAGTGTTCCAAGAGCAGCTTTCGTATGGGTGTCGTTCGGGCGCAGGCCGCTTGTCGAATCCAGGCTCATCCGCATCACCGACTCGAAGTGGCGTTTCAATAGCGGATTTTTCTCGTTAGCGACCAGTGTTTGCAGGTAAGCAACGAGTTGCTGAATCTCAGCACGCTCGCTGGCCAAGGGCAGCTTAACCGTTTCACTAGGATTTCCCGGGCCTGTCGGCTGCGCATAGCCAGCCAGGCCGATTAGACTCATACTCAACAGTAAAGCGCATTTTTTAGTAACACGAACGAACGTACTCATGAAAGAGATAAAAGTGTTAATCGGACAGAGTGCCTCTAAACTCTCTGCAAACAACGTGTCCGCTGTGGTTTGCTTGTCCTGCATTATCCTGACTACCGACAAAGCAGGACAATGATCAGAAAAAAATGCAGTTTCTTGCGAATATATTCGTTTACAGTCTGTTTCCAATCCTCATGAGTTCGTTCGTTAAAGCCCTCCTTCTTTCCGTATTAATTGGTAGTAGTTTATCAGAGAGTTTCGGCCAGCCCCAAACCCAGTTTGGCGAGGGGACAGATGAATATGGTACGTTTTTAACCAGTCTGAAAACGCAGTTGATCAACACTGAATACCGAAAAACGGTCCGGTTTGGCGGTAAAGAGCGGAAACAATTTGTGCAATGGATTCGGGATAATGTGCACGTGATGAAGGCCATGAGATACCTGGAGCCGGACATCAGCAGTTTCTGGCAATTCTTCATGGAAAACCAGACGCGGGAAGGCCTGTATTACGACTACTATTACCCGATGGTAGCCCGCGAAAGCCACCGCATGAACCTGTTCGATAAACGGTATTGGAAGATCATTGCACGAGATACTATTCAGATGCATCGCCTACCGGTTGAAGCCGACCTGGAGTACCTGATGGTCGAGGGCGGGCACTACATCTGGCAGGCTACCGGCGACACAGCCTACCTTCATCAATGGATTGGTAAACTGGAAAAAGGACTCCTGTACGACATGACAGACCCACTTCGCTGGTCAAAAAAATACCAGTTGATGAAACGCGGCTATACCCTCGACACCTGGGATTTTATGCAGCTTCCCACGACGCGTGCCGAATACATCCGTCAGGGAAACGACGTGCAGACCGGCATTTTTGACATCAACGAAAAAACGCCGATGGGCATCATGCATGGCGACAACAGTGGCCTGTATGCCGCCTGCCGACAACTGGCACAGCTCTATAGTGTACTGGGCAATTCGGCCAAAGCTGCTCATTGGAATGAACAGGCTGATGGGATTCGGAAACGAACGAATGAATTATGCTGGAATGGTCGTTACTACGCTCATTTTGTTCCCGACGATCCAACCCCTGCCTATCTCCACATGGATCAGAAGAATACCCTCAGTCTGTCGAATCCGTACGACATCAACCGGGGTTTGCCGACAGAAGATATGGCTGAATCCATCATTCAAACGTATCAGAACCTGAAGGGTAAAAACGTCGAAAATGCCTTTGCCGAATGGTTTGGTGTCTACCCGCCCGTGGAGCCCAGTTATGCGGACTATTTGCCCGGCTCGTACATGAACGGGGGGGTCAACACCATTGTTGGGGGTGAGTTGGCGAAGGCCGCGTTTCAGCACGGCTATGAAACATACGGCGTGGACATACTGAATCGGATGATCCAACTGAACGAAAAACATGGCGGAAAGCTCCCTGTCTCTTACAAGCCCGACGGCACCGTCGATGCGGGTATTCCTGATAACTGGGGACAAGCTGCCGTAATGAGCGCCATGATCGAAGGGTTAGCCGGGGTCGTGGATAAAGGGGCCTTATTTGAACAGGTAGAGTTGACTCCCCGATGGCTGGCTGCCGGGAAAGCCGATGCATCGGTTACCATTGCCTACGGCCCTTCCGGAAAATCAGTACGTTATGTTTATCAGCATAATCCCAAAGCGAAAACGATTTCGTTATCAGTCCAGGGCGATCCGAAGCAGTATACCATTCGGCAGCTTTTACCGGCCGGGAAACAGGTCAAACGGTTAACCATCGATGGCATGGTAAAACAAACGACCCTGGAAAACGTCCGGAATAGCCAATATGTAGTGGCACGGGACATCTCCGGTGGTGCTCATCGAATTGAGTTAAGCTATCGATAGCCAGCCAAACGTAAAAACGCTTTCTCAGCGAAAACAGGGCAAAATCGCGGTCTGAAGGGATGGCGTTTTTGTCCTGTTTTCTTATGAGCGTGTCTATTTCGGCAGTTGGATCAGTGCCGACGTATTCGAGCCAAGCTGGGTGGTAGGCAGTTGACCGTTCCACTTTTTGATCCACTCCTGCTGAACCAGTAAGGGCGTAAGCGTTTTTTGCTTCAACTCGTTGGCTCTTGCTTCCGCTTCGGCTTCAATGATTCTGGCCCGGGCAATACCGTTGGCTTTGGTTACCGCAATTTCGGCCGTAGCCCGCTCAGCGGCAATCTGGTTTTGCAAACGCAACGCATTCTGAACTGCCGTATTTTTGGCGTCGATCATAGCTTGTAGCGATTCGGGGGGCGTTAGGTTTGAGGTGATATTTTCAAACGCAAATCCATCGTCGGACAGGGCTTTCCGAAGCTTAGCTTCTACCTGTTCTTCGAAACCCACCCGGTTATTGACCAGCGAATCGGGCGAGAAGGCGTTAGCCACATCCCGATACGAGTTATAGACAATAGTTCGGAGTATGTTGTTTTCAATGTCGGGTAGTTCCTTCCGGTATTTGCGATATACGTTGGCCCCTTGTCCTTTCACCAGGTGGTAGTTGAGCGTCGGGTCGATCTTGAACAGGGTCCCTCCTTTTGCACTCACATTAAACGGGTCGAAATCTTTAGTTTGGGTAAAGGTGGGATACTGTTCAATAAACGACGTCAATGGATTGTAGAAAATCCAGCCCGTCACGTTTTCAATATCGGACGCGCCCCGGTCGGAGCCAATTTTACTCACTTTGATCCCTTCGTGACTGGCATCGACGGTGGTGCAGGAATTCGCCAGTAGAATTACAATAATTACTAAAAGAATACCAGCCAGGGTAAGTTTTTTGATCATCGTTTAAATGGAAGTTTAGTGAAAAAGTTGGTTTTAACCGTCACCCATATGTATACCCCCAGAATCAGGCCGACCAGCATCAATAGCCAATCACTGGGTTGGTTGAGCAGCCAGTAAACACACTCCATAGTCAGGACGGAAAAGATAATGAAGGCAACAAGTTGAAGAACTCGTAAAAGGGTCATCGGAATTCGTGTGAAAAACGGTTGAAAGTACAACGGACTTTTATTCGCAACGCAGAGTTGTTTGTAAGCGGCTCTCGAACAGACTCAAAGTGTTCAAATGACGGACCTATGGAACACCACAAAAAATCAAGCCATATGATCATACCTAAGTCTTGCGATTGAAACCTATGGTTGTGTAATTTGGGAGATCTAACCCATTTCCTCTTTTCTGTCATGACCCAACCGACGACGTTTCCCAACACTATCCAAACTCGCGCCAATCGATCTGCGCTCCTGGTTGGCAGCCTGCCCTTTGCCGACGAAACAGCCTGTATGAGGCAGGCCCTTGAGTCGTTGGGTTCTGCCCTCTTTTGCCTGCCCGATGGGGAAGTCGGCGAGAAAAGTCCGGCCTTCCCAAAAGGGAATCGGATTGCCTGGGTCGTTTATGCCATCGAAAAACTGACTGCCGATTCAAAAAACTGGCAAATAACTAAGCAAGCCAAACGAAGCACCGACGATGGCATGGCGGTCGATTATGACAGTTTTCAGAAACTAAAGCCCCTGCATACGCCTGCTGAGATGCCCAACCATGTTCAGCTGGGCTATGACGACTTTTTCCGAAGCAGTTATCCTGTTTTCCGGCGTCTTCGCGACCAGTATAGACTCCCGGCACTGAAGTTTCAGATGGGCGTACCTACGGGCTTTGCCATGGGGTTTGCCTTCGCCAGTCCGATCACCTGGCTACGATACACCTATGCGTTCAACACGGTCATCGCCCGTGAAGTCAATGCTGCCCTGGCCGAAGCAGGCAATGATCTGCTGATACAGATTGAAGTTCCGCCCGAGTTATACGCTGCCTATAAACTACCCACTCCGCTGATGGGTCTGGCGTTGCGCCCAATTCTGGACCTGCTCACTAAAATCAGCCCTGGTGCCCAGATCGGCATGCATCTATGTCTGGGCGACTTTCACAATCATGCGTTGGTACACCCCAAAACCTTAGGCAAAATGGTGGCTTTTTCCAATCGACTCGTCGAAGCCTGGCCGCAACAGCACTCGTTGGCCTACATCCACTACCCGCTGGCCGAAGGATTGGTGGCCCCTCCGACCGACCGAAACCATTATGCACCGCTCGCCAATATACAATTACCAACCAATACGCGCTTTGTGGCAGGCTTTGTGCATGAAAAGCGCACGCTGGACGAAAACCGTCAAATTCTGGAAAGCATCGAATCCGCCCGCCAACAACCAGTTGACATTGCCTGTTCCTGCGGGCTTGGCCGTCGGTCGCCCGAAACAGCCCGTCAGCTACTCGCCCTGACGGCTCAACTTACGGACATTTAAGTATATTGCCTGGCGTTGGCAGGTAGCCGACTGGTAAGCCACCTTCCCGAAAGCTCTACCCTTTCGGGAAGGGTCAATTCATGATATACCTTTAGCGTATGAAAATTGCATGATTCTGGCGCAAACGAGTCGTTAGCCCTCGAAACTGACCCTATGAATCCTTATATAGCCATATACCCCGAAGTACAGGAGGCCATCGCCAGTGGCAAACCGGTCGTAGCACTCGAGTCGACCATTATCTCCCATGGAATGCCATGGCCACAAAATGTCGAAACAGCGATAGAAGTAGAAGAGATGGTGCGAGCCAATGGAGCTATTCCGGCTACCATCGCCATTTTTAATGGTAAATGCCACGTTGGCCTTTCCCGTCAACAACTTGAATATTTTGGGCAGGCAACGAATGTGTGGAAAGTAAGTCTGCGCGATATGCCTTTTGTGATTAGCCAGCAGTTGTATGGCGCTACCACCGTAGCCGCTACCATGCGTATAGCCAGCATGGCCGGTATCCAGACATTCGTTACAGGAGGTATTGGAGGAGTTCATCGGGGAGCCGAACACAGCATGGACATCTCAGCCGATTTGACGGAAATGGCGCAAACGTCGGTGGCGGTGGTATCGGCCGGTATAAAGAGTATACTGGACATTGGACTCACCCTTGAGTACATGGAAACAAAAGGCATTCCAGTCGTTACAATTGGCCAGGACGCCCTACCTGGATTTTACAGTAATCAGAGCCCTTTTTTGTCGCCACTCCGGCTGGACACCCCCAAACAAATTGCAGCCATGCTTAAGGTCAAATGGGAACTGGGACTTCAGGGATCTGTACTGATTGCCAACCCCTTACCCACGCATCAACACGTGCCATATGATGAGATTGAAATAACCATACAGCATGCCTTAGAAGAAGCCAATAGCCAAAAAATTACGGGCAAACAGATCACCCCATTCTTACTCAACTACATTGCCACTCATACCCAGGGCGAAAGCCTACAAGCCAACATAGCCCTGATTAAAAACAATGCGATTGCCGGAGCCAACATTGCGGTAGCTTTAGCTTCCATTTAGCGTAACAACCGATAGCTCTTAAACCAATTTTGTAAACCATCAGTCGGATAGCCAAACTCATTGTCTCAATTTCCTAGTCGTTAGTCAATAATCCGCGAAATAAGCACCTTCCTTATCGAATACGGGAACTAGTGGGTAAAACGGATTATTGCTCTTGTCAATGAGTTATATCATGGACAAAAGGAGGTCTATTTCAGACCTTTACTGCTTGTTCCGATCCAGTAGGCTTGCAGATGATGACACTTCCTTTTATTTGGCTTGTAGATGATGATCCAGATGATCGGCTTTTGCTGCGAATAGCCTTCCAATGGATGCTGCCTAAAGCCACCATGCTGCTGTTGTCCGACGGCGATCAGGTTATTCCTGCCTTTCAGAAGCTAAACCAGCGTCCTGATCTTATCCTTATGGGTCTACAGATGCCCCGCCCAAATGGTCTGGAAACCCTCGAATCGCTTCGCCGATACCCTGGCCTAGGTGAGGTACCCATTGTTATCTTAATCGATACAGAAACTAAAACGATTAGGGAACAACTATTGCGAGCAGGTGCCGACGAGGTAGTTTCAAAACCTAATGCCTTTGATCAGCTTCTTCAACTGGTCGTTCACTGGATCATAACCTGGCTATAGTACTTTCTTACGAATTGGCATTCTTCAGGCTTTTTCGCATCCAAAAAGCGGTATTGTATTACAAACTAGGCAAATTTTTATAGAACAATGATAAAAATCATGTAACACTCTGATTCTTATCATCTCATAAATATATATTATATAATTTTGCTTTGTAACATACTACTAACTTTGTCGTAAGTATAGTTACATATTACCTTCCGCTTTCCAACATGATAAACTTTATCCAGCTTCAGGACGATTCCTTCTACTCTAATCTGGTAGAATACATTAATAAAGTACAGCAACATTATGCGGGTCACCCGCAGGTATTTCCGATGACTCATCAGCTCGCCAAACAGATCCAGGAGGAATCGATTCGCAGAAAGCGTAGCAATTAGGTGCTTACAATCAGCCGTACTACTAAATCTGGTTGTTTGCGATTTAGGTGTGTAGCCTACGAAGTAACGTATAGGCTACCGTTATCCAGAACACTATAGATAGTTACTGACTGTTTCAATGAAGCTGCATACCCTACCAGCAACTACATTAATCGGGATGGGATTCTGGCAACGCCGAACCAGAACAACCGAATATGCTCCACTATTTTAAGCAACTCAACATGTGAATCAGGCTTGGTAATAAACCCACTGGCTCCCAGGTCGTATGCCCGGTCAACATCTGAATCTATTTCGGATGTAGTCAACATAATAACCGGTATCTGTCGATAGAGGGGTGAATTTTTGAGAAACGTGAGCGCTTCAAATCCGTTGATAACCGGCATATTAATATCCAGCAGGATCAGGTCTGGAACTGCTGGCAACAATGGAACACGTTCAATAAACTCGTCGACAGACGAAACAAACAAGAGCTTATAATTAATGGAATCGTCTTTAAAGGCAAGTTTTAATAAAAGCTGATCATCTAGATCGTCATCGACGATTAATAGATTGTAAGGCTTCATAGTGAGTAGCTGGGATCATAGAGGTAGACAAATTAAATAGATTAAGTCGAAAATTTACGGTGTCAATTTAACTATGTCAGCTCTTCTATTTTCCCACTGGCAGATCCGTTCAGGTTGCCACCGGTCCATGTCTAAAGGGCCTTACTGAAAGTTAGTGATAATCAGCTTTACAATTCTTATACCAAATTATTCAATAAACTGATCCAATCCCCTCTACGGCTTACAAATAAAGGCAGTTGACGGCGCGTACTGTCGAATTTTAATTTCAGGTATACAACCCACTACCCTATCAAAACTTAAGATCAGTACCCCTTCAGCCCTAAATCAGGTGTGCCTATTTGTCTAAAATAAGGCTAAAAAAATGCTCCTTTTTCAGCAAAAAACCTCCTTTTTTTTGTTCTATTATTGAACATAAACAACGAATACTGACCGAAAAATGGAACCTTTCAGCGTTTCCAATCTTGCATCGATTGCCCCCGAATCGGGAACCGCTCGCGTTCCTCGTCGAAAAGTAAATGGAGAGGCTACAGCGGCCCTCCTGATAAAAATGGCTAGTGAACTATTAGCGGCATCGCCCACGCTTCGCAAACGAATCAATGTGAATTTATCCGATCTGGCTGCGGCTGAAAAAGTACGTCGCGAATTAGCCAGAAAATCCACGGGTACTCACTAATTTATTCAACTAATGAGTTACGAAAGCCCCATCAGAAACGGTGGGGCTTTCGTCATTTCTTCTCCAGTACTTTATGAACGAGTTGCTTCAGGGTATCCAGTTCAACCTGAAGTTCCTGTAGCTTGTGGTTTTTCAGTTGGTCAGCTTTCTCCAGTTGAATCGTGTACAGTGTTAGTTCTTCAATCTTTTCCAATAAGATCGCGTTCATTCTTGCTAAATCAACCCCCTCCTCAACCATTTGCCTGGCAGTAGGCACACCTGGCAAATGGCCTTGCTGGTCGATGTAAGCCGCTACCGACGCCAGTGGTCGTAAGGTATAGTCCGATGCAAAGACTTTATCGCTCCAGGCATTAGCCTGACTGATCCGAAGTTGATAGCGCCCTTTCACAACGTCACCTTGTTCATTGACCGTTAAAAACGCATCTGTAGCGTACGAAACCGGACTCTGGCTCGTAAGCTGCTCGAAGCGTACACCCGACTCATGCAGTTGCTCTCCCCGCACGTGCAGTCGGGCAGTAGGTGCCGACGTACCAATGCCCACATTGGCCTGATTGCCCAGAATAACGGCGTGGCTGACTGCAACTCGGGCATCGGCTCCAATGGCCGTTCCGTGGTGTACTCCTTCTTCAGCCTGTACATTATAGCCCATTAGTACATTGTCATCGCTGGTTGTCACAAGCGTACCGGAGTTGGGCCCAATGATAATATTATTACTTCCGGTCGAGTTATTGTAGCCTGCCCGATAGCCCACAAATATATTTTGCGAGCCTGTTGTATTGCTATTCCCGGCATGATAACCCGTAAATACATTGTTTGCTCCAATGGTATTGGCCAACCCGGCATTATACCCCATAAAGGTATTCGATGCACCGCTGGTATTGGCATACCCGGCATGGTAGCCTACCAGCGTATTGTTGTTTCCTGCTCCATTCGTAAATCCTGCTGCTGCCCCTAGAAAGGTATTGTTGATTCCGTTTGTAGTTGTTGCCCCAGCGTTATAGCCCATAAAGCTGTTGTTGCTTCCACCCGTATTTGATTGCCCGGCGTAGGTTCCAACAAATACATTGTTGAAACCGCCTGTATTGTCCTGACCGGCAGCCGTTCCCACAAACGTATTAAATCCACCTGTGGTTGTAGACTGACCAGCAACCCGACCCACAAACGTGTTCTGATCACCTGTCATCGTCAGGTTTCCAGCTTCAACACCAACCAAAGTTGTGTTGACCGTGTTCGTTGCGGAATTGGGCACTGTAGCCGTGTTGGCGATGTAATTGGTCTGAGCAACGGTCAGAAAGGGTAGTACACTGACGATCAGGGTATAAAAAGAGGAGCGCATAGTTGATTGATGGCGTTTGTTGGTGCCATAAAACAACTATGCGCCCTCGTTTGGTAAAACCCTAAATGAATGGAAGGTCGTTTTGAGTTAACAACTAGCATAAATCACAATTTACTACTCATCCACTCTTTTAAAACTGCTTTCCATCTATTGCGTCTTTGTAATTTGAAACTGCTCGCCGAACTGTGACACGGCTGACACAGGCGATTGATTATCAACTATGGAATCAGCCGTTCCACAGCTTAACATGCACTCTCTGTAATTTAATTAACCTCGCTGTTTTACACCGTCGCAATGGGCTTGGCCGGAAGCTCTGCCTCTGTAAATAAATCCTCCTGCTCGCTCTGATCCCCTTTTCGCTTGCGCGACAGGAAGGTGTACATAGCCGGAATCACGAACAGGGTCAGCACTAACGAAAACAACAGGCCACCAATAATGACAATCCCCATCGACATTCGGCTCTGACCGGCAGCTCCCAGGGCCAACGCAATAGGTAACGCGCCGAGTATCGTCGCCAGACTTGTCATCAGGATCGGGCGAAGGCGAAGCGAAGCGGCTTCCAGGGCCGCTGCCCGTATTGACATACCTTCTTCCCGAAGCTGGTTGGCAAATTCTACGATCAGAATCCCGTTTTTCGTAACCAGCCCAATCAGCATGATAATACCAATCTGACTGAAGATGTTGAACGTCTGATTAAAATACCAGAGTGAGAAAACAGCTCCCCCAATGGCCAGCGGCACGGTAAGCATGATGATGAACGGGTCCACAAAACTCTCGAACTGAGCGGCCAGGATGAAGTAAACCAGCACCAGGGCCAGTATGAACGAGAACAGGGTGTTCGACTGGCTCTCGGCATAATCGCGCGAGGCTCCACTCAGGTCGGTACGGATGGCTTGGTCGTTGAGCTGGTTCCGAACGGCGTTCATGGCCGCAATGCCATCGCCGATGGTTTTACCAGGCGCCAGAGCTGCCTGTACGGTGGCACTCATGTAGCGATTGAAGTGAAACAACTGCGGTGGACTGCTCTGTTCGTCCATTTTGACAATATTGTCCAATTGCACCACCTGGCCCTGATTGGTTTTCACGTACATTTTCGTCACGTCGAGGGGTTCATTCCGGTTCGCCCGGTCGAACTGGCCAATCACCTGATACTGCCGACCAGTCATCGTAAAATACCCAAATCGTTGACCAGCCAGCGCCAGTTGCATGGTTTGGGCCACATCGGCTACGGATACCCCAATTGCTTTCGCTTTTTCCCGGTCGATGAACACATTCACTTCTGGCTTATTGAATTTCAAATTCGCATCGACGGAGGTAAACGTGGGGTCTTTCTGCGCTTCTTCCAGAAAACGGGGCAGGTACTCGCGCAGTTTCTCAAAATCGGGGGCCTGAATCACGTACTGCACCGGTAATCCTCCCCGACTGTCGACCGATATGGTCTGCTGCTGTACTACTACCGATTTGGCATCGGGCATCTTTTTGAGCAGTTTGGTCGTTTTATCTGCAATCATCTGCTGAGTGAGTCCTTTCCGATCCATTTTGTCGGCCAGAAACACCCGGCCACTACCTGAGTTGGGGCTACCAGATCCCGTACGACCGGGAGCCGTTACGAGCATGATTCCCTGTTTGCCCGGCATGGAGTCCTCAAGCATCTGCCCTACCCGCAGCATATAATCGTCCATCGACTCGAATGAGGTTCCTTCGGGTGCGGTCATGTTCAGGCGAAACCAGTTGCGGTCGTCGAGTGGGGCCAGTTCCGAAGGCAGGTCTTTCCCAAAATACCAGATCATGCCCAGTGTAGCCAGAATGATCGGAAGCGCCACCCATCGGATCTTCAGGAAGCCAACCAGCTGGTCGTGGTAGGCCGTCGTCATCGCTTCGAAATAGGGTTCGGTAGCGTTGTAGAACCGGGTTTTCTTATGGGTCTTTCGGTTCAGGTAGGCGTTCAGCATGGGCGTGAGCGTGAGCGATACGAAGGCAGAAATCAGAACGGCCACCGAAATCACCACGCCAAATTCACGGAACAGCTTACCTACAAAACCTTCCATGAATATGACCGGAAGAAACACCGCCGATAGCGTAATAGACGTAGACAAAACCGCGAAGATGATCTCATTCGACCCTTTGATAGCCGCTTCAATCGGGTTCATGCCCTGTTCGATCTTCTTGAAAATATTCTCCGTAACCACAATGCCATCATCGACCACCAGCCCGGTTGCCATTACTATGGCCAGCAGGGTCAGCACATTGATGGAATAGCCCATCAGGTACATGATGAAGAATGTTCCGATCAGTGACACCGGAATGTCGATCAGGGGCCGGAAAGCCACCAGCCAGTCGCGGAAAAACAGGAAGATGATCAGTACTACCAGCCCAATAGCAATCAGTAAGGTTTCGCCCACTTCTTCGACCGATCGCTTCACAAATACGGTCGTATCGAACATAATGTCCAGCTTATAATCGGTCGGGAGGTCTTTCCGAATCTCGATCAGGCGTTTATGAACCTCTTCCGAAATATCGAGGTGATTCGAACCCGGCTGTGGCACAATGCCGAGCCCAATCATCGGTACACCATTCAGGCGGAGCACACTTTCCTCATTTTCTGGGCCAAGTTCGGCCTGACCAATATCGCTCAGGTGAATGACGTTGTCGCCGAGGGTCTTTACAATCATGTTGTTAAAATCCTCTTCAGTCCGGAAACGACCTATCGTTTTCACTGTCAGCTCGGTATTGCGTCCAACCACCTTACCACTGGGCAGTTCAACATTTTCGCGATCCAGGGCCGTTTTTATGTCTTGTGCCGTGATGTTGTAAGCCGCCATTTTATCGGGGTCCATCCAGATTCGCATGGCGTATTTTTTTTGCCCCATGATCGATACTTCACTCACACCATTGATGGTCTGTAAGCGCTGCACAATTACATTTTCGGCAAACTCATTGACTTCCAGATGCGAACGGGTATTGCTCTGCAAGGTCAGAATCATGATTTGATCCGAGTTGGCATCGGCCTTGCTCACAATCGGCGGGCCATCGATGTCGAGGGGCAGCGTTCGGGCCGAAGCCGACACCTTATCACGAACGTCGTTGGCAGCCCGTTCCATGTCGACATCGATAGCAAACTCAACGGTTATCTCGCTCCGTCCCTGGCTGCTCGACGAGTTAATGGATTTAATCCCTTCTATACTATTGAGCTGTTTTTCAAGCGGTTCGGTTATCTGCGATTCGATAATATCGGCATTGGCTCCGGCATAGTTGGTTCGGATCGAAATAACGGGGGGGTCGATGGAAGGAAACTCGCGAACCCCCAGGTATTTAAATCCCAACCAGCCAAAAAACAGGATGAGCAGGTTCATCACAATGGCCAGTACGGGTCGCTTGATCGAGAGCGTGGAAAGACTCATAGTCAATTCGTTTTAATGGATAAAGAATAATGAATAATGGATAATGCTGGAAGGCCATTTTTCATTATTCATCAACCATTTTTCATTTTAACTTTCACCGAAGCGCCATTTTTCAGCGACATGATGCTACTGATGATGACTGAGTCACCCGGTATCAGGCCTTCCATCACCTGAACCTGCTGATCGTTTCGGACGCCGGTTTTGATGAACGTTTCCTGCGCTTTACCCTGCCGAACGACATACACCTTTTTACCTTTCAGCACGGGCACTACAGCCTGCGTTGGAATCTGGATGGTTTGGTTGTTGCCCAGCGGCACATCGAGCCGAACGAACATACCGGGTACCAGTCGCCCGGAGGGATTGGCCGTGTAGGCTCTTACCTTCATGGTCCGTAACGATTCGTCGATCAACGGACTGATGGCCGTCACCTGCGCAGTCATGGATGTCCCGAGCCCATCGGCGGTGAACCGAACAGGACTACCGATACGAATCTGGCTTGCGTATCTTTCGGAAACGGAGAAGTCAATTTTAACGGGATTCGTCTGTACGAGCGTGGTCACCAGCGTTCCGGGGGTCAGAAAAGCGCCATTACTAATGGCCCGCAGGCCAAGTTTTCCGCTGAAAGGTGCCCGAATTTCGGTTTTGGCCAACTGAGCCATCAGCAAGTCTTTATCGGCACGGGCGGTGTTTACATTGCTTTCGGCAATATCGTATTCTTCCCGGCTGATCCCCTCTACAGCGAGCAGACGCTTCTGACGGGCTTCGATATCTTTAGCCCGTTTTTCGAGGTAGCCCAGCTTGACCAGTTGTGCTTTCAGCTCTTCGTCGTTGATTTTAGCGATCAGTTCCCCTTTGCTGACATAAGCGCCTTCTTTCGCGTTTAGCTGCATGAGTCGCCCCGACACTTCGGCCTTCAGTTCGACAATTTCATTGGGTAAGACCGTACCGGAAACGGCCAGCACATTAGTTAGTTTTTCGGAGCGGGCCAGGTAGATATCCACGGGTATGGTCGAGGGTTTATCACCTGATTTACCCTTTGCTTCACCTTTACCGGAACTTCCGGCACCGCTTCCACCGGGCGTTTTTGTATCGGGTTTAGGAAAAAAGTAAACCTTGCCAAGCGTTAATGCACTAGCCAGCAAAGCGAGAATAATAAATGTTCGCATAAATAAGTACAGGTATTAATAGGCAATCCCTGTAAAATTTACGCCTAAATACCTGATTTCCTATAGTTGCGACTTAATTCATTCAATAAACCCACTAGCCTATAAACGTTGTCTAATAGTTTATCAAAAAAAGCTAAGCTGAGCAGCTAATCAACGTTTACAGCCAAGAGTGAACAGCTAGAACGCTTGTCTATATACGCAAAGCTATTTTATTGGTTTCTAGTAAGAGCTGCGTACCATAATCTGAGGATTGCCTATTAGTTGTCAACTTGTTATTACCTGATCAACATCCTACCTATCAGGATTTTACTATACTCAAAAGACTTTTTCAGAATTATTAGGTAAAAATAACTAATCAACCAAGAACAAGAATGCTTATCAAGTTGTTAGTGCAACGTCGGCTCTGTATTACACGTATCTATCCATAAACCGAAGCCCAGTTCAAAACATACCGCTCACTATTGGGGCATTACCCTGATCAGACCAGATGTGTTTACTAACTGGGAATTTATTCTGCCGACGAATACTGAAAAACGCATATGTACTCAACAGAAACGAATCGATTGCTCACACAACTACAGACAATTTATAGGGATTTAATACAGATTAGTTCTGTAGAGCGAGCCAATACCTATCAGCTACGGATTTCAGCTATCGAGCAGGCCCGGCACCGCATCAGCGAGGACGTTGAAGCTTGTCAACAAATTCTCGATGAGTTTTCGCCCGAGTTTACGACTATCCAACAAAGCTTAACGACCATTGTCAACGGAAAAAACTAATCCTGTTTAAGTTGTCGCTTCACTTTTAGGGCCCTAACCGATCGTTATTGTCTGTTCAAAGGGAGTCAGGCCGGTCAGGTAAACGTGCACCCCGCTGGTACGCAGGCTCCCAAAATGCGACGAGTAGAGCTCTCCTTCCAGACCTGTGATTTTGGTGTGTTGGTAAACCCCTGGCCCAAACTGGATGGTGTCAGTTCCTACGCTATATTGCCCCATCCCACTTTTCAGAAAAAAATTATCAGTCGACCCATTCTGTGGCGATACGCCCGTCAGGGTCCCTTCTTCTTTAAAGCACAGTTCCAGCGTTACGTGTACCCCGGCTTCACTGGTCACCCGAAACGTCAGTTCATTCCTCCCATTGGTTTCGTGAACCGTTATCGTTGTTTCCAGGGTCTTGACGTTGCTCTGGGGCCGGTGGCCAAAATCCATCTTATTCCAGAAGCGCCCATCCGTACTTGGTGTATGCGCGTAGTCGCCGTTGGCTTTGCGATGCTGGGCTGGTAAGGGTTGATAATACGGGGCTTCAATTTTCTGATGCAGGATGTATTTACCAGCTTCATGCCGGATTCCCTGACTATGAAAATAACCCGTGCTGAAAAAATCGGTCGACAGTCGCATGTATTTCAAAATGGCCGCCCCTTTACGAAAACTAAAAAAATTAGGGCTGTTCGACCGGCCGGAGGCAATGATAATCGGGAAATCGGTCCCCCCAAACAGTGTCGTTGTGATATCGGCCCTCCGAATACGAACCAGATTTGTGTGTTTGTAAACTACCTCAAAGTTAACCGATGGAGCTTTAGGCGTCGGTAGTGGCTTTTTATAGATTGGTTCCTCCAGATAATAGAACAACAAATCGTTTAGTACCCGATCGGTAAAGCCAGGCAGGGTTTCGATATACCGGGTGATAGCCGCCCATTCGGGTTTTTTATCATGAATGGCCATAAATCGGTACTCATGATAAAAATTCAGGATACCGATGGGCGCAAACTGATCCTGCCGACGCGAATCGACAGTAACCAGTTCGCCATCGGGTTCACAATGCACATAAACCAGATCCAGGTTTTTGCGAACGGGCCCTAACAGCGAAGGCATAGGCAGCAGACGGGCCATAGTGATCAGGGCCCGGTCAATGACGACCGAATAGTTCATGCTCCGCTCAAGGTAATTCCCTTCGTCGTCGATGTAAACACCTTCCGCCAGCCATTCATGAATCCGCTTCACATAGCCGGGATCTGGATAGAGTGCATTGATTTTTGCCAGTGCGGCCGATACCACCCATCGGTGATTGGGCGTATGGACCCCACCTGTTCTGAGAGCTTCTCCAGCTTTTACAATAAACGCCTTCAATTGCTGCTTAACGTCATTCAACGAAGCCTGATTGTTCTGTTTTAAGATCGTAGCCGCTGCGGTCAGGGGTTCCAGGATAAAAGCCGTATCGGGTGGAGAGGCCAGGTTACCAAAGTCGAGCGTACCGTCCGCATGTTGTGCTTTCAGCAGGAATCGAATAATCTTCGACATGGCAGCCACCAGTTCTTCATTCTGGTAGAACGAAGATGTCGATTCACAATATGCCGCTGCCAGGTTTGCCAGATCATACCCGGCCCGTCGACGGACTTCCGTAATCTCGACGGTTAAACTTGTAAGCAGTTTTGAGACCTCCTGTTCGTTAGCAGCTACGATCCGTTTGAAAAAATCGTCATCCGCTCTTTCTTCAGCCCAAACCATCGCGGGCACCAACGATAAACTCGCCAGTGCCCCGATTCCCAAACATTGCTCAATAAACGTTTTCCTCGAAATCATTTTCTGTCTGGTTAATTGGTTGGCTGGTTGACTGGTGAATTGGTTGATTAGTTAATTGGTAGAGCGGTTGATTAATGAAAAACTACTCGACCAATCAACCAATGAACCAACCACCAATTAACTAATCAACCAATCACCAGTCAACTAATACCCTGGATTCTGAGTTAGGACAGGATTTACGGTAAAGGCAGCCGTTGGAATAGGGAAAATCCGCCGGTTGGCATTCGCATCGGTTTTGAATCCCCATTTGCCTTCATATTTTCCAAATCGAATCATATCGTTCCGGTGCCAGGTTTCGGAAACAAATTCCCGGCAACGCTCGGTATACATATCGTTTAGTGTCACGCTCGACAATGCGGCCGAGGTGGTTCGGTTGGCCCGCAACTGATTGACCAGCGAAAGAGCCGTTTGTCCCTGCGTGGCTGTTCCACCCCGTAGAATGGCCTCCGCTTTCATCAGGATAATGTCGGAATAGCGAAACACGGGCACATCGTTGTTCTGATTCCGGGAGGTCGACGACGCATCGGGGTAGAATTTGATGTTGCGGTAGCCCATGTTCCAGGCGACCTCATCATTGCCCAGGTCGAACGTCGCTACGTCCTGACGGAGAACGATATCCGGTGTCAGATTTACCTGGTAGGTGTAGGCAGCACTCCCATCCGAACCGGTATAGAACTGATCGTAGCCCTTCTTGGTCGTCGTAACAGTTACCGGTGTAACGCCATCATTCATGTACTGAAGCCCCGTTAGCCACTGGCCATTTCGGATGTCGTTAGGATCATTGAAATTCGCATAAAACTCCGGCAGGGTGCTTTCGGGGGCACTGGGCGTAAAGGGCAGGTTGAACTTCTTCGTTTCCGAACGGGGTACGTCATATCGGGCGTGATACATCATGCCATTGGTGCCCGGCATTGCCGATGCTGCCGGATCGTAAGGAATTGCGAAAATAAACTCCTTCATCTGCGGCCCATTGTTCGGATAGAACATCTGGAGGTACGACGCACGCGGTTCGAGCGAATATAGCCCCGAGTTCATCACACTATCGCAGGCAACCACACAGTCGCTGTAGCGTTGCGTACCGGTATAATACTCCGCATTCAGGTACATTTTGGCTAACAGGGCAAAGCCGGTAAACTTATTGGCTCGTCCGTACATACTTTGGCCGGAAGTCCGGCTTAGGTAGGGCATGGCATTTTTCACCTCTTTCTCGATGAACGAAAACACCTGAGCACGTGGCACGTTCGGGTGGGGAGAGAAATCACCGTAGGTCGTGTCGATGGGGACGTTACCGTACAGGTCCATCATCATAAAATACGCCAGTGCCCGCACCATTTTCAATTCAGCTAGGTTTGTCGACTTCGATGTACCCGTCGGAATGGTTTTATCCAGTATAGAAAGCGCCTGATTGGTAGTACCAATTACGGTCGATAGCCAGGTCCAGTTGCTATTGGTCCAGCCATGATCTTTCGTCCATTCGTGGTAATGCAGCATCCGATAATTCTGATTATCGTACCAGTTGCCTCCACGAGCGGGTAAGATGGCCTCGTCGGTGCTTAAGGTTTGGATAAACCAGTAGTCGAGGGCAAAATTTCCGCGCAGAGCGGCATAGGGAGGTCCCGATGCCTGAATAAACTGCGTTGAGTTCTGGGGGAAAATATCAGGGGTCAATTCGGTATTGACCGGTACATTCAGGTCATGGCAGGCCGTAGTCAGGTAAACCACCAAGGCCAGCAGCACGCCAGGAATAGCTATTTTTTTCATCGCTTTTTTTCGAATAAGGTTTAGAATGACACGTTTACGCCCACCAGAATCGTCCGGGTTTTGGGATAGAAGTTGTTCGAATCGATACCGGGAGCAATGCCTCCCTGATTCACTTCGGGATCAATTCCCTTATACCCAGTGATCACGAATGCGTTATTGACAGTCGCATACACCCGAAGCGTTTTTACGTACTCACCCAATTTCTTGAAATTGTATCCCAGCGTGGCATTGTCTAAGCGAACATAACTGCCATCTTCAATGAAGCGGGTCGAGTATTTGTACGCGTTCACATCACTGGGCGACTCATTGGCTGCATCAACCAGAATGTTGGTAAACTGAGCCGTGCTGGGCCGGAACAGATCAGCGCGGGTAGCGTTGAAAATCTTATTGCCGAATACGCCCCGGACGAACAGGTTGAAATCGAAGTTGCCGTAGTGTAGCGAGTTGGTCCAGCCAACGAGGAGCTTCGGTTGTGGGCTACCGGCATATCGGTAATCGGTACCAATAACAGGCGTGGTGGTCAGACTGCCATTCCGGGAAAGGTATTGCGAAACACCTTTATCATTTTTACCGGCATACTCCAGGGTAAAGAATTCGCCCAGCGGCATGCCTGCCTTCAGAATTTGCAAGGTACTGCCCGTTTGTCCGGCCCCTTCAGGTTGCGTGGTCCGGGTCGAGTCACCACCGACGAAGAGTGGGTTGGTCAGGCTGGTGATTTTGTTGGTATTATGCGCCAGGTTCAGGCCGGTAGTCCAGCTAAAATTGGTTGTCCGAACGGGGGTAGCGCTCAGGCTAAGCTCAATCCCTTTGTTGCTCATGTTGCCACCATTGGCGATTATGCTGCCGACGGGCACCAGGATCGGGTCGACCCGGTACGAGTAGATCATACCCGTAGTGGTTTTGTCGTACCATTCCAGCGTACCGCTCAGTTTGCCTTTCAGCACGGTAAAGTCAAGACCGATATTGGCGGTTGCCGTCCGTTCCCATTTCAGGTCGGGGTTCGCAGCCTGGGTGGGGCCATAGGCCGAGGTCTGCACCCCGTTGTAATAGTAGGTCCCGAGACTACCGGAGATAAACTGAGCCGTATAGGCATTAAAGCCCGACGAGTTACCCGTTACGCCATAGCTGGCCCGCAGTTTGAGGTCGTTGAACAGACTCTGTTTCTGCATAAAATCCTCCTGCCCGATGCGCCAGGCAACGCCCACGGCGGGGAAATAACCCCACTGATTGTTGGCACCAAACACAGAACTACCATCCCGGCGAATCGAGCCCTGAACCAGGTACTTGTCTTTGTAATTGTAGTTCAGACGGACGAAGTCGGAGATCAACCGCGTTTCTTGGTAAATGCCATCGGCTCCGAAATTGATCCGGTAGCTTGACACGGCATAGGGGTTACTGAGGGCAAAGTTGTTATACCCGATGTTGTCGACGGGAAAATTGGTGCTGGACGTCTGGAAACCATCGCCCGAAACGGCACCCTGCCACGAATAACCCAGTACCGCATTGATGGTATGGTCGCCAAAGGATTTGTCCCAGGTCAGGAACGTTTCCAGCACTTTACGGGTCGTCTGGTACGTATTCCGTAAGGCCGAGCCATTGGTCCCAAAGTTCAGCAGTCCGTGTACAGCCGGTGGATCGGGATTATTGTAGAAGTTGGCACTGTTATACTGGGTAAAATAGCTGTCGTAGGCTTCACCATGTAATGAGGTGTTGTTCTGATACGACAGGTTTAGGTCGTAAGTCAGGCCGAAGGGCAGGTTCACATGCGTATTCAGCGACCCCACCAGGTTGTTGTATTTGGTATTATCCTTGGCGTGATTGATGATGGCCACCGGGTTGAAATAGCCCGTATTCTGGAAGTTCTCGAAATAGCTGCCATCCGCGTTGGTCACGGGCGAAACCGGCAGGTGGTTGATCATCTGCAACAGCACGTTGTTCCGCAACGGGGTGTTGTTGGCATTGCTGGCCGAGTTGGTCACGTTGAGGCTAAACCGAATCCGGTCGTTCAGGGCATACTGATCCACAGCCAGCCGGGCAATCACCCGATTCAGGGAGCTACCCTGCAAAATACCCTGCTTATCGAGGTAGTTGATGCTGGCGCTGTAGGTGCTGTGTTCGGTGCCCCCACTGATCGACAGGTTGTGGTTCTGTGAAATGGCGGAGCTTTTCTCGACGGCTTCCTGCCAGTTGGTGTTGGCGCCTTTATCGTCGGTGGGCGAAAACGATTGGCCATTCTTGGTCAGGAAATCACGGAGCTGAGCCGCATCCATCATCTTCAGTTTGCTTGATACAGTTTCACTACCTGTGTAGCCGCTGTAGTTGACCACCATCTGCCCTTTTTTACCCCGTTTGGTTGTCACCATAATCACCCCGTTGGCAGCCCGGTTTCCGTAAATAGCTGTAGCTGCCGCATCCTTCAATACATCGATCGACGCAATGTCGTCGGGAGCAATGATGGAGATATCGGCTCCTGGCACCCCGTCGATGACGTAGAACGGCCCCTGCGAGCTGTTGATGGTCGAAGCCCCACGTAATACCACAGCGGCTGGTGCGTTGGGGTCACCACTGGCCGAAATATTCAGTCCCGGTACTTTACCCTGAAGCAATTGCCCTACATCGCTGATGGCCCCCCGGTTTAGTTCTTCGGGTTTGATGGTGCTGATGGCGCTGGTCAGATTTTTACGTGACTGCGTACCATACCCTACGACCACCACTTCGTTCAGTGACTTTTCGTCGGCCAGCAGGCGCACCTGAATGGCGGTTTGGCTCCCCACCCGAATCTCCTGAGGCTGATAGCCCACAAAGCTAAACACCAGCACGGCCGAATTGTCGGGAACCGATACCCGAAAAGCGCCCTGTCCGTCGGTTGTGGTCCCTCTTGATGTTCCTTTTACGACGATGTTTACACCGGGCAGGGCCTCCCCTTTCGCATCCCGTACCGTACCCGTAACGATCTGGTCGGCCACGACCAGGTTTTTCGCATCGGCAAGGGCGAGTACTTTCCCATCCGGTTCGGCTGAGATTGTCGTCGGAAACGACTCTGGTTCCAGATTGACCGATGTTGTGGCGGCCGACGTAGTTTTTGCCTTGCTGGCCTTACCAGTCTGAATCAGATACGCGTCCTTTTTTACTTTTTTATACCGTAGGCCAAGCGGTTGCAGGAGTTGCTTTAATTCGGCTTCCACTGATCGGCTGAAATCCGGTACAGGGGCCATATAGCCTTCAACGGCTTTATCTTCGAACAACAGGTCGACCTGATAGGTCTTCTTCAGTTGCACCAATACATCTTTAAGTGGAAGCGATGTCGATGACTGGGGCTTTTGCAGCGACATCCCGTTGGTCTTCTGATACCGCTTTGCCAGCACCTGCCCCGAAGCAGGCCAGATCTGTGTGGCTAGCAGCAACACAACAAAGGGTTTAATAAGTAAGGAGTTTTGCATTGTAGGGAGTATTAAAAATCGTATCAAGGGGTAACGGGCTCTGTAAACGTAATCTGATTGCCTTTCTGGCTAACCGTAATCTCCAATAGATCAGCAATAACCTGGCTTAATTCGGAGGCCGTTCGGGTGCTAAACGTACCCGAAACCGTACGTTCGGCCAGCGCCGTATCGGCAATGTGAACATGCATACCATAGTTTTCTTCCATGAGTTTAGCGATTTCGCCAAGGGCCGTCTGATCGAATTCAAATCGATGCTCCTGCCAGGCCACATAGGCATCGGGCCGGGCTACATGCTTTATCGACCAGTATCCCGACGAATCCAGGCTAACCAAATCACCAGGTTTTAAAGTGATTCGCCGGGCCGTCGGATGCTGGGTCCGGACAATCTCCACTTTTCCTCGCCGTAGCACCACTTTGGCTCCACGCGGACGAGAGAACACATTAAATTCGGTGCCCAGTACCACCACATCGAGATCATGATCAGTACTCACCACAAACTGGGCGTGGTTTTTCATATGCTGAACCGCGAAACTAGCCTCCCCTGACAGATACACCCGACGTGCCTTATCGCCAAACCCAAATCGGGGATAGCGTAACGACGAATTAGCATTCAGCGTAACCACGCTTCCTTCGGGCAGAACTATTTTCCGAATCTCTCCATAGGCGGTTGTTTCCGAACGGTATAGTATATACGAACGACCTGCATACAGCGCGCTCATGAATACGAGTCCGGCGACAACGGCTGCCCATTGCCAGGGTGCAAAAAATCGATTGGTCGACTGACCGCCGATCTGGGGTTGAAAAGGTGGTTGTTCGGCCAGAAGTTTGGTCAATGATTTTTCCAGCGGAGCTTCCACATCCACAGCATACTGCGGATTTAGAAGCTCCCATTCTTCGAGCCATTCATAGTACAGTTCCTTATGTGCCGGATCTTCGAGCCACTCGGCAATCATCCGATGTTGAAGTGGCGTCACACGATCTGCGAAATGCTCGAAGATCAATTGTTTGTTGACAGGAATATTCATTAGATATTCAATGGGTATGTATAGCTTTATTCAGGTTCAAAGCAGTAGGCCAGCGAGGGCGATCAATCCACAAATGGTAAACAGGGCGGTTCGCAATTGATTGAGTGCTTTGGAAATATGCATCTCGACCGCTTTCACCGAAATCGACAACTCGTCGGCAATTTCCCGGTGTTTCTTATTCTCGAACCGGCTCATCAGAAAAACGCGCTGACACTGAGGGGGCAACGCTTTAATAACAGCCTGTACTTTCGTGTATAGTTCGGTGAACAACAGGATTTGCTGAGGATCTTCCGGTTCGGCAATATCGATTAGCTGATCAGTAGTTGGTGGCTGGTGCGCCAGCTCATCGCGCAGGTGATTGTAAATTCGATTTCGCAAGGACCGAAACAGGTAAGCCCGCATCGACGTGGTGATATGCAGATGCATCTGCCCTTTCCAGAATGCCGAGAACACTTCTGCCACCAGATCTTCGGCCTGCTCCTTCGACTGAACAAATCGTACGGCATGATTGCAAAGCGGCCGGTAGTAGCGCCGAAATAATAATTCGTATCCTTCGCGAATACTCCGATCAAAAGCCTGCCGGATAAACACCTCCGAATCGACCACTCGACTTTCGTTGCTGCCGGAATCGGTACCCATGATGGATTTACCGCGATATTCAGGATAAAGAGACTGAGGCTGACTCATAGTTCGGGTTAATTACTTACGAAGACACGAAAGCGATAGGGCACCCTATCCCCTCGTTAAAAATAATTTCACTTTGTGAGGAAAATTTTGAACCTGCAAGCGATCATATCCTAAGAAATAGGCCGTTTCTGACGGCCAATACCCTATTTTGGGTTAAATTTTAATTTCGCAGCCGGCAGGATTAGCTACCATTTTTTTGATCGGTTAACGTCTATACGACAAATCGAAAATCCTGTACCGTATTTCCTCATACCTTTTTTGTTTCTTGCGGAACCGTCAGAAACGAGTTGCTTTCCGATTAATTCACTTCAGTCTAGTTCGCTCGTGTATGGTATACGACGCTATAGTTATCGGTTTGGGAGCCATGGGGAGCGCCACGCTTTACCAGCTCTCAAAACAAACGCCCCATATTCTGGGTATTGACCAGTTCGATCCTCCACATACGCAGGGCTCCACCCACGGCGATACGCGCATTACCCGACAGGCCATTGGCGAAGGGTTACATTTTGTTCCCCTCGCCCTACGCTCCTACCAGATCTGGCGCGAACTTGAACAAGCCTCCGGCGAAAATCTGTTGACCATTACGGGCGGATTATTTGTTGGGCAGCCTAACTCAACCATCCAAACCCGCAATAAACCGTACTGGCTAAACACGACCCTCCAGGCGGCCGATCAGTTTGGTATTGCGCATCGCCTGCTAGACGCAAACGCCCTCCGAAAAGAATACCCACAGTTTCGGTTTGACCAACATGATATTGGCTATTATGAAAATGAAGCTGGTTTCTTAAGCCCCGAACGTTGCATCCGGGTTCAACTGGAACAGGCTCGACAGGCAGGGGCATCCATCCATACGAATGAGCGGATGCTCTCGTTTCAGCCGACAACTTCAGGAGTGATAGTTCAGACTGATAAGGGACAGTATCAAACCCGAAAATTGATTCTGACCACTGGTTCATGGATTACGGAATCGCTTCGCCAAACGCCCTATCGTGAGCTACTACGGGTCTACAGACAGGTACTTTACTGGTTCGCTATTGACGGAGAGTATGCACAGTACACACCCGACAGGATGCCGATCTTTATTCTGAATGACCGGGGTATTTACGGCTTTCCGGCTATAAATGGCCCCAAAGGAGGACTCAAAGTGGCGACCGAAACCTACGAACACGTAACCACGCCTGACACCGTTCATCGAAATAGTAGTCAGGCCGAAACGCAGCGCATGTACGAACAGTTCGTTGCTCCCAACCTCGTAGGTATCGGTCCGAATTGCCTTAAATCAGTCGTTTGTTTATACACCATGACTCCGAATGGGGATTTTATCATCGACCAGCATCCCGATTACTCGGATGTTTTATTAGCCTCGGCCTGTTCCGGGCATGGCTTTAAACATTCGGCCGCCGTCGGGCAGATTTTAGCGGAGCTGGCCCTTACAGGCCAGACTACGTTCGATATTTCCCGATTTCGACTCAATTCGGTTGCCGTCTAGTGCCGACAAATTCTATTGGTACGTTGGTTTCCATTAACTTGTGGGCATGAAACACTTCCTCCTCGGTCTTACTACCTGTTTTTGGGCGTTTAGTACCAGCTTTGCCCAATCTACCCCTCCTACCGACACGCGTTTACCCCGGATTGCCATCGCTGGCCTGGGAATCGAATCCAGTACATTTTCTCCGGCGGTTACACTGGAAGAAGCGTTCCACGCCCGATATGGTCCTGAGGTGTTCAACGCCTACCCATTTATGATGCCCGTTTCCCCATTGCGTAAGCAGGCCGCCTGGTTCCCGACGGTTGTTGGAAAATCACTTCCCGGCGGAGCCGTAACCCGCGAAGCCTATGAATCGTTGGTCGGCAAAATGCTGGATTCGCTCAAGAAGTATGGTCCCTACGATGGCCTGTATTTCGACATCCACGGCGCCATGAGCGTGAAAGGTCTCGATGATCCCGAAGGCGATCTGATCACCCGCATCCGACAGGTTATTGGTTATAAAACGCTCATTTCAACGTCCATGGATTTGCACGGGAATGTATCCTGGCGGCTGGCTCAAAACACTGATTTGATGACCTGCTACCGAATGGCTCCCCACGAAGATGCCATGCAAACTAAAGAACGGGCCGTAATGCACCTGTTGGAGCGGATCAAAAACGGTAAAGGCAAACCAGCCTACAAAGCCTGGATACCCATCCCGATTTTATTGCCGGGCGAAAAAACCAGTACACGCATCGAGCCAGGTAAAAGTCTCTATCAGGAAGTAGCTCCCCTGGCCGACCATCAGCCGGGTATTGTCGATGCGGGTATCTGGATCGGGTACGCCTGGGCCGATGAGCCGCGCAACCATGCCGTGGTGATGGTTACCGGCGACGATAAAACCAGCGTGACTCAGGCGGCCGAGAAACTGGCCCAGCATTTCTGGCGGGTGCGCTCCGAGTTTGGGTTTGTAGCCCCCACCGGTACACTGGACGAATGCCTTGCCAAAGCCTTAGCCAGCCCTAAACATCCATTTTTCATCAGTGATACCGGCGACAATCCGACAGCGGGTGGTGCCGGTGACGTCACCTGGACACTGACCCAGATTCTGTCTCGACCAGAATTTCAGAAAGCAACTGGTCCCTCCTTGATTTATGCGTCAATTCCGGCACCCGAACTTATCCGGAAAGCGATTGCAGCTGGTGTAGGCGGCCGTGTGGAAGGAACCGCCGGTGCTGCTGTCGATGCGCGATATGCACCACCGATCCCCCTCAAAGGCACCGTGGAGTCAATAGTAAAAGGCGATAAAGATGCCGAAGTAGAAGCGGTTATTAAGGTAGGAAGTGTGCACGTGATCATTACGCAAAAGCGTAAGCCCTATCACAAAGAAATCGATTTTACCCGGTTGGGTCTGAAGCCCAGAGAAGCGGATATTGTGGTCGTGAAAATCGGCTATCTTGAACCCGAGCTGTACAACATGCGTGCCGACTGGATTATGGCCCTTACGCCAGGGGGCGTCGATCAGGATCTGTTCCGGTTACCGTACAAGCGGATCAAGCACCCCATATTCCCGTTCGACAAGGATATGAAAACGCCTGATCTGTCGGCCCAGTTGGTGCCTGTTTCCGGAACAGCGAAGTAAGTCTATTTCAACTGAGTAGTGCTTTTACCAAACGGGGAGGTTCCTAAAAATACGGGAATTTTCCCGTTTCTTTTTTATCGGCATTCTACCTTCTTTAAGGTCCAATTATACATTTATCAACAAAATACCGCCAAGTAATCATTAATTAATCACCTTTTTCCTAAACCATTCGCAAATCAATTCGATGAAAAAACTCTTAACCGGCGGCTTTCTGTTTTGGGGAAGCCTTGTACTAGCGCAAAACAATTACGTAGCCACCTCGCCTACCTCTCAGACTCCCGGAGGAAACAATACAATTATCGGCATCAATGCAGGCCAAAGTGTAGTGGATGCCCAACGAAATCTAATGCTGGGAAACTCTGCGGGTTCAGGCAATAAATCGGCCAGGGATAATATTTACATAGGCCATATTGCAGCGTCAAAAGATACTAGTAAAAACATTGGTGAAAGCATTTATATCGGGAATGAGGTAGCATTGAATTTGAAGAAGGGACAGCGAAATGTTCTGATTGGTTTTCGGGCTGCTCAAAATGCCACCCTTATGGACGAGACTATTATTATGGGGTATAATGCAGGGAGTAATTTGGGAGGAGGATTTGCCAATATCTTAATAGGCCCTAATGCGGGAACCTCCTATACAGGTATATTTCGTACTGTTTGTATTGGTCAGTCGTCAGGAGGTGGGCCGGGAGGCATCACCCCTACTCCTAAAACAGGCGACCGGGGCACATACATTGGCCATGAAGCTGCCGGGGCCGATAATCTGAACAATGCAACAGCCATTGGGGCAGGGGCTTTCGTCAGCCTTAGTAACTCGTTAATTTTAGGGAGTACGGGGGTCAATGTTGGCATTGGGAATTCAGCCCCACTTAATAAACTGGAAATTACTCATGCGCTTCCCAATCAAAGTGGTTTACGGTTTACGAATCTGACTAGCAAATCTCCGGCTTCGACCAGTACCGGAAAAGTGTTATCTGTCGATACACATGGGGATGTTATCCTCACAGCCGGAACCGATCTGACCGCCGTTTTAAGCCGTTTAGATGCTATTGAGAAGCTAAATTCGACGCAGAGACAACAAATCACAGCCTTACAACAGACCAACGACGACCTGAAAAAACGGGTCGAAACATTAGAAGGACAGCTCCTTCGGAAGAAATAATCGACCACCAGGCTAATTTGTCACTTTTCCCGTGTATACTACCTTCCTCCATGGATCAAAAAAATGCACTCCTTGAAAAACTGATCAAACATCCCCTTGATTTTGGCGATCTGGATTTCAAACACCTTACTGACCCTGCCGTCGGTTTAAATTTTGACGACCTCCGAACAGCCCTCAAACGGGTCTATAATATCAACGAATCCGCTCTCCGAACCGAGTCGGATGCCACAACGGGCGTATTGGGTCAATTCAATCGGTATATGACTTCCCGGCGTCAAAAGGCCTATTTTCGTAAAATAAATACTGGATTTGTTGGCATAGATGGGCACAAAGTGATCGTAGCGGAAGGTGATTCCTGGTTCCAATTTTTTGGGCGAGACATTATCAACTGGCTCGACGATCATAACGATTACGCCATCTTCAGCATGTCGTATGCCGGCGACTGGCTGGCCAATATCCTTTTTGAAGAAAAATACGTAGAAGAATTATCCATTCATAAGCCTTCGGCGTTTCTGGTCAGTGGTGGAGGCAACGATATGGTTGGCGGAAATCGACTGGCGATCATGACCTGTCTCACACCCAATGATGAGCTGCCCCACAAACGTACAGATAAGCAGGAATTATTGGAAGCGGGGTGCACCAGCGAGCAGGCAGAGCAGATTCTGACAGCGCAAGGACATATACTTCCCGAATTCTATGCGTTTATACTGATCCTGAAATGCCAGTATTTCATGCTTTTCAGCAGCCTGCGCAAAGCGGCTGACCTGAAAACAATGGCGATTATAACGCAGGGGTATGATTATGCCATTCCGCATGCAGGCATTCGCTTCGACTGGGCAACGCCCCTTCAACCGATCCTCAACGCCCTCCTGGGCAGTGGCAAATGGATGTCACAACCGCTGATGATTCGAGGGATTAAGACTTCGTCCATACAACGGTCCATCATCATGGCCATGATCTTTGAGCTCAATGAAATGTTTGTCAGTCTGGCCCAACGGGATGAGTTCCCCTACCTTTATCATATTGACAGCCGGGGAAATGCCCGCGACCAGGAATGGTTCGATGAGCTCCACCTTAAACCCCTGGCATTCAAACGGGTATCGGATACGTACCGACGCTGTCTGGATACTCATTTCAGTCATCTAAAGGCCACCTCAGGCCAGGGAGTGGTCAAGAATCCAACCTTTCATTTCTGGGTAAAAGGTAGCCGTATTCTCTAACAGGATCTGAAAAACTTTTCCCGACAATCAGGAGATAAACACAGGGAATTTGCTTTAGAAACAGAGTTTATAGTATTCGGTACACGGTTCAGACGGGTCCGAATACCTTTCTGTATTATTCCCTGAATTGGTATGCCTCAAGTTGTCCAAGTTGGTTTAGTTGGGTTTGGCCTGTCGGGCCGGTATTTTCACACGCCTTTCCTGACCGTCAATCCACGCTTCCATCTCAAAAAAATTGCCAGTAGCCGTCCCGAAGCCGTCCGGCAATTCGATTCGTCGATTGAATGGGTAGCCACGCCTGAAGAACTCTTTGCTGATCCGACTATTGACCTGGTGTTTATTTGCAGCCCTAACGAAACCCATGTCGCCTACGCTCGCCAAGCGCTGGAACAGGGCAAACATGTTGTTGTCGAAAAACCCTTTGCCTTAACCGAACTAGAAGCCATTGAGCTACTGGAACTGGCCCAGCAACAAGGGAAGCTGGCCACGGCTTATCAAAACCGGCGATGGGATTCAGACTTTCTGACCATCAAGCGGCTATTGGCTGAAGGGGCTTTGGGTACACTGGTCGATTACGAATGTCGCTACGACCGGTATACGCCCGTTCCACCCGATTCACAAAGCTGGAAAGAACAGGCTGGTATTGGTCGGGGCAATCTGTACAATTTAGGCCCACACTTACTTGATCAGGCATTGCATTTATTTGGTGCCCCCGAAACGGTACAGGCCACGGTCCGGATCCTTCGCCCCAACAGCCATGTACCCGACTATTTCGATATTAAGCTGGGCTATGCCGATAAAGTCGTTCGGCTTGAATCCAGCCTGATGATGTACAAGAACACCTTACGATATAGTTTACATGGTACAGAAGGTTCATTTCTGAAAGGCGGTTTAGATCCACAGGAAGAACGGCTACGGACGAATCGACTGCCCAGTGACTCTGCTTTAGGGATCGAGCCCGACGATCGCTGGGGTACACTTTACCGCGATGGCAAAGCCGAAATTATTGAAAGCGAACCGGGCAATTATACCCCATTTTATGACAATCTGTATGAGGTGATCGTCAATGGTGCCCAGCCCGAAATTTCGCCAGCCGATATTCAGCATCTGGCCCGCGTCATTGATTTAGCCCAGGAGAGCAGCCTCACCCTCCGCACCTTACCATTCTAACTTCGTGGTCATTGGTGGTCATTCACTGTCATTGATTGTCATTTGCTGTTCAAGTTCATTGTCAAGTAGCTAGGCATGACAATCAATGACAGTGAATGACTACCAATGACCCCTATAATGACAATCAATGACCATTTAATGACTCCCGATTTATGACCAACTACCGCTGGCAAATTGTTGGATTACTGTTTGTCGCTACGACGATCAACTACCTGGACCGTCAGGTGATCAGTCTGCTTAAGCCTACTCTGGAAACCCTGTTTAACTGGACCGAAACTGATTACAGTCATATCGTGATGGCGTTTCAGGCGGCTTATGCGCTCAGCTACGTAGCCTTCGGACGACTCATCGATACCATTGGCACCAAAGTAGGTTACGTACTGGCTGTATTGATATGGTCCATCGCGGCTGCGCTACACGCTGTCGCGACCAGTACGTTTAGCTTCGGTGTGTATCGGGCCTTACTTGGCTTTGGCGAGGGGGGCAACTTTCCGGCAGCCATCAAAACTGTAGCCGAATGGTTCCCTCGTCATGAGCGGGCACTGGCAACGGGCCTTTTCAATGCAGGCACCAACATCGGGGCCGTCGTTGCTCCGGTGGCTGTTCCCTGGATACTGGGTGCTTATGGGTGGGAGGTTGCGTTTTTACTGACAGGGCTGATTGGGTTCATCTGGCTTTTCTTCTGGTGGTGGTCGTACGACAGCCCACAGCAGCACAAGAAAGTATCGACCCAGGAGCTAGCTTTCATTACGCAGGATACGGAAGGTGCATCGACCGAGTCATCCCAGGTACGCTGGCTTGATCTGCTTCGGCACCGACAAACGTGGGCGTTCGTCCTGGGCAAGCTACTGACTGATCCGGTCTGGTGGTTTTTCCTGTTCTGGCTTCCGTCTTACTTTGCCGCTTCGTTCAACCTCGACCTGAAGAAGCCAAGTCTGCCACTGATCATCGTTTATACAGCCGCTACCATTGGCAGCGTTGGCGGAGGCTACTTATCGGGGTATTTCCTGAATCGAGGCTGGACCATCAACCGGTCGCGCAAAACGGCTATGCTGTTGTATGCGCTATGCATTGTACCCATTGTACTTACCCGCTATGCTACTACGATTTGGGAGGTGGTTGGCTTACTGAGTCTGGCCGTTGCCGCTCACCAGGCCTGGAGTGCCAATCTGTTCACACTGGTATCCGATATGTTTCCCAAAAACGCCGTCAGTTCGGTAGTGGGACTGGGCGGCATGGCCGGTTCAGTAGGTGGTATTCTCTTTCCAATGGTAGTCGGTGCGCTGCTCGATACCTATAAAGCACAGGGAGCCATCACAATCGGTTACAATTACATTTTTGCCATGTGTGGCAGTGCCTATCTGCTGGCCTGGATACTCATTCACCTATTTGCTCCCAACATTCGGCCCATCCAGCCGGAGAGTGAAACGCCAAGTCTGGTCAAGGGTGGTCAGGTATAGTCAAGAATGGTCAGTCGTCGTCAAGTGTGGTCAGATGTAGTCAGGCAATTGTTTTTGACAACGCTTGACTACGCCTGACCATTTCTGACTACACCTGACTACTATTGAGCTTCCGTTTCAAAAAGCCGCTGATAAAACTGCCTATAAACGTTAGAGCAATGGAACCGTACAGGGTAAACTGCTCAAGTTCCTGTCGAGCGTTGGTTCCGTGCTCCGTAGTGATCAATCGGTAGCCTAAAACGATCAACAGTGCCTGAATCAGGGCCAGCAACCAGCCTTTTTTCGGTTCAACATAGCCGATAATGCCAGCCGATACAGCCGCCAGCAAATAGGGTCCATGAATGGTAGGACTGTGTGTGATGGCATATAGCAACACACTGCTATTGACAAGGGTCAGAAGAGCTCTTCCTGCTAACTGCCAGCTTAAAAATGGTGTACTCATATCTATTCCAGTAGAATGTTGGGTGGCTTGTAAGGTTAGAGTCGCGGCTTTGGCCCAATCCTGTTCTGCTTCCTGAGGCTGGTTAAGTCGCTGACGAGTCAGGCCCCGCCAATAGTAAGCTGTACTTCCGCTCCCATGTGAATAAAAAACAGCCTTATCAAAATCGGAAAATGCGTCTGTAAACTCCTGCCGTTGAAAATGAATCCTACCACTTTCAAGGTGTAGATCAGGTAAGGTATCGTCATACCGCTTACCAGCTTCTAGGTCTGTCATCGCAGCCGAATAGTCTCCCAATGCTTTAAAACAGCGGGCACGGTATAAATAGGCAATACTCGATGAGGGGCTCTGTTGGATGGCTTCGTGAAAAAAATGGAAGGCTTCATCCAGATTACCCATATTATACTCATCGATACCTGGCTGAAACCGCTCGATGTCCTTTTCCGCATTGGTTTGCAATCCGGCCAGGTAACGAACATAAATAATCAGTCCAATAACGAGCGTAACTAATAAGAGATCCATGGCACATACGCGCTAATCGGCAACCTTATGGCCGTCTTCCCTGATAAATAGTGAGTGTGTCGTCCGAGCACTCAAAGTAGCCACCACTGGGCACCTGATCCCGAAGAACCTGTTCACCAATAAATTGCAAAACCGGCTCCCGGTAGGTAAGCGGAAGTTGAGTACGTTCTTCCCAGGTTTTGGTGGTTGGAATATCGATAATCGCAAGCGCATTGCCACCTGCAAATTCGTACCACATGTTGAATGAAGCCTGTGGGCTTATATAATGCACTGTACCGCTCCGCCCTCCGCTCGAATAACGTACCCGAGCATCGGCAGTAATAGAGGGCAATTGTAGATTGCCTGCGGTCAGAAATATCTTTTTACGTCCTTTCATACTATTGCATACGCTTCGTTGAAAAGCGTATGCAATAATACAGGAAGACTAACGCACAGAAAATCAACAATTAACCAGATGACTAAATGAGCTAATAAGAGGGGCCAATTCGCCCATAAACCGTTTAGCCCTTATTTATCCACCAACTGGGTTTGTTCTTCAGGCTTCTCCGCTTGCTTCGCGTTCTTTTTCAGTTCCTCCAGTCCTTTTTTACCATACGCCAGGCGCGTGATGCCTACGTACAAAACCGGTACGACGAAAATCGCAATGGAGGTAGCAGCCAGCATCCCACCCAATACGGTTCGGCCAATAGTAGCCCGAGCAACACCACCCGCGCCACTGGCAATGGCCAGCGGGAACACCCCCAGAATAAATGCCAGCGACGTCATCAGGATCGGGCGGAGACGCAACCGAACGGCTTCCAAAGTCGACTGAATAAGGTCTTCTCCCCGATCTACCCGTTCTTTCGCAAATTCGACAATCAGGATGGCGTTTTTTGCCGCCAGTCCGATCAGGGTAATCAGACCGATCTGGGCGTAGACGTTGTTGCTTAAATACGGGAAAAGAATGAGCGCTACGATGGCTCCCAACGCGCCAATGGGTACCGACAATAATACCGAAAATGGTACTGACCAGCTTTCGTACAAAGCCGCCAGGAACAGGAACACAAAGCCGATCGACAGCATGAAAATGTAGATCGACGTATTCCCCGCATTAATTTCTTCCCGGCTTAGTCCACCAAAATCATATGAATAACCAGCGGGCAGCACCTTTGCCGCCACCTCCCGCAGCGCATCGTTGGCCTGACTGCTACTGAAACCCGGCTTAGCCCCGCCGTTTAGTTCAACCGATCGGAAGAGATTGAAATGTGAAATCAACGGCGCATTCTCAATAACCGTCGTTTTAATTACCGTACTGATGGGCACCAGTTGACCAGCCTGATTTCGTACGTAATAGCTCCCCAGATTCCGCACATCGGTTCGGTACATGGTATCGGCCTGCGCCACTACCCGGAACTTACGCCCGTAAATGATAAAGTCGTTTACGTACTGGCTTCCCAGATACGTTTGCATGGTTCGGTACACACTACTCACGGCAATACCCAGTTTTTTACACTTGTCGCGGTCTACATCGACACGGTAAGCTGGCGTCTTAGCGGTAAAATACGAGAAGGCCCGGCCGATTTCGGGTCGCTTATTAATTTCACCCAGGAAGTTCTGCACCACGTTATCGAAGGCCCGTACATCGTCGGCCGTTTCGCGTTGCTGAATTTCAAAGGTAAAACCGGAACTTTGTCCGAGACCCGGAATAGCGGGCGGCTGAATCACCTGCGGACGGGCATCGTTCAGGCTCGACAAAGCTCGCTGAAGTTTGACGACCAGCGAGTCGGCCTGCATATTTCGTTCCTTCCGTTCGTCCCAAGGTTTAAGCTGAATAAAGACCGTACCACTGTTCGATTTCGAGGCAAACGTAACGGCGTTCAGACCGCCCAGGGCCGAAAAGTGCGCCACATACGGCTGAGCTTTCAGAATATTCATCACTTTATTAAGCACGGCCAAACTACGAGAAGTTGAAGCGGCTTCAGGAATTTCGTAGGTCACAATTAGCCTTCCTTCATCCTCGGTCGGTAGAAAGCCAGTAGGTTTTGCCCGGAACAGCAGCCCGGTTCCAATGTAAATAACAACCAGACCAACAATCACCAGCGGGGTCGCTTTGATGAGTCGTTTAACACCATTGGTATACGAATTCGTCATTCGTTCGAATACCTGGTTGAACTTGTAAAAGAACTTGTTGAGTCCAGTCGCTTTTTCGTCGATATGCATCGGACGAAGCAGCATCGTACACAAAGCGGGTGTCAGCGACAGGGCCACAAATGCCGAAATTAAAACCGATACGGCAATCGTAATGGCAAACTGCTGATACAATCGCCCGACAATCCCCGGAATAAAGCCAACCGGTACGAACACAGCCGCCAGAATTAGGGCAATGGCAATAACGGGTGCTGAAATCTCGGCCATTGCCGCCTTTGTCGCGTCTCTCGGCGACATTCCTTTGTCGATATTCACCTGAACGGCTTCTACCACCACAATAGCGTCGTCGACCACAATCCCGATTGCCAGTACGAAGGCAAAGAGCGTTAGGGTGTTGATGGTAAATCCAAGCGGCACAAACAGCGCAAACGTACCAACAATCGATACTGGAATAGCCAGCAATGTAATCAAGGTAGCCCGCCAGCTTTGCAGAAATAAAAACACGACCAGCACCACTAGTGCCAACGCTTCGAGCAGTGTTTGGACCACTTCTGAGATAGAGACCTGAATCACTGATACCGACTCAAACGGCACCACATAATTGATGTCTTTCGGGAACGTCTTTTTCAGGTTATCCATCGCAGCATACACTCCTTTGGCCGTAGCGATGGCGTTACTACCCGGCAATTGATAGACCAGCAGATAAGCCGCCCGGTTGCCATCCACAAACGAGTTGCTGGCATACGAAAACTTACCCAGTTGCACGCGTGCCACATCTTCCAGGTACACCAGTGAGCCGCGAGCCGGGTCGCTGCGTACGATAATCTTCTTGAATTCGTCTTCTTTGCTGAGTCGGCTATTCGTGAAAACGGTGTACTCAAACGCCTGCGTGGACGGTTGTGGCGATGCACCTACCGAACCACCGGCTACCTGCAAGTTCTGTTCCTGAAGTGCCCCAACCACATCATCGGTCGTCAGGCCAAGCTGTGCCAGACGGTCGGGCTTGAGCCAGATCCGCATACTGAAATCATCGGCCCGGCTGAAAATATCCCCTACTCCCGGCACCCGAAGCAAGGCGTCGCGGATGTAGATGTTGGCGTAATTGTCCAGGAAAGAAACATTGTGGGTTTTGTTGGGCGAATAAATGGCCACCAGCATGAACAGCGACGGATTCCGCTTGCGCACCACAACCCCAAGCCGGGTAACTTCTTCGGGCAATTGCGGCTGAGCAATCCCTACCCGGTTCTGCACATCTAATGCGGCAATATTCACATCCGTACCGACCTTAAACGTCACGTTCATGGTCATCCGGCCGTCGTTGGTGGCGTTGGTCTGCACGTAGTCCATACCCGGCGTACCGTTCACCTGCGTTTCAATAGGCGTCGCTACAGTCTGCTCCACCGTCTGGGCATCGGCTCCCGTATAGGTACCCGTTACCTGCACCACCGGAGGGGTGATGTCGGGATACTGGCTGACGGGTAGGCTCTGCAATGCCAACAACCCCAGCGCAACAATCACGACCGATATAACAATGGCCGTAACCGGCCGGTTGATGAATATTTCTGCGAACACGACTTTTTGAATTATGAATGATGAATGATGAATTATAAATGTCTGTGCAGGCAATCTTGCGTCAGGTCATTCATAACTCATCATTCATAATTTATCATTAACTTTTACTTTCGCTCCTTCCCGAATCTTCTGCGTGCCTTCGGTAACGATGGTTTCGCCTTCGGTCAGGCCATTTTTCACGACGACTTTATCGTTGATCCGGGCACCGAGTGTTACTTTTTTCTGGCTCACTTTACTGCTATCCCCTACGGCAAACACAAAGTATTCGCTCATCTGCTCCGTCACGGCCTGGTATGGAATCAGCAACTGAGGCTCGCCCGTACTGTTTTTTACCCGTACGTTGACATTCAATCCTGGTTTCAGTTGCCGGTTTGAATTTGGGAAAGCGATCCGTACCCGGAGTGTACCCGTTTGTGGGTCAACCGCCCGGTCGACGATACGGACTGAACCGGGAAATGGATACGGCTGCCCACTGGGCAACAGCAGGACAAACGTGGAATCGCGCGTCACGTTGGGCTGGCTTTGTAACTTCAGGAACCGCTGAATCTGCGACTCATCGATCTGCACATCGGCCGCAATTGGGTTATCAGACGAAATGGTGTTGAGTGGAGTGGAACCGGGTGCTACGGCCGCACCGAGCCGTACCTGCGAAATCCCGATCGTTCCGTCCATTGGCGCATAAATTGTGGTGTATTTCAGATTAGTACCTACCTGTCGGATGGTAGCCTGGGCGGCTTCGACCTGCATTTTGGCCGATTCCAGCGTGGCATTGGCATTATCGACCAGTTGTTTGGCAACGGCATCCTGTTGAGCCAGCGTATTGTACCGATCAGCGTCTTTCTGCGCCCGGTTCAGGTTCGCTTTCTGCACGTTCAGATTGGCCACCGCCTGATCATAGGTGGCCCGGTACTGTTGCGGATCAATGGAGTACAATTTCTGTCCCTTGCTGACGTGCTGCCCATCCTGAAAGAAGATACCCGTGATATTACCGGCCACCTGCGGCTGAATCTCAACCTCCAGCAAAGCCGTTACTGTAGCCGGAAACTCATCATAATAGGTAGCGTTCCCCTTGGTCACTTTCGCGACCGAAACAGCTGTAGGTGGCGGTGGCCCCTGCTGCTGGTCCGTTTTCTGACCACCACAGGCCATCAGCGCAACAATGAATCCAACCCCAATAAACGTTTGATTTATAAATTGTTTCATAATTCTGAAGACATTTTTGTCAAGCCGACAAAAATTAAAACTGAATAACACCGAGTGCTCGTTGGACGTCCAACTTACTGATTAATACCTGATAAAGCGCATTGAACAGGTTGAGCCGCGCCGTTCGAAGATCGGTTTCGGCAATGGTTACGTCCAGAAAGGTTTTTACACCGGAGCGGTATTGCAGGTTGATAATCCGGTAGACATCCTCCGCCATGACGAGGTTTTCGCGCAGAGCCAGGTAATTAGCCAGATTCCCTTTGTAATTAGACAGTGCCTGTGCATACTCCGCATCAACCGAACTGGTGAGCGAGGCCAAATCCCATTGTAGTCGTTGAACCTGCAACTCGGCGATTTTAGTCTGCTGAATCCGTCGCCCGCCCTGGAAGATGGGCAGCGCTACCGACAGACCAACCAATGAGTTTGGAAATACCATGCCGAAGAGCTGACCGAACGTATTGTTCTGATACAGAAGATTATAATTACCAAAGGCGGCCACTGTGGGCAGGTAGGCCCAGCGCGTATACTTTACATTGGCATCGAGTAAACGCCCCTGAGTCAATAACTGCTGGTATTCGATCCGATTCTGTGGATTGACGAGCTGGAGCGTATCCAGATTGGCGTCATTCACCAGTTGCAGCGTATCATAGGCCACATTGAGCGGGGTATTGGGCGGATAGCCCATGAGCTGCTTCAACGTCTGGTATTTGGCTCCGACCAGATCCCGATACTGTTTCTGCTGGGCGCGCGTATTATTGAGCGCGATAGCTGCCCGTTGCGGGTCCGTTTTATCGACGATTCCGCTCTGATATTGATTGGTGGCGTCTTGCAGACTACGCTGCAAACGGGCAATATCGCCACTCAGAATATCCACCTGTCGCTGGGTCAGAATCACGTCGTAAAACGCCTTGCTGACGTTGACAACCACATCGATTTTGTTTCGAACAGTCGTTTGTGTCGCCTGTACGCGGTAGGCATCGGCTGTCTGGTTGGCGAGCAACAAATCCCGATTGAAAATAGTCTGAGTCAGCGACAGAGATGCCGTCGATGTGTTTTTAGCGCCAATCACCCGAGGTACAGCTTCGCCCGTTGTTGGATCGGGGAAGAGTGTAGCCGGTTGTTTAAGGTAGTGTTGTAGGTTGTATCCCGCTGAAATTTGTGGATACCAGGCCGACAAACTGCTTTGGATCGTTCGTTCAGCTATCTCCTGGTCGATAACCGATTGTTTAACTATAGGCTGGTGGCTTAATGCGTATTGGATGCAATCGGTCAGATAGGCCTGTCGGGCCAACGAGTCCGTTGTTTTTTGTGCAAAACCATGAATTGATATAAAACACCCAACCGCAAAAAGAAAGCCGATAAACGTTTTTTTCATAAACCGTATGCCTGGGCACCGTTGTTGGCTGATAATAAACGGCGTACTTACTGCAACAACTCGTTCCGGTAACCTTTTTGTTCGCTCATTCATAAGAAATTAACGAACGGTTAATGCCTACTTAAGTAGTTTTTCTACGAGCCTGATAGCGAAAATTCAGGGCTTTTTGACGACCGACCTTTCGCCCTTCAACTCGTCTTTTCAAAGCAATTGGTATCGGTTTCGTTTGTCAAACCCGGTCAAAGGCCGTAATTTCGGGACTTTATCAAGTGCGAAGTAACGACATGGCGGAAGTAACGAAGGAACCCGAAGAGTCCACTCACGGAGAGAATAACTCCACCGACCGCAGTAATGCTGGAAGCTCTCTGAATTTTATTGAACAAATTGTCGAAGACGATTTAGCCGGTGGCAAAAACGGTGGCCGTATTCACACCCGTTTTCCACCCGAGCCGAACGGTTATCTGCACATCGGTCACGCCAAATCCATCTGCCTGAATTTTGGCCTGGCCGATAAGTACGGTGGCCAGACCAACCTGCGCTTCGATGATACTAACCCAGTTACCGAAGACACCGAGTATGTCGATTCGATCAAGAACGATGTACGCTGGCTGGGCTTCGACTGGGAAAATGAATTTTATGCCTCCGATTACTTCGACCAGCTTTACCAATTCGCCGAAACGCTGATTCAGAAAGGCTTAGCCTACGTTGACGATTCGACCTCAGAAGAGATTGCGGCTCAAAAAGGTACGCCAACTGAACCCGGTCGGATGAGCCAGTATCGGGATCGAACCGTTGACGAAAACCTCGACCTGTTCCGACGGATGAAAGCGGGCGAGTATCCCGATGGGGCCAAAGTGTTGCGGGCCAAGGTCGACATGGCCTCACCCAACATGCAGATGCGTGACCCGATAATCTACCGGATCAAGCATGCACACCACCACCGTACGGGCGATGCCTGGTGCATTTACCCGATGTACGACTTTGCGCATGGCCAGTCGGATTCAATTGAGCACATCACCCATTCGCTTTGCACGCTGGAGTTCGAAGTACACCGGCCGCTATATGAATGGTTTATCGATAAGTTGTCTATTTTCCCGTCTCGACAAATTGAGTTCGCCCGTCTTAACCTTACGTATACGGTTATGAGTAAACGGAAGCTCAAGCAGTTGGTCGAAGATGGGCACGTTAGTGGTTGGGACGATCCGCGTATGCCGACGATTGCGGGTATTCGTCGGCGGGGGTATACTCCTGCCAGCATCCGCGAGTTTGCCGACCGCATCGGTATTGCCAAACGCGACAACCTGATCGACGTGGGCTTGCTGGAGTTCTGTATTCGTGAGGAACTCAACAAAACTACTCACCGCGTGATGGCCGTACTCGATGAAAAGCCGCTGAAACTGGTCATCACAAACTATGAGGTTGGTCGGGAAGAAATCATGCACATCGAAAACAATCCCGAGGACCCCAACGCCGGTGAGCGGAATGTTCCGTTTAGCCGGGAAGTATATATCGAACGGGATGATTTCATGGAAAACCCGCCGAAGAAGTTCTTCCGGCTGTTTCCGGGGGGTATGGTGCGACTAAAAGGGGCTTACATCATCAAATGTGACGAAGTTGTAAAAGACAATGCCGGTGAGATTATCGAACTTCGGTGCTCGTATGTTCCCGAAAGCCGTAGTGGTTCGGATACATCGGGGATCAATGTAAAAGGCACGATTCACTGGGTGTCGGTACCACACGCTGTCGAAGCCGAAGTTCGGCTGTACGACCGGCTCTTCTCGGTCGAGAACCCAGCCGCCGACGAACGCGAATTCCGCGAACTACTGAACCCGAACTCGCTGGAAGTGGTCCGCGCCTTTGTGGAGCCAGCACTGGTCGAAGCCGCTAGCGCGGGAACCATCCGCAATTTCCAGTTCATGCGCAAAGGCTACTTTGTCCTCGACTCCGACTCGACCGCCAATAAGCCTGTCTTTAACCGAACCGTCACCTTAAAAGATAGCTGGGCGAAGGAAGTGAAGAAAGGGTGATATTCGAAAAAAGTGATCATTTAAAATCTGGTGCCATTGAATTATACAATAAGTGGCACCAGATTCGTATAGAATTAGTTTGTTTAGTTAAATGCCCACCCTTTTCCGACTCTTTGGCTTCCGTTTTTTCTATCGCATATACGATTTACTGAATGAACCCTGTCATGTACATGCCAGCGATGATGGAATTAAACAGTGTAAATACTGGATTCGGGAAGATGGCAGTTTTTTATTAGCCGATTCGGTGAAAATAAAAATCGCTGAACGCAAGAAAATCGAGAAGGCAATACTTGATCATATAGACCAGATCAAAACTACCTATGAGAACGACTGCCAGACAAATGGCATCAAGCCAAACTATTACCGACAAACGAGCTAACAAACGTACCCGGCAACGTCCAAAATTTTCGGAACTTCCTACATTCACGGCCGTTGACATGTCCTCTGACTTTATCTGGTTTAGTTTAAGTGATGGGCGTAAGGTAGCTATTCCTATTGAATGGTCTAAACCGTTGAAAGCAGCGTCTGAAAACCAACGTAATAAGTTTACTGTCAGCGCTTATAATGTATTCTGGGATGATATTGATGAAATCATCGGTGTGGAAAATGTGCTATTTGGGAAAGAGTTGTATTTATAGTTTAGAAGTTTTCCTCTTGTCATTGTCTTCTCATGTCCACCATCCGAAAATCCAGTAATCCAGAAGATATTCATATTTATGACAAGGAATATTGGTGGGCAAAAACACCACAAGAACGCTTGGCTGCTGCCTTGAAATTAATTCGCCGGGCAAAAGATATCTATTATGCAAATCCTGCCAACCCGCCCTTAAGTCATGGAAGACAAGTACTTAAATCTGACAAACCTATTGTCAGACACAAATCGCCCGTTTCTCTTTGCCAGGATATAGCTGAAAACGCAAAATAATACCGATCACTTTCCGCAAGCGGCACTGCCGGTACAAGCTAAGCTTACGAATAGCTCAGAGCGGATTTTCCAGCCGGAGTCGGTTTTTCGCCACATAGCCAGGTACGTTCCTGTTATAAGCTGAATGCCGTCGGTTCGACGGAAACGGCCTTCCCAGTGGCCATGTTCGGCAGCCAACGGGCTCGTTGTGCTGATGTCGATGCGGTCCGTGTACCGAATATATCCCAGAAAAGCGGGGTCTTTGAACTGAACGCTTACGGATGCCAATACCGAATCACGACCCGACACATGCGAGCCACTGCCCCGCGTAACTTCTATGTCCGGCAACATCGTCTGTCCAAATCCATTGAGGTCTTTTGACTGAATGGCTCGGTTCGACTGGGTACGTAATGATCGAATGGCCGCAATTTCGGGTGATTCGGTTTTATTAACAGTGCCCGCCTGTGTCCATCCGTAGATGGGGATCAACAAACTGGCTAGCAATGAATACACTTGTAAACGCATGAAAGCCATTAGTTCAGTCGGTAAATGGGGTATCGGTTATGGGTTTTCTCGTAGTAGGGCGTTTGCTTATAGATGAAATCCAGATGAGCGTCGGCATTTTCAGCGAATGCTTTGTCGGCAGCCCGTTTTTCGTCCAGTTGTTTTTTTAGTGCGGGATTTTTTTTCAGCAAGTCGGCGGCCGTATCTTCAAATATATAATCCGAAAAATATTCTTTCTGGTCGAGAATACTATCGAAGAAATTCCAGGCAAAGAATGAATCAACGCCCTGCGGTTCAAGCGTTTCGACAATGTATCGATTTGTTGACTGGTTCGTCTGAATCAGGTAATCGCCTTTGTAAAACTGAATCGACTGGGCTTCCGTCCGCACCTTCACACCTGTATGCGGGTAATGCCCTTCGTAGGGGCGCTGCGGGGTTTTGAAATCGGCGATGTAATAGGCTGTTACCGTCATCAGAGTATCTTTTGATAATGCTTGTAGCTTCACACCATTGCGCTTTAATTCGCCAATTACCTCGGCCCACCCTTGTGCAATCACGTATGCTCGAGGCTTTTCAACTTGCGCATCAACGGCAAAGGTATTCCAGTAGGGAACTCGCTTAGTAAAGGGTTTTGTCCGGTCGTAATACAGTCGTTTCAGGCCCGATACCTCGCTCGGTTTATAGGCAGCGGCATACCCCAGAAAGGTAACAGAATCGGTCTTGCTGCGGTCAAGTTTATAGTTCAGCGGAAACGTTTCCTGCTGGCGGATGACTTCGTCGGTACGCTGTTGATTGGCCAGAATGGTTTTGGCTTCCTTGTCGCACAAGCGCATCACTTCTTCATCGAACACATAGGATGCTTTTACCCGAGCCGGAAACGGTTTCCACATATGCGTTTCTAGCGTAAATCCAAAGCAATTGAACAAAGCGGCATAACCCGTTGAATAGCGGGGCGAATCATAATATCCGATCAGTCCACTCTCCGGTGTATCGCCCGCATGATTTACATAAGGGGCAGAAGGAAAGCCCTTAGCGGTTAACTGTTTGTCTAACGCTGGCTGAAACGACTGCACCATATAACCCGACACCATGGGATGCAGCTTATCTTTCTGCGTGGCAAAATAGGTCAGTACATGCTGATAATCAGCCCCATCGCTGGTATGATTATCGATAAACACCTGTGGCTTCAGCGACTGAAACATCGTTTGAAACGCCCGTGTGTTTTCAGCTTCGGCTTTGATAAAATCGCGGTTCAGATTCAGGTTCCGTGCATTGCCCCGAAATCCATACGACTCTGGCCCGTTCTGATTCACCCGCGACACGCCCCGATTCAAACAGCCGCCTACATTATAAACAGGAATAATGGCGACCAAGACGTTTTGGGGTAGCTTATTCGATTTTAGTAAATCGCGAGCCAGCATCATGCAGGCATCAATGCCTTCGGGTTCGCCGGGATGAATGCCGTTGTTGATCAGCAGCGTAACGCGATTGGGCCTTGACAAGAATTGTTTATCAGCCGCCAATAGAAACAAATGCAACGGTTTTCCAATGTCGGTTTTACCAATTTCAATCAGTTTAGCCTGATCATATTGCCGATCCAACTGCTGATACCAACTGATAATCTGCTCGTAGGTTGCCGTCTGATTCGTATCTCGCTCAAACGGGGTAAGCATGGCCACCCGATTTTGTGAGTAGGCAGCCGTTGAGAGAGTAAGTAGTATGAAAAATAAAGCGGATAATTTTACCATAAACCTAATTTATATCTTCTGCCAGAAACGCAAAGATGATTATTAAAAACCAGTTATTGGAAAGCGCTTCTATTGTGTGTTTACGTTCGACCCCATCGGGGTCGTATGTTTATAGCCAATCGAAACCTCTATAAACATACGACCCCGATGGGGTCGAACGTAAACAGATGGATAATCTTTACATATTCATTGCTTTCGCCTTTTCTTCGGCAGAACGGGGGTACTTTCGGGTGGGTGTCGGTGGTGCGTTGCCTGTTCGTAGGCATAACAAAAACGGACGAGTGTTGGCTCGCTGAAAGGGCGCCCGAAGAATTGCAAACCGGCGGGTAAGTCATTGTAAGTAAAGCCCATGGGTACCGTAAAGGCTGGAAAGCCAGTCGGTGGGGAAAGAGCGTTATTGTTCGTGCCAGACGGCGTATTCAAATCACCCAAAAGCCGGGGTGGATAGCTAAACGAAGGGTACACCAACGCATCGACACCCGTCGAATCCATTGCCCGGAGAAGTAATTTTCGCAAACGTTCCCGTAAGGCCATGTTTTTCAACCATCCTTTATGGGCTTCCGGGGCCAGCGTATCCTTGTCCGAATCCTCCAGCGTTTTTTCGATACTCGGGTGAAACTGTCGCGACTTAATAATAGACCTCAGCGACTTATGCGGGGCATTAGGACCCAAATTGGCCAGATACACGTTAAAATCGCGACGAAGCTGCGGGATGGTGTCGAACTGCTTGTTTATCGTATCCAGTTCAGGCACCCGCACTGAGTCGATCACCGTAGCCCCAGCCGCCCGTAATTCGTCCAAAGCTTTGTTAAATAAGGCATACACTTGCGGGTCCGAGTTCTTGGTAGTGCATAATTGACGAAATACACCAATCCGAGCCCCTTTCAATCCGTCTTTTTCCAGATACTGGCGATACGAAACCGGAATTTTGCCTTCACTCCGCCGGGTCACGGTATCGGCTTTATCGTAACCGGCTATCACCTCCAGCACACGGACCGCATCGTCAACCGTTCGGCAAATGGGCCCGCCGGTATCGTTCGTCAGGGCCAACGGGGCAATGCCATCCCGACTGACCAACCCCAACGTAGGCCGAAAACCTACCAGACTCTGATGCGACGATGGCCCACGAATTGAACTACCCGTATCCGTTCCGAGTCCAATAGTACCGAAATCGGCGGCAACAGCAGCGGCTGTACCCCCACTCGACCCGGCCGTTGTCCGTTTCGTATCGTAAGGATTTCGGGAATAGCCGGGCAAAATCGAACTCACAGAAACCTGCCCTGAGGTAGCAAACTCAGCCAGGTTCGACTTGGCAATGATGATCGCTCCAGCCTCCCGGATTCGCTTAATGACAAACGCATCTTTCGGCGGAATCGACTTTTTCATGGCCAGCGTCCCATTGGTAGTAGGCATATCGAAGGTATTGTAGTTGTCTTTCACAATGACTGGAATACCATGCAGCGGCCCCACAAATTTCCCCGTTGCCTGGTACAGCGAATCCAGCCGACGGGCTTCTGCCAGCGCTTTCGGATTTACCAGGATAATCGCATTCAGAAAAGGCCCCTGTTTGTCGTACGCTTCGATTCGATCGAGGTAAAGCTGGACCAGTTGAACAGCGGTCAGTTTGCCTTTTTGCATGGCCGTGTGCAGTTGCTCAATGGTCGCTTCCTGTAACTGTTTTGGTTTGAACGACTGTGGAAGGGCAACCGTCGTGACTAGAAAAAGGAATGAGAAAAGAGAAAGGAATCGTTTAAGCATTTTTATTGATGAGTGAGGTGGTTACGATTGTGATCAATCCAAATAAATACCTAACAAATCAGGCACTTACCCGAAGGATTGCTATAAAAATATCCTGAAGCAAAGAACAATCAAGCACAAACCTTAAAAAATCCAAAATTCCATTTCTTTCAGCGCGTTTCGGACTATCCGTCCGTTTTATCACCGTTTAATTTCCAGCGGCACAATAGTAATTTTTATTACTACTGCTCCTTTTATGTGTGCCCACCAGATGGACTCGTAAACGCTAACTTCGGCTCAAACCTCTTAGGCAAAACCATGAATTTAAATCGTAGAGATTTCCTGCAACAGCTCGGCTTCGGCGCGGCTGGTCTGCTAATTTCCAGCCAGCTTCCCACAACAGGTTGGGCTTTACCAGCCAAAACGGGTAAACTTCCCCGAAGCTTGCCCGAAGCACAGGGTGTGTCGCCCAGTGGACTGCTGGATTTTTTGAACGCCATCGACAGCCAGAAGCTCAATGTGCACAGTGTCATGGTGCTAAAACGCGGGCAGGTCGTGGCCGAAGGGTGGTGGGCTCCCTACGCTCCTCAATACAAGCATACCCTGTATTCGCTCAGCAAAAGCTTTACCTCAACAGCCGTTGGTATGGCTGTAGCCGAAAAACGATTCACTGTGGATGACAAAGTTGTCAAGTTCTTTCCCGAGGATGTTCCAGCTACTGTCAGTGCGAATCTGGCCGCTATGCGCGTGAAAGACCTGCTCACTATGTCGACCGGACACGACAAGGATACGACGGGGGCCATTCGCAATGGCGATACATCCTGGGTAAAAGCGTTTCTGGCTCAACCCGTCGAACATGAACCCGGAACATTCTTTGTCTACAACAGTGGCGCTACCTACATGCTATCAGCCATTGTGCAGAAAGTGACAGGCCAGACCGTGCTGGAGTATCTGAAACCTCGTTTGTTTGGACCACTGGGCATTGAAGGTGAAGATTGGGAGGTGTCGCCACAGGGCATTAACACCGGCGGCTGGGGACTGCGGGTTCGAACCGAAGATATTGCCAAATTTGGCCAACTGTATCTGCAAAAAGGCATGTGGAATGGCAAGCGGCTGATTCAGGAAGCCTGGATCAACGACGCGACCAAGGCCGAAGTGCAGTCGAAAGGGGGCAAAGGCGATGCCAGTGTCAACGACTGGATTCAAGGGTATGGCTACCAGTTCTGGCGGTGTCGCAACGATGCCTACCGGGGCGATGGTGCCTATGGCCAATACTGCATTGTGCTGCCGAAAGAAGATGCCGTGATTGCCATGACCTCCGAAACGGGCAACATGCAGGCCGTACTGGATGCCGCCTGGAATCATATTTTACCGGCCCTACGCGGAACGGATCTGGCATCAGCGAAAACGCAGCAATCGGCCCTAACAAAGAAGTTAACAGCGTTAACCTTACTGCCAGCCTCTAGCCAGCCTGCTTCGACGGTGTTCAACCAGATTAGCGGCAAAACCTACGCAATTGCCGATAACTCGCTGCATGTCAAAGATGTATCGCTAACCTTCGGCAAAGACGGCTGCATTTTTAAACTTCAGGACGACAAAGGTCCACATCAGGTTTTGTGTGGGGTGAACCGATGGGTCGAAAGCACCACTACGTTTGCAGTAGCTCCGCTGATGCTAACGCCAACACCGGTTCCGGGCAGCGAGACGCGGAAAGTAGCGGGTACCGGTAGCTGGCAGGATGCCAATACGTTCGTGATGGTCTGGCGATTTATCGAAACGGCCCATTACGACACGGTCACCTGCCGATTCGGTGCCGAAGGCGTTCAGGTTGAGTTCCAGAGTAGCCTAAGTATTTTGACAAAAGCGAAAGACAAACGTCCTATCCTGGAAGGAAAAGCCGTCGCATGATTAATGGTCATTTGTGGTCATTGATTGTCATTAGTAGTCATGCATTGTAAGTTCACCCATACGTGTTTACAAAGTATGACTACTAATGACAATCAACAACTATAAAAGTCGATCCAGCGTAATCGGCAGATCTCTTACCCGCTTGCCCGTTGCGTGGAAGATGGCGTTAGCAACGGCGGCTGGAATGGCTACGATACCGATTTCACCCAGTCCTTTGATACCCAGTGGATTCACAATGGTATCGTGTTCTTCTACAAAAATCACGTCGAGGTCGTGAATATCAGCATTGACGGATACGTGATATTCGGCCAAGTTGTGATTCATGAACCGGCCAACGTTGTGGTCTAGAACACTTTCTTCATGTAGTGCTTTACTGATGCCCCACACCATACCGCCCAGAATCTGACTGCGCGCTGTTTTAGGGTTCAGGATTCGGCCAGCTGCAATCGCACTCACAGCACGAGTAACCTTTACAGTGCCGAGTTCTTCATCGACCATCACTTCTACAAAAGCGGCTGAATGAGTAGCCCGAGCATAGTCTTTTTGCTTCAGTGCATTCGGTAGCCCGGTTGACGTTTCGCGAACGGCCTTACCGCCGTTTAGGTCAACAAGCGTTTGCAGCGAAACGGCAATTGATGGATCACGTTTCAGTCGTAGATGCTTATCTACGAATTCGACATCTTCCCATTGTGCTCCTTTAAAGGGTGACCCGGCTAATTTCTTAGACAATTCCAATAATGACTTACCAACCGCTTCGCAAGCTGAGTGAACCGCCATACCGACCGTAGCGGCCGTCCAGGAACCACCCGAAATAGGCGCTACCGGGAAGTCCGTATCGCCTAACTTAAACATGACATCCTCAATCGGCATGCCCAGCGCGTCGGCCGCAATCTGAGTCATGATGGTGTAGGTGCCTGTACCGATGTCGGCCGTGGCGCTGCTGACCCATAATTTACCGTTGACCAACAGGGCAGCTTCAGCACGGGCGGGCATCTGGTTGGCCTCCCAAATTCCGGTTGCCATTCCCCAGCCAATCAAGTAGTGTCCTTTCCGCATCGACCGGGGTTCAAACTGCCGTTTCGACCAGCCAAACCGCTCGGCTCCCTGCCGGAAACATTCCCGAAGCTCTTTGCTGGAGAATGGCTTTTTGGTGTTGTGATCCAGGTCGGTGTAGTTTTTCAGTCGAAGCTCCAGCGGGTCCATACCGAGTTCATACGCCAGCTCATCGACCGCGATCTCCAGTGCCGACATACCCGTTACGCCCCCAGGTGCCCGCATATCCAACGGGGTATACACATCCAACGGCACGAGCTTATAGTCTTGTGTAACGTTTTCGGGTGGATACAGCATCCCTCCCCAATTCGTCACGACTTCAGTATAATCTTCAAAACGAGACGTTTCTCCTCGGGCGTCGTGATACAATGCATTCATAGCTCCGTCCGTCGTTGCACTGATGGCCACGTTCTGGACCGTAGCCGGTCGGTGACCAAAACTGAACATCTGCTGACGGGTGAGTGTCACGCGTACCGACCGTTTCAGTTCGAGCGATGCCATCACGGCCATAAACAACTGGTACTGTGGTCGTAAGCCAGACCCAAATCCACCACCCATATAAGGCGATAGTACCCGGATATTTTTGAATGGAATGTCGAATACCTGCGAAACGTACAGAATACTATTCGTTACGCCCTGCGTTTTATCGTAAATCGTCAGCTTCGGTTCCTTACCCCCTTTTTCGTAGACGACCGTGCTGGTAAACAACTCCATCGGATTATGGTGTTCAGCCGCATGAATATACCGCCCGTACATTTTGATGGGTGCTTCTTCATACACTTTATTGAAATCACCCCGTGGCTTGGGCGGTGGCGGTTTCAATAAATCGGCAACGCCATGTTTTTGTGGCCGGGCGCGGTGCAGATTCGCTTCCAGGCTAGTTTCGTGGGTATCTTCCTTATACTCGACATGTATCAGCGAAGCGGCATAGCGAGCCACTTCAAAAGTTTCGGCTACGACCAGCGCAATAGGTTGACCGCTGTATTTGATGGTCGCATCCTGCAAAGGCCGGAACGGCGATCCCGGTGGTGCATCCTGATCTTTATAGCTGATGTCGAACCACGCCAGTTTGGGCCGATTTTCATGCGTGAATACCTGCAATACACCATCCAAACGTAGCGCTTCGCTGGTATCGATCCGGGTGATTTTCCCTTTGGCAATCGCCCCCGACACGACGTAGCCATACGCCAGATCCGGCACCTGAAATTCACCAGCATATTTTGCTTTTCCGGTCACTTTATCCCGACCGTCGATACGATTAATTGGTTTTCCGATCATGATTTTAATGAATAATGTAGAATGGATACTGTAAAATGAAGGTGATGGACACAACCGTCCTATAAAGCATTATTCAGTTTACATTATTCATTGTGCATTGATGCCGCCTGTCCGAGTGCCCGGACAATGGCTCGTTTTGCCAATTCGATTTTGAAGGTATTATGCCCAAACCCTTGCGCCCCTGCCAGCACTACCTCTGCAGCAGCCTGAAATGACTCTTTGGTGGCGGGTTTACCAACCAGCAAAGCCTCCGCTTCGGGTTTACGCCAGGGTTTATGCGCAACCCCACCCAGTGCAATGCGGGCGTTTGTGATCGTATCGCCCTCTAGTTCCAGGCCAGCCGCTACCGATACCAGAGCAAATGCATAGGAAGCCCGGTCACGAAGTTTTAGGTACATGTGGTTCTTCGAAAACCCGTTGGGGGGCAGGTCGATGGCGGTGATGAGTTCATCAGGTTCCAGTGAATTGTCGATGTGGGGCGTATTGCCGGGAAGTCGGTGAAATTCGGCGAAGGGTATCGTCCGTTCACCCTGTTTACCCGTTACTCGCACAACCGCTTCCAGCGCAGCCAACGCCACGCACATATCGGATGGGTGGGTGGCAATACATTGTGGTTCAGCAAACTTCCCGTCCTGATCAAGTACCTGCGTTCCCAGAATAGCATGAATTCGATTGAAACCATTAATAGCCGAACAGCCAGATCCCGGCTCTCGTTTATTACAGGGTGTCGCGACATCATAGAAATAATAGCAACGGGTTCGCTGCATCAGATTACCCCCGTCAGTCGCCATATTCCGGAGTTGTGGAGAAGCCCCCGCCAGTATGGCCTGCGACAGCAGCGGATACCGGTCCTGAACCCGTTTATCATAAGCCGTATCGGCATTGGTAACGAGTGCTCCCAGTCGTAAACCCCCATCAACCGTTTCGGTGATGCTGGTCATGGGCAACCGGGTAATATCGATCAGCCTCGAAGGCTTTTCAACCGTTTCTTTCATCAGATCGAGCAGATTCGTTCCGCCCGCAATGAATTTGGACCGTTTTTCGGATACGCGCTCATCGACGGCAACATCAATAGAATCAGCGCGGGTGTAGGTAAAGCTGTTCATATCGATTGCTGGTTTATGACTTCCTCAATGGCCTGAACAATGTTGGTATAAGCCCCGCAACGGCAAATATTGCCACTCATCAGTTCCCGAATGTCGGCCGTTGTTTTGACCTGGCCTTCGTTAAGAAGCCCTACCGCCGAGCAAATCTGACCGGGCGTACAATAGCCACATTGAAAGGCATCGTAGTCGATAAAGGCTTTCTGTAGTGGATGCAGGCCATCGGGTGCGTCCGTAACGGTTTGAGCGAGTCCCTCGATGGTGGTAACCTGTTTCCCTTCCTGCATAATGGCCAACGTCATACAGGAATTAATGCGCTTCCCATCGACCAGAACCGTACAGGCCCCACATTGGCCGTGGTCGCAGCCCTTTTTGGTGCCGGTCAGGTCCATATACTCGCGCAAAGCATCGAGTAAGGACGTCCAGGGAGCGAGTTGCAGTGTGGTTTCGGTACCGTTGATGATCAGTGTAACGGCATGTGTGGGCGGCAGTGAAGGCGCCTGCGTTTCCCGAGGAGGAGCTTCGGCAATAAGCGTCATAACGTTCCAGAATAAGTGTACTTCCAGAACTATATGTATTTGGGGTTGTTCAAGAAACTTGATAAACGGGATTGATAGAACCGCAACGGCGGACCGGCAGATCGTTATGATAGTTATGACATATTAAGGTCTGTGTAAATCATAACCATCCTATAGATCAGCCGGTCCGCCGTTGCGGTTCTATATTTTTTTCGGATCAACGATCACATGCCGAACGCGCTGACGTTTCCAGGTATAGGTGATATGTACAAGGCCATCAGCCGTTTGAATGACGGCTGGGTATGAATACTCTCCGGGTTCGTTTTCCAGCACGGCCAGTGTTTTCCAGCTCTTTCCATCGTCTGAAATCGCTACGTCGAGCGGGGTACGTGGTCCACTTTTACCATTCACCGGCGATGTGGGGTTGTAGACCAATACCTGCCGACCATCCTTCAACGTCACAGCATCGGTACCCGAGTTTGGGTTGGGCAATGACGTTTTTTGCAATGCAGACCAGGTTTTACCGCCATCTTTCGACCACGACTCCTGAATAAAACCAAGCTTCTGACTCCGGCAAAGTATTTGTAACTGACCATTTTTATGAAAGAGAACACTGGGCTGAATGGCACCGTCCGTTACGCCATCGTTGATAGGAGCCGTTTTTTGCCAGGTTTTCCCCCAATCGCTGGTCTGTTCGAAATGCACCCGCCAGTTATGATCTTCCGAACTGGTTGGGCATAACAATACGCCCGATGTGAGCAACACGGGTTTGTTTTTGATTGGCCCTAAGATTCCGTCAGGCAACCGCTCCCCTTCCGACCAGGTTTTACCACTGTCTTTCGACCGTTTCAACATACCCCACCAGGTCGACGGACTGGGACCAATTTTGTAAAAGAGCAACAACTCGCCGTTGGGTACCTGAAACAAAACCGGATTCCAGCAGGGAAGTCGTTTGCCGTCGGGCTGTACACCCGTTGCCACTTCGACCGGTGGCGTCCAGCCGGTTTTAGTATGATGACTCACCCAGATGCCTACATCGGGATGGCGCTCGTGGGTACCGCCGAACCAGGAAGCAATCAGCCCATTAGGCGTTTCGGCGATTGTGGAGGCATGGCATTCGGGAAATGGAGCCTGCTCATAAATAAATTCACGCTGACGGATAGCCGTATTGTTGGGTTGCGCAATAAGGTCGAGCTGAATAAAAAGGGCGATACAAACGGAAAGAAGAGCGGTTTTCATGAATTGGTTCTGCTACGTGATACTAATAAGTCGGCAAGAACGCTTTTTTACGCTTACGAGTGGTTAGCGTGGGCGATCAAAGAGGGTTTTCTCAACCTCTTCCTTATAATTACGGCCAATTGGGATTGGAGTACTATTCAGCATCAGCCGATTTCGTTCAATTCGACTGATATGGGCCATGGCGGCTATGAATGACTTGTGTACGCGCAGGAATCTTTCCTGTGGAAAAATGTCCTGCATAGCTTTGATCGACCCTTTGGTGACTATTTTTCGAGTCGTTGTGTAAATAATAGCATAGTCTTTCAATCCCTGAATATAGATCACCTCGTCGAGATTGAGCCGAATCCGCTCCACACCACTTTTAACAACGATCGATCCTGCCGGTAGCGATTCGGGATTAAATTCAGACGGGTGGTTTTCAAATCGGGTGTTCAGATCTTTCAAGGCCAGGAAATCCCGGATTTTTTCGATAGCCTGAACAAATCGTGGGTAAGCAATCGGCTTCAGTAAAAAGTCAATAACGCCCAGTTCAAACCCTTCGAAGGCGTAGTTTCGATATGCGGTTGTAAAAACGGTAATGGGCGGATGCGTCAGCGATTTCAGGAAATCGATACCGTTCATGCCGGGCATTTCAATGTCCAGAAACAGCACATCGACTTCCTGATGTTCCAGATAATGAAATGCCTCCTGAACCTGCCCGAACTGACGAGTCAGCTCAGCATACTCCAGCCGATTCAGGTATCCTTCCAGCACTTCCCGCGCCAGTGATTCGTCGTCAATAACAACGCATTTCAGCAAATTCACCATCACTATTTCATGGTCATTGGTAGTCATTGATTGTAATACTTTTCTCAGCAACTAATGACTATTAATGACCATCAATGATAATTAATGACAACTAATTAATAACCCGATTCAGGGTATAACTCACGTTTTCATTGCCCACTCGCAGATTCCGCTGCTGATCCAGGATAAACAGGATGTCATCATCTCCTTTTAGCAGATAGATCGAAGCATCCGCTTTGTCTGAATCCAACTGATACACAATCGCGTTGGGATCGTTTTTAATGCCCCGTATCATAGCCCATTTCCCTTCACGCGCTGCCGACCGGTTCAAACTGCCTTTTAAATGATAGGTCGTTGGCAGATGCGTCACAGGATCTTGATAAAGTATGAGCGCCCACTTGACTTTCCAGCACTCCGGCGAAACCGTTATTTTCCAATCTTTAGCAATTTCTGAACAGGGAATTCGTCCATGAAACTCACCCACCACAGACGGACCAGTCGGTACGGGCGTTCGGGATGTCGTTTTGGATGGCATATTGGTCTGCCTTGGGTCTTCGGCATGAATTGCATGTCCGAAGCCAATAAAATAAGCTAGCAATAGCAGTAACAATCTGGTTTTCATAAGTAATCGACCTAAACTAGTTTTGCTTATTCAAATGCTAATTTTGTCATCCCGACCGGTCTGCCGGTGCGGCAGGCGGGTGGGGATGACAAAAAATAATTTAATTCTTTTCCCTGCCTATTATCAGTAAATCCTTTCATTTTCTGTTTAGCGTATAACTCCAGGCCGCATGACCTATCATCAGTTTACCCTGTGAATCCAGCAAGTGAAGTAGTCTATCGTCTAATTTTGCAAAGGAGATGACTTGTTCAGGCGTATCTGGATTCAGCCGGTAGATCTCCCGTCCATTCGTATCCTTCAGAATGACCCAGTTACCAGACTTTTCCAGGTGATTGCCTCCATTCTTAAAACCCGTTGTATTGAGCTGCGACATACCGTATGTGATGGTCAATTTATAAAATGTAGGTTCTTGATTACGTGGATCCCGTTGAAGAGCCAGATTCCACTTTATAAGTTCACAATCGGCATTCGGTGGGATTCCCAACATTGTTCTCGGCATCATGTCGCAGGGACTACTGGCCACAAACTCGGCCGGTTCGGGCGAAGGTCGCCGGGCCTGTATAAAACAAATAACCAGCAGAGTAAACAAGGTAATCAGGAGCCCTCTCATGGTGTTGCAATTAGTCAGCCAATGAAATGTATAATGCCGCTTTGAAAGTATCTAACCGGTCTTCCGTCTGGAGCGTATACCGACCGGGATAAAGCAGTTCCAGCCGTTTGCGTAAGTTTGACAGCCCGATGCCTCCTTTCTGGCTTTTCGGATGAATAACCGGTTTGTTGTTCTCGACCGTCATTTCTACGGCAGTTGAATTTAAGGTTAGTGTGCCATGCAGCCAGGCTTTATCGGCCTGTTTGCCAATACCATGTTTAAAGGCATTTTCGACCAATGGCAGGAGCAAAAGAGGAGCGATTTCTTTACCATTCGGATTGCCGTTGACCTCCAGCGCTATTTTTGAATGGTCACCACAGCGGATTCGCTCCAGTTCAATGTAATTCTGCAAGTAGTTAATCTCTTTTTCCAGAGGTACTTTCACATCGTCGCTGTCGTAGAGCATATACTCCATCATGTCCGACAGTTTAAGCACCATATCGGGAGCGAGGTCCGATTTCTTGAGCGTCAGGGCGTACAGATTATTCAGGATGTTGAATAAGAAATGTGGATTGACCTGCGAACGCAGAAAATTGACTTCTGCCTGTAACTTTTCGACCGCAATTTTCTGCAACAAACGCTGCTGTTCGTACCAGTCGATACTTAGTTTCAGCGGCACCATCAGGGCCAGATACCAGAGGGTACTAAAGAAATTGTACGATAATGTTTCAATCCAGTTGCGGTTTTGAGTTGGCGCAATCACGAATCCATAAATAATGTAGTCGTAGAAAGCCTGAACGAGCAGATAGCTCAGAATCGATAAAAGAACCAGTCCGAAATACCGCCAGTAACGCCCGGTCAGCAGATAGCGCGGGAGAAAATAATGCAGATTCAGATAAGCTATCCCGATCAACAGGACTACCCTGATAAACACACAGGCAGCAAAATAGGGCAAGCCAGCTTTGTAAATCAGGTATCGTTTCTCGTACAAAAAAAAGCCGGTAATCAATACCCAATACCCCGTATGAATCAGCGCCGATTTGACCGTAGTCGTGCGATTGGTCAGCGGAGTACGTATGCGTCTATCCAGAAAATCCATAACAAAACCGATTGTAAGCCGGTGTAAATGAATACAAAAGACACGCACTTTAAAAATTATATCGACCAACGACCAAAAAAGTAGAGGAAAGAAATCAGGATGGCGAACTCGTCTATTATTCAGGTCGTTGGTCTACTATTTTTGGGAAAGTTTTTCTAATCCGGTTGCTTTGTTTCGGCATTGACTAAATACCCTAACCAATACCTTACAGACAGCGATGAAAACTCCGGGATTAATTCAAAATAGAACGCTGATTTTTATGATGATTATGATTAGCGCAGATAAAATCATGATTAATCATAATCATCATAAATATCTGCGTTCTATATGTGCGTTTATCGTACTACTGCTGTTCCTGTTGGCATTACCGGTAATTGGGCAGGACAAAAAAGTAGGTGGCCCTTGCGAGGGATGCGAAGCAATTTATGAGAGTCCGGTTCCGGTCGAGAAGCTGGACATGCTGGCGAAACTTCCAGATGCCACCTGGAGCGGAAAAAAGCCGCTAGGTATCAACGGGGTCGTGTTCAAGGCCGATGGCAAAACACCAGCACCGGGCGTTATTCTGTACATCTACCACACCGACGAAACAGGTCATTATGTGGCAAAAGAAGGTGCCAAAGGCTGGGAAAAACGACATGGCTCCATACGCGGCTGGATGCGCACCAACGAGAAAGGCGAATACAAGTTTGTCACGTTACGACCTGCCCCTTACCCTGGCCATTCCGATCCAGCCCATATTCACATCACGATCAAAGAACCAGGCCTCAACGACTATTACATCGACGAATACCTGTTTGACGATGATCCGCTCCTTACCGCCGACAAACGGGCAAAACTTGAAAACCGGGGAGGTAGCGGCATCCTAAAACTTAAAGACGTCGGCAATATGTACAAGGCCGAACGACACATCTATCTCGGGAAAAACATCCCGAATTATCCGACAAATCAGTAGCAATCGTTTAATAAATCTACCTCAGTTCCCAATGCCAGCTTAGCATTGGTTGGCAATCTATTGCCTTCGCTGCCGCCCTATCTCTACCAAAACATTTTGTTCACTAAAAGCCATGAAATACGCCTGTCTGTTTCTGGTGGTGCTGTTAAGCATTTGCCCGTTGAAAGCTCAGTCGGTTAAGGGTACAGGATCGGTACAAGGAACCCTGGTTGATTCGTTAACGGGAAAGCCTATTCCGTTTGCTACGGTTTCGTTGATTCAACGCGACAAACTGGTCGATGGCACGGTAAGCGACAGCCTGGGTCAGTTCAGATTGACTAATTTGCTCTATGGTACTTACTCACTCCGTTTTGGCGCCGTTGGTTACCGACCCAGCCAAACACCCGTCTGGACGGTGGATTCTGCCCATCTGGTTGTACAAACAGATTCCGTTAGACTTACGCAGGACATCCGAAACCTGAATGCCGTTACGGTTCGTGGACAAAAACCGTTGATCGAAAATCGGGTCGATGGGATCAATTTCAATGTCGAAAGTCTTCCATCGATTGCCGGCAGCAATGCCTCCGATATACTTCGTCGAGTGCCCTTACTGTCGGTCGATGCCAACGGGGGACTTTCGATGCGGGGCAGCACCAACATCCGGGTATTTATCGATGGTAAACCCTCGGATATCTATGCTCCATCGGTAGCCGATGCCTTAAAAGTCATTCCGGGCGAAAGCATCGTTAAAGTCGAAGTTATTACGCACCCCTCCGCACGATACGACGCTGAAGGCACCGACGGTGTGGTGAACATTATTACCCGAAAAATTCGGGAAAACATCACGAATGGCACTTTTAGCGGAGTATTAGGCAATCGTAATGAACAGCTGATGGGCAATGTCCAGAGCAAAACCAACAAATGGTTACTGAAAATGGACGGATTCTATCAAACCTACTGGAATCGCAATGGTAGTGTACTGGACCGGGAATCAGGCCTGTTTCGGGTCATTCAACACACTGAAACCCATCAAACGGGAAACAATATTTTTGGCGGGGCCAATGTTTTATATAGCCTCGATTCACTACATACGATAAACGTTGGCTATCGGCTTCGCTGGACACCCAATGAAACTCAGGCAACGTCAGCTAATTTCAATGTCGAAAATGGCCTGCTTCTCCCCTCCTTTCATCGGCAGATTATAACGCCCTTACAGAGTAATGGCCATGTTTTTACCAGTGGGTATACGGGAATGTCACGAGATAAGCGGAAAGAATTATCACTTCTGGCTACGTATTTCAGGCTCAACAACACCAACCAGTACGAGGTCGACCAAACCAGCACCGACCAGACATTTTACCGCGAAGATTTCTATGGCCTGACCCGCAATCGGGACCTGATTCTTCAGGCCGATTATTCCCATACATTCCGACAGAACTGGAAATGGGAAACGGGAGCCAAACTCACCCAGAAATACCTCACCAGCGACAATCAGTTCGGTATCTACAATTTCGATACGCAACAGTATCGTCCCGACCTAACCCGAGCCAATGCATTTTCGTATCAAAGTTCGGTGTATGCCTTGTATGCCAATGTTAATTTCCAACTAAAAAAGTGGCAGTTCATGACTGGAGTGCGGTATGAGCAGACATTATTACAGGCTAATTTCCGGCAAAACGAATTGTCAATCCCTTCGTTTCACAACCTTGTACCGAATCTGCTCATCAGCCGAAATCTAAACAAAAAAAGTACGCTGAAACTAGGGTATACGGTGAAACTGGTACGTCCCTACTACGCCTATCTGAACCCAACGATCAACAATAGCGACTCACTCAATATTCAGTTTGGCAATCCGTATCTCCAACCAGAAATCACCCGTCGGTATCAACTCAGTTATTCGCGAAATAATCCAAAGCTGTTTACTGATATTGCCCTGTTTTACAACCACAACCGAAACAGCATCGAAACGATCCGAACGGCTCGGCCCGACGGTGTATTCGAAACCACCTGGCAAAACATCGGCCATAATCAGCGCGTTGGCGCATCGATTTATCTCAACTGGAAACCAACTCCTACAATCAGTTTAGGGAGCACCTGGACACTACAGTATGTGCACCTGACAAGTCCGGTCCTGCAACTTTCCAACGCTGGGCTAATGCGCCAATGGGTGCTCAATTACAGCCAAAAACTCCCCAAAGGTTATAGCCTGGATGTTTACGGCTTCTTCGATGTGGCTTCTATCAATCTGCAAGGTTCACGCACTGGCTGGAAATACTACAGCCTGACGGTCAGCAAAAAATCAGCAAATGATCGATTCAATCTGAGCCTGCGCATGGATACCCCCTTCACCCGTTACACCTTTATCGATGAAGAAACGACGACCGCTTCGTTCTACCAACACTACACGTATCGGTATCAAAACCAGAATATCAGACTGACATTTTCGTATAAGCTGGGCAAAAAGGAAATCAAAAGCCCACGGATGCGGCAAGCCGAAAACCCAGACTAGGCCTTTGAATGCAGCTCATGCCAGACTGACGAATTTAACTCGCTCCAAGGGTACACGATTGCCTATAAGCCCTTGTTTTATGATATACTTCGTAGCGCAAAGCTGATTTTCATGCGTTATCCGGCCAGCAATGGATTTAATATAGCTTCCAGTTCGGGGTGAAAAATAACCCTGCCGCCATTATCGCTATTGGTCAGCATGACAAAACCCGATTTCCGACTTACGGATCCCATCGTCAGCGATCGAAAGCCAGACTGACCACCGGAGTGCAGGATAACATCACCTGTTTTCCGCTGTTGAATGGCCCAACCCAACGCCCAGCCATCAGCCCCATCAATTTTCTCACCTTCCTTCAGCTTAATTTGCGGACGCAACATGGCATCATGATACGCCTTTGTCAACCGAAACGCATCAGCCGGTTTGGGAGCCAGAACCTCGATCAAAAAGTTGGCGTAATCAGTGCAGGTGGTCAGTAAGCCACCCATCGCTCCATACCGGGCCACATCGGGTGCCATCGGCTTTGGTTTCACCAGGACTTTCCCGTTCACATCATGCGGTTGGGCTGCGAGTTTTTCAAAACCAGCACGCCACAAATACCCACTGGATTTCATACCGAACGGTTGCAGAAGCGTCCGTTTCATAAACAGATCGAAATCCGTAGCGCAGACGGTCATACCTGCTTCGTATTGGGAACAGTTCGTCCGGTCTTCCTTTCCCAGTAAATGCGTCACTACTGATTGCAGGTAGTAATAGCCTTCGCCCGAATAGTTAAATTTTTCGCCGGGTTTAAAGTAGATTTTCAACGGGGTATCACCCGAACGAATCTCTGGGAAGCCTGTTGTATGAGAGAGTACATGCCGGGCCGTAATTAATTTCAGTTGGGGATCTCCTTCCAGAAATGGTTTCGCTGCATATTGGGTCAGTGGCGTATCGAGATCGATCACTTTTTTTTCACAGAGTTTCAGTATGGCATAGGCGAAGACCGTTTTGCTGATCGACGCACATTCAAATACCGTATCGACTGTAACCGGCTCTTTCGAACTAGCCTTCTTAACCCCAAAACCCTGCTGCCAACACAGTTTCCCGTCCTGAACCAGCGCCATCGAAAGCCCCGGAACCCTGGCTTCCTGCATGAATCGGGGAATTCGTTTCTTCAAATTGGCAATTAGTAGTTGCCAATCCCTGCCGATTTTGATTTCGTGAGTACTAGTGTTCGGGCTTCGCCAAACGGCAAGTGGAGTCAGGCCAGCAACCAGCGAAGCCCGGCTACTCTCTAGTAGAAACTCTCGTCGACGCATACGATCCAATAGCGATAAAGTTAGACTAATACCTGCCTCATTTCCAACTCCTGCGCATCCAGCATGTCAATGGGTTTTACCCCTTCTTTATTCGGTATAGTTTTATCCGCGCCAGCAGCGAGTAAGAGCCGAACACAGTCGATCTGATGGTGTCGATTCGCTTCGCCCCCAAACACGTACCCATGCACGGCCCACAGGAGTGGTGTTCCATCAAAAGCAGTACATCGCTGATTTATAGCTACCTTTTTCTCAATTAATCGTTGCACCAGCTTATCGAGCCCCACCCAGGCCGCCCAATGCAGAGCCGTTCCCCTATAACAACCTGCATGTTGACTCGTAGCGCCCCGGTCGATGTACAACAGTCCGACTTTCTCAGCCCGTAAACTGGCCGCAGCGGTAAGGGGGGAATCCTTCCCATCGACCAACCCGCTCCCGTCGACGTTAGCGCCAAAGTCTAAAAACAGTGTTGCCAGTTCAACGGCTTCGTCATCGGAATAGGAGCCATCACATACCCCATCACAGATTCGGTGCAACGGGTGAGCTTTCGTCGTATTTTGTTCATCATATGGAAGTCCTTCGTTGGCCAGCTCGGGGTATTGGGTAAGTAACTCCTTGAGCCTAGCCAACTCGTTGTGTCGTATCAGTGTCCGCACAGACAGTTGAGATTCGTTCATTGGTCGTTTTTAATAAGGATTCCTTTTAATCTAAACCCACAGGCACGCAAGCCAGCTTTCTGAAGTGTAGCCTTCGAAATCTGGTTCGTTACATTGCAGCGCGCGGCTGGCACTCGTCCCATCAGATAGGCCACTTTTTTTAGTTCCTGTACCAGAAAACTCCCCAGGCCCTGTTGCCGAAACGGCTCGTTTACCTGCATGTAAATATCAGCAAACGGCAAGTTGTAATTGAGCATCAATCCACCACTGGCCACAATAGTCCCATTTTGTTCGAGCACATACGAGCTCTGATCGTCTGCTTCTACATCATCGGCCGTACGCTGGCGAAAAACGACATTCGAAACGGTAAGGCTGGTGGTTAATTGATCGTCAAAAAGACTAGCCTCCGCATGGATATATTGGGCGTATTCATACGTCATGGCCACTAACAAGGCATCGTTGGTCTGGCTTTCGATGTACGTAGCTCCAGAAACTGAACAGAATTCCGGAAAAATCGCATTCACAAACCTCCGGTAAAGGGGCAGCACATAAAACTCAAAAATCGTGTCCCGATCTTCGCGCCGGTCGGTTCCCCAGACTGCGCCATAGCCCACTTTCACGTTGTCGATCCTAAACAGATACACATCAGCCCAGCCGTACTGGTGGCACTTGTTGCATACAAACTGACAGTTAACTTCCTGAAGAAACAACACCCGAAACGGTACTATTTCGTCTTCTGATGTTTTGTCGATCTGAATAGTCATGGAAGTCGATTAATCCTGATTTAGCCCCAAATCGTTTTGAGTTATAACGGCGAGTGAAAGACCGTAGTGGAGCCATGCTTTGTATCTATACGTCTGGCTCACATTCGATTCGATGTCCAATGCGTAGAATATGACCATCGGGGTCCTGTACAGACATCTCCCGCATTTGCCAGGGCTCATCAGCAGGAGCCGATAAAATAGTGGCTCCGTTGGCTTTTATCTGGTCGTAATACGCATCGACATGATCCACCATCAGGCAAATCCAGGTTCCTGGATGCCCCTGATCTTCTTTGCAGAAGAAAATTTCGACATCATCTTTCACGACTCCCCCAAACGTAGGTGGATTATCCCACTCCCATTTTTCGCTAAAGCCCAGCACATCGATATAGTAGGCCAGGCTCCGTGCTACATCGGCAGAATACAGGATCGGTACGGTTTTTTCCAGTGTCATGGTTCTTCCTCTTATTGACACACAATGCTAAGGGCCTGACAACGTAACCTTTTTACGTTGTCAGGCCCTTTCAGAAATTTTTGCTGTACACTTTTATCAATTCCTGTCCTGAACCGTGCTAGGTTCCATTACTCACTGCGCAAACTCTTTACCGGATTCATTAGCGCGGCTTTCAGGGTTTGGTAACTAACCGTTACTAAGGCGACGACGAATACCAGCAATCCAGATAGGGTAAACATCCACCAGTCGATGGTTATTTTGTAGGCAAAACTCTGTAGCCATTGGGTCATCAGATACCAGGCCATTGGCATGGCAATCAGGCAGGCCAGCAGTATCAACAGTAAAAAGTCGCTGGACAACAGTAGTAAAACGTTATTTACCGAAGCACCCAGCACTTTACGAATGCCAATTTCCTTGGTTTTCTGCGCTGTCGAATAGGCAATCAGACCATACAGCCCCAGGCTCGCGATCAGCAACGACAAAATCGAAAAAGTCAGAATTATATTCGCAAACCGTTCTTCGTTCCGGTATTCTCCTGCCAGTTGCTGATCGGCAAAATCGAAATCGAATAAGGCCACCGGGAAATGTTTAGCCCAAACCTTTTCGACATAGGCCAGGCTTTCATGCGCTTCGTTCTCAGCTATTTTCAGCGTGATTTTTGTAAAATAAGTATCCCGTAACACCATCGCCAGGGGCTCGATGGCATGCTGCAACGAGCGATAATGAAAATCACGAACCACGCCAACGACCACCCCAGGTTCGTTTTCCAGCGAAAATGGTTTACCAATGGCAGCTTCGACCCGCGAAAGGCCCATTTTTTTGACAGCGGACTCATTCAGAATGACTTGCTGGATCGTTTTGGTCGTTTCGCCAGGAGCATGCGGAATCACATTTCGGCCTGCTATCAGTTTTAGCCCATACACGGCCAGATAATCAGCGTCAATTTGAATTCTGGCCGCCTTTAACTGAATGGATTTTCCCTTCCGATCCATTGTTCCGGCTTCAAAGGCGTCTGTGCCCGACCGGGATGCAGCGACGCCCCCAACCAGCGGGCTAGCTAGCAGGTCATGCTTAAACGCATTGTAGCCTTTCACGACATCGGCATTACCGTTGAGTCGTAAAAACACTAACGCATCTTTGGAATACCCTAGGTCTTTATGTTTGACGTAGGTCATCTGGGCGTAGATAATAACAATACTGGTGATCAGCAACAGCGTAATGACAAACTGGGATATGACCAGCGATTTACGCAGCACAACACCTTTAGCTCCTGATTTGAACGCCCCCTTCAATACACTGACCGGTCTGAGGGCCGACAATACAAAAGCAGGGTAAACACCTGAAAGTAGCCCCAGGAAAATCGTAACACCGAAAAGCATTACGATCAACTGAAGCGACGCTACAAGTGACAGGTTTTTGCCCGTAAGTTGATTAAAAAATGGCTGGATAAATGTAGAAGCCAGCAACGCCAGCAATAGGGAAATAACTGCTATCCCGACCGATTCGCCTAAATACTGCCCAATAAGCTGAGTTTTAACCGCTCCAACCACTTTCCTCACGCCAACTTCCTTAGCCCTGCCAATAGCACGGACCGTAGCCAGATTTGTATAATTAATACCGGCCAACAGTAAAATAAAAAGGCCTATGGTTGAAAAAATATAGACCTGACTGATGTTGCCGTTCGTTGCAATCTCGTTTTCCAGATGCGAATGAAGATGAATCTCGCTCAGTCGCTGAAGCTGAAAAACGTATTTATTCCACCGAGCTGCCAATTGAGCGCCAATATATCGGGAATAGAACTGAGCGATTTTTGCAGAAAATGTTGGCACATCAACACCCGGCTTTAGCAACAGGTAGGTGTAGTATCGATTCATTCCCCACCCCTCGGCGGTCAATACTTCAGGGCGGACAGCCTCAATGGTCTTAAACGACCCAATTAGTGAAAACGTAAAATGGGCATTCTCAGGTGGGTCGGGAGTAATGCCGGTTACTTTATAATTGGCTCCCTGGCCTGTGCTGTCGTACATGAAAATCAGCAAGGATTGCCCCATCGGGTCGGCCTTGCCGAAATACTTTCTGGCCGTCGATTCAGTCAGAATCACCGAATACGGTTCCGTCAAGGCGGTAGCTGCATTGCCCCGGACTAACGTATAACTAAATACGTCGAAAAACGACGGGTCTGTCAGGATAATACCGGCTTGAAGCGTTTGCTTGTTATCATGCTGCACAATTTCTTCCCGGCGCTCCAGCCGAACCGTATTTTCAATTTCGGCATAATCCTGCTGAAGTGCCTTAGCCATTGGCGCAGCCGTCCGAGCCGATTCCGATAGACCCGTTTCGGTCTTTTCAGTCGTAGTTAAACGGACAATTCGATCATAGTTTTGGTTGAACGTATCGTAGCTGAGTTCGTTCTGGACCCAACGTGCAATAAAGGCAAAGCAGGTCAGCCCGGCAGCTAACCCGAGTATATTCAATACCGAGTATGTTTTATCGTAGACCAGCCTTCGGCCAAGCTGGAGCAAATAGCGTTTTAGCATACGTCAGACCATTTTACCAGATCGACGCACAAATCTGTTACCAGATTTTATGAAACAGCCTGATTAACGTACAGGGGCATTTTTATAAAGTTAAATCGCGTTTCCCTGTCCGTAGGCGGACAGCTAATGTCCATTGCAGGACAACCCGTACAGCTTCATTTTTACGACTTATAGAAGCATTACCCTATTGGTTCATTCGTACTTATAACGGAGGCTGTAGCCAGCGTAGGTATACTCACAATCCGTGGTTTCTTAACGAACGGAAGAGCCAGTAATGAAATCACACTCACCAAGGTAGGCAGAATCCCGATCGGCGTAAACGCGAAGGTAGGTGCAGTGACCACAATAATTGCCAGAGTAGCCTGCACCGCCTTTCGCTGACTACCCGGAATTCCACTAAACCAGTCAGCAAGTTGCCGAAGCGTATAAAGGCTCAGAAATATTAGTACCCCTCCCATCAGAAACAGCGAATACTGCCGAAAATCAAATGTATAGGTGCCCGCATAGAGTTTTTCGGCAGCATGATAGCTGTTTTCGAACAAATGCCCGGCCCCCATTAGAGTCGCGTTAGCGGTTGGCCCGAAAACGACCAGGGCAGCAGGCACAGTCCGCAAAGGCACGGTAGCGCCACGAACTAGTCGGACTGTATTAAATGCCGTCAAGATTAAGCACAGGCTTAACACAATCTGATCAATATAAGCAAGTATGGTATCCATCGCAGTTGTTGTTTTATTTTCCTACGACGAATGTACGGTCAGTGTCTCCCTGTGCTCAAGGTCAGCCTGGGTGAAGTGTAAAAAGCGCTGCGTGAATCCGGGCATAGCTGGTATGAACCGATTAGCGACTGGAAAAAAATCAACTTTCTTTAAACAATACCAGCTACGCCTTGTTATATATACATGAGTCGCTGGTAGACAGAGGTGCTGTGAAAGGCATCTGATTTTAAGTAATTACCGTTCTACTAAGCGAACAAAAGCCAGGTGACCTCGCGTCGTCTGGCTTTCTTTTTTGCATTGGGGTAAGGGCTTGGAGCATAGGGTAAAGCCAATACTGAATTTTCTATTCATTAATCCTAAACCCTTCCCCCAATGCCTTCTGCTCGTATTTATGCATCCATTCTGTTGCGTAAATAAGCTTCTATTTCGGCATACGTGTGCTTCGCCCTTTCATCCTGATCTTCTGTCTGCATATGTATAGCCCAGCCTAACGGGGTTCCGTGATAGATGCGGTCTTCCAGATCCAGACGGGCACCCGCTTCAACCAACACGTTCACCGCATCCAGCGATCCGGCATATACAGCCTGATGCAAAGCCGTTGCATGGGAATGAAACCCACTGGATGGTTCGATATATCCGTTCACATTCGCCCCCAGCCTGATCAGAAAAGCAAGCCAATCGGCTTTGCCATAGAATGCTGAACCGATCAGGGCGATTTGACGATCTGTAACCGTCGACATGTGTGCTAATCGTTGAGCGTCCTCACCAAGGTTCAGGCAAATGGCTGTTAATAGGGTCAATTCGCCACCTCGTTTTATAAGATGGCGGGCGGCATCCAGATTACCATGAGCCAAGGCACCATGCGCCTGCCCCGGTGTAGCTCCGGCATTGATCAAAACATCCATTAGGTCAAGCTGTACCCCACACGTTCGTGGAATCCGACCAGTTACAACAAGGCCTAGTGTGTAGTCGATTTGATGCTGAAAACTTTCGGATGCGTGCTCCCGTATCGCCTGAATGAGTAACCGGGCGACATCAACACTATTCGCGGGTAATGTCCCATTTCGAATCGGATTATCGGCAATAAACCAAAGCAGGTAGGGGTGGCTAAAATAGCCTTCAGCCGGAACGTCCGAGCGCTGGCCTGCGAGGTCGGGGTGGCTTTCCAGCAATCGGTGCAAATTGGTTATATCGCCCGCATCAATCGCTTCTACAGTTTCACGGAATACAGGATCGGTACTGTCTGAATTTTTCATATCCTATTCGCTAGTCATGAGCAATTCTAAGGCCGACACAACATAATCTTTTTACGTTGTATAATTTAATTACCAGGGGTAACGGTCAGGCTGGCGAAATGAGCATCGGTACCGGGACCAATCCAGAGGCCAATGGCACCTTCCTGCGCTGCCCCATGCTTCAGATCGTTGACAATCAGCGTAGGTTGCGCGGCTCCGTGTACATAAAGTTTTGCCTTATCGCCCTGTACCACAATCTTCACCTTCGTCCATTCTCCAGCAACCAGGTCTACATACGTTTCATATTTTTCCGGGGTCTCTTTCCGGCTTCTCTCCCAGGGAAAGTCGGGATGAGAGATGTACTGAACGGAATGGTTTCGCCGGACCTGGTCGTCTGCCCGACCATTGGTCGGACGCAGGTAGATACACTCGAACCTGGAATCATCGTCAGCAATTCGAAAAGCAATACCCACAAACCCCCGAGCCGACTCACCTGCTGTCTTTAAGGTCTTACCGGCCAGTTCGAGCTCGATGGTTCCATTCTGGAAACGGAGATTTCTAATTTTGGCACAGGCCAAATCCGATGTATTGTTGCCCGCATCGACCACTCGAATGCTGGGTTTGCCAAGGTAGTTCTCCGTCGATACCACCACATGAACGGGTTGTAGCCCGTCTGTGCTGGTCATGGGTAGCTTCATTGCCTGATTCTGTCCAGAACTTAAACCATGGCACAAGAGTAGTAAGGCAAGGGGTAGAAAAAGTCTGATGTTCACGTCTTTACGTTTTACAGTACAAAAGTCAAATTTATATTCAATTATCTCCACCTCCTATTCCGCTCGTAGACTCTTCACTGGATTCACCAGCGCGGCTTTGATGCTATGAAAACTGACTGTCAGTAAGGCAATACCAATCGCCAGTAATCCAGCCAGAGCAAAAATCCACCAGTCGATGGAAATCCGGTACGGAAAATCGTTCAGCCAACTACCCATAGCCCACCAGGCTCCAGGTGCAGCGATGAGGAAAGCCAGGAAAACCAGCACGATAAAATTCCTCGAAAGGAGTGCCATTATGGTAAGAACACTGGCTCCCAATACTTTCCGAATTCCGATCTCTTTAACACGCTGTTCCACACTGAATGCAGCCAGTCCGAATAATCCCATACAACCGACAGTAATGGCAAGGACAGCAAATACCCAAAGCAAATCGCTTAGTTTCTCTTCGGTGTTATACATTTTCCCATAGGTCTCGTCCATGAACTTATAATCCAGCGGGAAGTTGGGAGAGAATCGGTTCCACACCGTATTGATATAGGCTATCGTTTGAGGCATATCGGCTTCACGAACCTTTACAGCCACTTTAAATAGCTCCTGCGGCACCATATGGATCACCGCTGCTGTCACTTTTTCATGCAGGCTTTTGTAGTGAAAATCCCGAACTACGCCTATAATCCTTCCTTTTTTAATCGGCTCTGTTGTGTCGGCAGGTGCCCATTCATGCCAGTTTATCCGCTGGCCTAACGCTTTTTGGGGAGAACCCAGGCCAAACTCCCGAACAGCCGTTTCGTTGATGATAAACCCTTCCCGTACATCGGTCGACATGTTTTTTGAAAAATCCCGACCGGCAATCAGTTGCAGACCCAGTGTTTTTAAGTAGTCATGGTCGCCGATAAACATGTTTACGGAATATTCTTTTTCGGCATTCTTACCGGGGATGGTAACCCCATCTCCGGCAAACTGATCGCCCGGGAGGCCATAACCGGACGTAACAGCAAGCACATTGGGCGAGCGTCTTAGCTCAGTCTTAAACGTTTCAAGCCCTTTTCCGGCTACGTCGCCCTGCGCCTGAAAATAGATCAGTTGTTCTTTATTGAACCCCAGTTCTTTATTGTTCATATACTGAGTTTGCCGGAACACCACAAGGGTGGAAATAATAAGCAGAGACGACAGTGCGAACTGAACAACAACCAGCCCCTGTCGGAACCAGGATGTGCCATTCAGCGATAGCCGCCTATTTTTCAACACCTTTACCGGCTGAAAACCGGATACGATGAATGCTGGGTAACTACCCGCCAGTAGCCCTACCAGCAAGGTTGCCCCTAACAGCAGCAAACCCAACTGCGGATCGGTGAACGGATTAAAGGCTATCGCTTTGTCGGTGAATCGATTCAATGCCGGAACAACGATAAATAAAATGACCACCGCGATGAGCAAAGCTATCAGGGAAACCAAAACCGTTTCGCCCAAAAACTGGAAGACGAGTTGCCGACGTCCTGCACCCACCACTTTCCGTACACCAATTTCTCTGGCTCTTCTGAACGAGATGGCAGTAGCCAGGTTGATAAAATTGAAGCACGCAATGACCAGCACAAACAGCGCAACGATCATCAACGCATTAACATAACTTTCATTTCCCCGAATGGCATTGTCAAATATAAAATCAGCTGAGCCAAGATGAATATCGTGAAGTCGCTGAAAAAAAGGCAGCATGACCGTGTCGCCGGGTTTGATGATATCAGTTTTTACATAGGTCTGGAACTTGCTCTGTACACGGTCAATGTCGGTACCAGGCTTCACTTTTACATACGTAAAAAACTGGTTCCAGGTCCACCGTTCCATTCGGCTCGGCGGTATACCCGCGCTGGAGAAAGACATCAGGAAATGAAAATCCAGATGAAAATGATCGGGCAATGGTGCCAGTACGCCTTTTATGGTATAATCGACCGTATTGATTTTAATGGTTTTACCTACGGGGTTCTCCCCACTAAAATACTTTTTTGCCAGGTCGCTGGAAAGCACAATTGACCTTGGCACATCCAGAATGCCTGCTACCGTCCCCTTTTCCAAGGGCAAAGCGAAGACCTGGAAAAACGATGGCTCCACAAACCACCCTTTATCTTCATAGTTTTTCTGTGCTCCGATTTCCATCAAAAATCGGTCTGGGGCCATCAAGATCCGGGTTGTGGTATCAACTTCAGGATAGTTTTGTTGCAGGAAACTAGCATAAGCTGGAGCCACAACCGCTGCTTTTGTGGTTGTGTTGTCTTTTGTTCGTTCCGTATACATGCGGTAAATAGTTTCACCATCAGGAATCGTTTTGTCGAACTTCCATTCGTCCCACACAAACAGCCCGATCGAAATACAGCCGATCATACCAATAGCCAATCCAGCAATATTGATGGCAGAATAGACTTTATTGTGCAGCAAGTTTCGGAAAGCGATTTTTAAATAGTTGCGGATCATAGTCGGATGCAGGGTTGAGGGCGTTTGATAATACTCTTCATTCGATTCCCGTGGGCGGACAAAAGGCGGCAGTACCGACACCACATTGAGCACATAGCGCAGGGTGGCCCGTGTTTTCCCCGCCCGATGGTACCAGTAATCGTATAGTTCATCCAGATCACCCTCTACCTCTTCGAGTGTGTTCGCAGGATGCAGTTTGGTCAACAGCCAATGGGCAAAGCGGGGCGGTTTCATGAGTTTCATTTATGTAAAGACCGGTCCGCCGTTACAGCCATACCTGGCGTCTCCTATGCGTCAGCTAGTTGTTCATCCATAAACCATCAGGTGCGTAGACGCGAAGTATCGTTGCATCTACGCACTGTTCTCTACACGTTTATTCTGATCGTAACGATGTCAATGGGTTCGTCAATGACGCTTTGATGGCCTGATAGCTCACAGTCAGCAAGGCAATTGTAATGGCTAAAACGCCCGCCAGGGCAAACATCCACCAGTCGATGTCTATGTGGTAAGCATACTCCTGCAACCAGGTATCAACCGCCCACCAGGCTATCGGGAAGGCAATCCCATTGGCAATCAATACCAGCTTCAGGAAATCTCTGGATAGTAATGCCGTCAGGCTCATCACACTAGCGCCCAGTACTTTACGAACACCGATTTCTTTGACACGTTGCTCTGCCGAATAGGTAGCCAGGCCAAACAACCCCAGGCAGGAGATGAAAATGGAAGCTAGCGCCACCCAGATCAATAGGGTTTGTCGACGGGAATCTTCCAGGTAAAAACGCGCCAGTTGCTGATCCAGAAAATGATATTCAAATGGCTCATCCTGATCGACGTTTACCATGACGGCTTTTAGCTTCTCCAGCGTTTCGGGTATACCGTTGGCCTCTATTCGAGCCGTGTAATAGTCGATACTCTGAATCGGATTCTGGTTATAGGCCAGTACCAATGGTTCAATCTTGTCGCGTAATGACTGAAAATGAAAGTCTTTCACAATACCAATGACCCGGGCTTTGAAAGGCATATTATCAATCAAAACAGGCGAAAACTCCCCTCCCGACGACATGGCCGGAACTTCAACCAGTTGACCAGACGGTTCGGTTATGTGTAGTATGCGTGCGGCTGTTTCATTCAGGAGCACCGAAGTGGAATCGCTTGGGTTGACAAAGTTTCGTCCAGCCAGAAGGTTAACTTCAAAGGTTTTGAGAAAGTCTTTATCGGCGCCAATCAGGTAGGCAATTTTAGGTTCCTCGCGAATGCCCTGATTGTTGATTTTAACCGTCCGAATCGTTTTCCATTCACCGGGTACGCGGGAGGTTACGGACACGGTCTTTACTGCCGGAATTTTCGACATACCCTCCTTTATCGTTTTAAACTTTTCCCGAGCCGCACTGGTGTTGACATCGATGACCACCAGTTGCTCTTTATTGAAACCCAGGTTGGTCGTATTCATGAACTGTACCTGCCGATAGAGGACAATGGTGCCAATAATCATCACGGTGGAGATTACAAACTGAAAGACCACCAGGGTTTTTCGTAAACTCAGACTACTACGCTGGTTGATTTTCATGCCTTTCAGCAATAGAACTGGCTTGAACCCCGACAGTAGCAAAGCCGGATAACTACCCGACAGCAGCCCAAAGAAGATGGTCGAAGCGATAGCCGTGAGCCATATTCGGTAATCGGTTCGGAAGCCAAGCGTTAGTTGTTTATTGACAAAATGATTGAAGGAAGGCAATATCACATTGACGAGAACCAAAGCCAATAGCAATGAAATACCCGTAATCAGCAACGCTTCAACCAGAAACTGATAGATCAGATTGCTCCGCTCAGCCCCAATCGACTTTCGAACACCTATTTCTTTCAGGCGATTGGAAGCTCTGGCGGTCGACAAATTCATGTAATTGATTCCGGCCACAAACAGGACGAAAAGCGCAATGGCCGCGAAAATCTTCAGGTAAAACGGATTGCCCTGGGCTATGGCTTCCACATTTGAGTTTCTGGCTCCATCGGTAATGTCTTCTGAGTACAGATGTATTTCATTCAGCGCCTGAAGACTGAACGACAGACGGGTTCCTACTTCCAGCTTGGCGTTAGTCAGGGCAAGCTTCGTCAGTTTGGCCGAAACCACTTCCGGATTCGTATGGGGTTTTAAAAGTGCATAGATCGAAAAGTCCGACGATGCCCAATCGCTTGCCACCGTTTGTTTGAAAAATTCAGCCTTATACATAGAGGACTCCGACATGACCGAATTGAAATCGAAGCTCGAATTGCGCGGATGATTTTTCAAAATGCCCGTTACTTTTAGCGGGGCATCCATAAAATTAAACTTGAGCATTTCGCCCATTGCCTGCGTCTTACCAAAGAGCCGTATGGCCAGGTCTTCGTTGATGATAATTGAATTTGGCTCTTTCAGTGCCGTATTTTTATCACCCGAGAGCAGCGGAAAATCAAATATTTTCAAAAAATTTTCATCGGCAATCGTTACGGTTTCCTGAAAATTAACCGGGTTTTCAGGATTGATCAGGTTGGCACGACCCATGCGCATCATACGGGTTGTATTGTCAATTTCACCAATGGTTTTCCTGGATTCGGTGGCCAGTTTATAGCTTCCTGCCGCAATAACCGTTGCTTCTCCTTTTACATTTTTATGTTCAATAACCCGATAAATTCGGTCGGCGCGACTATGCTGCTGGTCGAAGGTGAGTTCGTCAAACACATACAGCCCGATCAGCAGAAAGCAGGTGATGCCAAACGTAAGCCCCGCCATATTGAGAGCGGTGTAGAGTTTGTTCCGTTTGAGCGTACGGATGGCGATCGTTAAATGGTTACGTAGCATGTTTGGATGCAGGCTGGATGGTTGTTCATATTGTTGTTTCACTTGGTGCCGTGGGCGGACAAAAGGCGGCAGTACCGACACCACATTGAGCACATAGCGCAGGGTGGCCTGTGTTTTCCCCGCCCGATGGTACCAGTAATCGTATAGTTCATCCAGATCACCCTCGACTTCTTCGAGCGTGTTTTCTGGATGCAGTTTGGTCAACAGCCAGTGGGCCCAACGAGGAGGACGATCCGGCGACCGGGTCCGGCGATTCGGCTGAGGCATCGGGTTCATAGACCACTCAGTCGAAGGGTGCTTGGCGGCAGCATTTGCCAGAGTTCCTGCCGCAGTTGCTGAATTTCCTGAAGCGCCCGGCTACCCAGAGCCGTAACCCGAAACAATCGCTTGCGTCGACCGCCCCTTTCCGTAGTTGCCCCACCCAGATACGACGACACAAACCCTTTTTCTTCCAATCGAATCAGCGTGTTATGAACAGTGCCGAAGGTGACGATTCGCCCGGTATGTTCTTCCAGTGCCTGGCTCACCGTAACGCCATAGCCTTCTCCATCAAGAATGGCCACCATCAACAAGACGATTTCTTCAAATTCACCTAAATAGGTTCGGCGCATGGATTTAGGTTATTAGTTTATATTTTATCGTACAAATCTATTGCCAATAAACAAAACAGGCCATTTCAAATCAGAAACGGCCTGTTTTGCAAAATATCAAGTAAATTACTGTCCATTAACGGACAATCGGTGTCCCTCATCGGACGCGATTTAACTCTGAAATAAAGGAACCTACTTGAGTAGCCATACTGCAATCCTACTCCGCCCGTAGACTCTGGATCGGGTTGGTAAGGGCCGCTTTTATAGACTGGAAGCTAACCGTTAAAAAGGCGATTAGTATGGCCAGTAAAGCCGCTAGTGCAAATGTCCATACGCTGATGTCGATGCGGTAGGGATAGTTTTGCAGCCACTTGTCGATGGCGTAATAGGCGGCCGGGAAAGCAAAGACGAACGAGAACGAAACCAGCTTCAGAAAATCGGACGAGAGTAACTGAACAACGCTCGACGTCGATGCGCCCAGTACTTTCCGAATGCCTACTTCCTTCGTACGTCGTTCGGCCGACAGCGTGGCTAACCCAAATAACCCAATGCAGGAAATGAAGATAGTCAGGACAGCCCCGAATAGCATGATTTGCTTCCATTTTGCTTCTGATTCATACTTCCGCAAATTTTCCTGATCGAGAAACTTATAGGTGTACGGGCTAATGGGGAACAACCGCTTGAAGGTTTGTTCGATGGCTTTCAGGCTGGCAGTTTCGGTGTTGGGTTTGATTTTGATGAAGGCTTTCCCGTATTCGTTTTTGGGCCGCATGGTAAACAACTGCGAGCGGATCTGTTGATTCAGCGGTACGAAATGATAGTCCTTCACCACGCCAATCACGATGAACTTCTCCGGCTTTTCGTACGCAAAGAAATCGACAACCTGCCCAATGGGGTTTTTCCAGCCCGCTTCTTTCACAAAACTTTCGTTGACCAACACCGACTGAATAGAATCGCTCGGAAAATCGGGTGAGAAATTACGCCCTTTCAGAATCGGAATTTTAAACAGGGGCAGGTAGCTTTCGTTGACGGTTTCATAGGCAAACGAGAGCTGTTTTTCACCATTGTTCACCTTGGCCACCGTTCCCCAGAATCCCCGGTTCTTCGGCGCTACCTCGACAATAGTAGGCAATTTTAGCAGTTCTTTTTTCAACAAACTAACCTCATTCCGTTTCAAATTCGACTTGTCAACCACTACCAGATTCTTATCGTCGTATCCCAATTTCGTATTGGTCAGGTAGTTAAACTGCGAATAAATGGTCAGCGTTGTCACGATCAGAAACGATGCCAACGCAAACTGTAACACAACCAGACCTTTTTGCAGGTAATTTTTACCCGACAGATTGAAGCGGCTATATAGCGTTTGTACGGGATTGTAGCTGGACAAGACCAGTGCCGGATAAAACCCCGCAAGCAATCCCGTCATGACAAAAAGTAGTACGTAGCCAGTCACCAGCCGTGCATCGAACAAATAGGAAAGCGACAGGGCTTTATTGGCCAGTTGATTAAACGTAGGCAACACCAGTTGAACCAGCGCTACAGCAAACACAAAGGCGAACAAACACAGGAGAAACGACTCGCCCAGAAACTGGAACGTCAGTTGCGTACGGCCTCCGCCCACTACTTTTCGGATACCGATTTCCTTGGCCCGTTTCAACGACCGGGCAACGGTCAGGTTGACAAAATTGATACAGGCAATCAACAGTACGAATAGCGCAATACCCGATAAGATGTAGGAAAACATAGGGTTGCTCTCGTCCACCAAGCCATTGCTGGCCGGCAATTCCTTGCTCAAATGCATGTCGGTGAATGGCTGAAGTGCGTATTTCACGTTATTTTTATTGCCAAACTTCTCCGCCATCTCTTTTATACTCACCTGAGCATCGGCCTGATAAACCTGGTTCATTTTTGCTTCGACGGCTGATATATTGGCCGTTGGACTCAGCACGACAAACGTATTCTGGAAGACGCTAAACCAGTTATTGTTTAGGGCATACTCCTCTTTCGACACCTCCATCGGCAATAATACGTCGAATTTGACGGAAGAATTCTGCGGGCATTTTGCCGCAACACCCGTTACCGTGTAGGGCTCAAACTGATCTTTTTCTTTCAGAAAAATCAGTTTCCCAAGTGCCTGAGTGGTATGAAATTGCTTCTCAGCCATCTCTTCCGAAAGCACTACTGACCTGGGTTGGCGAAGAGCTGTTGCAGGGTTTCCACTTAAAAGTGGAAAGGAAAAAATGGTAAAAAAAGAGGAATCAGCATAAAACACTTCCTGACTTTTTACATCCGTTCCTTCTTTAATATCCCGCTGATTGGACTGGTATCGGACAAATGACCGAATTTCGGGCACCCCAGCCGTAAACTTAGGTCCCTGAAAAATACCGGTATAAGGCTGAAACGACTCGGGTATGCCTGCCGAGTTGTATTCCCGACTGGTGATGCGGTAGATATGCGGGTTGTTCGCATGGAACTGGTCGTAGCTGACTTCATCTTTCGTGTACAGCATGATCAGCATGGCAGCCGCCAGACCAATACTTAATCCAACGACGTTGATGATGGAGTAGGCCTTGTTGTGAGCCAGTGTGCGCAGGGCAATGGTTAGGTAATTACGTAACATACTCAGATTTAATAAAGAAGGAGATGGATAATCGGATGTTCTTCGGGCCGATTGAGCCGGTTTGAAAAAGAATGGGCTCAGGTAATGCAGCACCGCCCAACTGTATTCGCGTCGGGCACGCGCTAACCCTACCTGATCGATGCGTTTAGAGAACACTTCATGTAAATCGCCCTGCACATCTTCGAGCAGGTAGGGCGACAGGCAGCTTTCCAGCAGCCAATCGGCCCAGCGGGGAGGTCGGCGGGTTGCTTTCATACCCTTAAAAACCTATTAATTGAAATTTTCCGGGTGGAATGGCCTGCCAGAGTCGGCTGCGCACTTCCTGAACATCGTTTAAGGCTCGGACGCCAATAGCCGTCAAGGTAAAAAAGCGTTTACGGCGTCCACCCCGTTCGGCCGTAGCGCCCCCCATGACAGAAGACAAAAACCCTTTCTCTTCCAGCCGGTATAAGGTGGCATGGACAGCACTCATGGTAATTGACCGGCCGGTCTGTTGCTGAAGCTCCTCCCAGATCGTGACGCCGTAGGCTTCGGCCGGACAGGCCGCTACCACCAGCAAGACAATCTCTTCAAACTCGCCTAAAAAAGCCCTGCGCATAGCTTTATTCTGATTGACATGATTAGTTATAATTTTGCAAATCAAATGCCTTGCCAGAAGTAAAAAAGGCCATTTACAGGCAATAAGGACACTTTTACAATCGTATAAACTGTCCGAAATCGTACAGTTTTGTCCGCGACTGTCCGGTTCTCGAAGCCGCTAGACCCAGCTTATACGCATACTACCCAGTGATGTTCTACGGGTCGTATCGCCCAGTTCACGAATCACTTTTTCCGGTTGATCTGACTTACAATAGCTCACTGGGCCGGTTCCACGCAATTTTGTCCTGCCAGTCAGCAAGTGGCTTACAATTCCTGAACGGCATACAACAAATGCTTTAGCAACTCTTCTTTTTTACGCATAAACAACAACTAGTGAATTATGAAAATCTTAGTCATTGGCGGAACCGGAACAATTGGCCGCCTGGTCGTAGCCGAATTAGCTCAACAAAAGATGCCAGTCCGTGTACTGATCACATCGCCTGAACAGGCATCCCTATTTCCTAAAAGCGTTGAAACGATTGTAGGGCACCTGGAACAACCGGGCTCACTACCAAAAGCCTTCAACGATATCGACACGGTAGCTCTGCTCAATCAGCGCAGCCCGACCGAAGGAGCGCAGGGTCAGTATGCTATTGCCGCAGCTAAACGCGCTGGCGTTCGTAAAATGGTCTATTTAAGCCAGTATGGCGTTCGCCAGATACCGCACCTAAAGGCCAAAGTCATTATCGAAAATGTTTTGATGCAAACCGAAATGGAGTACGTAATGGTCTGCCCTACACTCGTCTATCAACATGATCCGGCCATCGGTTCGTCCATCGCGTCGTATGGGATTCCCCCTCAGCCAGTTGATGCTAACGATGTCAATCGGGTTGATGCGCGTGATGTGGCCGACGTAGCGATTAAAGCGATCCTCACCGATGACTTTAACGGCCAGTCTATTCCAGTCGTTAGTCCTCAGTCGTTTACTCAAACCCAACCCGTCGATCTCATCAGCAGACTACAGGAAACGACCACTCCCTATTCCGTTACAGATCAATCGCTTGCTACCTGGCTCGTTGAGGACTGGCGGAAAACCTACCAATTAATGAAGGAACAGGGGTTTAAAATATCGCCCGACGATATAGCCTTCTGCACCGAAGTCCTTGGGCGTACACCTCGTAGTTACGCCGATTTTTGGGCCGACTATGCACCGATTTCCCTACCTACTTTCGAATTTGATTTATCCGGGCAAAGCTCCCGCCTGGCCGCTGAAATTGGTTCATAGGCCAAGCGGGACTTGACCTGGATAGTAGATCGATAAAATCCAAACAGATTAGAACGGGTATAGGTATGAACGGTTGACTCGCCTTTCGCATCAATTCATCCGAGTCTTTTTCCGGTTGACAACCATGCCTGTGGGAGAACCTCTATTCGGACACCAACTTTGTCAGGCCAACCCGGCAACGTAAACAACAACAAGTAATCAGAAGCCTCTTTTTTAATCAAAAACAACAAATACAATGAAAGCCTTTAACACCTTCTTCATGGCTGCTGCCGCCACGTTTATTCTGACAGCTGCATCGTACAAGTTACCTTCCAACAGCAAAAGCCTGGCCTTCGTAGGCAAAAACCTGAGTATGGCGTCCTTCCAGGTTAGCCCAGCCATTGATCTGGATGGCGACGGTAAAGTCGATACTGATCTGATGGCGTTTCTCCGCCCCTGCGACAAAGACAATACCCTGACCTTTGAAGAAAACGGTAAAGTATCGGGTAATACAGGTACGCTGTCTTGTTCATCGGAAGAGTCGCTGCCGGTTGTTGCGAAGCCCAGCCACTGGACGTACAATGAGAAAACGGCCACCATCCGCATCGTAAGCGACAAGGATGCCAGCGCTGTATCAGAATGGAAAGTACTGGACGCATCGGCCGCTGGCTTGAAAATCGAGAAAACAGCTACCGAATATGGGAAGCAATCAACCACAACAGTGACGTTAAAGTCGGTTGTCAATCAGTAAGTTCGCCATGAAAATTGTTGCTCTTGAACTCTATACGACCGACCTTCTGGGTACGCGGGCGTTCTACAACCGGCAGCTTGGTTTGTCAATCGTCGCTGAATCGGTCGACACCCTGACAGTTCAGGTGGGCTGGACCCGCCTGACTTTCAGGGCCGTCGATGAGCCGGTAGCCCCCTATCACTTTGCCATCAATGTGCCAGTGGGGATGCTGGAAGTCTGCCTCCACAGCTATCCGCTGAACTATCTAACAACGAAAGGACAGGAGATTGTCGAATTGCCCACCTGGCGTGCCCGGGCCAGTTTCTTTCACGACAACAACGGCAATCTGGTGAAGTTCATCAGCCGCAACGACTTGTCTCTATTCAACCCGAACCTGACTGTCGATGATCTGTTTCAGGGAATTAGTGAGGTGGGTATAGCAACCGAATGTACCCCAACCACGACCCGTCAGTTGATGCAGCGGTTTGGTCTACCGACCTTCCGTCGGTTTGCGCCATCGCCCGAGCTGTCGATTCTGGGAAATGATGCGGGGCTCTTAACAGTAGCGCAGGTGGGTCATCCCTGGCCATTTACCAAAATACCAGCGGCCATGAATCACTGTCAGGTGACCTTTGAAACTGAACCGGGTAGCCCAGCCCAAACTTTGTACTGCTACGGCGTCAATCAATTACCTGTTTTGCTTGGGAAGCCCTTATTTGTTGGCACGGAGTACATCCGTTCAAAGGCCAGATCGCTCAACTCAATGCCCGTTATTGTCGGTTGATGCCAATTCCCCTTTTCTAGCGACCACTCCAGAATCAACTTTACATGGTCAAACGACGAGTATTACCCGAACCTTTCTCTTTTTTAACCGCTCATGAAAACTAGTAAACACATTATACTTCTCACCCTATTTAGTGCTAGTTTCTGGCTCGTTGCCGCCCGCGTTAGCGACGTTATGTCTGAACTAAGCATCGAAACCGGTAAGCTCCGACAGGATGTTCTGCTTAATCTGAAAGAGCCCCAGTGGTTCTTTTTTAACGCTACCAGCTCGATGCGGCAAATGGCCCGTCGGATTCCCGAATCGTCACGAGCCACTACGGTTCGGGCACTGGGAAAAGTGGTTCGGGCGTATGTGGAATCCTCGAATTTTAAGGATGCCTGGCTACAGGACCTACGGACGTATTATCCATACGACGAATCATATACCGACGAAAGTTTAGCCCGGAAGAAGCAGGACAATGAAGCCAACCGATCGGCTATGAAAAGCCAGCTTGGCACCCTTGATCAGGCTTTTGCCGGTATGGACCCAGCTATGATACAAATGGCTATCAGGAGCCAGTTGGCGCAGGAAGAACAGGGATTGGGGTCCCTCTCGGGTAGTGAACGGACCAGCAAAGCGCAACACATCGCCGAACTGAAAAAAGTGCTCAATCTGGCCCCAGCCGAATGCAAAAAACAGTATCTGGCATTACTGAAGCGGCAGGCAGGTGCCAACATCGATCAACAGACTGCCACACCTGAAGTCGATAAAGATCGCCTGGCGCAACAACGTCGGCAGAAAGCCGAATTCGACGCCCATGCTGACTTCCGCCCTCAACTAAAAAAACGCTTGCAGGATTTTATTATTCTGACCGAAACTGTTGACTTTGAAGCCCGGCTGATTCCAATGGGTCGGAAGCAGGAATTTGCGAACCCTGTTTACCAACGCAAACCTGCCGAGTGGAAATTCCTGTACCGGCTGGGTAAAACCCCCGTCATGGAAGCTCGTGCGTTTGCCCAACAATGGCTCGCTGAATTACACTGATTAAGGCCGCAACCATCTAATTTACACGTAAGCCACGCTTATTGCCTGATGAAAACTATTGGGCAGTAAGCGTGGCTTACGGTTATGCAACATAAAACATAGAACCTGTTTAAACTTTTATTTCTATGGCTATTTTGTCGTTCCTCGGGATGACAATGCACACCAATTAGTGCTCAACTATATAAAGTTTAAAACAGGCTCTTAACTTAACCCTCTATACTCATTGGGCGAAACACCTACTTTTTGTTTAAAAAATCGGGTAAAATGCTGCGGGTATTTGAAACCTAATTCATACGAGATTTCACTCAACGATTTGCTGGTGTCGAAAATTCGTTCTTTGGCCAGATCGATCAAATGGAGCTGAATGTATTCAAGGGCCGACTTACCTGTTTCCTTCTTGATTAAATCCCCAAAATAATTGGGCGAAAGATGTACCGAATCAGCAAAGTGGGCAACGGTCGGAACGCCATTGATTTTCAGATTTTCACTCAACAAATAGTCGTTTAACTTCTGCTCGAACTGCTCAACTATACCCCGATTCACGTGTTCACGGGTGATAAACTGGCGGTCATAGAATCGTAAAAAATACTTTAGCAGTAACTCAAGATTGGCTACAATCAATTGCTTACTATGTCGGTCAATAGTTTGGTCGATTTCAGCAGCAATATTTTCAAAACAAGCATTGATCGTCTCTCTCTCTTTATCAGAAAGGTGCAGAGCCTCATTGGACTGATAGCTAAAAAACGAATAGTCGTGAATCTGCCGGCCTAAGCTCGTGCCTTTGATGAGGTCGGGATGAAAAATGAGCGCCTGACCATAGGGTTGATGGACTTCGCCTTCTGGTTCATTCGTAATAACCTGTCCCGGTCCAAAAAAGACAACAGTTCCCTCAGCATAATCATAGTATCTGTTGCCATACCGCAAGTCGCCACAGTGGGTTTCTTTGATGATAATGGCGTAAAAACCCAAGGTAAACCGGGCTCGTTTCAATGGGTCAGACTTACTCAAATCCACCAGATTGATGAGCGGATGCAGCGTCTTGTTATTGAATGTATCGCTGTATTTTTTTAGGCTATCGTAGACGATCATCTTCCTCGTTTTTAATCAAATCTACAGACCAAAACGGTGGGTCATTCTGGTAACCGTAAAAATGGTAGATAAAACCGTAAAATGTATAAAAGCCAGTAAATAGGTACTGGATAATTTTGTGTGTACTTATCAAACAACCACCGTAATTCACTGTAAATGAGGACTAGCATTATTGTTTCAACTACCTTACTTTTAGCATTTTCATCCATAACGGGTTTTGGACAAACTACCGACAGCACCCAAAGCGTCTCGACGTTTTCAGGTTCTGTTGGCCTTACGAACAATGGTTTTTCTATCGTACCAACCTTTTCGTTGAATAACCCCGCCTTGATCATGAACTTGTACTGGCGCAGGAAACGGTTCAGCTTCGACCCCGACATTCGCCTTGTGCCAGATGCCAGTAAAGGCGGTTTTATTTTCTGGCTCCGGTATCGGCTGATCGAGCAAAAGCGGTTCAGTTTGCGGGTGGGTGTACACCCAGCCTTTTCATTGGTAAAAAAAATCATTTCCGAAAATGGCACTGATCATGAAATTACCGAAATGCTACGGTTTGCGGCTGCAGAAGTTGTACCCAACTACCAGATTACACCCAATTGGAGCATTGGAGCCGTGTATCTGCATGGCAGTGGGCTGCAAAACCATGGTCCACAAAATACCAACGTTTTCTTCCTGAACAATGTCGTTTCAAATATCAGACTAGGTGGCGACTTTAGGCTGACGCTCGTTCCGACTGTATATCTGTTATACGTCGATAGTAGTCAGGGGAGTTATTTTACCGGTACTGCCATCTTTGCTAAAAAAGGCATTCCTTTTACGGCACAGGGCACCATTAATCAGACCTTCACATCGAATGTCCCTGGCAACCAGGATTTCATGTGGAATGTGATGCTGGCCTACTATTTCAGTAAGACCTTTAGGCATGTCAACTAACCGTAACGAATGAAAGCGAATCTGCGCGATGAACGAACACCCGAAAAAAAGCATTTTTGAACGATTACGCGCCGGAGAGCCACTTCGACAAGACGATCCCGAGTATGCTCAATTTGGTGCCGTCGTTTCCCGGACCATAAAGCTATGCGTCGAAATGAACGCCACAGCTACTGATATTGACCAGATTCGCTCCCGGTTGAGTGACATCATCTGCACCGAAATAAACCCATCAACCGTGGTGTTCCCGCCGTTTTACACCAACTTCGGCCAATTTATCAGCCTGGGTAAAAACATCTTTATCAACCACAACTGTTCGTTTCTCGACATTGGCGGCATCACTATTGAAGACGATGTGCAAATTGGTCCCGGTGCCAAGCTGACCTCCGAGAACCACCCACTAGACCCTGCTGATCGTAAAACTCTTCTGCTGGCCCCTATCGTCATTAAACGAAATGCCTGGATTGGAGCAGGGGCAACCATTTTGCCGGGCGTAACCGTTGGCGAAAATTCCATAGTAGCAGCCGGAGCGGTGGTGAGCCGGGATGTGCCGTCGAATACAGTGGTGGCGGGTGTACCGGCAAAGATTGTCAAGGCTTTGTAAGTGAACGTTCAATCCATAGTATTCGAACGGGCAACGTCAGTTGCAACCAAGGATATTTACGAGTAGCTGGCAAGGCAACTAATTTATATCGCTATCAAAAAGAGTTATGGAAATCATTAAGAATGGAACACAAGCCTCTGCCAAAGGGCCAGAGGCCTGGTTTACAGGGGATGTACGAATTGATCCCTTATTTTCAAAAAAGGCGGCAACTAAAGGGGCTGGAGCACTGGTTACCTTTGAACCCGGCGCCCGAACGGCCTGGCATACTCACCCTGCCGGCCAAACGCTCATTATTGTTTCGGGCATGGGCTGGGTGCAACGCGAGGGTGGCCCAATTGAAGCTATTCATCCAGGAGATGTCATTTGGTTCGAACCGAATGAAAAGCACTTGCATGGTGCTTCACCAACGAAGGCTATGAGCCACATAGCCATTCAGGAGGAAGTCAATGGCCAAGTAGTAACCTGGATGGAGAAAGTAAGCGAGGATGAATACTCAAAATAACGCAGGCAGCGTTACTCCATATGAAAGACCCGCTCCAACCGAATGGATACAGGGGAATTATCGGGGTTTGTATCCATCAGGTCTGCCATATACGCCCACCATCGTTTCATAACAGGCAGTTCAGGCAAGGTATCGGCAGTATGACCCGGCAATCGTTTCTGCACGCCAAAGAGCGTCCCGGTCGATCGGTCCAGAAATATCGAATAATCACGAATACCAGCATCAGTCAACACCTGTGACAACTCAGGCCAGATTTCATCGTGACGCCGTTGATATTCAGCCTCAACGCCAGGCTTCAATTTCATCGTAAAGGCTATTTCTTCCATTTTTATTCCGTTTACAGTCTTCTGTTTCCTGTTTTCAGTTAGCTGACGCATTGATGTTTTGGTTTCTGCGTCAGCTAACTGAAAACAGGAAACAGAAGACTGTAAACTAATTTAGTTTATACAATTCTGTTCCGGCCAGCAGAAAGCAACCCAGACCATAATCTTCGAAATCGGGTTTGCTGTCGTAGGTAACAGGCTGTCCGTCTTTGGGCTCTTTGCCGGTTCCCTGTACATAGCCCAAAAAGCCATTCGGATGTACTGATTCGGTCGCCATGACATTCCAGGCTTTGGCAATAGTCGGTCGGTACGTCTTTGCATCGAGTAAACCATGATTGATACCCCAGGCTATACCGTACACAAACAAAGCGGTTCCCGTAAGCTCCTTACCCCCATAATTTGTCGGATCGTGCAGACTTGCATTCCAGTATCCATCCGGGCGTTGCAGGGGCACCAGGGCCTTAATCATTTCCAGATACGTCTTCTGATACTCGTCACGATGTGGCGCGTCTTTGGGCATAATGTCGAGTACACGTACCAGCGCTGCCACCACCCAGCCATTCCCTCGCGACCAGTAGCAATCTTGTCCGTTCGGTTCTTTGTAGGGAGGTACAAAATCCTTATCCCGCCACCATAGATGATCTTCGGGATTGTATAGTCCATTGCCGCCATGCTTCGTTTTCGAGTAATTGTAAATCTGGTACATCTTCTCGAAGTAAGCGGGATTTTTTTCCAGTACGCCTAACTGCGCAAAGACGGGCATGGCCATCTGCAAGGCATCGACCCAGTTCCAGTCATCGATTTTATCGCTGGCGACCATTGCATCAATCGATGCTTTGATGTCGCGAATACGCTCTGGTTTAGGATCGATCGCATAGAGATCAATGAACGTTTGGCCGCAGCACTGGTCATCGGCATTTCGGGTTTTGGTCCCACTCCGAAGCCCCCAATTATGCTTTACCCCCCATTCGACAGCGTAATCGTAGTAAGGCTTCTGTTTATCGATGCCGTACAGTGCCATCAGCCCTTCGTAGTAGACAGCCCGTGTCCAGATGTTGCTGGGTCGGGTTTTGTTGGTCACGATTTCCTTGCCGGGATCGGGCCAGGTCTTCATAAAGTATTCGTTGGCCAACGTCATTTTGGCCAGAATTTCCTTTTTAGCCGGTAGCTTCTGTGCCTGAACAGCTAGTGTCGTTAAGCAAAATAAGAGGGCAAGCCGGTAGCTTAGCGGTGGGCGTTTCATAGTTTTTAAGTCAACGTTTCATCCTGACCATTTCACCCAGGCCAAAGAGGTGACTGAATGATCGGAATGAAACTTGAAGCAACGGATTAATGAGCAATTATCTGAGCAGTATATTTTTTGAGTTCAACACAATCGCCCGGCAGTGGACACGCATTCCAATGCTGGTGAATGGCCAGGGCAGCTCCCAGCGCCGATGCCTGGGCCACCGATGCGGCATACACTTCGATGGTAGGGAAGGCAATCGCCAGCAGGTTCATATAAATGGGATTTTTGCTAAAGCCGCCATCTACAAAAATTCGCTTCACAGGCGACCCGGCCAGAACGAGATTCGTCGAAATCAATTGCTGTGATACAATGTCGAGAATGAGTTGATGATAAGCTTCGTCGTAGCTGGCAAAATCAGCTAATTTCCGTTGCCCAAACAATGACCCTTTCATCGACAGGAGTTGATCGCCTTTCGCATCATTGCCTGTTGTGACCTGACTATGCTGATGACGTAATCGCTCGATTGTCGCTGGGCTGTAGGCTACCTTTTTATACTGATCGACTGGTACCTGAAAATGCTCTGCCAGCCGTTTTACCTGCTGCTCATGCTCATATCCGGCAAACAAGCGGGATGATTTTACCGGCTGACCTTTGTAGTGCATGTAATTCAGGCAATCGTACTGCAACTCTTCGGGAGTCAGTGGGCGGTTGTTGAACGGATTCATGCTCACGCACCAGGTACCGGTCGAGATCAACACAAACGGTTCCTGAAACGACGCCAGATAGGGAATCAGGGCCGACGAACTGTCGTGCAAGCCAACGCCCACCTGTACCGAACGTCCCTCTACATTTGTTCCCTGAACCGAATCAGATGGAACGATGGGTGCCAGATGCGTGTCCAGTTTTTCGTCGATTACCCATTTGTGATATTGCTGCCGGTCAAAATCCCAGAGCATGGTATGACAGCCGATGCTGGTCAGATCGGAAACAGGCCAGCCACTAATCAGGTGACTTACATACTGCGGCAGATGAAGTGCATAGGCCAGTTTTGCGAACCGTTCCGGCTGTTCGTGCTTGAATCGATACAGTTGAAGGCCCGAGTTCAGGCTCCCCAGCGAAGGCGAGGCCGTTTGGCGAGTCAATTCCGTTTCGCCACCGTAGTTCGCAAAAAACTGCTGCAAAAGCGGTCCAGGATACGCTTTCAGGTAATTGTACAGGGGAGCAAACGCTTGTCCATTCTGATCAATATAGACCAGACTGGCCCCATAGGTGGAGAAATTAACGGCTTTTACCGAATAGTCCGGCAAGGCCATCACCTCGGCCAGCGACGTGGTTACCCAGTTTTGAAGCAAGTTTACATCTTCGCACAAGTCACCGTCTTCGTCAGGTACCTCTGAAAATTGCTCCGATTTTTCCCAAACGATTCGGTACTGTTCGTCAAACAGAAACAGCTTCTTATTGGTCTTCCCAATGTCAAAAATTGCAACAACGTTCATAGTCAATTTTGAATGATTGAATGACTGAATGATAGAATGAACGGTTCGCCGTCGCGGTGAATAAATAACTAGCGTGAGTCTATTCAATCATTCTATCATTCAGTCATTCACAATTGATTAAAGTCCCGTTGCTACGGTTTTGGCACCACGTTCACCGATGAGTTGCTGACGGACGTTCAGGCTGCGGAACAGGGCTAGTGGGTTCAGGGCCCCGCCTGCCCGCCGACGCGCTTCGGCTACCAGCGGACGCACATCGGTACGGAACGCTTCCTGCAGAATTTCCTGCGCCCGAACAGGGTCGTTGGCTTCGCGGGCTTCTTCCAGTGCTTCGCGATCAATGAGCAATGCCTGGGCATACGCCAGTTGGATGGCTTCGACCGACTGGATCAGGTCTTCGAGTGGATCTTTTACGTTATGGCTGGCATCGATCATCCAACCCAGGTCTTTAGCATGGTTCATACCACGCTCATCCATCCCGTCGATCAGTTCAGCAAAAATCAGGAACAGTTGGTAGGGCCGGATGCTACCTACAGTCAGGTCGTCGTCGCCGTATTTAGAGTCGTTGAAATGGAACCCACCCAGTTTACCCTGATGTAACAGAATGGCTACAATCTGCTCAATGTTGGCGTTGGGCAGGTGGTGCCCTAAATCGACCAGTGTATAGGCTTTCGGTCCGAGTTTGCTGGCATACAGGAAGCTGCTACCCCAGTCACCAACCGTCATCGAATAGAAGTTTGGTTCAAAGGCTTTGTATTCGACAAACATCTTCCAGTCGTCCGGCAAAGCGGCATAGATTTCGGCCAGACTTCCCAGCGTCCGGTCGAAGGCTTTCCGAAAGTTCAACTGACCGGGGAAGCACGAACCATCTGACAACCAGACCGTCAGCGAATCAGAACCTAGTGCCACGCCATGCCGGATCACCTCGATATTATGGTCGATAGCCTGTTGCCGAACGGCTGCATCAGTATGTTGGAGCGAACCGAATTTATAACTCAGCGATTGGTCGGGTTGATCCTGAAAGGTATTGGAATTGACCGCATCGAACCGAAGTCCGTGTTTAGCGGCTAATTGCTTGATCGCCTGTGGGTCAGTTGGGATGTCCCAGGGGATATGCAGGGAAATAGCTCCGCTCGCCCGGTTCAGCGCATGTAGTAGGCCAATATCGTCAATTTTTTCTTCAAGCGAGCGTGGCTCTCCCCCACCCGGAAAACGTCCGAAGCGGGTTCCGCCTGTGCCCAACGCCCAGCTAGGGATGGCAATCTGAAAGTCAATCAGTTTCTGAATAATGGGTTCCGCCTTAGCGACCTCCTGTGTCCAGTACGACAGTTTCCGTTGGTGCCCTTCCAACTGCGACTGGTTATACTCCGCAATATATTCGCGTTCGATTTGCATAAAGGTTTACAAGTTATAGGTATCCACGATCTGGATAATCCGTCTAATTATCAGCCCACACATTTATGTGTGGGTTCATAAAATCGTTAATCAATTCGTCAAACCGTTTTAACGGTTTTCTCCACTTTCCTATGAGCCACTCCAAATCGAAACTCTGGGTCCACGCTGTTTTTTCGACCAAAGACCGTCAACCATTAATCATTCCGGTCATTCGGCAAACTGTACACATCGAACTACGGAACCAACTAATTAATCTGGGTTGCTTTGTTGACTGTATTGGTGGAGTGGCCGACCATGTTCATCTTCTCTTCCTGCTCAATCCCAAAAAGTCTATAGCCGACGTGCTGAAACAACTAAAAGGAGGCAGTTCACATGCGTTTAATCAGGCTAAACTAACCGCGACGCATTTTGCCTGGCAAACTGGTTACGGCGCGTTTTCAGTTAGTGAGTCTCATGTTCCGCGCGTTCGAACTTATATCCAAAATCAGGAGGAACACCATCGTAAACTAAGCTATCAGGAGGAATACCGGAGGTTTATGATGCATTATGGGTTACCAACTGACGATATTGGCTAGCTCTCAAAACCGTTAAAACGGTTGAAAATGACGCGTAAACTACCGTTTTGACCCACAAATAAATTTGTGGGCTGATAATTTTTTGTGGTTTCTGAATTGTGGTGTCGGTTTTAAGAAACCGACACCACTTGTCTAGGCCTTATTACCGAACAAACGCCATAGCAACGCCACCGTCTACGTTCAGGACATTACCGGTTGATTTAGCCAGCAGGCCGTTTACGCAGGCCAGGCAGGCATTGGCAATATCGTCGGGTAGAATGATCTCATTCAGCAAGGTGCGTTTGGCATAGTAACCAGGGAGTTCTTCCACTGTAATGCCATACGCTTTTGCACGACCTTCGGCCCAGGCACCTGCCCAGATTTTCGAATCCGAAATAACAGCGTCAGGATTCACCACATTCACCCGGATATGATCCTTACCCAGCTCGGCAGCATTTAAGCGACTCAGGTGCAATTGAGCGGCTTTGGCTGAACCATACCCTGCGTTGTTCGGGCCGGATACCAGCGCGTTTTTGCTAACAATGTTGATCACATCGCCACCCAGTTTCTGCTTGCGCATGATCTCAACGCCTTTCTGCGTAACCAGGAACTGACCTTTTACCAGCACATCGTACAACAGATCCCAGTCTTTTTCGGTATGCTCTTCGATTGGCTTCGAGATGCTCAACCCAGCACAGTTCACCACAATATCGACACCACCAAACGCCAGTACCGCCGTATCGAACGTAGCCGCAATGGTATTAGCCTGGGTTACGTCCAACTGATCGGCCGCGTAAGCATCTTTGCCATATTGCTTCTGGAATTCTTCTTTAGCACCCGCCAGACGGTCAGCATCGTTATCGTTGATGACGACCACAGCGCCTTCGGAAAGGAACTTCTTAGCAATGGCTTTTCCGATACCACCCGCACTACCCGTAATCAGGGCAATTTTACCGGATAGTGGCTTCGGCTTGGGCATCCGCTGGAGTTTCGCTTCTTCGAGCAGCCAGTACTCAATGTCGAACGCTTCCTGCTCAGGCAGTCCAACGTAGTCCGATACCGCTTCGGCACCTTTCATGACGTTGATAGCGTTGGTGTAGAATTCGGCAGCCACCCGAGCCGTTTGCTTGTCTTTGGCAAAGGTCATCATACCCACGCCTGGCCATAGCAGTACCACCGGATTCGTATCACGAATGGCGGGGCTGTTGGGGTGTTTGCAACGTTCGTAGTAAGCCGTATAATCGGCGCGGTAATCAGCAAAAGCCTGACCGAGATAGGCAACACTGTCGTCACCAGTTAGTTTTTCAGGATCGAGAACCAGCGGACGGATTTTGGTACGCAGGAAGTGATCGGGGCAGCTTGTACCCAGGCGAGCCAGACGAGGCAGATCGTTCGAGTTTACGAACTCCAGTACCCGCTCATCATCGGTAAAATGGCCGATCATCTGCCGATAACTCGAAGCCAGTCCACGTAGGGTTGGCATCAGAGCGGCAGCTAGTTTTTTGCGGGTTTCCGGCGTTTCGCTTTGACCAGCTACTCCTCCGAACACCGGACGCTTTTTGCCGAAGTTCTGATGCAGGTATTCGGATGCCTGCTCAATCACTTCCAGCGTATTCATGTATGATTCGTACGATGTGGCACCCCAGGTAAACAGACCATGTCCACCCAGTATAATACCCCGAAGGTTCGGGTTTTTCTTAACGGCTTCTTCCAGCTTCAGGCCCAGGTCGAAACCAGGACGTTGCCAGGGAATCCAGGCCATCTGATCACCCCAGATTTCGTGCATGATCGCTTCACCGTCTTTGCTGGCGGCAATAGCAATCAGAGCATCCGGGTGCAGGTGGTCGATGTGTTTGAATGGCAATAGTCCGTGCAGTGGCGTGTCGATGGATGGCGCTGCACATTTCGGATCGAAGAGACAGTGATCAAAAAGACCAACCATTTCATCTTCGAATTCCAGACCACGGTAGCGACTTTTCAGGGCATGCAACCGCTCAACGTACAGATTGGCGCACCCTTTTTTGGTAAGCGTACCAATGTCGCCACCTGAGCCTTTCACCCACATTACCTCGACAGGTTCACCGGTCAATGGATTGGTTTCCATCAGCTTTACCGACGTATTCCCACCGGCGTAGTTCGTCAGACGCAGGTCAGCACCGAGCAGGTTGGAACGATAAATAAACAAAGCGACTTCATCACCCGCGAGTTCTGCGGCTTTTTGCTCATCCCAGAGATAGCTAACGTAGTTGAACGCTTGCGTCGTATTCATAGATAAATTGTAAGTAGTTCCTTTCCGAAATCTTGTTTTTAAGGCAAAGTACGTTTTATTTGTTTTCTCCTGTGTCATGCACTCTCCTGTTATAAAAGAGATTCTTTTTTTCGACTGGAAGTCAATAGTTAGTTATTGATAGTCATGTGGTAGTCATTAATTGTCATTCTATTTTCATTGATAGTCATCCGTGAGCAATAACTACCGAATGACTACGAATGACCATCAATGACAATAGAATGACAAGATACTGCCATACAGGAGAGAGCAGGTAAGTTTGAGGATCAAATTAGGATAAATTTGTTAAAATCCGTGATTTGTAGTTGCCGGAACAGGCTTCTCATCATTCATCATTAATCATTCATCATTTTAAAAAAACCGTGGCTGTAATCTGGGGTGTTGTACTGCATGCGCTGGGAGGGTTTGCTTCCGGCAGTTTCTATCTACCATATAAAAAAGTTCAGGGCTGGGCCTGGGAAAGTTACTGGCTCGTCGGCGGGTTATTCTCCTGGGTAGCAGCACCACTTATTTTAGGCTCACTGACGGTTCCTAATCTGTTCGGCGTACTGGCGCAGGCGCCAACCGAAACCGTCCTCTGGTGCTATTTCTGGGGTGTTTTATGGGGCTTCGGTGGACTAACGTTTGGCTTGGCCATGCGCTATCTGGGCTTATCGCTTGGCATGGCGGTTACACTCGGGTTATGTGCATTCTTTGGTACTCTGGTTCCGCCTATCTGGCAGGGTCAATTTGGCGAACTCATCAGCACTACTTCCGGACAAGTCATTATGCTGGGACTGGGCGTTTGTGTACTGGGTATTTCGATCTGCGGCATTGCGGGTATGATGAAAGAACGTTCTCTAACGGAAGAACAAAAGAAGGCAGTCATTGCCGAGTTTGATATTCGGAAAGGGCTTATGGTTGCCATTTTTTCGGGCATCATGAGCGCCTGCTTTGCCTTCGGACAAACGGCCGGGCAACCCATCGCTCAACTGGCAGTGAAAGCTGGCGCCGACCCACTCTACATGAACAATGCGGCATTGGTTATTATTCTGCTAGGTGGTCTGACAACCAACGCTGTCTGGACCATTTACCTGAATATCAAAAACCGCACCTACACCGATTACACAAATTACTCGACCCCCATCGTTGCCAATATTATTTTCTGTGCCATGGCTGGATTCACCTGGTATTTTCAGTTCTTCTTTTATGGCATGGGCGACAGCAAAATGGGCGAGTATCGGTTCTCAGGCTGGACACTTCACATGGCCTTTATTATTGCCTTCAGCAGTCTATGGGGGCTAATCCTACACGAATGGCGAGGCTCTAATCCCAAAACCATGCGTACGATTTCACTGGGCATACTGACCGTCGTTCTCTCAACCGTCATTGTCGGCATCGGCAATTATCTGGCCGCATAACAAAAATCATTTCTAAGAAACTCAAACGGTCGCTTCTCGTTGCCATTCGGCGAAAGAAGCGACCGTTAGAGTTTCTTAGTTCAGCCCAACTCGTATTGCCTGTTCGACAGGGGAATAAGCGCCATCGGATCGGTAAAGTTGTAAGGGTTCAGCCGGCAGCAAAGGAGGTTGGGCCATAAACCGAGGTTCGGTACCGTGGTGAGGCTGAGCCGCATGAACCAAAAAGGGATGACAGAGATACACCGTTCCTGCTTTTCCCGTAGCTAATTCAATCCGACGATTCAAGGTTGCCTCATCGAACTGCTGAGCCAGCTCCATAAACGACAATCCGTTGTCGCCAGCCGGTTGCAACCATTTCGGCACATCCTGATGCGAACCGACCAGAATTCGGGTTGGGGCATCCTCAGGTCCTACATCTGAGAACAGAAATAGCATGAGCAAGGCACGCCCTTTGGAGGAAACATTCAACCGCCAGGAACCATCGTCACCAGCAAAACTCGCTTCAGCATGCCAGCCCGTATCGCCCGGATCGACAGGGCTTGGAAATCGGACCGGGAACGTCCCTAAACTGTTTCGAGGCTCCCAACGCCCTTTCCCAACCAGTTGATCAAACGCTTCGTGCAACTGGGGCATATTGACCGCTTTTTGAAAAGGTTCCTGTGCATACCCACCCAGACGAATGACAGGCTGCGTCCAGGTGGTCGGATCAGTCGGGTCACAACCGGTGTCTTTCCACAAAATAGCGCGACCTGCCTCAGCCAGTTCGCGAGGAAATGCGTTATCGATTCGGACAAATCCGTCCTGAATAAACTGGTTGATTTCGGTTTGGCTAAGCATTGCTTTCCCTCTGCCATTACCCCACTGCCCTATGCGTTAGAACAGTTCACGGGCTATTTTCATGATATTATCAGCCTTACCCATCGTATAAAAGTGCAGGACGGGTGCGCCAGCGTCTGTCAGTTCACGACATTGCTGGATACACCACTCGACACCAACCTGCCGGGCCTGCTGGTCATTCTCACAGGATTCGACGGCCTTCCGCAAGTCTTCCGGTATTTCCAGATGGAACAGCTTGGGTAAAATCTGAAGTTGCTTGCGCGTACTGAGCGGTTTCAGCCCCGGAATAATTGGTACTGTAATGCCTTCCTGCCGACACCGCTCCACAAAGTCCAGAAACTTTTTATTATCAAAAAACATCTGGGTCACGATGTAGTGCGCTCCTTTATCGATTTTCTGTTTGAGATAATGAAAATCAATGTCGTGGTCGAGTGCTTCAAAATGCTTTTCAGGATAAGCCGCTACGCCGATGCAAAAATCACTGGGAGCCAGCGCCGTATCCTCTTCATGCAGGTAAATTCCCTGGTTCATATTGGCCACCTGCTCTACGAGTTCGCTGGCGTAGGAGTAGCCGTTTTCTTTGGCTTTGAAGGTTGTAAATGGCTTGGCCGGATCGCCCCGAAGCACCAGCGCATTGTCGATGCCGAGGTAATGTAGGTCGATCAGAAAGTCTTCAGTTTCTTCGCGGGTGAAACCGCCACAGAGCACATGCGGCACTGGATCGACGCCAAACTTATGCATGATGGCCGAACAAATGCCCACCGTACCGGGTCGTTTTCGGGTCACAATTTTCTGAATGGTCCCGTCGGGCATGGGCCGTTCGATGTATTCTTCCCGGTGATAGGTAACGTCGATAAACGGCGGTTTGAACTCCATCAACGGCTCAATATTGTCGAGCAGATTCTTGAGATTATCGCCTTTGATGGGCGGTATGACTTCAATCGAAAATATCGGCTTGCCGTTTGCGGCTTTAATGTGATCGGTAATTTTAGTCATCAGTCAAAAACACAGGCCGGATAAACAGCATCCAGCAACATAGTCTTAAAGTTAACGCGAAAACACGGCTAAGCGCACATAGATTCCGTTGGCTGAACCATTGCTCCACGGTTGCACATCCAGCCGGTTCCCGAACGAGCTACGCTGCTTCACCTGGTGAAGTTTGGGAATGCCCCAACCGACCAACGACCCAAAGGCAGCGCCCGCCAGCAGATCGGTTGGGTAATGGAGTCCGGCTTCGTACCGAAACAAAGCCGTAGCCGATGCCAGCCCAAGCGTTCCGACCCATACTACGGGCTTCCATTTGGAATGTGGAAAATAGTGCCGGAATACTTCACTGGTAAAAACGGCTGTGGCAAAGGCATTCGTGGCATGCCCCGAAAAGAAGGATTGACGAGATGTTCGGTCCAGTTTTTCATCCAGCGATACCAGTGGGTTATACACGTATGGTCGTGTTCGCTGCGTGACCGACTTAACGGTTCGGCCAACCCCATTGGCCAGCAACAGCGTTTCAATAAACATCACCCCCACCGTCTTGACATCCTGCCGTATAGGTTGCAAACCAAGGCCAATAACACCTGCGGCCCCAATCGTTCCTACCAAAGCCACATCGCTCAGTTTGTCGGCCGAAGTTGACCAGTGAAAAGTTGCATTCCGATCAAAGGAACTAATATCCCCCCGATTGAGCGATGCTATTTCTGCAGGTGTCAGCGGATCTATTGCCTTAGTCAGGGCTACCGAAGCCCCTAACGTAACCGCCCCCGCCCCCAGCAAACCGACTTCACGGCCTGTACGAAGATCATAAGGCGACTGCGCAAAGCCAGTGCTAATGAATAATGAATAATGGACAATGAATATTGATGAGAAAACACGGCACTTCCTATACATTCCTTTCCAAACTTTCTGATTCACTTCCATCATTGTTCATTATTCATTAAACATTCTTCATTTATGACACCCGCACTACTTCGGGTTTCTCAGCCAGATAGACCAGGCGTCCTTCCACTTCCGCAAAACCCATATCGCGGTAAAGACGGGTAAAGTATTTTAAAGAAGCGGTCGGGTTTTTAGTTTGTTCCGCTTCCTCCTCAACCTCATAACCCGCAGGGGCCACTGCTACCGATTCGTATTGCACCAGTACGACATGCCCATCGGGAAAATGCACGACGCGGTGCGGGGCTCCGTGAATGCGTTTACGACTCAAAATACTCCGATCGGTATCGATCCGCAATTGAGAATCGAACAGACCGACCAGATCCGGGTGCGACATAATAGCCAGCAAGTTATATTTCATCAGTTCGCACTCTACTTTACGAACAAGGCCTTCGCTGACAAGTCGACGGAGCACCGAATCAATCGTTTCCGGCCCTTTGATCAGACTAAGGGCCGCACACAGCTTTCGATCGCGCTCGCGGGTATGCTCAAACGTGGCCACGTCAAATATACGGTCGGCCAGTCGGCGCAACTGCAAATCCTGCCCCCGGTGCCCGCTGACAATATCGTTCAGCACAATTTCTTCCAGCGATTCGTCAACTTTTTTATGTGTCCAGACATCGGCGCACAAGCTAATCGGATAGGAATACACACCATCCTGCCAGGCACATCCGCAGTTTCGCGCTACCTCACTATCACGCAGAAATGCATGCAGCCAATGGCCAATGGTGTTCTGCGGCCCTTTCCCAAAGTCTTTAGCTTCGCTGATCACGTACAGCCGGTCGACAGGGCGGGTAAAGGCGACGTAGAGCAGATTCATATTTTCCAGAAACGTACGAGTCATTTCCTCTTCGTACTGGGCCGCAATGGGTTCGGGTGTTCCCCGCAACTTACTGGTGGCATTGACTGGCGCTGTCAGGAGCCGGGTCGGTCGCCCTTCATCTGCCGAATGCGTTAGCGCGTTGGTCTGGACTCCATCCAGGTTAACCCAGATCGTACTGTCGTTGATGGGCTCAACGCGCCAATTGGCGAACGGGATAATCACCACCGGATATTCCAGCCCTTTGGCTTTGTGAATCGTCTGGATACTCACCGCATTGCGGGTGCTGCCTTCGACCGAAATCTTCTGCCGTACACTTTCCCAATACAGAAGAAAATCGCTCAGGTGCCCGCTCCGTTTCTGGTTAAAGGTCAACACCTCGTCTAGAAACCGAAACAGAAATGGGTTGTGCTCCGCCTGATTGAACAAGCCAAACTGGGCTGTCAGGCGTTCGGCCAGTTCATACGGATTCAACTGACCCAATGCATAAACATCCAGCGCATAGCCCTGTTCAGCCAGATAGTCGTACATCGACAGAATAGGACCTTCGGCTACCGCCCGCAGTTTCTCGGTAAGTGCATCATCAGGAAAAATACCCTGTACCACCCGATGAAACAGATACAACAGTTCGTAGCGGAGCATCCGCTGATCGGGGCGTTGCAACACCTGCATGAACGTTACCAGCCACTTAACCGGGTCCGAAAATTCCAGCGATAGTGAATCGGCCGACACCAGCGGAATCTGACGGGCGTTCAGTTCATTGGCTAATGCTTTTGCCTGCGATTTTTTACGACACAGAATGGCAATGTCGCCATACTGATACCCGTCGGCCAGTGATCGGTCCAGATGCTCGATGGTTTTTTCGAGCATCAGAGTTGTCAGGTCTTTGTCAGCGTCTTCCTCTTTCATCACAAAGTCGAGCTGCACATGACCTGCCTGCCGGGCATTGGGCGAAGGTATCTGATGAAACTGTTGTTCTGGGTCGAACACATCCGCCAATTTGGGATGCTGGTGCTCAAACCGACGCGCCGTAAACTCAAAGAAATCGTTATTGAACCGAACGATCGGCTCGGCGCTCCGCCAGTTGGTATTGAGCATTTCCGGCTGCAAATGTCCATCGAGCATTTCGATTCGATCGGCCGTCCAGGATTCAGGATTATGGGCTTCTTTCAGACTTGTCAAGTCCCGGCGATGCAGGGCTACGATCTGGTCCATGTCGCCCCCCCGGAACCGGTAAATGGCCTGCTTTCCATCGCCCACAGCCAGATTAAAATGATCGCCACCAAGCGCATTCTCAATCAGGGGCAACAGGTTGGCAAACTGAAGTCGGGAGGTATCCTGAAATTCGTCGATCAGGATGTGATTGTACCGTACGCCCAATCGTTCATACAGAAACGGAACCGGCTCCGACGCAACGATAGACAGTATTTTCTTATTGAACTCCGAAATATGCACTCGCCCATCCTTGCGCAGCAGTTCATCGAACTCAACCCGCATCTGCTTCAACAGAGCCAGTTTCTGCAAATGCGGTAGTAAGCATTCAAACAGAGTAACCTGCCGACCATTTTCTTCCCGAATGGTATTGATTTGCGTCAGACAGTCGGTCAGCTCGTCTACCATGGCATCGATCATGCCCTGAACCAGCAAGGGCGTTTTTTTACCATACCACTCGCCTTTGCTGATGGCATTATGCACCCGAGTACCGGGCTCTTTTTGGGCATTACCCTCAGCTACTGTTTTAATAAACCCCGCTACGCCACTCATGCCGTAGGTAAAATCGGCTTCGGATAGTCCAGCGTTGGTAATCAGTTCCCATGCCCGCTGGCCACAGCCAATAATATCGCTCTCGATCTGCTGATTGTGCTGAATCAGTTGCTCCCGAATCATTCGTAACGCACTGGGCGACAATTCCTGAGCGGCATTGACAGATTCGTAGAACTGGTCGGAGGTCAGGTTACGGCCAAACTCTTTCAGGACTTCCGGCAACTGATTCCAGCTTTTCCCTTCCGTAGCCGTATGGGCGTAGTATTCACTCAGAATGGTGGTAATTTCCTCCATCTCCTCGGTTCCGGCCTTTTCGATCAGGTTATCGATCGCCAGTTCGAGTACTTCATCAGTCTCCAGTTCAACCTCGAACGAATAAGGCAACCCCAGCTCATCCGTAAACGCCATCACAATGCGTTGCGTAAACGAGTCGATGGTGGTAACGCTGAAATCGGCGTAGCGGTGAAGAATGGTTTTAAAAACCGAAGCGGCTTTCCGGCGAAGTTCGTCTTTAGCTATTTCAAACCCATCCGAATCAATCGGCATACCGTAGAGTTCAGCCACCAGTTCATCAAGCAGGGGCATCTCTTTGGTTCCGGCTATATCGGCAAGCCGTTCCAGAATCCGGTTCTTCATTTCATTGGCAGCCGCATTGGTAAACGTTACCGCCAGAATATGCCGGAAATAATCGTCCTTCGCATCGGGCCGAAGCGCCAGTTTCAGGTACTCTTTGGTAAGCGTGTACGTCTTACCCGACCCCGCCGAAGAACTGTAGACTTTGAACATAGTGGTTAGTAGTTAGGAGCGAGGAGCGCACCGGCGGCCCGGTCCTCACTCCTCGCTCCTAACTACTTTAAAAATTATATCTCAATCCTAATCCTGTATTTAAGCTTAGGAAGAAAGGGGCTTGTAGGAGTTCGACGTACGCGCCGGTTTCCAGGAAGAAGGAGTACGGTTTACTGGGGGGAAAGAATTCTAACCCACCGATACCCGATCCGCCCAGGGAAATATTGCTTTTCACATAATTAACGGATTGGCCAGCCAGATAGTCTGGATAGTACCGTCGGTTATTAATTTGGCCACCAAAACCGTAATAGGCCCGGATACTTTCGCTTTTCGTGAGCGCTGTATGCCATAAGTAATGTCCCTGAATGGTTAAGCCAACGGTTTTATAATCGCCCGAACGATAACTCCGGTTGGTCCCGTAAATACCGCCATACGTGCCGATATTCAGGTCGAAGGCATGATTAGTACCAAAATATTTACGGACATTTATGCCCGAAGGCTCTCCAATCCGGAATCCAATTGACCAGTTATTATATTGGGCAGAGGCTACATGAGTAGCCATCAAACAGCCCGCCAGGGCCAGGCATCTTATCAGAAATAATTTTCTCATACAACAAGCTTTAGTCTCACTTAGACTACCGATACCCCGCCACGTAACCAACCAATCGATCAGAAAGCTCAGGTATTTGACACCAGTTCGGGTTTGGTAGCCTCTTCGCCGGTGCCAAGTGGCAGTTCCGAGGTCACTGGCGTACTGTTCATCTGTCGAAGGACATCCATCAGTCGTTCGTTTTCATCGTGCGTACCTACCGAAATACGTAAACAGCCTTCGCAAAGCTTCACCTTCGACCGGTCTCGTACAATAACCTGTTGCTCGATCAAATGCTCGAATACCCATTTTGAGTCATCAAACTGAACAAGCAGGAAGTTGGCATCGGACGGATGAACCACCCGCACAGACGGCAAAGAACGTAGTTTTTCGGCCAAAATCTGTCTGTCCGTCAAAATTTGGGCCACCATATCGGCCTTTTTCGACTCCTGTGTAAGCGCTTCCAGGGCCAGCGTTTGTGAAGGTGCCGAAATGTTGTAAGGCGGCTTAATCTTATTCAAAACCTGAATCACCTCTTCCGATGCGAAGCACATACCCAACCGTAAGGCAGCCAGTCCCCAGGCTTTCGAGAAGGTTTGCAAGACCACCAGATTGGGGTATTTGTCCAGTTGAGTTGTCCAGGAAGGCGCGTTAGAAAAATCGATGTAAGCCTCATCGACAACCACCAGCGAATGATCGGCCGCTTCGAGAATCCGATGGATGGCATCAGCCTGTAACAGGTTGCCTGACGGATTATTAGGCGAACATAGCCAGATTAGTTTCGTTTTTTCCGTGATGGCGGCCAGAACGGCCTCTGTATCAACCTGAAAATCGGGCGTAAGCGGTACTTTGATCAGCGGAATATCGTTGAGTGCGGCCGACACTTCATACATGCCATAGGTAGGTGGCATGATCAGCATGTTATCCTCGCCGGGCACACAGGTGGCCCGTACCAGCAGGTCGATGGGTTCGTCGGAACCGTTACCCAGAAAAATCTGCCCTACGCGAACCCCTTTGATGGGTGCCAGTTGCTGCTTGATCGCCCATTGGTGCGGATCAGGATAGCGGTTATACTCACCAGTATTGGTCGTCGACCCAATTGGGTTTTCGTTGGCATCCAGAAATACCCCAATTGTACCCGTATACTCATCACGAGCCGATGAATAGGGTGTTAGAGACAGAATGTGCGGGCGGAGTAGGCTTGTAAGACTAAACATAATTAGTTATTCAAATTAAAGAGTGGGAGTTGGTCGCCAGCGAAAAGCCTGTTCGTCGATAGCTCGCATGGTACAAAGTACACCATTCAGGTGGTCGTATTCATGCTGAATCAATTCCGACAATCGCCAGTCGGTCACTTCCCAGGTATGGGATTGCCAATGCTCATCACGGTATATCATCGTGAGTTCCCGATGTCGTTGAACCCGTACTAATAAGTTCGGGAAGCTCATGCAGTCGTCCCACAGTTCACCCATGTCGTCACTGAGTGTTATCAGTTCGGGATTGATAATCACCTGTGGCCGGTCGACATTCAGGTAGATCAGTCGTTTCATAATCCCGAGCTGTGGGGCGGCTATACCTCGTCCGAACTTATATTTTGCCCGAATTTCTTCCATTACGTTATGCAGATCGGCTACCCAACCGGCCACCAATGGAAGTTCAGACTCCAGTACGGGCTCGCAGGTTTCGTACAAGCGCGGGTCGCCCAAAAGCAGAAGATCAGCGAGGTGTTTCATGGGTTTAAAACGTCGGACAGGGAAATGATCTGTAACCCGTCAATATCTGAAAAGTCAGCTACATTATTTGTCAGAACGGGTTGGTTATAGAGAAGCCCTGTTGCTGCAATAATAGAATCTGCCAGTGATCTTTTACGCTGTTGGCGTAACCGAATTGCTTCGGTGATAATCTCATTCGTAATGGGCAAAATGAATGTATTAGCAAAGAAAAGCTCTAACTCAATTTTATGTCTGAGTTGAAGTCTATGAAATCCTAATACCTCCAGCTTTGTAATTTGAGAAACAAAAGGAATTTCTACATTTTGAGCCAAATACGTTCGTAATGTATCATATCCCGGCTCAACAGAGTATATAAGAATATTACTGTCTAAAATCATTCTTCGCGTCCATCAAGTACACGATCCCAGCTACGAATTTCCCGTTGCCATTCAGATGGGTCGCCAAATGAATCGCCAACGCCCCCTTTAGCAGCCATATCTTGCATTAATTTTATTAATGCTGCTTTCTTTTCACTAATACTTTGTTGGTCAACAACTCGCGCATTCAATCGTGGGAGCAGGGCAAGAAGTAATTCTTTATCTTTTACAGTATCAACTTCTATGAGTATCTGTTCCATAGCTGTACCAGTTTTTTAGCAAAATAACGAAATCAAACGGGATTCGTTTCTTCCAGGCTAGCCAGGCGCAGGCTCACCGCCCGTTTGTGTGCTTCCAGCGATTCGGCTTCGGCCATCGCTTCCACGACTGGCCCAACCTGCCGCAAACCAGCGGGGGTAATGTGTTGCACCGTTATCTTCTTCACGAAACTATCCAGCGATACGCCACTATACGCCCGAGCAAATCCATTGGTTGGCAGGGTATGATTCGTTCCCGACGCATAATCACCGGCTGATTCAGGCGTGTAGTTGCCCAGGAAAATAGAACCCGCACTAACAATCTGCTCGGCAACCGATTCGGCATTTTCAACGCTTAAAATGAGGTGCTCCGCTGCGTAACTATTCAGTAAGTCAATGGCATCAGCCTGGTTTTCGACCAGAATCATTTTACTGTTTTCCAGCGCCTTAGCCGCCATCGCCTGCCGAGGTAAGCGACTGAGCTGCGTTGACAAGGTCAGGTTGACACTCGTCAAAAGCTTTTTACTGGTCGACACTAGTAGAACCTGACTATCGGCTCCGTGTTCAGCCTGAGAGAGTAAATCAGCCGCTACAAACGACGGTACGGCCGAATCGTCGGCATACACGGCCACTTCACTCGGACCAGCCGGCATATCAATCGCCATTCCTTCTTTGGCCACCAGCATTTTCGCTGCTGTCACATACTGATTGCCAGGCCCGAAGATCTTGTACACCTGCGGCACCGACTCGGTTCCGTACGCCATAGCCGCGATAGCCTGTGCCCCACCAATCCGAAACACCTGTGTAACACCCACCAGTTTGGCGGCAAAATAAATGGCAGGATGGTTACTCGGGGTACAAAGTATAATTTCCCGACAGCACGCCAGTTGAGCCGGAATACCCAGCATCAAAACGGTACTGAACAGCGGGGCCGTCCCCCCCGGAATATACAGCCCGACTTTTTCGATCCCTACACTTTTCCGCCAGCACGTAACGCCGGGCATGGTTTCGATCTTTTCGACAGGCTGTTTCTGCTTTTCATGGAATAGCCGAATGTTCTGATACGCTTGCCGGATGGCCGATTTCAATTCATCACTTAGTTGGGCTTCCGCAGCTTCGAGTTCGGTATAATCGACACGTAACTGCGCCGTGGTGAGGTCCACCTTGTCAAACTTTTTGGCCAGTGCAACCAGTGCCGCATCGCCCTCGGCTTTTACCTGAGCCAGAATCGGTGCTACAGCCGCTTCGATCTGTTGTGTCGATTGTACAGGCCGTGCCAGCAACGCTGGCCATTCGCTACGGGAAGGGAAAGGAATGATGTTCATTTTTGAGGAGCGAGGAGTGAGGAGCAAGTAGTGAGAATGCTGGCGCAACAACAAAAAATATGCGTCAGCATTCTCACTACTCGCTCCTCACTCCTACATACTAATTAATAGATCATTTTCTCAATTGGAATCACCAGAATGCCTTCGGCACCGGCGGCCCGGATGGCTTCGATGTTTTCCCAGAACTCATTTTCGTTCAGCACTGAATGCACCGAACTCCAGCCTTCGGTAGCCAACGGGGTCACCGTCGGACTTTTCATACCGGGCAGCAGGGAGGTAATCTGGTTCAGCGCATGGTTGGGTGCATTCAGAACGATATACTTATTATTTTTCGCTACCTGCACGGCCTTGATGCGGAACAACAATTTATCAACCAGCTCTTGTTTTCCAGCATCCAACTGTGTTGGCGCAATCAGGATAGCTTCGGAGCGGAAAATCGTTTCCACTTCTTTCAGCCCGTTACTGAGTAGCGTACTTCCCGAGCTGACAATATCACAAACAGCCTCCGCCAAACCAATACTGGGCGCGATTTCGACCGACCCACTGATCTCATGAATTTCGGCACGAACGCCCTGCTCAGTCAGATAGTTACCTAGCAGATTCGGGTATGACGTAGCAATATTTTTCCCTTCCAGGCTCTGAATACCCGTCCATTCGATACCCCGTGGAACGGCAATTGACAAACGGCATTTCGAAAAGCCTAATTTATGAATCGTTTGAACCGGGCGTCCCATTTCGACGGCAACGTTCTCACCAACGATACCCAAATCAGCTACGCCATCTTCTACGTAACCGGGAATGTCGTCGTCACGCAGGAAGAGAAATTCGGCCGGGAAGTTTGACGAAACGGATTTGAGTTTACCGGTACCATAGTCGAACCGGATACCACATTCCTTGAAAAGCTGATAGGAATCTTCGCTCAGCCGACCTGATTTTTGAAGGGCAATTCGTAATACAGAAGACATTAATTGATATAGGATGTAGGATGCATGAGGTGGTTCATACACCTTGTAATACGTTGGTTTTGAAACGACAGTCCGCCAGTTAACAAGCGATCAGGAAATTAGGGGGCAAAAATACAGGAAAACGGGGATACAACGATGTATCGGGGTGCCAGGTTAGCAACCGTGATGATGACGACGATGTCGGAAAGGCGAATGAGTGGCCCGTTTTGAAATCATGGCGCAAAGATAGTTGTTCAATATGAGACCTAAAAGTTTTGAAAACCTTTTAGGCGGGTAAGTTTGTATCTTTGTCCTATGCTTTTAGAACAGAATCAACAACGAATCACTCCGTTCACGGAATCTACCACGACCAGTTCTTTGTCGATGCTCCCCGTCATGGAGGCATTTTATACGATACAGGGCGAAGGGGCGCATACGGGTCGGGCGGCTTATTTCATCCGGCTGGGTGGTTGCGATGTGGGATGCCACTGGTGCGACGTGAAAGAATCGTGGGATGCCGAGGCTCATCCTAAATTAGCTATAGATACCATTGTACAAGGCGCTTTGGAGCACCCTGGCCGAATGGCTGTTGTTACGGGTGGCGAACCCCTGATGCACGACCTGACCGACCTGACCTCCGCCTTGCAGGCCGCTGGCTTCCGAACCAATATCGAAACATCCGGCGTTTGTCAGGCCGTTACGGGTTCGTGGGACTGGATATGTTTCTCTCCCAAGAAATTCAAAAAGCCCAATCCAGCCATTTTCGAGAAAGCAGATGAGCTAAAAGTTATTATTTATAACGTGTCGGATTTCGCGTTTGCGGAGTCATTTGTGCCCTTTTTACGACCCGACTGTAAACTCTTTTTACAAACAGAGTGGAGTCGTTCCAATGAAATGCTGCCTCGCATCGTTGATTACGTAAAGGCTAATCCGCAATGGCAAATCTCGTTGCAAACGCACAAATACATGGATATTCCGTAAAGGCAGGGGGCAGGGAGCAGGGGGCAGGGAGAAATAGTCTCTTTACCCGATTCTTTTTTCCTTTTGCTCAGCACACCTTGCTGATCTCCCTGCTCCTCGCTCCATGCACCCTGCTCCACGCTCAAACAAAAAAAGCGAAAGAGCTTTACGACCAATCCATCAGGCTGTTTAGTGAGCGGAAGGCGGGCGAAGCAATTCCGTTTATGGAACAGGCGGTAAAGGAAGACCCAAACTACACTGATGCCTACCTGAAACTTGGTCAGCTGTACGAATTCACCAGACGGTACGACCCGGCCCTCGCTGCCTATCGGAATGCGGTTCGTTTACAGCCCGATAGTCCATCCTCTGGAGCCGCTTATCAGGCCCTAAGCAATACCTTACTCCGGCTGGGGCGCTATGGTGAAGCCCTCCCCTATCTTGAAAAATTTCAGACGCTGTTTGCTCCCCAATCGACCCAGGCCAAACGCATTGCCCGGCAACTAGAAACCGCTCGCTTTGGTCAGGAAGCTATGCAGCATCCGCAGGCTGTCGACCCAAAACCCTTATCGTCGGTACTGCAAACGACGCCTTCTCAATATTTTCCGGTTCTGACCGCCGATGAGCAAACGCTTGTTTTTACAGCGCTGAAACCCGAAGGCGACGAAGATCTGATGACAGCCACCTTCAATGGTGAAACCTGGTCACCGCCTACCTCATTGGCTAGTAGTATCAATACACCCGAAAATGAAGGGACAGCCAGTCTGTCGGCCGATGGGCGGACCATTGTGTTTACCGCCTGCCAGGGGCGTAAAGGCTTTGGAAGCTGCGATCTTTACATGAGTCATAAAACCGGCAATGACTGGTCGAGCCCCGAAAATTTAGGACCTACGATCAACACCCGGTACTACGAATCGCAACCGGCCCTGTCGGCCGATGGACGCCAGCTTTATTTTGTTTCAGACCGGCCCGGCGGCAAAGGCCGTCGTGATATCTGGCGCAGTGATCGGGATACTAACGGTGAGTGGACTGAGCCCATCAATCTGGGAGAACCCGTCAATACAGCCTTCAATGAAGCTTCTCCCTTTATTCACCCCAATGGCCAGAGCCTGTTCTTCGCTTCGGAAGGTCACATTGGTATGGGTGGTTATGACTTGTTTGTAGCCGATACTGGACCTTCTGGTTGGTCTACTCCCGCCAATTTGGGGTATCCAATCAATACTTCAGAAGATCAGGCTTCGCTTTTTGTGTCGGCCAACGGCACCCGGGCTTATTATTCGTATGAAGAGCAGAAAGAAGGCGTGTCTCAGAAATCGCGTCTCTACACCTTCGAGTTGCCCGAATCGCTGCGGGAACGCATCAAGCCGGTCAGTTATTTAAAGGGAACGATAGCCGACGCCAAAACCAAAAAACCACTGGCCGCTACCGTTGAACTCGTTGACCTGAAAACTAATCAGATCGTTTCGCGGGTGCAGGCCGATGCGCAAACGGGTCAGTACACGGCTGTGTTGCCCAGTGGAGGTGAATACGCGCTCTATGTGAGCCAATCGGGCTATCTGTTCAAAAGTCTGTCGTTCGATTTTACCCAGAAAACAAAAGGTGAAGGCATGTCGCTGGCGGTACCGCTGGAGCCGGTGGTTGCTGGAGCGACCGCCAATGAAACCCTGAATAATTTATTCTTCGAATCGGGCCGATACGATCTGGCTGATAAATCACGCACGGAACTGGCTCGGCTGGCCGCTTTTTTACAGTCAAATCCGGGCGTTAAGGTAGAGATTTCAGGACACACCGACGACAAAGGGGATGCGGCCATCAACCTGACTCTTTCTCAAAAGCGGGCGCAAGCCGTGGTCACCTATCTGACTCAATCAGGTATCGAACCCGGCCGAATTAGGGCAGTAGGTTATGGCAAAACCCGGCCACTTGTTCCGAATACAACCGACGAAAACCGACGACTCAACCGGCGCATCGAGTGGAAAGTTTTATAAAAGAGCGAAAGAGTGAATGAGCGAAAGAGCAAAATACGGGTGCACCTCATTTTCGCTCTTACACTCATTCACTCTTTCGCTCTTTGTTTTCCTGCGGGATTTTTTTCAATTTTGTATATGTTGTCCAAATACCTCCACTTTAGGGCGGGGGTATTTTTTAGTTACCAGACAACACATTCCCACTACAATGACTCCCGAACACGTTAAGTGCTTAATTATAGGTTCTGGTCCAGCCGGTTATACAGCAGCTATTTATGCATCGCGGGCAAACATGCAACCCGTTCTTTTTCAGGGCGCCCAACCCGGTGGACAATTAACGATCACTACTGAAGTTGATAATTTCCCAGGATACCCGAATGGCGTACAAGGCCCTCAGATGATGCAGGATCTTGAAACACAGGCTCGCCGGTTTGGCACCGACATTCGCTATGGGATGGTGACCAATGTTGAATTTGTAGAGCAGCCAGGCCCTGGAAATCCACACCGCGTTACTGTCGACGATAAATATGAAATCACGGCCGATTCGGTCATTATTTCAACGGGTGCTTCGGCTAAGTGGCTCGGTTTGCCCTCCGAAATGCGACTTAATGGCCGGGGCGTATCGGCCTGTGCGGTCTGTGACGGATTCTTTTTCCGGGGACAGGACGTAGCTATCGTTGGCGCAGGCGACACAGCGGCCGAAGAAGCCAGTTATCTGGCCAATTTATGCCGCAAGGTGTATATGTTGGTCCGACGCGATGAGATGCGGGCATCGAAGTTCATGCAGCAACGGGTGACCACAGCGCATAATATCGAAATACTTTACAATTCGGTAACCGAGGAAATCCTTGGTGATGAAGATGTAGAGGGCGTTCGGATTAAAAATACGGTAACGGGCGAAGAGTCGATTCTGAACGTTACAGGCTTTTTTGTGGCTATTGGTCACAAACCGAATACAGACATTTTCCGGGAGTTTATCGATTTGGACGATAATGGCTACATTTTGACCGAAAAGGGAAGCACCCGAACCAATATACCCGGTGTATTTGCCTGTGGCGACGCACAGGATAACATCTATCGTCAGGCTGTTACGGCGGCTGGTACTGGCTGTATGGCCGCCCTCGACGCAGAACGTTATCTGGTCACCCTGGAAATGCAACCTGAAGAAATTTAATACATTAACAAAAACAGGTTTTCGGTTTACGGTTTATATCCGTAAACCGAAAACTCATCTGCCGATGAGAAGAACCGCTACACAGTGGCTTTTAGCCATTGGGTGTCTGTGCATATCCCTAACTGTACAGGCCCAGGAGCGCGGGCGATTTAAAAATAACCTGCGTATTACGCCCAAAAATGGGGCAACCCCAAACGCACCCGTCGTCGATCAGCCGCAAAAAGCGGACGACCCGTTTGAGCAAGAAACTACCCAACTGCGTTTCAACAACCAGTTTGAACCAAAAAAAGAGTTAAACCCCGTTGTAAGCGAAGACACGAGCCAGATTGATCAGGGAGAGACCAGCGTTGTGGAAATCATCGACTCTGTACTGGTTGGCAATGAATGGGTCAAAATCGCCGATTATTATGCCGTATGGGACTCCCGTACCATTGATCCGTATAACATCGACCCGCTCGAATTCGACGAAACAATCGATCTTAAACTGTATGACCCTCCCGCCAACCGCTACTGGTCGGCACCGCTGAATGAAGGCAAAATGACTTCCAATTTCGGGTTTCGCTGGGGTCGCTGGCATACGGGTACCGATCTTGACCTGGAAACGGGAGACCCAGTCTATGCCGCCTTCGACGGTATTGTACGGGTTGTTGGCTGGAATGGGGATGGATATGGTCGGTACGTGCTGGTTCGGCATTACAATGGGCTCGAAACCTTATATGGTCACCTCTCTAAACAGACCGTCGAAACAGGCCAGCTCGTCAAAGCCGGTGACCAAATTGGGCTTGGCGGTAGTACAGGTCGCAGTTCGGGGCCTCACCTCCACTTTGAGACACGCTATGAAGGGAATCCATTTAGCCCACTCAACATCTATGCCTTCCCTGAAAACACTATCCTTTCCGACCATTTTTTGCTCACCGGATCGGTATGGGATTACCTGCGTGGAGGGCGCTCAAACTCGTCGGAGTCTCGCTCTAAGCCCCGGTTTAAACGGACGGTCTTGCATAAAGTTCGTTCAGGCGATACCCTCAGTTCTATAGCCGATCGGTATGGCATGTCGGTGTCGGCCCTAAAGCGTAAAAATCATATTTCCGGTTCACGGCTTCGGGCTGGTCAAAAAATTCGTGTGCATTAGTCTATATATTGGATTGTGCAGAAAAAACATTACCTTTGCACCCTCATTTCCAATTTTATACACAACACATGTACGCAATCGTAGAGATCGCAGGGCAGCAATTCAAGATCCAGAAAGGTCGTTCCATCTATACCCACCGGTTAGAGGGCGATGTGGACGCTGCACTTGCCTCCGACAAGGTGAAAGTTCTCCTTGTTGATAACGAAGGGAGCATTTCCGTCGGTGCCCCAACCGTCGCTGGAGCGACCGTATCGGCTAAAATTGTCGAGCACTTGAAAGGCGAAAAAGTTATCGTCTTCAAGAAAAAACGTCGGAAAGGATACAAAAAGAAAAACGGCCACCGTCAATACCTGACGAAGGTCCTGATCGAAGACATAACTCTGTAAAACAGTAGTGAGGAGTTAGGAGCGAGAAGTGAGGAGTTGCTGACGCAAACCTTATTCTCGCTCCTCGCTCCTCGCTCCTAACTCCTTCAAAGAAAAATGGCACACAAGAAAGGTGTAGGTAGTTCCAAAAACGGCCGTGATTCGATCAGCAAACGTCTGGGCGTGAAGTTGTTCGGCGGTCAGTCGGCTATTGCCGGCAATATTATCGTGCGTCAGCGTGGCACGAAACACCACCCCGGTAAAAATGTAGGGCTGGGTAAAGATTATACGTTGTTTGCCCTGGTTGATGGTGTTGTAAAATTCCGTCCAGGTCGCAACAGCCGTTCGTATGTCGACATCATTCCAGCAGGTCCGTCAGCCGTTGAGGCAGCTCCGGTAGCTGTAGCTCCAGCCGAAACAGCAGAGGCTTAGTTCGCATACATTGCTAACAATGAACCCGTTTGATTAAAGTCAGGCGGGTTTTTTTATGGGCAAAAACTAAAAAAATGATGTCGGTGTTAGTTAATCGAACGAAGGTAGACTAGCTGTTTTCATTGGCTCTCTTTCTTCTCACGTTTGTGATCTAACCGTATCTGGTAAACCAAAACCATACGCTCTCTATGAATTCTACGCTCAGCCGTCCCGTATCTATTTTTACGGAAGGAAGCCCCAATCCGAACTCAATGAAGTTCGTCGTCAGTTTTGAACTCGTGCCCAGCGGGCTTTCATTCGATTATGCAACCCCCGGCGATGCCCTGCTCGATGGGAAAGCGTCGCCGTTGGCCGTAGCGCTGTTTGGTTTTGATTCTGTACGCCGGGTGTTTATCTCAGGTAATTTCGTGACCGTTACGAAAGACGACGAAACCGAGTGGGACGACGTTCTGTTTGAGGTGAAGCTTTTCCTGAAAGATTATTTCAGCGAGCAAAAGCCCGTTTTTGCCCAACGGACGATGGATGCCAACACCACCAAGCTGGAGGTCGATTCGGAAACCGTACAGAAAATTAAAGCCGTTCTGGACCAATACATCCGTCCGGCTGTGGAGTCAGACGGGGGCGCTATCAGCTTCCATACATTTGATGAACCTACGGGTACCGTCAAAGTTTTACTTCAAGGCTCATGCAGCGGTTGCCCATCCTCTACTCTGACCCTCAAAGCGGGCATTGAAAACCTGTTGACTAGACTGGTACCAGAAGTCAAAACGGTTGAAGCAGAAGGAGTATAAGCCCATAGTTATCAGTCAATCGTCGTTATCGCTTTTCAGAAAAAGAGCTGTTGACGAACTAACCGTTGACTAAGAAGTCAAAAATAAAACCGCCATTAGCCAACCCTAATGGCGGTTTTGCGTTTCTTTTGCAGACGCTTTTGCATTCACTGATTCACTACATGAAGTATTTACTCTCACTAGGACTGCTCCTACAGATTTCTGGTGCCAGTTTTTCTCAGAACTTATTGGGCATTTCGACCAGTCGATTTGGGGGCACCAACCGGCTCTATATGAATCCGGCTCTGGCTGCCGATTCCCCTTCCAAATTTTACCTGAACGTTTTCACGGGCAACGGCCATGTTGATAATAATTATGTACGCTATCAGGCCCCTTTCTCCTTACTTCGGCTAATCACAGGCAATGTCCCTGCCCAATACAAATCAGCCGACGGCTCTATCCGCTTTGAAACGGACTATACACGTGAAACGCTAGACGGCAAACCCAAAAATGGGACCATATGGGGTGAAGTTCGTGGCCCTTCGTTCCTGATGCAGGTGGGTGAGCGGGGAGCGGCCCTGGCTTTCACAACGCGGTTTCGGGCTATTGGACAGGTGATTGGTGCTTCAGAAGGGCTTCTATCGGCTTTCCGGGCCAGTCTGAACACAGGAGGATTGTACAGCATTCCGACAACAGACAATAAGTTTGGCGCCAGTACCAATACGTATGCCGAACTGGGCGTAACGTATGGCTTTCCTATTATGGAAGCCGACGGACGAAAGATTTTATTTGGAACGACGGCTAAGTTCCTGCTAGGGTATTCTGCTCAACGAATGACCAACCGGGGCATGAGCTATCGAATCGTACAGGACCCAACCATACCGAATACCAACCTCTTGGAAGTAAGCAAATTAGACGCTACACTGGCCTATACTACGTTTCTACAAAACCGAAGCCTGACGCCTGCCACTTTGTTTAGTCCCTCTTCACCAGGTCGAGGATTCGGGCTTGATCTAGGCTTTACGTATGTTGATCAATACGATGTCGATAGTCCGGCTTTACGGCTTGGCATCGCCCTGACGGATATCGGGGGCCTCACATATAAAGGTCAGGAATATAGCTATACCAACAGCGATCTGGCGGCTAAACCCGTACGATTCAGTACGAAGGATTTCAATAACCTGAGTGGTACCAGTTCGATTGTCGAGGTTATTCAGAGTCGGCTAACGACTGGCCGGGCCCCCGACAGCAACACCTTCCGGGTAGGTCTTCCAACGTCCTTAAATCTGCTCTTCGATTATCAACTCCCCAACGGGTTTGGCCTAAATTTCACTTATTTACAGGACGTTCGGGCCACGTCAGCAGCCGCTAGCCATCAGCCTACCCTTATTGCCGTTACTCCCCGCTACGATTCCCGTTGGTTAAGTGTATCGGTACCGATTGCCTACCTGAATGGGGGGCTCACGGCCGGAGGCTCTGTTCGAGTAGGACCCGGCTGGCTAGGAACCGACAATTTACTGGGCTTGCTTGGCAACAGTTCCAATGGCATCCAACCACGGGGTTTGGATATCTACGCGGGGTTTGCCTTTGGCCTGGGAAAAGTGGAAGAGGAATAGGAGGTCAACTCGTAGTCATGGATTGTCATTTGTGGTCATTGATTGTTCTATGAATATGACAAACCTACTGAATGACAATGAATAGCTACAAATGACCATCAATGACGACGAATGACCATTTATGACAACTAAGTACTTTTTTGTATTTTTGATCAATCCAGACCGGGGTAGTACACACCCGCGCTGGGGTCAGCTATGACCGAACGAGTCGTTTTTTTTGATACACCGCTGCTTTATCTGAAAGGATTAGGCCCCCAACGGACCGAATTACTCAACAAAGAGTTGAATCTGTTCTCCTACGGCGACCTGATCCAGTACTATCCCTTTCGCTACGACGACCGAACCCGTTTCTATACCATCAGCGAGTTGATGGAGTCCATGCCTTCTGCGCAAGTACGGGGCCGCATCCGCGAGTGGTATCTGGAAGGCGAAGGGCCGAAGAAGCGGTTAGTGGCCACATTTCAGGATGGTACCGGCTCCATGTCGCTGGTCTGGTTTCAGGCTATCACCTACATGGAGAAAACACTCCGGCGGGATGGTGAGTACATTGTATACGGCAAACCGCAATCGTTCAACGGGCAATTCAGCATTGTTCACCCCGAACTGGAAAATACGGCCACGGCTGCCGAACATGAAGCCGGTTTCTTCCCCGTTTACAACCTGACCGAAAAGCTCCGCAAACGCCACCTCGATAGCAAAGCCATCGGCAAAGTGATGCGAATATTGCTAGAGCAATCGTGGCCGCATATTCGCGAAACCTTACCCGAATCACTGATTCAGCAATTTCGGTTGATTGGCAAGCGCGAGGCTATGTGGAATATTCATTTGCCTCAAAATCAGGCTTGGTTGAAGCAGGCGCAACGGCGGTTGAAATTTGAAGAGTTGTTCTACAACCAACTCCGGTTGATCAAAAACAAGCTGATTCAGAAAGAAGAGTTTCCAGGACAGATTTTCCGGGACACCTCGCTGATGAAGCATTTTTACAAAGAGTTGCTCCCGTTCGAGCTTACGTTTGCACAGCAACGGGTTATCAAGGAAATCTATGCCGATTTCCTGACGGGTAAACAGATGAACCGATTGTTACAGGGTGACGTAGGCAGTGGCAAAACCATTGTAGCGTTTATTGCCTGTCTGCTCGCCATCGGCAACGGAGCTCAGGCCTGCATCATGGCCCCTACCGAAATTCTGGCGGATCAGCATTACAATGGCCTGAAGCCATTTGCCGATTCGATGGGGCTTAACATCGGCATTTTGACCGGTTCGACCAATAAGAAACGTCGGGTGGTGCTTCATGATGAATTGCAATCCGGCAAAATGCACATTCTGGTCGGGACCCACGCCCTGCTCGAAGATGCCGTCCAATACAAAAATCTTGGCCTATGCATTATTGATGAGCAGCACCGATTTGGCGTGGCCCAACGGGCGAAACTCTGGCGCAAGAACGAAGTGGTTCCTCCGCACATTCTGGTCATGACAGCCACGCCCATCCCGCGTACGCTGGCCATGACACTCTATGGTAATCTGGACGTGTCGGTGATCGATGAATTGCCCAAAGGCCGTAAACCCATCAAAACAGTGCATAAGTTCGACAAGCACCGGGCCGAAGTGTTTGGCTTTATCCGTCAGCAGATTGAACTCGGCCGACAGGTGTATGTCGTGTACCCGTTGATCGTGGAATCCGAAAAGCTGGATTATAAAGACCTCATGGACGGCTTCGAAAGTATGCAACGAGCCTTTCCCCGACCTAAATACGAGATCGGAATTCTGCACGGAAAAATGCTGCCGTACGAAAAAGACGACGAGATGAAACGGTTTCTGAAGAACGAAACCCAGATTCTGGTCGCCACAACGGTCATTGAAGTGGGCGTGAACGTACCCAACGCCAGTGTAATGGTCATTGAAAGTGCCGAACGGTTTGGGCTGTCACAATTGCACCAGTTACGCGGGCGCGTTGGTCGGGGCGCTGAGCAATCGTACTGCATTCTGATGACCGGCTACAAAATCAGCAGCGACACCCGCACCCGGCTCGAAACGATGGTACGCACCAACAACGGCTTTGAGATTGCCGACGTTGATCTGCAACTACGCGGCCCCGGCGACCTGACGGGTACGCAGCAAAGTGGGGTCATGGACCTGATGATTGCCGACCTGGCTAAAGATGGGCCCATACTGACGGCCGCCCGCGACTCGGCTCAGGCAATCCTGGCCGAAGATCCGGAACTCATCCTCCCCCAACATGCCCCCATTCGCAACCACCTGGACGGCATCAAACAAACCGAAAGTAACTGGGGCCGGATTTCGTAATGTATTGATTCGTAAATAGCGATCAGTATCCCTGTAAATCCAGATCGGTGGTATCAAGTTGCGTCACTCGTTTACCCATCTTTTTCTGAATGATTTTGAAATGATGCTCGTCGTCGGGTGTGATTAGCGAAATAGCCTTCCCCGTAGCTTCCGCACGACCCGTTCGGCCAATCCGGTGGACATAATCTTTGGGTGAACGCGGCAAATCGAAGTTGATCACGTAGGGAAGCAACTGAATGTCGATGCCACGCGCTAACAGATCCGTAGCTACCATGACCTGCAACTTACCGGCCTTGAATTTATGGAGCACATCCGTACGAACTTCCTGGCCTTTCTGCCCGTGGATAGCAGCCGCCTGAATCCCGTTCTTCGTCAATTTAACCACCAGATTATCGGCTGTTCGGGTCGACGATGCAAAGACCAGCACCTGCTTCATGTTTTCGGTTTTGATCAGATACCGGAGCAACGGGCCTTTCCGGGCTGGATCAACTTTATACGCTACCTGTTCAATCAGTTCGAGGTTCGTGGCTTCTTCGACTACTTCAATTTTAATGGGCGAGCGCAGTAGTGTTTGATTAATTTCCTGAACAGCATCGCCCAGTGTTGCCGAGAACAGAATCGTCTGCCGGCCTTTGGGTAGCTGATCAAACAGTTGGCTCATCTCATCAGCAAAGCCAAGTTCAAGCATTTTATCGGCCTCATCGAGAACCAGAATTTCAACGTCAGATAGTCGTAATGCATTTTGTGCGAGTAAATCCAGCAATCGACCCGGTGTAGCAACGATAATGTCAGCCCCATACACGGCCTGCATCTGCGGATTGATGGATACACCACCATAGACGGCCACCGTTTTCACTTTTGGAAACAGATGCTTACCCAGGTTCTGAAACACATCGGCTACCTGACTCGCCAATTCGCGGGTCGGCACCAATACGAGTACGCTGGCATAACGGCTACTCACGGTTTTGGTTCGGTGAAACAACTCCAGAATCGGCAGGACAAAACTAGCGGTTTTACCAGAACCCGTTTTGGCGATACCCAGGATGTCTTTTCCACGCAGGATGGGCGGAATAGCGTCGCGCTGGATGGGGTATGGGCGCGTGTACTGCTGTTCCTCCACGGCCTTAACCAGTGGTTCCGATAGCCCGAGGGAGGCAAAGGTGACGTTACTTTTTTCCGCTTCGCTTAATGGGTCGACCATATTTTTCTCGTTTTTCGGCGGCATAATCCCGCCGGACATTTACTTTTTTATTCTTGGCTAGCTTCTCGTGAAACGCAGGCCCAACCTCTTCACGTTTAGGCACTTTCACCTCAACGATCTTCATGTGCACTTTAGGCATTTCGGCTTCCGTAAGCTCGCTCGAAATGACCAGATCATCCGGCAATGCGAGTCTCGGAATCGAATACTTCATCAGGGTTTCAACTGCCTCCAAACGTTCATTATCAGCCGATGTCAGAAAGGCAATCGCGATCCCTTTTTGGTCGGCTCGACCCGTTCGGCCAATTCGGTGGATATAGATTTCCGGCACATCAGGCATATCAAAATTTACCACGTGCGAAACCTGGGCGACGTCGATTCCTCGGGCAATAATATCGGTGGCAATCAATATTCGGGAAATCCCGGCCTTGAAATTTTCGACCGCTTCGAACCGGAGATTTTGTGCTTTACTGGCATGAATAATACCGACCTGTGCTGGAAATTTGGGGGTAATTTCTTCTTCCAGTTGATCGGCCAACTGCTTGGTCGCGACAAAGACCAGCACTTTGGTCATCTCCGTATCCTGACGTAGCAATAACTCCAGCAAATTCACCTTGGTGTAAAAGTTGGGGACTTCATAGGCCGTCTGGGCAATGTTTTCCAGGGGGGTACCCATCGGTGCCGCTTCTACCCGAACGGGATTATTGAAGAAGGTATCAATTAACAGCTCGACTTCGGGGGTAAGTGTAGCCGAAAACAATAGGTTCTGGCGTTTCGGTGGCAACAGGTCCAGAATGGTTTTCAATTGCGTCCGAAAGCCAAGGTCCAGCATCTCATCGACCTCATCGATGACCAGTTTCTTAATCGCTTTGGTTTTTAGAACACCATTCGACAATAAATCGACCAGGCGACCCGGCGTTGCCACCAGCACATCCATGCCTTGCTGAACCTGAGCCACTTGTGGCTTCATATTGACACCGCCATAAACACCTACAGCGGTCAGATTCATGTAGGTGGTCAATTGCGTTACCGTTTCCAGCACCTGCACCACCAACTCACGCGTCGGCACAATGATTAGCAGTTGCGGAAGTTTCTCCTTGGAAAACTGAAGTTGACGAAGACAGGGCAGCAAGTAGGCAAGCGTTTTCCCCGTTCCAGTCTGCGCCAGTCCGCAAACATCCCGGCCCGACATAACGACCGGAAACACGTTTTGCTGAATCGTCGTCGGTGTGGTATAGCCCAGGTCATTCAGCGCATTCAGGAGCGGTTTATTCAGATTCAGTTCGTCAAACGTCATTGTCTTTTCACATCTACTACTCAGCGAAGGTAGGGCTAATCGCAGAAGAAAGAGAAAAGACACACGACAAAAGACGTTCTTCGAAATACCCACTTTAGCATAACGCGCTTACTATCAATCACTTATGTAACTTTAACACTAAAATTAGGTAGGCTGAATAAAACAGAAGGGACAGGTTTACAAACCTGCCCCTTCTAAACTTCGACTAACATTATTAAGTACACTGTAATTTAATCCCTTGAGTATTTTCTGTCATTCCGACGAAGGAGGAATCTTCGAATGAGTGTCGTATTTCTTCCTTACCCGAAGATTCCTCCTTCGTCGGAATGACAGAAAATTTACATTACACTGTATTCAGCCGTTATTTCTGTTCGTACTTGTCTTTATACGTTTTGTAAAGACGCTTATGACGATCGTCCAGATCCACTTTCCGGCCCTGGATAAATACCCTTTCGATGACGTTGGTCCGCATATCCAGGGCATCTCCGGCCGACACGAAGAGCGTGGCCTGCTTACCCTTTTCCAGTGTACCCACCAGGTTATCAATACCCAGGATTTTGGCCGTATTTGAGGTCACCAGTTTGAGGGCTTCTTCACGATCACTGATCCCAAAACCAGCAGCGGTTCCAGCCTGGAAGGGTAGATTCCGAGTCCGCCACCACTCATCAGCGTAGCTTAGACCGACCAGGATACCCGCTTTTTGCAGGATACCCGGCAAGCGATACGGCAGGTCCACATCTTCGTCTTCACGAGTTGGCAGTCGATGCATTTCGCCCAGAATAACGGGTACGTTGTTCTCTTTCAGGAAAGTAATGGCCCGATGTGCATCCTCGCCCCCAACAATGACCACTTTCTGCACACCAGCACCTTTCGCAAATTTCACCGACTCAATAATATCCTTGCCATTGTTCGCCCGGATGTACAGGTTCTGCTTACCTGAAAATAGCCCTTTCATGGCCTCCAGCTTCAGGTTCATCGGCGTCGGATTGGTCAGGGCTGCATAGGCTCGCGCATCAGCAAAAGTGGACTGGAGCGCTGCAATGGCTGCTTCCCGGCGGTCATTTTTGCGGACAACTGTCGAAAAATCCTCCAGGTTGAAGTCACGGGAAAAATAAGCAGGCCAGTTCAGCCAGAGGCCATCATCTTTCTTCAGTACGGCATCTTCCCAATTCCAGCCATCCGACATCATCACACTCGAACTTCCCGAAATGGTTCCTCCCTGCGGGGTTGCCTGCGAAAACAGAACCCCATTGTTCCGAATGGTTGGAATAATCTCCGAATCCGTATTGTAGGCAATCAACGCGCGGATGTGCGGATTCAGGATACCAACTTCCTGTTTATCGACGGTAGCGCGCACCGCGCCGGTTTCCTGTAAACCAACGGTAGACACCGGCGAAATAAATCCGGGATATACGTGCTTGCCCGATACGTCGATGACCTCAACATCATTCAGGTTCAGCCGAACGATCGTACCATCGACCACGTTGGTAATGACACCCTTATCGAACAGCACAACACCATTGGGAATCACTTGGCCGTTACCGATATGCACAACGCCACCCATTAAGGCAATGGTCTTTGTCTGTGGTTTGGCCGGAGCCGGGTTCTGACCAAAGCTCGTAAGCGTAGCCAGCGAAAAAAGTATAGACAGTGTTTTTTTCATATGGTTTTTAAATTTCAGGTTTCATTTTTCAAGTTTCAGGTTGGCTGGTGCATAGACACTACTGATGCGTCAGCCAACTTGAAACAAAAAACTTGAAACTTATTTTCCTTTTTCCTCTTCTTCCCCTTCGGCCATTACGCCTTCAATGTCTTCACAATGCCACATACGCGCCCGACGGAACGTTGGGCGAACAGTCGACGCACCACTCGCTTTGGCAGTCAGCATTTTCTGAATGATCCGGGAGCGTTCCGCATGAAGGGCATCGCGTTTGGCATCTTCATCTTTGAGACTGAAGTACGTTGCCCCTTCGATCATCGTAATCTCCGGACGAGCATAGATCGACAGCGGATGGGCATTCCAGAGAACCAGATCGGCATCTTTACCGGCCCGGATGCTTCCCAGACGGTTGTCCAGGTGCAGGAGTTTAGCAGGGTTAAGCGTTACCATTTTCCAGGCATCTTCTTCACTTACTCCACCGTACTCGACAGTCTTAGCCGCTTCCTGATTCAACCGTCGAGCCATTTCAGCATCATCGGAGTTGATCGATACGACTACACCCTGACGGTGCATCAACGCTGCGTTGTAGGGAATGGCATCGTGTACTTCCATTTTATAAGCCCACCAGTCGGCAAAGGACGAGCCGCCAACGCCATGTTTTGCCATCTTGTCGGCCAGTTTATACCCTTCCAGAATGTGCGTAAACGTATTCACTTTAAAGCCCAGCGAATCCGCCACTTTCATTAGCATATTGATTTCCGACTGCACGTAGGAGTGGCAGGTAATGAACCGTTTTGCCGCCAGAATTTCGGCCAGGGCGTCCAGTTCAATATCTCGTCGGGGCGGGATAGCCGTTGCTTTCTCCTTGGCCGATAGTTTGTTGTAGGTCTCCCAGCCTTTCGCGTATTCCTTTGCGCGGGTGAAGTGGTCCATATATACCTGCTCAACGCCCATCCGCGATTGCGGGAACCGGGTCAGCACGTTTGGGTTGGGGTAGTTGGCCTGTTTTACGTTTTCACCCAGAGCAAACTTGATAAATCCATCCGCGCCTTTGATGAGCATGCCTTCGGGCGATTCACCCCATTTCAGTTTCACCAACGCCGACTGTCCACCAATGGAGTTGGCCGAACCGTGCAGCAGTTGTGAAGTAGTGACACCACCCGCCAGTTGACGATAAATATTAATGTCTTCGGGGTTAATCACGTCCGACATCCGAACTTCCGCCGAACTGGTCTGTCCTCCTTCGTTGATGGACAACAGGGCAATGTGCGAGTGTTCGTCGATGATCCCGTTGGTTAGGTGCTTGCCCGTACCATCTACCACCTTTACGCCAGCGGGAGCTGTCAGCCCCTTCCCTACTTTCGAAATTTTGCCATCTGTCACCAACACATCAGCACCAGTCAACACACCATCTTTTTCGTTCGTCCAGACGGTTGCATTCCGAATCAGTACCGCTTCAGCTTTCGGTTTCTGGGCGTTCCCCATTCCAACAAACGGATAGAGCAACGTGGCGGTACTGCTGGCCGGGGTTGTAGTGGTCGTTGAGGCCACCGTCGACGTTGAGCTGGTCGCTGAGGTCGAGGTAACACTGGTCGACGTTGGGGCATCGCCCGTACGCGTAGCCGACCACTGGATGATCTGCCCATTCGGCATTTCGCCATCACCTTTAAAGTTAGTTGGCGAGGTCCGGTAGCCCGTCAGGCGAGTTGTACCCGGCTGGCGTCTGTTCAATTGCACCTGCATCGACATCAGGTCGCCACTAACCGCTACTTTCGGGGTAATACGAGCCGTGTCGGCCATAATCTGGTAATCCAGTTTATCGGGCGTTTTCCCGGTGATATTCAGTTTCAGGTTGCTCCGATCACCAATGGTCAGCGCCCAGGTACCACGCAGGTCGACCGGCGCTTTTGTGGTTACGATATACTGCTTACCGCGTGTCCAGTTTTCATAAATGACATTATCAGCACTGAACAGATTGCCTGATGTAATGATGAAATTGGCAACATGACCTTTCTGCAAGGTTCCCAGCATATCCTCAGCATGAATCAATTTGGCCGGGATAATTGTCAGGGCTTCCAGTGCTTTTTGCTCCGACAAACCATTTTCGATGGCTTTCCGCAGATTTGGCCAGAAATCGCTCTTATTGCGCAAACCCGCTGAAGTAAGAGCAAACGGAATGTTGGCGGTCGCCAGTCGACCCGCGTTCGTGGGAGCCATTTCCCAGTGCTTAAGTTCGGCCAGCGATACGTTGTCGGCATCCCAGGGATCTTCCACATCATACGGTTGCGGGAAATTCAGGGGCACAATCAGCGAGGCACCTGTGGCTTTCACCTCGTCGATCATCTGGTATTCATCACCCGTACTGCGAACAATGTATTGAGTCCCAAATTCATCACCGATCTTATCGGCCCGCATAATACCCAGTTTGTCGTTGGCTTCAAAAATGGTCGGAAGCGTCCGAATCCGGTTCAGTGCGTCAAGCGACATATTTGCCTGATCTTTGCTGCTACTCCGTTTGTACCAGTCGGCATCGTACATGGCCTGCCGAAGTAAGGCGACCACGCCCATCATGGAGTTAGGGTATTGCTGGGTAGAGGTACCTTTGCTGAACGAAAAATGAGCGGTTGCATTCGATTTCAGCATCAGCGTGTTTTCACGATCATCGGCCAGGGTTACCAGCGCTCCTGTACCACGAGCAATGCCATCATGCGGATGTACCAGCACCGCACCAAAACCTAATTTTCGCAGTTCATCGGCTTTGGCCGTATTGGCTTTGAAGATGACACTGGCATCGTTTTCGGGTTGAATGGCCTGATTCCAGTAATAAGGCCCTTTTTTGTTCGACTCATACTGGGGAGCTCCAGCGCCACGACCACCTCCACCGGGTCCGCGGGTAATCTCTGGCATACCATAGTCCGAATCGATGTCGACCAGCGCTGGATAAATCCGTTTGCCTTTCAGGTCGGCAATGACTGTTCCGGCCGGAACGGAAACGCTGGTTCCAACCGCTTCGATGCGCCCATTACGGATGAGCAGTGTCGCGTTCTGTAGTGTCGTTTGCGGGTCCACAACGATGGTTGCGTTGGTGAAGGCGTAAAGCCCCGGCCGCTCGTCATAAACGCCATTTTGGGGGAAGGTTGTCTGAGCCCAGGCGGAATAGGCCAGACTGACTGTAAGCAGTCCAGTCAGGAAATGTTTTATCATGAAAGACTAGTTGTTGATAGGGTTAACTGTCAAAAATACAGAAATAAAAGTGCCTTCAGGCATCAAAGCCAAAGAAGATTTTGCGAATTAAGGCCATCTTATATGATTAATTTCTAATTAATAATTCGTTTCTTTATTACTTGATAACCATTCCATTTATTTTCCTATGCGTTTTTTTCTTTTCGCCATTGGCCTGTTTAATTCCTTCTCAGTTTTTTCGCAGGCACAGACCGAATACATGACTCAAACCACCCGAGACCGGATCAATTTTACGAATCTGGCCATTAACAACAATTCCACACTGTTTACCATTAAAGGAGATCCCGGTAAGCTCATTGGCGACCCATATCTGGATACAACCTGGCAGGCTGGCAACGTTAAATTCTACAATAAAGTAGGCGTTTCATTAACGAACGATTCGCTGGCGGGTGTGCCCGTACGGCTAGACCTGTCGGCCAATGAAGTAGAGATTAAGGCCGGGGCCAATGCTATTAAAGCAGTCAAATCGTCGGCCGTTCGCTATGTTGACCGGAACAATCTAACGGGCTCGGTTAGCCGGTTTGTCAACGTACATGAATACCAGGGGGAGGCCGAAACCCTGACTGGTTTCTTCGAACAACTGACAACGGGAAAACTAGACCTGCTACAACACCCCTCAGTGTATATACGCAAAGCCAACTACAATGTAGCGATGAATACCGGAACCAAAGACGATGAGTACATGAAGAAGATGGATTGGTACGTTGCCCGCGATAAAAAAGCAGTTAAATTTTCGCCCGGCAAAAAGTCAGTTCTGGAGTTGATGGCCGACAAAAAAGACCAGATCGAAGCGTTTATGAAGACACAGAAACTGGACTTAAAATCACCCTCAGGGCTGGCAACTATATTCGCTTATTACAATAAGCTTTAACTTTGCCAGGCTTATTCCGTTGACTCTACTTATACCTCGTTTAATGGACTCAATGGAATACCCAAACGCCATTTTGCTGCAACGTTCTGGAATTGTTTCGCGTTTTAGTATAAGCTGGCCTACGGCAGTTCGTCTTAGTAGCACCTGTTAATTCCCTCATTTTCAAACTATGCGACTTTTCTAACCCACTTATGAAACTCCTCCATCGTTCGTTTGTGGGTTTGCTAATACTGATTATATCGGATACCACGTGTCTGGCCCAAATGCTGTTTTCAGATACGGCTTCCATTACAAATACCTTCCCTATTACGCGGTCGGTAAGCCCGACTCATGATGTAGCTGACTTAGTTAGTCGCTGGTTTCCACGTTTACACATTACCCCTCACGATTCGGCAAGCCTGCAAGAAGGCAAGCGTTTTCTGATCGTTATTCCTCAGGTTGGCTATACCCTACAAACTCGATTATTAGCAGCCGTCCTGCTGAATACACCGTTCCGACGACCGGGTGCCAACATGTCGACAATCAGTACCCAGCTTACCTATACGCAGAACAATCAGGCATTTCTGACGGCCATTTCGCAAATCTGGAGCCGCAATAACCGGTACTTATGGACAAACGACTGGCGGCTGATGCATTACCCGCAGGCTACGTATGGCCTGGGCATGTATACATCGACCGACCGGCGGGTGGTGGATATGGACTATGCGTATCTACGTATGTACCAGAGCCTGCTACGACAACTGGCTCCCAATTTTTACGCGGGCATTGGGTATCATCTGGACCTGCACTGGAACATCGAAAGCTATAATGACTTCCGGGAGTTTACGCGTATTTCAGGCTATCCGTATGGTGTTCAGGGGCGATCGGTTTCTTCCGGTCCAACACTCCATCTTCTGTACGACAATCGCCAGAATTCCATCAATCCAAGTGGAGGCTTATATGCGAATGCGGTGCTACGGAGCAACATGGCGTTTTTGGGCAGCGATGAAACCTACCAATCGTTGCTGCTGGAGGTCCGGAAGTACATCCCCGTTTCACCACAATCGGGGAACATTCTGGCGCTATGGTCCTACAACGCCTTTACACTGGATGGGAACCCTCCTTTTCTGGATTTGCCCAGTACGGGCTGGGACAGTAACGGCAACTTAGGACGGGGCTTTATTCAGGGTCGTTTTCGGGGCAAAAACCTGTTGTACGCCGAAGCTGAATACCGCTTTCATATCACGGCCGATCGATTGTTGGGGGGTGTTATTTTTGCCAATGCCCAAACCGTAACCGAACAGGCAAGTCGGCAATTTGAAAAGGTGATTCCTGCCGTAGGTGGAGGGTTACGCATCAAAATGAACAAAATTTCCCGTACCAACCTCTCCATCGACTACGGCTTCGGCATGGATGGCTCCCATGGGCTATTTTTCAATCTGGGCGAAGTATTTTAATTGCTGGAAGACTTAACGCTGAAGGTCAATCGTAATCTTCCGGCCTGTTTCGGCAGCCTGTAGAATAGCGCCGATCAGCTTCATGTCCTTCCAGCCTTCCTCACCCGACGCTTCAGGAGTCGTCTTGTTCCAGATCGACTGAACAAAGGCGTCCATCTGGGCAATTTGCTGATACTTTGGCGAAGGTACGTCCATCGATCCTTTGCTTGTTAGACCCTGGGCTCCTGTGGCATTATAGGCGGGTTCGAGCTTGTACCAGCCCCAGCGTTCGCAGGTAACATACAGCCGATCGACGTAGGACGAGTAAGTCGTTCGGCAATCGGCGATGGTTCCGCCCGGAAACTCAAACTGCCAGAACACCATCTCGTGAACGTCTTTAAAGTGCTCTTTATCGTAGGTGAACGCCTGGGCAGTTACACTAACGGGGTCCAGATTAAGCGTTCGTCGGGCGCCCTGAATGGCATAAATACCCAAATCCATGATGGCTCCGCCCCCGCCAATTTTCTTGTCCAATCGCCAGGAATTGGGTCCCGGAACGGTGAATCCTAAGGCCGATTCAATCACTTTCACCTGCCCGAACCCTTTCTCTGCCACTAACCGACGGACTTCCAGATGATGTGGCTCGAAGTACAGTCGATAACCAACCGACAACTGCACGCCCGCTTTCTCACAGGCCGTAATCATCTGCCGGGCCTCGGTTGCATTCATCGCCATCGGTTTCTCACAGATTACATGCTTACCAGCCTGCGCAGCCCGAATGGTGTATTCGGCATGCAGAAAGTTCGGCAAGACCACGTAGACAATGTCAATATCGGGGTTATTCCGAATCTGGTCGAAAGTCTGGTAATTGTAGATGTTCTTCGCTGGGATATTATACTTATCTGCCCAGGTTTTAGCCTTTTCGGGCGTACCTGTCACAATTCCGGCGAGGTAACAATGCTGGGTTTCCTGAAGCGCGGGAGCCAACTGATTGGTGGCATAGTTGCCCAGCCCGACCAGCGCAATACCTAATTTTTTAGGCGCAGGCTGGCCAGACCCGATGAGATCTGGTGACTGCAACAGCAAGCTAGCAGAGGCCACTGATAGCGTTTGTAAAGCAGTTCGTCGGGAAATGGTTGCGTTCATAGGTAACAGCTATTCACCGGCTGGTGCTGACTGGCCTGGTGGAGTTGTCCGGGGATTTCCCTCGTCGTTACCACGATTGTCACCCCGTGGTCCGCGTCGACGTTTTTTCCGCTTTTTCGATTTCTCAACGGCCTGCCCGTCAGCATCTACGGGTAAAGATGGTTTTTCAGCGGCTGCTGTTGCATCAGTACGAGGCTTTTGTGCCGTTTTATCGACTTTCTCCCGACGGTGTTCCGGGCGCGTTTCGCCCGATGCGCTCGGTTCCTGATTTCGTCGATCTTCCTTCCGGCGCTTATCTTTGCTCCGACCCGATCCACGTCCGCCTTTCCCACGCAGGCCACTAAACCGACGCGGATCGAACACGGGTGATTTACCCATGCCCAACTCTTCGGTAATCGACCGTTTTTCGACCTCCCGTTCGATAAGCCGTTCAATACTGACAATTCGATTTTGGTCCTGATCGCTGACGAAGGTGATGGCGGTACCCGTAGTCGCTGCCCGAGCTGTCCGGCCAATTCGGTGGACATAATCTTCAGCATCGCGGGGAATATCGTAGTTGACAACGTGCGTCAGATTGTCGATGTCGATCCCTCTCGACAGGACATCGGTAGCGACCAGAATCGGGAATGCTTTGTTTTTAAAATCCCGCAGTACGATTTCCCGGTCATCCTGTTCCAGATCAGAACTAATGCCCCTGGCTTCGAAACCCAGTTTACCCAACGCCCGAACGATGCTGTTTACTTCTGCCTTTTTGGATGTAAACAATACCATACTTTGTACCGGCGTAGCGCTGTTCTGGATTAAATGCACCAGCAGGGGCAATTTCTGAGCATCGTAGGCCAGATAAAACTGCTGATCGATACCGGCTGCCGGTTTGGAAACTGCCAGTCGGATTTCTTCGGGCTCGATCAGAATTCGTTTGGAAAACTCCCGAATTTTAGGCGGCATGGTGGCCGAAAACAGCAGCGTTTGCCGTTTGGTCGGAAGCTTATCGACAATATTCAGAATATCATCCGAAAAGCCCATGTCGAGCATCTTATCGGCTTCGTCCAGCACCAGATAGTCGAGTTTGTCGAAGTTGACATAGCCCAACTGCATATGCGCGATAAGCCGACCAGGAGTCGCGATGATAATGTCGGCCCCGGTTTCCAGGGCTTTGCGCTGCTTGTCCCAGTCATCACCTTTGCCACCACCATAAATAGCAATGCTTCGTGCCTGCACAAAATAGCCAAAGCCTTCGACCTGTTCGTCAATTTGCTTGGCCAGTTCACGCGTGGGCACCAGAATGAGCGTACTGGTATGGTCGTGGTTAGCGTGTGAAATCCGGTCGAGTAGCGGAATAAGGTAAGCCGCTGTTTTACCAGTCCCGGTCTGAGCGCTGGCGATAAGGTCGCGCCCTTCGAGGATTTTAGGAATTGCCAGTTCCTGAATCGGTGTGGCCTTAAGGTAGTTCATGGCGTCCACACCGGCCAACAGGTCGTCGTGGAGATTAAATTCTTGAAACGTCAAGTTACAGCTTCGTGAAGGTGAAAACTAACTGACCTTGACATCCCGGCCAGTATCCTGCTTGATTGGAAACAAATATATCGAAAAAATCGAATTTCATCCAGTATTCTGCTCTGTTAACGCCCTTTCTTGAAAGAATATTCCTTTACGTAGCCATGCAACGCCGACAGTTTCTTCATTCAGCCATCCTGAGTAGTAGTTTGCTCGCTAGTGCCGATTCAGTTGGATCTCTATTGACAGCAGCCGACGGCTTGCCAGCCTGGAACCTGCCGGATTTACACAAAGCACTACCCAACCCAGTTCTCATCCGGTCGGTCGAGCTATTAAAAACGCAGGGGCAACTCATGCTGGTCGTTACGGCACAGGATGGTACGCGGGGAATCACCCAATGCAACGACCGGATGCCCAATCTATCGTCGTTGCTCAAAGGCCTGGTTATTGAGTACTTCATGGGCAAAGATGCCCGCGATCTGCCGCAATTGGCCGACAATGCATACCGACTCAATTCGAATTACAAATACGCCGGTATGCCCCTCTGGAACTGTATAGGCTCGGTCGAGATTGCGGTTTGGGATTTACTGGGTCGGCTGGCGAAAAAACCCGTTTATCAACTATTGGGTAAGCCCGTTCGAACCCAATACGATGTGTACATTTCTGATTTCGACCGGGGCACGTTGACGCCCGATGCAGTGGTTGATCAACTAGCCCAAAAACTGGCTGCCACAGGCGCTAAAGGGGTTAAAATCAAGGTAGGTGGCCGAATGCAGAATACGCCCGACGACGAACGCCGAACCCGAGCGTTCGTTCCATTGGTGCGCAAAAAACTGGGTGATGCCATCACCATTTACGCTGATGCAAACGGTTCTTATACCCCCAAAGAAGGTATCGAGATTGGCCACATGCTGGAAGATAACGGCGTTGTCATCTTCGAAGAACCCTGTAATTTTGAAGATGAAGAAGGCTTACGCAGCGTCAACAAAGCCCTGACCAAACTTCGGCTGGCTGGCGGAGAGCAGGACACCAGCCTCTATCGGTTCGAGCGCTTGGCCCGCACGGATGTGTATGATTTGCTGCAACCGGATCTGTATTATAACGGGGGAATTTTGCGCGCTCTCCAGGTGGCTGAGATTGCCCGGAAGTACAACAAGAACATAGCTCCTCATACACCCAAGGCCGACCCGTTGATTGCACCGTTCTGGCAGTTGGCGGCCGTTTGCCCAAACCTGTATGGACTACAGGAAACAGTCTTTGACCTGAACAGTAAACCGGCAAACTGGTACACTCCGTCCATTCGCATGCAGGCCGGGTCGATCCAAATTCCAAACACGCCGGGCCTGGGGATTAATTACGACGAAACCATCTGGAAGTCGGCCGAGCGAATCGTTTGATCCCAACAGAATCCGCTGTCTCTGGTTATGCAAGTATGAAAACGCGCTTCATTACTCTTTTCTTTTTAGTTAACTCATTCGTTAGCCAGGCCCAATCAAACTCCTCAGTCAGGCTGGAAACGGTCGCTCAGTTTGGAAAACACCAACCAATAGGACTAGGCGTTTCGCAGGAGAACCGCATCTTCGTCACATTCCCCAAGAACCCAACGAACTATGACTATGGTCTGGCTGAGATTGTTAGCGGCAAACGTATACCCTACCCGAATGCCGAATGGAACCAGTGGGATTCACTGAACCCACAACAGCGTTTTATCAACGTCCAGGCTATGTTTGTCGATCAGGCCAACGCCCTTTGGGTACTTGACCCGGCAAGTCCATCGGGCCAAAAAGCGATGCCCGAAGGCATCAAGCTGCTGAAAATTAACCTCGCGACCAATAAGGTGGAACGGGTTTACCGTTTCGAAGACTTACCCCGTGAGCGAACGGGACTGAACGACGTACAGATCGACACGCGTCGGCAAAAGGCGTACCTATCCGACCCCGGTCGGGGCGCTATTGTCGTGCTAGATCTAACTTCCGGTAAAAGTCGAACGGTGCTGGAGGCTGCCCCATCGACCAAAGCCGATCCTAACTTTGTACTGACCATCGATGGCAAAGAAGTTCGGGATAGCAAGGGAAACCCGTTTCGAAGCCATGTCAATGGCATTGCACTCACGCACGATTTCAGATACCTCTATTTTCGACCGATCACCCAAACCAAGCTCTATCGGATAGCCGTTGATGATTTAGTCAATGAGAGTTTACCAGCCACTGATCTTTCCGCACATGTCGAAAATATGGGCGAAACGGGTGTATCCCACGGGATGATTGCTGATAAAGCGGGCCATATATACCTTACCGACTCTCCTGATAAAGCCATTCGTTATTTTACGCCTGGTGAGCCCAGCCCCGAACGGCGGCTACGCATGCTCGTTCAGGACAATCGCTTACTTTGGCCCGATAGCTTTGGAATCGGAACAGATGGCTATTTGTATGTAACGGCCGCTCAGCTACACCGAACCCGTCGCTTTAACAATGGCGAAGACAAGGTTGACTATCCATTTGGGCTGTACCGGGTGAAATTACCGAACTAATGAAAGTCTCTTTACGTACTCAATTCGATTATACTCTTACCGAATGCTCGTAGTCTTTATGCGAAACGCCTACTTTTCAGCGCTAATTCTTATTTGTGGCTTTTACTCTTCGTCTCTGTTGGCACAGGATGTATCGACCAGTTCTTTGGACGATACGCTTCAACTCAATGAGGTAGTGGTGCGTGGGTACGCGACGAACCGTCGCTTGCTGGAAACGCCTGCGTCAGTAGGGGTACTCACCCGCCGGGACTTGAACCAACGTTTTGGCATACCCACCATCGTACCAGCACTCAACACCATTCCTGGCGTACGTGCCGACGAGCGATCACCGGGAAGTTACCGGCTGGCCATTCGGGGAAGTGCCATTCGCTCACCGTTTGGCGTACGTAATATAAAAACTTATTGGAACGAATTACCCCTGACTGATGCAGGTGGCAACACCCCGTTGAACGCGCTGGATGTGCGGGCGCTAGGACGGATTGAAGTTATAAAAGGGCCTTCAGGTAGTCTGTACGGGGCCGGAACCGGCGGTACTATTCTGTTTAGTGGACTGGCTGTTCCAGCTAACAAAAGCAGCGTAGAACTTTCAGCGGTGGGTGGTTCGTATGGCCTTTATGGAAATGGACTTTCTCTACAAACCGGGAAAGCAAATGCATCAATATCACTCAACTACAATCATTTGCAATCGGATGGTTACCGTGATCAGAGTGCGGTGGTGCGCGACAACCTGAGTTTTATTGGGTCATTCAATGTTAGTCCTAAACGTACCGTGTCGCTGCTCGCACTGTATTCAGATCTGCATTACCAAACGCCTGGTGGCTTGACAGAAGCGCAGTTTCTGGCCAACCCACAGGCTTCCCGACCTGCTACGGCTACCTTACCCAGCAGTGCTGCCCAACAGGCGGGTATTTACCAGAAAGTAGGGTATTTCGGACTATCGCACGAATACCGCTGGAACGACCGCATCCAAAATACAACCGTCATTTACGGCTCAACGACCGACTTTGCCAATCCGTTTATTACCAATTACGAAAAGCGAACCGACCTGGGCATCGGGGGACGTACCGTAACCCAATTTCGATTCCCGAACAGTCCGCTACCAACGGTCGTTACCGTCGGCGCCGAGCTCTTACGCAACTTTACGGTCGACCGAAACTTTGGCAACCGGGCTGGCGTACCGGACTCTGTCCAGACCGACGAGGAACTGATTGCTCGACAAACAACCCTGTTTGCCCAGCTTGAAACCGAACTCCCCGCGCACTTCCGACTGACGGCGGGTCTGAGCCGAAACGATGTTCGCTACGATTTCACCCGGTATATGGTCCGGAGCAAAGGGCTGCCAACGGCTATGATTACCCGAAATTTTACTCCCGTCTGGTTGCCTCGGGTGGCGCTGCTTCGCACATTTGGGCCTAATTTCTCTGCCTTTGCCAGCATCAGTACGGGTTATTCGGCTCCATCTAGTCAGGAAGTGCATCCCTCGGCGGGTGGATTCAGCACCACACTCAATGCCGAACGAGGAATTAGTTATGAGGTGGGTGTGCGTGGTTCGGCCTTCAACAGCCGACTTCGGTTTGATGTGGCGTTTTATAAACTTCAGCTACGCGAAACCATTGTTCGTCGGTCCGATGCCGCCGGAGCCGATTATTTTATCAATGCAGGGCGCACCGATCAGCCGGGCCTGGAAACCCAGCTCAGTTATGACTTTGTGTTGCCTAATACAACCCATTCGCTCTCGCTGCTCCGCCTTTGGAACAACCTGACCCTGACCAATTACCGGTATCGCGACTATCAGCAAGGTGCTGTGGACCTATCGAACAATCGCATTCCGGGCGTGGCCCCTACAGCGAACACAACCGGCATCGACGCCGAAACCCGGTTTGGGTTGTATGCCCACCTGACCTATTTGTTTTTGCTGGAATTCCAGTTGAACGACGCCAATACGGCCTTATCAAACCCAACTCAGTTGCTCCAGGGAACACTAGGCTATCGGAGGAATCTGGGTCAGCACTGGACACTCGATGTGTATGCCAGTGGCGACAACCTGCTGGATCGGGCTTATTCACTGGGTTATGATCTGAATGCGGTGGGCAATCGATATTATAATGCCGCACCCGGCCGAAATGGGTTGGGTGGTGTTCGGCTAAGTGTGAAATGGTAAAACTTTGGCTCAGGTCGTGAAGAGTGGTTAACCCACATGACAGAAGGCGATAAGTCTGCCGCATTAGATTCTTATTTTTGGCACTTATCAATAAGCTTTCCCTTGCTCACCGTATCCAATCTTACCAAAGCCTACAACGGTCGTACCGTTCTGAGCATACCTGAACTACAGTTTTCGTCGGGTATTCATTATTTCCGGGGCGGTAATGGCTCTGGGAAAACCACATTCTTCCGAACCGTTGCCGGACTCCTCCCCTTTTCCGGGCAAATCTGGCTGGCCAACCAGTACGAAATCAACTGTGATCCAGTCGCGTATCGACTCCGGGTTAATTATGCCGAAGCCGAGCCACTTTACCCCTCGTTTTTAACGCCCCGTGATCTGACCGGATTTGTCGGGAAAGCCAAGCAGGCTCCGGCAAGACAGGTTGAACATATCGCCGGTATTTTAGGGGTCGATACCTTCTGGACGCAGGCAACGGGTACCTTTTCGAGTGGGATGCTCAAGAAGTTATCGCTGCTATTAGCCCTGCTGGGAAACCCTAAGCTCGTGTTGCTGGATGAACCTCTGACAACCCTTGATGTAGCCACGGCAGCAAAGCTTTTTGAATACATTCGTCAACTCCATACGGAACAGGGCGTTTCGTTCTGGCTAACTTCCCACCAGGATGTTAGTCTGACCGGACTTTCGCTGACGGGTATGTGGCAGGTGGGCGAAGGCGTTATCAAACCGACAACCTAACCCGGATCATGCTGACGTTCCTCAATCGAATTTTTGTCGGTCCCTTTTACGCCCGGAATGCCGGTACCTTTCTGGTAATCATTCTGCTGGCCTTTGGCTTTCTGAGCGCCCGCGAACACAAAGCCCTGATTACGGCTTGCCTGGGTTCCTGGTTCTTGCTGGGCCTTGTATTTATCCTATGGGGGTTTTATCTATTGAAGGTCAGCGCCTTTGTTCGGCAGGAATTAGCCGCACCGGAGCATCTGTTTCTGCAAACATTCTGGCTGTTACCAACTCCTATGCGCTGGGCGCTTTGGCTCACGCTGGAAATTGCGTTACTGGCTCCGGTACTTGCCTATGGCGGCTGGATGGTGCAACTGGCCACGGTCTACCAAAAATGGGATTCGCTAGCGGCTATTGTCGCCTACATACTGAGCCTGATCAGTGTGGGTGCCTACCTGAATGATTTCCGGCTTCGGCACCCGAGTCCAGATACTATCCAGCTTCCCCATCTCCGCATACAGCTCCCATACGAACTGTTTTTTCCGGCCTACTGGCTTCGACATGAGCCGCTTTCGCTGGTGTTAACCAAAGCGTTTTCGGGCCTGTTGCTGGCGGGCGTTTGCCGACTCTATCCCACCGACGATTACGACCAGCGATTATTGCTCATCGGGTTATTGTTGTCGGTATTGGGTCATGCACAGGTGGGTGGCCAGGTGAGTGAATTTGAACAAAAGTACCTGTTAGTCCTACCGAACTTGCCTATAGCCTGGTGGCAACGACTGGTACGCTATGCATTAACCTACGGCCTGATCTGGCTTCCCGAACTCTTGATTTTAGTACGAAACTGCCCGACTGCCATCCGGCTTGATTACGTAATCTGGCTTTGGCTGGCAGGCTGGGGCTGGCTGCTGCTTATGCATAGTCTCGCTTACGGCCGCAACATTCTGCCCGAACGTTGGCTCTCGGGCATTTTTGGCGGCTTCATCGGCGGCTTACTCTTAATCATGTTTGGTGTCCCTATAGGAATTTGGCTTGTGCTGGGCTGGTTGGGAGCGGTAGGAATTGGGTATCGAGCGAATTCGTTTCACCCTCATCCTCTGCCCCCTCTCCCAAAGCAGGAGTGAGGAAAACCACTCCGTTAAGCTCCTCTTTTCACCGATACCAGCCGTCCCTGTCGCATCAGTAGGCAGAACAACTACCCAATTAGGCCCCTCTCCCAAAACGGGAGAGGGGTTGGGGTGAGGGTAAAACCCCCTACTCACTTTTCAGCACGTTTGCTGGATTATTCCGGGCGGCTCTTAGCGTTTGTGAGCCAATCATCAGGCAAGCCGGAAACATCACGAAGAGTACGCCCAACAAAAGCTCGTCCAGGCCAATCGGTTGATGATAAGCAAAGTTGCTCAGAACGACTTTATCGAAAAACAGATAGGTCGCTGGAAGGGCGACAAAAGCAGCCAGAACGAGCAGGCCTAAAAAACTCTTGCTTAGCAGGTAAACTAACCCTTCGTCGCTGGCTCCTAATACTTTGCGGATACTGATTTCCTTCAGTCGGGTTTCGGTGGTAAAGACAACCATGCCCAGCAATCCCAAAAATGCAATGCAGATGGCCAGAAAGGCAACAAAGCCAATCACCTTGACCATAATCGAAAATTGCCGATAAGCCTCTTCGATCTGATCATCGTAGAACTTAGCCTCGATCGGGTGCAGCTTATCGACTTTACGCCAGGCTTCCTCAATACTTGCCATTGTAGCGGGCAAATCCGTCGTACTCACCTTCACATTCAGATAGCCGCCGGTATTGTCCGTAAAATAGCGGAACATGACCGGTTCAATCTTATTCGACATCGTTCCGTAATGAAAGTCCTTCAATACGCCAACAATGGTAAGTTTCTTTTTATCGACAACCACCTGTTCGCCCAGCGCTTTTTGCGGATTCCGTTTCGCAATGTTAAATCGATTGAGCACCTGCTCATTGACAATGATTTCGCTCTCCTCCTCTCCTTTTGTAGGCTGTCGGGTAAAATTTGTACCGGCCAGTAACTTATGCTTGTGAATCGGTAAATACTGTTCGTCGACCATATTCTGCCAAACCAGGGCTGAGTCCTGACTATCTTTATACTTCATGGTCGTTCCGCCCATGCTGCCCAGGCTGGTGATCAACTGGGATTTCGAAACGTTGGTTACAGCGGGAATCTGGGCTAATTCCTTAGCCAATACATCCCCCTTATTTTCCTTCAATTTTATATTCAGGATATTTTCGGTTGTAAAACCCAGGTCGAAGGTCAGAAAGCTCCGGTACTGTGCATAGCCAATCAGGGTTGTTGTGATGAACATCAGCGAGAAGGTGTACTGGATGACAATCAGCGTTTTCCGCATGGTAACCCGCCGAAACACTTTCAGGGTCGACATGTCTTTTAGTACCTGAATCGGCTTAATCCGGGAGAAAAACAAAGCCGGTAGAAAGCCAGCCACCAGCCCCACGACAATGGCCATTCCAATGAAATACAGCACAACCCGAGCCGAAAGCTCCAGCGACACCAGGTTATCGATAAATGGATCGAGCGAACGAAATTGGGTTCGTAGAAACAAAAACAGACCAAACGAAACGATCAGCGCCAGCAAGGCAATGATCACCGACTCGGCCATAAACTGCCCCAGCACATGACCTTTCAGGGCACCGATGATTTTCCGGACACCAACCTCTCGAGAACGTCGCAACGACCGGGCCACGGACAGATTGGTGTAATTGAAACAGGCCGATAGGATAATAACCAGCGCCATGCCGCCCAGCACCCAAACCACAATGGGCATCATCGTCGGCCCAATGGCATTGTGAAGTTTTGGCCCCAGCGACGCTTCCTTCAGGGGTTGTAGCGACACCGAAACAGTCCGATTGGCCAACCGGGTATTTTCCTGTTTATTAAACGTATTCAACGCGGTCAGCACCGACTCTGGCTTCGTCTGTTCGGGCAGAACCATGTAGACGTAGTTCGACCAGATATTATCCCAGCCGTAGAAATTAGGGTCCTGCTTGGCAAACTGCGCTTCGGCGGTCGAAAAGGAAGCCAGGGCTTCGAACTGTAGGTGCGACAGTTTCGGCACATCGTCCAGTAAGCCCGTCACTTTATAGGTCAGTGTATCGAACCGGACCGTTTTCCCCAGCGGATCGATGTCCCCAAACAGCTTTTTAGCCGCTTTTTCAGTCAGCACCAGCGAGTACGGGTCCTTTAGCGCCGTGGCCGGATTACCCTCCAGCAATGAAAAAGTAAACACCTTAAAAAACGACGCATCAGCCCAAAGTCCACCCAATGGAATCGTTGCCTCACCCACGGTAGCATCGCCCCCAAAGCCATTTCGCAGAATGGTAACCTCTTCAATGCCTGACACGCTTTCCCGAATTTTTTTACCCACCTTTACCGAGGTCGACGCCAGATCGATCTGGGGCTGTTCGGGCGTTTTAAAGGCTGTAATCACCCGATAGATTCGATCTTTTTTCTCGTGGAAATCATCATATGCCAGCAAATCGGCCACGAACGAAATCACCAGCAACCCCACCGACATACTGACGGCCAGCCCGGCGATGTTGATGAACGAGAATAACTTGTTGCGCACCAGGCTGCGCCGGGAGGTTTTGAGATAGCTGCCAAGCATAATCCAATGGATGAATAGGTTGATAAAATCAGGTTTACGAATCGTGTACAGTCGAAAAAACTTCAGCACATCCAGGCAGTAAATCAACCGGGCTTTTCGGGGGCCTTTTGTTGCCAGATTGCGTTCAAAATACTCATTCAGATCGCCCTGCAAATCCTCCAGAATTGTAGGACGGCAGTACCACTCCAGTAATCCCTGTGCCCAGCGAGGTGGCTGGGGCGGCTTCGTATTATTGACGTTGACTGATTTCATAGTGAACCCTCCAGATTGAAACCGGGAATGATATTCCAGAGCGATTCGCGCACTTCTTTGGCTTTCACCAGACCGACTTTCCCGGCATGTGTCACTTCGTAATACCGTTTGCGTTTGCCCCCGCGTGTACTGGTTGCATCGCCCAGATGACTTTTTACGAGCCCCTTCTCTTCCAGCCGGTTGAGTACGGCATGAACGACGCCCAGTTTTGCCGCCCGGCCCGTATGCTTTTCTAACTCATCGCAAATGGCAACGCTGTACGCGTCATTGACCAGTGCGGCAATGGTCAGCAACACTAGTTCTTCAAACTCACCGAGGTTTGTCCCCTTCATGATTAGGCAGTTAGGTAGAATAGCTATTTACTCACCAAATGTATGTAAAATAAAATCATTAATTCAGTATTTGTATGTAAAATATTTCCTTTTTGTAGAGACCGGTCCGCCGTTGCGGCAATCCCTTGCGTCTCCTGACCGGATGGTTTATTGCTGACGCGTATGAGACGCAAGGGATTGCGTCTCTACTGCCCTGTTATCCAGTCTAATATCTGATTTGACCGGGCGCCAGTTTCGCCTGTACTTGGGCTTTTGCCTTCCCCCCGAAGTTCGCTGACAATCAGCTCAATAAGTGGTTGCTGAACGTGATCTGGGAAGGGTACGTCAATTTGTTCTGTGCCTGACTCGGTTTCGAGTTTTATAATAAACTTTTCGAAGAAGGAAAACGTGAGCTTGCCTTTGGAACCGATCAACTGGGTTTGCTCAAGCCGTTGTTCTTTATTCACAGTCCAGCACCAGTTGCCCGAACCGAGCACACCAGATTCAAACTCAAAGTTGGCCACTACGATGTCGTCGGCTTCGTACATGCCCGCCTGATTTCGGGAAATGCCGTTGGCGGTTTTGACGGGACCAAACAAAAATTCCAGAAAATCGAACTGATGAGAAGCCAGATCATGCAACAACCCTCCACCCGAGAGGGTTGGGTTAACCCGCCAGTTTGGTACGGAGGCTTTACCCAGTTCCCGATCTGCCGGTTCCCAGTTCAATTGAACATGCACATACCGAACATCGCCAATCACTTTCTGATCAACCAGCTCTTTTACTTTTACGAAGTATGGCAGAGCTCGCCGGTAAAACGCGACAAACAGCGGAACGCCCGTTTCCCGACTTACCTGGTTCATAGCTTCGCATTCAGCGGCATTCAGGGCCATTGGTTTTTCGACATAGGTAGGTTTACCGGCCCGCATTGCCCGAATAGCATAATCGGCATGGCTGTCGGGGGGCGTGGCTATGTAGATGGCATTAACGTCAGGATCATTGATTAAGGCATCGGCATCGGTGTACCACTTGGGGACGTTGTGACGCCGGGCATAATCGGCCGCTTTTTCGGCATCTCTGCGCATAACTGCCACCAGACTCGAATGAGGTACTTTGTTAAAGGCCGGGCCGCTTTTCACTTCAGTTACGTCGCCACAACCGATAATTCCCCAAGACAAATGATCCATAAATAATACGTGTTTTGAATAAACTGCTACTTCTTAAAAGCAGTTTATGCCCTGGTTTACCGATGCCCAATTCGCTTTTCAGCAAATGGTCGCTTAACTCCGATATACAGTCCTTTTTGGTTCACCAATCCTCCACTTGTGTCTATTCCCGACGAAAACTCTGCACCTATTTTGATTTAATCCACTTTTAGTTAAATATTTTCACATTCATAATACATAGCGATCTTTTTAATATACCTTATAGTAAAGAAATACACAATACAGTTATCATATGGATATATTGAGCACAAAATACAAACCGCATAGTCCCAACCTATTAAAACCACATTACCGATTCCATGTATATGGAGGCAACAACCAATCAGCATGAGCAGAAACTGCGCACCATAATGAAAAATGCCCCACTTGGCTTAATTGAAATAAACCAGGTGGGATCTATTGTGGAAGCCAATCGGTATGGCGAAAAATGGCTCAACCTAATTCAAACGTCCTTTGCCTGTCCTAGTGACAACTTATTTACGCTACTTGAACTGATTGGTTTTCCTGCGATCGAAAAAGTCCGCTATTTCCCTCAGGAGGAAGGGCTTATTTTACTCGATGAACGCCATCAGGTGACCTTACCCAATACGCCCGATAATCAACCGAACTATTTCACGTTTACGGTCACCAAGTTTGGTACAGACTGCATCATGTTCAGTCTGGAAGATATTACGCAGCGCCATCTGGAAGAGCTACAGCGACAGGAAGCCGAACTAGGTAAAGCCATTACCCAGAGTAAGCTCGAAATTGCCTCCGGCGTATTACACGATATTGGCAACGCTGTGGTTGGTTTTGGTTCTTACATGACACGGATTCGACGAGCCGTTGATCAAAATAGTCCCGATAACTTAACCAATCTGACACTTTTCATGGAACGTCAACAAGAGCAGATGGCTACGGCTATCGGAGCCGACCGGGCGGCAGCGGTCGTTACCATGCTCAAGGGTATTGTCAAAGTCCAGCAAGACACGCAACAGGAGTTGCGCAATTACATTACCGAACAGCTCAATATCATTACGCACATTCAGGAAATTCTGACCATTCAACGGCAGTATGTGGCCGGTAATGATAGCCAGGAGCGAAAGCCTGTCAACCTACGCAGCATCCTTAACGACTGTATGGCCATGCTGTTCGCTTCGCTGGATAAACGAGGCATTGCCGTTACGCTGGAAATACCCAACGAAATCCCGATGCTAAAAGGAGATCGTACCAAGCTGATGCAGGTTTTTCTTAACTTACTTAAAAACAGCATCGAAGCCATTGATAATTCGGCCGTTACAAAGCACATCTTAGTTCAGTTGTCGCTCCAGTCTCCATGGGTGTCGGTTGCGATTCAGGATAGCGGTTCTGGTTTCGACGAGTCAACAGGCCAGCAGCTATTTACCCGTTCATTTACAACGAAAACATCGGGCTCCGGCCTGGGCCTTTACAATTGCAAAATGATTATTGAGAGTCATGCTGGCTCAATCCAATTAACCAGTCCGGGACTGGGTCAGGGAGCACTGGCTACGGTCAAATTTCGTACGGACAAGTAGTGCCTCACAACGTATTTCACTGACATATTCCTTTAAAACCAACAGGTGTGATGACCGATATTACCAATACGGCCGTGCTCGTCATTGACGACGAAGAACTAGTACGCAATAACATCGAAGAAATATTAGTGCCTCACCGGAACGTACCGGAAGACGAATCTATGCGTCTGGCAGCCAATCTGCTCTTCGAGAGCCCACAACCCTTACTAGCACCCCGAACCAGTAATCTACCAACGTTCACCGTCGATAAAGCGGCTAATGGTATGGAAGGGCTGGAGATGATAAAACAGGCACTAGCTGCCGGTCGCCCGTATGCCGTTATTTTCCTGGATATGCGAATGCCGGGATGGGATGGCCTGGAAACAGCCATTCATATCCGGGAGTATGATAAAAAAGCTGAAATCATATTTGTAACGGCCTATAGCGATCGATCGATTGAAGACGTGATTACCCAGGCCGGACAGAATGTAGGGTATCATTGTAAACCTTACGCTGCTGAGGAAATAGTCCAGTTGGCCACGAAAGCGATTGCAGACTACCATAAGCTCCGTAATCTCGAAACCCTGATTGCCGACATTTCCTCGATCAGTCTGAAAGGCCACCAGTTGACGCATTTGCTGCAAAATATTTTTCAGCAACTGACCACGCATCTGCAAACCGATCTGGCCGTACTGGGCAAACTCCATGAAGACTTCTCGTACGAAAAGATATTCGCAATTGGTACAGTTGAGGAATCGATCAATCTGGAACGCTTGAAAGATATGGTTCAATCGACGGCCTGGTATGGCGAAGACGTGGTACAGATGGACGAACTGGTACTCACCCGGCTGGACAAATACACGTTATTCGCCATCTTAAATAAGCCTGACCAGTTAAAAACCGAGAAATTATATCTACTTAAACTCTACGTTCAAAATGCCGCTAAGGCCATTCGGAATGCTGAACTTCATGAAGAGTTGATCCAGAAAGAGAAGCTATCCGCTATTGGTCAGGCCATGAGCATGGTGCTGCATGATTTACGGACTCCGCTCAATAACATTCGGATGATGACCACGATGATGCGATCCGAAAATATTCGAAGCGAATGGCTGGATTTAATAGATGAGTGTGGCGATCAGGCGGCTTTGCTTTTTACGGATTTTCTGGATTTCGTGAAGGGAGCGTCGATTGACAAGCAGGCAGTCAGTGTATCGAAACTCCTTGACAATAGCCTTCAGTTCTTAACAAATCAGGTAGAATTACAGGAGGTTCACATTCAGAATGATATTCCGGAGAGCCTAATCTTATGGGGAGATGAGAATAAACTCCGCCGAGTGTTTATCAACTTGTTCGCCAATGCCGTTGACGTATTGAAAACCTATAAAATTGCGAATCCAACCATTAGCCTGACGGCCAGGGAGAACCAAGCCACTCATCAACTGGAGCTGACAATTAAGGATAATGGCCCTGGTATTCCCGGCGACATTCTCAAAACATTGTTTGATCCTTTTGTAACGCGCCAAAAAGCCAATGGAACAGGATTAGGGCTAGCCATTGTCAAGCAATATATCACAGCGCATGGCGGAGGAATAACGGTAGCTAATCAGGATGGGGCTGTGTTTACGATCAGTTTGCCAATTCCTGACGTTTCTAGTGGTCAGCCTACTCATATGGCCGATTTCCTAACCGCTTCTGTTCATTAATCCCTGATTTGCTAAACACACGAATTTTGCACGATTCAGTATGGTTTATCGGTACGAACCGGTTTGTTTTACCGCCGAATAGCAGGTACTCAACTGAGTTGTGATGAAATCGTTTATGTATTATCTGGTTGTGGCCGGTTTAACACTAGCCACTATTTATTGCTTCAATTTCCTCCCCCAGCAGCCGGTCAATCATGGGCAGTCTGGAAAACTGGTACTGGGTGAGATTTCCGCTTTTTTAAACGTATTTGTTCTGGCTTACCATTTTAGCCATCCACCCCACCCCAAATTCTTTATTTCCAGGCAACGCCAATTGCTTCTCTACATTCATATTGGCTCGGGCTGTCTCGAATTAGCCAGTTGTCTATTGGCTTACTTCACCGAACATGCAGGTTGGGCAATGCTGGCAGCAGGCGTTGCCTTAGCCGGGCATATACCAACGTCCTATTCTCAAACTCCGATCGTATCAGGCTCAAAAGCGGTTATGGTGTCGAGCTATGTATTTGTCACAACACTCCACCTGTTCTGCGCGCTCCATCTGCTACAGGAACCTCACTCGGCGTCCTGGTTACTCAGTCTGTTTCTGGTGTTGAACACCTACGTTTGGGTGCGGGTATTTTATTTTCTGTTTGGCCGGATTGGGCTGTTCACCGAATCACTATACACTACCTCGGTGTTATTTGCCGTACTGCTTATCCTGCCTTCTGTTTTGGGTGCTATGGGTAACGTTTTGTTCATCGGTTACCTAATCGCAACAGTATCTTCATATTACCTGCTCATGCGGCCTAATCGCCAGAAGCGTTCGCAACTGGTCGTCGAAAATGCTCGTCCGTGGCTGGTTGCCAAAGTCAGGAAGGAGTTGAATGAGCACTCGTAGCCTACCGCTTTCTCTATATATGAAAAATCCCGTAACATGTCAGGCCACGGGATTTTTTATAATCAGCTTTTCTTTTGCTTACTGGCCAGGGCCTGTTTTTCCGATATGGCCGTGATGGCAGTAACCAGTCGGTCGAGGTCTTTAGGCGTGTGATATACGTGCGGGGTTACCCGTACGCCCTTAATGTTTTCCCACTCAATGGCTGTTGTATGAATTTTGTATTTGTTCAGTAGCTGTCCGTCAATCTCCGCCGGTTTCATACCATCGATGGAAAACAGCGCAACGGCCCCGGCAAATTCAGGCTTGAGGGATGTATGGATTTTCACCCCCGGTAAATCCTTCACCCGCTCCATCCAGTAATTTTTGAGGTAATGCGCCCGCGCAAACTTCCGCGCCGATCCAATGCTGTTATGAAAATCGACGGCAGTGCCGATGGCCATTTCCGAAGCAAACGAACGCGTACCCAGGCTCTCAAACTTTCGAATATCCGGCCCATCGGGTTCGTTGTTTGACAGCAGTGCCCAGATGTTACGAATCTTGTTTTGCTTAATATAGAGCATGCCACTACCAAATGGCGCACACAGCCACTTGTGCAGACTTGTTGCATAATAATCGGCACCCAGATCAGGGATTTTGAAATCGAACAGCGCAAACGAGTGCGCTCCATCGGCAATTACCTCGATGCCACGCTTATGGGCTTCATCGGCAATTTTTCGTACGGGCATCACCTGCCCAATCCAGTTGATCATGTGCGTGACATGGACCACTTTAGTACGGGGGGTAAAGGCCCGGATATACTGCTCCGCCAGGGCATCTTCATTCTCACTAGGCAGGTTCAGATCCAGGAATACCAGTTTGATGCCATCCCGTTTTTCACGCTGCTTCCAGGCGTTGAGCATATTGGGGTAATCCTGTTTGGTCAGCACCACCTCATCACCGGGTTTCAGATTTAGTCCAAAAATGACAGTATTCAGCCCCTCCGTTGCATTTCGGTTGATCGCAATTTCTTCAGGTGAGCAGCCTCCCAGATCGGCCAGTTTTTCCCGCAACGACTCACGGCCCTGGTCCAGAATCCGCCACATGTAATACGAGGGGGCCTCGTTGCTGTACTGATAAAACCGGATGTGCGCATCCTGCACGACCTTGGGTTGCGGGCAAACACCCCCGTTATTCAGATTCAGCAGGTTTGGCGATACAGTGTACTCCGATTTTACCCAAGCCCAGAAGTCTTCATCCTTTGCCCACTCGGTAGCTGATTTGAGTCCGGCATCGGCGGTTGAGACAGGACTGGCGAAGGTTTCAGGAAGAAACGATGGAAGAGTAAGGGCGCCGGTGGCTGCGGCCGCGGATTGACGGAAAAACGCTCTGCGAGTCGACATTGTAGCTATGTATATGAGGATGAGTGCTGTACCGGTAAATCTACATGTTTTTTCGGTTGTTCATGCGTTTGAGATTCCCTTTTCGATAGGACGAACAGGATTGTAACAAAAATAACCCTGTTCATCCTGTCGAAAAGAATCTGATTAGTTTTGTCTATGCAAACGACTGACGCGATTGATAGCTATCGCCCACTTCTGTTTTCCATCGCTTATCGGATGACCGGCGAGATCATGATCAGTGAAGATATTGTTCAGGATACGTTGACGAACTGGCTCAGCCGGTCATCGGAAACCATTCAGGATATGAAAGCGTATCTGGCCAAAAGTGTTATAAACGCATCGCTTAATCACCTGAATGCCGTCAAACGTCAGCGCGAAGCGTATAAAGGTACCTGGTTAGCCGAACCAATCGTAAGTCCACACCCAGTACTGGATGCCAAACTCGATATTTCCTACGGTTTCTTATTACTGCTGGAAAAACTTTCACCCCTGGAACGAGCCATTTTTTTGCTGAAAGAAAGTTTCGAGCTGGACTATTCCGAGCTGGCCGAGCAGTTCGACATAACCGAAGCCAACTGTCGTCAGCTCTATCACCGGGCGAAGGAAAAAATAGCCAGGTCGAACCGTCGATTTACGCTCGATCCACATCAACAGCAAACGTTACTCAACGCCTTTTCCCAGGCCAGCGAAACCGGCGACATCGACAGTCTGATGCAATTACTAAAAACGGATGTTGTGCTGTATTCCGACGGAGGAGGCAAAGTACCCACCGCCATTAATCCGTTGTTTGGGCAAACTGTGGTTGAGCGTTACCTTCGGTCACTGATCGACAAGCGAGGTGAGGAATTAACCGTCAGAGTGGCGCTGATCAATGGATCAATCGCCTTTCTGTTTTCTGATCGTGACACGCAAACGCTGACAACAATTATGGTGCTGGATATTGATGAACAGGGCATTAGTCACATTTTCTCCCTCCGCAATCCCGACAAACTGGCTCACCTCCAGAAAAAATAACCGAAGGCTGTCACAAAACCGACGGTTGGTTTGTCTTGCGCGAAACAGTTTCAGGTTTCACGCATATGGTACACAAACATCCCCGTTGGGTGCAGGTCCTCCTGCTTTATTTCATGCTAGCCAACAGCGTACCGGGCATCTGGGCGTTCGGTTGGCCCCACGATTTTTATAGTCATTTTCCAGGCTTCGGCCATGTATGGGTCGCTGTCGATGGTCCGTACAATGAGCATCTGGTTCGCGATGTAGGTGCGTTTTTTCTAGCGCTTACCGTCCTCAGTTCGTTGGCTCTTTTCGCTCCACATCTCGTTACGGCCAGAGCAGTTGCGATCAGCCTGCTGGTGTTCAATGTACCTCATTTATGGTATCATATGGGGCATTTGCATAGGCTGCCGATAGCTGATCAGATTGGCAATGTGGTAACGCTTTCACTGAGCGTGATTTTACTGATTCCCCTCCTGCTATACAGACCCAACACAACTCAAAAAATTAACCCCTGATTTTCCTGATGAATAAAATCTTAGTTCTTGGCGGTACGGGTGTACTGGGCTCGGCCGTGGTCAATTGGCTACACAACAAACAGGTTGATTTTCTGATCGGCAGTCGGCATCCGGTCAAATCGGAGTCTTACAGCCTTGTCAATCAATTGGCGGCTGATAACTGGAAGCATGTCGATCTGATTTCGGGCGAAGGTTTGACGGAATCGCTGGAGGGTGTCGATACGGTTTTTCACCTGGCCAGCGGCAATGGAAAAATTGGCAGGGAATCTTTCGAAGCTGTTTTAACGCGGAATTTAGTAAACGCCATCCCGACGTCAGAGGTAAAGCATCTGATTTACAGTTCTATAGTGGGAATCGATAAAATACCGTATTCGTATTACCAGGCCAAGCTCGAATCGGAAGCCTTAATCCGTAACAGTCAGGTTCGATATACCATTCTACGAGCCACTCAGTTTCACAACTTAATCGATTTTTTTATCGGTAAGCTGATGCGCTATCCCATTGGTTTTTTGCCTGGAAAGCTACTGGCCCAGCCCATCCATGTTGACGCGGTCGCCCACGAGCTTCATCAACTGGCCTTGGCTGGCAATCAGAACACCATACTCAATCTGGGAGGGCCACAGGTATTGGATTTCAAAACACTGGTTCGGTCGTGGATGAACTACCAAAACTTGTCGAAACCAATCCTGCCCCTTCCTGTGCTGGGGACACTCATGAAGGGTTTCGCCATAGGGGCCAATACCTGCCCGGAAAAGGCCATAGGCTCAAAAACCTGGGAAGACTATTTACAGGAAACCTGACACGTTGCTGGTTCGTCCGCGATTGTATCGTGGGCGAGCCAACATGTAGTAATTTAGTTTGGGACTTTAGCCTTTTCTGGCTATCTATGCGATCATACAATGTTCCATCCACTAATGACTCGTTTTTTCTTTTCGCTTAGCCTTATTCTTTGGGCTGTCTCGGCCAGTGCTCAAACCACACCCAAAATAAAAATACTTCTTATCGGCACATTCCATTTCGGTCCCACTGGCGACAAGGGTAAAATTGCCTTCGACGATTTATTCTCGGTAAAACGACAACAGGAACTTCAGCAACTAACGAATCAACTAGCTCGACTGAAACCAGATAAGATTTTTGTTGAAAATGAACCCGATCGGCAGGCCCATTGGGATAGCTTATATGCACAATACCAGTCTGGGAAACTCGACACCAACTCGGTAAGTAATGAAATTTTCCAGGTGGCCATGCGAACCGCCCGTAAAGCTGGACTTCCGCGCGTTATTTGCGTCGACCATCAACAACCCCTCCCCTACGATAAGTTGCAGGCCTTTGACGCGCGAACCAGTAAAGATTCGGTAGCTCTTCGTAAAATGGCTGCTTACAAACTACTCAGCCTGTCCTATCCGTATCCAAAGAAAACCAAAAAGCTAGCGAACTCAACCCTGATCGACTATCTGCTTTATGTCAACTCACCCGAAGCAGGGGCTGGCGACCGCGCCGATTTTTTTGTATATGCTCCATCTTCCGGCTACGACAACGACTACACAGGCGTTGAATTCATAACAAGCTGGTACGACCGGAACGCGAAAATTTTCACGAACATCCTCCGTCAGGCCGAACCAACCGATCAGTTTCATATTGTTCTGTTTGGGTCTACGCACATGCTTTCTTTACGCCACTACTTCCAGATGCACCCGTATTTTGACCTCATTGACTTAGCCGACGTGTTGAAGTAAGCAGTCAATCAATACCAGTAATCCAAAGCAGCTTTGGCAATTCGGGCAATAACGGCTTCGCGTGTTTTCGTGTCGGTTTTGGCGTCGGAGACGAACACGGCAATGGCTATATGACGCCCGTTGGGCAAGGTAAAAATGCCAACATCGTTGGTAGCGGCTGTCACGCCGTCGATCGTCCAGGAAGTGCCGGTTTTATGCGCTACCGGTGTGCCTGGCGGAAGTAATCCTTTCAGTCGCTGAAGGCCTGTTTGGGTATCGGTCAGCAGATGGAGCAGGAATGCATGACTAGTTTTGGAAAGCCCCTTCCCTTCCTGAACGGCTCGCAATAAGGTAATTACCTGGGTTGGTTTTGCCCAGTTCCGGTACTGGACTGCGTTGTCGCTACCGATCTCTTTCTCCGTATTCAGGACCATCACTCCTATAACACCCAGCGTTTTCAGGTACGACATCACTACCTGCGACCCACCAACTACCCGCAACAAAACATCACTGGCCGACCCGTCGCTTTCTGAAACAGCAAACCGAAGAAGTTCAGCAATCGTTATGTCGGTTCCCTGAGGGAATTTGTCTCGAATCGGACTGTGCTGTCGCTCAGATATATAGTCACTCTGCGTCACATGAATCACCTGGGTTAGGGCAAGCTTCCCCTGATCGACCTGATGCAGCACGGCCATACCGATTGGCAGTTTATAAACACTCTGCATTGGGTACTGCTCATTCTCCTGAAACCCTACCGACTCTCCCGTTTCCAGTAACGTAGCCGCAACACCTACACGCCCTTGGGCATCCTGCGCAATCTGCTCGATCTGGCGACGAAGCTGCTCGACTGATTTAGGAATTCGTTTCTCCACTTGGGCGTTCGTGGAAACGGTCATAACCAACGTAGTCGTAACGAGAAGGAAGCTTTGGAATAAACGTGTGTGTACCAGCATGATTGAGGGAAAACTGTCGGAAAATTAGTCATATCTCCCAACTTTCCGACAGTCAACCTGTCATAAAGCCATCCATGTAAAATAGATTCAGGCGGTTTGGCGTAACGCGTATCTTTCACTTCTTAGCCGCATCGTTACGTACAGTCTGGCGACGATTGGTGCTAAGTGTTCATTGGTTCTGTCCCCTAATTCGCACGCTCGTTTATGTTTGGCAAGAAAACTGAGGCTACTGACAAAGCCCCTAAACCTAAAAAGTCACCCCTTCGGGAATGGCTCGACTCGATTCTGTTTGCGGTTATAGCCGCCACACTTATTCGGTTCCTCACCTTCGAAGCCTTCGCTATTCCGACCCCTTCCATGGAGAGCGACCTGATGGTGGGCGATTACCTGTTTGTCAGTAAGCTCCACTACGGCGTTCGTACACCCAAAACGCCCTTGCAGGTCCCCCTCACCCATCAGAAAATCTGGGGCACCGAGATTCCGTCGTTTAGCAAAGCGATTCAGTTACCCATTTATCGGCTACCCGGCTTTACGACCGTAAAAAATGGGGATGTCGTTGTGTTCAATTATCCACCCCCAAAAACGGGTGAGACCGATTACCCTACCGACCTGAAAACCGATTTTATCAAACGCTGCATCGGCATTCCCGGCGACATCATTGACATTAAGCAGGAGCAGGTGTATGTGAACGGCAAAATGATGCCCACACCCGACCGGGCACAGACCACCTATTTCATCAAAACCACCGAAGAACTTGATGAGCGCTTTTTCCGCAAATACGACATTGTCAACGATTTTAAATCGGCGGAAGGGCCTTTCATCAACTGGCAGCCTCTTGCCGTTTACAACGATACAACCAAAACGTATAAGCTGGTCGGTTATCGGGTCAACACCACCAAAGATATGATTGCCAAATTTAAAGAGTTCGACTGGGTTAAAGGCATCGAGTCCATGATGGAACCAGCTGGTCAGGCAGGGCCCGGCATTTACGGCAGTTCAGCATTTACCTGGAATCAGGACAATTTCGGGCCGCTTACCATACCAAAACAGGGCATGACGATCCCAATCAACCAGCAAACCATTGCGTTATACGGCCCCGTCATCGAGCGATACGAAGGCAATGAAAAGGTAGACGTAACGCCAACGAGCATTAAAATCAACGGGCAGCCTATAACATCCTACACCTTCAAACAGGGCTATTATTTTATGATGGGCGACAACCGGCACAATTCGGAAGACTCTCGCTATTGGGGTTTTGTGCCTGCCGACCACATTATTGGTAAAGCCGTCTTTGTCTGGATGTCTATTGATCCGGTTCCGGCCGATGTGTGGCACAAAATCCGCTGGAATCGCCTGTTCCGATTAATTGATTAAAGGCGAATAGGTTTCTCCTTTCCAGCAGTTCACAGTACAGATTAATCTAGTCGGTAGATATACTTATACAACCAGAGGCCAGAATTTTGTTAGCGGATTCTGGCCTTTGGCGTATAAATAGCTTAATATCTACTGAATATCAGCTTTTTGCAAACCAATCATTTCTAAATTCTTTAAGCCTTTCTTTTGGTGAGTTAAATTCGGACTTACTTATCCTTGTCGCTCAAAAACCCCGATCCACCACCCAAAATCGGGCATTCGGCAACATTCATTTTCGGACGCTGGCTTTACATATCAATTTCGGCCCATCGATTTAAGCACCTCACTACAGCGGAGTAATCCCATGAAAAAAATACTTCTTTTGCTTTTACTGAGCAGTACAGCTTTTGCTCAATTTGGACCAGGTGGCGGTGGACCCGGTGGTGGTCGATTTGGTGGCCCCGGCGGTCAGGATGGTTTTGGTCAGAAAAAAGAAAAAACGTTTATCCCCGGCACCGATACCGACACGCAACCCAAAGGGAATGGTAAAATTTCGGGTATCCTGATGGATTCAACAACCAGCAAACCCGTTGAATATGCCACCATTGCCTTGATCAATACGCAAACCAACAAGCCCATTGACGGTACCACCGCCGACGAAAAGGGAAAGTTCACCCTGTCGAAACTGGCACCCGGCACGTACAAACTTCAGTATTCGTTTATTGGCTACAAAAACCGCCTGTCGGCTCCGATCACCATTGCTAAAGGTTCAGAAATCAACGTGGGCGTCATCAACCTTCCGGCCGATGTTCGGACTCTGGCCGAAGCCACCGTAACGGGCCAGGCAGCTATGATTGAAGAACGAGTGGACCGTCTGGTGTACAATGCCGAAAAAGACGTAACGACCAAAGGGGGCGATGCCGCCGATGTGATGCGGAAAGTCCCGATGCTGACGGTTGACCTCGACGGCAACCTGACCCTTCGTGGGAGCAGCAACATTCAGGTCCTGATCAACAACAAGCCGAGCACCATTGTCGCTTCCAGCGTAGCCGATGCGTTGAAGCAGATTCCGGCCGATATGATCAAGAGCGTTGAAGTGATCACCAGCCCTTCTGCCAAGTACGATGCCGAAGGATCGGGTGGCATTATCAACATTGTTACTAAGAAAACCACCTTACAGGGTCTGACCCTCGACGTAAACAGTGGGGTCGGCAACCGGGGATCGAACCTGGGGCTGAATGCGAACTACCGCACCGGTAAAATGGGCTTTTCATTAGGGGGATTTGGCCGGGCCGAGTACAACGTGAAAGGTGAATTTCAAAATACACAGACCACCAAAACGGCTACCGGCAATCAGGTAACCATTCAAAACGCCAATACCCTTTCTCAGCGGCTGTTTGGCAACTATCAGTTGGGCTGGGATTACGACATCGACAAAAATACGTCGCTGACAGCCAGTGTACGCTACGGCGCACGGAACGGTAGTGTCACCCAGAATGGCCTGCTGACAACCACCTACCTGCCTGGTGTCACTAATCCTGTGCTCAACCTTCGTGATGTGTCAACGAAAGACAACAATGGCAATCTCGACGCAAATGTAACCTACACCAAAACCTACAAACCACAGCAGGAACTAAGCGTTCTGGGATTGTTTAGCCAGAACAATCGCCAGAATGATTTCACGGCCGATCTGCTGAGTGCCACAGATATGCATACCATCCTGTCGCGGCAGCGGAACGACAATCCCAGCCAGAACAAGGAATCGACGTTGCAGATTGATTACCAGACACCCCTGAGCCAGAAAACATTGCTGGAATTTGGAGGTAAAGGCATTGTCCGTCAGGTAAATAGTGACTATACCTATTTCATTGCGCAGGGCGCTACCGGCGATTATGTGGTAGACAATACCCGGTCAAACAATTCGCTGAACTATCAACAGCAGATTCTGGGTGTTTATGCTTCATTTACGGCCGCACTGCCTAAAAAATTCACCCTTAAAGCGGGGGCTCGGTATGAATATACGCTGCTGGATGCCCGGTTTGGCTCGGAGCAAACGGGTACACCTATTTCACTGTCGAACTATGGGAACCTGGTACCTAGCGTCAATATTTCGAAGAGTCTGAAAGGCAACAAAACCCTGAAACTGGCCTATAACCGTCGGCTCCAACGGCCTGGTATCCAGTTCCTGAACCCCAACGTCAATTCATCGAACCCAACTAACATCAGCCAGGGTAACCCATACTTATCGCCTGAACTAACCGACAATGTGGAGTTGAGTCTGTCGATGCCTCTGAAAGCGGTTTACCTGACGACGTCCATTTTTGCCCGCCGGACCAACAACGAGATTACCAGCGTACGGGATACAGCTTCCGTACTGGTGAACAACATCGCCCAAACGGCCATTCGGACCAATTACCAGAACGTTGGCTACGAAGACACCTATGGCATGAACGTGTTCGGCAACATCAACTTCTCATCGAAACTACAGCTTAATGGCGGCTTCGATCTGATGCACGTTAATTTGACAAACAATAACGCCAACCCGATTTATGCCGCATCCAATTCGGGCTGGGTATTGGGCGGACGGCTCTTTGGCACCTACACCATCGGTAATGGCTGGGGCCTTCAGGGCGGTGGCGGTATGATGGGTCGCCGAATTCAGCTACAGGGGTATCAGGGCTCGTTTGCCTTCTACAACATCGGTTTCCGGAAAGAGATTGCCCAGAAAAAAGGGAGCATTGGTCTTGTTGCCGAAAACTTCCTGAACCATCCCTTTACGGTCCGTTCGGAGTCGAGCTCATCGATCCTGAGCCAGTCGAGTATCAATAGCTTCTACAATGCGGGTGTTCGATTGACCTTCAGCTACAAAATTGGTAAGATGAAGTTCGTCGACAGCAAACGGAAGAAGTCAATTGAAAACGACGATGTAAAAGGTGAAGGCGGTGGCGGCAACGATGGCCAGCAGCAACAGGCAGCCCCTGCTGGTGGTGGACGGGGTCGCCCATAGATACACATCCCGTAGTTGGTGGACCAGTAACAAAAACTGGACGCAGTCCCCACGGGCGAACACGCAAATTCCTTTATACTGAAAAACTGCTTGTTATGCTATAGCTCGACGTTGAAACTTCTGTAGTTTCAACGTCGAGCTTTTGGTACTTTCTTCTTATTTTCATAGTCCACTAAGTCAGATCGTGCTTTACTTAATGGTCGGTCAATTGTATCAGCTTCCGTTATAGGCAATAAGTCAAATTTCATTCACCAGCAGACGGCTTGCTTTTCTGCTTCTGCCATTCGAACAGCCCATACCCAACGAGTAATCCGTATTCCACAAAGACAAGGGGTATATTCTCGTTGTAAGGATAGGTTTGGTAAGCACCATAAGATAGGATGGCAAGTCCCGACCAGATAAAGGGATAGCGAAACGGGGTAAATAGAGCTACTGCCAACAGCGAGGTAATATACCAGGGGTGAACCGTTGTGGACAACAGCCAGTATAGGCTCAGCGTCAATAGTAGTTGAATCGATAGTTTACGAGATGATGCCTCTCCACGGCTCCAGACCGCGATGGCAATCGTACCGAAGGCAATCAGTATGAATAGATATGGACCCGCTTCTTTGATAATGCTACGTCCTGAAAGTACAAAACCAACCGCCCGGATTAAATAGTAAATGCTGGCATTGAATTCAAGCTTTTGGAAATAAAGACTCAGACTGCTAAACACATTCCGGATCAGATTTATATCAATAAACGGCACAAAAAGCAATCCTGTAAAACCCAGAGTAACTGTAGCATACACAAATCCACGCTTCCAGCCTACGTATCGAATCAACAGCGGAAAAAAAATGATCGGCAGGAGTTTTGTACCGATACTGAGGGCCAATGCCATGGAAGAGGCTACCCATCGTTTTTGCAGATAGGCCCAAACGGCGAAAAGAGCGCAGAAAATTAGAATTGCCTCATAATGTACATTTCCCGTAAGTTCCAGAATTACCAGTGGATTGAGGCCGTATAGCAGGGCTAGATTTGGGTTTTTCCCGAACCATCTAAGGAGAGTTGACAACAACCACAGCGTACCAATTTCTGCCAGCAGAATCGGGATACGTAAGCCAATCACATTACCCAGCAAATGATGGGGCGAAAGAAAGGCGGCTAATCCAAACAAGGCCTGATTGACGGGTGGATAAACCGTGAAGAAATTGGGGGAGTTCAGGCTCCTGTACAGCGATTCGGTTAATCCAGCCGCCAGGGCTAAAGGAGTATGGATAATCTGGCTGGGCAGATAAAGATACGGGTTATAACCATTAGCAACCAGATGCCCATCCCAGATGAATCGAGCATAGTCATCCGATAGGTTCGGAATAACTGCCAGCAGACTGAGTCGGAATAAAATGGCCGCCAGAAAAAGAAATCGGTCGGGCTCAGGTTGAGTAACTGACGGGAGTAATGACTGACTTGGAACGGACCACAGCGGTCGGGTAATCCGAACATAGCCCCAAAAGGAAAGTCCGTATAACAGAATCAGGAGGTTAAATTGCGGACGAGCCACCCCATATCCTATCAGGCTATACAAAGCCAATGAAAGAAGTAGCCAGCCAATCCGGAAGGGCGTAATCATGGCTGTAGAACAGTCTGCTTCGGCGCGACGTTCGTTTCCTGGGCCCAGCTATGCACCAGCGTATAACCAACCACCAAACAATACCCAATGACCAGCAAACTATGGAAAACTACCATTGAATAGTCGTCCAGGTATAGCCCCAGGCCGAGCCCTGTCAGAAAATACAGCCCAAGTCCAATTTCCCCAAAAACAGATTTGGGTAATGTTTTCTTTAGGTAAACATTGCTGGTCCAGTCAACTGGCGTTGTCATACTATTGAATTTTGGCGTACGGACAAAGGGCGTCTTTTTTCCAAACAGGCCTTCCAGCACGGCCAGACTGTTGTGCAACGACAGACCCAACATGATGGAAATAAAGGTAGGAAAGAGCCAGAAAAATCGTACGGATCGACTAACGATATTCGCTTTTACCTGAGGGCCATTTAACATTTGCTTTATCTCAGCTTGATAGTAAGCAACTCCATAAAAAAGGGTCGAAATGAGGGTGGCCAGTAAAAATAGATTGGATAGTTTTTGGTCGATAGCTGCCCAGTCGGGATGGCGGTGGTGAATCCACAAAACAGGTAAGCTCAGCATAGCCATCCCTAGAATAAGTACCAGCAGGGAGCTATTCAATAAATGAAAACAGGCTTGTATTTTTTTCTGGACCGAGATGCCTGATTTCTGCCATACCTTCCCCAAAAGCTTCCGACTACATTCGGCTGGCCCTTTCATCCATCGATACTGCTGCGACTTAATCGCATCCATCGTAATCGGCAGTTCGGCTGGCACCCCGACATCGACCCGGTAAACGATTTTCCAATTCGTTAGCTGCGCGCGGTAACTTAAATCCAGATCTTCGGTTAGGGTATCCGCTTGCCAGCCGCCACTGGCTACTATTGCTTCGCTACGCCAAATACCGGCCGTTCCACTAAAGTTTAAAAATAGCTCGGTGGCATAGCGGGCATATTGCTCAATAAGAAAGTGGGCATTCAGGCCAAAAGCCTGAATCTGCGTTAGAAGCGAATAGTTCTGATTGGTGTGTAACCAGCGTGTCTGAACAACACCAATGTCGGGCTGCGTGAAACTGGGAAGCACACGTAGTAAAAAATCGGCATCCGGTAGAAAGTCCGCATCGAAAATCGCAATGTACTCGCTATCGATCAGGTTAAGTCCGTAGGCTAGTGCACCTGCCTTAAACCCCGATCGGTCGGGCCTGCGGATGTGTACCACCGGAAGATCTGCTGCTTTATAAATAGCTACTTTTTCAGCAATCAGCAACGTAGTGCCGTCCGTCGAATCGTCCAGAATCTGAATGGACAGCTTGTCCAAAGGATACCGCAACCGGGCGATTGTATCAATCAGCCGCTCTACTACGTATAACTCATTATAGATGGGCAATTGAACCGTGATCGAAGGCAGCTCTTCCCAATCGATAGCCGTCTCTGGAAAGCGGTCATTTCTCAAACACCATCGACCGTATGCGTACCGTACAAGAAGCCCCAACTGACCGATACTGAACAGAACGACCAGGAGAATCAGCAGGTTGTAAAGAAAGAGAATGAATAACTCCATGGTGTCAAACCCAGCTCACGATCCGCCTGATTACCAGTATTTAAAGATGGTTGTCAGGATTTTATAGCCCGCCAGAACCGTACCTTTAATTGTGCCTGAAATCTTTGAGTGACCGATCCGTTTTCGATAACTCACGGGCACTTCGGTTGTTTTACAGCGCAACTTGGCCGCTTTTAACTGCATTTCGACGGTCCAGCCATATGTTTTATCCTGCATGTTCAGGGCCACTAACGTATCGAACCGAATGGCGCGAAAGGGACCTAGATCCGTGAAACGTACGCCATACAACCAACGTAGCAACCGGGTAGCCAGCCAGTTCCCGAAGAGCTGCTGGGGTGTCATGGACCCCCGTTGTCGGTTACCCAGCGCCCGCGAACCAATCACTAAATCAGCTTTCTGTTCCAGAATTGGGGCAATGACGTAGGGCAGTTCTGCCGGAAAATCAGAATAGTCGGCATCCAGAAAAACAACGATGTCGGGTACTGGCTGACGTTGTTTAGCGTAGGCAATGCCCCGTAAACACGCCCGCCCATAGCCTTGAATGGGTTCGTCGAGCACGGTAGCACCAGCACGGGACGCTTCAACGGCGGTCTGATCGTTGGAGTTGTTGTTGACGACAATAATTTCCTGTACGAGCGCATCGGGTAGTTCACGGATTACCTGTCCAACTGAATTTTCCTCGTTGAAGGCGGGTATGATCACGACGATAATGGGCTGATTCAAACGTAGCGTGGCAATAAGGGCGAAAAATAAAGGTGATGTCTCATAATGGCTGACCTATTTTCAAAAGATAACCCTCATAATCAGCCCATTCGTCAATGTCGGTTAGTTCTTCAAGCTGGGCGTAGGTTAAGCCATGCTGTAAGATAGCCAATTCGGTCAACTGTCTTAACTCGGGTTGGCTCCAGGGCATATGATGAAATAAAAAAGGCTGAAGTTGTTTCATGCCCAGCAAATAATACCCGCCGTCGGTAGCTGGCCCGATGACCACATCTACGGTATCAAGAGCTGCAAACGCGTTATGAATGTGACTGGGGGTTATATCAAAACAGTCACTGCCAATAATCACTACTTTCCCGGCCCCCGCTCGAAATTGTTCCTCAAACGCATTGTGCATACGCTCGCCCAAATCCATGCCCGATTGTTGATACTTACCAAAAGGATTCCACCCGTCATCGGCATTTACAAAATCACCGTAGTAGACAGCACAGCGCCCCTTAAACTCAGAAACCAGATTCTGGGTGTACGTCAATAAGTGTTGGTACACGTCCAGGGCTTTAGTATCCCCCACCGTTCGGGCAATGCGGGTTTTGACCTGACCAGGAATGGGATTTTTGACAAAAACTATCAGTTGCTCTGCTGCCATGACTATTACTAACGAAACAAACGAACAATCGGTTATTGAAATCGTGTGATTAACCCTCAACGCTTATCTTGCGAAAAAGATAGCCTAACATCGTTTATGACCATCCTCGAACAGATTCAGCAGACAACCCAGTTTATTCAATCGAAAACACAACTTACTCCCCAAGTCGGCATTATTCTTGGCACGGGCCTTGGCGCACTGGCGCAGGAACTAACCATCGAAACGACATTATCCTACGAAGCCATTCCGCATTTCCCCCTGTCGACGGTTGAGTTTCATTCAGGGAAATTACTGCTGGGCACCCTGGGCGACAAACCGGTCGTTGTGATGCAGGGACGGTTTCATTTTTATGAGGGCTATTCCATGCAGCAAATTACGTTTCCGGTACGGGTCATGCACGCGCTGGGCGTTCGAACGCTGCTGGTCTCCAATGCTGCCGGTGGCCTGAATCCAGCGTTTCAGACAAGCGACCTGATGGTCATTGACGATCATATCAGTTTGTTGCTCCCTCAAAATCCGCTTGTAGGACCAAACCCACCCGAATTTGGCGACCGCTTTCCCGATATGAGCGAACCGTACAGCAAGTCGTTGATCGATCAGGCTTTTGCTATAGCCGATGAACTCGGCATTCGTCTCCAGCGTGGCGTTTACGTCAGTGTAACAGGTCCTCAACTCGAAACACGGGCTGAATATCGAATGCTTCGCCAGTGGGGTGCCGATGCCGTGGGTATGTCCACCGTTCCGGAAGTGATTGTCGCCAGTCAGATGGGGATGGCCGTTTTTGGTGTATCGGTCATCACCGACATGTGCATACCGGAAACTCTGGAAAAAGCCGACATCCAAAAAATTATAGCGGCTGCGGGTGCGGCAGAACCCCAGCTGACTCGCCTGACGCGGGCCTTGGTCAGCCAGCTGTAGCTCAGGCGGTTGTACCTCCGCAACTGGACCCGGCCCCAGCCGTGCAACCGTAGCAATGCTGGTTGATAACCACCGAACGCTGATTTAAGGTAGTCAAGTCAAAATCCTGTACGTGCTGGACCGGACTGGCTACTTTTAAATCGAGCATCTGATTAAAGTCACAGTCGTATATGAACCCATCCCAACTAATCGACAGGGTATTTCGACACATGACGCCAGCAGCGGCTACCGGATTGAACGCATTGACCAGTTTTTCCATGTAGCTGTCATAGTTACCGGACGAAATCAGGTAGTCCAGAAATCGACTGATTGGAATGTTGGTGATGGCGTAGAGGTCATTGAATTGAATGCCAAACTCATCCTGCAGAACCCGTTTGAACTGCCGCTTCAAACTTTCCTGCGCACCAGGCAGAAATGCGCCATTTGGGTTGTAAACCAGATTCAGCAGCAGGCCCGTATCGGGCTGACCGTAGCCCACTGCATTCAGCATACGTAGCGCTCGGACAGAGTCCTCAAAAACGCCTTTCCCGCGCTGCCGGTCAGTTTTGTCGGCATTGTAGAACGGCAACGAACTAACGACTTCAACCTCGTGCTGCCGAAAAAAATCGGGTAAGTCATTGTATTTTGGGTTGGCAACGATGATCGTCAGGTTGCAACGGACCATCACTTTCCGGCCTAGTTTCCGAACCTCTTCAACGAACCAGCGAAAATTCGGATTCATTTCCGGGGCTCCGCCCGTCAGATCGACCGTCGGGATGCTCGTTTGGGCCAGCGCATCCAGACACGCCTGCATCGTTTCGCGGGTCATGATTTCTTTCCGGTCGGGACCCGCATCGACGTGACAGTGTCGACATACCTGGTTGCACATTTTTCCCAGATTGATCTGAAAAACAGCAGGCTCAACGGTGCTTAGTGGAAATAGCCCAGCGGATTGAAGTTTCTGATGAAATAGAGGTAATTGCAACGTATCGGCCACCTCGCTTTGCAGCGTTTGGAGTTGTACGTCAACGTTGGCTAACTGATGCCCACTGGCTTTAAGTGATTTCATAGGTTGAATGAGCGAAAGAGTGAAAGTGCGAAAGAGCGAAAACCATCCGGTAGATACTTTCACCGCGACGACGGCCTGCTCTTTCGCTCTTTCATTCTTTCGCTCTTTGATTTACATCGATAATTCTTTGGCTTTGTTCATCATTTGCACGCCGTGTACCAGTGAAGCTCCTCCGCGAATGGCGGCTGCTACGTGAACGGCTTCCATCATTTCGGCTTCCGAACAGCCTTTTTCGAGCGTGTCGGATGTATAGGCATCAATACAATAAGGGCATTGTACGGTGTGGGAAACGGCTAGGGCAATCAGTGATTTCTCACGGGCGGTCAGCGCACCTTCCGCAAAAACAGAACCGTAATAGGCGAAAAACTTGTCGGCCAGTTCTTTCTGGAACTCACCAATCTTGCCAAATTTCTTGAGGTCTTCAGGATTATAATAGGTCTGCATAAGGTCGGACCGGCGCACCGGCTGAATTAAGTTAAATAGAATACGAGAACTAGCTAAAAATAGATTTCACTCATAAAAATGCCGGAGCCTACGAATCGTGGTGAGCACAATCCAGTCGCCTAACCGGGGCAGATGCGTATGGACCAGCACAATGAGTCTACCCAGCGCCGAAATTACCGTTCGCTGCCGTCGTCTTCGAATGTGATTGAGAATAATTCGGGCCACTTCCGCCTGACTTTTCTGCCAGCGAGGAGGCCGATGGGCGATGGGTACCGGTCGACCATCGGCGTCGAGTACTCGTTTGTCGGGGTCATTCTGCGTAAAGCCAATATGAACTACGCCAAGCTGAATACCCGTATGAGCCAGTTCCAAACGTAGCGTGTGGGCCAAATTCGCCACAGCTGCTTTCCCCGCGCAGTAGGCCGAGCCGCTCGGCATGCCATTCAGTGCCGATATAGATGAAATGAACGTAACGACACCTTTGGTTTTGATCAGATGGGGTAAAGCGGCTTTCAACGGATAAACCGTTCCGTACACGTTGCTATCGAGTACCTGCCGGAATACGTCGGGCTGCATATCGGCAAAGTAAGCCCGCATGGAAATACTGGCGTTCGTAATCAGAATATCCAACTGCCCAAACGTATCGATAGCGGTGGCAATCAGACGTTCGCAGTCCTCGAAGCAGGTTACGTCGGCCAGGCAACTTACTACGTCCAGCCCCTCGTCCAGTAGCTCATCTTCGGTTTGGACCAAACGCTCTGGTGTGCGTCCATTCAAAATCACCTTAGCCCCTGCTACGCACAAGGCCCGTGCCGTAGCTTTACCAATGCCCGATTCCGAACCGGTGACAATCGCTACTTTCCCGGCAAACGGCCCCGAAGTTGCGGCTACACCGGATTTACGTTTTTTCGAACCATCGGTAATGGTACTGAATGAAGCCGACGTTTGTACGTCTACAGGTTCCGATGGGACGATTTGCTTAGTTAGTTCGAGCACGTTGAGTAAGATAGTTATGTCGTTTAAACCAGTTGAAGGCTTCGTCTACAGCTTCTTCGATCGGCGTTTGGGGAAGTCCCAACTCGGAAATGGCTTTATGCGGACTGAAATAATGTCCATCATTAGCCACTGCAATCATGGATGAATTTAGCTGTCCCGGATGGTGAGTCAGTCTGGTCAAAGCATCACAGCCCAGACCATACAACTTGGCCAGGCCGGGTGGAATCGGCCAGCGCGGTGGTGATACGTTCATACGCAGTGCCATCAGTTCAAACGCTTCCTGATAACTCAGGTTAGTGTTTCCCAGAATATAGGATTCACCCAATCGCCCTTTCGTCAGTGCGTTAACCGTTGCGACTGCTACATCCCGCACATGCACGTAATTTTTCCCACCGACCGGATAGCCGATGACGCGCCCCTGGTAGAGTTCCAGCAACATCCGCCCGGACGTTGGTTTGGCATCGAATTCACCCAGCATAAACGTCGGATGAACCAGAATAGCGGGTAGACCTTCCTGCTCTACTGCTTCCTGAACCCGATCCGTGGCCGCCCGTTTACTGTCGATGTAATCGGAACCATACCGCTGTCCCGCAAACGGATACGTTTCGTTTCCAGGTTGCTGCTTCGTTCCGAACCCAAACACGTTGGCTGTGCCCACGTAAACAAATCGTTGAACACTGGCTAATCGGGCTGCGTCAATCAGATTTTCTGTTCCGGTCAGATTCACCACCCATACGGCCGGATTACGGGCTGGGTTCACCTGCGCCAGAGCAGCTGCGTGAATAATGGCATCACAACCGACAACGGCTTTTTTCAGCGACTGTTTATCTAAAACATCGCCTTCGTACTGTTCAATGGGCAGGTCATCCAGCGTTGGGCAATCTTGCTGCCGAATCAATACCTTTACCCGGTATCGACGCGCCAGCAATTCGCGGGTCAGGTGCGCCCCCAAAAAGCCACTGGCTCCGGTTAAGAGTACGGTTGTTTCCATCAACGATAGTTCAGCATGGCTTTATACGTACGGGCAATCCGGCCGGGTGACACGTTCATAAAAAACAGCGAAAAGGCGGTCAGGTTCGCTATTTGTACGCGAAACCAGCTATTGGTATCGTATTTTCGGGCCGATACCAGTACGTCTTTCGGTATGATACAAAACCGGGCCACCTTCCGAATCCGGATAATGATGTCAAAATCCTCCATGATGGTATAGTACTCATCGAAACCGCCCAATCGGTCAAACAGCGCACGGGTTATGAACAGCGTCTGGTCGCCCCCGCGACTCATGATGCCTGGAAAACGGGTTCCGTAGCTGTTAAATCGGAGCATGGTTTTGTCCGAATTGAACCGAAACCGGTAACAACCCGCTTCATATCCCGCTTTAACGGCCTGCTCAATATCCGCAATGAAATCAGGATTTATACCTACATCGGCGTGAACAAAATACAGAATATCTCCCTTGGCCAACGTAGCTCCGAAGTTCATCTGGGCAGCCCGGCCCGGCTTTGGCGATTGCCTGACCGTAGCACCCGCCTGTCTGGCCACCTCAGCCGTGCTATCGGGGCTTCCCGCGTCAATCACCAGGACCTCCCGTAAGGAAGCTCCGCCAAGGGTCAGCAAATTCTGGACTAACCGCCCAATTGCCGCAGCTTCATTATACGTAGGAATGATAATGCTAAACGTCATTGACAATCGATAAGTAAGCAAAATAGACTATTTATCATCCTCTGACAACCCCCTGAGCGCAAAGCACTTTTTCTCTTAAAAAGCCTCTCCAATGGTCAGATAAAAACCGCTCGATTGCCGTCCCAACCCGTAATCCAATCGGATATTAAGATGGTCACGACGGTTTATGGTAAACCGTAATCCGGCTCCATAAGCCAATTTAGGCTCAGTCAACCGTAGTACTGATTGCGCATCACCCAGAATGCCAGCGGCTCCAAAAACCACTCCACCCAGCCGTTTGTACAGATCAAACCGGACTTCGCTCTGAATGAGGGCTACGTTCTGGTCGCGGTATCGACCTTCATAATAGCCCCGCATTCGTTTGGTTCCTCCCAGCAATGACAGGGCATTGAAGGGAGCGTCGCCCGTTGTAAAACTTACGAAATAATTGACTGCTAAGATTGCCTGATTGCTCAACGAATGATAGGACGATACGTCAGCCGTGTAGCGCCCGAAGCGAACATTGCCACCTAAGGCTTGATTCTGAGCCAGATACGCAATGTCGGCCACAACGCCTTTGGATGGAAAGAAGATAATATTACGCGAGTCGTAAAACAGGCCGAGCCCTGCCCCGGACAATCGACTGCCTAACCCACCGGTTACAGTTCCCGAAGCCAGCAGTCCACCCGGCTCGACGCTGGTGACCTGATAATCTTCATACTGATACCGAATCCCAGCATAAAGCTTTCCCTGATTCAGATTTGGAAGAATCCGTCGGAAGGCATTGATCCGTATACGTGGGAAGTTTACGCCGTACAACTCACGCACAACTTCCTGTTGACCAACGCCATAGAAATAATAACTGTAGCGATAATACCCAGCCTCGCCATTGATGTAGTACTTGTCCCGGTCGTAAAAAATCTGAAAGGGCAGGTAAAACAGGATTTGCTTGTTCTGCGTATAGGCAAAGCCTAGCGTAATCTGCGACGGTCGAACCGCGGCTCTGGCCTGAGCGGATGAATCGGTCCGTAAAAAGGCCATATCGCGCCTAAAACGAAACGTAGCCGTAGCCGCTACCCCATACGCCAGCCGGGTTTCGGGCGTATAATAAATCAGGGGAAGCGGTAAGACACTGAATGCTTTGGGAACACTGTCGGGCGGGACCGAAATGAGCAGGGCAGTTACCAGCGACGAAAGGAACATCAAAAATTTAAATTGCTTACCCTATGCATACGAAAAGTTGCCTCGCAGGGTTTGAATTTAGGATTATTAAAACCATTCCATAGATTGGGGCGTATATGTTATAGTAAAAATTAACGCTCATCATGAAAATATACCCCACGTATAAATTCCTTCTATTTGGTTGGTTGTGCCTATTAGCCACGGCTTTCACGGAGCCAGCGGTCGCTCCTGTTGACCATAGTGCCTATGACCGACTGCTGAAAAAATACGTCAATGAAAAAGGTCTGGTCAATTATAAAGGCTTCAAATCGGAGGAGAAAACATTCAATGAGTACCTGGCTATGCTCAGCAAAAATCCACCGGCGGCTTCGTGGAGCAAAAACGAGCAGATGGCGTACTGGATTAACGCTTACAACGCTTACACCATTCGGCTCATTCTCGACCATTATCCCGTAAAAAGTATCAAGGACATTGGGTCAAAAATCAAGATTCCCTTTGTGACAACACCTTGGGCGGCCAAGTTTTTTACGATTGGTGGCGAAAAAATGAGTCTTGATAACATTGAACACGGTACCCTGCGTAAAAAATTTAACGACCCCCGTATTCACTTTACCCTGGTTTGCGCATCCATTTCATGCCCGCGCCTTCGGAATGAAGCTTATATGGCCGATAAACTGGATGCGCAGATGGACGATCAGGGCCGCGATTTTCTGAATAATCCGTCCAAGAATAAAATCAGTAAGGACGAAGCTCAACTGTCGAATTACTTCAACTGGTACAAAGGTGACTGGACCAAAAATGGGCAGTCGGTCGTGAAATGGGTCAATAAATATTCCAACACAAAAATTTCAGACAATACCGACATCGAGTTTCTGGACTACAACTGGAATCTCAACGAGCAGTAATCTCACCTGAATCGGGCAGTTATGAAGCACCTGATCATTATCGGAAACGGTATTGCCGGTATCACAACCGCCCGGCATGTTCGCCAGCAGGATTCAACGATACGGATTACACTCATTTCGGCTGAGTCTGAGTATTTTTACTCGCGTACTGCGCTCATGTACATCTACATGGGGCATATGACCTACGCGCATACCAAGCCTTACGAAGACGGATTCTGGACCAAAAACCGCATCGACCTACTACGCGGCTACGTCGAACAGGTCGATACGTCGGCGAAGCGAATCCGGCTGGCTGATGGGCAATGGCTCGATTATGATGTACTGGTGCTGGCTACTGGCTCGGTGTCTACAACGTTCGACTGGCCGGGCCTGACCGCTTCTGGCGTGCAGGGTCTGTATGGCCTGCCCGATTTGGAGCGGATGGAGCAATTCACTAAAAACATCGAACGGGCCGTAGTCGTTGGTGGGGGGCTAATTGGCGTTGAACTAGCCGAAATGCTACGTTCCCGACACATAGACGTAACGATGCTCGTCCGCGATCCGCATTACTGGAGTTCCACGTTACCCGCCGAAGAAGGTAAGCTAGTCGGTCGGCATTTACTTAGACATGGTGTCGACCTCCGACTTGAAACCGAACTCAAGGAAATTCTGGCCGGGCCGCGCCAGGCCGGGCCACGACAGGCCGGGCAGCGTTCGGCTGATGCGTCGGGTCGGGTGCGGGCGGTCGTGACAAAGTCAGGCGAAGAAATTCCCTGCCAGTTTGTGGGGTTGGGGATCGGTGTTACGCCGAACGTAGCCTTCCTGAAAAATTCGGGTATCGATCTCGGGAAAGGGGTTCTGGTCAACGAGTGTTTTGAGACCAACGTAGCCGACGTGTACGCCATTGGCGATTGCAACGAGTTTCGGCAACCCATAATGGGAACAGACGGAGCCCTGCGTAAATCCATCGAACAAATCTGGTATACGGGTCGGATGCATGGCGAAACCCTGGCTCGAACGCTCTGCGGTTCCCGAACGGCTTACCGACCAGGCGTCTTTTTCAACTCGGCCAAATTCTTCGATATTGAATACCAGACGTATGGCACCCTGAACGCCCAGCTTACTGACGACGAACAAACCTATTACTGGGAGCACCCGACGGGTGAACAGTGCCTTCGGATCAACTACCGAAAAACTGACCAGTCCGTTTTGGGCATTCATGCGTTTGGGCTCCGCTTACGTCAGGCTGTCTGCGACCGTTGGATTCAGGATCGGACACCATTTGAGCATGTAGTAAGCCAGTTTCAACAGGCCGATTTCAATCCGGAATTTTCGGAATCATATACTGACCAACTGACTGGCCACGCGCCCGCCGGATCGCCAGACCGCCGAAAAGGTTGGTTTCAACGGTTATTTTCAGCAACGCACTAATCCATTACCACTATGCGAACTACCGGGCAACGTATTGGTCTCACCGCCTTTCTGATTGGATTAACGCTGTTTATTGCTACCCTTCCCCTTAGTCGATACGTATTGACGGATAGGGTTTTGAGCGAAACAATCAATAAAGAGCAGTTGGCGGCTGTTCGTATGGCTACGGCTTCCATGCAGGGAAAGGTGTATTCGTCGTCATTCGGGTTTGTTGGAGATTTTCGGGCTGCAATCGCTCGGCTCAATGAAGGCTATAAACAACGTGGTGAGACCAATCGGCTTATTCAGGATTACACCTTTCCGGTAACGAAGACTGCCAGCACCGGTTTTTTCCCAGATAACAGCAGCCTTTTTTTCTGGCTAATTTTGCTGTTGTGCGTTGGCGGAGCCCTGCTTTACATGTTGCCAGAACAGCGGGCCTTACCCGGTATAAAAAACAATGGCATCTATCAGGACCCAGCTACAAATCGGGGCTGGATTGGCCTCGTCGTGTGTGGCTTTCTGATTGGGTTCTATGTACTTCTCTATTTCTTCCCTGAGTACATAACCAACTGGGTGCTCCTATTCGATCCGCTGAGCCAGCTCCTGAACGGCGGCCCCGCCAGCCAGTGGTTCGTGTATGGTACGCTCTACACCCTGGTGATTCTGGTCATGGGCGTGCGGATGTTGATTAAGTACCGACACAGCCGCTACCAGCAGTTTCGCACGCTTTCGGTGATGTTTTTCCAGACGATCTTTGCGTTTCTGATTCCCGAACTGCTGGCTTTTTTTCACCAGCCCGCCCAAGATTTAAAAAACATGTGGCCACTGGATTACAGTTTTTATTTTGACTACCGAATCGACGAAAAACTTAAGGCCGGTACGTTTGGCATCTTTCTGCTCGTTTGGGGAACGGCTCTCTGGCTACTGGGTGTGCCGATACTGACTTATTTTTACGGCAAACGGTGGTACTGCTCGTGGGTATGTGGCTGCGGGGGACTGGCCGAAACCCTGGGTGATCCCTACCGACAACTCTCCGACAAACGCCTGGGTGCCTGGAAATTGGAACGTATCGTTGTGCATTCAGTACTCGTCTTTGCCGTTGTGATGACGGCAATGGTGCTCTATACGTACCTGAGTGGACAGCCCTCGGTATTTGGGTTTCTGGATTCCTACGGCATCCGTTCGGCCTATGGGTCCGCCATCGGGGCTGTTTTTGCCGGGGTACTGGGCACCGGGTTTTATCCCGTTTTCGGAAGCCGGGTCTGGTGCCGATTTGGTTGTCCGCTGGCCGCTTATCTGGGGCTGGTTCAGCGGTTTAAATCCCGATTCCGCATCACGACCAATGGTGGTCAATGCATTTCCTGCGGTAACTGCTCAACCTATTGCGAAATGGGCATCGACGTGCGCTGGTACGCGCAGCGCGGCCAGGATATCGTTCGTTCGTCCTGCGTTGGCTGTGGTATTTGTTCAGCCGTTTGCCCACGGGGCGTTTTAAATCTGGAAAATGATTCATCAACCAGCCGACTTACCAACCCAGGCCCGATATTGCTGGGAAATAACAGTTTCCGTATTCAACAATGAACGTAAGTAGTATCCGAACCGGGCTTGTTAGCCTTCTATTCGTACTGGTATTGACATGGACGAGCCATGGACAAACTACACCTGCCGATACAGCGCACACGAAAGAATATGCCATTGAAGTGGCTGGCATTAAGGTCGGTACGATGACCGCTAACCGGCAGCAACGCGATAACCAACGTGTGATATATACGCTGATTAGCGATGTGAAAGTCAATTTTTTGATTTATAAAGTCATAATTTATTACAAAGTTGTCAGTCTGGTCCAGCAGGGAAAATTGATTCGTTCTACGGTCGACGCTCACACAAATAAGGGCGATTTCTCTTCCCGAACGGAGTGGAAAGGCGACCATTACGAGATTACAGCTGATCAGTATAAATACACGCACAAGGATACGGAAACCCGGCGCATCGATTGTACAGTTACAGACATGTACTTCACGGAGCCTACGAACCGAAACCGGGCGTATTCTGAATATTTCGGCGATTACTTTACACTGATGTCACCCGTAAAAGGCACCTATCAGGCAAAGTTGAATGATCGGGAAGATGAATACCACTACGAAAACGGGCAACTCGTGAAGATCATCAAGAAAAACTCGCTGAAAAACTTCATCATCCGGCCCATCAGGAAATGAACCTATAACTTCTGTGAGGTAATTATCTGCTTTTTAGATTCCTCATTTAACGTAATGGCCCGGCCTTGTACTGCTTTCTCCGCATCGGGCAAAATCTCGCAGTTATCCCAAATGCCCGTCAATAACGTCTTTGCGTAGGAGTCAGGGAGTCGATTGGCTACCATTAGCCGATGTGCCGTATGGTTGTCGTACGTGAATGTGCGAAAGGTATACGTAAACAAACCATCCGTGTCATCGAGCAGCAGGTACCATACGCGGGGCGTACCATCATTGGCGGGCATCCCGATTACGCCAGCGTTAAGCCAGTATCGACTAACACCCACGTCGGAAACCTGCTTATCCGCAAAGGGTAGTCCGGCGTGACCGGCTAGTATTACGTCGGTCCCGGTAGCCGCAAAGGTTTTTTCTTTCACCGACCAGGGCGTCGAGGCAAACACAAAATCAGCGATACCGGTGGCGGCTCCGTGCAATACGGTTACCGACTTGCCCGCGTACTGAAACGACAGTTGGAGTGGCAACATGCTCAGCCAGGCGACTGATTTCGCAGAAAGCGCCTGAACCGCATACGGAAACCAGGTTCGGGAGAACAGATCACACCGCCCGCCTTCCGTGAAGTTACAACCGCAGTCATCCTCGCCCCGAATAATATTCTGCTCCACGTTGCCCTGAATAGCGTGAATGCCCCAGTTTTTCACGAACTGAACCGACTCGTCAGGCTGGGCGCAGTAGCCGACAATATCACCTGTACAGATAATGTTGTGAGGGGAAATCTGGAGTTGATCGGCAATCGTTTTAAGGGCTTCCAGCGCCTGCAAATTGGAATAAGGGCCACCAAACACAAGCAGCCTGTCGCTACGTGTACTGAGATCTTGAGTATCAGAGCGATCAATCATGGGACTTGGGTTGAAACAGCGCACAACCTGCGAAAACGAGAAAACAGAAGGCTGTAGTGATCAGGTTTACGCTAAGCAGCGATCCATATTTGCCATCTCCCAGCCGGAGGTATTCGGGCAAGGGAAAAAACGTTAGAAAACCGCCCAGCAGCAGTCCTCCAACCACCGACAGATGAAACGCCAGGCGCGGCACCCGTACATTCCAACACAGGAAAACAGGCGCCAGGCCAAGCACCAGGGTACCGCTGATGGTAGTGGCCGACAGGATAGCCGGATCGAAAAATACGGGAATGGTACCCAGCACCGTCAGTACGACCATGGCCCATCGCCCTCTGGTAACGCTCGGCACGACGGCGCGGCTCAAGTCGATACTGATGAGTTTGGAAAACGACGCCATGGCTGAGTCTAGCGTCGATGAGGCTGAGGTTACCATGATGAGGTTCATGAGCAACAGCATCGGTACGCCAAAATATCTTGCTACCGCCACGGGTGCTTCACCCGTCAGGCTGTTGAGCCTGGCGAAGATACCGACGAAGCTGAAGAAGACGATACAAAGCGAGCCTATGACTGCTGCCCAGATGTACGCCTTCTGTGTGGTGCGCGTATCGGAGATAAAGCCCCGGTCGGTCAGCACAGGGTCGTGGAAAGGATAACTGAAACACTGCACCAGCGCCACTAGTAGCAGATCGACACCTTGGTTTAATTCCCAGCGGCCACTAGTTACGAAGGGTTTCAGACTCCCCCCGTAACGAGGTAGAATAAAACCCAGAATCACTGTAAGCAGCACCACAAAGAGCGACAGCTGAATCACGTCGGTCATGATCGAACTGCTCATACCGCCTTTGAGTGTGTAGGCCAGCGTGAGCAGCGTAAATACCAGAATGGCTAGGTAGTAATCGGCAGAGCCTTGCGCTCCGAAGTACGAGCCGATCACAATGGTGTTCGACCAGATTTCGTTGTAGAGCCGAATCATGATCAGTAACGTAAAAACCACCACCGCACTCGCCCCAAACTTCGACTCCAGAAAGTGGTGGATGCTCCGGTAGCCGCCCTTGTTGCGCATCGATACAATCACGAACCCGGCTACCAGAAACGACAGGTAATAGCCCGCATAAGCCACGCCACCCACCAGTCCGAAGCTGTGACCCAGATTGGCGGCATTGGTAATCGATTTGGCAAACAGCCACGAAATGACCAGGCTACTCGTCAGGAAAAGAGTGTTGGGCGTTCGCTCGTTGCGGGCACCCCGGAAAAATTCAGGCGCGGTGCGAGCCAGCGGTGACACGAAAAAGAGTGTAACGCTGGAAGCCAGCACCAACGCCCACTGCAACAGGGTTGTGGTCATGCGGGAATGATTAGCGGGTCGCCCACCAAACGGGTATATTAATGCTGTTGTTCTGGGTTTTGTCAGCGGCTTTTTTATACTGTACCGCGTTCAGTGCGCTCTCCGTGCCGGGGTAAGGCATCCGGACGGGAATCAGCCCATTGTTGAGGCTGGCCGAAATGGGTTTCAGCCGTGGAAAACCAGTCCGGCGGTACTCATTCCAGCCTTCGTAGGCATTGTTAATGTTGCCCAGCCACTTCTGCGTTAGAATCTGCTCGATTGGATCTTGGCGATTCTGCGCATAGGCTACTTTAGCGCTGCTCAGGTAATCCGCTGGCAGCGTCGTTCGCCAGTAGTCAAAAGCCTGCGTAATTCCCCGTTCATACCACCCCTTACCCGAAGCTGACACGAGCCCCCGTTCGGCGGCCTCAGCGAGCCAGAAACTCGTTTCGTGGGCCGTCATGTAGTTGGCATTCAGCTTATCCGACTCTTCCCGAAAAATGGTACCTGTCAGTGAATAGTCAGCTACCGAAATCGACAGCTTAGAGGCATCAGGACCATTTAGTAGACCCTTGTAGGTGCCGGGTTTAGCCGCAGTAGCCCGAAAGTATACCCCGACGCGCGGATCGTTTAAGCCGGTGAGTAGTTCCTGACTGGTCAGCGACATGATAAACAGGTTATAATCTCCGATGCGGGCGGTCGACATGCGGAAATTGTTGGGCTGCGTGAGTGAGTACCGATACACGGCGTTGTCAGTATTAGCCTTGATGAAGTTACCCTCCGTTAGTACTTTCTGCAACGCGTCCTTCACGTTTACTTTGCCCGAGATACGCATCAAGGCTTTGATCTTGAGCGAATTGGCAAATAGTATCCACTTACTGCGGTTGCCATTGTAAAGAATGTCGCCGTCAAGGGTAGTAGCTCCTTTATAATTGTTGACGGACGCAATACCCTTTTCGAGGTTGTCGAGTATACCCCCGGTGCCCGTGTAGATAGCTTCCTGCGTGTCGTAGGCGGACGTAATCTCCCCTGCTTTACCCTGTAGGGCCTCACTGTACGGTACGTCGCCGTAAAGGTCGGTGAGCGCAGCCGCCATGTACGCTTTCATGATCAGCGCCGGCCCTTCGTAAACACCGAACGCTACGTTGGTGCGGGCCTTCTGCAGCAGAATTTCGTTGTCACGCAGGTTCGTATAGATGAACGGCCAGGGGTTCCCACCATACTGCGGTTCGCTGAGACTGTGCCGATCGAACAGGTTGAAGTCGATGGCCGTAAAATACTGACCCAGCAGGTTACCCGCTACAAAGGCTTCGTAGGACATCTGCTCGCCATAATCGAATAAAATCTTGCGGAACAGCAGCGACGGCTGCACATCGACCGGCGCATTTGGGTTGGTGTTGATTTCCTGAAAGTTCTCCGTACAGCCGGGCAGCAGGCTGGTTAGCGTAAGCAGCAGGAGAGTACTATATAAAATCCGTTTCATGATCAGTTGGTTTGAGCCCCATGCCGTGGCCGGACTTAAAAAGTTACGCTTAGTTTCACCCCTATGTTACGTGAGGTGGGGTAGGTCATGTCCTCGATGCCCGTTTGAAGTTGGTTTTGCTGGAACGACGTCTGTTCGGGGTCAAAGTGAGGAATGTGCGACAGGGCCAGCAGGTTACGACCCACCAGAGCTACAGTTAGCCGTTGCATATGCAGTTTACGGGCCAATCCCGATGTTTCGGGCAGGGTATAGCCGATGCTCATCTCCCGCAACTTCACGTAAGAGGCATTGTAGGTGTTATTTTCCTCGTTGTTGCGGTCGTAGTACATCCGGTAATAGGTTTCGGCCGGAATGGCGAGCGTATTGGGCTGATAGTTTGGTTTGTCGACTGTCCCCGTATTGATCACACCTTTGGCAATAATTCCCGCATTGGGACGGTCGGCCGTTTCAATCAGTTGACCTGCTACGCCTGCCAGAGCCAGTGTACGCGATACCAGGATGCCACCCTGCCGCCAGTCGAGCAGGAAGCCCAGGTTCCAGTTCCCGATACTGAGTTGATTCGACAGGCCCACCATGAAATCGGGGTTATAATTACCCAGCTTCTTGAGGGTGTTGTCGGCAATGTATTGCCCATTGCTACCTACGATAAACTCGCCCTGGGCATTACGTAGATAGCCCGTTCCCCACATATCGCCCATTCGATCGCCCTGTCGTACCTGATACCAGACAGTCTGGTTGACGTTGTCGTAAATACGATTGTAACCCAGCGTCAACGTACCGGCCTCCTCAGGCAGCGACACCACGGTGGTCCGGTTGCGGCTGAAATTCAGACCCAGGTTCCAGCGGATAAGGCTCGTCTGGATAGGGACGGCTGTTATCACGGCTTCTATACCTCGAGACTGTACTTCCCCACCATTGATGACGCGTTCGCTATAGCCCGTTGGGATGGCAATAGGCAACGATAAAATCTGGTTACGGGTGCGGGCGTTGTAGTAAGTCAGGTCGACACCCAGTCGATCATTCAGGAAGCGAACATCAGCCCCCACCTCAATCGATGTGATCGACTCTGGTTTCAGGTTGGTGTTGGCAATCGTGCTCTGGTCGCTGAAGGCCGGTTGCGAGAACACTGGGTTGCGGGCGTTGAACACCCCCGTAGTTTGGTAAGGACTGGTATCATTGCCAACGCTGGCTATGCTGGCCCGTAACTTGGCAAACGACATAACCGCAGGAAGCTGAAACTGATTTGACAGCACCCAACTGGCCGATACCGAGGGGTAAAAGAACGACGTATTGGCCGTTGAGGTGGGCGTTGCCAGCGCACTCGACCAGTCGTTACGGCCCGTTATGTCCATAAACAGTACATCCTTATAACCCAATTTGGCCAGCGCATACAGGCTGTTGATACGTTTTCGGGCGCTCCGTTGGTAGACTTCCACCGGCGACGCTGCATTGGTTAGTTTGAATACGCCCGGCTGCGCTAGTGTCAGGGCCTGATACTGATTGAATGAGGCTAACTGATCCATGCGGTTGCCTCCAGCCGACAGATCGAACGAAAATCCCCCTACGCTCCGGGTGTAATTCAGCAAAAAGTCGGTATTGATTTCCCGGAAGAAAACAGCGTTTTCGGCATAGGCGCCATTCTTAAAACGGTTGCTGCTGAAGGCCCGTCGGAACTGCCGATTCTCGTTCGAATAGTCCATGCCGCTACGTACCATCAATGTCAGGTTGGTGGCCAGTTCGCCCGTCACGGCCAGATTCCCGATGAGCCGGTCGCGGGTAAACGAATTGCGGTTTTCGTAGAGCGTGAAATACGGATTGTCGAAGTAGGTGTAGTTATACGAAAACTGCTGGATACCTTCGAGTCCCGGCTGCCAGTACTGTTTCATCGGGTTCACGTCGGTTTGTCGGCCTAGCCAGGCACTCAGGGCGTAATTAATATTTTCCGAGCCGTATTTGGTGGCAGGCCGATTGTCGCTTCCGCTGTTGATATAGTTGATGGATGAGCTGAATTTTAGTCGTTTGACAGGCTCGAACAGTAACCGGACGGCCAGCGTTTTACGCTTCAGATCAACACCTGGAATAGTCGAATAGCTGTTCAGATCGGTGAAGGCAAGTCGGTAGCTACCTTTGTCATAGCTGCCCGAAACCGCCAGGTTGTTGATAGCGGTGTGACCTGTTTGATAGAAGTTTTTCAGGTTGTCAGGATGGGATACAAATGGGGTTGGGGTAATGGGTAACCCGCTATACACCCGCGTATCGGCCCCGCGTACCACCCGGCCATCGGGCAGATTTACGGGGCTGTCGTACTGAGGAATCAGCAGACCTGCATCGAGTTTGGGGCCGTAGCTATAGGAGATATTATCATTAATCCCCCCACCCAGGCCATCGACATACTTAAAAGCTCCGCTATTACCCTGTCCATAGCTGTTCTGAAAGCGGGGAAGCTGAAATGGGCGCTCAGCAAAGAAGGTGCTGGTAAAACTCACGCCAATACCTTTGCCTGCTGACGAACCGTCTTTGGTCGTGATCAGAATAACCCCATTGGACGCCCGAGTGCCGTAGAGGGCGGCTGCCCCCGGACCTTTTAGCACTGATACTGCAGCCACATCGTCGGGGTTAATTTCCATAGCCCCGTTGCCAAAATCGATTTCCTGAAAGCCGTTCGCATCGTCGTCAACCCGGTTCACTACCGTAGCGTTATTAATGACAATGCCGTCGACCACGAAGAGCGGGTTATTGTTGGTAAAAGACGATTCGCCCCGGATCGTAATGCGCGACGATGCGCCAACACCCGTTGAACCACCCGTAATCATCACACCCGCCACCTTACCCGACAGGTTATCCAGAAAGTTAGGGGCCTTGACATCGCTAACTTGCCGACCATCAACTTTCTGGATGGCATATCCGAGGCTTTGGGTATTGCGTTCCAGCCCCAGAGCCGTCACGACCACTTCGTTAAGCGAAACCCCCGCTACCAGTTCAACCGTCATATTGGTCTGACCCGTGTAGGAGATTTCCTGCGACCGATAGCCCAGGTAGGAGATCGTAAGAATGTCAGTTGGTTGTAGGTTATTCAGAACAAATGTGCCCGTGGCATTAGTGAGCGTACCCGCTTGCGTCCGTTTTACCTGCACAGTAGCCCCTACAATCGCCTGGTGGGAGGCCTGATCGACAACTTGCCCGGTTAGTTTTTGAGCAGATGTAGTGACTGAAAATAAAGGAAGAAAGGCAATTAGTAGTAATGACCGCATAGAACGGGAATTAGAAAAGAAATGAAATACTAAGCATATACGTGCTTCGAGGAGAGATAGATGCCTGGCAAGTGAATTAATCAATTACCAGCGAGTTCCAGTGAATGGATTAGTCGGAGGCAAGTTCAAGAAAAGCGAAAGCTTGTACCTTGATCCTATTCAAAAGAAGTAGCCATCCTACTAGTAGGATGGCTACTTCTGCACTATTTTTAGGTCATGTGAGTAAGGCTACCAACTGACTTATAAGTAGGGCGCTTTCCTGTTGTTTTTAATGCATCCAGCCTCCAAGTTCTCCTGGTAGTCTTGGTAGTTCAAGGTGCTGATATACCCGATTAAAGAAGTAAAAATGAATGCTCCTTCGTTGCAACTGGGAGCGTTTTTGCGAGATTTCCGATAAAGCTATTGATCTAAAAAAGGGAATCAGGTGAGATTGAGCCACTCACTTGATTCGCTTTTTCGTTTTACGACAACCTATACTCCTATTGATAAAGGTATCACGGACTTACGTCAGTTTCATGGTAGCTGGGTCCCAATGAACGATCTGTTTGCTGAAATAACTTTCATTACAGGCCAGTGCGGGAGCCGCTGCCCGAAAGCCAAACTGGGCATCTTCCACCACCGGTTTATTCAGCCGAATCGCGTCAAAGAAGTTGGTGAAATGATCGACATGGTCACTGTACCCTTCTGGCGCTCTAAAGGTAACATCCATTTTAATAGGCCGCTTTCGCTGCTCAGTCGTCCATTTGGCATCATACGCCTGCTGCATTTGCGTTTGCATACTTTTCGAGAAGGTGAACAGCGAATCATAGCCACCAAATCCAGGAGCCTGGGGCAGAATGCTGTGTTTAATGCTGAGGTTATTACCCATCACATCAATGACCCCTTCCGAACCAACCAACCGAATCACCTCCTGTCCGCCCGTGCCACTGATGAAATTCACCTGTAAGGTCAACTGAAAGGCAGCGTGTTCAGGACTATCAGGATATTGCATGACCCCCGACATCACATCGGGCATATTCCGCCCATCTTTCCAGTAGCTGAACTGCCCCGTGCTGTAAATACTGTTGGGTCCTTTGGAGCCGGTGATAAAGTGGGTACCGCTTAGAAGGTGAATAAACAAATCGCCCGCTACGCCTGTCCCGACTTCCTTGAAGGCCCGCCACCAGAAAAATTTCTTAGCATCGAAGGGCATTTTGGCCGTCACTTCAATGAACCGGTCCCAGTCGGTTGTCATGGCATCTGCATCGTCGGGAATCGTGTATTCCCAGGCCCCGATAGAGCTTTGCCGATCATAAACGGCATTGACCATGTTGAGTTTGCCAATTTCACCGGCCGCCAGCAGCTCTTTGGCTTTGGCATAACCGATGCTACTGACTCGCTGACTACCCACCTGGAAAACCTTCCCCGCTTTTTTGGCAGCTGCCATTACGGGGTACCCTTCGCTGATTTTATAAACCATCGGCTTTTCGCAGTACACGTGTTTGCCTTTGGCTAGTGCATCCTGAGCGATGCGGGCGTGCCAAACGTCATGCGTCGCAATAATGACGGCGTCAATATCCGGACGGTCCAGTAGCTCTTTGTAATTACGGGTCGTGTAAAGCTCATTGCCAAATTGCTCTTTCGCATTTTCCAAGCGACCCGTGTACAGATCGCAGATTCCGGCCAGTTCAACACCGGGTACTTTTAGGGCTGAACCCAAATCGAAATGGCCCTGAACACCGTAGCCAATCACCCCCAATCGGATTTTATCGTTCGGCGAGATGGGTTTTTCGTAGTGCAGGATGCGTTCTTCGGCCTTAGCCCCAGCCGCCAGCGAGGATAACGGCGAAGACGCGGCTACCAGGCTAGTTGCACCAATCTGTTGCAGAAAGCGCCGTCTTGAGGCCAGGTTGTCATTTTTCATGAGTAACGAAATTTAAGTAGTCAAGATTAGTTAATCCAGTAGTTGACAAAAGCAATTTTTAGGCTTTTGATACTACATAGGTATACGTTGATGATACCCTGAACGCCCTAAAAAGTACGTCTGTACCGCCCCGAAATCACGGTTCGTCCCGGAGTCGCGTTCAACTTGCGGTCACGGTTTCGCCCTAGTAGCTATACTAAACTGCGTACAGCCAGGTATAATATGACCATCCATAGCTGAAAAGGAGTGCTTTTGTGCGAGTAAGCTCGATTCTTAGCCAGATTACGAAATGCGATCTTTGGATAATTACGAAGCATAGTTGTTCAAATAAAGGTGGTCCTGCAGTTCGGCGCTCCCAGGAACCGCGTTACGTTAAGATTAACTAGCTTAGTAAACGCCCCATTAGGGCAGAAAAATCGACTTCGTCTCATTTGAGAGCGTTTGCTGCGACAAGTAGCTTATAATAATTTCGTTGAAGATAATCCGGCTTGAATCACATTCTTTCTCCAATCACTGCCTGGACAATACAAGTCGTCTTCTCCCAGTTAGGCGGGCAGGTACACCTCAAAGCAGGCACCCTGACCTACTTGACTACTAGCCCGGATAGCACCCCCATGATTTTCTACCACCCGCTGACAGATCGCTAACCCTACCCCAGTGCCTGCATACTCGCTTTTGCCATGCAGCCGCTGAAACACCTGAAAGATTCGATGACCAAACTTTTCATCAAACCCGATCCCCTGATCGATCACGCTGATCTGGTGATAAAACGGAGTCTTTACAACCGGCTGTACATCAGTTGGCAAGTCACTCTCTTTTAGATGAACATACGCAATATGGATCTGGGGGCTTTGGCCGGTCGAGACAAACTTGAGCGCATTCGATAACAGGTTCTGAAATAACTGGCTTAGTTGGGACTCATCGCCGTTGACCACCGGCAAAGCATCCAGCGTAAGCTGAGCCCCCGATTGACTAATCGCCCAGTCCAACGTGGTCACCACTCCAGCTACAATAGCCTCCAGCGATACCGGACCGAACGTTTGCTGCCGGGTCGAGATGCGCGAGTAAGCCAGCAAATCTTTGATCAGCGTCGACATGCGACTACCCGCCGAACCGATGCGATCCAGGTAGTTTAGTGCCTTCTCATCCAACTGATGGCCATACTGTTGAGCCAGTAAACTGCTAAAGGATTGGATTTTACGCAGGGGTTCCTGTAGATCATGACTGGCCACGTAGGCAAACTGCTGCAAATTGGCATTCGAGCGGGTCAGATCCTGATTGGCTTGTTGCAGCGCCTGGGTTCGTTCCCCCACGCGCAATTCCAACTCACCGGCTAAAGCTCGGTAGCGGCTCTCACTTTCGGCTAAGGCCTGCTGAGCCCGTTTCCGGTCATCAATATCGACACCCATGCCAACCCATTTGGTAATTTGACCGGTTTGGAGGTCATAGTAGGGTTCACCCACATTCAGAAACCATCGGTACTCCCCCGAAGCTGACCGGTTCCGCTGTTCGATTTGAAATCCCTTGCCCTGCCGCATGGCCTGCTGAAACGTAGCCACCAGCCGGGGGCCATCCTCAGGATGTAAGCTATCCATCGCTACCTGCCAAGCCGTAATGGGCTCAAACGAGATGCCACTATAGACGGCCCACCACTTGTTCATGAACTCGGCCTTACCGGCAGAATCGGTCACCCAGATGGCCAGCGGTAAGGCATCAGCCAGCAGGCGGAATCGTTCTTCGCTTTCCTTCAGAGCTTCTTCGGCTCGTTTTTGCTCGGTTACATCGCTGGCCGTGCCAAACCATTCCAGAATCTGCCCCTGCTCATCCCGGATGGGCACCGCCCTTGAGAAGGTCCAGCCCAACTGACCATCAGCCTGGATGACCTGATGTTCCAACTCGAACACCCGTTTATGGGCAATAGCTTCGTCAATGGCCGCTTCGACCGACTGTTGATCCTCAATCGGGATGTATGTCAAGAGCCAGTCCCGACTAGGTTCACCCGTATCGGCTAAAAAGGTCTTACCCACCAGCTGGTTCATTTGCCGCCAGTCTGCGCTCATCGTATACACCACATCCGAACTGGCCATTACAAAGGAACGAAACCGCTCTTCACTGAGCTGAAGGGCCGCCTGGGCCCGTTTGCGTTCCGTGATTCGCTCAAACAGCACAGCAAACTGGTCATCGGCAAACCAAAAAGCCGTCAGGGCGTACCATTCATTGAGGGGTTGTATATAGTCCTCCACCCGACTTGGCTGACGGGTATCCAGGACTTGCTGGTAAAAGGCAAACCACTTTGGGTCCAGGCCCGGGAGAACCTCCCGGACGGTCTTGCCCAGTGTTTGAGCCGGATCAAGCCCCGTTAATTTACTAAAAGCAGGATTGACTTGCCGGAAGCGGTAGTTAATCAGTTGCCCGTCCGCATCGCGAATGGCTTCACAGACGGTGTAGCCATCTTGCATGGCCTCAAACAGCATGCGATAATTTTTTTCTGACTCCCGTAGTGTTTGTTCAGCCTGTTTACTCTCGGTAATGTCACGGGTTGTACCAGCAACGGCCTCTACCTCGCCCTGTTCATTCAGAACCGGGGCAAAGACATAGTCGTAGATTCGTTTTCCCAGTTGGGCATGCGGAAACGCCACCTGGCCCCGAATGGCTTGCTTAGTGGCTACTACCTGGTCAATTTCCCGTTCGTGCAGTTGGGCATGCCAGGGCTCATAGCCATTTTCCAACAGACCTTTGCCGATGGCTTTTTCCCAAGTGCTGCCCCACATGGTCAACAGGGCCTGATTGGCGTATATAAACCGGTAGTTCAGATCAAAGACATACATCAGATCAGGGGTACTGCTGGCAATGGCTTCGTAGATCCGTTGCTGGCGTTGGGCCTCCTGGCGGGTAGACGCTTCCCGCTGTTGAGTGAGAACCTGCTGAGTTACCTCTTGAGCCACCCCGGCAAAGCGGTAAAGTGCACCGGCCTCTGAGAAGTAACTTCGTCCATAAAAGCGAACCCAACGCAACTGCCCGTCATCGGCACCGATGGTGCGGTAGGTTTCATCAAAGAGCCCATTCGACCCAGGGCTCATCGCCCATTGCACAGCTTCGCTGACCCGATTTACATCCTCACCATGAATGTATTGAATGGCCTGTTCATAGGAGAGGTAGTTATGCCTGGCCAATCCGAATAGCTCCCGGCAACGGTCGTCCCAGACGACTAGCCGGGTAGCCGGGTCCATTTCCCAAACGCCCAGTCCAGCTGCCTGGAGGGCAAAATCAATATCGAGTCGCTGATTTAGTTTTTCAGTGGACTCAAAAAGGGGTTGATCACCGGTCATGGACGCATCAGGTAAACAGACTACAGTAGTAGAAAGAATCCCTAAATTAACTAGTTGTCTATAGACGAACTAATCAATTCGTTTTAGCGGGCCAATTCATCTGCTGGCTCGGATGAATGAAGCGATGCTGGTTCTTTTAGGCTTCTGTTCCTGACTACCGCTATCAGCTTTATACTCCATTACTACAACTCATTTGGAAATAAGAACAACTCATGGCTATTTATTGCAGTCATCAAATCCACCTTTACATGAGCGTGTTTTAAATGACATGGTAAACAGCTTCGCCTTGTTAGGCATGGCATTTTGGAATGAGAGTCGCTCCCGTCTGATATCCCTGAATGTTGAATAGACGTATTGACAATCTTCACCTGGCAGCCTACAGGAGGTTATCCTTGCTGGTGTTAAACAACTGACTCAAAGGTTACGGGTCCATTGGCTGACGCCAGTGTTACTTTCAACCGGCAATCTTCCTCCGTGCTTATGGGGTTGGCGGTGAAAGAGCCGTCGTAGCCTATTTCGGTTAACCAATCCTTTAATTCAGCTGCCTTGTGATGTAGGATTTCTATTGCCGTCAGTATTACATCCGAAGCAGGTAAACCTTGCGCCGGGTGGGCTTCACTCGACCATTGGATGATGGTCGGCGCAATGCCTTGCAGAGGCAGTTGACCATCTTCGGCAATCGCAATCTGCCAGTGATAAATACCACGTTGCAGCGATTCAATTCGGCCATGCTGCCAGGTAGAACGACGTACGGCTCGCTGAATGTCGGTGGTCCTAACCACCCAGGTCAACAATTGGGGCGGGCTGCCCGGTTGCAGGTTGTCCATCCCAAACCAGCGGGGCCTGGATGGCTTGGGCAGGTCCGGATCAATGGCAATGACTTCCAGATACGTGGTATCCGCCAGCTTAAGAACAGCGTTGTGCGTGCCCATAGTCAGGTGCTGGCCACCTTTCTGGGGTCGAACGCCCAGTTGCTCAAAAATGAAGTCAACACCGTCTTCAAGGTAGTACGAAGCAAAAATCAGATGGTCAAATGTTGTTTGGATGCTTTCCTGTCTGTTCATCGTGTCTATTGGAGATTATATGGAGTCCCTGTACAGGACCAGTACGTCTTCGGTATGAACTCACAGTTCCCTGGAAAGTGCGCCCGGAATGGTCTTTAGAAGCGGCACGTTGAATTGGGTGTAGACTACGGCAGCCTTCGCTCGGCCGGCCTCGTCGATTTGTAAAGCAATTTCTAAATACGCACTTGCCATCGTCAACGGGTTTTTAACGTACGAGGCAAAATTCCGAAGCGATCATTATTCGGGAAATGGACAGACCCGAAAAAGGATGGTAGTTTCAGGAGATGGCCTTACGAAACTCCGATGGGGAAACGCCGGCATTTTTTTTGAAGTATTTAACGAAGTAAGACGGGTCATTAAACCCTAGCCGATACCCGATCTGATTGATATTAAGCTCGGAGTGCAGTAGCAGCCGCTGCGCTTCCAGGATGATGCGCTCCTGAATGATCTGGGAAGGGGTCTTATTTAACAATTGCCCCGTAATTTCTGAAAGTGTCCGTGATGACAGATGCATCAGGTTCGCATAGTCGCCAATCGAAAGTCCATTTTTGTACTGTTCATCGACCAGGTTGATATAGCGTAACAGTTGTAGTCGTTTCTCGTCGGCGACGAAAAGAGGCACTTCCTGGTTGTTTTTAAAACGTTGTAGCTGGATCAGAAAGGCTTTCAGATAGCTGCGCAGGAGTTCTTCTTTGCCCAGTGGAGAAGGGTCTGCCAATTCGGCTTGTAATTGCGTCAGGTAAGTTGCCAGCTTTTGATGGATGGCCTGGTCAATATAGCAGACGGGGGATTGGTAGGGGTTATTGAAAAAATTGGATTTAAGAAAAAATTCAACCTCACTGTCATTGTGGATCAAAAATGATTCATTGAAGTGGAGCATATACCCCCTATAATCGGTGTTGCTGTCAAAATAATGAACCTGGTTTTTAGTCACAAAGAAGATACTGTCTGGCCGCACGGCATACGTATTGAAATCGACTATATGGCTTCCCATACCTTCCTGAAACCAGATGATCTGGTAGTAACTGTGGATATGGGGACGGGTCGTATTGGCTTGATTCTTTTTGAGGTAATCGCTCAACGTATAGAGCACAAACTGGGCCTTGTCGGGCTCGTTTTTGTTCAAGTGGTATTCATGAATTGTCTGGATATCTGTTGTCATCATTGATGATCATTTCGGCTTAGCCAGCGACTAGGCACGCCAGTTAGCCAGTTCACTATCGAGCACTCTATCGACAATAGGAAGGGCAATTTGTCAATTACGAAAACTCATGATTCCGGAACGTAACGGATGATACGGGTAACTCCCGGTTTCCAAATGTAAAAAACTACCAGAAAAATTCGGGCTTTGCCAATGAACAATCCGCAGTTAAGCCGGAATTTTGCGCCATGAAATCAACCAGCAACATCATTATTATTGGGGGCGGATTAAGTGGGCTTACCCTGGCCTATTTACTGGCAAAAAAGGGGGTTGCCACGACCATTCTGGAAGCTTCTGACCGGCTGGGCGGGCGAATTCAAACGATAACCGGCCCCCTGGGCACGCCATTGGAATTAGGAGCGACCTGGTTTTCTGACATGCATACCCACTTATTAGAGTTGCTTACCGAATTAGGCCTCCCAAAATACCCGCAATTCTCCGGCGGCATCAGCCTGTTTCAAACCAAATCATTCGAACCGCCCCAGTCCTTTTTTGTCCCGGCGGCCGACAATCCGTCCTATCGATTAGCTGGTGGTACGCAACGACTCATCGACCGACTGGCCCAATCGCTACCGGCTCAATCGATCCGATTAAATGCACCTGTCGGGGCCATTCGGCAAGCGGAAGGTCAGTTAAGCGTCGAGCTTGCTGATGGAACCATCCTGAAAGCTCACCAGGTCATTTGCTGTATGCCCCCGCAACTTGCTGCCAGCCGTATTCAGTTTTCCCCAGCATTACCCGATGCAATCGCCGGGTTGCTGCCGACGGTGCAAACCTGGATGGCCGGTTCGCTCAAATTCGTACTGGAATACGAGGAGCCGTTTTGGCGACAAGCGGGTTATTCGGGTATGCTCTACAGTCATGCTGGGTTAGTAACGGAAATGTATGACCACACCAACAGAGAAGAGAATCGTTTCGGCTTCACGGGCTTTTTGAACCCCGGCGCTGCCTCCTTCAGCCATGAGACACGGCAGGAATTTGTCCTGAACCAGTTACGTGAGCTGTTCGGTCCCCAGGCTGCCCAACCCAGTGCGTATGTCGATAAAGTGTGGAATGACGAGTATGTCCTGGCTGGAAATCCGGTTATTTTGAGACCCCATCAGCATAATGGCCACCCCGCCCTGCAAACGGCCTATATGGATGGCCACCTGCATTTTTGTGGTACCGAAACCGCATCCGCATTTGCAGGCTACATGGAAGGAGCGGTGATGGCTGCCCAGTCGGTTGCCGAGCGTTTCGCCGGTTAGACAGGTTCATATTTGGGATCAGGAGCCTTTTTCGCGAAGATTCTAAGGATATTCTAATTAGTCTTTTCGCTTACATATAAAGCTCTATGCCGATCTTTGGGCTGCATCAATGCGATTCTTCATGCAAAATCAGTCGCTGGGTATTGTCAAGTACTTCCTCAAATCTACTTCATTTCCTGGTATCCTTTTACTGATTTGCGTTGCCGCTTCCCTACTGCTTGCCAACTCCTCAGCAGGACAGAACTTCGATTTTCTATTAGCTAACGAGATAGGCTTCAGCTCAGATGTTATCCACCTGCGTTATTCCCTTTTATCATGGATCAATGACGGGTTAATGGCCATCTTCTTTCTGCTCGTTGGCCTTGAAATTAAGCGTGAAGCACTCAACGGTGAATTAGCATCGATCAAAAAAGCGGCTTTGCCTATCGTTGCCGCTTTTGGTGGTGTCATCGTTCCGGCTCTTGTATATGCCTTCATCAATCAGGGAACATCCACTGCCAACGGGTGGGGCATTCCAATGGCAACTGATATTGCCTTTGCTTTGGCTATTGTCATTTTGCTCGGCGACAAAGTCCCAACTTCCCTGAAGGTGTTTTTATCCGCTCTGGCTATCGTGGATGACTTATCGGCTATCATTGTCATCGCTGTTTTTTACTCGACCAGCCTGCAGGCTGTTTACCTGCTCTACACTATCGGGATTGTATGCCTGCTGCTTGCCTTTAATCGGGCCGGAATTCGAAATCTTGCATTCTACCTGATACCTGGTTTAGTGATGTGGTATTGTATCCATCACTCCGGCATCCATGCCACGATTGCAGGCGTATTGACTGCACTCACCATTCCAGCCAACCAAATCAAACGGTATTCACCTCTTGAAAGCCTGGAACACGCCTTAGCTCGTCCTGTGAATTTTTTAATCATGCCGCTTTTCGCTTTTTCCAATACCAACATTCGGTTTGAGGCCGGCATGGCAGAGGGACTGACAACACCTCTGGGATTAGGCATTCTACTTGGCCTTTTGATTGGCAAACCGCTAGGCATTTTCCTATTTTCGTTTCTATCGGTAAAAATGGGGGTATCCTCGCTTCCCGCTGGTGCTCAATGGAAACACATTATCGGCATTGGAATTTTAGGAGGCATCGGGTTTACTATTTCAGTTTTTGTGGCCAATCTCTCCTTTGATCAGTTGGATACACTGTCTCAAAGTAAGTTTGCCATCCTGACTGGCTCTGTTCTGGCGGGCACTATAGGGTATTTTACGCTACGTAGTTTTTCCCGGACATAGCTATTAGCATTTCCCATATTGCGAAACGCCCTAATTAGGAAGCTGACCCATAAACGTTCGATCGACTCAGGTGCGAGCGTTCTTTGAGGTTTTGTCAACTCATATACCTTATTCGAATTAACCCCACTCTTTAAGCTTAGCTTTAGGAAGTCTAAGTGATTCGGCATGAAGTCGACTTACGACTCGTTACTAGACAGTATGTTTAACAATGTTTTCTTAGCAAGTCTACTCACTCCTGGGTTTAGCGATGAACGCAAAAAGCCACTCATGGCGATTATTCAGTAGCACTGCCTTATTGTTTGGCCTGCTCTACTTTCTGATTGGTAGGAATGGCGCCGACCGGTCGTTCCCGTTCGGTTTGTTCGACATAGACCGCGTTATCTGCCGGTTCAATCTTAATTCCGAACTGGTTGGCGTAGGCAAGGGTGAACTCGGCCCCAAAATACAAAATAGCGGCCGTGTAGTAGATCCATGTTAGAATCACAATCAGCGAACCAGCAGCTCCGTAGGTTGATTCGGTAGCAGTCTTGTCAATATACAACCCGATCAGAAACTGGCCCAGCATAAATAAGATGGCCGTAAAGAAAGCGCCCAGGCGGACATCTTTCCAGGCAATCTTGGCATCGGGCAACACTTTAAAAATAACCCCGAACAGGACCGTGACAACGGCAGTGCTAATGGCAAAATTCAGGGCGGTGATCAGGTAAACACCCAGGCCGGGCAGAAAACGGGTTAACCCATCGCTCAGGGCAACGACGATGCCATTAATAATCAGTGACACCAGTAACAAAAAGCCTAAACTAACTACTAACGAAGACGATAGGAGCCGATCTTTGAGCAGTTTGAGCCAACCCTGTTTGGGTTTAGCTTTCACCCGCCAGATCAGATTGACCGAATCCTGAATTTCAACGAAGAGGCTGGTGGCACCAATTAATAAGGTAATAATACCGATTGCTAAAGCCGTGTTGGTTTTCCCCGCCAGCCCCACGCTCTTAATCATCTCCTGAATTTGCTTGGCCGCCTGGTTACCGACCAATCCGTTTATCTGACCAAAGAGTTGGCCCTAGATGGCCTCTTCGCCCAGAAAAATACCGGCCAGTGCAATCATCAGCACCAGCAAGGGTGCTAGCGAAAAGATGGTGTAGTAGGCCAGAGAGGCACTCAACTTCAGACAGCGATCGTCGAGAAATCCATTGAAGGCGTCCCGTAGCACCACCCAGGCATTGGCCAGGAAGCCTTTGGGTGGCTTGGTCGGGGGAGTCGCCGGGGGGATGGAATCGGCAAAAAGATGAGCATAAAAACGGGTTATAAGATTACTCATATGTGTAGGCGGTTAAGAATGAGATAAACCCAATTCAGCAACTCTGGTGTTTACAGCAACTGTAAAAAAATAAAACCGCTAATCAGCAGTGGCTAACAACCTTCTAGTGGCCAGACTTTACAGCTCAATCCTGGATAAGATCATCATTAGGTTTCTTTAAGGAGCTCATGGTTTAGGTTTCCCAGGCAAAATAGTCCGTTCGCTAAGCACGTAGGCTTGTTCCGGGAGGATCAACGGGATAAATACCGTTCGTAGTTGACTAAGCAGGATTGTCGCTATATTAGCCTGGCAACAAGAAAGTTAACTCTGTTACCAACGGGTCGACCCATGGGCGGCCTTCTTTTAGTAGCAGAGTTAACTTTGGTTCTTGCATGAGCTCGCCTATTTAGTCGAATAGGTGACCGTATCGTCATCAGTCAGGGATGTGCCAGCCGGACGAACGGTCTGTTCCGTTGTTCCCAAATTCTCGACATCCACTTCGGTGTTCCGAACCGTGTCGTGAATCACTTCCTCGCGTTCGGTAACATCTTTACCGACCGATATTTCTTCCACCACATTCGCCGTCTTGGAGACAACCGGTACTTCGGCGTGTTCCGTTATGGATATCTCTCCTTCCTGGAAGGCATTCAGATCAGCCGCCGTGGCTGGGCGGTTGACGGGGTTGCGCTGGACGATAACCCGCTCTTCCCTCAATCGAATGCTTTCCTCCACCGGCCGTTCCACAATGCGGCTACGTACCCGTACACCACCGGTTTCCACTTCCCGTTTACCCACCGCCAACTCTTCGTTGATCACGTTGATCGTCTGATCACGATTTGTACCCAACTCGGGAGTGGTATCGACAAGCGCAGTCCCACTGCCACTAATGGTATCTACAGAATCGGCTGTACTGCCGTAGCCGTATTGGGCAGCTCGTTCATCCACATCCACCGCCCCGGCCTCGTCTAGAATATCAGCGGCTCTTTCGGCCTCGTCTTCTGAGGTCGCGTGCACCGTAACGACCGAACCGCGCTCAGCAACCGAGGAATACCGGCGCGTATCGTCCTCATCGTCGCCCCCAAACAGCGAACTGAAAAAGCCGCCAATGCCGGTGTCTTTCGTATCCTCATCGCTATCACTGCGCGTACTGGACGTGGTCATAGTATCCAGGCTTCGGCCGGCGGAAAGGTCAATGTTATTCTGGCTGAACCCTTCTTTTACCAAAGTGTCAACCGCCTGTTGTGCTTCGCTGGACTCGTCGAAAATTCCGATGACTGTAAGAACCATGATCTGTACTGGTTTTGTTGAGTAAAAATGAATTAATCTATAACGAAGGCTAGTATCTCAAGCCGAACGTTCAGGATTGGGACCGCTGCGCTCCACGGTTATTTCTTCTTTTCGCAGAATTTCCTCCTGGGTTTCCTGACGAGTAATGTGGCGCTTAGTGACATGAACTTCCTCCACAAGTAAAAGACGTTTTTCGGTGACCAGTACCTCCCGAAGGACTGGGATAATCATCGTCTCTCCCTCGTAGCGAACCGGGGGTGGCGAATCCACATACTGATACACCGCCACGTGGTTAACCGTTACTTCCTCCTGAAAAACGGAAATGTCAACTGCCTGAGCCTCTTCAGTGACCTGTTTCTGAATGCGAACCGTTCCCGTCTCAATCACCTGCTTTTCCAGTAGTATCTGTTCTTCTATTACTGGAATAGTGATGGGTGACGTCTGGTGCAACGAAGCAGTTCCTGTCTGCGGTGATTCAGAGATTGGGCTTTGAAGGGAGTCTGGTTGATCATTCATTTCCGATTGACAAAAGCAGGCTGAGTTGGGCAGCGTTTCTGTTATAAAGAACATATTAACCTATTTGTTCTATATTTTTTATATTATTCAAGCTAAATCCTCGTTGGTCTTTCTGAATCCTGCCTGCCAGTGTGGCGGTTTGAAAAGCGACTAGAGCGGAGCCAGGGAATCCTGATAGGCAGGGCTCAGGCTGGTTCTAACCCGGTTGTTAGTCCCATATGGCTCTTTCTGAGTCAACGTCTTTACGGACGTCGCTTTTGAGCCAGTAATACTGCAACGTAAATAAAAAATCAGCCCACTCCTCGGTACTGACGGGCCTGTCCAGATAGCTAGCACCCAACTGGTTAACCGCCTGACGGTTCTTAGGTTCCATTGACGAACTCATGACAATGACAGGGGGCTGGCCATACAGGGAGGTCGCTTTTAACGCACCCAACAATTCCAACCCAGCCACCCGCTGGGGCAGATACAGATCGGTTAAAATCAACCGGGGCAGCCGCTGGCGGTGGGCCAGGCAAGCCTGTAGGTAATCAAGCGCTGCCGGACCGTTGGGACTGCAGATAACGGACAGTTGGGTAAACACCTGCTTTAACCGCGCCTGTAAAATGAGCCAAAGGTCCATCTGATCAACCACAATCAACATCCAATCGGACTCGTGAACCATAGTCAATCCGCACGAAGGCAAGTTTAGTTAATAACCTGGTTAACTCGTGAATAGGTTGATTCAGGCGAAAAACGGGACCAAAGTGAGAAAGCGGTAATTAGGTTGTCGTCTGTACTACTGGAAGCGGGGTAAGGATACGCCGATACGCTGTTTAGAAGCCCTTGGAAAGGGAAAATAGACTTACTACCCCAGTTAGCAGAAAATCATGGGTTGAAAATCCTTCATTCGTGCTGACTGCGTTGGTCCTGGGAAGTAAGAAAAACTAGTTGGCCGAACGGCTGATAAATTCATCCACGTTTTCTTTCGTGATACGCAGTAAACCCGTATTCACCGCGGTAGGAATATTGGTGATGCCAGCCTGTTCATCATGTGCCGAAAGCCGGTTCGTCTGATGAACCATGTCGTACAGGAACTGCGCACCGTACCAGGTAAATAATTCCCTTTTTTGACCGGCAAGCATCTGGATAACCCCTTCACGAACTAGTTGAAGGTGCTCCGGCTCCCAGTCGACCGTAGTGATTTTTACCTGTCCAACGCGCCCGGCTTCTTTCACTGCCAATCCCATGCCCGGCCCCGAATTGGAGTCGAATCCGCATAGACCAGCCAGGTCGGGGTGAGCCGCCAGGAGGTCGGATGTGATTCGGGCAGCATCTTCCACGTTGGCTTTATCATCAAATTTTCCGATTATTTCGATACCAGGGTAGTTCTTCACCACATCCAGCAACCCGCGAAATCCCGCTTCCATATTGGTGAGGCCCAGAATACCCATGTACGCGATCTTCCCTTTGCCGCCCAGTAAACGTACCATCTCGTTACCCTGCATCTTACCGATCTCATACCAGTCGGTGCCCAGAAAGGCATGGCGTTTTGAATTCGGTATATCCGAATCATACACGACCGTTGGTATGCCAGCCGCCACCGCCTTGTTAAGTGCCGGTCCAATAGCCGGATCGGTACCGTTGATGAGTAGCCCGGCCGGACGGGTGCCAATTACCTCCTCAATGGTGTTGATCTGCGCCGGAACGTCCCAATCGGCAGGGCCCAGAATGGATACTTTCACCTTGTGTTCGCGGCCCCACCGCAGGAACGTAGCCTGATCGTGGTTAACGTACATGGGCATCGACACGGCGGTTGTCACCATGACGTACTCTTCCGTAGTACCTGTTGGGGCTGCTTCGGCAACGGAGTTCGCCATGTCGGCGGTCGAATTCTGACGGGGAGGAAGTTCGCAGGACACAACCCCTAACAAACTGAATAGCAGTAGTTTTTTCATGGTTAAGCTACCCGTTTTTGCAGGGCTTTATCGGTCCAGACGGCGGCCATTAAAATTAGGCCGAGAATAATTTCCTGCCAGTAGCCCGACACCCGGGCGAGTACCATGACATTGCTGACCAGCCCCATGAATACGGCACCGAGCAGCGCACCAGGGATCTTGCCGTGTCCACCCGATAAACTGGCGCCCCCCAGAATGACGGCTGTAATCACTCTGAGCTCCAGGCCACGACCTGCGGTAGGCAAGGCTGTACCAAGCCGGGAAGCCAGCAAAATACCGGCTGCTCCGGCTAGTAAAGAGGTCATGACAAAACCCCAGAGCTTCATCTTTTTAACGCGGATTCCCGACAGTTCGGCGGCCCGTTCGTTGCCACCAATGTAGTAATAGCGCCGAAAAAATACCGTTTTGTTCATCAGGAAAGCAAACGTACCCACAAGCAACAGCATGTACCAGACGGGCATCTGTACTCCCAGCAGGCGGGATTGACTGATGGCGTTGAACCAGTAGGGCAGATTCTGAATGCCGGAGCCGCCCATTAGCAGCGCTCCCCCCCGAACGATTCCCATGGTGGCCAGGGTCTGAATCATCGGATTTATACCCTGATAGGCAATCAGATAGCCATTCGAGAGCCCGATCAGTCCGGCGCTGGCCAGCGCTACGAGTAGTGCCAGAGGGATGGGCAGGTTCAGCGACATTATACTATAAGCCGCCACGCCACCCGCAAACGCAACGACCGAGCCAACCGATAAATCAAAAGCCCCGGATACTAAAAGCAGCATCATGCCGATGGCCACAATAGTATCGGTACTCAGGTTCAGCAAGAGCTGGCTCCAGTTGCCCATTGTTGGAAACGTCTGCGGAAAAGCTATGGTCGCGCCAATGCCCACCAGCAAAATTGTTAGTGTCAGCGAATAGATTCGTTCCTGAAGAAGTATGCGCATCTGGTTAGCTATACATGTTGGTCAGCAAACGCTCAACTTAGTTACAGAGCAGCGTGATTTTTGGCCGCATCGTCCAGTACCAGCACCCAATCCTGGCCGTACCCGTGCGTGGGTGGTTTGAACTGAAGCGGCTTCTGATTATCGAACGTACCCGCCGACTGCGTTTTTCCCGTGCGTGGATCGAACCAGGTGGCGGTAATGCTGCTGCCGGAAATCTTTGCGGGGTTGACCGTAAAAGGCTTGCCAGCGGCAGAATACACAAAGGCGTAGTCGGTGCCCCGCGTGGCCTGAATACGTTCTGCCGGGCTCAGGTTGTTTTCGACAATGAGCGATTGGTCGGGTACGCGGTCAAGCAGTGGACGGGCCGTCATTAACTTTCGAACATGTTTCATCTGATTGGCACCGGGCAGGTCCATGGCTTCCTGCCAGTAGAGGTGCGGTCCATTGACGGCTGGCCGTTTAGCACTATACATTTGCCAGATGTCGTGGCATCCGTAGGTGTGGCCATGTGCCCCCGCAAACAGATCCAGATAGGCGTATAAACGCACGTCATAGGCATTGGAGGTTCCCAGATCTTTAACGTTGAAACAAACCGGATGATCTTCGTAGATCGGTTCGGCATCCATCGTGGGCTTGGTGGGCTGGAGGTTGTAAGATACGGTGATGTTGTCATACATAGCTGTATTACGGCAGTGGCCGTTCTGGTGCATGTTAAAACTGAACCAGTCATCTTTTTGAAACCATTTTGCTGCCCCTCCCTCCAGGCCGTTGGGCTGTGGATGATAGGTTATGAGTGGCTTTGCAGCACCGCCAATACCCTGTTGAATACCAGCGGCCATTGCCCGCCAGGTGTCTACATCCGATGACCCCGCGCGGGGCTGCCGGTCACCACCTAGCACCCAGACGATATTTTCGCGGTTTTTGTACCGATTTCCCAGGTATTGGCCATACGTCCCCGCATTCGTGGGGTTGAAAATCTCCGGGCCGTTGCCCCATCTATCCTTGAAGACCTTATCGCCCCAGGTTGGCAAAAACGCGATCACCAGACCATACTCGGCCGCTTTGTCGATGATGTAATCGACGTGTTTGAAATAGGCTTCGTTGGGTTTGGTCGGATCATTGTTAACAAGGGGTACTTCACCGTAGGGGTTTTGCTCTTTGAGCCCATCGAATTCGGCCAGCGCCACCGCCTGAATTACCGTAAAACCCTGTTCGGCGCGGTGTTTGAGATACTGATCCGCTTCTTCGCGGTTTAGTCGGTGAAAGAGCTCCCAGGCCGTATCGCCCATCCAGAAAAAAGGAGTGCCGTTCTGATGAACCAGGTAGCGTTTGTTGTCAGACACCTTTAACCGTCCGCCAGTAAAGGGCTTCTGCGCCAGTACCAGCCCCTGAATAGCGGCAAACAAGAGTAGAAAAATAGACTTTTTCATGGTTTAGGAATGAAAGAGATTAGGCCGGTAAATCCCGGTAAGTTGGTTTAACCCTAGCGGGCTGTAATATCCCTGACCTGCTCGCGGATGTCGTCAATTTCAAAAATGCGTTCCCAGCCTTCGCGAAACAGAATGGGTTTGGCACGTTTCGAGATTTTATACGCTGCATCGGAAAACGTCCCGTTGACCTCCCTGAACAGTACCGCAATCTGAATACGGAGATGACCCAGCACAAAGTCGCGGGCGGCCGCTTCAGGAACGCCGAGGGTTACAATCCGGTCGAAGCCTTCTTTCACCACTTCCATGCAGGTCTGGGCGAGTGTTTCCACCATAGCCGGTTCCAGAATGGCCATTTGTTCCAGCGTAATTCGATGGGTATCCTTAATGGGCCCATACATGTCCTGCGCGACCTGTTCGCCCAGCGCATAGTGTGCTTCTGTGCCGTGCATGAGCGCAACCACAATGGATTGTTTCGCGGAGATACCGCCGTAGAAATCCCGAAAAGCAGCCTCAGTTGGCTCCCAGTTGAACACCGTCGGGTGGCAGGGGTGTGCGATCACATAACCCAGGTCGTCGCGGTGGGCAATTACGCCATCCAGTGGGGCCGCCGGGTCCAGTGTCAGCACAAGCGCACCCGGTTTCATTTGCGGAATAATCTGCTCTGAAAGTTTGCCAATGGCCACATCCGGCAAAGCCAGAATAACCACATCTGCATCGGCGATGGCGGCACTTTGTTCACTAACGGATACGCCCCGCTGCCGAAGGTTTTCAATGCCCTGTGGCGCTATTTCCAGGTAGGAAACCGTGTACGTAGCCAGTTTTAAAAAGTTATCGGTTAGTCGGCAGCCCATCTTGCCACCCGCGCCAACCAAAGCTAGTTTAGTCATTGTTTTGTATCCGTTGAAAAGTAAAGAGTACTTTTATCTAGTAAATAAGTTGCTGTTTATGAGGTAGTTTATGCTGTCAACTGCCCATCTTTCCTCTTTGTCGATACTGACTGGCAGGCTTGACTCAGGCACTACCCATTGCTCTAAAATGGCGGTCTGACAGCGGTTGTACGTGGCTACCTGCTCCACCAGCCATGGTATGTTTAACAGGCCCTTTCCGGCGGGCCGCCCATCAATCTGGAAGCCCATCAAATGGGGTAACCGCCGAATACCAAAATCCTTCAGGTGCAGATTGACCGTATACGGCGCCAATGTGTGTACGACCTCGGCCAGGCCTTCGCCCGCGCCCATCGAGTTGACAGAATCCAGGCAGATACCAAGCTGTTCGCTCCCAACCTGCTCAACAATATGGGCAAACTCGCGGGCCAGCAAGCGATCGTGATTTTCCAGACCCAGTGTAATTTTCGCCTTCTTCAGGCTGGGCAGCGCGTTTTTCAGGATACCAATGACCGTATCGAGCGTTGGCTCGTAAGCAGACGAATCAATGACGAAGCGGAGCAATCGGCTTTCCAGATCTACGGTCAGGTTGATATATTGGTCAAGATTGGCTTCTGTTAACCCGCGTGCGCCAACTTCGAGCCGGATGTCCTGTTGCTGGGCTTGTTGCTTAAAGACACGTACTTGTTCCATGGACAGCGTATGCAGTGGCAAATTGTCGCCAATCTGCACCAGTCTGAGCCCCAACGCGGCTGCGCGGTTCAACAGGCCCAGCTCGTCCAGGACTCGATCTGGTCTGTTGCCGGGCATGCCTACCGCCCAGCCATACGTATATGTCCCGATTCCAAGTTGCATGGTTTACAGGGAGTTTCGCTGGATTAATCCGCCGGGGTTGGCAATTTTCTCCCGCTGGCGGCTGGTCAGCAATCGGCCTGCTGTTTTTCCCATCTGCGCAAAATCGGTCGAGATAACGCTTATACCCCCAGCCAGAATTTCTTTCATGGGCGTATCGTCATACGACAGCAGTCCCACTTCCTGGCCAAGCCTAAGACCCAGATGATCAACCTGTTTCAGGAAGGAGACCAGATCCCGGTCGGCGAAGAGCAGAAAGGCCTCGCCCGCCTGTACCAATGCATCCGAATAGGAGTCGACAACCTGGCAAGGGAAGTTATGATCCCGCCCAAATTGCCGGAACCCCGCCAGCGTAGCCGCCGGAATATATTGAAACCGGTCTTTCGACTGCACCAGGGTCAGGCTGTTGTATTGTTTCAACCGGTCAGATGCGGCAGTCAGCGCCTGGTAAATATCCTGTTCAAAATCCTGATACACCGCTGAATAATCGCCTGGCAAGCTGGGCAGTAGCTGGTCCAGCAGCAACAGTTTATCGACCGGAATCAACGCTACGGTATCCGTAACATCGCTATCGAAATGGGGCATGAGTACGTAAGCGTTGTATCGGCCAAGGTTGTTCCGGATCAGCGATTCAAACACGCTGGGATTGTAGTGATGAAAGAATACACTTAGGCTGGCATCGGCCGGTAAGGCGGCTTTCAATTCATCGTACAGCACTTCCTTGTAGGCGTTGAGTGTATCGAAAATCATGAGCACATTCAGCGATGCGCGGACGTTGGTGCTGGCTACGTAAAAGCCTTTGCCATGCTGCGACCGCACGACGCCCCGTTGCCGAAGCTCTTCATAAGCTTTGGCTACCGTCACTTTCGCTACGCCCTGGTTACTGGCCCATTCATTGATGGAGGGCAGTTGCTGACCCAGTGTGAGCGTTCCCTGCTCAATACCCACCAGAACAGTTTCAATTAACTGCTGATATTTTGGCTGAGCTGCATTTGGCTGGGCCACATTTGGCGGATCGACTAGGCTATCCTGCATACGCCCTATTACTTTTTTTAGATTTTCTTGTGAATAAGACAAAAGAAGCTACATTTGCTTCAGAACTTAGCCAGTACAGTAGAGTAGAGTACAGTAAGACAAATGTACTGCCTTTTTGAAATAGTCAAACAAAATCGTCTAAAAAGTAAAAATATTTGTTGATGAGCCATTCACCATCAGTGGGTGTTACAGCTCGCAGCTCGACAACTAGTACCACGCAGAAAAACTTTACACGAAATGAAGTCGTTAAAATTTGCCGTAATCGGAACGGGATTCTGGGCTAATTACCAGATTCCTGCCTGGTTCACCGTTGGCGGAGTTGAACTGATTGCGCTCTATAACCGTACCAGAGCCAAGGCCGATGCATTTGCCCGGCAGTTCAATGTACCGAATGTGTATGATTCGATTGATGAACTGCTGGACAATCATGCACACGAACTCGACTTTGTGGATATTATCACGGATGTGGATACGCATCTGCATTTCACCAGCAAAGCTGCCGAACGGGGGCTGGATGTGATCTGCCAGAAACCAATGGGAGCCAGTCTCCATGAGGCCAGACAGATGCTGGACATTTGCCAAAAAGCGGGTACCCGGCTATACATCCATGAAAATTTTCGCTGGCAAACCCCTATTCGAGCCATCAAGGCAGCCCTTGCGTCGGGTGTGATTGGCACGCCGTTTAAAGCACGGGTTAGCTTCTGCTCAGCTTTTCCGGTTTTTGATAATCAACCCTTTCTGGCCGAGTTGGAGCAGTTTATTCTAACCGATATTGGGTCTCATATTCTGGACATTACTCGATTTCTGTTCGGTGAAGCACAGTCGATTTATTGCCAGACGGCGCGCATAAATCCCCGCATAAACGGAGAAGATGTCGCCAACGTATTGCTCCGTATGAAAAGCGGTCTGAGCTGCTACGTGGAGATGTCGTATGCCTCTATTCTGGAAAAAGAAGCGTTTCCGCAAACGCTCGTCAGCATTGAAGGATCAGCCGGTTCGCTAGTACTGACCAACGACTATGTGCTAAAAACGACAACCGCTGCCGGAACGACTACCACCATAGCGACGCCCCCAAACTATACCTGGGCCGATCCGGCGTATGCGCTCGTTCATGCATCCATCGTTGCCTGCAATCAGAACTTACTCGCTGATTTACAGCAGCAAAACCGGTCCCCGGCTGGTCCTGCCGAAACTACAGGTTCCGATAATTTCGAAACGATCCGACTGGTTTATGCCGCCTATGATTCGGCCCGGCAAAATGAAGTGATTAACCTGACGAATTGATTCACCCGTGTATGCTCCAGCTCCTCAACATCAGCAAGCAATTTCCCGGCGTAAAGGCACTTGACAACGTATCACTAAGCGTCGATTCGGGCGAAATTCAGGCGCTCTGTGGTGAAAATGGAGCCGGTAAAAGCACGTTGATGAACATACTGACAGGAAACCTGCAACCCGATTCCGGTCAGATTCTGCTTAATGGACAGGCGGTTCAGATCGAGAACCCGGCCCATGCAACCGCACTGGGTATTGCTATCGTTTACCAGCAACTGAGTCTGGTTGATAGCCTGACCGTTGCCGAAAATATATATGCAAATCGCCAGCCCAAAAACCGCTTCGGTTTAATCCAGTATAAGACCTTATACGCTCACACCCAAGCCCTGCTGACCAGGCTGGCTTTACCCGATATACGGCCGCAAGCGCTGGTGAGTGAGCTGTCGCCGGGTCAGAAACAGATGGTTGAAATTGCCAAAGCTTTGTCGCAAGATCCGACAATCTTACTACTGGATGAACCCACGGCCTCTCTAACAAACCGGGAAACGGCTACCTTATTTGCGTTACTACGGCAGTTACGAACGGAGGGCAAAGCCATCGTTTATATCTCGCACCGACTCCCCGAACTGTTCGAACTGGCCGACCGGGTTTCGGTGCTGAAAGACGGACGCTACCAGGGAACCGAACAAATGACCAGTACCACGCCCGATGCGCTCATTAGTCGAATGGTTGGTCGGCGTTTAGTAGCGGAGAAAAGTGCATCATCAGCTACAAATGACGTGTTAATGCAGGTACAGAACCTGTCGGGTGAGCGGTTTGATCAGATTAGTTTTCAGCTTCATAAGGAAGAAATCCTTGGTATGGCTGGCCTGGTTGGTGCTGGGCGCACGGAGATTGCGCGGGCTATTTTTGGGATCGACAAACACGATTCAGGAACCATCCGGTTGCATGGAAACGAATTGACTATTAAGCACCCGTCCGATGCGGTCCGGTATGGGATTGGCTACCTACCCGAAGAACGTAAACGGCTGGGCTTATTCATGGAACAGACTGTTGCTCAGAACATTGTCGCAGCCAACCAGCCAGCGGCAGACCCCTGGTATAACCGCAGCCGGGCAGCGACTGTAGCCGAATCATTCCGGCAGCAACTGAGCATCCGAACGCCTTCTGTCCAGGAGCTGGTGGGAAATCTGAGTGGGGGAAATCAGCAAAAAACAATGCTGGCCCGCTGGCTGCTGGTCAACCCCGACGTACTGATTGTTGATGAACCCACGCATGGCATCGATGTGGGCGGCAAAGCCGAAATTTATGCCATCCTCCGAAGCCTGGCAGCGCAAGGCAAGGGTATTCTGCTTATCTCGAGCGAACTTCCGGAACTGCTGGCCCTCGCCGACCGTATTCTGGTGATTCGTGACGGCCAGCTTTCTGGCGAACTAAGCCGCGAGGAAGCGACCGAAGAACGAATCATGAGGTTGGCTACTCAATGACGGTTGACTGCATCCAGCGGTCGTACCGAGCTTTATTGGGGAGTAGCCAACATTCGTAAAAGCCACATCGTCTTAGGAAGAAGCGTTCTTCCAAGACTGACCCATTCGGTTACAAGTCCTGGAAGAACGCCCCTTAAGTTTTCTATTCGCTTATTGACTTACAAGCCGGTAATTATACGGGCGTAGACATTGTTGGTCGAGTTACTATCATACGTCCTGGTGGCATCGTCATTCACATTGACGGTAATGTTGGAGACACTCCCGGCGTTGGCACTGGTGCGCGTGACCGAAAGTCCAACCACCGCGGCCTCCCCGCCAGCAATCGACTGCCCGGCATTCATCACCAGGGTAAGTTGCTGATCGTTGATGGTGTTTCCAAGGTGCCACTGATTGTTGGTCACGGAAGTTGTGCTTCCCCCCGCCACATCAATACTAGTTCGGGTATTGTCAAAGGCAACGGAATAGCCTGTTGGCACGGTAACGGTGAGGGTGACAGACGCCGATGAAGTAGGTAGCCCTCCCGTTTCAAAGAGGTTAACGATAAAATTATGGGTTGCGGTAGGGCTAAAGTTGGCATCTGGCATAACCAGGGTCGGACTAAGATCGGGGCCGTCGGAGAGGGTTAGGGTCACGGTCTGGACCTGCTTACAACTGCCCGCACTACCCGTTACTGAGTAAGGACCCGCTGTACTGACCGAAATAGCCGCTGTTGTTGCGCCCGTTGACCACTCATAGATGGCAGCCCCTGAGGCTGTGAGCGTAGCACTGGTTCCGCTCAGGATCGTTAGAGAAGGCGTAGCCCCGATTGCCACCGGGAGGCTGCAAGGACCCCGGCTGACCTGAACTGAAGCCGTGGCGGAACAAGCGTCTGTTGTACCGGTAACCGAATAGGTACCCGTGGCGGAGGTCGAAATAGCGGACGTAGTTTTGCCCGTTGACCAGGTATACGAGGTGGCTCCTGATGCTGTGAGCGTGACGCTCTGACCGGGGCTTATCGTGAGGGAAGGTGTGGCCGTAATGCTGACTTCAGGCTGCAAACAACCTGAGGTCATCACCAGCTCAGCGTGAGGACCGGCCAGATCGTTGGCGACGGCCACAAACAACCCATCGCCGAAGGTCATCGATACCCATTCATTATTATTCGCTGGAGATCGTTTGGTCCAGGTAATGCCATCCGGACTCGTCATGACATAGATTGGAGGATTAGTGAAATCTATACGAGCAACGGCTACAAACTGCCCATTGCCGTAGACGACCGATGTCCACTCCGCCACGTTTGAGAGGGCATTTCGTTTGGTCCAGGTAATGCCATCCGGGCTGGTCATTAATAACCGAGGTTTGACATCATAGTTCCCCCCACTATTGCCCAGAGCGACATACATCCCATTGCCGTAGGTAACCGTTTTCCAGAGTCCACCCGGATCTGATGGGGCCGTTCGAGCAGTCCAGGTGATACCATCGGGGCTGGTGATCACCCCCTCAACACCGACGGCCACAAATTTACCTCCTCCATATGTGACACTAATCCAGCCCGTACCCGGGACATTTCGAAATGTCCAGGTGATGCCATCCGGGCTGGTAATCACGCCATTATTGCCGAAGGTCACAAACAGCCCGTTGCCATAGGTGATTGTCCCATAGCCACCAGGGCCCAGAGCTACCTGCTTGGTCCAGGCAGCCCCATCGGGACTCGTCGATATACCACTGGGCCCTGTCGATACATACAGCCCTTTGCCGAAGGTTACTGACCCGCCCACTAAAGGGGTATTATGGGTCTTCCAGGTGATTCCGTCGGGGCTGGTCATCGACTGCTTGTAATAACCATTGACGGCCACAAACCGTCGATTGCCATAGGTGACTGACCCCCAGCTGCCTGCCCGCGTTTCAACGATCCCGGTCCAGGTGACGCCATCGGTGCTATTCATCACCCGCTTGTAATCGCCGTAGGCGGCTATGGCCACAAATTTTCCATTACCATAGGTAACCGCTACCCAATCATTATCTGACGATGCAGCTCGTGAGGTCCAGGTGATGCCATCGGGACTGGTCATGACCCGATTGCCCGTCCCTGAGCTAGCCACGGCCACAAACAACCCGTTGCCATAGGTAATCGCTTTCCAGTCATTATCGGCGGCTGCGGTTTGGGCGGTCCAGGTGATGCCATCGGGACTAGTCATGACCCGATGATCATTACCCGCATTGGCTACGGCCACAAACAGCCCATTACCGAACGTGACAGCCTGCCAGTCATTGTTGGCGGCTGCGGTTTGGGCGGTCCAGGTGATGCCATCGGGACTGGTCATCACCCGATCCCCCGTTCCCGAGTTGGCCACGGCCACAAACAACCCATTACCATAGGTGACTGAAGACCAGAAATTAGCCGAGGGCGCTGTCCGGCGCGTGTACGCGATTCCATAGTTGGTGCTGGTCGCCACCCCCTCGCCAACGGCCACAAATATTCGGTTGCCAAAGGTCAGTGACGAGCAGTTTTGGGTATTGACGGTACCATTAGTTACATCCCAGGCGGTTCCACCATTAAAACTGTGAGCTCCATAGTAGTGGTCATCATTGCCGATAGCCACAAACTGTCCATTGCCAAACGTCACTGCCTGATAGCTAAACTTATAATTAGGCCCGGCTGGCTTTCGGGATGTCCAGGTGATGCCATCGGGACTGGTATGGATATTACTTGCACTGTTGCTTTCTCTGGCGACGGCAACATAGAGCCCATTACCATAAGCAAGAGACGTATATTCAGTAGTGGGAGCCGCTTCCCGTCCTGTCCAGGTAAACTGCGATTTTGCCAGCCCTGGCAGCAGGCAGAGTAGTCCAATCCAGAAGCGAACCAGAAGAAAATAGGGCCGATAACGTGATACCAGCGTGTGATTTTTCGGTAGATGTAACGATTGTTTCATAACGATCCAGAATTAAACGCGTGGCTGAGATAATTGCCACGGGCTAAAACTAGCCTCGCTACGATTGGCGGGCCTGCACTATTGTAACATCGACTTGACCTATTGTAACCACCCGATAAAGGACGCTAAAAAGAAGCCCGATAGGCCGTTGGCATGTTCATTAACAGGTTTTACATCTTGACAGTCACCCCTGCTCTGCCTGGCTGAAAGCGTTCAGCTTATGTACCGCAAACTCAATTATAGGATCAATTAGCCTATAAAATAGTAGCTTGATAGTTTCATTTATTCCTATTCGGTAGTTACCCTTATGGGCAATGTCAGTCAGGTTGCCTTGTGGATGCGGCTCAACGGGTAAAGAATCAAGCCCAACGAGTCATGTATAAACATAAATAATAGACAGTTTAGCCAAAGCCTTCACTCAGTAATCGGATCATGTGCTTTCAGATTCGTTTTTTTCGGCCGTTGTATAAGGCCCTTAGCAGGAGATGGTGGCAACCAATAGGCTACGTATGTATCGTGATGGGCGCACTCCTACCCACACTATTGGCGCAATCGTTCACCCTACCCCGACCTGAACTGATTACCGCTCGCCAGGGTCTGCCACAGGCATTTGTACCAGCCATCGTTCAGGATCGGCAAGGGTTTATCTGGATGGCAACTCGGGATGGATTAAGTCGGTATGATGGTCGTAGTTTCAAGGTCTTTCAGCCTACAGCCGAACGCCCGTCACTATCGTCTTCATCGATGGCGGATATACAGACGGATACCAGTGGGCGGCTCTGGATCATGAGTGAGGAGAAAGAGTTCGATTTATTTGATCCCATCCGGGAAACGTTCATTAATTATTCCCGGCTACCGGTCTTTCGGCGGCTACTTGGGCATCAACAGGTTGATAGATATTACCCCGATCGGCAGAATCGCCTTTGGCTGATCCTCCGTAATTCAGGTCAGGTGGTCTGCCTTGATTTAGCCACGAACCGCGTTCACCAATTTCCTGCATTAAAACATATTGTCGCCGTTCGGCAGGATTGGGAAGGAACCATGTGGTTAGCCACCCAAAGTCAGATCTTCCGGCAGAATAAACAGACGGGCCAGTTTACAAGCTGGTTCACGCAGGCTGAAACGGATCCGTCGCGCCCAGACCCCATTCGAAATATGTATATCCGGCCCGACGGCTTACTCATGCTGGGATCGGACCGGTATATGACGATTCTACACCCCCAGCAAGGCCTGTTCACTCGGATTCTTTTGCCGCTTTATCACTCTCAGTGGAAATTTTACTTCGCTACTGATAGCCGCGGCAACACCTTCTTTAATCTCGATACGTTGCTGCTCCGCTACAATCCAACTGTAGATAAGCAGCGTCTGGACGAGCTTCCCGGCTCACGTTTCTGCCGAAGCCTGTTTATCGACCGGTCTGACGTGTTATGGATGGGTACCAATGGGCACGGTATTCAGAAGTTTAACCTGCGTGCGGCCGCCTTCGAGGCCCGTCCGTACAAGCTTGATTTTATGGACGATCTCCTCCTGATGCATCTTGGCGTGTCAGCCAGTCAATTTACCGGGTTCCCGTCCCTTTCCTCGACATATGCATTCCGATACACGTTTGATCAGGCCGGGCAATTCTGGTTCAATGCAGGTACGACACCGTTCTACCGGCTGGACCTGACTTCCCGAAAAATCACCCCCGTTCCGTTTCCGGTGACGCTCACTAAAAGCGCGCTGGATTTAAATCAAACGGCTCCACTGGCGACCGATCCGGCGGGTCGGGTGTGGGCTATTTATGATTCGCTGGTGGTTTATTGGCAAGACGGGCAATGGAAACGGTTTCCGTTCCCAATTCGGGGGAAGATCAGTGTACCGGCTGTACAATTGGTGGTTGACCAGCAGGCACTGTGGCTGGCCACCTCCACAAAGGGACTTTACCGAGTTGACCGGGCCAGTGGGAACGTCCGGCACTACGTTTCCCAGTCAGGTAACAAAACATCATTGAACAGTAATGAATTGATCGCCTTATTTGCTGATCCGCTGGACACTAACCTCTTATGGATTGGCACGTTTGGCAATGGCCTCTGCCGGTTCGACAAACGAACCGGTCAGTGTCGGCGACTAACCACGCAGAATGGTTTGCCCAACAACGTCGTGTATTCGGCTATTCCTGACCGACAGGGCGGAATCTGGGTCGGCACGAATCAGGGACTTTGCCGGGTTGACCGTCATACGTTTCGTACCCGGACCTATACACAGGAGGATGGTTTACAAGCTGATGAGTTTAATCGATTTCACAATTTACACCTGCCCGACGACCGCATTTTTCTGGGGGGAGTGGATGGCATTACGGGCTTCGACCCTAAACAGATTGCGGAGGATACGTACCAGCCCGATGTCCAGTTGACCAGCATTCAGGTGAATAACCGCCCATTTCATCCCGACCGCGATTCGCTTACCGTACAGGCCATGCAGGAACTGGTATTGACGCATGATCAAAACTTTGTGACGGTTGGCTTTGCCGCCATGCAGTACAATCGCCAGACAAAAATTCAGTACCGATACCGGCTGGAAGGGCTGAACGATAACTGGATTTACACGGACCGTCCGGTAGCCGATTTTACAGCCTTACGCCCTGGCACCTATACGCTCCGGCTGAACTCGTCCAATACGTCAGGGCATTGGAGTTCGCATAGTCGCATGCTTACGGTGACAATTCAATCGCCCTGGTGGGCAACCTACTGGGCTTATTTGTTCTATACTGCGCTGGTGGCGGCAACCGTCTATTCATTGGCGCGGCAATACCAGAAACGGTTTTTTCTGAAACAGTCCGTTGCTTTCAAACAGAAAGAAGCGGCTCAGCTGCGCGAAGTCGATGCCATGAAGACGCGCTTTTTTACCAACATTACCCATGAATTTCGGACACCGCTGACGCTTATCCTAACGCCCGTTGAGCAAATGATGCAGGAAGATCGGTCGACAACCGACCAGCGCCGACTCACGGTAATTGATCGAAATGCGCATCAACTGCTGGGTCTGATCAATCAGTTACTCGACTTGTCAAAACTGGAGTCAGGCCATCTGAGCGTTAACGAAAGCCGAGGTTCGCTGGCCGATTTTATCGGAGAGCGCATGCAGTCATTTGGCGCTGAAGCCGAAGCAACGGGTATTCAACTCCAGTATCAAGCTCAAATTGAGGGCGATTACTGGTTCGACCGGGATAAGCTGGAGGGTATTCTCTCAAACCTGGTGGCGAACGCCCTCAAATTTACGCCGTCTGGCGGCACGATTACCGTAACGGTAAAGCCCGGCATTTATCTATCCGTTTCCGATACAGGCATTGGCATTCCCGCCGATCAGACACCGCATATTTTTGACCGATTTTATCAGGTCCCGTCTGGATTGGTAACACCCGATTCGGAGCAGAGTCGTTCCACCGCCAAACCGGAAGGGACAGGTATCGGCCTGGCTTTGGTGGTCGAATTGATTGAACTTCAGGGCGGTTCCATTGATGTCGTCAGTCGGGTTGGGTCAGGTACTACGTTTACTGTATTTCTTCCGTATCGTTCGGTTACGTCTTCAACGGATCAATCGTTGGCGTGGACTGCAGCTGACTTGGCAACCGAGCCGGAACGTGGGTTAGTCGATTCAGAGGCTGAAACTGGTAGTCAAGCTGATGAAACACCAACGGTATTACTGGTGGAAGACAATGTCGAATTGCTGGAATTTATTGCCAGTAGTTTACCGCCAACCTACCGGATTTATCAGGCAACCAACGGTCAGCAGGGGCTGGAAGCAGCCATCAGCAACGTGCCCGACCTGATCATCAGCGACGTGATGATGCCGGGTATGGATGGCTTCACGCTGTGCCACCACCTGAAAGAAGATCCTCGTACCAGCCACATCCCGGTTATTCTGCTGACGGCACGAACAGCGCTGGAAAGTCGATTGCAGGGTCTCTCGCAAGGGGCTGACGAATACCTGACCAAGCCGTTCCATGTTCAGGAGCTTCGCCTGCGGGTTAGCAACCTGTTGAAACGTCAGCGCCAATTGCGGAATCAGATTCGAAAGGAGTTGACGAGCCCCGACACCGCACTTCCGCAACCGGATAAGCCAACCTCTCATCCATTTCTGGAACAACTCTATGAATTACTGGAAAGCCATCTGGATGATTCAACCTTCGGCGTGGATGAATTAGCCCGAAAGGCCTACCTAAGCCGTATGCATTTACACCGTAAACTTAAAAATTTAACGGGCTTATCAACCTCCGATTTCATACGGGCTTACCGACTCAAGCGGGCTACGCAATTACTGATCCAGGGACAACCGGTTAGTCAGACGGCCTATTCAGTAGGCTTTGAGAGCCCAGCTTATTTCACTCGCAGTTTTCGTCAGCTATATGGTATGACGCCTTCCGACTATGCTGGGAAGACTCATTAAAAACCGCTTAATTCACCTTCTTCACTTCGGGCTGATACAAACTCAGTAATCTCCTACTGATAAAATACGGACCAGCCGTCAATAGCATTAAGTAGAAATTCGACTACCGTCCTTAACCGATCAGAAGCAGGCACCCTATTTTTTCATAACGCTCCGATACGGTTGGCTTACCCGTCTTTGAGCAAACAGCCACTCCAGTATGCCAGGCGTAGCGTCTAAGCTAGGGTTAAGATAGTGCCCAATTCCCGCAAACTCGGTGTAACGTGGGTGTCCACCCGCTTGTTGAATTGCCTTGATGAGCGTCCGGCACCCCTCAACCGGTACATTCCGGTCCGTTTCTCCGTGGAAAGCCCAGATAGCTATGTCCACCATATTTTTGGCCAAGGTAGGGTCACCGGCTCCACTTAAGGGGATGGCAGCGGCAAACACACCAGAGTGAGTCCCAATGAAAGACCAGGCTCCATATCCCCCCAGCGAATGGCCTGCCACGTACCGCCGATTGGGGTCAATGCTAAATTCTCGTTCCAGAGCGTTCAGCAAGTCCAAAACGATCGTATCCCGGGCAACCAGGTGCGGCAAACCGCCCCAACTGGTGCCACGGGGACACTGAGGGGCCAGAATAAAGGCGGGGTACTTTTTTCGATTCTCTGGCTCGGTTAGCCGCTGAATTTCCCAACTGGCTAATTGGCGGATATTGTCGGTGCCGTAACCGGCTCCGCCGTGCAGGCTGACCAACAGTGGATAGCGTTGGGTAGAATCATACCCTTCTGGCCTGAGCAGGCGATACAAGAGCGTGTCGCCACGCTGGTTTGTAAAGGTGCGCGCTTCGAAAATTCGGGCCTGCCTGATGGCTTCTGGCTGGGGATGGCTGGCCCTGATTCCTTCGCCGTACAGGCTTACGCCCAGAAACAGGAACGCAGCTATGCCGATCAGTCGAGCCGCATCCACCAGGATTGTTTGCCAGGAAGATAGGTTCGAATCCACGGGTTGTGATGGTACAGCCGGATGCTGCCAAAAATAGCCGATGAAAAACAAAGGCTGTAAACTGGCCATAAACGAAAGCCCCAGTTGCCACCTCTCCAGGGTTGGCGTACTCCGGCCGTTATGGGCCTGCATCGAAAAGATCAGCAGGGCTAGGGCACTGCTTGCCACCAGGAAGCTGTACACGCCAGCGGCTTTTAACCAGCCGTTTTTTCCTGCGCGTGAAAGCACCAGACTGATCGCAGCTAAGAGGCCAGCACCGAGATCGAGTACTAACACCAGGGGATAATAGCTTTCAAAGGCCCTGGTCAGCGGGACCAGTAGACTATAAAGCAGTACTACACGCAGCAAGGCGGTAAAAAAAGCGATCAAACCCGTTACAAAAGCTACTTGAAATTGCTGGATATAGTATAATCGAAGTAGATATGCTACACCCAATAAAGAGATCAGATTAGACGCCAAAAAATAATTGGCGAACGAGGGTTGCGTCACCAGGTCCTGGCCAACTGTCAAATAGAGCAGGCTTTGAAAGAGGCCCATGACTGTGGTAAGGCCCAGAAAGAAAATGGCAGACTGGCTAAACGTTTTTGTCATGATAAGTGTCGATCTGGAATGGGCCTAGCGATAGATCAAAACCTTATCTCTAAACGGGAACACGCAATCTTTCTGGAGAAGTCACAATAACTTAGCCGACAAAAATGTAATAGCTTTTCATCTAAACCAAACTCGCTCACTACCAATGACTGAATCAGAGATTTTGCTTAATCAGACCGAAAATGCTTATCAATGGATTAATAAGTTGGTGGAGACGGTGCCGCTTGAAACGTGGAATATCATTCCTCCGACAGTTGAATCAAGTATTGATTGGCAGCTTGGGCATTTGCTTATCAGTCATTATTTCCATTCTATTATGGTCATTCGGGGGCACCAACTGGATATACTCCAGCAGCTTCCAATTCGAGAATACAGTGAGTTGTTCACAACATCAGCCCCTTCCCTATCCGTAGGCAAAGTAGATTCAGCGAAATTAGTAGAGGATTTAAAATATATGCAACAAAAGTCGTTGGCTATCCTGACGACGCTGCAAGCGTGGGAACTGGACAATCCGCTGGAGCCCACCCCTACTCCTCACCCTATCGCCACCACAAAACGGGAGGCCATTGATTGGAATACAAAGCACACCATGTACCACTGCGGTCAGATTGGGCTTATTAAACGTGTGGTGGATAAGCGCCATGATTTCGGTCTACGATTAGCCAAATGACAAACTCATCAACGCATTTTTGTGCTGCCGGATATCCGTTCTATTCTTGACGATGGTAGTTAAATCGGCTGTTGTCTGCTGAACAAACGTACAACTGCCGAATTAACTACCATCATTGAATAGAGAACGTTTGGTCCCACTTTGCCAAGCCGATGTTACCGGCAATTGATTCTTTTACTTTTGGCGCGATAAAGTTGCCAATAACTCTTCCAGGTTTTTCAATGCCATAGCCGTTCCTTCTTTGAAGCCCATGTCGAGCATCTTCTCTAAGCGGGCAAGCGATTCATTATAAATACTGACACGTACCGTTGTCTTCCCGTTTTGCTCGCTGAACGTTAAATCCCACTCCGAACCTGGCAATTCCGGGTTTTCATCTTTGTCGGCAAACGCATTCATCAATTTGAAATTGGTTTTCGGACTGATGGACGTGTATGTTTGAACGGACCAACGCTCTTCTCCTTGAGGGCTTACCATCGCATAAAACCGACGGCCACCAACCTCAAAATCCATAAATTTAGTTTTTGAGGTCCAGGGTTTTGGAGCCCACCATTGATCAAGAATTTCCGGCTTCGTGTATGCATCCCATACCAACGAAAGGTCGGCATCAAAATCTCTGGAGAAGGTTACTGTTTTTGTTGTTTTGTTAACGGTGAAATCGTTCATGTTTAGCCTTTTTTGAGGGTTGATAATACGTCGTCAAGTTGATTAAACCGAGTTTCCCAAAGTTTCCTGAATTGGTTTATCCACTGATCAATCTCTTTTATTTTTTCCACTTCCAGTGAGTAGTAAATCTCCCGGCCTTGCTGCTGCTGTTTCACCAGGTCGCATTCTGTAAGTATGCGTAGATGTTTGGAAACAGATTGTCGGGTCGTGTTGAAGTTCTCAGCAATGGCGTTGGGCGTCATTGCCTGCAAGGCAATCAGGGTTATGATTGCTCGCCTTGTAGGGTCGGCTATGGCCTGAAAAATATCTCGTCTCATCTGGTATAAATTTTACTCTGCGAAACCGAATGGTTGCAAATGTACGTGCAACCATTCGGTTTCGCAAATTTTCTTAGATTGAAAAAGAATCAGTTCGTATTGTCGGCTTTAAGGGCATCTTAAAATGGTTACTGACTCGCTGATTGCCTCAGAAAACGCCCCAATTATAGAGAAGGCACAAGACCAATCTTTCGTCTCAGGCAGGAATGTTTGCCGGGAACAAATCGCTGTTGATTAGATTCTTAGGAGACTCTGCGATTGCCGTTGACATGCGAACCAAACCATCTATGTAGTATGTATTACATATTACCTTGTATTGTAATATAATTGTTGTAAAAAGATAATCTTATGACCAACATTGAGTCTGTTGAATCAACACCATTTTGGTTTCCTGGCCGTTGGATTGAGGGCGTTTCCATGATTATTGCACCACTGCTCCTACTTCTTGCCCAACTGCTACTCCTCCAATTTGAGTTCTTCTTTCCCCAACAACTTAAAGCCTTTGCCCAACTGCCAACTCAAGTCACGACGGCTTACAGTCTGTTTCTGGCTGGTAATATCCTCTTGTGGCCAGCGGTAGTCACCTTAGCTAAATTGGTTGGGCAAAGACAACCGGCTTGGGCACTCTGGGGAGGAACCATGGTGATATTGGGCTTATTCGCTCGTACTTTCCACTATGGGATCAATCATTTAGCCTTTCAATTAGTAAAGGTGCAAAACCTGCAGCTCGCCACCAAGGCCATTGCCGACTCATACGGTGCTTTCCACATTGTTTCAAGCTTGTCGGCGGCCATCATGTTTGGCTGGGCTATCCTGGCGATTGGGGCTTACCGCTCAGGTGTGCTAAGTCTGGTTGGCTCAATTGGCTTAGGCCTGATGTCGGCTTTAATGTTAGGCGTACTCAAGGGTGCTTCACTCGTATCGGTCTTGGCCACAACGGGTCTTTGCGTAGCTCTGTTACCCCTTGGCAGGGGCGTGTTAATGGCTGGCCCCATACCTGGCGTTCGAACGGTAGTAAGTTGGTCATTATTGATTCTAGCCTTAGCTACACTTATGTACTTTTTCGGGCAAGCAGGCTAATGTAAATGAGGAATATATCGTGGCAAGCTCATAAATCACCCCATCTTAGAAAGCACAGAATGAAGGCTATTTCGGCTTATCTAAGAGCTTTTGTGAGATTCCAAAACGAACAATAACGTACACAAAAACATTTTCATAGTACCAGTCTATTAACCAGCCACAACTTTTCTACACATACTATCAGCACTGATGTTGAGACGATTACTGACTATATACTTGATTAGTTATCCATAATCGTACAACCGTTGTCCGCAACTAAACTGCTTTATTAACCGCCCAATAAAATCCCTCTCACCTATTCTGCTTCAGAGGGTTGGGGTAAAGCCGCAATTCCTAACATGAATCAGTAAAATTGAACGGATTTATTGAACGAAACAGGCCGATTCCTACCCTTCTCTCCTAGCCTGCCACCTTTTAGAAAAACGTCCGAATGCTTTCAGGAAAAACCGTCGGCGATGGTCGGCATTCTTTTTTGCGGCAACTGCTTGAGTACCTCCTAAGCAAAGCTTCACTCCGCAGGTATAAAGCGACTGGCCTAAAAACGAACAGATATGGCCAGAATCCAAACGACCGTTCATTAGAATTAAAGGAATTTTGTCAGGTAGTCATCAAGGCCCGCTCCTGATATCCTATTAATTAATCGAACCGTATGAAGAAGACCGTTTTTCTGAAATGGATTTTGGGTGGCGTCCTGTCATTTGTGCTAGTAGCCTTAGCCATCGTTTATAGCTGGTCAATGCTGATCATGCATAAAACCTATGACGTCCCGCTTACCACAATTCCCATTCCTTCGGATACAGGTGCCATTCGGGCAGGAGCCAGACTGATTCGGATCGAACACTGCCAGCACTGTCACGGTGAACAATTCGAAGGGAAACGATTTCAACACAGTCCGTATCGAGCAGATCAGGTTGCTCCTAATATTACCGCCCTGATCGCTACCTATTCGAACGAAGAATTAGAACGGCTCATCCGGCATGGGGTCAAGAAAAATAGAGAATCTGTTATTGGAATGCCCTCGCAAATGTTCTTTAACCTCAAAGATGAATCGGTCGCCAACATAATCGCTTATTTACGAACGCTGAAGCCAATCCCTTCCTCACCAAACCTGCCAGCATCCTCTACGATCTATCCATTGGGCCGCTGGGATATAATAACAGGGAAGTATCTACCTGCAGCGGCACGAATTAATCACCTTGCCTCTCGGCAATTGGCGCAACACGACAGTTCCCAACTCGCTTTGGGGAAGTACCTTGTCATGACGGCCTGTACCTCCTGTCACGGGGGAAATTTGCAGGGGCAGGGCCATGCCCCCAATATGCGTATTGCCGGTGCCTATACGAACAGACAATTCATTCATTTTTTGAAGACCGGCGAAGGCGCCCTGGGCCGAAAAGAGCTATCGGTGATGAGTGCGATGGCCAAAAATCATTTAAGTTATCTGAATGCGACCGAAATGAACGCCATTTATACATTCCTGAAATCGCTATCTGAACCCATAAAACTCGCCGAGAAGTAACATGCCAGCGCAGTCTCTAGTAAACCGAGATTCTATGATAAAAGAGAGTTACAAAGTTTGTACTGGCCAAATGGCCTTCTATACCGCACTTTTGAAACAGGAAATGTCTATCCACACCCTTATTAATCCTTTACCAAATCTGAAACTACTTATTGGCTGATACTCATTTTCTTCAGCGTTACATTTTCATTCACTATTTACTAAATCCTAGAAAGATGCCCTCTCCTCCTACTCCCGCTGAAATTGCCGTGTTGCTTGACATCTTTAACAACAAAGATGGCATATTTCGAAAAACAGACTCAATTGACCTCAATCATTTAACGAACTTATTCGATGAGGAAGTGAACCGGCTTCGCCAGTTCACTAATGACAGTAACCTGGATAGAGCGACTACGCTCACACCGAGTCGTTTACAACTAATCAGGAGTCTCTCAGCCGTAGACACCTTTACGATTGCTCCTGTTCCTATCAGTAGTATTCGGGCCTTTATTGACGCATTGAACCCTTCATTAAACTATTTAGCTATCTATTATGGATTTGACCTAAGCACCCAAAAGATAGTACTGGTGATGCAGGGCATCCGATTAGATGGCAGTGGTGATGGCAGGAGACTTGCCAATAAACTACTTGAGGACCAGGTATCTGAAACCCAGATTACAACGACGGATTTAACACCCCAGCCACGAGATTTTACCCTTGTACGGCAATTTAGAGAACTGTTTCGGCCCATTCATGGAAAAGAAAATTTCGTGTGGGGTGCCTATATGAAACTCAATGCGTTGAGACGGGTTCTATCCGAATTTAATGATGAGGATTGTGATCAGGTAAAAATTACGTTTGGGTTCCAAAAAACGCTGGCCGTACGGATAAGCACGCTGGATCGAAATTGTTTTCATTTGATTTTCAGGGGTGTAAAGCCAGATGGCACGCTTTCAACCAATATATTCTCGACATTTGATGGAGAGCCAGGGTACGTGGCTCCCAAACCAAGCTGCCCGCCTTTCGGCAGCTTCGATGAATAATGGTATTGTAACAGTTAACGCACTGCTGATGAAACTGGTTGACGTGGCTATGTATCTGGTATACATAGCCACTTATGGTGTTATCGTTCCGGTTGGGATTGGACTTTATTTAATCAGGCATCTGGATAAACCGCTCAAAATAGTATGGTTCGGTCTGTGCTTATCCCTGCTGCTTGACCTAGGACTGCTGGTCGTAAACTTTAAGACGACCAATACCTTCCTGTATGCATTTTCGGGTGTCGATTTGCTGATGATGGCCTGGCTCTACTCATCGGTCATTACACATAAAACGCTCAGTACCATCATTCGGTGGAGCGGTATTTTCTTTATTCCCCTGGTTGTTCTGGATGCCTTTTTCATCTCTGGCCTGACAAATAATGGGTGGAGCAATGCGGTGGAAAAATTCTATGTCATGCTCGTTGCTTTGTATTATCTGGCTCAGTTGTTTCAGGAGAAGATTGACGATGATATACGTCGGCAACCGCTGTTTTGGGTAAGTGCCGGGATCGTGGTCGCCAACTTAGTAGGTTCCTTTGACATTTTTAGCAGACCGGTCATTAACTACTCACAGGCATTCTATTTGCAGTACTACATGTTCTGGTCCTTTGTGACCATCCTGATGTTTGGCGCTTTTTCCTATGCTTTCTGGCTGAGCCAATCTGAGCGGTAAACACCCCCATTTTATGAACTATGTTACGTTTCTGTTACTGCTTGTAAGCCAATTCGCACTGGCCCAAACCAACCGCCCACTGGCTAAAATTATCAGCGTAGAAGCGGGGAATAATCAGATGGACTCGGCTTTTTCTACAATCAATCTACAGCAAAAAAAACCGGTTATCCTCGCCTACGATCATAACTATCTGCATTTCAAGTTTATTAATCCGTACAATCCCGCCCTAAAATCCTTTTCCTACAAACTCAGCGGTTTAGATTATACCTGGGTAGACTGCACCGATTGCTCACAAGTGCAGTATGCTCATCTCGACGGGGGCGATTACACCTTTGAGGTAAAGACTACCCAGGCTGGCGATGCTCCAGCGCAATTCAACTTTACTGTCGAAGGCAATCTGTTGCATAAATGGTGGTTTGTGCCCATGCTTTTCCTGTATCTTCTTCTCTTCGCTGGCATTATTATCTACTTCTTTATTTTATTTCAGTTTAGGCAAAAGCTTAAAGAGCAGCGACTCATTCACAAAGAAAAAATGGCCTCTATGGCCGAACTGACGGCGGGCATTGCTCACGAGATTCAGAATCCGCTAAACTTCGTCAACAACTTCGCCGAACTTAGTGTCGAACTAATTGAGGAACAGGCCGAAACCTTAGTCAAAGGCGATATTCAGGAAGCGCAGTTTATTGCCAACGATCTGAGTCAGAATTTGCAAAAAATCGTCCACCACGGTAAACGAGCCAGTAGCATTGTTAAGAGCATGCTCGAGCACTCCCGAACCAGTTCTGGTCAGAAGGAACCCACCGACCTCAATGCCCTGGCCGCTGAATACCTGCGGCTGGCTTATCAGGGTTTGAGAGCTAAAGACAAATCCGTTTCCTGCGAGCTAATCACCAACTTGGCCCCAAACCTGCCGCTGGTAAGCATAGCACCCCAGGAGATTGGAAGAGTGCTACTCAATCTCTACAATAATGCTTTCTACGCCGTTCGAGAAAAGCAAAAGACGACCCCAACGACTTATCAACCAACCGTTTGGCTCAGTAGCCATCGACTGGCCAATACAATTGAGATTCGGATAAAGGATAATGGCACCGGAATTCCCGAATCAGTAAAAGCTAAAATCTTCCAACCCTTTTTCACCACCAAACCAACAGGCGAAGGCACGGGCTTAGGCCTGTCGTTAAGTTATGACATCATCACCAAGGAACATGGTGGAACCCTGGAGGTAACTACCGTTCTGGATGAATTCACAGAATTTAGTATCGTATTACCAGTTAGCTAACCCACTCCATATCAGACTAGCCGACTGCGCTGTCAATCCCGACTATGGCTTTGCAAAAGAACCTATCCGTTTTGATGGACAACAGGTAATGGCCTAAAATCAAACACATTTGGCCTGAACAGAAATGCCCGTTCAGTGAAAGTTGAGGAATATTGTCTGCTTGTCCCAACCCGACTTGCCTTCATCCTATTTTTCAGACAAAGGCCATGAAATCCCCTTATCACAACAGTTGTTTATCCATCCTTCGTATCGCTACGTGGCTTTCCGCTTTTATCCTACCATCTGTTCTTACCGTCAACGCTCAGTTAATCGATACGTATCCCGGTGCAAGCTGGCAGAAAGCGAATCCCAAAACGCTGGGCTGGTCGGCTGAAAAGCTAATGAAGGTTACGGACTATGCCCAGACGCTCGGCCCTGGTGGTCTGATGATCATTGATGGTGGAAAGGTCATTACCGATTGGGGCGATACCGATCAGCGGCATAAAGTCAGTTCCGTTCGAAAAAGCCTGCTCAGTGCATTGTATGGCATTCATGCCGAGGCTGGCCGCATTGATCTGACAAAAACACTCGAGCAGTTAGGCATTGACGACAATGCACCCGCGCTTACCCCGGCGGAAAAACAGGCCACGATTCAGATGCTCCTTCAGTCGCGGTCTGGCGTGTACCATGATTACGTCAGTGGTACGCCTGCCATGCGGACGACCCAGCCTGCCCGCTACAGCCACGCACCAGGCACCCATTGGTATTATAACAACTGGGACTTCAATGCCCTGGGCACCATTTTCGAACAGCAACTGCATACGAAGATGGCGACTGATTTTCAGGAGCGAATCGCCAGGCCCCTTCGCATGCAGGATTTTCGGCTGGAAGATCAATATTACGTAACGGCTAAGGAATCCATTTACCCCGCCTATCCGTTTCGAATGACCGTTCGTGATCTGGCCCGATTTGGCTATCTCTACCTACGGCAGGGGAAGTGGGAAGGCAAACAGATTGTTCCGGCCAACTGGATTAAAGAAAGTACACAGAGCTATTCGGATGCAGGCGAAAATGGCGGCTATGGGTATCTGTGGTGGGTTGCTCAAAAGGGTCATCATTTTCCAGGAGTAACGCTGGAAGACGGCAGTTATAGTGCCCGGGGAGCGGGCGGGAAATACATTGTTGTTCTGCCTGTCCGCGATCTCGTGATAGTTTATTGTACCAATGTCGATTACCCGGATCATGCCGAGCATATAGCAGCCTCGGAGATTCCCAGGGGCATAACCAGTGCCGAGATGGGGCACTTGCTGAATCTCATCCTTCAGGCCAAGCCACAGCCGTAAATCCTTTGCTGACGTGAGGAAGATCATCCTTTTATGCTAAACTTATTAATCGTCCAGGACAAATGAAACGTAGAAATTTCCTTCAAAACACAGCCTTGTGTGCGGTTGCCGTTAGTACCACCGGTTTTATTCAATTTACTGGCGAAGGCTACACCGGCGATTGCGAAACCACAACTGATATTCTGGGGCCGTACTACCGGCCCGACGCCCCGCTCCGAACCAACCTTGTTCATAAAGAAGACTCCGGTCAGGAGGTTATTCTGAAGGGGATTGTCCGGCATAAAGACTGTATTACGCCTTACAAAGGGGCTAAAGTAGAACTCTGGCATTGCGACCCAGGTGGCCAATATGATAATACGTCTTCAGCATTTCGGTATCGGGCTACGACCCTCTGTGATGAGCAGGGGCGCTATGAGTTTCTGACCCTATTGCCCGTTCCCTATGACGATCAGGGCAATGGTGTATTCAGGCCCGCCCATTTTCATTTACTCATTTCGGCCCCTGGTTATCAGAGCCTGGTTACGCAGCTCTACTTTTCTGGAGATCCCCACCTATCCACAGACCCCTATGCGGCTTCATCGACGGCCAAGTCGAGAATACTAACCGTCGAACCAGTACCTGAAGGCCGAAAACAGGTATCCTTCAACGTTACCATGACCGAAAAACGACAGGTTGAGCCTAGGGTTATTGACCGATTAACGGGCATCTATATCGATGAGAACGATAAGACCTTGAAAACCGAATTCTTTAAACGGGGTGGACAGTTATGGCGGAAATCAGGCCGTGTTGTCTATGGCCTGAACTACGACTATATTGGCAATAACACCTTTATTCAGAGCGGCTTACCAGCCGGGCTTGTCAATGCGTGTGCGTTTGAATTTCTGCCGTATGGTGCGGTAAAAATGACCCGTACGCAAGTTACGGGCAAAGGGGTTAAAACAGTCAATGTCGCTTTCAAAGATCGCTAACCCTCCTTCTCAATTCCATGAAAAAACTTACCTTTCTCTTCTTTCTGGGTGTCTGCACGGCTCCGGCCCAATCACTTGTCAAACCTGAAATAGATATAATAGCCACGGTCAAAAAACAGATGCCCGAAACCGAAGCCTTTCTGGAAAAAGTGGTGAACATCAACAGTGGTACGCTCAATAAAGAAGGAGTTCGCCAAGTTGGTAAGCTGATGGCGGCTGAGTTTGATAAGCTGGGTTTCATGACCGAGTGGATCACTTTGCCGGATTCACTTAACCGGGCAGGGCATCTGGTCGCTACCCGACAAGGAAAAAAAGGCAAAAAGCTCTTCCTGATCGGTCATCTGGACACCGTATTTGAAAAAAGCCTGCCTATGGAACCGTTTACCCACACGACGGATTCGACGGCCACAGGCCAGGGCGTCAGGGACGCTAAAGGTGGTGATGTCGTGATCATTACCGCGCTTAAAGCCCTGCAAGCCCAGAACCTGCTCGACGATACCTCCATCACCGTCTATCTGACAGGGGATGAAGAGACAGGCGGAACGCCAGGTAATGCTGAAGGGCGCCGGGATTTCATCGAACGGGCGAAAGGCTGTGATGTTGCGCTGGGTTTTGAACCGGGGTTAGGCTTTAATCTGATCGTAACCAGTAAGCGAGGGGCCAGTACCTGGACACTGGATGTGAAAGCCCGTTCAGGTCATTCCTCAAAAATCTTCGCCGAAATGGGCTACGGCGCGGTTTTCGAAGCCGTTCGAATCGTGAACGAATTTAGGCGGACGCTGGGCCAGGAGAAAAATCTGACGTTTAATCCCGGCCTAATCGCTGGCGGAGCGGAGGTGCATTACAATGAAAAAACAGCCAAAGCGGAAGTCGTCGGGAAAGATAACATCGTAGCGGGAATGGCTGTAGTGAAGGGCGATTTGCGGTATCTGACCAACGCTCAGAAAGAAAGTGCCAAAGCTCGAATGCGTGAGATTGTGGAGAAAAGCCTGCCACTCACCAAAGCCACCATCACGTTTACGGATCTTATGCCACCCATGGAACCGACGGCGGCCAACGATGCGCTGCGCCAACAGTTGGAACGAGTGAATCTGGACCTAGGCTTAGGCCCCGTACAAGCCGTTGATCCGAGCGTACGTGGTGCCAGTGATATATCGTATGTTGGCCAGTATCTGCCGGGTATCGATGGTCTGGGGGCACCGGGCAAGGGCGAGCACAGCATCGAGGAAACCATCTACACGAAAGAGTTGGGGCCAGTCATTCAGCGGGTGGCCCTGTTCATCTATCGTTTGACGCGCTAATAATTCACGGTAAAGCTTACTTTTAGTTATAGTGCCAATAGCTACTCAACGATCTCTATCATAATTACTTTAAGAATGAGTGAATAAAATAGTATGCGTATCCTCTTACGCTTCACCCGTCTGATTATGAAACCTGCTCTACTGGTTATTTTGTGGTTTTACGTTCAGGTGGCCTTTGCCCAAAATAAGGTAGCTGACAGCTTAGTACACCAGTTAGCCGTTGCCAAACAGGATACCAGCCGGGTATTGATCCTTGGCAAACTGTGCGAGCTATATCGTTGGAACAAGCCTAACATTGCCATGAACTATGGGCAACAGGCCCTAACACTGGCACGTCAGATCCACTTCACTCGGGGCGAGGTAATTGCCTTGCAGGAGACGGGCTACCTCTACCGGGAGCTTGGCAATATACCCCAAGCCTTAGAATTAGTCCTGAAAGCCCTCAGCCTGGCTGAAGCGAATCAGTATCTGGCCGAAATAGCCCGATGTAATTCACGTATTGGGAGCATCTATCACGACTTAAAAGACTACCAGCGAGTAATCTATTATGGCCAGAAGAGCAAGAAAATTGCTGATCAGATCAGGGATGAACACCAAATTACCGTACAACTCTTCAATATTGGGTCCGGCTATTTATACCTCAATCAGTTAGACTCGGCAAGCCGGTATTTACAAACTGCTTATAAACGCATTAGTCAGCGTAAGATGGTTACCCAATATCCGTACATATTCAGATGTCTGGCTCTGTTGCAGGATAAATTAAAAAACTACCCGCTGGCACTGTCCTATTATCGGCAAGCTATTCGGACGGCGCTAACCAATAATGACCATCGCAATGCGGCCTTTAACTATACTATTTTGGCGGCATTTTATCTACGGGCCCATCAACCGGATTCATGCATTGTGTATGCCCGTAAGGGTTTAAGCGAAGCCCAGGCCGGACCTTTCAATCTTAAGATACTGGAAGCTAGTGAGTTGTTGGCCAGTGCGTATAAGCAAAAACAGGACTTTCGGCAGGCATCTGCCTATCAGGAATTGACGCTCAAAACCAAGGAGGGTTTGTTTGGAGCAGGTAGCATTCAGGCTCTACAAACCATCGTTGCCAATGAAGAGAAACGTCAGCAGGAAGTAGCCCAGGCTAAAGAAGCTTATCAAACCCAAATCCGGCAAGTAGTGCTGTTGGGTGGATTACTGGCCATTGGGTTGATCGCCTTTATACTCTATCGCAATAACCGTCAGCAACAACGAGCCAATCGGCTGTTGCATCGGCAAAAAGAGGAAATTGCTCAGCAACGCCATCAAGTCGAGCAGGCCAATGCCGGTTTGGAAAGGACGCTTTTTGAACTCAAAGCTACCCAAACTCAACTCATCCAACGGGAGAAAATGGCCAGCCTGGGTGAACTGACCGCCGGGATTGCCCACGAGATTCAAAACCCCCTCAACTTCGTCAATAACTTTTCGGAACTCAGTACCGAGCTAGTGGAGGAATTAACCCAGGAACTGGATGAGGGACAATCCAAAGAAGCCAAAGCCATTGCTCTTGATTTGAGTCAAAATCTCCAGAAAATCGTCCATCACGGCCAGCGGGCCAGTAACATCGTCAAAGGCATGCTCGAACACTCCCGAACGAGCACTGGTCAGAAAGAGCCTACGGATATCAATGCCCTGGCTGACGAATACCTGCGACTGGCTTATCAGGGCTTTCGGCGGTCCGGCGATCCGGCCAAAGACAAGGAATTCAACTGCGAACTGATTACAGACTTTGCTCCTAATCTGCCCCTAGTGAACCTAGTGCCCCAAGAGATTGGGCGAGTCTTACTGAATATATACAATAATGCCTTTTATGCCGTTGGGCAACGCTATACCGTAGCGACAAGGCATGCCTTGTCGCTACCACAAACCTATCAACCCAAAGTTTGGGTCAGTACCGTTTTGCTCCCTCTCCTGCCAGGAGAGGGCCGGGGGGAGCGGGTCGACGCTTCGGTAGAAATTCGGGTCAAAGACAACGGCACAGGAATTCCCGATGCGATCCATGAGAAGATTTTCCAGCCGTTTTTCACTACTAAACCTACAGGCCAGGGCACTGGATTGGGATTGTCGTTAAGCTATGATATTGTGACTAAAGGGCATGGTGGAACGATGACAGCAGAGAGTGAGGAAGATACCTTTTCTGTGTTTATTATCACCTTACCCACTCGAGGATCGATATGAGACAGTATTACATCCTTTTGCTATTGTGGGCTTTACCGCTATCGATAACCTTGGGCCAGAACGCCCAGATTGATAGCCTCAGACATCTGCTTAGCCAAACTCGCCAGGATACCAACCAGGTTTTGATTCTTACGGAACTGGCTGATAATTATAGCCGCTATTCCCCGGATTCCAGCCTGAAACTGGCTCAACAAGCGTTGAGTCTTACCCACAACCTCAGATTTGCCAAAGGAGAAGCTAAGGTCTTTCAAATCTTTTGTACGGTGTTTCGGGTGAACGGTGATTTTCCACAAGCCCTGGCCTACGGCTTCAAGGCTTTGGTGCTTCACAAAACACTTCATAATGAAGATGGTGAAGCATGGGCGCAGAACCTGATTGGTATCACTTATTTCGATCTGGGCGAAATCCGTAAAGCGCTCGACCATTACCAGCAGGCCGGGCAAACTTTTAAAGTTCTCTCAGACGAAGTAGGCACTGGCACTGTATTGAACAATATGACCAATGCTTACATCAGCCTGCAATTATTGGATTCAGCACGCATTGTCAACCAGCGAGCCCACCAGTGGATCAAACGAATCCCTGGAAACTCCCTTCAGAAGCGTGTATTATGCCTGTATTCAGGCCGACTGGCATTCTTAGCAGGCAATTTCGTAAAAGCACTTCACTTCTATCAGCAGGCCTTGGCATTGGGTATACTATCCGATGATATTCGCATTCAATCAACCACTCAATTGAATATAGCCGAGTTGTTTAGCCAATTTCATCAACCCGACTCCAGCCTCCACTATGCGCATCTTGCCCTAAACAATAGTCATCGGCTGAATTATAAAACCAATGTCTTGCGTGCCACCAACTTACTGGCTCAGCTTTATAAGTCAGCGAATAATTCCGACAGTGCTCTATACTATCAGGAAATCGCGAGAGCCGTTAATGATAGTTTATACGGTCCTAAAAAATTTCACCAACTCCAACTCCTACTGCTCACCGAACAACAACGTCAGCAGGAATTGGAAGCTACTCAGAACGACTATCAAAACAAGGTTCGCGTTTACAGTTTGCTATCGGGGTTGGGCGTCGTCTTGCTACTGGCTTTTGTGCTCTATCGCAGCAACCGGCGACAGCAACGGGTGAATGGCTTACTGCATCGACAGAAAGAAGAAATCGATCTTCAGCGGGCTAAAGCCGAACAAGCCCTCGCAGAACTCAAATCCACCCAAACCCAACTCATCCAGCGGGAAAAACTGGCCTCTCTGGGCGAGTTGACTGCCGGTATTGCTCATGAAATTCAGAACCCGTTAAATTTTGTCAACAACTTCTCCGAACTCAGTGCCGAACTGGTGGAGGAATTGAAAGAAGAAGCCCAGTCCGGCCAAATCGATGAGGTACTCGGCATTGCCGATGACCTCACTCAGAACCTCCAGAAAATCACCCACCACGGTCAGCGGGCCAGTAGCATCGTTAAGGGTATGCTGGAGCACAGCCGAACCAGTTCGGGCCAGAAAGAACCGACTGATATTAATGCGCTGGCTGACGAATACCTGCGACTGGCTTATCAGGGGCAACGCAGTAAAGACCAAACCCTCAACTGTAAACTGATTACCGATTTTGCCGCCAACCTGCCTCCAGTCCATATAGTGCCCCAGGAAATCGGTCGAGTCTTATTGAATTTGTTTAACAACGCCTTCTATGCCGTTTTGCACAAGCAGAAAACGGCCCCTGCCGACTACCTGCCTGCCGTTACGGTGAGCACTGTTTTACTTCCTCTCCTGGCAGGAGAGGGCCGGGGGGAGCGGGTCAACGCTTCGATACAGATTCAGGTGTGCGACAATGGGCCTGGTATCGCCGACCCTATAAAAGACAAAATCTTCCAGCCCTTCTTCACCACCAAGCCCACAGGAGAGGGCACGGGATTGGGCTTGAGCCTGAGTTATGACATCGTCACCAAAGGGCATAATGGCACGATGGCGGTTGAAAGCCAACCCGGTGACCATGCGTTGTTTGTCATCACCTTGCCGATTTCTAAACCTGTCTGATCATGAAGCTTACTCTGTCCATATTGTTTTTGCTTTGGGCGGCCAGCGCCTATCCGCAAGATCGGCAAATTGACAGCCTGAAGCATCAGCTTACCCTGGTCAGACAAGACACCAGTGGGGTACTGGTTTTGGCTGAACTAGGCTTTCGCTTCAGAAATTTCAATCCCGATTCCAGTTTACGCTACTTAAATCAGGCGCTTGCTTTAACCAGAAAGCTAAAATTTCTGAAGGGCGAAGCCCGGATACTGAGTTTTATGTGTACGACCAAACGCATTCAGGGCGACTTCCCGAAGGCACTGGAAATGGCGCTAACAAGCCTGAAAATAGCTAAAGCGAATGGCTATCAATTTGAGGCCGGAAGAAGCCTGAACAATATTGGTGTTATTTATACTGAATTAGGGGAGTTTCAAAAGGCGCTGAATTTTCATAGACGATCAAATAAGTTATTTGTTAGCCTGCATGATACAAATTATATAGCTCAAACACTGGCGAATATAGGTCATGACTTTTTACAAAATCGCCAATTAGATTCGGCTTTATATTATACGCAACGAGCCTACCATTTAACTCAGATTAATAAAGATGAAAACACCTTTTTAATTAATTTGCTGATTATTGGGGATATACAAAAAGAGTTAAACAAAAACGAATCTGCACTTAGCTATTACCAGCAAGCCCTCCAACTGAGTTCGAAAGAGAATCGTCGATTGAATTCTCTCGCCAATAACCGAATTGCTACGGCATATAGAAACATAAATAATACCGACTCCTGTATTTATCATGCAAAAAGGGCACTTGCTGAAGCGCAGCAGGCTCATTATCTCCAGGAAGTTTTAAAAGCCAGCACGTTATTATCTGAAGCGTATGAAGCAACAAATACGGCCGAATCGTTTCGCTTTTTAAAAATAGCGACAGCCGTAAAAGACAGTTTATGGGGTGTGAAAAAAGTACAGGGGTTACAAAAAATCCTTGCGGCCGAACGGGAACATCAACTGGAAGTAGAAGCAGCCCAAATAGCTTATCAAAACCAAATCCAGCAATACAGTATGTTGGCCGGATTAATCGTACTTTTAGTCATTGCGTATATCCTGTATAGGAATAACGGCCAAAAGCAGAAAGCCAATAACCTTCTTCATCGCCAGAAAGAAGAAATTAATCACCAACGAGATAAAGCGGAACACGCGCTCGCTGACCTGAAAGCTACCCAAACGCAACTCATTCAACACGAGAAAATGGCCAGCCTGGGCGAACTCACGGCGGGTATCGCCCACGAGATTCAAAACCCGTTGAACTTCGTCAATAATTTTTCAGAACTGTCTACAGAGCTGGTTGAGGAATTAACCCAGGAACTGGATGAGGGTCAACCCAAAGAAGCCAAAGCTATTGCTCTTGATTTGAGGCAAAATCTACAAAAGATTACCCACCACGGCCAGCGGGCTAGCAGCATTGTCAAAGGCATGCTGGAACATAGCCGAACCAGTTCGGGCCAGAAAGAACCGACTAATATTAATGCGCTGGCTGACGAATACCTGCGACTGGCTTATCAGGGATTTCGCGCGAAAGACCAAACCGTTAATGCTACACTGATTACCGACTTTGCTGCTAATCTGTCCCCTGCGAACGTAGTACCGCAGGAAATAGGTCGGGTCCTATTGAACCTGTACAACAATGCCTTTTATGCGGTTGGGCAGAAACAGAAAACCGCTCCGGCTGAGTATCAACCCACCGTTTGGGTCAGTACGCAACGCAGCGAATTAAGTGTAGTCATTCACGTTCAGGACAATGGCACAGGGATTCCAGAATCAGTCAGGGCCAAGATTTTTCAGCCCTTCTTCACCACCAAGCCCACTGGTGAAGGTACGGGGCTAGGGTTGAGCTTGAGCTATGACATTGTCACCAAAGGGCATGGAGGAGAGATGTGGGTGGAAAGTCAGGAAAATAGGTATACCGAGTTTGTCGTCACATTACCCACCAATAATGTGTTATGAAACGATTTTGTCTTTTCCTCCTCTTATGGACCTTTTCTATTGCTGTAACCACCGCTCAGTCTAGCCGAACTGTTTCGGTTGACAGCCTCAAACGGTTGTTGGCCCTCCCGAAGCAAGACACCAGCCGGGTACTGGTTCTGCTGCGGTTGGGGGCAGAATTACTCTATACAAATCCTGATTCTGCCATGAACTATGGCCAGCAGGCACTATCATTAGCGCGTCAGCTTAAATTCTACCGGGGCGAATCACGGGCGTCGATGGGAGTTGGGTATTTGTTCAGAGAGACTGGTAACCTGCCTAAAGCGTTAGAAGTAAACCTGAAAGCTTTGCGTATTGCTCAGGACCACCAATTCCAATTAGAAATAGCCATGTGTACACAACGAATAGGGGGTATTTACTATGATTTGAAAGACTACGCCAAAGCGATACAGTATTATAAGCAGAGTGAGAGAATAGCTGATGTGATTCATGATGAATCGCTTATAGCTGTTCAGCAAAATAATCTTGGAGCTGCCTACTTGTATGCCAATCAACTAGATTCAGCCGAACAGTACTTACAATCAGCTTACCATAATTCAATTCGATTAAAGTTAGACAGACACCTTTCATACATACGGAGAAACCTGGGTATGTTACATCAACAATTAGGACATAATGACCGCGCCTTGTCGTATTACAAGCAAAGTGCGCAGTATGCTCTCCAAATTAATGACCTGCGCAATGCTGCATTTGCTTATAACCACATTTCTGGCTTCTACTTGAAACTAAATCAGGCTGATTCGGCTGTTGTGTATGCCCGAAAAGCATTGGCGCAGGCAGGGTCGTTTACATTACAAGTACTGGAAGCGAGTAGGTTGTTGGCCGCTGCCTATAAGCAAAAGCAGGATTACCGACAGGCCTTAGCCTATCATGAGCTAATGCTGAAGACTAAAGAAAAATTGTTTGGGGCGGGTAGCATTCAGGCCATGCAGGCCATAGTAGCCAATGAGGAAAAACGTCAGCGGGAAATAGAACAAGCCAAAGCAGCCTATCAAACCCAAATCCGCCAATATGGTCTTCTGGCAGGGCTGGCAGTGGTATTGCTGATTGCTTTTATCATGTACCGAACGAATCGGCAGCAGCAAAAAGACAATCGGCTACTGCGTCAGCAGAAAGAAGAAATTGATCATCAACGCCATAAAGCAGAAACCGCTTTCACCGAACTAAAAGTTACTCAAGCGCAACTGATTCAGAAAGAAAAAATGGCCAGCCTCGGTGAACTGACTGCTGGGATTGCTCATGAGATTCAGAACCCGCTCAACTTCGTCAACAATTTCTCCGAATTGTCAGCAGAATTGGTCAGCGAACTAACTGATGAGCTGGACCTAGGAGATACGCAGGAGGCTAAAGTAATCGCGGGGAACCTGTCACAAAATCTGCAAAAAATCACCCATCATGGCCAGCGGGCCAGCGGCATCGTCAAAGGCATGTTGGAACACTCCCGAACCAGTTCAGGCCAGAAAGAACTTACCGACCTCAACGCCCTGGCCGCTGAATATCTCAAACTGGCTTATCAGGGCTTTCGGCGGTCCGGCGATCCGGCCAAAGACAATCAATTCAATTGCGAATTAGTCACAACGTTTGACCCGAATTTACCCAATGTAGAGATAGCTGCTCAGGAGATTGGTCGGGTACTCTTGAATCTGTACAACAACGCCTTTTATGCGATTGGGCAACGGGCGCGGGGCATAGGTCATGGAGTTGATTACCAGCCCACTATTTGGGTCAGCACCCTTTTGCGCCCTCTCCTGGCAGGAGAGGGCCGGGGGGAGCGGTTCGACGCTTCGATAGAAATCCGGGTCAAAGACAACGGCATGGGTATTCCCGACTCAATAAAAGCCAAGATTTTCCAACCGTTTTTCACCACCAAGCCTACGGGTGAAGGTACAGGATTGGGCTTGTCGTTGAGTTATGATATTGTAACCAAAGGGCATGGCGGAACACTGTCTGTAACGACCGAGCCGGGTGCGTTTACGGAATTTAACATCTTACTGCCCTTATAGGGTGTTGCGACAGGTAATGACCTAAAAACGAACACCTTTGTCCTAAAATGAAAAGCCTGTTCACCAGACGTTAGCCAATATTGTACACCAGTCAATGCGACTGAAATGTACACGCCAATCCGTCTTGTGAACCATGAACCTATTTTATAGTTTAAGCTGCTTTCTCATTGGGGTATGCACACCCGCTTGGACTCAAACCCGGCTTACCGGAGCGATCTGGGATGATAGTGGCAAACCCCTCCCCTTTGCCAGTATCGCCCTGCTGAGAAGTCCTGACTCGAGCTTGGTAAAAGGGACCATCAGCCAGGAATCGGGTAGCTACGCGCTGGATAATATTCGACCGGGTCAGTATCGACTGGTGGCCTCAGCAGTAGGCTACGCACCCGGTCGGTCGGAGCTGGTGTTGGTTGGTACAACGCCCATTCAACTGCCAGTGCTCACCTTACAGGCGGCTACGAAATCACTTCGTGAAGTAGCCGTAGCCGCCAGGAAACCCCTGTTTGAGCAGCAAATTGACCGTCTGGTGATCAATGTCCAAAGCAGCATTACGGCAGCGGGTGGCTCCGCCCTGGACATCCTCGAACGGTCGCCGGGTATAACCGTTAACCGCCAGAACAACAGCCTGACCTTGAGCGGAAAAGGGGGCGTGATGGTAATGCTCAACGCTAAACTTACTCGCCTGCCCATAGCGACGGTAATGGAAATGCTGGCGGGTATGCCAGCCAGCGACATTGAAAAAATTGAACTTATTACCAGCCCACCAGCCCGCTATGATGCTGAAGGCGACGCGGGGCTTATCAATATTGTTACGAAGAAAAACAGTGCTTATGGTACCAATGGTAGTCTCTCTGCTACCGTCGGCTACGGCTGGTATGAACGCCCTTCGGCCACGCTCAACCTCAACCACCGGCAGCAGAAACTCAATCTGTACGGAAGCTACTCGTTTGTCCGAAACCGGAGTTGGGAAGAGTATGCCCTGAATCGAGTGGTGTCGCAAACGGACGTCCCACTCATGACCGACATTGTCTCGAACCGCTTTACGTTACGTACCATCCATACGGCCAGACTTGGGTTCGATTATACCCTAAATCCGCATACAACATTAAGCGGACTGATCTCTGGATTTAGCAATAAATGGTCGGCCGATATGCCCACACGTTCGTCTATCTGGAAAAATGGCGAACTCATCAGCCAGAACACGATACAGTCAGATCGAACCAACCAATGGAAGCATGGACTTATAAACCTTACCCTACGGCATGTTTTCACGAATAAGCAGGAGTGGAGCCTGGACATTGACCGACTATATTACTACAATCAGAATCCAGCTTACTATGCCAATACGATTCAGTATCTACAGGCAGCTACACAGGATAAGCAACAATTCAGGACACTGAAAGAAACGCCCGTTCGGATGTGGGTGCTAAAAACAGACTTTACGAAGCCGCTTGGCACGAAAGGACGTTTAGAAACCGGCCTGAAAACTAGCATTGCTTCGCTCAATAATTCTGTCACCTTAGATCGACAAACCGGGGATCGCTGGCAGGCGGATACACTTTTTACCAACCAATACAGCCTCACCGAGACGATTCTGGCCGGGTATGTCAGCCTAAACCAGCCACTCGATGCTAAAACAACCCTTCAGGCTGGGGTTCGCTATGAATATACCCAAACCGACATCGACACCCCAGAAGGCAACTCGTTGGTACACCGGCGGTATGGCAACTTTTTTCCAACTATTTTTCTGTCACGAAAACTCAACAGGCAACACACCGTCAACCTGACCTATACCCGACGGATCACCCGGCCATCCTACGACGCTCTGGCACCTTTTTTTGTCTTTTATGACCCAAACACCTTCCTTTCTGGCAATCCAGCCTTGTTTCCTGCGATTTCAGATGCCATTCAGGGGAGCTATATTTTTAAGGATATTTATGCGTTTTCGATAAAATATACCCAGAGTCGGAATGTAATTGCGCCCCTTCAACCGCACCTTAACCCAGCCACCAATCAACTGTACTACTACCCCGAAAATATGGCCCGGCAAAACACGCTTTCGTTAACCACAAGCTTACCGATAAAGATTACGTCCTGGTGGCAAAGTCAGAACAATCTGACGGGCCTTTACCAGAACCTGACGACAACGTACCAGAATCAGCCCATAAACCAGGCCCTATACACGCTTCAGCTTACGTCGTCGCATACGATTAAACTGCCTCGCCGATTTACGGCCGAAGTGACTGGTATGTATCAGGGCCCATTCGTTTCAGGCCTGTATCGTACGCTGGCTTCAGGCCAAGTGACGGTTGGTGTTCAAAAACTACTGCCTGCCGATAAAGGAACGCTCCGGCTGGCAGTCAGTGATTTGTTCTGGACCAACGTGTATCGTACACAAAGTAATTTGCCTACCCTTAACCTGAACGACCGGGGCACCTACCATTTCGAGCCACGTGTAGTTCAATTCACCTACATGCGCAATTTCGGTAGCCAAACCGTGAAAGCAGCCAATCGACGCGTTACGGGCTCGGAAGAAGAACGAGGGCGGCTTAGCCAATGACGTCAAAGATTAATGGATAATGAAAATGAATAATGGATAATGACTTACGATCTGTTCATCAGACACTTCATCATTCATTTTACATTATCCATTATCCATTATCCATTATCCATTTACTTAAACCTTCTCTTTTAAACCAGCCGATGAGTCGCTTCGTACTATGGATAATCCTGCTGACGTTGCCATTGATGAGCCTCAGCCAGTCGCCACGAGCCTATTTTGAGCAGCTTACAACGGCTAATGGCCTACCCGAAAATTCGGTTAGTTGCCTACTACAGGATCATTTGGGATTCATATGGATGGGTACTCAGAACGGATTAGTGCGGTATGATGGCACCCGGATGACCGTGTATCAGTACGGTCCGAATGACCCATATAGCCTGAAACACAATGCCATTAGCTATTTGTATGAAGACCGACAGGGCAATGTATGGGTAGGCTGTGTGGGTGGGTTGTATTGCTTTGACCGGGCCACCCAACGATTCACGTCGTACTCGACAGAAAAAGGAAAGGAATTTCCAGGCCTGTTTGCCTTTATTTATCAGGACAGGCGGGGTAATTTTTGGGTCATTACCGACAAGGAAAATTTACGAGTCCTACATCAGTATAATTCAAAAACGGCCCGGTGGACGCACTACGAGCATGATCCCGCTCAACGGGATGGCCTGGCGTATACCGATGTGTTGATTATGTCGGCAACAGGGGTTCGGATGGCCTGTTTCCAGGAAGATGCCCAGGGCGATATTTGGGTAGTAACCCGCAATGGAGCCACCGTAAATTCCGACGCACTGTTATACCGATATGACCGGGCCAGTGATCGGTTCAGGCCCTATCAGCCCAAAGGCATTTCAGCGATACATCCCCCCCTGAATTATGTTAAAGCTCCCTATGTAGACCGTAAAGGCATGCTTTGGGTGCCTACCCACGGAAATGGCCTGTATCAGATCAATCCCAGAACCAATCAGCTCATCGCTCATTATCGGAACAATCCACACGATGCCCATAGCCTGATTTCCGATACGACCCGGACCATCTATGAAGATCGCTCTGGATTTTTCTGGATTTCTACGTTTTATGGCCTGGATCGACTAGACCCTAAAACCCATGAATTTACTCATTTTCCGCATGACCCCAACAACCTGCATAGCCCATCCGATAAAGTACTCGATGCATTTGGGGAGACGGCCAGTGGCAACGTCTGGTTTGGGACAGCGCTGGCCGGAATCGATGAATATGACCGAAAGACAGGGCGTTTTGTTCGCTACTCGCGGAACACTGGGCAGCCGGGTGGTCTGGCAACCGGAAAGCCGGGATCATTTATGATCGACCAAAGCGATTTGGTCTGGGCAGGAACCATTCGAACTGGCCTCAACAAGCAGAGCCGGATGACCCGTTTCTCCGTTTTCGATTACCGATCTCAACTACCCGGTCACCTGGCTTCTTCTACGGTAAGCACAGTCTATGAAGCTCCTTCCGAACCAGGTGTGCTTTGGTTTGGTACGGATGCAGGACTTGATCGGTATGATACTAAAACAGGCAAGTTGACCCATTATGCACTGGATCTGAAGAATGTAGCCACCACGGGTAACGACCGGGTGAGCAGCCTAACCGAAGATGCCAATGGCCATTTTTGGGTGGGAACCACCAACGGGCTTTACCGGATGGATCGAAAACGGGATACGTTCATCCGGTATGGACAGAATCCAGCTAACGCGAATTCGCTGAACTACAATTGGATCAGGACAATCCTGTCGGCACGGGATGGTACGGTATGGATTGGCACTAATTACGGGCTTAATCAATTTGATCCGCAAACAGGCCAGTTCACCCATTACTACCTGGCCGATACCCTCTATCATCCAGCCCTCTATCGCTTCGTTAACGCCATTAGTCTCCCTGAGCGTCGGCTTGCTTCGGCCTGGCACACCAAAGAGGGAAACGATGTTACGAGGCTATTTACACTCTCTCAACCAACCACAGTCGCCATTTCGGCGCTGGGATCAGTCACTTCGGCCCAAAAGAATGAGTATGGCTGGATTGAGGATGCCACCGGACGTAAGGTATGGGAACTAAGTTATCCGCGTACTCGCTATGCTGGGAGCGGAAACAAACGGATGCAGATCGAGCCACTGCATTTACCCGCAGGCACTTATCGCCTTCAGTATAGATCGAATGACGGGTCTGCCCAAACGCGCTTCAATATGCCCGTTCCTACACCCTATCATCCAGAGCTTTGGGGTATTCAGGTCGTAAAAATTTCGCCTGTGGAAGCGGATACCCTAAGCCGGTTGGCCAAAAAGTGGGTTTATTCCGGCTTGTCATCGGTTGTTATCAATGTACTCCACGAAGATAAAAAAGGGCGGATCTGGATTGGCACCAGCGGTGGTGGTCTGAACAGCTACGATCCCGCAACAGGCAAGTTCATGGTCTATAGTGAACCGATGAACGGGTTTAGCCAAATCATGGCCATTCACGAAGCACCCAACGGAACCCTGTGGGTGGGCGATTATTTCCATGGATTGTTCTCGTTTAACGCCGACAAAAGGATCTTTAACCACTACACGACCGCCCAGGGCCTATCCCACAATAGTGTCATGGGCATTGTGTCGGATGGGGATGGGTCTCTCTGGTTGAGTACCTTCAATGGTCTGTCCCGGTTCGATCCGGCAACCAACCGCTTTCGCACCTACTCGAGTGCGCATGGATTGCAGGGATTAGTGTTCCGCTATCCTCCGTTTCGAAGTTCGGCAGGCGACGTGTTCTTCCCCGGCGATCATGGTATCAGCACCTTAGCTCCCAATCAGCTTTTCGATGATCCTCATCCGCCAAAAGTTGTGCTGACCGACGTAGCGATATTCAACCAGAAAGCAGCCATTGGTCCCGATGCCCCACTGCTTGCCGATGTATCGATTGCGGATAAAATTACTCTGGCCCACGACCAGAATGAATTGACGTTTTCATTTGCCGCGCTGCATTATAACCGTAGCCCGGAGTGCCGATATGCCTTCAAACTTGAGCCCTACGATACCGAATGGGTGCAGGCAGGAACAACCCGGCAGGCCCGGTATACAGCCCTGAAACCTGGCTCCTATACCTTTCGGGTTAAAGCGGCCAACGCCGATGGCGTTTGGAACGAAAAAGGTACACGTATTTCAATCGTCATTCTACCTCCGTGGTGGCAAACCTGGTGGGCCTATTTGCTCTATGCCGTCTTTATTGGAGGAAGCATAGGGACGTTTATTCAATACCGTTCGAGTGCCCTACGGCGAGAAAATCGGGTGCTGGAAGAAAAAGTGGCAGACCGGACGAACCAACTCCAGGAATCCCTGGAACAGCTTAAGTCTACTCAAACGCAACTCATCCAGCGGGAGAAAATGGCCAGCCTGGGCGAGTTGACTGCGGGTATCGCCCACGAGATTCAGAACCCGCTCAACTTCGTTACTAATTTCTCCGAACTCAGTGCTGAATTAACCGATGAACTTAAACTGGCGGCTACCCAGGGCGATACGCAGGAAGTCCTTGCGCTTACCGATGACCTGGGTCAAAATCTTCAGAAAATCGTCCACCACGGCCAGCGGGCCAGTAACATCGTCAAGGGCATGCTCGAACATTCCCGCACCAGTTCAGGTCAAAAAGAATCGACTGATATCAATGCCCTGGCCGATGAATACCTGCGACTGGCTTATCAGGGTATTTGTGCCAAAGACAACTCGTTCAGCGCATCCCTGGTTACCGACTTTACGCCCAATCTCACACAGGTTCATGTAGTTCCTCAGGAGATAGGACGGGTCTTATTGAATCTGTACAACAACGCTTTTTATGCGGTTGGGCAACGGGCGCGTGGCATGGGGCATGAAGTTGACTATCAGCCCACTATTTGGGTTAGTACGGCACAAGTGGGTAGTCATGTACAGATTCGGGTCAAAGACAACGGGATGGGTATTCCCGAAGCGGTGAAAGCCAAAATTTTTCAGCCCTTTTTCACCACCAAGCCCACGGGCGAGGGCACAGGGTTGGGTCTGTCGCTGAGTTATGATATTGTGACCAAAGGGCATGGCGGAACACTGACGCTTGAAAGTCGGGAGAGGGAGGGAACAGCATTTATTATCACTTTACCCATAGCTAACAAACTATGAACCGATTGTTTGGAATCTTCCTCCTTTGGGTCTTTTCAATACCAGCGGTAATCGGTCAGACCACTCGAATTGATAGTCTGAAACGATTATTGGCCCAAACTGCTCAGGATACCAGCCGCGTGTTATTACTGAGCCAACTGGTTACTGATTTTGTGCTCTATTCGACCGATTCATGCATGAATCGGGCTCAACAAGCCCTGCAACTGGCTCAAAAAATCCATTTTGCAAAAGGAGAGAGTCAGGCCTTAACAGCAATGAGTATTGCTCATCGGGAACGTGGAGAGTTTCCTAAGTCCTTAGAGTATGCCCTTAAAGCGCTATCGATTGCCCGAGCCAATCAGGATCAACCGAAAGAGGCATTTGTACTGCATAATATCGGGGTTTTATACAATGCACTGGGCGAATACCGACAGGCCATCAATTACTACTCGGGGCCAAACACATTTACGAATCACTTTCCGACAAGCAGGGAGTTGTTAATATGTGGACCAACATGGTAAATCCATATATGGAACTGAACTTGCTGGATTCCGCACGATTTGTTGTTCAGCAAGCGTATCGACTAAACGGGGAGAAACTCAATGCTCAATTACCCAATATCCTAAGGAGTTTAGGTCGGCTTGAGGCTCTGGCTGGCCATAATCAGGAAGCCTTGCGTTATTACCGGGAAGCTTTGCGGTTAACCTATTTGACTAACAATGTTCGCAACCGATCCAGCATCCAAACCTTTATGGCTAGGCTGTTCGATGAGATGCATCAGCCCGATTCCAGTTTGTATTACGCGCGGTTGGCCTTCGTGAATACTAGACAAGCCTATCAATCAAGGTTGCCAGAGGTTAGTCTTTTATTGGCGAAACTCTATAAGTTGATGAATCAACCGGATAGCGCCTATGCCTATCAGGAAATTGCCCGGGTCGCTACCGACAGTTTGTTTGGGCTTGCAAAATTTCAGCAACTTCAACGCCTTACCCTGGCCGAACAACAACGCCAGCAGCAGTTGATCAACGCTCAGAAAGACTACCAAAACCAGGTTCGGTTTTACGCTGTGCTAATTGGATTGGCCGTTTTGGGTTTACTGGCAATTATTCTTTGGCGCAACAATCGACAACAACAGAAGGCGAATGAACAGCTTCATCGTCAAAAAGAAGAAATTGAACGTCAACGAGGTAAGGTTGAACAAGCTCTTACAGAACTGAAAACTACACAAACTCAACTCATTCAACGCGAGAAAATGGCTTCTCTGGGTGAGTTGACCGCTGGCATAGCTCATGAAATTCAGAACCCCTTAAACTTCGTCAACAACTTCTCCGAACTATCCACGGAGTTAATCGGGGAACTGACTGAAGAGCTGGATAGGGGTGATACCAACGAGGCCAAAGCCATTGCCACAGATCTGACCCAAAATCTGCAAAAAATCACTCATCATGGTAAACGGGCCAGCAGCATCGTTAAGGGCATGCTGGAACACTCTCGTACCAGTTCGGGACAGAAAGAACCCACCGATCTCAGTGCCCTGGCTGATGAGTATCTACGAATAGCTTATCAGGGCTTTCGAGCGAAAGACAAGACCTTTAATGCTGAGCTAAAAACCAATTTCGATCCTGATTTACCCTCAATAAAGGTAGTGCCCCAGGATATCGGACGAGTCCTGTTGAACCTGTACAACAATGCCTTTTATTCGGTTGAGCAACAGGCGCGGGGCATGGGGCACGGGGTTGACTATCAGCCCACTATTTGGGTCAGTACCCTTTTCCTCCCTCTCCTGGAAGGAGAGGGCCGGGGTGAGGTGCAAATCCAGATTAAAGACAACGGGATGGGTATTCCTGAAGCGATAAAAGCCAAAATATTCCAGCCCTTCTTTACCACAAAGCCCACCGGCGAGGGGACGGGATTGGGCCTAAGTTTGAGCTATGATATTGTCACCAAAGGGCATGGGGGAACGCTGGATGTAACGACTGTTCCAGGAGAATTTACCGAATTCATCATCGCACTACCAATCGCTTAACCAGAACAGCTAGTGGCCTGAAAACGAACATAGTTGACCTGAAAACGACTGTCTATTTTCTAAATAATAAGGAATATTGTCTGTCCATCAGGATGGCACTCACCTTTCAAAATTATGAAAAGATACCAGTTTATAAAGACCTGTTTGGCGGCAGGTGCTTTCGTGGTTTCGCCCATTGCTCTGATTGCCAACTCAATAAAGAAATACAGAGTGGGTAATGGGTTTATGGTAGGCGCTGGGAAAGATCGATTTGATAAACCAATTACGCTTTTACAGGGAGACACTTTTTTTACCAAGATTTCAACGCAGGATACCAATGGCGACTTGTTTGTGTTCGAATCGACTCGGTTAAAGGAAGGCGGCCCGTCGCATCATTATCATTTTAATCAGGACGAGTGGTGGTATGTCCTTCAAGGTGAATTTCTGATCAAAGTAGGAGAAACGACGTATCACGCCAAAGCCGGTGACAGCGTTTTCGGCCCCAGGATGGTTCCTCACAGTTTTGCCAAAGTTGGCGAAGGCGAAGCAAAGCTTTTAATGATTTTTCAGCCTGCTGGTCGAATGGAGGAATACTTTAAAAAAGTGAGTGAAGGTGCCACCAAAGATTTAACGGAAGAACAGCGCATACGGCTTAATGAAGAATTCGGCGTAAAGCAGGTTGGCCCTCCGATAACCTATTTAAAGCGATAACCTTCCTCTTTATTTACCATGAACACTAGCCTGAATCCCCTCCCGGCCCACCCACCCATACCTTCAGCCAACATCCGCATCGAATCCATTGATGTACTTCGTGGCATGGTCATGGTGATTATGGCTCTGGATCACGTCCGGCATCTGTTTCACAGTACGGCCTTTACTGCCGACCCACTGGACCTGACAACCACAACGCCACCCCTGTTTTTTACCCGGTGGATCACCCATTTTTGCGCCCCCATTTTCGTATTTCTCTCGGGTACATCCATCTATTTACAAAGCCAGCGGAAGACAAAGCGGGAACTAAGCAATTTTCTGATTAAACGAGGCTTATGGCTGATTTTCGCCGAGCTAACGATCATTACGCTGGGCATTACCTTCAACCCATTTTATAATGCCCTTATCTTTCAGGTAATCTGGGCCATTGGCATGAGTATGCTTATCCTGGGCCTGCTGATTCACCTGCCTTTCAGGCTGATGCTGGTAATAGGGTTGGCTATTGTGCTAGGGCATAATCTGCTCGATATACCCGAAGCTGTGCCGGGATTTAAGCCTGGTTTCTGGTGGTCATTACTTCATTATCCGAACAGGTATTCCTTCGCGGTCGATCATCGGCTTATCTACGACTATCCCTTTCTGCCGTGGTTGGGGCTGATGATCGTCGGTTATTGCGCGGGTGTCTTCTTCGAGTCTACCGTCTCACATGCACAACGACGCGCGCTATTGATTCGCATGGGTCTTGGGCTGATTGCCTTCTTTTTCCTGCTGCGGTTCAGCAATCTTTATGGCGACCCGCTGGTGTGGAGCCCGCAAAAGAATTGGCTTTTCACGCTGCTTTCGTTCATCAACGTGGATAAATACCCGCCCTCCCTGCTCTTCATGTGTATGACGATTGGCCCGGCGCTGCTCTTCCTGGCTGTTATCGAATCCGTCAAAAATCAGTTTACAACTGTCATGCACACCTTTGGCCGGACGGCGTTTTTCTACTACATTGTGCATTGGTACCTCATTCATACGCTCTGCCTGATTGCTTTTCTTCTACGTGGCCATACGTGGGCAGATACCTGGAACATACCAAAGGCCACCAAGTTTATCGTGCCCGGTGAGGGAGTCAGCCTGCCTGTTGTTTACATGATTTGGGGATTGGTAATCCTGACGATGTATCCACTCTGCCGGTGGTACGATACCTATAAAACCAGCCACAAAAACCAGTGGTGGCTCAGCTATTTGTAAAAACAGCTTCTTAGGCGTTGAAGATTACCCGAACTTGTTAATTCCAAGTGTATTACGTCCAGAAATTCGTAATTTTTACGCCAAATAATCAGCCAGTTATAGCGACCCCATGATAACAATTTTAGTTGTCGATGACGAAGTGGATCTGGAGCCGCTTCTGCGCGGTAGATTTCGGCAGCAGATTCAACAGAAAATGTACACCTTTCTGTTTGCTCAGAACGGTCGCCAGGGCCTCACCATCATTCGGGAACAGCCTGCCATCGACCTGATTCTGCTGGATATTCAAATGCCGGAGATGGATGGGCTGGCGCTACTCAATGAACTAGCGGCCCTCAACGTATTGATTGGTACGGTCATGGTGTCGGCTTATGGCGATATGAACAACATCCGTACGGCCATGAACCGGGGCGCCTTTGATTTTGTGACGAAGCCAATTGACTTTGCCGACCTCTCACTGACTATTGAAAAAACGGCCCGCTATGTACAACAACTACGTGAGTCGCAGCAGTTAAAAGTGATTAGTGAATTAAAAACGCGCTTTTTTGACAACATTACCCATGAGTTCCGTACGCCACTCACGTTGATTCTATCACCAGTCGAGCAACTTCTGCAACATCCTCCCGAGCCTCAGGATCTGCGCACGAGTCTGCTGATGGTGGAACGTAACGCCCAACAACTGTTGCGACTCATCAATCAGTTGCTGGATCTGGCTAAACTCGAAGCGGGATACTTACCCCTTTCCCCAAAAGCAGGCGATTTAACGGCTTTTGTGGGGCAGATTGTACAAACCTTCAAACCGCTCGCCGATAGTCGGCAGGTCGAGTTAGACTATCAAAGTGACCTGGCTGGATTCTACGTCTTCGACAGCGAGAAACTTGAGCAAATCATATTCAATCTGTTGATGAATGCGCTCAAATTCACGGCTGCGGGTCAAGTAACTGTGCAGGTAACCCAACGGGCGACCATTCAGATAAGCGTCTCCGATACAGGCATTGGCATTGCGCCAGAAAAATTACCCTATATTTTTAATCGCTTCTATCAGGTTATTCCTTCCGGGCACCGACAATTCATTAAAACCGATGAAGTGCCTGGCTTTACAACCCCAGGCACGGGCATTGGTCTGGCTTTAGTGAAAGAATTGACCGAACTTATGGGCGGAACGGTATCTGTACAAAGCACGGTCAGACACGCAGCCGGTGAAAAATCGGGCACCCTTTTCACGATCAGTTTACCGTTTCTGGCTGTGTCGGGTACACCCCCAATTGATTCGGATGCCAAGCCCGTATTGCAGCCGTTGGAATGGCTAAGTCAACCAGCAACTACCCCATCGAATCAACCTTCAGGGTCGGTAGGTACAGAACTTACCCGTTCGTCGGATTCAGAAAAAGCTTTAGTGCTGGTGGTTGAAGATAATCCTGAACTCTGTGCCTTTATCGCGAAGGAATTATCGAGGGCATACCGAATTCTAACGGCTGACAATGGCGAAGCGGGATGGAAACTGGCAAAAGCCGAGCTACCCGATATTGTGTTAACCGATGTGATGATGCCCGGAATCGATGGGTACGAATTAACCCATCGACTGAAAAGTGACCTCACTACCGACCATATCGCCGTGGTGATCCTCTCGGCAAAAACCGCTCATCCAAGCCGGATAGAGGGCTTACAGCAAGGGGCCGATGATTACATCAGCAAACCGTTTCATGTTGACGAATTGAACCTGCGATTACAGAACCTACTGACCCGTCAGCAAACCTTACGGGCTCATTATCAACAAGTACTTTCTCAACCAGGCAATCTTTCTCCGACTGAAGTGGTACTGGACAAATTTCTCCAGAAACTACAAGCCTTGCTCGAAAAGCATTTAGATGATAGTCAGTTTGGGGTTAACGAACTAGCCTATGAGGTAGGCATGAGCCGCCGAACGCTTGCCCGGAAATTGATGGCAATAACCAATTTATCCATCAATGACTTTATGCGTCAGTTTCGATTGCTCCGAGCAACACAGTTCCTTCAGGAAGGCCATAACGTATCGGAAACCGCTTATATGGTAGGATACGAAAGTCCGGCCTACTTTGCCATTGTTTTTAAAGAGTTTTTCCAGAAGACTCCATCCGAGTTTATGAGACGTTAGTGCATGATTCCCAGTGCTATAAAAAGGTCAACCCTCTATATTGGGTACCTTTCTAATCGGCATAGCTGTAGCTTTTGTTACTCAGATACGTATATAGATATTTATATTTTCACCAGACTGTACACGTCTTATAACATATGTTTGGCAATCGGCAACAAGATGATTAACTTGTAGCCGCCAAATCTGTACCTTATGACGATTACGTTTACCCCAATTGAGCTCCCTTTCAAAGTAGGCGCTACTGTATATGTCAATCAGGAGCATGGACAGCGACTTCAGGATGAGAAAGGGCCAACCTTTCCTTATTTTGAGGCCCAGATCGAGCGCATTTTCTTTGATGGCCGATTAGAGGAAATGAGTGTCATTGATCAGCCGGTTGATGTCTATGAATTGAAAGTAGCAACGGCTGTCTATGAACTAAAACCGATCGGTCAGTACGACGGTCTGGTCAAAATGCCGTTGAAGCTGAAACTGCCCGTAAAAGAACCCAAGCTATTTGGTAGTGAACAGGAATTGATGGATTACCTGAAATCCCTACAGCATATCGAACAGCATGTTATTCCATCTAAGACTGACCCGGAAGGCGAACCGTCTTAAACCAGTACTCCCGTATACTGATCACAATATCCAGCAGTTGGCTGTGGGTAGACGGCTTCATAATGACGGATTGAGCCCCTAGCTGATAGGCTAGCGACACTTTATCGACATCTTCAACACCCGTGAGCATAATAACCGGAATATCGGCCCACTGTCGATTGATCTTTAGATTCATCAGAATTTCCAGCCCGTCGGGAAAGGGCATGTGCATATCCAGAAAGATCAGATGAGGGCGGGCTGATGGGTCGGCCAGTACTTCCAACAGAATTAATCCATTGTAGAAAATCCGTAAGCGACAATTCGGGATAATTTCGTGGATAGCCATCTCAAACAGGATGGCATCTTCCTCATCATCATCTACTAAATACACTAATCGATTAGGATCACTTTTGGGTAGAGATGATGATGTCATAAGTTGAGTTTTCAAAGTATGAATACGTAGCTATTCATACATAACTAATGTGGCCCCTGAACGTCCCTGATAAATTTAAATTTTACGTCAAAGCTATGACTTTCTCAGCGATAACCATACGAAAGCTGGACAATTAGGCCGAAAGTAACTTATTGGTTTTCAGTTTATGGTTTATTGAGAACTGGGCATCAGGAAGATTGCACACAGCTCCTGATAAACCATAAACCGAAAACGCTTACGGAAATTTTGGAAACTTGCTAAAGTCGGGTTTGCGCTTTTCTATAAAGGCCTCTTTCCCTTCTTTGGCTTCTTCTGACAGGTAGTACAGCAATGTAGCATCGCCAGCCAACTGCTGAATACCGGCCTGCCCATCCAGTTCGGCATTAAACGAAGCCTTCAACATCCGAATGGCGATCGGGCTCTTTTCGAGGATTTTCCGGCACCAGCTAAGCGTTACTTCTTCCAGTTGATCGAGTGGTACTACTTTGTTGACCAAACCCATTTCCAACGCTTCCTGTGCGTCGTACTGATCGCACAGAAACCAGATTTCGCGGGCTTTTTTCTGACCAACAATACGCGCCAGATAAGAGGCACCAAACCCGCCATCGAACGAACCAACTTTAGGCCCGGTCTGACCAAACCTTGCATTTTCGGCCGCAATGGTTAAATCGCAAACGACGTGCAACACATGCCCTCCTCCGATGGCGTAGCCTGCTACCATGGCAATGACAGGCTTCGGAATGCGCCGGATTTGCATTTGTAAATCCAGTACGTTCAGGCGTGGTACTTTGTCCTCTCCAACGTACCCACCGTGTCCACGCACTGACTGATCGCCACCCGAACAGAACGCTTCACCCCCTTCGCCCGTCAAAATAATGACGCCAACCCGTTCGTCCTGTCGGGCTATTTCCATAGCCTCCGACATTTCCTTAACGGTCAGCGGAGTAAAGGCATTACGCTTATGTGGCCGATTGATACTGATTTTAGCAATCCCTTCGTAGTAGCTGAACAGGATTTCTTTGTATTCCTTAATCGTTTCCCAGGGGTAATTACTTGTCATAATGATTGAATTACTGAATGATAGAATGATAGAATGGGTGTAGGAGGGTTATATTTTCTCACTTTCACCCATTCTATCATTCTATCATTCACTCATTGAAAATTCTGTTTCATGATACTGCACATCCCAGGTATGATCGGCCATCATACGGACGGTGGCGAGGCAACGCTCAAACGGGAATTTTCGTCCCCATTCGGTTGGCCCTACCATCGAGAGGAGGTCTGTGCCATTTTTACGCTGATAGAAATAGTACGTGTGTCCCACTACCGGTTCGAAACTCATGTGCGCGGCATAAATGCGCTCCGATATTTCGACGCGATTTCGTATAGCCGTAGCCTGCTCGGCCAGCAACTGCATCTGTTTATACAGTTGACTGAGCTGCATGTCGGTTTGTTCGCGCATGGCCGCTACGGCCCGCCCTGTGATTTTACCCTTGTCTTCAGGGCGAATAATAGCCCCACCGACTGAGTGTGCATACGCCAGCAGTCCCGGTGACTCGGCAACTTTATCCGGCGAAATCGGATTGATGAAAACTTTCGCTTCTTCCATATTTGTTAATTGGGTAACCGCCCGGCAAACGTCTTTGTTCGCTGTCGTTGAATGACAAAAAATAACGCATATTTACGCCGATGATTTCGGCATATTGCCACAAAAGTACACCAAAACCGTTATGGATACTACGTTTCTGCCCTCAGATCAGTCAACTATGCATCGTCAGGAGTTTTTTCGGCTGGTGGGTATCAGCATTGGCACCATACTGCTCAAACGTTGTATGATCGGGTGTAGTGACCAGGCGGATGGGAACCCTCCCCCCACCCCGACTCAAAAAGTTGACTTTACCCTACGACTGGACGATAAAATCAACGAAAATCTGACCGTTAAGGGTGGCTACGTGATCGCTAACGGGGTAATTGTCGCCCAAACGAAAGACGGACAGTATGTAGCCGTATCGGCCAACTGTACTCACCAGAACACGCAGCTTGTCTATAAATCCGTTGAAAATCAGTTCTATTGCCCACTACACCTCTCCCGCTTCGCCACCAATGGCAGCGTGATTGCGGGTCCGGCAGTCGTTCCGCTCACGCAGTACACTGTGGAGCCTAACCTCTCGGCTGGTACCATACGGGTTCATAATTAAGCGACCATTCAGCTAGTGCGAAATCGGGTTATTTATGGGTTATTGACGATTTGTATCGTCGGAGCTGGACTGGCATCCAGGGCATATATGAGCCATAGTTCGTTCGTTAAAAATTACGTTGGCGATGCCTTATGGGCGCTGATGGTATTTTTGGGATTCGGAATTCTGTTCCGTCACTGGTCGACAGGCAGGCTTGCCTTGGTAGCCTTCTTTTTCTCGGCAGGTATTGAATTTAGTCAATTGTATCACGCGCCCTGGATCGATCACCTACGCGCTACGCGGCTGGGTGGTTTAGTTTTAGGGTTTACGTTTATCTGGAGCGATCTGATCTGTTATGCGGTGGGTATCGGAGTCGGCGCCCTTGCCGAACATCTGCTGTTACCTACTTATTCTACAAATCACCAACATAAGCCGGTACAGTCAACTCGTACCCATTAGTGTTCTTATTCCATGTTTATTCCATCATCTGGACAATGGCCTTCGCCCAATACACTCTATGAATCCGAGACATTGGCTTTTTGTCAGGCCTGGCAAAGTGGTCAGCAGGAATTTACCCTGAAAACATCCGGCTCAACCGGCATCCCTAAACCCATTCGGCTTACACGGGCGCAAATGCAGGCGAGTGCTCATTTAACCGGGCAAACGCTTGGCCTACAGGCAGGTGATCCAGCACTAGTTTGCCTGAATATTCAGTATGTAGCTGGAACAATGATGCTGGTACGCGGCCTGGAACTAGGGCTACCCATGACCATTATCGAACCCACCAGCAATCCATTAGAACAATTTGACCCAACCAACAACCACTTTGTCTTTACCGCTTTGGTCCCGCTGCAACTGCAAACGATCCTGGACACATCGCCCGAGAAACTTCCAATCCTCAACGGCATGAAAGCCATTCTAATTGGTGGAGCGGCTACCAGTCCAGCGTTAGAGAAGGCGTTGCAACGTATTACGTCCCCTGTTTTTGCCACCTATGGCATGACCGAAACAGTTTCGCACATTGCCCTTCGGCGGCTCAATGGCCCCGATTCAACGGACAGTTTTACGGCCCTTGACGGAGTAACACTTGGCACCGACGAACGAGATTGTCTGCACATCACGTCGGCGGCCACTAATTTTGAGCGGGTTCAAACCAACGATGTCGTCGAACTACTCGACAGCCAGCATTTTCGCCTGCTGGGCCGGGCCGATACCATTATCAACACGGGGGGGGTAAAAGTGCAACCCGAATCAGTAGAGAAAATTATTAGTCATGTACTGAGTGACAATGGCTTTCTGAACAGGGTTATCGTAGTTGGACAGACCGACGAACAACTGGGGCAGCGGGTAGTGGCCGTAGTCGAACAAGCCGATGCGATTCCGTCTGAGCCATTTTCACGAGCCTGGGAAGTGGCAAGGGCCAGCATCCGTCAGCAGATTGGTCGGTATGCCGTTCCAAAAGATGTCATTATTGTCCCTAAATTTGTCGAAACCGCTACGGGTAAAATTGACCGTCGGGCAACCGTCGCCAAGTATCTTGAACAATCGGCCTCCTAATGGCTGGTTTTCTACCAACGCCTATGTTTAAACACCTCCAGATTCGTTTTCAGACGGCTCGTTCGCTGCCTGCCCCATATGCCTATTTTTACACGCTGACAGCCCGTCCAGTCGGCACTAATTCCCTACAGGTCGAACTCGTCGTCACCTATCCTGATCGCGACGATATTGATGATGATGAGTTAGAGGCAGAAGGTTATACCCGCAATGACGATTTTAGCTGGAAAGGTCAGTTGCCTAAAACCTGGCTGGATACCCTGACGAACCTGATTCGCAAAACAGAATTACAGCCTCTGGAGGAAGATGCTCTGGACGAAGACGATGATTTCTGGAACATGACCATCGAAACTAACAACATCCGGCAAGGTCAGCCCAGCAACAACGACGATTGGCATTATCTGGTACAGGAATTGATGCAGGCCACCTACGAACTTACCGGAAAGGAACGCCCGTTTGAACTAACTTACCTCGACCTGAACAGCCGCCAGGGCGACACAGAACTCTATCTGACGGGCTCCTTCGCCGAACGACAGGTAACCCTTCGCAGCCTACAGCAGCGACGTGAAGGCACACGTACCCTCCCCTGGACGACTTTGCAACAGGTTATGAGTAAAGTGTACAATCATGATTTCTCAACGGTTGAAGCGCTGACCAAACGCCCAAAACGGGACGGGCGCTGGCTAAATCTGGGCGGTGAGGAGTGGTACGATGTTCATTCGATACCTGCCCTAACCAAGCTATTCGGCAACTTGTAGGCAATAAAATTCCTGAATCTATCGAGTCCAGACTTCCGAAGCCACCATCCCTTGGAAGCGGTGTTTTTGTTCACGCAATGCTAAGCCCGTTTTAGCCAGCACCAGCTGCCAGTTGGCTAACTGTCGGATCTGGATACCGGCTGCCACCCGAAAAAATCGGATCATCAGCCAGAGTAATGCCTGCTGCCACCAACGAACAGTGGACACAAAGTCGGTAACGAGCCAAAATCCGCCGGGTTTCAACACGCGATACAGCCGAGGGACAAACGTCGTTTGCAGAAATGATGCCGTAAAGAGGTCGAGCACAAAAGGGGTCATGATCACATCGAACTGATCGTTTTCGGTCAGGCTGGTTTCATCGCCCAGCCGAAATTCCACAGAGCCCATGACCGACTGATCTAAAATCCGCCGACTGGCACGGGCAAGCATTTGAGACGATGTTTCCAGATACACCACTTGCCTGGGCTGGCAACGGGTCAACACTTGTTGGAGCAACCAGCCCGTTCCTCCACCAACTATCAGAATGGTAGCCCCTGTCGGAATTCGGTTTAACCAGATCAGTTGCGCCTGCTGTAGTGTACGACCAAACACCATAAAAGCCAGTGCATCGTAAATCGGTGCTATTGCATTGAAGTTTCCACCCACTCTAGGTTTATTGGTTAATTATTTTTCCATCTCCTCACCAAACGACAGGAAGTCTTTGTACATCGCGCATTCGCGAATCATTTCCTGATTGAACGGACTACGGGTGTGATTGTTGAAAAAGTCTTTGTAATACTGGGCGTATTTCGTTTTACGGAGAGCCAGCATATTTTTGACAAAGGTTGAATCTTCTTCATATACATACCCGTTTCGAACCTGCTCGATGGACTTCTGCAAGGAGAACGCATTGGCTTCGCACCGAGCTGCCATATAAGCCGACCGATCAGCCAACGCAGGCGTTTTGGCCGATTTAGCCGATTTTTCGAAATAAGTACGGGCCGTAGTTGTTGTATAATAGTCCGTATTCATCAACTCATCGAATCGCTTTTGCTTTGCTGTCGGATCGGTTGGCGTGTTGTAAACTGGCGGCTCTCCCCCACTCCAGAACGATTTCGTTACCAGCCAGGCATTACCGTACCAACTCATATTCCAGGCCCCGCAGCCTAACTGATAATACAATTCAGCCGCTTTGTCGCCCGAAGCACCTTTAGCCTGCTGTTCCAACTCGGCCATCCGCCGGGCAAACGTCACAGGAGTATAGGCATTTTCCTCAGACTCAGCGGGGAAGCTCATACCTTTCCCTTGCAAGCGAGGCATTTTTACAGCAAATGGATTTCGGGTAAAGAAGGTATTAAAGGCATCGTTCTCCCAGGTTTTCGGGTCAATTTTGGCAAATACGTCGGCCGCTTCAGCGTAGTGGTGTTCCATCATCAGCCGTCGCCCCAGCAGCAGATTCAGGTAATCATTGGTTAGGCCCGACAGCTTCAGCAGTCGTTTGTCAAAGTCCGTTAAGCTTTTCTGGTTGGCGTAGACAAGTGTCTGCTGAACGGTGATTGACGGAATCGAATCTTCAATGGCAATAGGGTCGCCGATGCTCGAAAAATCGCCATTGCCCTGAGTCGTCAACATGGTTAGCAGGTAGGCTTTCGCCTGACTCGGGCCGTCTACATCAGATGTTTTCGAACGCGAACAACTGGAAAACCATCCAGTTTTAGTTTCTTGTTTCTGCTGGTAAATTGACGCAAACTGTTTGCAGGTAGCGACAAACGCATTATTTAGCCGAAAGCTCTGAGTCGTATCAAACTCTTCCAGATACCCAATGAGTTGATTCTCTACTTCGGGCGTCATGGCTGAGGTTTGAGCGGCCAGCAGCAACATACGTTGTAACGCAATCTGCTTTTTCAGGTTCGGATTGTTGGTCGGTAGCTGAGCTGCCTGATCCAGATGCGTTTGTGACTCTTTATAGTCTTTTCCGATGTAGTCCAGGTAGGCAGCCGCTGTGTACCAGAAAGCCCCATCGCCAAGTTCTTTGCTTTCCGCTGATTCGAGGGCAAACGACCGAAGCTTATCGAAGTACGTAACCGACTCTGCCTTACGACCAACGAATCCAACTGAATCGGGCTCCATACTCATCGTACTGCTCATGTATTCCGGCCCATCGATAAAGAAATAATATTCGTTCCGGTTGATTTCCCGCGCCATCACCAGCTCGACCAGCGGGTTTTTAGGTGCCAGATGGACCAACGCTTTAAGCAATTCGAGGGCGTCCTGACCGGGTTGAATGGCGCATAAGGCATAAACGGCAGCCCGCTCCCCATCGGTTTTGGCGTACTGCAGCGCTTCGTCGTGGAACTTGATGCCGTATTTCCGCAGACTCGTTTCGGCCGCTCTCCGGCGCGATGGACACCGATCAAATACCTGCGCAAATTCATAAATCGCCAGCGACGTATCGCCCAATGCCAACGATGCCCCCGCCCGGCGACACAACGCCCAGTCGCTCATGAACGTCTTTTTAGGCAACGGCTTGACAAGCTGGTCATACAAGTTTGACGCCTGTTTGTAGTCGGCCAGTTCACAAGCCAGCTTTACTGCCTGAAACGCATACCGTTCTTTCAAAAAAGCATCATTGGTGGTCTTGTAAGTGGATTTTGCTTCCTCCAGCAGTTGCGGTAGTCTGGCGCTATCTACGGGAGTTGCATCAGCCGACCATGGATTTGCCTGTCCATCGTCGGCCGACCAGGCAAATTTCAGATACGATACAGCCGGGGCTTTGGTCCGCTCTAACGCCGAGGTGAGCTTTGTAACGGCTTCAGCCTCTTCGCTATACAATGCCTTACTGACTTCCGTTTCGGACAATCCCCCCCCAGCATATTCGGCCCAGGCTTTTACATTCTCATCGACGACAATCGTGTCTTCCGGGTACACTCCCCATTCGGTATCGGCATAAAGTTGTGGAGAGAAGACAAATCCCCGATCACTCGGCAGCATCGTTGCCGATTCGGGTTGAAAAAAGCTCATGAACTCGTTGGGGTCGAAGGAAGGGCCACAGGCAAAACCCAGCAGTACAGCAACAGACAGGGCAATCTTACGGAATCGAATGGAGGAGGGTTTGGATGGTTTCACGGGAATAAGCCGATAGAACGGTAGAATCTAGGTGGTATAATGTAAATGTAACGGTCGGGTTGCTAATCTGATGAAGCACTCTATTTTTTTCAGTCATTAACACGTCAGCCGAAACGGCTTCGGCCCGGAACAAGTCGCCCCGTCGAATAGAAAACCCAAAAGCTAACGTATCGCGGTTCGCTACAAAACGGTTAGTGTCGGCCTGTATTGCCAGAAAACGGCTGTCTATCAGCGCCTTTCGGTCTATGTTATTCAGAAACGTCAGAAAGCGATTGTTTCGATATACGACTGTCCAGCGAATCAGAGGCAGGACCAGGTCGAGCGGTAACGGGTAAGTGGCTACGTACGACAAATACTGGTTCGCTACTTCGGCATCATAAATGGAATTGCGTGTATCAGCCCGTTTCCAGTCGGCCAAGTTATACAGCATCAGCATGCCCCGACTTACGGGTGGTATTCCCGTCTGGTCGGTGTACTTGATTTGATGAAGCCGAATGGTAGCCGAGAGCGGGCAACGAAGTTGAGTGCTCAACAGCTTCAGCAGCCGGAAATAGCGATCGCGGGTACGGGTGCTCCAGTCGCAGTCAAACTGGACTTCCTGAAAACCAATAGCCTGCTGTTGGCTGATTTGCCGAATGGTTTCGGAAATATGTGTAGCCAGTTCGGGTAAACTCGCCGATGTCAGGTTCAGCAACGTCCGATTGGTGATGAACACAACCGGTACGATATGACCCATCGGTTTTTGCCGAAACCGGATCAACGCTTTAGGAACCGCCTGCCGGGTTTTCGCATCCCAATCCACATCGAACAGGTGCAGATACAGTGTTTTAACCTGTACTTTCCTGAGCAGGTCAAGTTCAGATGCGGTCGGATTGTAGGTTGCCTTCCAGTGATAAAACGCGGGTGTAAGTTGTTTTGGCGAGTCGGCAGGCTGGCAGGAAAACAGAAACAAACCTACCCCGGCCAGGAAGTATATATTGCCAAAAAATCGTTTCCGTTTACCCATTTAACGCAAATGAACAAGTAAGAATAGAACCGCACCCGGTGCGGTTCTATTGATAATTTACCGATATAATTTAGATGGATTTTCGAGGGTATTGATCCAGCGCTGAACTTCTTCTAATGTACCCATCATGGCGCCTGCCTGCCCTTTTACCCAACCCTGATTTTTCTCGATATCCAGCGTAACCTCGCAGGATAATAAACCGGGATAAAGCCGAAGGTGCATCGTAACCGTCGAGGAGTCTAGCCATTTCACATCATCACCAGACCACAAATAATCAAGCTTAAACAACGTGACATCATCACTCACTCGGATTAAATAAGGTTGATCAATCCAGTGGCTCATGCGAATTTCATTACTGGCAAAACTCACTTTGTAGCGCTGATCGGGTGAAAAAACTTCTTCCATTGGTCATTGTATCTGTTAGGCAGCAAAAATAGGTGGACAAGAGTGGTATCGGCCATACCCATTTAGTATCTGGTAATCCTGCCTGAATAGTTGGTCCAGAAAACCAAACCACTTACAGAAAAGCCAACATCCCGAACAGCTTTACCTGTTCGGGATGTTGGACAGATCAGCAACACCACTTAACGACCGAAATTCAATCCATAAGCGAAATTGAAAGAAAATGCCCCACTCCCCTGACTGAAACTGGTAATGAAACTAGTTCCTACATCCACATAACTTCCATTAGCCAATCGTATCGCATAGCCGAACATGGGCTCAAACCGAAAGGCAGTAGTCGCCAGTTGACTGACCCCAATATCGACACCAAAGTTGAGCCCTGCATGTAAACCGTCGATGATGTAAAAGCGTGGACCCACCGTGATGGGGATGGAGATGCCGGAAGCCGTATTGTAGTAATACCGATAATAGTCCTTGTAGCGACCTTTTACCAGAAAGTACTCCATACCGGTCTTCCCCGTGATGGCAAAGTTGGCTCCCAACGGCTGCTGATAGCGAATATCCAGGCCTGTCTGGAAACCCGTTCCATTGTATCGGCCTACGCCAACTGCCACGGGCGTACCGATGAATAGTATCCGGTTGCGGCCCTGAGCCCGGACCGAGGTATGCAGAGCCATAACGGCCAGTACCAAAAAAGCAATGCGTATGATGCTGGGTTTCATGGCCGATCTATTTGGACGCGTTGAACTTTAAGGCCAGTGATTCACCCGATTGTGCGTCCGTTTCCGACAGGTTGAAGATAATCGAACCACCGTCGGCATCGGCCACCAGCTCGCCATCGACATAGAGGCCATACGCTTCGCTGGATTTCTGCACTTCAACATTATCAATATCAATAGACGCATCCTGCTGACCAGTGGCTTTGAGCGTGAGGGTCATCGTAACATGATCGTCGTCGGTAGCGGTCAGTCGTACTGTACCCGAAATGGTTTGTCCGCCTTGCGAGTATGGGAGTTTGGGCAGGTCGATCTCGTCGGTACCGGCTGCGTAGTAGAAAGAAGTTAGTTTATACGAGCCCGCAACGGCTTCGGCGGGTTTCCGCGGATTTACGTCGTTATCCCCTTTTTTACAGGCGCTGAAAATCAATACGAATCCTACGAAAAGAATGAGCGTTTTCATGATGCTTGGCTGTTTTACATTGGCGATTACCGTCAATCACCGAGGCAAAACTATCCACCCAACCAAGGCCCATCAATACCGCATTTGTATGATTTTAATGATTGAATTATTGAATGATAGAATGATTGAATAAGCTCTCTTTCCGTCTATTCAATCATTCTATCATTCAATAATTCAATCATTGTCTTCTCCCTAGGTACTTATTCACGGCTTCCACTTTGGAGTGGACCTGGAGCTTTTCGTAGATGTTGAAGATGTGTTTGCGAACGGTCGTTGGGCTAACGAATAACTCTTCGGCAACTTCTTTATGACTATGACCTTTCGACAGTCGATCCAGAATTTCGCGTTCGCGAGGGGTCAGTACGTCCAGTTCGCTGGTAGCCGTGGGGCTTACATGAAAGGAAACAGCGATTTTACGAGCAATGGTGCTGCTCATGGGTGATCCACCTTCGTATAGTTCCTGAATGGCTTCGAGCAGTTTGTGGGGTGGGCTACGCTTCAGAATATAGGAGTTAGCGCCCGCTTTGAGGGCTTCGAACACGGTTTCGTCCTCGTCGTACATGGTACACATCATAAACTGCGTTTGGGTACACAGGGCTTTGAGGTGTCGTACACAGTCGATACCGTTCATGCCCGGCAGATCGATGTCCATCAGCACAACATCCACGCAATGACCCGGTAGATACGCCAGTGCCGCTTCGGCCGTTTCGAAGGTAGCCTGACAAGCAAATCCATCGGCTCCGTCGACCAGAATGGCTAGCGATTGACGGATTGGCTCTTTGTCTTCAACGATGGCAACCGTAATGGGGGTTTTCATCCAGCAATATTGACCGTTTTTTCAATTCAATGCTATACTACGTTTGTAGTATTTTGTCCATAGCGACAGGTGGGTATGGATATGTAATTTTTACGTGTGTACCCGCCGAAGTCGAAATAATTTCGCACGTTCCGCCCGATTCGGCCATACGATTCTGCATATTTCCCAGTCCATTCCGCAAAGACGACCTTTCAGAAGGTGTAAATCCATGCCCGTTGTCGGCTACCTCAATTACTAGTTGGTCTGTTTCCGGGCGCATTATCAGCGTCACCCGTGTAGCCTGCGCGTGTTTGACCACGTTGTTGAGCGCTTCTTTCACCGTCAGAAACACGTTCCGGCGGTCAGTCCCTCGCATGGCAATCTCCTGGGGTGATTCGTGAACATCCGTTTTCAGAATAAGGGGTGTATTGTCGATAAATTCGCTGGCATACGACCGGGTGTAGGCGATCAGGCCGTTCAGGCTGTCGTTTTTGGTGTTCAGCGACCAGATGATCTCGTTCATGGCCGTTACCATCTCAGCCGATATGCTCGAAATCTTTTCAATTTCGGGCGTGGTGTTTGGCCCCATCCGACTTTTCACTACCTCACTCAGTAACCCAATCGCTGTCAGGGAAGCCCCCAGATCGTCGTGCATCTCTTTCGAAATTCGTAATCGTTCCTTCTGCTGCCCCTGCAATTCCGACTGCACCACGGCCAGTTCGCGCTCACGCTGAGCCGCCAGCAAGGCATTATGAGCTGACTGTTGGCGCTGGCGGGTATACAGGTAAGCGAACCCCAACGCGCCGATAATGCCAACGACAAGCAGTCCAACAATAAGAAGCCATAAATTCTGACGCGCCTGTTTTTCCTGTAACAGATCGATGTGACGTTGTTTTTCGGCCAACTGCTGTCGCGCTTCTGCCTGTTTGAGTTTCACTTCATATTCTTCTAATAACACTTTCGTTTCTTTGGTAGTCAGCGAGTCCTTAATACCCATGAGCTTATCCATCCACTCTACCGACGCTTTATAATCCTTAAGACCATAACTGGCCAGTAAGTATTCGCGGTAAATATTATCCAGCTCGGTTAAGCCAGGTTTGGTTTTTTCGGCAAGTGCATTCGCCTGATCAAGCATTTTTTTAGCCTGGCGATAATCGCCCGTCTGGTTAAGCGTCTGAGCCAGCGACATGAGCTGATGGAGTTCATGACGAGGATTGTTTAGAACTCGGCTTAGCCTGAGCGATTCGCGTCGGTAATACAGGGCCGAATCATATCGCTTCGCAAGGGTGTACTCAAAACCCAGGTTATTATAGAGATTGACCATAAAATCGATGTCGGTTTTAGGGTCAATCCATTGTCTGGCCTTTCGATAATAAGAGAGCATCTCTCGGTTTTTGCCCAGGTCACTATATACCACACCCATATTGAAATAATCGCCGGCAATCGCCCGACGGTCGGCAGGTTCCTTCGTCCAGGTCGTATCAATTGCCAGGGCTCTACCATAGTAGTCGAGCGATTGCTGATACATTTTCTGGTGTTTATAAATTAATCCAAGGTTTTGATAAATGGCCGATATAGTACGCAGGCTCCCAAGTTGGCGCATATAAGTGGCGGCCTGTTGGTAGTTAGGGATAGCCTCCTGGTATCGGCCCATGTGTAGCGCTGTATTGGCTACGGCAAAATAACTAAGCCCCAGGTGCCGTTTTGACGTATCCTGTTTCGCTTTCTGTACAGCTGCCAGGGCAATTTTCCGGGCTTCTTCGTGTCGCCCCAGATTATTGAGTTGATAAGCCAGTAGTCGGATACTCTCAAAGTAACCTTTGGTAAAATTTATTTTCTTCGAGAAGGCAAAGGCTTTCTGGTAATAGGTCAATGCTGTGGTAGGTTGGCTGGTTTCGACAGCCTCTCCTTTTTTCAACAAAGCCATTACGTAACTGGTATCGGTCGGATTGGGAACAGACTGAGCAACGCTTGCTATAGCAACCATAACCAATACTCCCAATAATGGCAGACAAAGATAGAAACGAGTAAACATAGCCGCTGAACAGGTGCATTGATTAACAAAGATAATCGACTTGGTCAGTCATCATCTATCTGCAAATGGCAATTGGAGCGTGTGGTGTCAGATGTGAGCATCTGACCCTGTGAGGTTTCTCAAAACCGAACGGTGCAATAGGTTTTGAGAATCGCAGTGGCGAACCACCCCACAGGGTCGGTTAAAAGTAACCGAACCCACAGTAGACTCAGACATAACGTCGATGCATCCGTTTACTTAATCAAGGGCAGGGCAACGACGAAATCGGTTTCGGTTTCCTCTACAACTGGGGTTTCCTGACCCAGCAGCTGGTATTTCGACAGGATGTTTAATAGGCCTTTCTGCGTCGAGTTGACCCGGTTCGTTGATTTTCGCTGGAGTGTATTCCGTACACGTAACCAGCCATCTGGATTAGTATCCAACTGAATCGACAACGGCTGTTCGGCCGAAACGATGTTATGCTTTACCGCATTTTCGAGCAGCAGCTGAAGTGTCAAGGGCGGAAGCCTATACTGTAAAAAGCGGTCATCAACAGTTTTATCCAGATTTATGCCAGCGCCATAGCGGGTTTTAAGCAGATGGTAATACGACTCTACAAAGCCTAGTTCGGTTTGCAGGGTGGTCAACTCACTGCCATTGTTACGTAGCAGATACCGATACACGCTCGACATTTCATCGACAAACCGCTCAGCCTGTTTCGGATCATCGGCAATGAGCGACGACAGCGTATTGAGGCTGTTAAATAAAAAATGGGGGTTGAGCTGCGACTGTAAGGCCATCATCTGCACGGCCGACATCTGTTGCTGAAGCTTTTCGGTTGTTAGCTCTGACTCAAGCCGCTGTCGTTGTAAAAGCTCCCGCTCGCGGGCCAGGCGTTGCTCTACTATGGCACTTTTTATAGCCGCCCGACGCTGTCGATAGCCTAAAATCAGGGTGAAGCAGATCAGTTCGGCCAGTATCCCAAATTCAAAATAGGTCAGGGGTGCATCCAGAAACGAATCAGGCTCTTTCAGCTTAAGCCCCACCGCCGTCAATACCATCGAAGCGGCTCCGCCTATCAAAATAAATCCAGACCCGAGGGCTACATACTTCGGCACAACACCATTTAGTCGGTAGATGCGCCAGACGCCATATCCCGCCAGGCCAATCATGAAGAGTCGCATCGACGTATGGGCAACATCGTAAAGGGTCGGATACCACTCATCAACGACGAAACACAAAGCCGCCATTAAGACGACATAGGCCAGAATGAGCCCTTTGGCGGCCGTAAACCAGCGAAACAACACCGGCAACCGGTCCCGAATCTGAATCAGCGCATTGGCAAAATCGAAGTAGACGAAATAGGCAAACATAGGCGCGGCCACTCGCACAAAATACCAGGTGCTGTTTGATACGTAATGGTAAATCTCGGCCACCCTCAAACTAAAGTACACCAACCAGGCCAGCATATACAGCGTGTAAAGGCCATAGAGACGCTCGCGGTAAATGCCCCACTGCACGATGTTCAGCATTAAAATCGAGCTGACCATTCCCGTAAACAGCAGATTCCAGGTGGTAAACGTCATGAAGTACGATCTCAGTTAGGTAAAAGCGCTTAAGATGGTCATTTTCAGTAAAATCCGTCAACCATTTACCGAATGAACCGGCAGTTCGTCCCTATGAAGCATCATAAAGTGGATATGAACCGTCATTCAGTCTTTAAGCAGTAACCGGGCAAATTTACCGATCACTGCCATACAGAACACACAACCTTTGTTCATATGCCATCTATAAAAAATGTGGGCTTTCTACGCCTGAACGGCATAAAAAGCCCACTCCAATTTAGTAACTGTATTAAGATCAGATTGGTTATGCCTCAACTTTACTACCCACCGTTTTTTTGCTTTCGGGTTTCACCACGACCTCTTTCCCAAACAGACGGAGGGTTACTGGCTCCCCAGAATAGTTGTGAACCGTAGTGTCGGTCTGAGTAGTTGTTACTTCCAGGAGTGCATTCCGGAACCGGATCTTAAATGAGAAGGCCGTCCAGTTATCGGGGCAAGAGGGATTCAACACCAACTGCTGGTTTTCGACCCGCAATCCGCCAAAGCCTTTCACCACGGCCAGCCAGGTTCCGGCCATGCTGGTAATGTGGCAGCCATCTTCGGTATCGTTATTATAGTCATCAAGGTCGAGCCGGGCGGTGCGGAGGTACATTTCGTAGGCCTTCTTTTTGAGACCTAGTTTCGAGGCTAAGATGCTGTGTACACAGGGTGATAGCGACGACTCATGAACCGTCATGGGTTCGTAAAACTCAAAGTTACGTCGGAGTGTATCCGTATTGAACTCGTCTTCAAAGAAGTAAATTCCCTGCAACACATCGGCCTGTTTGATGAAACACGATCGCAGAATTCGATCCCACGACCAGTTCTGATTAATGGGCCGCTGCCCTTTCGGAATGTCCGAAACCGGCATCAGGTCTTTATCCAGGAAACCTTCCTGTTGCAAAAACACACCCATTGATTCATCGGCTGGCAGGTACATGTTATCGATGATCTGCCGGGCGGTGGCCAGTTCTTTCTCTTCACGGAAATGAATCCGGTCGATCAGTTCGGCATATTTTGCGGGGTCCAGTTCCTTAACTTTAGCTACCGATTCGGAGGTATAGCGGAGTGTCCAGGCGGCTATGTAATTAGTGTACCAGTTGTTATTGACGTTGTTTTCATACTCATTAGGGCCCGTCACACCCAGCATCACGTACTTTTCCTTCGCCTTCGACCAGTTGACGCGCTGGCTCCAGAACCGACTGATGGCAATAAGAACCTCCAGCCCATAATCGACCAGATACTGCTCATCGCCCGTGTACCGAACGTAATCGTAGATGGCGTAGGCAATGGCCCCGTTCCGGTGAATTTCTTCGAACGTAATTTCCCATTCGTTATGGCATTCTTCACCGTTCATCGTCACCATCGGATACAGAGCTGCACCCGCCCGGAAACCTAATTTCTGCGCGTTTTCGATGGCTTTCCCAAGCTGCTTATACCGATATACCAGCAGGTTTCTGGCTACTTTCTGATCGGAGGTGGCGAGGTAGAAAGGCAAACAGTACGCTTCGGTATCCCAATAGGTCGAACCGCCGTATTTTTCGCCCGTAAAGCCTTTGGGGCCAATATTCAACCGTTCGTCTTCGCCCGTATAGGTCTGATTCAACTGAAAAATATTGAACCGAATACCTTGCTGAGCGGCAATGTCGCCTTCAATAACAATGTCGGCCATTTTCCACTTATCGGCCCAGGCCTGCTTCTGCTCAAAGAGCATTTTATCGAAGCCTTTACGCGTAATTCGCTGGATATAGTGCCGGGCCTCTTTGATAATGGTATCGGAGTCGTAATTCAGCGACGACAGATTGACTCCGAATTTATAAATAACTGTTTCCTGCCCTTGCCGACAGTCGAGCGTAATCCGATTGGCCACATACTTTTCATACTTGATCGGCTGGGATTGATAATCAACCCGAACGCCATCCTGCTCGATCTCAACGCACATTCCCGTAGCGACGTGAAAGCCCGTTTTGCGCGTCCGCAGTTCGATGTATGCTTCGCCATAGCCCGTTTCCTTCCGTACTTCATCCCAGAAGGTTTCGTCGTAGTTGGCGTCACGGTTGCGGATGTCGCCGTCGATATAGGGAGTTATGGTAATTTTGGCGTCGAAGTTCAGGGGTTTGATAGCATAGCGAATGGCTCCCGATTCGTCGTCGACAATCGAACAGAATCGTTTGGCAATGACCTGTACTTCCTTGCCGCTTTTCAGCCGGGCGATAAACGAACGCTCCAGAAAACCTTCCTGCATATTCAGCACCCGCCGAAAATCGCGCACCTCACAATGTGCCAGATCGAGCGTTTCGTATTCAATATCGATGTCGATGCCAATCCAGTTGGCCGCGTTCAGGACTTTGGCGAAGTACTCGGGATAGCCGTTTTTCCACCAGCCTACGCGGGTTTTGTCGGGATAATACACGCCGGCCACGTAGTTGCCCTGAAGGGTTTTGCCGGTAAATTTTTCTTCAAAGTTTCCCCGCTGCCCTAACCGGCCATTGCCGAGTGACATCAGGCTTTCGGTAATTTCGTTATAGTCACGGTGAAAACCTTCTTCAACAATGTTCCAGGGGTCTTGGGTCAAATACTGTTTCATTCAAATCATAGGTTATATATTTTTTACAGGGTATTCGGGTTCCAGGTAATGTAGCCTAGTTCACGAGCTAACCCGTTCATTCGTTCATCAGCACTAGCCAGAATCACAGTCGGATACGGAAGCTGTTGGAAAGTTGCCAATTGAATAGAATCCAATGTACGTAGCGAATGTCGAACAGCAAATGTCTGAATCAACTGTTCAGCCGACCGACAAACCTCTCTACTAATCGGTTCAATGTAAAAATTAGTTAAGGATTCCTCAAATGCCTGCATGGCATTTAGCCATTCTTGATGGTCAATTTGACTTGTACGGCATTTGGTAGCCAGCGAACTTTTGATTTCAATACAAGCCAATTGCGAAATAAATATGTAGGTATCAGGGTCCTGAATAATAGCGGTTACCTGCTCAGTTCCTTTTTCGTTTGTATAGTATTTAACTAACGCTGAGGAATCAAAAAAATAGATCATATTCTATCTTCACGTTCGACAATGGTAGACTGGCTAATAGAACCGCTAACGTCTTCCAATGCCTTTCGCACAGTTAAATATGCGTTGTTCTTGGTCCGGCGCGGGGGCAATTGCCCTTGCAATTCTATAATATACTGTGACACCTTCGCCAGTTCCGCTTCTGACAGTTGATTCAGCTGAGAAGATACTTGTTCTTTAAGGCTCATAACCAGTTATTCATTAAGACTGAGCAAAAGTACCCAATTCTGCTTTAACTCGCAGAGCTTGCTTTAGATGCCGCTCGGTATGGGCCACCAACATCAGAAACGCGTCGCCCAGCCGAATCTTGATCCAGTTACCAAACAGCGTCATAACTTTGTCCTGATTCCAGTCGAGATAAACCGCTTTATCCAACAAGTCGCGCAGCAGCGTTTGTAGATCCATAAATTGACTCAGCACATCAGCCGGATTTAGGTCGGGGGCCGATCGGGGACGAATCATGCCGGGTGCGGGTAGTTTAACTTTCCCTTGTGGATCTACCGCAAACAGCAGCGCTTTTCCTACCCAATCGCTTTGCAACACCTGGTCCGTTGCTACGGTCTGGACTAAACCCAACTTATCGACTTTATGCTGAATATTTCGAATGTAGAATCGTTCGGCCAGATTCAGGTGCTGTAAACACTCGACAATACTCCAGCGGTCGGGGGCCGGTTTCCAGCGAAGTTGCCCGTCGGTCAGCGAACCAAACTCCTGTTCTACCGTTTGCAGAATCGCCGAAACTCGCCGTTGGAGATCATGAGCCGTTGTAAGTTTTTGCATATAGTTAAACGCAGAAATACCAGAAACACAGAGACCGACTCGCAATATATCTATAAAACTTGGAGCCCGTTGTGTCTCTGTGTTTAGTCAAACCTAGTGTGCTTCCATATGTGCCTGTTGAAATAACTCAACATCCCGTTTGGTATTCAAATCGATCGAGCCCGCTTCAAATGGCACTTCGGCACAATCGTCCCGGTGACGGACAATGATCCATTGCAGGCTTTTATCGCCGTCTAACTGAAGTAGTTCCGTGATATAATCACGATGGAAGATAGCGGGTACTCCGATCTGTGTTCCGTATCGACAGGCGATAATCCCTTTGTCCAACTCGTTTCGCACCTCAAGCATATGCAGTAATAGCCCAAGCGACACCAATGGCTGATCGGTATGAAGTACCAATAGACCATCTATATCTTTATGTGTCAGGTAGAGTGCCGCCAGTCCTGTTTTCAATGAAGATGCCTGACCGGAAGCCCAGCCAGGATTATCGATAAGTGTGACAGGCAATCCTGTCAGCTCTGGTATAATTTGTTCGCGATTGGCCCCAAGCACGACCACCACTGGGCCACGTTGCAGGGCTAAAGCACTTTCGGTAATCCGTCGGATGAGGGTTTGCCCTTTGTAAATCAACAATTGTTTGGGATCACCACCCATACGGGAAGAGTCGCCCGCAGCTAATATGATTGTTCCTATTCTCAAGAGACGTTGTTTTTGCTTCAAGACGAATGTAGGAAAAAGTAGTGAGTAGTTAGGAGCGAGGAGTGAGAATAGCTGACGCAACAAGAGAAAATATGCGTCAGCTATTCTCACTCCTCGCTCCTAACTACTCACTACTTTTATTAGTAAACACCTCTATCGGGTACCCTACCTGTACAAGGGCCAGCCCTTCGGCCGGAGCCGCTCGCCCGGCCTGTCTGCGATCACGAGCCAGGATGATTCGCTCAACATCAGCCACGGAGAGTCGCCCTTGCCCTACAGCCAGCAATGTGCCAACTATAGCCCGTACCATACCATGCAGAAATCGATTTGCCCGGATGTGAAACACTAAATCGCCAGTCGGTTTTTGCTCCCAATAGGCCCAATAGATCTGACAATGGAACGTTCGAACGTCGGTTTTCACTTTACTAAAACTTTCAAAATCAGTATGATTCAGAAAAAGAGAGGCTGCTTCGTTCATCTGCTCTACAGCCAGTGACGGCGTAAACACATAAGCAAGTCCTTCCATGAACGGGTCTTTCCGCCGGATAATCTGGTATTGATAATAGCGAAAGGTAGCTGTATAACGAGTGTGATCGTCGGCTCGTACGGGAAAGCAGTCATAGACAGCAATATCGGGTGGAATCAGGCTGTTCAACGAACGTAACAAATGCGCGGGAAGTGAAGCTTCGGTTTCGAAATGGGCAAATTGCTCACGGGCATGTACACCCGCATCGGTTCGGCCGCTGCCCACAATGGTTATGGATTGACGTAATACGGTCGAAAGGGCTGTTTCGAGTACTTCCTGAACACTCAGTCCATTCGGCTGACGCTGCCAGCCGTGGTAGTTGGTTCCTCGATAAGCCAATTGAAGAAAATAACGCATAGCCGCAAAAATACGGTCTTATCCGCGTATCTGAACAGCAGGGGCTTTGGTACCCGGAAAAACCAGTGTCCAAAGCCCCATTCTTAGAGGAAGGGGCGAAAAAGCGATACGAACTAAACTGATTGAGCAGGCTTGTTGATTACGTATTCGTATCGAGAACAGCAACTTTTACCTTTAAAAGCAGGTGACCACGTTGGTATACTCCCCAACGACTAATCGGTAGATAGAGTTCTATTTTATTGTTTCAAGTTTAAGGTTTCAGGTTGGCTGGCGCATCAATAAGTTTTGCGCCAGCCAACCTGAAACCTTAAACAGATTACAGTCTTTCCACTTCAAATCGCATCTCTTCGATGAGTTGCCGAAGCCGATCCATATTGGGCGGAAGCGGGGGCATGGTCTGACTCACAAAAGCACAAACCTCCCAAACCTCCAGTACTTCCTTTAAGGCAATTTCAAGATTCGGAATATCGGCCCGGTCGGCAGTTAGCAATAAAGTCCCTTTTATTTTTACCTGATTATACACACGTCGACAACAGATCCCCGACCCCGCCGAGGCAACCAAGAGTACATACTGCTTTCCATCGGAAATATCGAACCAATTCCGGATAAACCGACCGACAAGCAGCGCCCCCGGAAATACGAAATCATCTCCTGCCTCAAACGCGCGGTAATGGCCTTCGGGCAAGGTGGGCAGTTGCATAGCTGGCAATCGATACAGGAAATCGGGTTGCTGATGTCGTTGTCTATACTCACCAAAGAGCCGCTGCATGACCACCGGAATACTGGGAGCTACCGACTGTGATCCACCCGAAGCGGGTACCGATCCAAACGAGTCCTTATATACGTTATTGAATGTCAGCGGCTCCTCCTGTCGGGGAGCAGGCATCGTTGACCTTGGAATCGAAGACTGACCAAAGAGTTCATCGACAGCCGGTTGGACTGGCTGATTGATAGGCCGAACACTCGGCTGCACCGACTGAAACGAGGCTGGCTGGCGTGACTGTTCTGGCCGAATTGGCGACGTAATCACGGGCGGTCCCGGTATAGGATGCTCGGTTGGTCGGCGGGATTCTTCCTGGGTTTTGTAATACTTGTTCAGTACCGACGATAAAGGTTGTGGCTCGGGGATCGATGGTGACGGCTGGGCAAAAATATCCGGGAAATCGGGATGTTGAAATGGGTCGTTTTCGTCCGCGTCAAGCTTTCCGTCGGTACGAATAGACGAGGACCGTGAATCTATTGGTTTTGAAGCTTGCCCAAGCGGGATACTTAGATTCGGGGTTTCGCGAATTTTCCGCAGGTCCTGCCGCGTCAATAACTCAACGGTTGTGTTGAACGCTTTGGCAATCGCCTGCATGTTCTGCTGATTCGGATTGGCACGGCCCTCCTCATAAGCTCCAAGTAGCGAACGCTTTATATTAATTTTTCGAGAGAATTGCTCCTGCGTCAACCCATTGAGCTTGCGCAGGTAGCGGATATTATCACTAACGAGCGACATCCAATATTGGTGATAAAGTTTCAGCTAAGATAAACGATTCATCCTGTAAATCCATATCAACCATTATTTTGTATTTTTATCGTAAAAAGTATTCGGTTTACGGTTTTCAGTTTACGGTGGACTATCGCAACCTTGAACCAGTCTATCAGCAACACGTTTAACTAATCTTTCCAAAACCGAATACGGTAAACCGTAACCCTTTACCCTATGACCACTTCAGCTCCGAAAATTGACGTTCACCCTACGATTCAGGCTGCCTTTGATGCCCAGCGTCGGCAGGCTCCTCAACAGGCGCTGACCACTGTTGACCAGCGAAGCGAACGCATCCGACGCATCCAAACCTGGATTACGGTTCATGAAAAGGACATTCAGCAGGCCATGTATGATGATTTTCGGAAACCATCGGCCGAAGTCATGATCGGCGACCTGATTCCACTTCATGCCGAAATCAAGTATGCGCTCCGACATCTGAAGGGCTGGATGAAACCTCAGGCGTTACCCACTCCATTACCCCTGCTCGGAACGCGCAGCTACATCCGTCATGAACCCAAAGGGAATGTGTTGATCATCTCGCCCTGGAATTATCCGGTTTCGTTGAGTATCCGTCCGCTGGTATTAGCCCTTGCGGCTGGGAATGTAGCTATTCTGAAACCGTCTGAACTGACACCCCACACCTCGGCGCTACTCAGGCAGATGATAAGCGAGCTGTTTCCGCCGGAAGAAGTCGTTGTCTTTGAAGGGGATGCGATGGTTTCACAGGCGCTGCTTGACCTACCATTTAACCACATCTTTTTCACCGGAAGCCCGGCCGTTGGTCGGGTTGTCATGACGGCTGCGGCCAAACACTTAGCCTCGGTAACACTCGAACTCGGTGGTAAATCACCGGCCATTATCGATGAATCAGCTAATTTAAGCCAGGCTGCCGAACAACTGGCCTGGGGCAAATGTCTGAATGCGGGCCAAACCTGCATTGCGCCCGACTATGTGCTGGTACATCAGTCGGTTAAATCGCCGTTTCTACAACTCCTTCAGGAGCGCTTACGAAAAATGTACAGCCCCGATGGTCAATCCGTCGTCGAATCGTCGGACAGTTATGCCCGGATTGTCAACAACCGCCATTTTCAACGACTGCACCAAACACTGACCGATGCGCTGGCCAAAGGGGCTACTATTGCGTATGGCGGGAAGGTGAACCCTGCCCAAAATTTCCTCGAACCCACCGTACTGGAAAACGTGACGGACGACATGCAGGTGATGCAGGATGAAATCTTTGGGCCAATCTTACCGGTCGTCTCATTCAACGATCTGGATGAGGCTCTGCAAACAGTCAACCGACGTGAAAAGCCGTTGGCGCTTTACATTCATAGCCGCAACCGGGCGCATACAAACTATATTCTGGAGCATACGTCGGCAGGCGATACGGTAGTCAACGATGCGTTGATCCAATTCTCGGCTATTGATTTGCCTTTTGGGGGTGTCAATCACAGCGGCATCGGTAAGTCGAACGGGTTTCACGGATTTCAGGAATTCTCAAATCAACGGGGGGTGATGTACCGCGATTTCGGAACTATGAAATTCATTTATCCGCCCTATACCGACACCGTAAAAAAACTAATCAACTATATTGTGAAGCTGTTGTAGGGTTTAGACCTGTATTAGTAATCCCTTACGCTTACTTTTGGGCAAAAATCCCAAGACAACTCATTGCCCGACTGTTTCTCTGACAGCTCTCTGCCCAACGTTACCATATGACAAATTCCTCGTTAAGTAATCTACTGGCTCGGGTTGGCCTCGACTGGTTTATTCTGGCGTTGCTGGGCATGATCGGGCTGGCAAAACTCTGGCCGGAACCCGGTACACAGGAAGGACTTTTATCGCTCTCGTCGCTAGCCACCTATGGTGTTTCGGCCATCTTTTTCTTTTACGGACTTCGGCTGAATATGGATCAGCTACGAGCTGGTTTGCGCAATCATCGGCTGCATCTGGTTATTCATCTGACCACGTTTGTTCTGTTCCCGGCTATCGTTCTCCCGGTCCGCTCCCTGCTGATGACACCTGAAACCTCCTTACTATGGCTGGGTATTTTTTATGTGGCTGTCCTCCCCTCCACAGTATCCTCGTCGGTGGTTATGGTATCTATTGCAGGGGGGAACCTTCCGGCTGCTATTTTCAACGCCAGCATTTCGAGCCTGATCGGGGTATTCATTACGCCCCTCTGGATGAGCGTTTTGCTGACCAATACAAGCGGGCAGTATGATCTGGGCAGTGTGATTGGCAAATTAACAGTCCAGGTTATTGTACCCGTTATACTTGGTCTGCTGCTTAACAAACGGCTGGGCTGGTTTGCCAGTCGATATAAGACCTACCTGCGCTATGGCGATCAACTTACCATCCTGCTCATTGTGTATACGTCTTTCTCCGAATCGTTTTCGCTCAACCTGTTTGCCAACTACTCCCTGGGCGATCTGGCCTGGCTGGCGTCGCTGATGCTGGGATTATTTTTCCTGGTCTTTGGTCTGGTTTATCTCATCAGCCGGTTCATGAAATTTTCCAGGGAAGACAACATCACGGCCTTGTTTTGCGGCTCCAAAAAATCGCTGGTACAAGGCAGTGTTATGGCAAAAGTCCTGTTTCCAGCCACTACGGCCGGGGTTATGCTCCTGCCCATCATGATTTATCATGCGCTTCAGCTTATCATCGCCAGTATACTTGCCCAGGCAATGGCTCGCCAAACGAAAATTTCAGAGGTCATTCAGGAGTGATTTCAAGGGCTTCGTCGGGTCGAAACCGGCATTCAGCCAGAATGACCCATAGGCCGATTAAACGCTGGTGGTGGCTTTCCTTCTAAGAATCAGTAACGCACAATAAAACAGATACTGATCATGAAAAAGACCATCGCCACCGCCCTTACATTTTTCGCCTTTGCCACTACGGTAACCTTTGCTCAGGGCGTATATTCAAAACCTTTCGATAACCGTGCTCCCCAATATGGCGGCCAGCGCTACGATAGGGATCAATTCCAGGATGAGCTGAAAATAGACCGGATCGATGCCCTCGTTGGCTTATCCCGTCGTCAGGAAAAGCAACTGCATAAAATCGAGGACAATTACGACCGCATCATGCAGACGTCCCGCATGAGCCCTGATGGCCTTCGTCAGCTTCAGCTCCGCAAACGTCAGGATATGCTGGCCGTACTGACCTCGGCTCAACGCGATCGGTTATTTGCGGCCCAATCCAATACCCGTTATAACCGCAACATGCCTCCTTTCGGCCGTCGTGGCTAATAAATAGTAATGAAAAATGGATAATGGATAATGAAAAATGAAAAATGAAAAATGGTAGGCTATCAACCATTATTCATTATCCATTATCCATTATCCATTATTCATTATTCATTACCATACGCCTGTATATTAAATTATCGGGTTGGGGATTATCTTTTAGGGTAACCCGGTAGCTTTGCGCGTTCAGCAAACAACGCATACACGCTGTGTTACTTAACTCAACGCTACAAACTGATTTTGACCGTCATGCCTTTGGACCTGATTTTACCTGGGGGACTGCCACAGCCGCTTACCAGATTGAAGGAGCAGTAGACCGTGATGGACGCACACCTTCGGTATGGGATATATTCAGCAAACAGAAAGGGAAAATAAAAACCGGCGAAACGGCCGATAGTGCCTGCGAATTTTACGACCGCTACGAGTCCGACCTGTTGCTTCATAAAGAGCTGGGATTTAACGCGTTTCGCTTTTCGTTGTCGTGGCCTCGTATTTTGCCCGATGGAGTTGGCCCTCAGTCGGGCGGACGTATCAACGAAGCAGGAATCGCTTTTTATGATCGACTGATCGATCATTGTCTGGCGTTGGGTATTACTCCCTGGATTACCTTGTATCATTGGGATTTACCCCACGCCCTCGAACAGAAAGGTGGCTGGCCCAACCGGCAGATTGTCGATTGGTTTGCGGAGTTCACCAATATCTGTACCCTGGCTTTTGGCCATAAGGTTAAGCACTGGATTATTCTGAACGAGCCACTGGCGTTTTCGGTACTGGGCTACTTCACTGGTCAACACGCTCCGGGTCGGCGGAGTTTTCGGAATCTGTTGCCTGCTATCCACCATACAGCACTCGCTCAGGCAGAAGGTGGGCGGATTGTCCGACAAAACGTACCCGATGCGCACGTTGGCACCACGTTTTCCTGTTCGCCGATCGACCCATTTACTCCCCGCGACCAGGCGGCTGCTACGCGTGTCGATGCGCTGATGAACCGGCTTTTCATCGAACCCGCCCTTGGCCTGGGCTACCCTACCAGAGAATTACCGTTTTTAAGCGGCATTGCTAAAAAAGTAGCGAAACCCGGCGACATGGAACGGCTGGCGTTCGACTTCGACTTCATCGGCCTTCAGCACTACTTCCGTGCCGTGGTCGAGCAGTCGTATTTTATGCCGTATCTCTGGGCAAAAGACGTCTCTCCCCTCCGACGCAACGTACAAACGATTACCGAGATGGGCTGGGAAGTGAACCCGGATACTATGTACCGCATCATCCACCAGTTTGGGCAGTACGAAGGGGTCAGGAAAATCTACATTACCGAAAGTGGAGCGGCTTTCTACGATACGGTTCAGCAGGGTTTAGTCCATGATCCGGCCCGTATGAGTTACCACCAGAATTACCTAAAAAGTACGCTACAGGCAAAGCAGGAAGGCTTACCTGTAGCCGGTTATTTCGTCTGGACCTTTCTGGATAACTTTGAGTGGGCCGAAGGCTATAGACCCCGTTTTGGCCTTGTCTATGTCGACTTTCGGACCCAGAAACGGATTATAAAATCGTCAGGACGCTGGTTTCAGCAGTTCCTCAATGATTAATATCAGGCAGTCCGACCGTAGTTATCACAAAAACAGGCTGGGTCGGTTGGTAGTTTTGTCTTCGAATTCATTCATTTCTGACTAATACAACCACACAATGGCGTTTCATTTGCCCATTACCAGTCCAGAGAAAGCCGTTTCGGCCATTCAGTCCGGCAATCGTGTTTTTATCCATAGTGTTTCCCAAACTCCGCATACACTCATCCATGCCATGGTAGCCCGCGCCGATGAACTGCGCGATGTGGAGATTTGCCATATGCACACCGAAGGACCGTTGCCTTATTTGGACCGGCAATACCAGGCTTCGTTCCGACCGAATTCCTTTTTTATCGGCGCCAATATGCGGAAGCAGTTGGCCGATGGTATCGGTGATTACGTGCCTATTTTTCTGAGCGAAATACACCTGCTCTTCCAGCGAAATATCCTACCCATTGATGTAGCCCTTATTCAGGTTTCGCCCCCCGATGAGCATGGCTACTGTTCGCTGGGGGCTTCGGTCGACATCTCGCTGGCGGCCATTCATTCGGCTAAATACGTAATCGCTCAGATTAACCCCCGTGTACCTCGTACCCACGGCGATGGGCTTATTCCCGTTTCCTTATTACATGCCGCCGTTGAAGTCGATACGCCTATTTATGAGGTATTGCCCGCGCCGATCAGCGATCTGGATCGAAAAATTGGTCGTTACATTGCCGGGCTGGTCGATGATGGAGCTACGCTTCAGTTGGGTATTGGTGGAATTCCGAACGCTACGGTGGCCGAACTCATCCATCACAAACGGCTGGGAATTCACACCGAGATGTTTTCGGATGGCGTTATCGATCTGATCGAGCGGGGAGTCGTTACCGGCGAACACAAAGTAGTACTCCCCTATCGGGTTGTATCTTCCTTCGTAATGGGAAGTCATCGAGTGTATGACTTTATCAACGACAACCCCGGTGTAGCGATGAAGCAGACCAGCTTCACCAACGATACGGCTATAATCCGCCGAAATCCTAAGGTAACGGCCATCAATTCGGCCATTGAAATTGATCTGACCGGGCAGGTCTGCGCCGATACGATTGGTACCTACCAGTATTCGGGCGTTGGCGGGCAGATGGACTTTGTTCGGGGCGCTACGCTGTCGGAGGGAGGAAAACCCATTATTGCTTTAGCGTCTACAACCAGCAGGGGCGAAAGTAAAATTGTTCCGTTTCTGAAAGAAGGGGCGGGTGTTACCACCACCCGAGCCCATGTACACTACATCGTGACGGAGTACGGCATTGCCGACTTGTACGGTAAAAATCTCCGTCAACGCGCCCGTGCCCTGATCGACATCGCCCACCCCGATCATCGGGAGACGCTGGAGCGGAAAGCGCACGAACGGTTTAAATAACGGAGGGCTATCACAGTAGACCTACCCCAGGTTAATCAATTCTGCCGTGACGGCACTATCGGCAGCTACCGACTTAGCAAAGGGCATGTGACCTTTAGGGGTAAGTAGATAGAGCTGGCCACCTCCACGTAACGCTAATTGATTGAGCAGTTTGAGCTTAGAGATCAACCCATCTACCGGGTCGGTTTTAAGTACGACGGTAAAGTAGGATTTCTGCTCAAACTGCTGAGCCGTTACATCGGGAATAAATGTTTGACCATCCTGTTGGCGACCAAAGCCGCCTGGTTTTGGATACCCTTCTATATTGGCCTTAATGTCAACAAAACCACGGGATCTAGCCCAGGCAACCGCTTGGGCAATGTAAATCTGTTTGCTCATTTGCAGAATTGAATTGTCAAGAAATAGTTTAATAGAGTTGCTTATGACGGTAACGAAAAGGACTGTTCCAGTTCAGTAACAGCCCGTCGGATATGACGGTTCAGATAAACTCGCTGGTCATCGATAAAGAAAGCCTGTTCATCATCGAATCCAACGGAGAAAAAACAGCCGTTGGCAAAATACCCCCAGCCCTCATTCGTGTATCGGTTTAAGCGATTGGCAGCAAGCTGGCCAGGCTTTTCGGCAGGTAGACCGGGCAGGCAATCATTCATCCAGTTAATCAACGAGGTAATGTCCTGTATTTTACCGTTTACACCCACATCGTCCAGGAAATCAACGCGTTTACCCGCCTGATCGGCCAGCACCAATACGCTGTGGAGCAACTTGATTAATTGAGTAAATTCTGATTTCCAGGGATCGTCTTCGGATGTATTGAGGTTGAATACGGGCGAATTCAGCGCTGTACGTATCGTTAGTAAGTAATTTTTGAGCGGATTGCTGTTGGGCTGCATGATAGAGGGCGTATACGTTTAAACTTCGGATGGCTGATACGGATAAACTTCGTATACCATTGCGGATGTAGTTCCGTCGGAGAACTGAAGCGTTTTCAGCAAACGAAGAATTCCCTGATTATAATCCGTCGGCGTCTGATTGAAAGCTACATAAAACTGACGGTATGTTAACTCGGTTTCACCACCCGATTTGACCTGTAGGCTCACCTCGTAGCCATCCATTTCAATAGCGCCTAGTTGAGATCCTTTGGGCAGAGCGACTTCATTGAAACCGGCAAACAGGGTAATCGTAAGATCCGTAAACATGAGTAGGCTTTCGTTAGCAACGAGCGGTCAAAGACCAAACTGGGGAATCAAGTCCTGCCGTTTAGCAGCCTGATCCGCTGTCAAATACAAGACTGTACGTGGCATATCCCGTACTAAATAAGGCTTTTTACTGGCTTCAATCAGTTGATGAGCGGCTAGCTGACGTTCTTTTGACGTTAATTTCATGCGTTCTTTACTAGTAAAGACAATTAATTTTTCGAGGGTATAATCACAAGCACCGGGCGAAGCCGGTATACGTCAGGAGCTAACGAAGCGGTTGACCTACAGGTACTAAACGGACCATTGAAAAAATAGACCCACCTGCGTTGTGGAAGGGATAACAGTTGGGATAGTAAAAAGGAAGGCTTATCTCTGTGGCAAAATGGGTGCGAGTTGTAGCCCATCCGATTTGCTCACCTAAACCAGCGTTGGCCGACTTAAAAAGCAACGGGTTGCTCTGTATAAGCCTGATGAAATTTGCCCAGATCAGATGCGGGGCAGTAAGGAGATGATTAATCCAATTGGTAACCAGGTAGTCAATCATGAGCATGGCATTTGACCGCCGGTTAGCACACACGCAACAACGTAGTAAACCTTTAACGCGTTATCACCTAAAAAGATTACAATTTCTCCTACTATTTAATGAAATTTATAAATAAGGTCAAAAAATACGACTATTTCCAAAATACTTTGAAAATCAATAGGATAGTTCAGTTAATACTTGTAAATTTACGTAATCTTAATAATTAGAAGAATGCAAATAGGAACCGTTAAATTTTTTAATGAACTCAAAGGATTTGGGTTTATCAGTCCTCAAGACAATCAAGCCGATATCTTCGTTCATGCCTCCGGCCTGATTGATCAAATCCGGGAAAATGACCAGGTGAAATTCAATGTCATCGATGGTAAGAAGGGCGTAAACGCTGTGGATGTAGAAGTAATTTAAGTTGCTTTACTATATAGTCAAGACCTGTTAAAACATGCCCAATGGCATGTTTTTTCATTTTACTCCATGCTGAAAATTTGTCTGACGTATCTTTCCTTCAGCCTAACGGCTGGATAAACTGGGGAGACCAATTAGCAACCCATCACAGGTACCCGTCATAGCTCCGTGATAGCTACGTCAAACGAGTTAATTTACTGGTGAAGGTAAGCTCCGTTTCAGATGAGCCCGTTGTTCCCGTCACGGGGGCTGCCTCAGCCGGATCGGGTGCACAGGCTAATGGAATATGACCTTCCGTAGCCAGCATGCCTGAGGTTGGGTCAAGTCCAATCCAGCCTGCGCCCGGCAGATACACCTCCGCCCAGGCATGTAAGTCCAGTGAATTCACCACATCGTTGGAACTATCATCTTTTGAGGGATCGGGTGTCGCTACCTGGGCCAGATACCCCGAAACAAAACGGGCTGCCAACCCTACCGATCGTAACAACTGCACCAGTAGCCAGGCTGAATCCCGGCACGAACCCATTGCCCGGCGGAGCGTTACGTCTGCTGGTTGCACGCCTGTCTGCATACGAACCTGGTAAGTAATGGCCTGGTTAACCTGCTGGTTTAGACCAATCAGAAAATCGAGGGAGTTCTGCCTGGGATGCTGTTTAAGTTGATGGATCCACTGAGTCAGATAGTGCCCCTGTTCAGTAACTTCCAGATAAGGTGTCAACGCTTTCTTGAGCGGGGCCTCATAATCAAACGGAAAGGAACTGGCGTAAACATCAATAAAAAAATCGAAGGGGTTAATGGACTCCAGATTCGCAATCAACTGAATACGAATCGTCATAGAGGTCACAGAACCCGAAAAATCGACTCGTGTAACAAAATTGCTAAAAGGGTCCTGCATCTCATGCACTACGTGATTGGCAGGTTCAATAGTCAACTGGTACGATTCAATCACAGTCCGGCTATGAGCAGCCGGTTTGAGCCGTATCAGTTGGGGCGACAAAAAGGCCGGTCGGTTATACTGGTACAGAGTTTGGTGAATAAGCTCGACACGGATGGCCATATGGATAGATAGAGTAAGGACAATACGTTAAATTTTTTCAAATACCATCCGGTAATGCTCCATCGTTTCCTGCTCAAAACACACCCGGTTGGGGCTAACCCGAAACACGGCGATCAGATTTCGGAAGGCTTTATTGGTCAACAACTTGGGAAGTAGGGACGCATAGAGTCCATATTTTTGCAGGTTAAACGCGCGAAAGCGCTTTCGCCACTGGCCAATGGTTTCAATATAATCCAGCCGACCGCTACTTTTCGAGATGAGTTTGAAATGAGGTTGCGCGTTGCGGACAACCTGCTCGTGTCCGTATGGAAGCCAGGACCCCGGAAACTGAGCGATCATCAAGGCCAGCGCATAGGAGGGCGAATTGGTAGGTGCATCCAGACTGATTTCTTCGAAGGGAATCATGTTCTTGCCAAAAACCATGGTCTGTATGTAAGCCCTGCCCCCAACGGGTAGTAAGTCGTTCAGTTTGGCAAAGAAATCAGCGTAAACCGCGTCCTGCTGACCCGCCTGATACTGCTCTACCGAACAGAAATGCTCCATAGCCCCTACGCTGCTGATGGCGTCGAATGTACCGTAATCGGCGGGTGTAATCTGGCGACAATCTTTAATGTCGACCATCAGGCCGTTTGCCCGACAGGCTGCGGCCTGCCCCTGCGAAAGCGTTACACCTTGGCCAATGGCTCCCCGGTCTTTTACAAATTGAAGAAAGGGGCCCCAACCGCAACCCAGATCCAGTACCCGCGAACCAGCACCCACCCGCAAACTATCGGCAATGAACTCATGTTTCTGGCGTTGGGCCTGCTCCAGCGTCAGTGAGAAATCGCCGTTGTACATGGCTCCGCTGTAATCGCCGGTTTGGCCCATGCTCAAACGAAATATTTTATCAATCGTGGTGTAGGTGAAATCAAGGTCTTGTTGAGAAGCCATAAGCCGAGTTGTTAAAAAGGAGAATACAATACGTTATGAATTGCAGCAAGTTGCTCTAGGCAGGTCGACCCAAGGTTTGTAACAGGCGAAAATGGGAATAGAGTGCCGAGCCGAAGCTGCGATTCTCCAGATAGGGTAACCCAAATTCATGCGCCGTACTTCTGACAATAGCCGTAATAGCCGGATAATGAATGTGGCACACCTTAGGAAATAAATGGTGTTCAATCTGGCGGTTTAAGCCGCCACAGATAAAGGCCGCCAGGGCTGAGCGGGGGGCAAAGTTGGCCGTCGTGCATAACTGGTGCATCGCCCAGGACTCCTGTAGGTTACCTTTTTCGTCTGGCACAGGGAACGTAGTACCTTCTACAGTATGGGCTAATTGAAAAACAAGTCCTAATACCAGCCCCTCAGCCAGGTGCATGACCAGAAACCCGATTACTATCTGCCACCAGGCTAAACTGAGCGCAGCAAACGGCAGCACCAGAAAGAAAACATAATACAGTACCTTGGTCACGAATAGCTTAACGTATTCGCGTCGAGGATGCGAGGTGGTATCGTGTTGTCCAATCCGGCTCTTAAAGAACTTGACATAATCCTTTCGCAACACCCACGATAGCGACGCCAGAGCGTATAGCGGAAAGGTGTACCACTGCTGATAGCGATGCCAGGGCCGGAGCGGCTCCTGAGGATCTAGTCTGACCAGTCCCGGTGCTACTTCAATGTCTTCATCATGACCAGGAATGTTGGTAAATGTATGGTGAACAATGTTGTGGGTAATTTTCCAGACATAGGGATTAGCTCCCAGCAGGTAAAAACTCCCACCTAACAATTTATTTACCCATGGACGAGCCGAAAAAGCACCGTGCAATGCATCATGGGAAACGTTAAAGCCAATACAGGCGGCAAACACGCCGAGTAAAACGGCTAGTACCAGCATGGTCCCCACACCAAACTGATTGGACAGAATCAGCCCGTAGAGCAGGGCGTAACCCACCAGAAAAAACAGCGTCTTAGCCCACATGGCCCCGTTGGCGTGGGGCGAAAGGGCGTGTTCGATGAAATACGCATCGACCCGCCCACGAACGGTAGTAAAAAATGTAGACCGGTTCGTATTGGTAAATTTAAGTTTGGCAGGCATAAAAAGCAGTTTAGAGATAAGTAGACCGATCTGTTGAATCTGCCTCAGCAGTTGTAAGGGAGAACGGCCTTTTTCAGTAATTGTGATTCCACGCATAATGCCAGTCGCCAGCGTAGTATAGAATCGCCATTGGCGCAGCTGATCAACAAGGCTTACGGATTAAAGTAGATTAGGTTCAACGCGCCATTGGAATCACTCCTCATTATAGTCTGAAGGCGTTCGCTGAACCAGGTCAGTTGGCAACGAGGTATCAAACGGATTAACCAATCGTTTATTTACCACTAGTTTACAGGCAGGGCACCAAAGTGAGGCCGATTAACGGAAGAATCAGGGATAAATGTCCTTTAAAAATACGCAATAAGAATGATGAGAAAAGAAGACGTAATTTGTTGAATGAGACTGAAAACGTAATGGGAGTAAATGCCGAACAGGCTAAAAGAAGGGCGTCTAAACTGTAAGTAGAGCTTTACTAATACTTACAAAACAACCAGAAAAGTAGCGAGCGAGGAAGATCCACGTTCTAAGTGAATCCATGTTCTACTAGTAACTGGCTAATGGATCAGTTTGTTCATTACCAGCCAAATTTAAATAATAAAAAAAGTCGGTAAAAACGAGGATCGTGAACCGCGGTTTCACCGACTACGTACGGAAAAAGCGACAGGCCGCATATGTTGCGTACCTGGCTAAACTTGAAATCAGGCGCTTCGTCCCTCCCGGAGGGTAAGTTAGCCAGGGTGCATTTTTAAAAGAGCCTGACTAACTCGCATTCGATCCAATCTAAGATCTATGAATACGCTGTCTGCCCATATCACCTTTGCTATTACATCGTTTTCAGCTTGTCGATATTCCGGTAGCTGATGGCGATAGATTCGAGCGGAGGCAGTTTGCAAACGTCCTGCTCAACGAAGTAATGCGTCAGTCCCGCCGTTTTCTTCTCATCGAAAATACGCTGGAAGTTGATAGACCCCGTACCCACGGGTGCAAACGCCCGTTCGGCTGTTTTTTCCATGTCTTTCACGTGCCAGAGTGGGAACCGCCCAGGGTGTTTTTTGAACAATGCTACCGGGTCCTGATTGGCAAACGTTGCCCAGTATAAATCGAGTTCGAGTTTGACCAGTTTAGGATCAGTGCCACTTAGGAGGATGTCGTACGGCAGTTTTCCGTCCATTTCCTTAAACTCAAAATCATGGTTGTGGTAGCAGAACTGCATTCCTGCGGCTTTAACTACCTCTGCCGACTTATTGAACAGATCGGCAAATTGCTTATAGTCGTCCAGTTTTGTGCGTTCGTTGGGGAACAGGTATGCGCAAACCATGTATTGCTGACCCAACGTAGCTGCATCATCAACGGCACGTTTCCAGTCGTTGGTCAGCGTGCCCTTAACGGTGGGCATTGTTTTGCCGGTCGTATAATGTCCGCTTGGCACGGCCAGACCGAGGTTTTTCAGAAGAGCCGAAAACTCCTTCGGGGTTTTGCCGAAGAACTTTCCATCAGCATAGCCAAATAGTTCAACTTCTTTGTAGCCAATTTCGGCCACCTTTTTAAGTGTACCCTCCGGGTCCTTTGCCATCAAATCGCGCAAGGTGTACAACTGCAAACCGACTTTCTTGGGCGACATCGCCAGGGCATCCAGATTAGGCAGGAAAGCTGCCGAGGTTGCCAACGCACCAAGTTTAATAAATTGCCGACGGGTAATGTTTGACGAATGGTTCATGACTAAATAAGTCGGTTAATGAATTGTAGCAGGCTACTTACCTGCTCCCCTAGTGGCTAAAGAATCAGGTAGTCTGGGTTTACTGCTCTCCCCTAATCAATATCCAGCTATTGGACTCATTAACGGTCGATTAGTAAAATCAATACATGATTTTTTTGAGTGTTTCTGCATTCCTGACGGCATTTCCACCCCCATCGTTGTTAAAATACACAAAGATTTCCTTACCCATCCGCTCCCATTCATGTAGTCGGTCGGCCCACCAATGCAGGTCAGTATCGGAATAGGAACCACCGTATAAGTACTGTGTATCAGGGCCATGCATACGTACATACACAAATGGAGCCGTCGCCCGCAGGATACAGGGCAGGTGCGCTCCGCTCATAATGCAGTAAGCGACCTGGTGGTGCTCCAGAAGCTGAAAAATAGATTCCTGCTGCCAGCTTGGGTGTCGAAATTCTACGGCAACCCGCATCCAATTGGGAATTTGCTCCAGAAAATAGGCCAGCCGATCATAATCACAGGCATGGTTTGGTGAAAGCTGGACCAGCAATATGGCCCGTTTTTCGCCCAATTCGTGCCAGCAGGCTTTTATCCGATCCAGCCAGACTTCGGGCGCATACAATTTTTTGGCATGGGTAAGGCCACGTGGTGCTTTTACAGTTAGCAGAAAGCCATCGGGCAAACGTTGTCGCCAACCAGCAAAGGTGGCCTGCTTTGGCCAGCGATAGAAACTGCTATTCAACTCAACAGTCTGAAACCGCTGAACATAATACTCAAGTCTGCGATGAACAGGCGTTGCCGGTGGGTATAAAACGCCCTGCCAGTGGTCATAGCTCCATCCTGAGGTACCAATATGAATGCCCATAAAAACGGGTAAAGTTTTGAAAACTTTACCCGTTTGAACGCTGGATCTAGCAAACTGTTATTTCTTTTTCGAAGCAACCGGCTTCCGGGCCGATGATGATGCCTGATAACTGATTTTAAAAAGGGTTCCATGCAGGTCGTCTGTCACATAAAGTGAGCCATCGGGGCCTTGCGCCAGACCACAGGGACGATGCTGAACGGGGCCGGTCGGTTTTTCCAGATCGATACCCGCAAAGTTGTCGGCAAAGATTTCCCAGGGACCCGATGGCTTACCATTTTTGAACGGCACGAAACCAACCATATAACCTTTGTGAATCGGCTGCGACTGGCTATGAAAGGCAATAAAAGCCCCATTCCGATATCGCTCGGGGAAAGCCTTGCCCGTATAAAACAACAGTCCGTTCGGGCCGAGGTGCGCCGGAAAGGCCATTACTGGATTGATTGCTTTCTCACCACCGGTTTTCTTGCCATCACCACCGTATTCGGGAGCCAGGATTTTCTTTTTCTGAACCGGATCGTAATAGATGTACGGCCAGCCCGCATCATCACCCTGATGGAGTTCAAACATGGTTTCGGCCGGCAGTTCCATACTCATCTGTGGCGTGTAATATTGCGGGTAAAAATCATCGAACTTACCCCGGCCATGCTGCATCACAAATAGGGTATTGGTTTTGGTGTTCCAGTCTAGTCCAACTACATTTTTCAGTCCGGTCGCGTACCGGATGCCATCGCCGTACGATTGATTCTGCGCATCGACTTTGAACCGCCAGATACCAGCCGCCGAATCCAGAATAGAACACGGGCTTATGCCTTTGCCCGTTCCGGCTTCGCGGCAGGCATCATTATAGGAAGCCACGTTGACATACACATAATTCTGATTATCGACAACGATGGATTTCGACTGATCCCGATCCCGTAGAACTAATCCCGACACTAACTTTTCGGGCTGATCGGGGTTGACGACTTCCTCGTTGGCGTCGAGTTTATACCGAAAAATGCTGTTGTTCGATGAGGTGTACAAGTAGCCATTTTTTAGAAAGATGCCCGTGCCAGGGTAATCACCAAACCCCATCCGATCATCGATCAGGCCATCTTTGTCGGTATCTCGTAGCCGGTAAATTCCCTTTCCATCCTTCAATTTCGAAAGCTTCACATAAATATCCCCATTTTTGGTAATGGCAATGTGTCGGGTTGGGCCCAGGTCTTCGGCCACGATGGTTCCGGTAAATCCTGACGGCAATTTCAAGGCAAGCGGAGCGTCACTTTTCTTTTCCGTATGGGATACAGGTTTGGTAGGTTTAGCGGGGGTCGGTTTACTGGTACCATCTGTAGCCAGCAAGGTCGCCAGTAGACACAAAATGCCGAAAAAAGGTTTATTCATGGTTTTCGAAAAATAAGACTGACAAGGTTGAGATGTATTTGTAGTCTTGCCTAAAAGCGGTTTTTTCCCTGAAAATACTGAACCCGCCCAGAATGGTCTGCCCATAAAAGAAGCCGTGTTAAGGTTCCTGACCCTAACACGGCTTCTGCTAAAATACTACGCCTAATTGATAGCAGGTTTACACCAACCCTTTCTTTATCCCCTTCACGGCATAATCGGCCGCACGGGCGGTCAACGCCATATAGGTCAGCGACGGGTTCTGGGTGGACGTCGAGGTCATACAGGCCCCATCCGTCACAAACACATTTTTACAGTGGTGTACCTGATTCCAGTTGTTCAGAATAGATGTTTTCGGATCTTTCCCCATCCGGGCACCGCCCATTTCGTGAATGTCGAGACCAGGGCTGCGGTGGTCGTCACGAACGCGAATGTTTTTGAAACCCGCTTCCGTAAACATTTCCGTCAGTTGCTCCTGATAATCCTTCACCATTTTATCGTCGTTGTCGTCGTAAACGATGGAAATTTTCAATTGCGGAATACCATACGGATCTTTTAATGTCGGATCAAGCGCTACATAATTGGTTTCTTTCGGAATGGTTTCACCCATCATGTGCGAACCTACGTACCAGCCACCTAGTTTTGGATTGAGCAGATTTTCTTTCAGATCGGCTCCTACCCCACTCTGATCCGTTCGGGAACTACGACCTGCCGAGAAACCAGCCGCATACCCGCGCAAAAAGTTCGTTTCCTGCTTCTGAACATTCCGGAAACGGGGAATATATGGACCATTGGGTCGACGGCCATCGGTAGTCGAATCCAGATTACCGTCGTATTCGGCCGAAATCCCAGCCCGGTAATTATGAAACGCAACGTATTTTCCCAGAACGCCACTATCGTTGCCCAATCCATTTGGGAAACGGTGCGAGGTTGAGTTCAACAGCACCAGGTTGGAGTTCAGGGCAGCCGCATTGAGGAAAATAATCCGGGCATAAAACTCATGCATCTGTTTCGTCTGCGTATCCACTACCCGAACGCCCGTTGCCCGACCTTTGGCTTCGTCGTAAATAATCGAGTGTACCGTCGAATGCGGACGCAAGGTCATTTTACCTGTTTTGGCCGCCCAGGGAATCGTACTGGCATTGCTGCTGAAATACCCGCCAAATGGACATCCCCGCTCACAGATGGTACGATGCTGGCACTGCGCCCGACCCTGCTGAAAATGAATAGGTTGTGGCTGAGTAATGTGAGCGGCCCGACCCATAATGACATGTCGGTCCTTATACCGGGCAGCGATTTTTTGCTGAAAATGTTTTTCGACGCAGTTCCACTCATGGGGAGGTAAGAACTCGCCATCGGGCAAGGTAGCCAGGCCATCTTTATTACCCGTAATACCCGCAAATCTTTCGACATAACTATACCAGGGGGCAATATCGGCATAACGAATCGGCCAGTCAACGGCAAACCCGTCGCGGGCAGGGCCCTGAAAATCGAAATCACTCCAGCGTTGGGTCTGGCGTGCCCAGAGGAGCGATTTACCCCCTACCTGATAGCCACGAATCCAGTCGAAGGGCTTTTCCTGCACGTACGGATGTTCGGCATCTTTCACAAAAAACTGCTCGGTTCCTTCGTAAAAGGCGTAGCATTTACTGACAATTGGGTTGGCCTCCCGAATATCCCGTTTGAGCTGATTCCGGTGCTCAAACTCCCAGGGCTGCATGTTGGTAGTTGGGTAATCGGTTACGTGCCGCACATCGCGGCCCCGTTCGAGCACCAGCGTACGCAATCCTTTAGAGGTTAGTTCTTTCGCTGCCCAGCCCCCACTGATCCCCGAGCCAATCACAATGGCATCGTATGTGTTCTGCGCCTGTGCGTCAATATTGAAATAAGACATGGTTTATAGGAGTGAGGAGCGAGGAGTTAGGAGTGAGAATGCTGGCGCATCAAGATAGAGTATGCGCCAGCATTCTCACTCCTAACTCCTCGCTCCTAATTACTTTTTAGATACAGGAACACAGCCGTAGTAGTGGCCGGGTATGAACTGATAATGGGTCAGCTTGGTCATTACGTACTCCGATGTCATGTAGCCACGGATGGTCAGGCCTTTCACGAGGCCGTAAAAATCTTTCTGGGCCGAATCTTCCGATTTCGACAGTTGTGTCATCAGGCCCGTACGCTGCCCGACATCACCCTGACTGAATGATTTTCCGAATGACGTTTGTGCCCATCCGTCGAGCGAGTCAAGGCCGTTTTTGAACCGGTCCTGTGCCGTTTTATCGTAACAATCGGCAACCATTTTCTGAACAAACTGATGTACACTCAGGGCTTTGGCACCTGGTGTATCCGAAGCCGGAATAATGGTTTCGACCATCTCGGCCAGCAATTCGGTTTGTCCGGAAGAGATAAACTGTTGGGATGAACGGATCGATTCGGAGGTCCAGCCATTCGCCCAGGCAGGCAGGCTGATCAATCCCCCAACGGCTCCCGCCATCGTTTTTAATGCATTACGTCTTTCCACAGGTTTTGTTTACGCTACTTGTTAAGTGGTCTTACCAATTCATGTAAAGATACAACGTAAAGGCAACTACTGTATGCGACTGCTTTGTAACGCGGGTGGGAACCCGCGATTTTTAGGCTGATAGCGCGGGTTCCCACCCGCGTTACAACAGCTTTATTAAACAACCATTAAATCTGAAACAAACGAACGAGGAGTGCAACATTTTTTGTTATAATAACGTAAGCCTTAGTAGATAAGCAGACCTGCTTATTCGACTTAATCTATAGAACAACAAGTTATGAATTACGTACAAAACGTAACAAAATACCTGCTCTCCATCCGTACTTATTCGTTTCGGTGGTTATTCGTAGCTGGATTTATTATAGCTGTATCCGCTTGTCAGCAAAAATCAGAGGACGTTACCCCCCAAACCTCGGCTTCGACCAGCGAGAATACAACAATCAACGACTGGATTTTGCAGAACATGCAGGAGGTCTATTATTGGAACGATAAGATTCCGGCCAACCCCGACAAAACACTTTCGCCAGACCTGTTTTTCGACTCACTCCTGAATAAATACGACGCCACCACCAACCCGACCGGCGACCGGTTTTCGTGGATTGAAGAAGATGCCAACACGCTAACAGCTGAATTGAGTGGCCAAACGACCACTACAGGCATGGAATACAACCTGTACCTGCGTGCGTCGGGCTCTACCGGTGTGATTGCTCAGGTGTTGTACGTACTACCCGGTTCGCCAGCCGCTCTTGCCGGCATCAAACGGGGCGATATTATCTCGAAAGTGAATGGCCAGTCGATCACCACGTCCAACTACTCGGATCTGCTGTTCTCTGGAAAAACGTATACGTTCGGCTTTGCTTCGGTAAGCGGTTCGTCGCTGGTCGATACCGATAAAACAATTAATGTAACGGCGACTACCTTCCAGGAAAATCCGGTCTTTATGGATTCGGTTTATACCGTTGGTAGTAAGAAAGTGGGCTATCTGGTTTATAATCAATTCGTCCCGAGCGCGAATGGCAGCGATGCCGGTGAATATGATGCCCAGGTGGACGCTATATTTAGCAAGTTCAAGACGCAGGGTGTTAACGAACTGGTACTTGATCTTCGCTACAATCCTGGTGGCTATACCTCATCATCAGCCAATCTGGCCAGTCTAATTGGCAAAGGTGTAAGCTCCAGCAAGTTGTATTTCCGCGAAGAATGGAATAGTTCGATTACCCCCGAGTTGCAGAAGGAATATGGCTCCAGTTTCTTTATCCAGAACTTCCTTAATAAATCGCAGAACATCGGCGCCAACCTGTCGCGGGTATTTGTACTCACCACCGACCATACGGCCTCAGCCAGCGAGCTTATCATCAACGGCCTGCGTCCTTACATGACCGTCACCACTATTGGCACAACGACGTATGGCAAAAATGTCGGTTCCATCACGATCACCGACGACAGCGGCAAAATCAAGTGGGGTATGCAGCCGATTGTGTTCAAATCGTACAACAGTGCCGGAACATCAGACTACTCGACCGGTTTTACGCCCAATGTTGAAGTGGAAGAACCAATCACGCTACTGCCACTGGGCGATACCAACGAAGTGATGCTGAAAGCAGCGCTAAGCCAGATTTCGGGTAGTACAGCTAATGGCCGTCAGGCAGCCAGCGAGCGAAATCCGTTACTTCAGGTTGGGTCATCAATTCAGCGGAAGGCCGGAGGAAAGTCGATGATTCGTCCGATCAAGAATTTGAATCTGTAATGCGGATGGTGTGACTACAGATCATGTAGACCACGACGGGTAGCTTAACATATTTTAACACGCCTTATTCCCAACGGCCAGAATACAAAGCGGGTCTTTGTGTCATGGCCGTTGGGCTTTTTTAATCCATTGTTAACCCAGCTACGTATAATTAAGAATTTTTATGAAAGAGACTCATTGGTTAGTAAACCCAGTTTACTGTAATTTTGCAGGAATTAATTGATACGCTTTATCTCCTGAATCAGTTAGTCAATTCGTTTGTTCAGGACAATCAGGCTGTCAATACCGTCGTTTTTAACGCAAATAGGTGTACCTTTACGTTTTCGTTCGTTTGATCACGCTCGTTTTTCATGATTCATTTACCATTTCGATTTCTTTCGGCTCAAAGCTCCCAGTCGGAATCTGTATCATCTGAGACCCCTTTCTCTACCCAAAAGAAGACCTCACGTGTCAACTGGATATTAGCCCTGATTTGTACAGGCTGGGCTGGAGCGCTCATCAGTTGCTCCACCTCGGATACTGTCTCCACCCTTGGTGACTGGACCGTAAAGTCCGAACTAGAAGGTGTAGCCCGCTACGGTGCTGCCAGTTTTGTTTCGGGCAATATTGCCTACATGGGCACTGGCTCAGATGCCAACAACAACCGCCTGAAAGACTTCTGGGCGTATGATCCTGCGCGGAATGCCTGGACGCAAAAAGCGGATTTCGGCGGAGCAGCTCGTAACGTTGGGGTCGGCTTTGCCGTAGGTACCAAAGGCTACATCGGCACGGGTATCAATGCAAATAGCGACCGTCTGAAAGACTTTTGGGAATACAACACAGCCACTAATACCTGGAAACAGGTAGCCGATTTCGGTGGTACCGCCCGTCAGGCAGCCGTTGCGTTTAGTATTGGCACCAAAGGTTATGTCGGCACCGGTTTCGACGGCAACTACCTGAAAGATATGTGGTCGTACGATCCTACCGCGAACGCCTGGACAAAAGTAGCCAGCTATGGTGGTTCTAAGCGTCTGGGAGCCGTTGCCTTTGTTATCAACAACAAAGCGTATGTAGGCACAGGTAACAACAACGCACTTAACCAGAAAGACTGGTATGAATACGATCCGGCACAGGATCTGTGGACGCAAAAAGCTGATTTCACGACCGATCAGTCGGCTATTGCCCGTAGCTATGCCATCGGATTCTCGATCAACGGCAAAGGTTATATTACGAACGGCGATGCGTCAACCAAGGATGTCTGGGAATATGACCCTACGGCGGATACATGGACTACACGTGGTGTCTTTGAAGGAACACCCCGTCAGTATGGTGTAGGGTTTGCCATCGGTGCTAAAGGATATGTTACGACAGGCCGGAGTGGTACCACGCCATTCGATGACCTGTGGGATTTTGATCCGACAGTAGCTCAGGTACAGTAATGCCAGACGTTACTCCCCATACGCAACCTAAACGGTCACGAGCCCGTCTGACTCAACAGGGTTTATTGCTGATACTGGTTAGTCTAGCCTGTTTGACAGTCTACCAATTTTATGGCCAGCATGAACCTGAATTTCGGGTTGAGGTGATTAAAACATCGGATGGGTGGGGATATAACATACTGAAGACGAACAAATTGGTTATACACCAGCCTACCATTCCAGGACAACCCGGAACGGTAGGCTTTACCAGCCAGGAACAGGCTCGTCGAGTTGGCGAATGGGTGGTTGAAAAAATTAAGCAGACGAAGGCATTGCCAACGCTGACGAATGAAGAGTTACGCCAGTTAGGCGTAAAAATTCCCTGAATTCTTTGAATATGCGTACTTTCTGGTACGCCGGTTTGCTGCTGCTGACCGGTATGGTGCTATTTGCTTGTCAGTCGGGCGATCTTCTCGTCGGCCAGTCGATCATCAATCCACAGGAATTGGTGATCCAGTCCGTCGATACGATGACGATTAAGACGTCTACGGTCATGCGGCCGGACTCATTCGTTACCTCTGGCGATGTTAATCTGCTGGTGGGACGCTGGTCCGATTCGCAAACCGGTACAATGACCGCCCGATGCTTCGCGGCCGTTAATTATGCGAACAATTCGTTTTCGACGCAAACGAATCTGCGACTCGACTCGCTGGTGCTCGAATTGAACTATGCATTTGTACAAGGCGACAGTTCCTCTCTATTCGATCTGAGTGTGCATAAGCTGAGCAAGGAATTGCTGATTCAAGCTTATTACAACACCAATTCGGTTGGGTATGATCCAACCCCCTATCTGCGGAGAAGTGTTCAGCCTCAGCCGAAGAGCCGTAACAAACAAATTCAATTTCGGATACCTGACGATCTGGCTCAGTCGTTTTTCGATAAGTTAAGTTCCGGGCAAATTACCGGTACAACAACTCTATCTGAATTTCTGCCTGGTTTTGCATTCAATTGTAACTCCACCGCCAATACGTTTGTCGGATTTACAGCGGCTACAAGTGGCTTACGGCTCTATTATCATACGACCGATTTAGATCGTACGTCATCGAGCCTTTTGTTTCCCTTCTCGTCCATTTATTTCACACAGTTAGTGAATGACCGGACAGGAACCGTATTAAGTGGGCTAAAAAATCGTTCCGATGCCATCAACAGCCGATCGACGAATAATACCAGTTTTGTTGTACCGGGTGCTCAACTGTATACCCGTATTGAATTTCCGTACCTCAACGACTTTATTCGCCCAGAGCAGTATGCCGATCTGAACAAAGCCATACTCGTGATTCGGCCTGTTCGGAGTAGCCTGAACGACAATGCTGCTCCACCAACCCAACTAGCGTTGTATTTCACTAATAACCAGAATGACATTCTATCGATTGCGGTTCCGGCGGGTATAGCAGGCACAACGTCGCCATTGACTACGTACACCTACGATCCAACGGCATTAATACTCGAAGATGCCTATAAGTTTGATCTGACCTACTACATTGGTCAGGTTATTAAACGAAAAGCATTGATTCAGCCACTTTTATTGGGTGCCCCTACCGGGTCATATACCCTGAAAGACTGGGTGCAACGCGTAACGATCGGCAACCAGCAAAACGCCAACGATAAACTCCAGTTGCAGTTGTTTATGACATCTGGATCATAAACAGGTTTCACTGTCATAGCAAACCCCTGTTTACATGCCATGTTAGCTGTAAACAGGGGTTTTTCAGTTATTGCCCTATTAGTTCGTACACCTTTCCTTTCTGGGTTGGAAACGTGGTCAAATAACCAATGGTTGCAGCCTTTGATTCGGTTTTTATGCCTTTGACCGTTATGGGCCGGGCTGTTCTGATAGTACAAAGTTTGCCATTGAGCGATTTAACGGTAGCCGTCGTCAACTGATGGGCCTTCCAACGAAAACTGATCTCAAACCCACCCCTTGCTTTTAAGCCTGAAACGGTCCCTTCTTTCCAGGCATCGGGCAAAGCAGCCAGTAGATGAATGTCTGACAAGTGGCTTTGAATAAGCATTTCGGCCATGCCAGCAGTGCCGCCAAAGTTTCCATCGATCTGGAAAGGCGGATGAGCGTCGAAGAAATTAGGATAAGTTCCCCCTCCTTCGCGTCCGCCATACCGGGTGCCTGTCTGGCTGGTAAAATTCAGCAGTTGACGCAAAAGCAGGTACGCATGATCACCATCGAGCAGGCGGGCCCAGAAGTTTATTTTCCAGGCACGGCTCCAGCCGGTTCCGGCATCCCCCCGGATTTCCAGCGTTTTTTTGGCCCCAGCCGCAAACTCGGGTGTAGTCGTCGGGGCAATCTGTCGGCCGGGATGTAACCCAAACAGGTGCGAGACATGCCGGTGTTGTGGGTCTACGTCCTCCCAGTCTTTGTTCCACTCCTGCAGATTGCCTTTGTGTCCGATGTGCAACGGGTAAAACTTCTTTTGCTTGTCGATAAGTAACTGGCGGAACTCAGGCTCAACATTGAGGGTGGCAGATGCATCGATCAGGTTGGTGAATAAATCCCATATGATCGACATGTCCATGGTAGTCGCTACCGAAATGGGTGAAGGATTCCCTTTCGCATCGATGAAATCATTCTCCGGCGACACCGACGGCGACACGATCAGGTGTCCATCTTTATCTTCAATAAGCCAGTCCAAGTAAAACTGAGCGGCCCTTTTCATGATCGGATAAGCCGTTTCTTTTAGGAAGGTTTTATCGCCCGTAAATCGGTAATGTTCCCACAAATGCTGGGAGAGCCAGCCTGCGCCCTGATTCCAGTTTGCCCATTTGGGATCACCCTGCCCTTTATCCCCTACCGGATTCGCAATTGCCCAGATATCGGTATTATGATGGGCTACCCAACCGTGCATGTTGTAAAACTCTTTGGCGGCTGCCGTGCCATTTTTAGCCAGTTCGCCAATAAAGCTCAGTAGTGGCCAGTGCAGTTCAGATAAGCCCGTTACCTCCACCGGCCAGTAGTTCATCTGGGTATTGATATTGATGGTATAGTTCGAACTCCAGGGAGCCCGCAACTCTTTATTCCAGATCCCCTGAAGGTTGGCAGGTACGCCCGGTACGCGCGAGGATGAGATCAGCAGGTAACGACCATATTGGCAGTACAACGTCTCCACACCCGGATCATAAGCACCAGTGCTGTAGGCCTGTAAGCGTTTATCGGAGGGCAAAGCGGTGTTTGCATTTTTAGCCGTACTGTCATTAAGCTGAAATGCAAACCGGTTAAAATACCCCTGATAATCGGCCATATGGCGACTTAACAGTGTTAGATAGGGTTTACCAGTCGCTTTTCGAATAATTTCTTCCGCCAGTTTAGCTTCATCCTTCCCGTCTTTGTCAGGGCATTTGTCGTAACCATTGAAGCTGGTTGTCGCTGTTATCAATAGCATCACCTCCGACGCATTTCGGACGTGAATTCCCGCTGTATCCGACTGTACAGTTCCACCCTGAACAACAGGCTTAATCCGCAATTGGTAACGCATTCCTTTACACCCCGTCACGTCTTCATATACTACAGGCTGGCGATCTTTCGGGTTGTAATAATTGGGTTCGACCTGAGCCGGTGCTTTCCCGCTCATGACCCATTCACCCACTGCGGATGGTTTGTTCTGAAATCGCAACTGGCTTCGGGTCGATACATCAAAACTAAGCTGACCGGGCTTACTGGCCGTTAGTCGAACCACCAGAACCTGATCGGGAGCCGAAGCAAAAATCTCCCGTTTGTATTCGATGCCCTTGGTCGTAAATCGTGTTGTTGCCAGCGCTTTTTGAATATCCAAATCCCGGTAATAGGCAGAAGGGGTTGCTCCTTTCAGGTCCTGTTTAAGCAACAGATCACCCAATGGCAGGTACGATTGGGTGTAGAGCCCCTGCATGTGTTTAACCAGCTCTACCGCTTGTTTGTACTCTTCTTTTTCCAACGCCTGACGAACTTGTGGTAGGTAAGCGGGAGATTCGGGATTGACCGGACCGCTTACCGGCCCTCCCGACCAAAGCGTGCTTTCGTTGAGTTGGATAAGCTCGTGGTCAGGTCTTCCAAAAATCATGGCCCCTACCCGTCCATTGCCCACGGGTAAGGCTTCGGTCCAGACCTCAGCGGGCTGATTGTACCATAGTTTCAGATTGGCTTGTGCAAACAGCGAGGTTGTACAGGAAACGGCAAATAGAAGCAAACAAAGTTTTTTCATCATTGGCATAATAGATCAGGCTAAAAAGCAGTAAGAGCATCTTTTATCACGGGTGGACTCAGTCATTTTCTGGAAAAGATTCTTTAAAAGTGTTAAAATCCCTCAATTGAGCAGATAGGGTCGCCACGAAAGCTTTCCGCTTCTCGTACTGAAAATAGTAGGCAAATCGGCCTAAATACTCGTCGGAGCGGTGTTTTTAGCTGACTAGCTTTCGATCACCTGTGGTCAAAGAATCAGTATTTACTCCGACGGACTGTTAAAAAAGGCTAAAAACAACTGAATTGAAGCCCTCTCCCTCAAACCTGCACAAGCGATTGATCGACCTGTACGTTACCTATTTAAACCGTGAGACAGCGGATAATCTGAATAGCTCAACCCATGCAACGTACACCCATCAACACCGCGACCGAAACCAACGCGCCTAGCTTACAGACCTTGTTATCCCAATCAGAGGATGGGTTCTATGGCAGCCTGCAACGAATCTGGAACCACGTCCTGCAACTGGAAGACATGGGCCTGATCCGACAGGAAAACGACAAGTTTGTATATGCCTATCGGTTTGCCGAAGCCGAACTTCAACGAGCCTATACAATACCATCAACTCCTATTCAATCCATTAAGTAGCTACTGTTTCAGGTTTCAAGTTTACTGTTTCAAGTTGGCTGACGAATCAGAGCTCCCTCGCCTTAGCCAACCTGAAACAACAAACTTGAAACCTGAAACATTTTTTGCGCATGAAAACCTACCAGAATGAATACGTACGGGTGGAGGTTGACTGTAGTGTACACCTGTTGCAACAGACCTGGTTTGGTGTACCTGACAGTGAGCACTTCCGCGATGGCTCCCTGGCAGCTCTGGCCTTAGCGAAACGGCACCAGGTAAAGCGGTGGCTGATCGATCTGCGGCAACTTCGGATGTTCAACCCAGTCGATTTACACTGGTTTATTGAGCATTGGTTACCGCAGGCCAGTTCAGGAGCTGGTTTAACCCGGCAGGCAAGAATTGCTATTGTACTCAACGACTCCAATCAATTTGGCAAACTAGGGTCCGATTTGATTTTAAGAGCTTCTGGCCGGTTGAATGACTCATTATCCAGCCGCTATTTTGTTGGTGATGAAGATACTCACCAATGGCTGCTGGACAACTAAGTATTTATGCCCAGTTTCTGCTCGATTTTATCAGTCAGTACGGAGCCTTTGCAACGGAGACTATTTTATTTGCGTACAAGCGGTAAATAGCCGAACTGCGTACGCTTCATGAAAGCTTCTATACTCTCCCTCCTTATTGGGTCTCTTCTCTGGATCGGATTTGCCTGTCAGCCTAAGTATTCAGAGCTTTCTCCCAATACAGGTACTACCACCAATCCAGACTGGACGACCGAGTCACATAGTGGGGATGCCCCTCCAAGCTATTCAGTGGCATTTTCGCAAACGGATGTGAAAACCATGGAAATAACGATGACGGCCGATCAGTGGAAATCCATCCAAACGGATATGGCTGCTAAATCGTGGGGGACATTTGGAACTGGAAACACGGGTGGAGGTATGCCCGGTGGCGGCTCATTTGGAGCAGACCCAGCCTATGTGGCTTTACCGGTCTACATCAATGGAAAGCTCTGGACCAATGTCGGCTTCCGGCTAAAAGGTAATTCCAGCCTCTCATCAGCCTGGCGAGCAGGTATCTACAAGCTGCCCTTCCGGCTTAAAATGGACGAGTTTGAAGATACATACCCCGACATTAAAGACCAGCGTTACTACGGATTTAAGGAACTGAGTATGTCGCCGGGCTTTAGCGATAATTCGTTACTCAGAGAAAAGATAGTGGCCGATATTTTCCGATCGGCTGGCATTCCAGCGGCCCAAACAGCTTTCTACCGGGTATATATCGACTTTGGCTCAGGTAAAAAATACTGCGGTGTGTATACGATGGTTGAAGTGATCGACGATACAATGGTGAAAACTCAGTATGGGGAGAAAAAAGGCAATATCTACAAGCCCGAATCTACCCTCCAGACGTTTGTACAAAGCCAGTTCGAAAAGAAAAATAACGACGATAAAGCTGACTACTCCGATGTACAGGCGTTTATCACGGCGCTTAATGCATCAACCCGCACGTCTGATCCAGCCACCTGGCGTGCTAATCTGGAAAAGACCTTCAACATGGACCATTTCCTTAAATACTTGGCCATCAACAACACTATTGTCAACTGGGATAGCTACGGGGCCATGGCCCACAACTATTACCTCTACAATTCGCCCACGAATCACCTCACCTGGATTCCGTGGGATCACAACATGGCCATGACTACAACGTCGGGCAATGGGCCCGGTGGCGGAAAAGCCGTTTCCCTCGAAATGGCCGAAGTAACCAGCAGTTGGCCACTTATTTATTATGTAGCCCATGATGCAGTTTACTACGCTAAATACAAACAGTATGTTAAAGAATTCAGGGAGAACGTGTTTACAGCAAGCAACATTAACGACATCATCGACCAGAATTTTTACCTTATCGCACCGTATGTCACTGGCATGGAGCCCGAGCAAAAACCGTATTCATACCTGACCAGCACAACCGATTTTACCATGGGGATCATAGCCTTAAAAAATCATGTTTCAAATCGCATTCAGGCTGCAACAAATTTTGTAAAATAAGTCAACTCACCTGTTCGAAAACATTTAAGCTAAACAAGCTCTCTGTATAAACCCTTAATTTCCAGGATCTTCCCAACTTTTCTAAGTAAATACAACTAATAAATAATGTATCGAACTACTGCCACGTTTTATCACTAATACACGTACTGGAATATAAACAGCCAATTGATCAGGCCCTATCCATTGTCAGGTTCGGAAAGAACTGATAGTTAATGCGATAAACCGACAATTGACAGTACTCTAGTACACAAAACCCACTCGCTTGTATGACTCGTTTAGAATTTTTGAAATCAATGGGATTTACGGGGTCAGCCTTAATGGCCTTGCTTACCTCCTGCGTACATGAGGAAGATACGGTAGTAAATGCGCTTACCCTGTCGGGCACCACAACACCTACTACCTCTACCACAACAGGAACATCCAGCGGCACTACTACTAGTGGCAGTAGCACCACAACGACTAGCGGTACTACAACCAGCGGTACTGATCTGAGTAAGATTACCAATCGACTACTTACCATCGATCTGACTTCCTCGGCGGCTTCGGCACTGAAAACAGTCGGAGGCTATATAACCCAAAGCGGTATTGTGGTCGCACAATCTACGGCAGGGGTGTATGTGGCAGCAACGCAGACCTGTAGCCATGAGCCTAAAAAGGCGATCATGTTCAACAAGACAGAATACTACTGCACCCAACACGGTGCCCGTTTCGACCTGACAGGCAAAGGAAAAAACAGCTTCGGTAGCAAAGGCTTAACCGTTTATAAAACGGCTACTGACGGTAAAACACTGGTCGTTTATAGCTGATGCATTTATCCAACTAACAAGAAATAACCAAAACCACAATGAAGACCCTTTTGACAGTCGTTCTCTTTAGTCTGTTGACCACTTCGCTCAACTGGCAACTAAATTTCGATCAGGCCAAAACTGAAGCAACGCAGGCACATAAACTCATCCTGCTCAATTTCTCGGGTTCGGACTGGTGTGGGCCGTGTATAAAACTGAAAAAGACCATTTTCGAATCGGATGAATTCAGTCAATTTGCAATGGATAATTTAATCCTCGTCCGGGCCGACTTCCCGCGCTTGTCCAAAAATCAACTCGATGCCAAACAGACCGCACATAACGAGGCCCTGGCTGAAAAATACAACCGACAAGGAAAGTTTCCGTTTACGGTACTGCTTAATTCAGACGGCAAGGTGCTGAAAGAATGGGATGGCTATCCACAATCGCTGACGGTTTCGTCCTTTATCGAATCTATCCAAGCTGTTCGCTTAGCTGCAAAATGACCCCTGCGCCTGGCATCCACAAACGCGTGCAACGGCTCATGGGCAATCGCTTTGAGCTCAGTGTTGTGAGTGCCGATGCCACCTGGGCCAACGACTGTCTGGACGCAGGCATTGCGGAGATCAGTCGCATTGAACAGCTACTGACCACGTTTAACGAAACTAGTCAGACCAACCAGATCAATGCGAATGCGGGTATACAACCTATTCGGGTCGATGCCGAAGTATTTGCGCTGATCGAACGGTCGCTGCGGCTGTCGGCGCTCACTCAGGGGGCTTTTGACATTACCTACGGTTCGCTCGACAAGCGATTCTGGAATTTCGATACGACGATGACATCGCTGCCTGACCCCAAAAGCGCCCGGCGCATGGTTCGGCTAATCAATTACCGGAATGTACTGCTCGATCCCAACCAGCAGACGGTCTTTTTGAAAGAAAAAGGCATGCGGATTGGATTCGGTGGAATTGGAAAAGGCTATGCGGCCGAACAGGCCAAACGGATTTTGCGGGAACGGGGTGTAGAAAGCGGGATTGTCAATGCAGCCGGGGACCTGACCACCTGGGGCATGCAGCCCAACGGGGACCCATGGACGATCGGCATTGCCGATCCAAACCTGTCCACTCGCGAAGCGTTTTCGTACCTGGCCATCAGCAACATGGCGGTGGCAACATCGGGTAGTTATGAAAAGTATGCCCTCATTAATGAAAAACGCTATGCTCATACCATCGACCCGAAAACGGGCTATCCGGTATCGGGTATCAAAAGCGTGACCATCATTGCGCCGAATGCCGAACTCGCCGATGCCTTGGCCACTCCGGTTATGGTGATGGGCGTTCGGGTTGGTCTGGACCTGATCAACCAGATGCGTCACATCGCCTGCATTATTATCGATGATAACGACGGTCTATACACGTCGGCCAATATTCGGCTTACGACACCAGCCCGTGCTTCTTAACTTGTATAAATCGACAAAATGAATAAGAACCAGTTTCTCAAAACAACAGGACTGATAGCCTGCTTTGGGCTTCTCAGTCTGACCGGTTGTACGACCGTCAAAGAATACCAGAAAAGCCGGATCAATGATGCTGAAATGGAATTATCAGCTCGCAAGTCGGAAAAGTTTGAACAGAATTTCTACCTCTACCGCGAAGGAGCCGCCGGAGCTAACGGTGGTAAAAGTGGCGGTGGCTGTGGCTGTAACTAACAAACGCAAACCATGAAAAAAATCTGTATTTCAGTTGGCGTTTTGCTTAGCTTATTCCGGGCGGGATACGGTCAGTCAACGACGCAGCCAGCTTATGAAAGACGTAAACTCAAAGTTGAAGAGATCAATCTGGTATCGACCTACTACCAGCAGGATGGGAATAACTCGGCCGTAACGGGGGGAATTGGTACAGAAAAACTCACCGACTACGCCCAATCGTTTGACCTTGTTCTGAAAACTACCGACAAGCGAGACCGGCAGCATACGTTCGCGTTCGATTTCAACATCGACCATTACACTTCAGCTTCGTCCGACAACATCGACCCGCTGACGATTTCATCGGCATCCCGGAGCGACACGCACATTTACCCGTCGCTATCCTGGAATGTTCATAACGACAAGAACCGAACAACCAAAGGGCTTGCCTTTTCGTACTCGACCGAGTATGATTATAAGTCGTACGGGCTTAACCTGAATTTCGCCAAGGCATCGGCTGATAATAACCGGGAGGTAAGCCTGAAAGCGGGGGCGTTCTTCGATACCTGGAAAGTCATACTGCCGCCCGAACTCCGGCCCGATGGCTATGGCTCTGGTGCTCATGGCGATAGAGACCCGATTGACTATAAACCTCGTAATTCGTACAACCTGAGTCTGTCCGTATCGCAGATAGTCAATAAGCGAATGCAGTTGCTGTTTACGGTTGAGCCATCGGTTCAACAGGGCTTGCTGAGCACCCCATTTCACCGCATCTATTTCCAGGATGGTGGCGAAACGGTAGAAAAATTGCCGGGCAATCGGCTTAAGCTTCCGGTTTCGTTCCGGCTGCACTATTTCATGGGCGATCGGGTCGTTGTTCGTACGTTCTATCGCTACTACATTGATGATTGGGGTATGCAGGCACATACCGTCAATCTGGAGGTTCCCGTTAAACTGACTTCCTTTATTTCGGTAAGTCCTTTTTACCGGTTCAGTCATCAAACAGCCGTTCGCTATTTCGCTCCCTATGGGCAACACAAACAGACGGAACAATACTATACCAGCGACTACGATATTTCGGGATTCAACAGCCAGTTTGTGGGTATAGGTTTTCGCACGGCTCCGCCCGGTGGTTTGTTCGGCATAGGGCATTGGCAAAGCATTGAGTTGCGGTATGGTCGTTATACCCGAACAACCGGTATGGTGGCTAATAGCATAACCTTATTAGCTAAGATTAAGTAAGTGTTCATTTGAACTGCACCGGGCCGTCGGTGCAGTTCAAATGATCCATAAGCTATTGCAAACGCGTAGATATACGCAAACTTTTTCTTTAAGTAAAAAATAGAAGTTTAGTAATAAAGCTCTTCATAATTAAGATGTAACTTGTTATCCCTCTATCCATTAACAAGTTAAAGCACAAGTTTAAAAAGTTTTGTTTGGGAGTGAGTTGTGTGTGCGGAATCGAAGTTTTGAATGCTTGTTTATGCGAACATCTACTTTTTGGATTTTATACTGGCTTCTCATACTGGGTCTGCCCTTATCCTCACTGGCGACTCACCAGGTAGGTGGTCAGATCGAGATGCAGGCGATCGGTGATGTGCCCGGTCACTTCAAGATCATCGTTACCAATTACCTGGAAGATGGTACACAAGGCATAGCCCGGCAGGCCTCAACGGGAACTGTCGCTATTTATCGTCTTCGCGACAATGTTCAGATGACTACCTTTACGGTTACCCAAACGGGCATTAAAGCTCCCGTTGTGTACGCCAATGCCTATTGTGCATCGCAGCGAAACCTAAACTTTGTTGTCTGGACCTACGAAGCGACTATTCAGCTCAGCCCCGGTACCTATACTGATCCGCAAGGGTATTATATGTCGTATCAAACGCGGAACCGAAATGCGGGGATCAACAACATCGTCAGTCCCGATCAAACTGGATTTACATTTTACCTGGAATTTCCTGCCCTGCTACAAAACGGCCAGTACGTTCAGAACTCATCTCCTCAATTCAATAAAATAAATGGTGAATACGTCTGTCTGGGCGATGCATTCACCTTTGCGTTTGGCGGAAATGACCCCGATGGCGATGAACTTCGCTATTCGATGATTACGCCATTGAACCAGAAAGGAACGGCTCAAAATGCGGTTTCGTCAGGTCCTTACCCCGATATTACCTGGCGTCCGGGCTTTAGCGCCGACAATGCCATGCCCGGAAGCCCAACCCTGCAGGTCAATCCACAAACGGGCCAATTATCTGTCACCGCAACTGAGTTGGGCTTATATGTCTTTGCGGTGAAAGTGGAAGAATATCGAAATGGTGTAAAGATTGGCGAGGTCCGTCGCGACTTCCAGTTTCTGGTCATCGACTGCCCTCCCCAAACGACACCCGATCCAGCCGTTCAGTTTCGCAGCTTCCCAGCTATGCGCTCACGAACCATCTGTCTGGGCGATTCGGCGGTGATTCAGGCAGCTTTCAATGCCAACTGGAACTACCAATGGCGGAAAGATGGAATCAACATTACGGGCGCTACCAGTTCGTCGCTGGCCGTTCGCGAAGCGGGTACGTATATGGTCGTCGTTTCGCAGAAAACCATCTGTAGCAAAACCGGAAATTCCGAAAACCTTTTGGTGAAGGTAGTAGGTACGCAGGCAAAGGTGTTTGAAAGCGGGCATTTATGCGCCACAACAGGTACGGTCCATTTAACGGCTGTAGGCGATAGTAACGTTACGTATCAGTGGTATCGGAATGGGCAGGCGCTGGCTGGGCAAACAGCCGACTCCATCGCGGTTGATCAGCCAGGAAATTATTGGGCGGTTACGACCGATTTGATGTATGGTTGTAAAGCCCAAAGCGATGTCGCACTCCTGCAACGGTCGGCGGCCGTACTGGCGGTCATTCAATCGGCGTCGGGTCAAAATCGAATATGCCCCCAGGACGTGCTCCAGTTGAATGGCAGTGGTGGCGTTAGTTATAGCTGGCAAAAGGATGGGGCAACTGTCGGTGGCAGTGATGCCCAATATACTACCAGCGAGCCTGGTACTTTTGTCCTGATTGCCACCGATACGTACGGATGCAAAGGCACTTCTACTCCCGTAACGATTATTCAACTTGACCCAATTGACGTCCGACTCGATACCATTCCAGAAGTGTGTGGCGACAACTCGCCTGTGTATACCCTCGTCGGGAGCCCGGCTGGCGGAGAGTTTGCAGGTACGGGTGTAACGGGGGATAAATTTGATCCTAAATCGGCTGGGATCGGTAATTTTCAGATAACCTACACGGTCAAAGCGGCTCCCGAATGTAAAGGTACGGTGGCAACTCGACTGGCCGTTGTGGCTCCCATACCGACCATTCAGCTAGCCGATTCGATGGTCACCTACAAGGGAAATACGTTCACGATGAATCCGGTTTATACCGGCAATCCAAACCAGTTCCAATGGGCATCGTCGACTTACCTTGACGATCCCAGCGCGGCTAACCCTACCGTTACGTCTATCGGAGAGGATATCACGTATATAGTCGATGTAAAAAACAAAACGGGCTGTGAAGCCAAAGATACCATCCACATAACGGTGTACACACGCGTCTGGATACCCGATGCATTCTCACCCAATGGCGACGGCATGAATGATACCTGGGAATTGTTTGGGATTGAGGCATTCCCAGATGCCATCGTGACTATTTTCAACCGCTGGGGCGAAATCATCTATTCGTCCGACAAAGGCTATACAAACCCCTTCGACGGTACGTTAAACGGCTACTCACTCCCCGCCGGTCTATACGCCTATACAGTTCGAACGGTCCCCGAAAAACCCATCATTCGGGGCAGTTTAATGCTGGTTCGGTAGGTTTTTATACGTCTTTCTTACTTTTTCGGCCGGGTCCCCAGATGGGGCGACCAGGCAAAGCGCCCGTATGTTCGCCATTTTTCAGCACGATTTTGCCATTCACCAGCACATGCTGCACACCGACGGCATAATGAAACGGTTCGGCAAAGGTGGCTTTGTCGGCAATGGTAGCTGGATCGAAAATGACAACGTCGGCGTAATAACCCGGACGAAGCAGCCCCCTGTTTGGTAGTCTATGGTTGGTTGCGGGCAGACTCGTTAGACGTCGGATAGCTTCTTCCAGCGAGATCACGTGTTCGTCACGGACGTATTTACCCAATAGGCGGGCAAAATTGCCAAACGTTCGCGGATGCACCACGCCAACTTCGTTACGATCTTCGGCCAATGACCCGGCATCCGAGCCGAACGACACCCACGGCTGGCTGATGCCTTTTTTCACGTTCTCTTCCGACATCAGAAAGTAAGTGGTTTCGACCCGTGTTTTGTCGGCCACAATCAGATCCATTACCGTTGCAATCGGGTCTTTGTGCCAGATTTTGGCGATTTGCCCCAAGGTCATCCCGTTGTATTTTTTCAGCGAGTCGACTTCGAACGCTGTCAGCAGAATATTCTCTGGTGAGCCGGCCAGATCGTACATATTTTCCCAATCCTTACCCTTTTGTTGCATCTCAGCCTTTAACTTCTGGCGGGTAGCCGGGTCTTGTAATCGCTTCCAGCCTGCCATGAATCCACCATTGAACAGATAAGGTGGCAGGCATGAGGTCAGTCCCGTAGCCCCGGCCGTATAGGTATACATGTTGGCCGTCACATTCTGTCCCTGCTGACGAACCCGATTAATCAGGTCGATAGTCGATTGCATCTTGGGCCAGTTACGCTGTCCCGACGCTTTAAAGTGGTATAGCTCGACCGGTACATTGGCTTCCCGGCCAATTTTAATCAACTCACCAACTGCTTCTTCCAGCCGATCACCTTCACTACGAATGTGGGCAATATAGCGGCCACCGTAGCGGCTTGATTCTTTACAAAGCGCAATTAACTCATCGGTATTGGCAAAGGAATTAGGAGGATAGATCAATGCCGTAGTAATGCCCAAGGCTCCTTCTTCCATACCTTTCCGAACAATAGCCCGCATCTGGTTCAACTGCTCTGGAGTTGGTTTCACATCAGCTTCAGCCAGAATCGCCTGACGAACCTGACCCGCTCCCAGATACGTAGCAATATTGGGTGTGATCCCTTTTTTCTGAAGCTTCATCAGAAACTCGGCCAGGGTTGTCCAATCACAGGTTTGGTTGTAGGGTTTCAGGAACAGATTGACCTGGTCGCGCATGTCCTGAGTGGCAATCGGTCCCCAGGTGTCCTCACCAAATATTTCGGTTGTCACGCCCTGTTTGGTATCGCTCATCGACCGTCCATCGCGCAACAATTCTATACCCGTATGCGACAAAACATTAACGAAACCCGGCGAAACGGCTTTCCCTTTTGCATCAATAACGGTAGAGGCTTTTGCACCTGCCAGTTTCCCCACTGCCACCACCCGGTCGCCCTGGATACCTACATCACCCAATTTTGGCAGCTGCCCCGAACCGTCATAGAGCAGCCCATTGCGAATGAGAATATCGAAATGTAGACCCGTTGTTTTTGTTGTTTGAGCCACCAGTTTACCGAAACTGGCGATGACGATCAGCAGGACAAGTGTAAGACGCATAGCAGGTTGTTTGATCGCCCAAAATACGAATTACTCTGCATAACAACCCCACGAAGACCTCCGATAAGCAATCAGCTAGTGCTTATCGGAGGTCTTCGTGGGGCTGCTGGTATATAGAGAACCAGATGCTTTAGTTATTTCCGTTCGTTAATGACGGTTCGTATAGCCAACACTCATGCTGTTGTAGCGCACAGCCGATTCGGTTCCCAGGAAATCCATGACCACCGACGAGTCGTACCTGATATCATCACTGAAGTCCCAGGCATTTCGAACCCATAACTGCTCACCCGTTGGCTTGTAGATTGCCGTAACTTTGTAACGTCCCATCGGAATATCTTTGATCTCGGTTTGGTAGCGCTTTTTAGCCTGTAGTTTCAGGACTTTACCCGTTGACCCGTCAATTAACGAACCGACAGGGGTTAACGTGAACTCGATATTTTCATTATCATAGAGGTCATCAGCGTTCAGATCACGCGACATTTCCATAGTTCCACCATAATACAGATCCAGACTTAAATCGGGGATATGGCCGGTTAGTTTCCACTGGAAGTTACGAACGGGCTTTTCGTCGCTCGTAAACGGATCGTCGTTCTCAGGATGAAGCTGGATTTTGTAAACCCGATCATTATACTGTTTCAGTATGTAGCCTTTGGCAATCCACTCGCCCGCCAGATTGATCATCTGAATTTTGTAGCTACCATCCGAAGCAGACTTCACTTCAGGACCATCTCCCGAAAAAACAGTGTGATCAATAAAGACAGTGGCTTTGGATAACGGTTTACCTTGCGGATCGGTGACTTTACCGGTCAGGTATCCGTCCTGTCCAGTTGTTCCAGTGCCTGGATTGGGGGTTGTAGTTGGGTCAACCGGATTTTTCTGGCAGCCTGTCATTGTGAGTAAGCTACCCATGAGTAAAATGCCTGTGATGGCGCGAAAGGAATGGATCATGTTCATACGATACCTGTTGTTTGACGAATCAAAGTTGAGTCATCTATACCCCTGACTTCAATCAGGAAGCGTTTGGGTTGCAACAAGTACCGTATGAGTTGCGGAAATCAGTGGCTAAAATGCGGAGGAATTCATTTGCAAAGCTGCTCCGTCTCTTCAAAACTAAAAATACCGGTAAAGACAATTGGTTGCCTTTACCGGTATTCACGTTCAATCAGGTTATATGCTTGTGAGTAAGCTAATTAAGCTTGCTTCGTCAACTGAATGTTCAGTACCAGTTTCACATCGTCGCTTACGACAACGCCACCGGCTTCCGTAACGGCATCCCACGACAGACCAAATTCTTTCCGTTTGATGGTGCCGCTAAGTTCAAAACCAGCTTTGGTTTGACCATAGAAATCGCCCATCTGACCACCGTATTCAGCTTTCAAAGTTACTTGTTTCGTAGTCCCTCGGATAGTCAGATCGCCCACTACTTTATACGTATCGTCGTCAACTTTGGTCATGCTGGTCGATACGAAGGTCAGTTTTGGATGGTTTTCAGCGTCGAAGAAATCGGCTGATTTCAGGTGTCCATCCCGTTGTTCCTGTCCGGTGCTGATACTGTCGATATCGGCCGAGAATGAAACTTTTGCATTATTAAAATCATCACCTTCCGTTTCTACCGTTCCTTCGAAGGTTCCGAATGAACCCGTTACGGTTGAAATAACGAGGTGTTTTACTTTAAACTGTACTTCAGAGTGGGAAGGATCGATAGCCCAGGTTGTCAGAGTGGCTGTTTCAGTTGCCATAATTGTAAGTAGTTTGAAAAATTATGTGTTAAGGTATTTGATGTATATACATTTAATTTTTCGAAAATGTTCACGGCTTTTAAAAATTCTTTTCAGGCGGGTTAACTATCGAACCTATTTAAACTTTTTCTTTTGTGGAAAATGTAAGACTCTTTTTCTTGTCATTCCGACCGGAGGGAGGAATCTCAAGCTTGACTAATAAGCAACTTTGAGATTCCTCCCTCCGGTCGGAATGACAAAAAATCGATCCAGTTATACCGAAACTTAAAAGTTTAAACAGGTTTATCGTCAGGTATGGTCAAGAGTAGTCAAGTCTGGTTAAATTTTCTTTCAATACTTAATACTACTTAACCATACTTGACTACTCTTGACCATACCTGACGACTACTGACAAGTCATTCATCTGGCCGATACTGGTTTCTCAGTAGGGTCAAGTACTTTGGTCAGTTCCATGCCTCCCCCCGTCAGTTTAGCCACTTTCCCCTGCTGATCGAGTAGGAAGCTGATGGTATCTTTCCCATTCCAGAATTGATCATAGGTGAGTCGGAACGTGTCGAAATGCCAATGATTGAGGTAGCCCGTCAGTACACTGTTGATCGACGCATATAATCGGCCATCTTTCAGTCTTATATCGACAGTGCCATACAGTGGATCGGTATAAGCGCCAGTGTAAGCCGTTAGAGGCAGAGAAGGCTTCGTATTCGCTACACGAGTACTATCAGCTTTACGATTTGCCTGTTTGGCCTGCTGCCTGAAACCGCCGTACAAGTGCAGAAATTCCTTACTCCAATCATGTTCAACACCCAGCGCAAATTCATCGAATGCCCGGTACATGAGCGCATGACGGAGTTCGGCATGATCGAGATTCCCCTGAATATAGACCGCCAGTTTCTGATCGGGCAACTGCCCGTGAATAGCCACCATACCGGTCAGGCTCCCCGTATGAAAGTTAACCCGATGCCCCCGATAATCATGCTGAAACCAGCCTAAGCCGTAGGTTTTCCAGACGGGTTTGGTCAATACTTGGGTCGGATAAAACTGGCTGTCGGTGACTAGTGTCTGTGGTTTGAAGAGTTCTGCCCAGGTTGCTGGTTTGAGCAGGGTTTTACCGGCGTAGCGACCACTATCGAGCATACACTGCATCCAGGCGCTAATATCATCAGGGCAGGTCCAGACAGAACCCGCTGGGCCAACAGCATCCACCAGCCCTTCCTCTTTCAGACTATTGACCACCCGTATTGTATCGTTGACCTCGAAATGTGGTTTGGCCCGGTTGGCATCCGTAACCTCTTTGAAAAGAGCTTTTGTCCGGCTCATGCCTAGTGGTTCGAAAATTCGGGTGCGAATAAAGGTCTCCCAGGGTACTCCACTTACTTTCTCGATTACCTTTCCGGCTGCCAGATACATGATGTTCTGATAAATAAAGCTTGATCGTAACGAATACGATGGCTTTATCAGGCGCACCCTCCGCAGAATCTCATCCGACGGAATTTCCATAGCGGCCCACAGCACATCGGCATTGCCCACCCCCGTATTATGAATCAACAGGTCACGGACACGCACTTCGTGGGTTACTGCCGGATCGTAAAACTGCAAATCGGGTAGATAATTCATGACGGGGTCATCCCAGTGCAACTTGCCTTCATCGACGAGCATACCCAGGCAGGCGGCTGTCATCGCTTTCGTCGTTGAGGCCATCGCAAAGAGCGTCTGAGAATCCACTGCACCAGGTTTTGCCAGCTCACGAACGCCGTACCCTTTTTTCAGCAACACGCTTCCATTTTTTACGACCGTAACGGTCAAGCCTGGCACTTTCCAATCGTTGACAGCCTGTTGAATGTAGGCATCGTAGCGGCTGACCGGATCAGCCATCGGCTTTTTCGATTGGGCCAGCGTTGTTTGCCAACCGATGGTAAGTAACCCCAAAAAGGCGAGTGGTTTTACAAAGCGGAGAGTTTGTTGCATAGCCGAATGTTTGTTGCCCTAAGATAAGCTTTTATCGCCTTTGGCCGACCCACGGTATCGGTACGCTGTGTAGATTTGTTCTCTTCAAAAATTTAGTCAGGCAATACAACCATGATTCTTCTCAACAAACGAACGGTATGCCAATGGCTCCCGATACTGGCACTACTACTGTCGGCAGGTAACTCAGTGACGAGTCAGGCACAGTCAAAAACTACCCAAACAGCTAATGCCGCATCGGCGATCAAAGAAAGCGACATCAAACGGGATCTGTTTGCGCTGGCGGGCGACCACTTTCGAGGTCGGGAAGGGGGCTCGCTCGATGAATTAAAAGCATCGGCCTGGATTGCCGATCAGCTACGGGCTATGGGCCTCCAACCGGCCGGAGACGATGGCACGTTCTTTCAGTTCTTTCATATTCAACGCACCCGCATCACCGAAACCAGTCGGCTCACTATTGGCACTCACGCGCTTACACATGGGCAGGATGCGTTTATTCTGGCCCCCGCCATTGCCTCGGTCGATGCACCGCTGGTTTTTATAGGCAAAGGAACGCCCGAAGAACTGGCCAGGGTAGACATTAAAGGAAAGGCTGTAGCGCTGGAATTTTCGGGAACGCCCCCCGCCGAATTGAGCTACCGCCGATTTCTGACGGGCACGATGAACCGACGGGCTGCCGAATTGGTCAAAGCGGGAGCGCTTGCCGTTATCTGGATTTCAAACGCCGACGCCCAATTCTATTTCGACCGCTGGACAACGGGCCTGGAACGGGGTCGGTACGATCTGCCTGGTGGGCCAAATACGCGTGTATTTTCGCAGGCCCCAACCGTCTGGCTACCTACCAGTGCGCTCTCGTGGATCAAACAGCCGGGGCAGCAATTTACAAATGTGGTCAACGTAGAAAGCTTTAGCTATCCGTCCGTGAACATCGTCGCGAAAGTGCCGGGTACTGATCCAACGCTGAAGAATGAGTATGTTTTGTTTAGTACGCACCAGGATCATGACGGTGTTCGGCGGGCTGTCGCTGGCGATTCGATCTGGAATGGGGCCGATGATAATGCCAGTGGCTGCGTGGCAACGATGGCCATTGGGCGTGCATTCGTGCAGAAACCTGGTAAGCGTTCGGCGCTGTTTGTTTTTCACGGTGCCGAAGAGCGGGGTTTGTTAGGTTCCCGCTACTATGTCGACAAACCGACCGTTCCGAGAGAATCCATTGTAGCCGTTTTAAACGCAGAAATGATTGGCCGAAACGCCCCCGACAGTGCCTGTATTCTGGGACAGCAGCCTCCGCACCGCAATTCGACTGATCTGGTCAATGCAGCTTTGGCCGTCAATCAGTCGGAAGCCCATTTCAAACTCGACACACTTTGGGATAAACCCGATCACCCGGAAGGTTGGTATTTCCGGTCGGATCACCTCCCCTACGCCCGTGCTAATGTGCCCGCTATTGCTTTCACGACGCTGCTTCATGCCGATTACCATACACCCAAAGACGAGCCCGACCGCATCAATACCGCGAAAGTGACACGTATTGCCCGGTGGATCTACCTAACCGGCTGGGATGTAGCCAACCGACCGCAGCGTGTACGGATGGATAAAGGCTTTAAACTGGAACGGTAAGATATAGTCATTTGATGGTCATTAATTGTTATTAGGTAGTCATTAATTGTCGTCTGTCATAAATGTAGAATTCGAAGTGAGACGAACAACGATCAATGACTAGCTAATGACTACTTAATGACCATCAATGACCACTTTTAGGGCGTCCGCAGTACATAACCTTCACCGATGACGGTATGAATTAGTTGAGGAGAGCCGGGCTGGTCGATCTTTTTTCGCAGAATGCCGACGTACACCTCAATCGAGTTGCTGCTCATGGTGTACTGCATATCCCAGACCTGTTCGGCAATAGATGCTCTTGACACCACCCGCCCCTGATTTTGCATCAGGTATTCGAGCAATTGAAACTCTTTGGCTGTCAGATTAATCGGTCGATCCCCGCGTTTTGCCGTACGTTCATCCTGATTGAGAACCAGATCACCGACGACCAGCGTTGGTTCAGAATTTAAGCGGCCGGTATGACGACGGGTTAAGGCCCGAACTCTGGCCATCAATATATCGAACTGAACTGGTTTGACGAGGTAATCATCGGCCCCTACATCCAGACCCGTAATGATATCGTTGGACGTACCCAGTGCACTGAGCATTAGAATCGGGACATCGACCTGTTGTTTACGAAGGGCTTCTACCATATCCCGCCCATTTTGCCGGGGAAGATTGACATCAGCAATAACCAGATCATACGGATAATCGAGGGCCATTTTTTGCCCCATCAGTCCGTCGGAGGCAATCTGAACATGAAAACCGTTCGCTTCCAGTCCCTTTCGAAGAAAACCGGCTATCGACGCTTCATCCTCAACGATGAGTATATGCATAATGATATTTGTTGGGACGAAATTAAAAAAACTTCCGTACCAACTTATCAGCAGGAGTCGTAAACAGCTATAGAAAAGGGAGGGGCTGGTACATAAAAATCGTTTGTACCAGCCCCTCCCTATATGGTTAGTTCAATTCCTTTATCGACGGCCACCATGAAAACCACCGCCAAAGCCGCCGTGGAAGCCCCCACCACTAAACCCTCCACCGCCGAACGAACGGGAACCCCCGCCCCACGACTGCGAGTGGTACGTATTCGCATTGGCTCCCTGATACCGACCGGGTGATGCTACACGTGCTGAGCCCGAATTGAAGGAACCCGACCGACTGTACTGACCAGGATTGGTTAACCAATTAGCGCGGGAATTTGGTATGCCCGCCCCGAATGCGCGATGAGCAGCCGACATGAAACCTGCATTGACCGGCGCCCAGACATGACGTTCGCCAACAGTCCGGACGTAGTAATTATTAAAGCGGTTATACAAATGGGGATACGCATAATGGCCTGTATTAAAGAACCAGTTCGAGAAGCCCATTGAGGGTAGACCAAACATGACCATGCTACCCCCCAGTCCATAATAAAAGCCCGTACCATACCACCAAGCCGACGGGTACCACAGTGGTGATGCATACCAGTATGGGTAGCCAAACCAGAAGGGATACGGATTCTGATAATAATACGAGCTATTGACCCAGGCGGGGTTCGGATTAATGCCTGTATTATATCCATTTGCCTGTGCATACGCCTGTCCAGCCTGTTGAAGCTCCTGTTTGGCCTGTGGATCGTTGTTCAGCTCATTCTGATAAGCCGCCAGTTCCTGTTGGTTCTGTACCGTCAGGCTATCGTGTAAAGCCGTTAAATCGTTGGTAACCTGATCTGGATTAGCGCGGTAGGCTTCACCCAGACGAGTCGTTTTGTCGATCTGATCGGTCAGTTGGGTCAGAACGTCGGGCATATTAATAAGCTGCCGAAAAGCGGTCTGCGTCGGAATGTCCAGCTGATTGATCAGGTTATCGAACGCCAGATCGGCCTGCTGGTTCAGATTATCGACCTGTACCAGATCGTCGTGATGATGGCGGTACAGTTTCCAGGCGGTTTCCTGCAAATCGGCAGGCAGGTTTTTCGTCAGGTCTTTTACCGATGATTCACTGGTGCCTGTAGGCAACGTTGCCAGCGCGTGCATCACATCGGGGAACCGGGCGATGTCGTAAAACCAGGCTTGTTTCTTCTGTCCATACATCTGGATCTGGTTCACAAAGGCCTGCTCACTATTGGCGCGTTGCTGGGCCAATGCCGTCAGTACCTGAGGTTGCTGGCTAGCCAGTAAAATAGACCGACGAACATCGTCGCGGTAGGGTGCAATGGCCGAGATAATCGTTTGATCGGTTATGGGTGCCGATTGCTGTTCGGGTTCGGCCACTTGCGCGAACGAGGGCTGTAAACCAGCCCCGGCTAGTCCAAACGCAAGCAACAGAGCTTTAGCGGGGAGTTGAATGAACGATTTCATGACTGCTAATGAAGGCATTAACTGTCTTCTGTTTCAAATACGAGTTGTTGTATTCACGGTCAACAATCCGGTCCGATTCTGGCACAAATCCAGTCTAAATTGAATCACCAGCGGGACCTCTTGCTGACCATACAAAAAACGTCAGGCAGCCTGAAGGGGAGCTAAAGGAGGGGTTAAGGTTTGGTTAAAAATGAAGTATATAGGTTCACTGTTAGCTACTTCAGAAGTTGAAACAGTACTTTGGCAAGACTATTTTTTGATTGACAAAGTCATATTCCGCACATATAAGCAACTCTGCTTTCATACGGCTAACGAATTATCAACCAGCTTAGAGCTTATCTGCTGATTTACTGAAAATCAATACGATAATTACTAGGAATTGCCATTTATTGTACTGTACTTTGTGCCAAACTTTAATAAAATGCAAACAGGAATTGTAAAATTTTTCAATGAGACCAAAGGGTTTGGCTTCATTAAACCTGATGATGGTAGCGCTGATATTTTTGTACACGCTTCGGGTGTCATTGATCTTATCCGTGAAAACGACAAAGTGAAGTTCAGCGTCGAGCAGGGTAAAAAAGGCTTAAATGCTATCGATGTAGAGCGAGCTTAATTAAGCGATATACGTAATCAGTTATAAGAAAGCACACCTAATTAGGTGTGCTTTCTTACTTTAAAATGAATTTTTAATTCTAGTTACTCCAAAGAGTTCTATACTGTACCTCCATCTAATCGAAATCGCTAACGGGTAAGTCCCCTATAGCAAGTTTACTAGTTATCGACCAAACTGAGGAATTAAATCGAGTCGCTTCGTTGCCTGCTCGTCACTTAAATACAGCACGGTTTTGGGCAGACCTTTCACCATATAAGGCTTTTTAGCCACTTCGGCCTGCTGACGAGCCATCAACTGCCGTTCTTTGGCATTTAATTTTGGATATTCTCTCATACTAATTCAGGGATTTGTTAAAAGAAGGTAATGTCCATACTTAATTGACTCTCGCTTATGCCTGTTTTTTTACCTGAATGGCACTCGCTCCTTTAGGCGTAGTCTTTATTTCAAAAAGAACTCGATCATTTTCCCTAATTGGGTCGATAAATTCATTCTGATGCACAAAAATGCTTTGTCGACTTTGTCTATCCTGGATAAACCCATACCCTTTTGCAGAATCAAACTTGGTCAATGTACCTTCCCGAATTATGCTGTTCGCTCCCTGATTCTGTTCATTTCGAACAACACTATACCCCTCTGATTTAGACTGACTGTATATAGGGGGCGTTGAGGATAAGTTGCCATTTTCATCAACGTAAGCTAACATCTCATCTAAACCTTTCCCTTTAGTAGGGTTCGCTTTCCGGTCGTCGCGTTTCTCCTGCTTCTGTTGCTTCTTCTTTTGTCTGATCTTCTCTTTTTCTCGTTTATTAAATGTTTCTTTGGATGTGCCCATATAAAAAATTTTGTCGTGACAGGCAGAGCCATTGCTTGACTCTGCCAATAATTAATGAGGTGAATGATACTTGGAAATGCGTTAGCTGATTTACCACCGAAAATCAGTTAACGGTTTTTTGTCCTGAATTGATACCCTTATCAATTCAGCACGGAATTGGACTAACGGTAAGTCAGCCGCTTTTAAAGTCAGTTACTGCCTCAATATCCTTTGCATAAGCGATCATTGGTTTACCCCAGGTTACTCCTCGGCTGTATGTGCAAATCAGATACTCGTCGCTATATTTGGAGATGGCCAGTATGATTTCTTTATTTTGAATCGACGCTTCGCCGACCGTATCGGATACCAATGTTCCCTCGTGGAAATAACTGATCTGATAAACGAAATCCTGGCTCGATGGATAGCCATTGGACAGCAAGTTATCGCTCAATCGTTTTAAAATACGCTGAGCTTGGGCTTCGCTAGCCGCAAACGGGATGAAAAAATGCATCAATTGATGGTTTGTAGACGAGCTAGACCATCAACTCAACGGGGAGCAGAAGGAGAAGTAGTCGGTGAACAACTAACCGGTAAACAACTAATAAGTACCTAAAGGTACATAATTATAAATAACTTAACGGAAATTCAACCATTAATTTTATAAGATTTTGGCTCATGCTGCTAATTTCTGCTTACTATTTTAGTTGAATCAATACCCGATTGAGCTAAACAGACTCCATTAAACTCGTATATTCGCCACAGTCCGCTCTATACTGAAACCCACATCAAATCAACCGGATTCCCTTTTCTTCGAGCACAATTTTACGTTCCCGATACAGGGTTCCGATGGCTTTTTTAAAGGTCTTCTTACTCATTTCCAGCGTGCTGTAAATTTCTTCGGGCGGGCTATTGTCTGTCAGGGGCAGAAATCCATTTTCGGCTTTTAGCGTCGCCAGAATGCGTTGGGCATTGGGTTCTACGTTCTCAAACCCAGCCTTTTGTAAGCTTACGTCGACCAATCCGTCGGCACGAATCGTTTTGATGTAGCCAATTAGGGGATCACCCGGTCGAACGGTTCTAAAGATTTCGTTGGCATAAATCAGACCTTTGTAGCGATTGTTGATAATCACATTCAGGCCCAGATCAGTAGTTTCGTAGGCCAGCAATTGCACTTCTTCACCGACAACCAACTCACTGACATCGGGGTCTAGAAACCGGCCTACCTTACTGGAAGCCACTAGCCGGTTAGTGCGTCGATCCAGGTACATAAACACCACATACCACTCTCCTACCTGCATCGGACGCGACTGTTCACGATGAGGCACGAGCAGGTCTTTCTCTAATCCCCAATCCAGGAAAGCGCCCGCATTGGTTACCGAAACGACTTGCAGGGTCGCAAATTCATTGCGTTGAATAGCGGGCGTTAAGGTTGTGGCAATAGGCCGATCTTCGGAGTCGGTGTACACAAACACGTCGATATCGTCGTCCACTTCCAGCGTATCGGGTACGTATTTATTGGGCAGGAGAATGTCATTGGCAAAGTCCTGCGTTTTTCGATCCGACAGGTCGCCCAGAAAAAAACCGACGCTGGTTTGGCGGAGCGCCGTCAACGTATTTATTCGTCCGATTTCAATCATAAGTCACTAAATACTTTCCCATTCATGGAGCAACGGGATAAGCCGACCGAAAGTTATGAATTTTTAACAGGGGCATCACCTTATTTTTCGCCAAACGGTTCAACTTTATACGTCGGCAAGTTTTATTCTGAAAGGTACTGGCACTCAGTTGCTTTCGTTCCTGATACGAGGAAAAATCCAATTTCTCGAATACGTCTCTTTTTATATATGATTGATTATCAGGACACTAAACTATTGATAGTATCGTTATCATTCATTACCATCCTGAATTGAGTTTTGTTAAAGCGTATTGGATTCTCAGTGTTAATGGCCGCCCTACGTCCGGCTGTTGCGATTGCCGCCAAGTTCATTCCTCTGAATGCAAACCCCGTTTCTCTCCTTGCTAAAGCCAATGTGGTAGCCAAATCCGATGCGACGGCATCAAGTCATTTTCGGCACACAGCGGAGACGCTTTTAAAGCCCGTACTGGCATCGGCGCCCGAACTGCCCTTGCTCGATGTCGATTTCTGTGGAGAATGTTTACCACTCGATCAATCGGATGTAGTTGACCGCTGGAAACATGTGTTCACGCTATTTCGGCCACACGCCAGCGATCTGGGTAACCTTCGGCAAAAAGCCGAATCGTTTTTCCCGCTAATCGATCCAATTTTGGAGAAATACGATATTCCTGATGATTTCCGCTACATTCCACTGGCCGAAAGCGCTCTTCGGCCCAGGGCCGTTTCACGAGTTGGGGCGGCTGGTTACTGGCAGCTTATGCCCGGCACCGCCCGCGACCTGGGACTGAAAGTAAGCAAACGAGTCGATGAGCGATTCAACGTTCAGAAGGCGACCGATGCCGCCTGTCGCTATTTACGGGCCTTGTATTCACAATTAGGCTCCTGGTCGCTGGTAGCGGCTGCGTATAATGCCGGGCCGGGATTTATGAAAAATCAGTTAAAACGGAACGCTCACCGCGATTACTACCGAATGAGTTTGCCCCGTGAAACCCGTTATTACCTCTACCGGGTGCTACTATATAAAGAAGTCCTGTCGCGACCTGGCGATTACTCCTCTTTTCTGTCGCCTGCTCCACAAACGGCCTATCGGACCTGGCAACCGATTGACTTTCGGCAGGCAGCCTAAGCCGTCCATATAAACTTTAGGGAATTGAGTAGTCGAAGCGCAGCAGGTTGTTGCGCTTCGACTACTTTTGCCAAAATAAAACCACGGCTCTACAAAACAGTTATATGGGTATAATTAACCCGATGTTACTGACAAGCCGGTAATTTGGTCGGTTTTGGTTCTATTTATGCTCCTGATTCTTTAGATTCTGTAGGCGTCAAAAGAAAAACAGGGCTTATAGAATCAGAAACTCTCAGAATTAACTTAATTTTCCACCAGTTGAATGCAATCAGACGCCAATAAATCCCAACAGGCTACTGGCCGGCCTGTCACTACACGAAAATTTGACCAGATTTTTTTGAGTCTGGGTGATGTAGCCGCTTTCATAGGGCGCTTTTTTCGGGAAGTGTTCATGCCGCCTTATGAATTCAAGGAGATCATCCGGCAATGCTATGAAGTCGGCTATCGATCGCTGCTGCTCATTTCCACGACAGGCTTCATTACCGGTATGGTATTTACCAACCAGTCGCGCCCATCGCTTTCCGAATTTGGGGCTACCTCCTGGCTTCCTTCTCTTATTGCCATTGCGGTCGTACGAGCCTTAGGACCACTGGTAACCGCCCTGATTGCTGCGGGAAAAGTAGGTTCCAGCATCGGGGCCGAAATTGGTTCGATGAACGTAACTGAGCAAATCGACGCCATGGAAGTGTCGGGCACCAACCCCTTCAAGTTTCTGGTTGTGAGTCGCGTATTGGCTACCTCGTTTACGATTCCACTACTGACCATGTACACCATTTTTGTGGCCCTGATCGGTGCGTTCCTCAATGTAAATGCCAATGAGCAAACCAGCTTTACATCGTATATCCAGGAAGTATTTGGGGCCATTACCTATCTTGACATTTTTTCGTCGGTCATTAAATCCATTGTTTTTGGCTTCACCATCGGCATGGTTGGTTGCTATAAAGGTTATCATTCGTCTAAAGGAACCGAGGGCGTTGGTAAGGCGGCTAACTCATCCGTTGTGACAGCCATGTTTTTAGTATTTATTGAAGAATTGCTCTCACTACAAATCGTGTCCGCAATTCGGGGAAGCTAATTTAATTGTGATTGGGTGATTGAGTGATTGAGTGAATAGATGACACAACCATTATTCACTCAATCACTCAATCACCCAATCGCTCAATACATTATGAGCGAAAAGAATGAACCTGTTATCGTAATCAAGGGATTGAAAAAGTCCTTTGGCAGCTTGCATGTGCTACGTGGGGTTGATTTGGAAGTGAATAAAGGCGAAAACGTGGTCGTGCTGGGCCGGTCAGGAACGGGTAAGTCTGTCCTGATCAAGATCATGGTCGGTCTACTCAAACCCGATGCCGGCAAAGTGATTATTCTAGGTGAGGATGTAGAGACACTCCGAGGTAAAGAACTGGATGAATTTCGCCAGAAAGTTGGATTTTCGTTTCAGAGCAGTGCCCTCTACGATAGTATGAGCATCCGGGAAAACCTGGAATTTCCGCTGGTGCGCAACGTTCGGAATCTGAGCCGGGGAGAGATCGACAAGGCCGTCAAAAAAGCGCTGGACGACGTTGGTCTGTCGCAAACCATCGATCAGATGCCCGCCGAACTGTCGGGAGGTCAGCGAAAACGGATTGGCATCGCCCGTACGCTGATTCTAAAACCGGAGATTATGCTGTATGATGAGCCAACGGCGGGCCTGGACCCGATTACCAGCGTTGAAATCAACAACCTGATCAACGACGTGCAGGAGCGGCTTGGGGCAACCTCCATCATCATCACCCACGACCTGACCTGCGCTAAAAGCACCGGTGACCGGGTAGCTATGCTCTTGGACGGCAAATTTGCACGCGTGGGCACCTTCGACGAAGTATTCGCGGATAAAGACGAACGCATACAACAATTTTATGACTACAAGTTTGTGGATTGAGTGTAATGAGTCGAAGAATCTAAACATTTTATAGGTTTCACTGATTACACTAACTGCATCTACTACACCACTTTCACTTACTCCACTTATCACTAGAAATGAGTACTGAATCGACAAAACGCTCTGTGGTCGTAGGCATATTCGTCCTACTGGGCATTATTATTTTGATCGCGGGAATATTTGTACTGGGGGGCCAGCAGAAGCGCTTCACCAGTACCATTCGTCTGGCAGCCCTGTTCAAAGATGTTGGCGGATTGAAAAACGGCAATAACGTCTGGTTTTCCGGTGTTAAAATCGGGACCGTTAAGCGGATTAGCTTTGTGAGTAGCTCACAGGTAGAAGTCGACATGAATATTGAGGAAAGCTCCAAACAGTATATCCGCAAAGACGCTTCAGCAACCATTGGTTCCGATGGATTAATTGGCAATAAGATCGTTGTGATTTCAGGAGGAACAACTCGTCAGCCTGAAGTAGAAGACGGCGATCGATTAAAAACCACTGAAGCCCTGAGTTCCGATCAGATCATGGCGACCTTGCAGGAGAACAACAATAATCTCTTGAAGGTAACCAACGATTTTAAAGAACTGGTTGGCAATCTGAAACGGGGGAAAGGCACCGTAGGCGCTGTCCTGACCGATTCGATGGTAGCGGATAATTTCAAACGGGCCATGGTCAACCTGGAAAAGGCTTCCAATAATACGGTTCGGGTAACAGGTTCGGTCGCTCAATTTGCCGCAAAACTCAACACCAAAGGAACACTGGCGAATGAACTAGTAACCGACACCACCGTATTCCGGCGGTTAAGCCGGGCAGCTACCCGGTTCGAATCGACCGTGACGGCTGCCGACCAGAGCGTGGCTACGCTTCGGCAAACGTCGATCAATCTGAACCGGGCATCGGATAAACTGAACAATACCAACAGTCCACTCGGCATTCTGCTGACCGACAAGGAAACGGCCACTAACCTTCAGGTAACACTGCGGAATTTAAGTACAGGAACCGCCATCCTGAATGAAGACCTCAAAGCCGCCCAGAGCAACTTCCTGCTGCGGGGCTTTTTTAAGAAGAAAGCGAAGGCTGAGGCTAAACAAAAAGCGGATAGTACTGCGGCTGCGACACCGAAGCCGTAATTGCCTATTTTTGTCATTCCGACCGAAGGGGGAATCTCATACTTGACTGATAATCAGCTTTGAGATTCCTCCCTTCGGTCGGAATGACAACCAGGGCCTTTGGAAAGAGTCTCAAATAGGCCAAATAATTGCCTTCCAACATAGTTAGAGTCTACAATTCATTCTGCACCGTACTGGCACCGCTCACACGCTGATCAACAGCCGGTTTCCCTCGATACCGGACAGCGCTGGCTCCACTAGCTTCAACCACAAGACTGCTGCTGACGCTAACATTGGCTTTACTGGCTCCCGACAAATCCAACCCTGCATTATCGACTGGATAATCGAAGGCTTGTAAGAGTGAAGCACCCGATAAATCAGCCGTCAGGAAGGTTCCCTTACCATTTATTCGAAGTACCGAAGCACCTGATAGATTAATTGTCGGACGGGCGGCCTGTATGTCAAACTGCCCTTCGGAAGCGCCCGATAGCGTAATATCGAAAACATCCACATTGGTAAAACCCGTGATCGTTGACCGAACAGCTCCCGAAAATTCCACTCCACGGAGGCTGGGCATTGTAATTCGGAATGTGGTCGCATACTGACGATTTCGGGCAACCCGGTACTGGGCTTTCAGCGTACCATTTCGCGTATATACATCCAGGTCGTCCAGATTTCGACGGTCACCCTCTACGGTGATGCTATAGGATGGACCTTGCTGAACCGTAACGACAAAGGCGCTGCCCATATCCAGCCGGTCGAAATTGGTGAGTGCGTAGCTTTGCTGAGCGGTCTGGTATGGCCCAACATCTTCCCGAATTAAGGAGCATCCTGATAGAGAAAGAGCGATTGTCACGAGCGAGATGCCTAAAAATTTTGTGCGTGTCATGTTTATACTTGTCGTTTAATAGTTTTCAGAGCTGTCAAGGTTGTATCCAAAGCTCTTTTGACCTCATGACAGCTATAAGCGTCCTCCCCCCTACGCTATCGACAAAAATATTTTTCACCCTTGCCCAAAACCTCACCCCCAACCCCTCTCCTAAAACAGGAGAGGAGCTAATATTTCGTCCTAATCGAGGATCAGCCCGGCCCTCACCTAAAAATGATTTGACGGAATTAATCACCAGAATTTCAGTCTTATCAGCCCACTGCTTTAGCTGTGGGTTTAACAATATACCCAATTAAAAGAACCGCAGTCCGAACTGGAAGCCGATCCAGCCCCAGTGGCGGGCGTTGCTATAGGCATCGGCACGGTCGGAAACCAGCATAACGTCGGGTTGTAGCAACGGAACCGGCCGATCGTCGGTACTGAAATACCAGTTGGCTGATGGTCCGAATGCCAGAGCGACATGGTTACCCAATCGGGTTTCAATCAGTGTATTTAGCCGAATCTGGTTGTTCCAGCCGCGAGGATACGTTCCATCGAAGTAAAACAGGTGATGGTCGATCAGTTCCAGGTTCAACAACGTGGCGTTCGACAAGCGAAAGGCCGTTCCCAGACCATAACCAGCACTGAGTCGGGGACTGCCAACCCGGTCGAAACTGTGCCCGGCAGTCAGGATATTATAAAATCGCTGGACACCCGTTCGTAAGGTCACGTTCAGCAGATTAACCTCGTTGGCGGCTATCTCAACACGCTTGTAACCTCCTTTTCGTACGAAGCTCACGAGACCAATTGGTACGCTACCGACCGTATCGGCCACATTGATCAGCCCCACCTGAAGACCGTTGGTAACTCGACGGGCTCCGTTCAGAATACCACTAACCTGCCACCCACGTACATCTCCTCTGGCCATATTCACCAGGCCAGCCAGTTGGACCCCGTTGACCGAACGACCCGCCACATTGATCAGTCCGGCTATCTGCCCTCCCTGAACCTGCTGGTTGGCATAGTTGACCAGCCCGGCTACCTGTGCCCCATTAACGGCCCGGCCCGCCGTGTTGACCAAGCCAGCCAACTGGGCGCCTTTTACATACTGATTGGCATAGTTGATGAGTCCAGCCGCCTGTACGCCATCGACATGGCCACCAATGATGTTGGCTAAACCAGCGCCCTGAAATCCATCAACATCGGTTCGAACCAGGTTCATCAATCCACCAACTTCAAACGCCCGAACGCCAAACGAATAACCCATCAGGGCATTGACCGAAATGCGGTTGCTGATACGTCCACTTAGGCGACCATTGGTGCCAAAAAACGGAACAAATGATACCTGCCAGTCACGATACAGCGTATCACGGCTTAGGTTGATGTCGTGAATGGCCTGCTGGGCCGATACAAACAGTTTCGAAATGCCGGCCCACCCTTTATCGACAACAGACATTGGCTGCTGAGCGGTTGAGTCCACCATAGGGGCAGGCGGTTCGACCGAAACCGATGCCAGCGGAGGGTCAACGGGTCGAAGGGTATCTTCGCTCACCCGGATTGGCAACGTTTGTACCGACGATGTCGCGGGCGGCAGGGGTGTCATTCGGATGGTGACCGCGTGGGAAATCCTGGACCGAATCAGCACTGTTTCACCCAAATACGCCTGTTTACGTACATCCAGCCGTACATTAGGGAGATTTGTTGGCAGCTGTAACCGGTAATAACCAAACGGATTGCTGACGGTAGAGGCCAGGGTTGTTTTTTCAAAAATACTGGCCCTGGCAATGCGTTCGCCGGTACGTTCGTCCAGAATATAGCCATCCAGCAGGAAACTCTTTGGGGCCGATTCTGGCGGATCGGCCCGGAACAGGATCACATGATTTCCCCGCGATTTATAGGTCACGCGGTTCAGAAATACCCGATTCAGCACTTCCCGAACGGGCGTATTCATTAGCCGCAGGGTAACCAAGGTATTGCCATCAATACGGGTTGGATCGTACGAAAATTCAAACCGCCCGGCCCGACTGATCTGGCGAAGGGCATTGTCGAGGGTCGCATTCCGAATATCCACCGAAATAACCCGATCCAGTGGAGGTATCGATTGAGCCGACAGGTGAAGGCTCACGAAGAAGAAACAAAAGAGAAAATAACGCATTGGACTTACTAACAGTGGTTTTACGACAAGACAGCCATCTGGTCGCTTACCCCTATTCATCGGCATCCGGCACCGTCTAAAATAATCGACTTCCCTTCATGACGAACCTGTAAACCAAGTGTTTCGGCCGTTACAGCTACCACTTCATCCAGCGACATTTTATCGAACCGGGTTTTCAGTCGGCAGTTATCCAGTCGGGTACTGGCCAGTTGTACATCCGAGTTATAGTGCTGGTTGATGGTCTGAACCACATTGACCAGTGGCTCATTATCGAACACCAGCAGTCCGGTTTTGTAGGCAAATGCGTTTGCGGCTAACTGGGCCGACCGACGGATGGTATCGCCCTGCTCATCGAAGGTAGCCTGTTGGTCCTTCGTGAGCAGAACGGCTTTGGGGCCACTCGAAAACCGCACTTTACCCGTCTGCACCGCAACACTGACATTGTTGTCATACGCTCGTACGTTGAACGATGTGCCCAGCACCTGTACTACGGTCGGGCGGGCCTTAATCCGGAAGGGCCGGCTGGGGTCGGGGGTTACATCAAAAAAAGCTTCTCCATTCAGGGTCACCTCGCGTCGTTCGTTTGCAAAAGCCGTGGGGTAAGTCAATGTAGACTGTCGATTCAGGACGATTCGGGAACCATCCGGTAGGGTTTTTCGAAGGGGCTTATCACCGGTTACAAGCGTAACTGTGTGGATCGCCGGATTATCGTGTCCCATATACCGAAACTGATACACTAACCAGCCCAGACTCACTACTAGCGCCAGTACAGCCGCCACTCGATAGGTAACCTGCCGCCAGTAACTGTCCCACTCAAACTTCCGACGGGGAATAGATGTAACAGACTGACTTGAATCAGCACTTACCCGTCCATCGATGGTGCGGATTTTCTGCTGAACCGATCCCCAGGCAGCATCTGTATCCACCTCGAACTGCTTTGCCGGACTGTCTACCCGTGGCTTATCACGCTTCCCACTTGTTCCGGGTTGTTTGGCCGCATTCCAGATGCGTTCGAATTTGACAAAATCGTCATGAGAAGGTTCAGAGATCCCTGCGTTGCGACTGACAAGCCATTGGCGTACCCGTGCCGATTCGGCCGGATCGGTTTCACCTGCCAGAAACTTGCCCAGTAAGGCATCGTCGATGGGTTGTTGATCGGCCATGGCTTAGATAAAATGAATAATGGATAATGAAGAATGAAAAATGGTCAATAAGGATAGCGCGTCTGGTTCGCTCAGCCAGCTAACAGCATTCAGTATCCATTGTCCATTATACATTCCCAGCGCCAATACAATTGGTAAGTACTCACTCAATTCAGTCCGTAAGATACGCAGGGCTTTGCCAATCTGATTCTCAACTGTTTTAATTGATATACCTAATCGTTCGGCAATTTCCCCATAGCGAAGCTCTTCGAACCGGCTTAGTGTAAAGACCAGTCGGCATTGCTCGGGTAACTTCTGAATCGCCCGTTGGATCTGATGAGCCAATTCGTCACCAATCATCCGCTGAGCGGGCGATTCGGCCGATTCTTCTCCGATGTGATGGATATACTCCCGATGTTCGTCGCGGACGGCTACGTGCTTGAGCCGATTCAGGCACCGATTATGAACCGACCGATACAGATAGGATTTGAGCGACACCGTAATGAGTAAGCCTTCGCGTTTCTCCCAAATAGCCAGAAACATGGCCTGAACTTCCTCTTCGGCCTCATCGGGGTCGGTCAGCAACTGGCAGGCATACCGGCACAGCGACGCATAATGCTGCCTGAATACGGCTTCAAAATCGCGTTCGCTACCCGTTCGGATAGCCTCGATGACATCCTGCTCGGTTAGGGGCACTGGTGTAGTATGATAAATGACAGGTGATTGCAAAGCTATCATTTTTGCCAAACATCCGGTTGTTCAGCATTATGACACTTAGTTGCCGGTCGACCCCTACGCCGTTTTCAAAAAAAGTTTTAGCCTTATGGTCAAAACTTTTTTTGAAAACGGCGTAGGGGTCGCAATGACAAAATTATGGAGGCAAGATAAACGTAGTCCAATAGTGACTCCGCATCATTCTTGTTCGGCAGCAGCCAGATAGGTCGGATAGGGAGCCGTCTGAGATTCTGTCACAACAAAGGGCTTCGACTGAATCGCTGGGAAAAGTTGCTTCTGAATCCACTGAGCGGCATAATGAACCCCTAAAATTGCCACCACAAACACAACCATGAACAGGTAATCCTGAAAAGGATGCGCGGATTTTACAAGCTGAAATAGAAGAGCGATGGCGGGCGGATGCACTGATGAAACCGAAGCCATTATGGCTACAACCACTAACGTCATTGCCAGTAAACCAAATAGGTTGTTCCCCCAGAAGACGAAGGTGATTAACCCCAGATGACCAACCAGCATGTAGCCAATCAAGACCGAACGCGGGTGCGCAAAAGTACCTTTCGGATTTGCAGCCAACAGTACACACGTAGCTACGAAGGCAGGCAATAAAGACAAATGATGAAACTTTAATGCGACCAGAAATAGGATTTCGATTCCAAGAATGTATACTGCCCAACGAATAGCCGTTTGCATAACGAAAGCGTTTAGGGATTCAACGTGACTTAGTAGGAGTTACCTATTGCCATTATCATGCCAAGCCTATACTGACTATTTCATTCGAGACTGCTCGCCGAACTTTGGCAAGGCTGATTCCATAGTTGATAATCAGATGCTTGTATCAGCCGTGCCAAAGTTTAAAATGCACTCTCTTTCTTCCCAATTGATTTACAATAAAAAAATCTGTCTCCTATCTAATTGCCATAATCTGTAGAAAGCACGCTATTGCTGACCACTGATTACCCGCCTATAAACTTCTTTCATACGAAGAGCCTGAAACATGAAATTTTTTGAACGATGTATAGGGGTTAATGCCTTGTCGGCTGTCAGGAGTAGGAATCAACGTACGCTACTCTCACATGCAACTCCTTTCGCAATTCGCACTATTCGCTATTTTTTTGATCTCATTATCACTCCAGGCTCAGCCGTTTACGCAAACCATTCGGGGTACGGTCATCGATCAAAGTCTGCAAACGCCCCTGCCTGGTGCTACGGTGGTTATACTCAACTCATCGCCGGTTAAAGGAACCAGTACGAATGCAGCCGGTGAGTTTAAGCTTACACAAGTCCCTGTTGGTCGGCAAACGCTCCAAATCAGTGTCATCGGCTACAAAAATACGACCCTGCAAAATATCACCGTCGATGCCGGTAAAGAACTGGTACTGAGCATCTCGCTCGAAGAAGCAATTAGCCAGTTATCTGAAGTAACGGTGAAGCCAACCATTGAAAAAGACAAACCGATCAACGAAATGGCAACGGTATCGGCCCGCACGTTTTCGGTGGAAGAAACCCAAAAGTTTGCTGCTGCCGTCAACGATCCCGCCCGGATGGCCACCGCCTATGCCGGGGTTGTTGGGGGCGATGACGGAGGCAATTATATCGTCATTCGGGGGAATGCGCCTAACGGACTGCTGTGGCGCATGGAAGGGGTCGAAATTCCGAACCCGAATCATTTCTCCAGTCTGGGAACGGCAGGCGGAGGCATTTCTATTCTGAGCGCGCAATTACTGGCTAACTCCGATTTTTTGACGGGCGCTTTCCCTGCCGAATACGGCAATGCGCTATCGGGGGTTTTCGATTTGAAGCTACGACGTGGCAACAACACCAAACGGGAATATACCGTGCAGGCCGGTGTGCTTGGCATCGATCTGGCAGCCGAAGGACCAATTGCGAAAGGGTACAACGGCTCGTTTCTGGTAAACTATCGCTACTCAACGCTTGGACTGCTTTCAAAAGCGGGAGTCAATATTGGCACGGGCGAAAATGTCTTTCAGGACCTGTCGTTCAATGTGTATCTGCCCACGAAGAAGATCGGGACATTCACGCTCTTTGGCTTTGGTGGACTGAGTAACAGCAAGGTCAACGCTACAGCCGATTCAAGTAAATGGACAACGAATTATGACCAGTACAATGACGATTTCCGGTCCAATACAGGTGCCGTTGGCGTAACACACAGTCTACCGATTGGCCGTAGAGCCTTACTCAAAACGGTGTTGCTGGCTTCGGGCTATGAAAATCGGGATCGCACAGACCTACTGGACCCTGCAAGGGAATACGCAGCTACGGAACGGGAGAACTACGCCTTCTTAACGCAAAAGCGTATTCTATCGACTACCCTGACGTATAAGCTCAATTCCAGATGTACGTTTCGTACCGGCTTAATTGGCACGCAATTACTCTACGATCTGACCCAAAAATCGTGGGAGCCAGAACAGCAACAAGTGCTGACGCGCGTGCGGGTGAGTGACCAGACCAGTACACTACAGGCGTTTGGGCAGTGGAATTACAGGCTATCGGAGCAACTGACGATCAATGCCGGACTGCATTACCTTCACCTGGCCCTCAATGGCACATCGGCACTGGAACCACGGGGCTCAGTACGCTGGGCGTTCTCACCCGACAGGTCGATCAGCCTGGGGTACGGCCTGCATAGCCAACTGCAAAACCCGGCAACGTACTTCGTGCTCCCAGTCGACCAAACCGCTACTACCGTATCCGCCAACCGAAACTTAGGTTTTACGCGTTCTCATCATTACGTGCTGGCCTACGACCAGCGGCTCAACAGCCATAGTGAGGGCGCTCCCCTTCGTCTGAAAGTTGAAACCTATTACCAGCATCTGTTTAATATTCCGGTAAGTGCCAATCAACGCGACTCTTTTGCGATTATCAATCGTATTGACGGGTCTTCCGACCGGGCGCTGGCGAATACGGGGCATGGCCGAAATTACGGGCTTGAATTAACTCTTGAGCAATTTCTGAATCGATCCGCATCAGGCAACAGTCTATATTTTCTCTTATCGTCGTCGCTCTACAACTCGGAGTATCAGGGTTCCGATGGCGTTTGGCGAAACACCCGATGGAATGGTCATTTCGCCGAAAGTCTGTTAGTAGGTAAAGAATGGGTGTCGGGCTCGAGCGTCTTTGGCCTGAATCTTAAACTAAGTTACTACGGCGGCTACCGAGACACACCAATCGATGTAGCGGAGTCAAAACGGTTAGGCGAGACAGTTTACATAGATAATCAGTCGTTTACTGAACAGTTGCCCGCTTACTTCCGGCCCGACGTTCGGCTGAGCTGGAAGAAAAACAGACCCCGCTCAACTCGTACACTCTCCCTCGATTTGCAGAATGCCATCAACCGGCAGAACGTTTATAACCACTATTTCGATCCGGCGAGTGGTACCGTTAAATCCTACTATGCTACCGGCCTGATACCCGTATTGAGCTATCGCGTGGTGTTTTAAGTAAGGCGGACATCTTGTCCGCATAGTCATAGGCTAGGTTCTAGTTTCGACTATGCGGACAAGATGTCCGCCTTTCTAGAGTGCCAGATGCAATGACCGTACCAGTTCGCCATAAAAGACGGTAGCCTGTCGGTCGAAGTCTTCGGTGGAGTCGGTTGTCAAAAAAGTACGTAGGCCATGTTTACTGCATTTCGTTTCGATTTCAGGATGTCGTACCAGATAATCCGCCAGACTTTCGGCCACGATGCCCCCCTGACTGAGGATCGTTGTCCCAACAGGTGCATACTGCCGGATTTTTTCCAGCAACAGCGGATAATGCGTACAGGCCAACAGGATCGTGTCAATTCCAGATGACTGACCCATTAGCCGCTCAATGTGCTGTTTGACAAAATAATCGGCTCCGGCATGATCGTATTCGCCGTTTTCGACCAGTGGCACCCACATCGGGCAGGCCTCCTGATAGACATTTAGTTCTGGAAAGAATTTCTCAATTTCAACCACATACGATTCTGAGGTGACCGTTCCACGCGTGGCCAGAATCCCGACGTTTCCTGTTTTTGAGTAATTACCAATTACTTCGGTAGTTGGTCGAATCACACCCAGCACCCGCCTATCGGAACCATCTAGTCCGGGCGCTAATGTCGGCAAATCGAGTTGCTGGATATTCCGTAAGGCTTTAGCCGACGCGGTATTACAGGCCAGTATGACCAATCGGCAACCTTGGCCGAACAGATGCCGAACGCACTCTAAAGTATAGTGGTAAACGGTTTCGAACGAGCGCGTACCGTAAGGCGTGCGGGCGTTATCACCCAGGTATACGTAGTCGTACTGTGGAAGCTTTTTAACGATTTCGCGTAATATAGTCAGGCCACCGTAGCCCGAATCAAATACACCAATAGGTTGATTCATTGAAAAAGTCATGTACGGTCAGAAATGGTCAGGCGTTGTCAGGTATCGTCTTTTCAAAACGAACAACACCTGACAACGCCTGACAACTTTTGACAAAATTATCCCAGCAATTCTTTACCCTGCGCCAGCGCGGCATCCAGGCCAGACAGATCAGAACCACCCGCCGTCGCGAAAAAGGGTTGTCCACCGCCACCGCCTTTGATGTTTCTGGCCAGTTCTTTCACAACTTGCCCTGCATTCAGGTTTTTACCTTGAATCAGCGAATCGGGCAGCATCACCGCCAGTTGGGGTTTACCGTTAATGTCAGCGCCAAGCACAACCGCCAGATTATCAACTTTAGCTTTCAGATCGTAAGCCAGTTGTTTCAGCGCATCAGCCGAAGGCACGTCAACTTTCTCAACTAATCGCGAATGCCCATTAACCGTTTCAACTTTCTCAAGAAGTTGGTTTTTCAACTGCTGAACTTTCTCATTCTGTAAGGCTTCGACCTGTTTTTGCAACGCGCTGCGTTCTTCGAGCAAGGTCTGTACGGCTTTCACTACGTCTTTCGGTGCTTTGAGCAGTTCTTTCAGTTCTGTCACAACAGCCATCTGCTCATTAATCAGCGCTTCAGCCCCGGCCGAGGTTTTAGCCTCTACCCGACGAACGCCCGTCGATACAGAACCTTCGCCCGTGAACTTAAACAGACCGATATGTCCCGTTGCCGGTACGTGCGTGCCGCCACAGAGTTCAACCGAATAACTCGGATCGAACGTAATGACCCGAACAAAATCGCCATATTTCTCACCAAACAGGGCTGTAGCGCCGAGTGCTTTTGCCTGTTCGATGGGTACATTCCGTTTTTCGTCAAGCTTAATGTCTTCCCGGATTTTTTCGTTTACAATTCGCTCTACTTCGGCCAGTTGCTCATCGGTCACTTTGCTGAAGTGCGAGAAGTCGAAGCGCAGGGCATCGGGGCCAACATACGAGCCTTTCTGTGCGACGTGCGTACCCAGCACTTCCCGAAGGGCCGAGTGCAGCAGGTGTGTAGCCGAGTGGTTGCTGGCAATAAGTCCCCGACGCGAAGTATTGATCACGGCATAGACCGTATCGGCTTCGGTCAGTAAGTCGTCAATACCCTCCACGTTCTGGATAATATGAATCACCAGGTCATTCTCTTTCTTCGTGTCGAGTACCGTCAGCATGCCGATCTGATCTGATTCCTTGAACAGTTCGAGTACGCCGGTATCGCCAATCTGACCACCCGATTCGGCATAGAAGGGTGTCTTATCCAGCACCACCTGCACCTGTGTTCCCTGCTTGTTCTGAATCTTCCGGTACTTCACAATCTGGGCATACGCATCGGGTTGATCGTATCCCAAAAACTCGACTTTATTGTCCAGTTCGGCCAGTTCAATCCAGTCGCCAGCCGACGAGGCAGCATCTTTCCGGGACCGGACTTTCTGCTCCTGAAGCGCTTTCTGAAAACCGGCTTCGTCGATCGAAAGTCCTTTTTCGCGGGCAATCAGGGCCGTTAAATCGGCCGGAAAACCGAAGGTATCGTTCAGTTCAAAAACTGTTTCACCAGGGATTTCTTTCTTACCATCGGTAGTAAGTTGACCGATGATCTGATCCAGACGACCAAGTCCGGTTCCCAGCGTCCGCAGGAACGCAATCTCCTCTTCCCGAATCACCGTCGCGACAAAATCGCGCTGGGCGTTAAGTTCAGGGAATACGTCGGCAAACTGCATAGCCAGCGTTGGCACGAGTTTGGTCATGAACGGCTCGGTCAGATTCAGGTACGAATACCCATACCGAATAGCCCGGCGAAGAATTCGACGGATTACGTAACCCGCTTTGGCATTCGACGGTACCAGTCCATCGGCAATGGCAAACGACACGGCCCGGATATGGTCGGATATGACGCGCATCGCAACGTCGGTCATGCTCGTACCAGCTTCGTATTTTTTACCCGACAGTTCTTCGATTACATGAATCGTCCCCGAAAAAACATCGGTATCGTAGTTCGACTTTTTGGCCTGAATCGCCATACAAAGCCGCTCAAAGCCCATCCCCGTATCGACATGGCGGGCAGGCAGCGGCTCCAGCGATCCATCCGCCTTACGGTTGAACTGCATGAACACCAGGTTCCAGATTTCAACAACCTGTGGGTGATCGGCGTTGACAAGCTCTTTACCGGGTTTTTCGGCTACTTCTTCGGGCGAGCGAAGGTCAACGTGAATTTCCGAACAGGGGCCACAGGGACCCGTATCGCCCATTTCCCAGAAGTTATCCTTCTTATTCCCGTAAATAATCCGGTCTTCGCCAACGATGGGTTTCCAGAGATCGAACGCTTCCTGATCAAAGGGTACATTATCCTTCTGATCACCCTGAAATACCGATACATACAACCGATCTTTCGGCAGTTTATAAACCTCGGTCAGCAGTTCCCACGCCCATTCAATCGCTTCTTTTTTGAAATAATCCCCAAACGACCAGTTGCCCAGCATCTCGAACATGGTGTGGTGATAGGTATCGAACCCTACATCTTCAAGGTCGTTGTGCTTACCCGACACGCGCAGGCATTTCTGCGTATCGGCCACCCGCTTCGATGGGGGCGTACCATTGCCGAGGAAAAAATCTTTAAACTGCGCCATACCCGAGTTGTTGAACATCAGCGTCGGGTCGTTTTTGGCAACGAGCGGAGCTGAAGAGACAATCAGGTGGCCTTTGGAATGGAAGAAATCGAGAAAATGCCGACGTATTTCGTGGGAAGTCATCTTTATAGTTAATGTATTTAGGAGTGAGGAGCGAGGAGTGAGGAGCCATCCGGTGAATAAGAAAAGACCGGATGGCTCCTCACTCCTCGCTCCTCACTCCCAACTTCTTTTTGCAAAAATACGCCAAATCGTTGCAGGTTTGACGGAACGTCAGCAAGTTTGTCGAATGGAAGGTTCTGGTAAGCTTTATTACGGCATAAAAGAGGTGGCCGAGCTATTCGGCATTAATGCCTCCAAGCTACGCTATTACGAAAAGGAATTCCCCACCCTACAACCGAAGAAGAATCGCTCCGGCGACCGAGTATATACCCAGGCCGACATCAATCACCTGACAGAAATTCTGGATCTGATCAACAATCAGAAGTATACGCTACCGGGTGCTCGCGAATTTCTGAAAGAACGCGAAAGTCGCAAACAGGAAAATGCCCGCTATGTTGCCAAGTTGAAAAAGCTAAAATCGTTTCTGGAAAAACTCCGGGATGGTCTGGAGAGCGTGGAGTAGCTATTATTTCATATCCTTACCTGTTCTTCGCAGTTGTTCTGACCAGTTACGCATACGTTCTTCGTAGCTAACTGATCTTCCTTTATCAGGATTAGCCAATAGCCACTCAACAAAGTCTTTCGGGGTTGGAAAACGTTTCTTAAAATTAACGAAAGAAGTATCGGTTGAAGATTTCTTGCTCATACGATAAATAAACCTGAGTGAGTCGTACTGTATCATCGCCTACTAACTCAAAAGTAAACGAAATAAACTTGTTTTTCGATGTGTAGCCAATTACATATCCAAACCTATCCGTTGACATAAAATCATCATATCGGCTTTTCAGATCATAAAATAACTGCTGAATCTCCTCCGTCGTAATGCATTGACTGGCCAGCTCGTCCAGATTCAGAAATGAGTAATCAAAATGAAATCTAGGAATATCCATCTACGATAAGCAGTCAAACTTTTAATCAACCAGTACAGCCAATTAGATGCATTATAAGTAGACAGGTATCGGAATAATCTTTAAAAAAGCGGATGTTTGTGGCTAAACATTCCAATAATTCTGTGCCCACCGATACACAATACCAGATTGCTCTTTCCCTTGTCCCCGGCGTTGGCAGCATTCTCATTCGTCAACTGATTAGCTACTGTGGTTCAGCCAGCGAGGTTTTTCAGGCCCCGATGGCGCGTCTGCTCAAAATTCCGGGTATCGGTGATGTAACCGCCCGGGCAATTCGAAAACCCGATGCACTCACCGAAGCCGAACAGATCATGAAACGGCTGGAGAAAATCGGCTCATCAGCACTCTTTTACACCGATAAAGCCTATCCAGCCCGGCTGAAAACGCTTTACGACGCCCCTGCTCTGCTGTATGTTCAGGGATCAGGCAATCTGAATCCCGCACGAACCATTGGCCTGGTTGGCACACGTCAGGCTACTGACTACGGTCGACGAATTACGAACGACATGCTCGAAGCCCTCACGCCCTATGGGGTCAATGTGATCAGCGGTCTGGCGTATGGAATCGATATAGCGGCCCATCGTGCCAGTTTAGTAAACAACCTACCCACCTTTGGCGTAATGGCCAGCGGCATCGACATCATTTATCCGAATGTGCATCAGAAAACGGCCCAGGAAATGCTCATACAGGGTGGTTTGCTTACCGAGAGCCCACCGGGTACCAAGCCTGATGCTCATTTATTTCCAGCCCGAAACCGAATCATAGCCGGGTTAAGCGATGTGGTGGTGGTGGTTGAAGCAGCCGCCAAAGGAGGGGCGTTAATCACCGCCGAATATGCCAATAATTACCACCGCGACGTATTTGCTGTACCGGGGCAGTTGAACCAGGCTTTTTCGGCCGGTTGTAACAAGCTGATCCGGGAAAATAAAGCGCAGATTTATACGAACCCGAAAGATCTGATTGAAGCGCTCAACTGGGATCAGCCGCAAGCCCAGCCCACCGGACTGCCTATGGCCAAGCCGACGTCGGCCGAAATACCGCTGGATATTACTGATGACGAAAGTCAGATTCTTGCCCTCCTTCGCCAATCACAGGCTATGCACGTGGACGATCTAAGCTGGAAAAGTCAGATCCCGATGGGTCGATTGGCATCCCTTCTTCTCAATCTGGAATTTAGAGGTTTTGTGCGGTCGTTGCCCGGCAAGAAGTACGCCATCGTATATGTATAAATTTCATTTACACTATACCACGCCCTCTTCATAAACCAAATTCATCGTATCTCGTCAGCATGAAGAGCGAAACCCTTTCATAACCAAGGGCATCCGCATTATCAGTTCCAATAAATACACTATTTATCAAGTGAATAAAACTAATATATATATTTTGTCGATAAAATTCAATAATTGACAACTTATATACCACCTGATTATCGTATTTGCATACAATCATAGTTGACATTACCTACCGTAAAATTAATTTATTGTAATTTCTGTCAAAAAACAGAAAGCTTAAGCCACCTTTTTGTTTACTATATCAGCATTTCATAACCATAATACCTAACTTTACAATTCAAAAAATCTTACTGTAATAGACCTACTGAGTAAATTTGTGCTTATATGAAAAAACTATACAATGTATTAGTGATTGAAGATGATTCCTTTATTCGTAAGGTGTTACGACAAACATTGAAAGATGATTTCGACGTAACAACAAAAGAAAACGGGATGGAAGGGATGGCATGGCTGGAGGAAGGCAACCCCGTCGATATAATTCTATCGGATATACAAATGCCCCATATGGACGGTAAAAACCTAATCGGCATGCTTAGGGCCAGTCCTGTTTTTAAAAAATTACCCATCATTATTTTATCAACCTACGCCGATAGCGACACGCGTATTGCCTGCCTGAAAATGGGCGCTGATGATTATATCATCAAACCGTTCAACCCAATGGAGGTAAAAACCAAGATTGCGACTGTATTACGCCGGATGGAAGCCAGCGTTGGCCAGCCTGATGCCGATTGATAAGCGTTCTTTTGTTTAACAACATATCATGAAGGCTGTGAGCGAAAGTATTCAATCCTTTCGGGTGCTCTTTGTTGACAACGACGATCGACGTATCAAATCGTTTCAGCGAGCATTCCCCTCGCCCATTGACGTTATCGGTGTGGCTGATAGCTGGGCGGCAATTTCGTATCTGGATGATAACGAAGTTGTTGATCTGATTCTTTATACTGACGATACGAATACCCGTGGCTTTATGAACGCCTATAAGGCGAAACAGAGCCGCACCAAAATACCTATTATTTTACTGACCGATCAGGAGCAGGTTGATCTGACAGCCGCGCCGTATCATGGTTTTATCATTGATGCTTTTCCGATTAACTACTCGGAGGCTGCTCTTAAAATCCGTATAAACTACCTGATCCAAAAGCGGGATTACCAGCGAAGCGGCCGGGTCGTTCATAAGCCCGTATCGGTTCGAATGCCCGTGGGCAAACGGATCTTCGATATTGTTCTGTCCTTTGCGATCCTGACCATGATCTCTCCACTGCTGCTTATCGTCGCAGTGTTGGTTAAACTCGACTCCCGAGGGCCTGTTTTCTACAGTTCCAAACGAGTCGGCATGGGGTTCAAGATTTTCGACATGTACAAGTTCCGCACGATGAGTACTGGTGCCGACAAACTGCTGGCGGGTATGTCGTCGCAGAATATGTACAATAAGGTGGTGGATGAAAAACCGGAGGATGAACTATGCGACGACTGTAAGCTAGCCAATGTTCCCTGTCAGCGGCCACTTTATCTGGATCAGAAGCAAATCTGCGAACACCAGTATCATCGCGAACAGAAAGCGAAAGCCATGTTCAGCAAGTTTAAGGAAGATCCCCGGGTGACACGTCTGGGCAAAATCCTACGGAACACCAGTATCGACGAACTACCGCAATTATTCAATATCCTTAAGGGTGATATGTCTTTTGTCGGCAATCGGCCGCTTCCATTATATGAAGCCGAAAAGTTGACAAACATTGGCTACGCCCGTCGGTTTGCCGCTCCGGCTGGTTTGACCGGTTTATGGCAGGTCACAAAACGGGGAAAATCGAAAGTATCGGATCTGGAGCGTATCCAGCTGGATGTACTGTATGCCAAACGGTACTCCTTACGGACGGACTTGATTATTTTGCTGAGAACATTAAAAGCGGTATGGCAGAAGGAGAATGTGTAGACAGGAAGCCGTTGATTTCGCTGATTACCGTCAATTACAAGCAGGCGGTAGTAACCTGTGATCTGCTGGAATCGACCCGGGCGCTGACCTATCCGCGCTACGAAATTATTGTCGTCAACAACGGATCGAAAGACGACCTTGCCGAACGAATTGCGCAGGGAAACTACCCGCACGTAACGTACATCGATAGCCCCGAAAATCTGGGATTTTCGGGGGGTAATAACCTGGGAATCCGGCACGCCAAAGGCGACTATTACTTTCTGCTCAACAACGATACCATTGTCACGCCCGATTTGCTCGAACAGCTATTGGCTCCTTTTGCCGATCATCCGGCTGTCGGAGTTGTCTGCCCCAAGATTCGCTATTACGACCAGCCCAATGTGATCCAGTATGCTGGCTATCACCCACTTAATCAATATACCGGTCGAACCTGGGCCATTGGTCTAATGGAACCCGATAAGGGGCAGTACGATAATCCTGGAGCTACCTGGTTTGCTCATGGGGCCGCTATGCTCGTCAGTAAGGCTGTTCTTGAGCGGGCGGGTTCTCTCGATGACAGCTTCTTTCTGTATTACGAAGAGCTGGATTGGTCGGCACGCATTCGCCGGGCCGGATTTGAAATCTATTACCAGCCCAAGGCGCTGATCTATCATCGCGAATCGATGAGTGTTGGCAAAATGAACCCAATGAAGGTGTACTACCATACCCGTAATCGGTTGTGGTTCATGCGCCGGAACGTCGATGGGTTTCCCCTGCTGGTTTTTTACCTATATTTTTTTTTCATTGCTCTCCCAAAGGCCCTAACCCAATACATAGTACGATGGCAACCCGACTACCTCAAAGCGGTAAAGGATGCTATCATCTGGAATTTTATGCATACCCCAAAACTGACGACACCCCAACCAGTACCGGCTGTTGTTACGGGCTAACGATACCACACATATGGAAGCACTACTATTAATCTGTATCGGGCTTGTGGTCTATACATACCTGGGTTATGGACTGCTGGTATGGTTCTTGATCCGGCTTCGCCCTCGCCGACCTGCCGTTCCTGACATCTCGGACGATTTTATGCCCGAAGTAACGCTCATTGTACCGGCTTATAATGAACTCGACTGCCTGCCTGCCAAGGTGGCCAACTCGCTGGGCCAATCGTACCCGCGCGAACGAATTCACTTCCTGTTCGTTACGGAAGGCTCGACCGACGGGTCGGATGATTACCTGCGCACAAACTATGGCGATGCGGTTGACATTCTGGGAGGTACCGAACGGCGTGGTAAAGTAGCGGCTATGAACATGGCTATGCAACAGGTGAAAACGCCCATTGTGATTTTTACCGATGCCAATACGCAGTTGAATCTTGACGCAGTTCGGAACATTGTCCGGCACTTTCGCGATCCGAAGGTTGGCGCGGTAGCCGGAGAAAAACGAATACAAACGGCCGACAACGAATCGGCTGCGGGTTCGGGCGAAGGAATCTACTGGAAATACGAATCGCAGTTGAAACGCTGGGATGCTGAACTCCAGACAATTGTTGGGGCGGCTGGTGAGCTATTTGCCGTCCGAACGGAGCTGTATGAGCCCGTATCGCCCAATACTATTCTGGACGATTTCATGATTTCGCTGCTCATCGCAGGAAACGGATACCGGGTGGCCTACGAACCCGACGCCTATGCTCTCGAACGGCCATCGTTTTCGATCATCGACGAACAGAAACGCAAAGTCCGTATTGCAGCCGGTGGTTTTCAGTCGATTGTATGGCTCAAGCACCTGCTCAATCCGTTTCGGTACGGTGTGCTCACCTTCGAGTATGTATCACACCGGGTGATGCGCTGGGCAGTAACACCATTGTGCTTACCCCTGATCGTTCTGCTAAACGCCGGATTGGTCATACGAGATGGCTGGAATTCGGGTTGGGGATGGCTGATGATCGGGCAAATTTTATTTTATGGCGCAGCTTGGTTAGGCTATACGTTGGAAAAACGACAAATACGCTTGAAGGCAGCTTTCGTTCCCTTCTATTTTACGTTTATGAATATCTGTGCACTTGCAGGTTTGGTTCGCTATTTGCGGGGGAATCAATCAGGAACCTGGGAGAAAGTACGGCGTGCCAATGCAGTCGACGCACTCACCTAACTAACCTGACAGTCGTTCTTCATTATGGCACAATCGGCATTTTCACTGAACAGTCCTACATCTGGCCAGTACTGGTTATATGGTCTCCTGGGAGGCCTATACTCGTTTATGGTAGGGTATCTGATCAGTAAAATGGGGCCGGTTGGAGGAGCAATGGCCATAATAGGTCCGCTGGCCCTACTGGTTGTGATTCTGGTTCTCAAAGAGCCGCGCGTTGGCCTGTTAATTTACCTGCACCTTAGCTTTCTGGTCGGTTGGGCCCGGTTTATTTCGGTTTCGTTTCCCATCGGGCTACTGATCGATGGCATGTTAGCCCTTACGCTACTGAGTCTCTTTGTGAATGGCCATCGGTTAGAATGGCGTCGATTATTGAGTCCTACATTTGCGCTGATTGCCATCTGGTTTACGTATACAGTCATCGAACTGCTTAATCCTGAAGCGCCTTATCGGCCTGCCTGGTTTTTCCATGTACGGGCTTTTTCGATGCACTGGTTTATGGCCGCCATTATTGTACTGGTGGTTCCCATTAGCCGACGCGACATTCGTATACTGATCTATTCGTGGCTGGGCTGGTCATTTTTTGCGGCCTTATGGGCGTTTAAGCAGCAATACATTGGGCTGGAACCGGCCGAGGTTTACTGGCTCAGCCAGGGTAACAACGGAGTTACACATATCCTATTTGGACAACTTAGAAGTTTTTCGTTTTATTCCGATGCAGCTCAATTTGGGGCCGAGATGGCCGGGGCTACACTGATCACGGTGATTTACAGCTTTGAAGAAAAAAAGCTGACGCATAAAGTCTTTTTGGTTGTACTGGCACTGGTGTACTTCTGGGGCTATGCTGTTTCGGGCACGCGTAGTGCCCTGTTTGTGATGCTGGCTGGTTTTCCGTTTTACCTACTACTCAAACGGGATTTTACAAAACTTATCATTGGCGTGATACTGGCCGTTCCGCTGGTTCTGCTGCTTATGTACACCAGCGTCGGGAGTTCGAACTACCAGGTACAACGGATGCGTTCGGCCCTGACGCCCATGAACGATCCTTCGTTTCTCCTGCGGCTGCAAAACCAGGAGAAACTCAAGCGTATTCTGGCCGACTACCCGTTCGGAGCCGGTATTGGCACCTCAACGGATATGGGGGCGCGGTTTTCGCCCTGGCACTGGGCGGCCCAGACTCCTCCCGACAGTTGGTACGTAGAACTCTGGATTGAAACAGGTCGGGTTGGCGTCACGCTATATATCCTGATGCTCATTGGCTTAGCCGCAATTGGCGTCTACCGGGTCTGGCAACTAAAAGACCCCTGGCTGGTGAAGGTGATGTATGCGTTTCTGGCTGAGTTTGTCGGGATCGCCGTCATGAGCTATTCCAACCCGGTTCTTGGCCAGTTTCCCACCGACAGTTTTATTTTCATGACAACCATCCTGATCACCACCTGCAACCGGTGGGATACCCCACAGCCTGCCCCTCACCCGGATGCTGTCCTGTACTCAAACCCCACGCCCGATATCTATGAAACAGTTTGATAGCATCATCTGCATTTCTCAAACTTCCTGGAAGGGCGATTTCCAGAAAGCCGTTGTTCAGCTTATGACTGAGCTATCGGCCCGGCATCGGGTGCTTTTTGTCGACTATCTCTATACCGTCAAAGACCTGGTCACAGGCCGAAAGGAAGCCTCGACACAAGAGCTGTTGTTCGGAAATCCACTGAACAAAATTGATAATCACGGCGGGGAGGATCTGTATGTATGGTCACCCCCGATTATTCTTCCCATCAACTGGATGAGCGATACCACGCACGACATGTTTCTGCGCTGGAATGTCAATCGGCTGGTAGGCCAGTTACAGACGGTCCTGAAGAAACTGGATATGCATCGGCCTCTGGTGATCAACGCCTATAATCCGGTGTTTGGCTTACCCATGCTGGGCAAACTCAACGAATGTGCCACCCTATACTACTGTTTCGACGAAATATCGGCGGCTGGAGAGTGGATGAGTCGGCACGGTATGCGCTTTGAAGAAGCGTATCTTCGGCGGGTCGATGCGGTAGTTACTACGTCTGAAACGCTGCGTCAGGATAAGGCTACGGTGCAACCACATACGTACTGCGTGAAAAATGGGGCCAATTTTGACCTGTTCAATCAGGCCAGGCTCCTGGCCCAACAACAGCCCCCCTCAACGCCAACCGTCGGTTACCTGGGCTCGGCCGATAACCGGATCAATATCGATATCATGGAATACTGCGCCCGCACCATGCCGGATGTAGAATTTCAATTTATTGGTGAAGTTCATGAACCGCTGCTCCCCCAGCGACTGAGCCAGTACCCAAACGTGAAATTTATTCCACCTCACCAACCTACTGAGTTGCCACCCTTACTGGCTAAATTGAGTGTGGGCATTATACCCTTTGTGCGCAATCGGCATACATACACCATTTATCCACTGAAAATCAACGAATATTTAGCCGCTGGACTACCCGTTGTATCGACGACATTCTCGATTCTGGACGATTTCGACGGCGTTATCGAACTGGCCGATACCCCCGAACAGTTTGCCGAAGCGATTCGCCGGGCACTGGCCGACACCGGTTCTCAGCGGGTTGAGCAACGTGTCAAGATGGCTCAGCGCAACTCATGGACCGAACGAGCCCGCGAATTTGAAACCGTCATTCAGCAGATGCCCAAAGCCTGGCGACAAACTCAACCTGCCTAATCATTCTATCAACGTTTATCCAATGATCAATGACTTTTCCAGGACTCTCACACCAATGAAGCGGCATATGATTAACCGACTAAGACAACTTACCCCCCCACTGGCGGGTGTACTGACGTTGTGCATGACGGTCAACGTTAGTGGCTATGGTCAGGGAGTCTCTCCTCAACAAACCACTGGTACACAGTCCACCACCGCCCCGTCTGCCGCCGTTACGGCCGATAGTATGGTGTTCGATTTCAATCAGGACATTGCCGTCCAGTTGATTTCGTTTGAGGAGATGTTTAAGCTAGCGCTGGCCTATTCGCCAACCGTCAAATTCGAAAATGCGATAGCGGCCGGATCGCAGGCCTCCTACAACCTGTCGAAGGTGCAGATTCTGCAAAATGTTACCGCCTACGCCAACTATTCATCGGGTAACCAGGCCATTCTATCGACGGGCACGAATGCCAATGATCAGCTCGCACAGATCTCGAACGGGTATCGGTATGGCGCCAACCTGACGTTTAGCATTCATGATCTCTTCGGCCGCTCACAACAGGTTCGACTGGCTAAATCGAATTACGATGCCTCCATGGAGCGCCGACGACTGTCGGAGATCCAGTTACGACGCGACCTGTTTAATCTGTATCAGGACCTGTTGCTGGCCCAGAAAATTCTTCAGATTCGTTTGCGCGACGATCAGGCATCGCTGGCCGCTTTCCGAATCGCCGAGGTAGAGCTGCAAAAGGGGAAAATCGCTCCCGAAGCGCATGCCTTCAACAGTAACCGATATGCCGAAACCCGAACCACCGTCGAACAGGCCAAGACCGGATTCATTAAAGCTATTTATGCACTCGAACTCTTTGTTGGTGTGCCAATTCGTCAACTGAAACGTATCTGACCTATGACTTTTCAGGAACTTGGGCGGCTTTTGAAGCAGCATCTTATCTGGTTTATCGTGTTTCCCTGCCTGGGAGCCGGTGCCGTTTTTTATTTCATGCGTAACGAGGTCAAAACCTACAAGACCAAGGCAACGCTCTATACCGGTTTTACATCGGGTTATCGACTAAATTCAGCCAAAGAAGGCTTTCAGGTCGATTATTCGGGAATCAGCAATGCGTTCGACAACGTACTGACCACGCTTAATTCCAACCAGACGCTGTATCAAATTGGTCTCCGGCTACTCAGTCAGCACCTGTACCTGACCAAACCAACGGACCGTCAGCTTTCAGCAACCAGTTTTCAGAAGCTTCAGCAAGCTATTCCAGCCAGCTTAAAGCAGACGCTGACGAAAACGGGAAATCAGGACTCGACTCGTAACCAGCTTGACCGGCTGGCCCAAAGTTCGACCGATAACCCTGTTCGGGCTTTGCTCGCCAAAACGGGTAGTGACTATTCGGCCGAGACCATTGGCAAGAAGCTCAAAGCATCGCGCCGGGCTGCCAGTGACATGCTGGATATGGAGTATGAAGCCGATGATCCGGCTATAGCTCAGCAAACCCTCGATCTGGCCGTTGCCGAACTCAACGAACGGTACACCAACCTAAAGCGGGGCGAAACGGCTCCCGTTCTGAGCTATTACGAAGCCAATACCAAAGCCGCCAAACAACGGCTCGACCAGGCCGAGTCTAAACTACGAGCGTTCAACGTCGCCCACAATGTCCTCAATTTTGAAGATGAATTAAAAACTCGCTCGACCACCCGGGAAGCGCTGGTTGATGAATACAACAAAGAGGTGATGTTGTCGAGAGCGGCCAAAGCAGCTATGGACGCGCTGAACCAACGCATGTCGGGAGGAGGTAATCTATTGAAGATCAACACTGAACTCACGGATAAGCAAGCAGAGCTGACCGCTGCCGAAGCCCAGTTGATCAACGCCCGGACGAACGGCCAGCCTCAGTCTGTATTGGATAAACACCAGGCGAAGATCACCCAGCTCTCGGCCGAACTAAAGCAGATTGCCCAGAATTACTTTGCCGCTGACAATACTTCGGAATCGATTCCTAAGCTGAAGCTGATCAATGAATGGCTCGACAAGGTACTCGAATACGAGGGGGCTGCTGCCCGAACGGACATTGTCAAAAAACGACTGGACGAATACCAGGCTGAATCGGCGGCATTCCCTCCCCTGGAATCGGAGCAACGACAACTGACCCGCGATCTGGATGTGGCCGAAAAGGAATACCTCGGGATGGTTCAATCGCTGAACGAAGCCCAGACCCACAGCCAGGATATTACCCTCAAAGGTGCGCTGTCGGTACTTGATCCACCCGTATTTCCAATGGCTCCGCAGGCTCCAAAACGGCTGCTCTTTATGGCCATTGGTGCCGGTGCAGGCCTGATCATTGCCTTACTGCTGGCAGCCTTCCGCACCTGGGCCGACAAGCGGGTCAATTCGCTGCTGCAGGCCGAACAGCGCATTGGCAGTCCGATCATTGCGTTGTTCCCGACGGTCAAAAAATTTGCGCTCAATTCGAAAGCCAGCCGGGCAGCTACCAGTATGTTCGAGCAGTTGGCGAATGCCATCAACATTACCATCGAACAGCGAAGTAACCCCTCCTACCCGCCCATCATTACCCTGTTCAGTACACGGAGTAAGCAGGGGAAAACCTGGTTTGCCCACGGGCTGGCCCGTATCTATGCCGAATCGGGCGAACAGGTGGCCTACTACTATCCGCAGCTTACCAATACGGATCAAAAGTTTGAGCAGGATGGTATTCATTTCTTTCCGTATGAGCTGCACCCTAATTTCATGAACATCAGGGAGCCGGAAGACTTGCTGACGGGCGAGGATGCCATGATTGTAACGCGGTTTGATAAGGTCATTCTGGAACTTCCCCCGCTGGTCAGTAGCTCTATTCCGCTGCACCTGGTTAGCAAGAGTGCCGTTTCGCTTATGATTCTGACAATCCATACGCTTTGGGGACGCCGGGACAAGCAATTGTACGCCCTCTATCTGAAAGCGGCCCGACAACCCGTATTGGTGGCGCTAAACAAAGTGGCAGAAAGTAACCTGGATGCACCAAGCCTCAACGACATTAAACAAGGTTTACCGCGTACCCAAAACGGTCCGGGCATACCGGGGCAATCGTCTAAAAACCCAAAGCTTCTTAACCAGTAGTCGACATGAGTCATAAGCAACAGGCAATTAGTGGTGGAAAGTGGATGAGCATCTCAACTGCGCTGTCGACCCTGTTTCAGTTTGGACAGGTAGCGGTGCTGGCTCGGCTGCTGGAACCATCGGTATTTGGCATTGTTAGTGTCAGCACCCTCCTGATTGCGTTCTTTAACATTTTTGCCAACCTCGGCTTTTCCAATTCGATCATTTATAAACAGGAAGACGACCAGCAGGTGCTGTCCACCATCTACCTGCTGAATCTGATCTTGGGGCTGGTTATTGGCATCGTTGTTTTTTTTAGCTGGCCACTGGTAGCCGCCTATTACAAAGAACCCCGCCTGGAGGCCGTCATTAAGCTATCGTCTCTGTATTTTATTGTGGTTTATGTGGGCCAGATTTACCTGTTCCTGCTTCAGAAAGAGCTTCGGTTTAAGGCCGTGGCCACCATCGATATGACAGGTACGTTCATCGGTACCGGCACAACGATCCTGCTGGCGTATAACGGCTTTGCGGAGCTGGCTATGATATTTGGGCAATTGGCTCAGCAAAGTGCCAAATCGATTCTTCAGATCATCTACGGACGGCGGCATTTTACGCCTACCTTAAAATTTGATCTGGCGCTTATCAAAGATCACCTCCGGTTTGGTCTCTACAATGTAGGTGATGGGATTGTCGGCTTTATACAGGCCAACTCTGATAATATTCTGGTAGGCGGCTTGCTGGGCGTAAAGCCCCTCGGCTATTACACGCTGGCCTCTCAATTAGCCGTTTTTCCGATTGCCCGGCTTAACCCAATTGTGCTCCAGGTAGCGTATCCGATTCTGGCCAAACTGAAAGGCGATACGGACGAACTAAAAAAATCGTACCTGACCATTCTGGATTTGCTGAGCTATGTCAATCTGCCCCTGCTGGCGGGTCTGTTCATTACGGCCGATAGTGTGGTACCGCTTTTCTACGGGCCTGGCTGGGAACCCACGATTCTACTGATCCGCATTTTTGTGTTTGTCAGCATTTTCACCTTCCTGAGCAATCCTCTGTTCACGCTGGCTTTTTCGAAAGGGAAGCCCAAGCTTCTATTTCAACTCAACGTCGCGACGCTTTTTATTAAGATTCCGCTCGTTTATGTGCTTGCGCAGTATTGGGGAGTTGTGGGCATTGCAGTCGCCTTTATGCTGGCAACCCTGGCCAATATGCTCCTCAATTTCCGAATCGTTCATTCGCTCATTGGTCCATTTCTGACCGAATTCGCCCAAGCCATTGCCAAACCGATCGTATTCTGTCTGTTGATGGTGGGTGCCATAATGCTCTACAAATCGTACGTCGATACACTGAGTGTGGTGCATACCATTGTGGAAGTCGTAATAGGTGCATTGATATTTATTGGCTTAACCATACGTTTCAAATTCCCATTAGCGGAGTTGAAAACGCTGGGGAAAGCTGTGTAATTAATATGATTTACGGTTTACGGTGGCTGACGCAAGAAGTATTGATGCGTCAGCCACCGTAAACCCAATACTGAGACCCGAAACTTGAACTAGAACGTATGCAACGGCTTATTTTAAAATCTTTATATGTAGTAGCCTGGCTGAGATACCCGAAGCTTCGAAAGGATCTGCGGTATTTTGTTCGGGATAATTACTACTGTAAACTGGTTCAGGGCCGTTACGCCATTCGGGATTATGCCCTCAAAAAGCACTACAAAGTCATTAGCTATCAGGGCGAATTCGATCAGGAGCTGCGGTATGTGCTGCCCTTTGCCTATTGGCATCATCTGAACGGGACACTGAAAAAAACCATTTCGGCCAAAAACACGAAGGAGTTTTACTTTTTCAGTGCCAACCACGAAGAGCGGTTTACGAAGCGGATCTGGACGGAGTCATACGACCATTACGATGTGCCGAATATGACCCACAATTACTTCTACAGTTTTCAGAAGTGGGCACAGGTACCCTACAAGGAAACGTATCGAAACGACATCTTCGTGTACGATAAGCCGATCCTGGTCATTGCCAACAAATACAATATCGAGTGGGATCAGCCGCCCATCAATTTTCTGGACATTCCCACCCTCGACCGAATCATCAATACATACGGTTCGACGTACCAGATCATTTACAATCGGCCGCTACCAACGCAGATTGTTGGCGACAACAGCGAAACCATGTCGCTCAATGAGCATGCCTGGCTGCGGGAAAACCATCCGAACGTAGTACTGATGGACGATTTGTTTGCCCAATACCACCCTTCGGTTGTAAACAACTACAACCACCTGCAACTGATGGTGTACGCCAACTGTAGCCATTTCATTTCGATGCATGGAGGTACAGCCGCATTTGCCAGTTGTTTTGGCGGTACCAACATCATCCTGTCGAATCCGAACTGGGGGCACGAGCACGCTTTTCATGAATACCAGACGCTATTCCCCAAGTTGTCGGGCGCAACAATTCTGCACGCCCGTGACCGGGAAGAAGTTATAAACCATTTGAGTACCCATTACTAACGTAGTAGACAGTAACCTTACCTCACCCCAACCCCTCTCCTAAAACGGAGAGGGGCTAAAAACTGGGAACAAAGCCCCTCTCCTGTTTTAGGAGAGGGGTTGGGGTGAGGTCATTTTTAACCACCGTTCCCTCTTTTGACTAAATAGTCTTAATACAATGATTATCAGCCGAGTAACCAGTGGCTTAGGGAATCAGCTTTTTCAGTATGCGGCTGCTCGCAACCTCTCCCTGAAAAATAAGTCGGCGTTTTACGTCGACCTGAGCTATTATTTGTACGAGTACCCGGACGATACGTCGCGTTCGTTCAAGCTCGGATTCTTTTCTGTTCCCTACCGTATCCTTCAGGAGTCGCCCGTCGAATACCTGTCGAAGTCGACGCGGCTATTACCGAATCGTAGTTTACCGCCTTTCTTCAAGTTCCTGAAAGAGAAGCAGTTTCACTACGACGAGACTATTTTAAAGACCCATGCTGCCTGTATCATCATGGAAGGGTTCTGGCAAACGGAGCGTTATTTTCAGGAGAATGCCGACAGCATCCGCCGTGAACTGCAGTTGAGTAAGACACCCAGCTCTGAATTCGATAGTTACCAGCAACAGATTCAGGATACCCCCGTTCCGGTATCTGTCCATGTCCGCCGGGGCGATTACGTCAATCACCCGGAGTTCAGCAAAACGTTTGGCTTCATTGGTATCGACTATTACAAAACGGCCATTCGCCATCTGACCAAGGAGATCAAAAATCCAGCCTTTTACATCTTCAGCGACGATAAAGAGTGGGCACGGGAGAATTTGCCGCTGCCTGCCGACAGTGTATTTGTGACCAACACCGGACCAAGTGGCGATGTGGCGGATCTGGTTCTGATGAGTAAATGCCATCATCACATCATTGCAAACAGTTCGTTCAGTTGGTGGGGAGCCTGGCTCAACCCCAACCCCAACAAGCTGGTTATTACACCCAAACACTGGTACAAAAATCAACCCACCTGGAATACGAAAGACCTGCTTCCATCGACCTGGCATTCGCTGTAAGCAACCAATCTGGCACCACAACCCACGACTTAAATGAAAGTTTTTATTGATCACCAGAAATTCAGTACGCAGAAGTACGGCGGTATCAGCCGATACTTTGCCAACATTATTGAAGGAATCAAACACTCGGATTCGATTACGTATCAGTTAGGGGTTGTGCACGCCAAAAATCACTATCTACAAAACGAACCCCTCCCGCTCAAAGGCGCCCTGAGTGATAAGATTTTGAGTCGGAAAGATAAACTCGATTATCTGCTGAATCAGTTTTACTGCGAACGGCTGCTTAGTAAGTCAGAATTTGACGTTTTTCACCCAACTTACTACGACCCGTATTTTTTCAAACAGCTCAAAAAGCCGCTGGTCGTTACGATCCATGACCTGACTTACGAGCGATTACCCGAATATTTCTGGGCGCAGGACCCCCTCACCTACCAGAAACGACTCAATATTGAGCGGGCCGACGCTATTATCGCCATTTCAAATACTACCCGGAATGATCTGCTCCATTTTTTCAAGGTCGATCCGGCCAAAGTATCGGTGATTTACCACGGTATTGATATTGATACGCCACTCCAGTTTGCCCCAGTTCCGAATCTGCCAGAGCGGTATGTGCTTTTTGTGGGCGACCGAAGTGGCTATAAGAACTTTTATCTGTTCATGAACGCGATCAAGCCTTTGCTACTCAGCGACCCTGGCCTGAACGTGATCCTGACCGGTGGCGGAAAGATCGAAATAGCCGATCAGGAATTTTTAAAACGACTGGCACTTAGCGATCAGGTCAGGCATATCAATGCGACCGACGAGCAACTAAACATGCTCTACCAAAAGGCGCAACTCTTTGTGTATCCGTCGCTTTATGAAGGATTTGGCTTACCGATTCTGGAGGCATTCAAGGCGCGTTGTCCCATTTTGTTAAGCGATACGGAGTGTTTTCGGGAAGTGGCCGCCGATGCGGCTGTCTTTTTCAAAGCAACCGATCAGGACGACCTGACCAGTAAGCTTTCCAGCACGCTGGCCGACAGTACCTTACGAGCCGATCTCGTGGCGCGAGGAACCAAACGATTGGCCGATTTCCCGCTCAAAAAATCGGTTGATGCGACACTCGATGTGTATAAATCATTGGCCTGATGCTCATTCTAACTGAAACGCTGCGGCCTATTATAAAACCTGATATGCTGTCTATCATCATTGATTAACTCATACGATTATGAACCTGTTAAAAGCCCCCGACTGGATAAACGAGTTCAATTTCAAGTATAAATCATTCGACGAGATTCCTCAGTCGGTTTTTGATACCATCAACCAAAATCTTGATGGTATTCAGAAGCCCGACCCATTGGTGAGCATTGTGGTTCCGGCCTGGAACGAGGAAGTTAATATTCTTCGGAGTGTTGCGTCGCTGGCGAAAATGAAAACGGATATTCCGCTGGAGATTCTGATCGTGAACAACAATTCAACGGATCAGACCCAGAAAACGCTCGATAAGCTCCATGTGCGCAGCGTATTCCAGTCCATTCAGGGCTGGGGCCCTGCCCGACAGATGGGGCTCGAACAAGCACGCGGCAAATACCTGCTGACGGCCGATTCAGACTGTCTGTACCCACCCGATTGGGTCAACGAGTTGATGGCGGTTCTGCAGCAGCCGGGCGTGGTGTGTGTGTACGGCCGCTATTCATTCATTCCCTCACCCGGATTTTCACGCTGGAAACTGTCGCTGCTCGAAGCCATGAAAGATGGTATGGCCGAACTCCGGCATATGAAACGACCCCATCTGAACGCCTATGGGATGAGCCTTGGCTATATCCGTGACTATGCGCTGAAGGTCGGCTATGTGATGCATAAGATTCGGGGCGAAGACGGACGTATGTGCTTCGACTTGATGAAATATGGCGAGATAAAGCAGGTGAAATCGAGTAAAGCCCGCGTCTGGACAGGCACGCGTACGCTCGAAAAAGATGGTAGTTTTTCCCGAACGGTATGGCTGAAAATTGGAATCGAACTACGTCGTTTTCGCGGCTTATTCGTTTCCCAGGCCCCGCACGACACCAAAACGTCAACAAACAATTAACGTCTGTTGTCAGACTGGCTCTTTGGCCTCTGAAGTTTCATGAACTGACTATAGAGAGCCAGACCCATCCTTTCAACAACTTGTATATACTCAACAGAACCTCTAGCCAACCATGCCCTCACGTCAATCCGTTTTCGGCTGGATTGTTCCCTTTTTGCTGGTATTGGCAACAGGTACGCTGTGTCGGGCCCAGTGCAGTCAGGGGTCGATCATCTGCGAAACGTTTGGTGCGGGTGTTCGTGGGGCCTTACCGGCTGGACAAACAAAATTCACCTATAAACCCATCGCCTGCCCGGAAGATGGCGAATACAATGTGATGGATACTGTATCAGGAAGTTGCCACGGACAGGCCTGGCATTTTGTACCCGAAGACCATACTCCCGGCGATGTTCGGGGGAATATGTTCGTGGTCAATGCTTCCTACCAGCCCAGCGAATTTTATAGCCAAACGGTAACTGGCTTATGCCCCGGTGTTACGTATGAGTTTTCGCTTTGGGCATTGAATTTAAATAAAGTGATGGTAGCCGGTCCCTGCGACGAGTTCAGCCTTCGCAATCCAATCATTGTCATGCGGATCGAACAACCAGATGGTACACTCATTCGCGAGCTTACCCAACCTGCCATTCCCCGATCCAATACGCCCACCTGGGTGCAGTTGACCATGCAGTTTGCCATCCAGACCAACGTGAATGATATTGTGGTCAAACTGGTAAATCAGGGGCTTGGCGGCTGTGGCAATGATCTGATCATCGACGACATTGGCTTCCGGCCCATCCATCCAGCCCTGACCATTCAATTTGCCAACTCAACGGCCAATGAGGTATCGGCCTGTGCTCACAGTTCCCTAACCCTTCGGGTAGGAGCGGCTGTTGGGTATCCGAACCCGGTTTATTTATGGCAGCAAAGCCGCGACAATGTGAACTGGACAACGGCACCCGGTTCGGGCAAAGCGAGCTACACGATCAATCCGGTTCAGAAGGGGCGAATGTATTACCGTCTTCGCAATACGCAGCCGATCAACGAAGCGGCCGTCGGGCGGTCGCAGTGCTCGGCCGAATCGAATGTACTGGTGGTGGATGGAATACCCGATGCTCCGGTCAATTTAGGCCCTACCCTGACCTTATGTGAGGGCACATCGGCCATTTTTAGTGTTCCGGATACCCTGTCCCCGGCAGCTACGTTCGTCTGGTCGGACCGGAGTACCAAGCGGCAGTTTACGGTCACAACAGCGGGTACTTACTGGCTGGAAACAACCCTGAATGGCTGCCCCTACCGCGACTCGGTCGATGTTATCGTTCAAAACTGTCATCTGGAAGACACCTATATACCTGATGCTTTTACGCCCAATGGCGATGCGGTGAATGATCAGTTACTGATTCGTCATGCGGGTCAATTTATCAGGTATCATTTCCGGGTTTACGACCGATGGGGCAACCTGATTTTTGCGAGTACCCAGCCCGAAAATTCCTGGGATGGCACTTACCGAAATGAACCTTGTACCGTTGGTACCTATGCCTGGACATTCGACTACAGCATGCGCAGCATAACGAGCGAAGAACGTCATTTTACCCGAAGTGGTTGGGTCTTACTAATTCGGTAACCCTACATAGACAAAGAAAGAAAATACAAACAACTAGAGATGGCAACCCCGAAAAATAGTAACTTATTATATACTCAGACGATTTTCTTCCTCTGTCAGACTTCTGTTGTTAAGTCTATGATTTATACGGTTTCTGCTGGCGCTGCTGATCCGCTGACGGCCAATTGTACAAAAAATTGATAAAACCTTAAACCATTATACTGGTAAAAATTCGTTTATGAAAAACACCTACGACTTTCCCGACGTCAGCCTTCTGGTTACGCACTATAACCGCAGCCACTCGCTCGAAAACCTGTTACAGAGTTTTCGGCAGCTAAACTGCCGTTTTGGCGATATCGTTGTGTCGGACGATGGAAGTAAGGAACATCACCGCACCTATCTGGAAAAACTTCAGCCTGAATATGGCTTTCAATTAGTGACTACTCCCGTCAACAAGGGCCTGGGCAATAATATCAATAAAGGTCAGCTTGCCGTTCGAACACCGTACACCCTATACGTACAGGAGGACTTTGAGCCCACAACGGCCTTCCCCGATCGGCTGATCGAATCGCTGGCTATTCTCAACAAAGAGCCTCAGTTCGATATTGTACGGTTCTATGCCTATATCCGCTATCCCTATCTGAAGCCCTACAATAAAGCCTTTTCGGAAATGTTTATTCCGCCCTGGTCCATCAATTACAAGAAATTATACGAATACAGCGACCACCCACACCTTCGTCGGAGTACGTTTCTGGATAAGTTCGGGCGGTACAGGGAAGGAATTCACCCCGACCAGACCGAATATCGTATGAGCATTGCGTTTATTCAGAAGAAAGGAAAAGGGTTGTTTTACAACAACTATACGGAATTGTTTTATCAGAAAAATAGCCAGGAAGAACCCAGTACCATCAGTCGTAAATACTGGACATTCAGTAAAAATCCAGCGATAGCCACCGTTCGGTATATCTATCGGCTTATTAAAATCAATTATGACATTCGCTTTTTACGGCTCTAACCACTTTCTATTCAGCTATCATTTTCATAACCTTTACGAATGAATTAGCAATACGACTTATCCCATTCCTGACAGGGTATATTGACAAAAAAACAGGGTTTCACTCCTTAGGCGAAGCAAAACCCTGTTCTGGCAATCCTACGTTTCTACCTTAGTGAACCCGTAGTACTTTCTGCTGTACACGTTCACCATCCTGCTTGACTTCCAGGATGTACATGCCAACCGCCAATTGAGTCAGGTCCAGTTTTTCGGAGAATCGGTCGCCGGTTTTATGGATTTTAGTGGTCTGCTGAATCCGCCCCTGCCCGGCGTCGAACAACGTTACATCGAGCGGTGAGCTACTGATCCGCTCAACATCGATACTTACATAACTGGTCGTCGGGTTTGGGTAAACGCGAATCGACTCGGCAAGGCTTTTATCTTCCTTTGCGACACTGGCGGCTACCCGTGCATTAGGAGACGCGGCACCAGGTACCACAAACATCGGTGTTTCGGTTACAGTTAGTTCCAGCTTCCCTTGATTGGTGCTTACCGTTTGTAGTTCCATGTCGTTACTACCCACCTTAGGCCGATAAATCTGCGCCTGCGTGGCAGCTCCCAAATCCAGCGTATAGGTTGCCGTCCGGCCAACTTCATCCGGCACCACCAGCACGTAAGCCGATTTGCCGTCTTTTTCGTACCGATCCACAAACGGGTCGCGGTTGAGGGTCTCTTTGTACGCATACTCCCCAAACAACTTATTGGTCTGATAGAGGAAATCAGCAGCGGGTCGTCGGGTCAGATTATCGCCATTGGCCAGTCCCGATGTGCCGAACATGCCACCCGAACCGTTGTCGTCGTAAAGCTGATAGAAGAACAATTTTTCGATGCCTTCGCGAGCGTACAGCAAAGCCGTTCGCAAAATCCAGTCGCCCTGAGTTTCGAGAGCGGACTTGTTGCCTATCGGAATAGCACGGATAGGGCTACCCTGATTGACATCATACCCTGCTTCGGTAATCCAGACGGGCATATCGTAGGATTGCAGGTGTGCCGTTTTCCGGAAATCCTGCGCAATTTTATAGATCGGCGCTACTTCTGGAGCCGCTCCCCGAGTTGATGTTCCACTCTGCGACGACGAGGTATTGTCGGAATACATGTGGTAGTTGATAATATCCCAGCACAGGTTAACCGTTCCATCTGGTTTATACCCCCGGTACTGGATGCACCAGTCAATCATTCCCTTCACATAATCGGAACCGGCCGAGGCCGACGCCAGTCCGCCAATGACCACTTTCACCGATGGATCGGCATTTTTCACCCCCACACCTGGTCCCATGGTGTTTTTATGCCCATCGTAGAAGGCCGACAGGTTAGCAGCATATTCACGGGCGGTCTGATACGCTTTGCGGCCTTTCCACCACTTATCGCGTTCGTTATCGCATTCGATGTATTTGATCAGGCCCAGGCCAATTTTGACGCTGTTTGGATTATCTCCCGTCCAGCGTGGGGTGGTATTGACGCTCAGCAAAGCGGGGTTTACGTTCGGATTGCTACCATACCGGGCCATATACTGGAACCCTGCCTTTGCCTGTTCGATGTACGAATGAGGGTCGGAGAAATCTTTGCCGTAGCGAACCGGCACATTTTCGGCATCGCGCTGGTCGCTGGGGTAGGTATTTACCATCCATTCGGGCAGCGTTTTCAGGCAGGCCAGCACCTCAATTCCCTCGGCTTTACAGCGCTCGTAGATGGCATCGTAGTTCCAGCCTCCACTTAGGGTAGGATTGTAGGAATAGTCGCCTTCGTTCGATTCCAGCTTATTCCAGTCCATGTAATGCCGGATGCCCGAAAAGCTTTTCACGATATTCATCTTCGCTTCGTTGATCTGCCAGGGCGTGTTTCCATCCTCAAAATTCCATTCGTAGGCATTCACACCCAGCATATCTTTCAGCTTCACGGCTTTGGTAGGTGCAGGCGTTACGATCTGGGTCGAGGGTGTATAGGAACCATACAACTCCATCTCCGTTGGGAAAGCGCTATAGGAGTTGATTACCAGATAGCGGGCATTCGTGATGGGAACATCCAGCTTGAATTTTGCATCGCCCGAAGTTGATCGGCTCGGATACGGCCCTACCCAGGTCGCATACTGATCGCCGGTGAAGGTGGCAATGGGAATACGCTGCCATTGATCGGTAATGATCGACAGAGTCAGCGGATTATCCGTGAAATTGCCCGTGAAGTCGTAGAATTTGACACTTTCAATCGTCATCGACTCACCCGGCAAAAGAGGGTAATAGGCATCGTAATTGGACAGTACCTTACCCCAGCCCGTTTCGACGTTCACATCGGTGATGCCATCAAACAGACCGTCCAGACCATTGCTCACATTATTGAGCTGATACCAGCGCTTGGGATCAATCGTAATTTTCTGACCCAGCGTAACGGTAGAGGCCGTAACCGTCTGCGTCTGCGTTACATCTGTAGCCGCCAGGAAAGACGTAGAAGCGGCCTGAGATGCCGTAATGGTTGCCGTTCCTGTTCCTACAACCGATGCTTTCCAAACGCCCGTTGCATTCGACACCGAAACGACCGATGGATTGGATGACGTAAACGTTACAGGAGATTCGGCATTGTTACTGGTAGCACTCAGGGTAAAGTCGGGATCACCCACGGTTTTATTGGGCAAAGCGGCAAATGTAATCGTCGCCGGAGCCTTCACCGAGCCTCCCTGAATCACATTGAACCAGTTAAAATTCCAGGTGCCGGGGTTCGTGTAGATGCGCAGAACCTGACTCCCTGCCGGTAAGGTGGCTGTTGTGCTGATGGTCTGCCAGTTTTGCCAGCCACCAGTTCTTGGAACGTCGACACTGCCCAGTGTGGTGCCATCCTCCGACTTAATAAAGATGACCCCATTTCCATAGCTATTAGCGACCCGGAACTGGAACGTATATATACCTGCCGAAGCGACATTGACATTATAGTCCATCCAGTCGCCATCATCGATATTACCCAGGTTTTGCCCACCACCCTCATCCGAGGTTGTTTCGGGCCGTACGTCGCTGGCTACGTCAAACGATTCGGCTTCGAGCTTACCCGGCAAACTCCGGCCTTCTGAAGCTTCGAACCAATTCAGATTCCAATTTCCTTTCACTACATAAAGCCGTAGTGTTTGGCTGCCCGCCGTCAGATGAACCGTAGCACTGATGGTTTTCCAGCTTTGCAGACCACCCGTCCGGGGTACATCAACTGCTTTCAGTACGGTGCCGTCGGCTTTGCGAAGTTCAAATTGGGCCCCATCGCCCCAGCCATTGGCCACCCGGAACCGGAATGAGTAAACCCCACTATGAGCCACACTCACGTTGTAATCCATCCAGTCGCCATCGTCGATGCTGCTAATATTCTGTCCACCGGTTGCATCGGCCGTAGTTTCGGCCTGGACACCCTGCATTGCCGTATAGTCTTCCGCTTCCAGATGACCCGGAATTGAGCCGCCATTCTGGATTACATTGAACCAGTTAAAATTCCAGGTACCGGGATTGGTGTAGATACGCAACACCTGACTCCCTGCTGGTAAATTGACGGCCGTACTTACGGTTGCCCAGTTTTGCCAGCCGCCGGTGCGGGGTACATTCACGCTACCGAGTGTCGTACCGTCTTCCGACTTAATAAAGATAACCCCATTTCCATAGCTATTCGATACCCGGAACTGGAAGGTGTACTCGCCCGCCGAAGCGACATTGACATTATAATCCATCCAGTCACCATCGTCGATATAGCCCAGGTTTTGACCACCACCCTCATCCGAGGTTGTTTCGGGCCGTACATCGCTGGCTACATCAAACGATTCGGCTTCGAACTTACCCGGCAAATTCCGGCTGGCCGATGCTTCGAACCAGTTGAAATTCCAACTTCCCCGCACAATATACATGCGTAAGGTTTGGCTGCCCGCCGTCAGATGAACCGTAGCGCCGATGGTTTTCCAGCTTTGTAACCCACCCGTCCGGGGCACATCGACTGCTTTCAGTACGGTGCCGTCGGCTTTGCGAAGTTCAAACTTCGCATCGTCGACCCAGCCATTGGCAACCCGAAATCGAAATGAATAAACACCGTCCTGTGGTACGTTGACCGGATAATCCATCCAGTCACCATCATCCATATAACCGATGTTTTGACCACCACCCTCATCGGCAGTAGACTCGGGCTGAACACCTTGCATGGCGCTGTAATTTTCGGCCTCAACATGTCCGGGCAACGTCACTTCACTAACAAGGCGATTGAAAAGCAGGTAACTATAGGCGTCGAGGGTGCGGCTTAAAAAAGAGGCAAGTCCACCGGGCCTTGATAAGACCACCGTGGTAACGGTAAGTAGGGAGAAACAGACGAATAATAGAGTTTTTTTCATGTGGGAAGGCTGAATTTAAATTGACGAATTACGGAGAACTTCAACAAATAGAACAAGATAACAATCAGATTGTAAGCTTGTTAGAACTACAATCGGCTAAAATACACCAATTTTTTCATATATCAACTCAAACATAAGACTTTTGTTGTTAATCAAAAATATATCATTTACTATTTATTTACCATTATCAAAATCATATAAACATATAAGATACGTCATTTCGTATTCATAGTTTTTTTATGTTATTTTGTTTCTAAGCATACATATTCCGAAAGGCCTGCCTATGATAGCGTCTCTTTACTATTTTATCTTGCTGTTGATTACTGGCTATCTGGTATTCAATGTGTTCTATTTGTTTACAACCGCAGTAGCAGGCCGTCTAGGAAATGCCGATGATTCGCTGGATACCAACGCCACCCTTCGGCGGATTGCGGTGTTGATTCCGGCTTATAAAGAAGACGGTGTGATCATAGGCTCCGTAGTTGCCAATCTCAAGCAATCGTATCCATCCGACTGGTACGATTTAATCGTGATTGCCGATTCGTTTCAACCGCAAACCCTGGAGCAGCTTTCCTCCTACCCGATCAAAATCATCCCGGTTGAATTTGAGCAATCGACGGTTCAGAAATCAATTAAATACGCATTGAATTCGCTACCAGAAGGGTATTATGACATTATCGTGATTTCGGATGCCGATAACCATATGGCCCCCGATTTTCTGAGCCGGATAAATCAGGCCTTCGAAAAAGGCTGGAAGGCTATACAAGGGCACCGGGTGGCCAAAAACACCAATACCAGTGTGGCTATTTTCGATGCCATGAACGAAGAGGTAAATAATAACCTATTCCGGGCAGGTCAGCGAGCTTTAGGCCTATCAGCTACCCTCATTGGATCGGGCATGGGCTTTGAGCCTATAGCTATGAAACGATTAATGAATCAAATACAGACGGTCAGTGGCTACGATAAGGAGCTCGAAATGCTACTCCTGACTGATGGTATCAAAATCGGCTATCTGCACAAAGCCTTCACGTTTGATGAGAAAGTCCAGAATATCGCCGTTTTTGAACGACAGCGCACTCGCTGGATAGCCGCTCAGGTTTACTTCATCAAAGAATATTTCGCCGTTGGCATGCAGCAACTGGCCCGAGGTAATTTTCACGCATTCAACGCGCTGGTCAAATCGTTATTGCTTCCCCGAACGCTGCTTCTAGTTGCTGTTTTCGCTCTGTTTTTCGTCAACCTGATTATCTACAATCCTGCGCTATTACTTTTCTCGGCTGGATTAATTGGCGTATTATCATTTAGCCTGGCCATTTCAATACCACTGTACTTATGGCGTAAAATCTCAATTCAGGACTTTATGGTTCTGCCACAGCTTATTCTGAGTATGATGCGCACATTACTAAGCTTTAAACAGGCGGGTAAGAAATTCCTGCATACACCACATACCGAAACATCAGAGTCGCAGCAAGAGACGGTATAGGTCAACTTGTTTTATTGTGACCCGAGAATTTCCCCTTTCGTGCTCTCAATTAAAAGAGCCTCCCGGTCGACCGGGAGGCTCTTTTAATTGAGAGCACGAAAGGAATCAAAAACAACTGGATACCTAGCTAGTCAGTCGGGCCAATTCTTCCCGAATCAAAGGCATAGCTTTGTCGAGGCCATATTTAAACTGGCTCCAGCCTAGCTTTATATCTTCCGAACTTCCGCCTGTTTTGGCCAGTGTCTCGATGCTCCGTAGTTTAGCTTCTAAAGCCGTTAGGCCAACCATTCCAACCCAGGGCAACATTTTATGAGCAATTTTAGCGACTTCGGTCCAATTTTGTTGATCAATTTCCATTTCGATCTCCCGAAAATCGGGGAACACCTCATCCAGAAACAGCTCGAACAGGCTGGCAATCTGATCATTATCACCGTCGTACAATTCATTCAGGCGGTCATAGTCAATGGTATGTAAACTAGCCGAATTAAAATTCTCCATGGTCATTAACTATATAGACTCTCTCTTATATACACTGACTAATTGCCGGGAATCCGCTGGCTATATTTCGCAATTTTATTAAATAAATCTTTAGGATTGAATGGCTTAGTAACATAATCATCCATACCTACATGCACAGCCCGGTCCCGATTGCTAAAGGTAGCGGATGCAGTTAAGGCAACAATAGGAATGCGGGAATTCATTTTTCGAATTTCGGCAGCCGCCGTATAACCATCCATTACGGGCATCTGTAAGTCCATCAAAATCAGATCGTAATTTTTGGTTCGGCATTTATCCACGCCCACCTGACCATTTTCGGCCGTATCGACCTCAATACCCCATTTATGCAGGAACTTCAGCGCTACCTTTACGTTGACGGGATAATCTTCGACCAACAGAATGTGTAACCCCTTTAGTGTCTTTTCATCAACCGTATCCGGAGCAGCTATAGTCACAGCAGCCGTTTGACTAATGGGTAGGTTCAGGATGAAAGAGAACGTAGCCCCTTTTCCTTCCTGACTATCGACCTGAATGGCACTACCATACAGTTCGAGCAACTTTTTGGTGATGACCAGCCCAAGCCCCGTGCCGCCGAACTTACGGGTAGTGGCCGAGTTGGCCTGGGTAAACATGTTGAAAATAGCCTCCTGCTTTTCGGCGGCAATACCAATCCCCGTATCCTGAACCGACACAAAAATCGACGCCATTTCTTCAGTCCGATTTTCCAGTGCCAGTTCGATGGTGATGGTGCCGTGATGCGTGAACTTAATGGCATTAGACACCAGGTTCGTAAGTACCTGACCGATACGCAACGAATCGCCAATCAGTGCATTCGGGATATCATCATCGATCATCAACCGAATCCGGTTGCCTTTTTCCTGTGCTTTGGCCTGTTGAGCCCGTTTTATATTCGATACCAGCTGTTTGAAGTCGAAGGTTGTTTCTTCCAGTTCAACTTTCCCAGCTTCGATCTTGCTGAAGTCCAGAATATCGTTGATCAGTGCCTGCAGGTGTTCGATCGAGAACTGAAGCGTTTTCAGATTTTCGACCATCGTTGGCGGTACTTCTTCCTGTAACATCAGGTAAGTCATGCCCACAATTCCGTTGAGTGGTGTTCGGATTTCATGACTCATCATCGACAGGAAGTCCGACTTTGCCTGCGTGGCTTTTTCAGCTTCGTCTTTTGCCAGGCGCAATTCAGCCTCGATGCTCTTCCGGTATTCGATTTGTCGCTGCAGAAAATTGACCAGGCCTACGAGGTTGTCGTTATCGAAATCAGCAATGGAATCGCCTTCGGGGACTTCAATCAATTCAATGGCTTCCATCAGTTTTTCGACCGACTGCCGACGCTGGCTGACTTCCTCTTTTAACCGCTGATTTACCTTTGAATACTCCCGGTCATTCAATAAGGCTGAATGTTCGAGCAGTTCGTTATCGCGGGCAAAGTTCTGGTAAGATTCATTTACAGACTGAATGAACTGCTGTAGGTTTTCATTCTGAAGGCATTCTTTGGTTAAATGCCGATTTATCTGACGTACTAGTGTTTTATGTAGCGCTCCCTCATTCATTACTTACTGCTCAGAGAAAATGGTTATGGTCATGGTTTGGTTATGGAGTTCGCCGGGTGAGTTGGGGCCCGCCGGAGCAATTTCGCCGTACGAATAAAAACCGGTAATACAGGGTTCGCTTCCGAAAATTCCCCGAGCCACTTCTACTTCTTCCTCCGTACGCTGCCCCAACACGAGCTTCCGGCCAACGCAACTAATCAATAAAGCCAATTCGGGGGTTGTTCCCAACTGTGTGAGTGAATTCTGGGCGGCCGTTGCCGAGGCTTCAACCAGCCGATCCAAATTTGGCCGCATAAACCGAACGGTAGACCCTTGTGGAATATCGCCGGCAAATACCATACTCTTCGCTGTTTCGTCGATGGACAAAATTGTCCGTACCAACGGTCTGGAATCTGGGGTTATCTTAATCGACAGCGGAAACAGTAAGGCCGTTCCGGGTAACCCTTCGGCGTATTTACCCAGGTAATCCTTATACAAATCTAATGCACTTCGGTCGTCGATCTGGTACAGTTCATTATACGTCGACTTGGTCACTTCGCGTTCAGGTCCGAATACATCCCATCCGCCCATGGTGCCATGACCTATCTTTAATTCTTTTCCGTAAAGGCCAATACCGACTACTTTACCGGATTCGGGATTCTGATTAGCGCCAACCAGTGTCCGCTCGAAGCGGTCGGCATCGCCAGCCAGACCACCAATTACAGGCACTTGCTTCTTCAGGCATTTGTTGGCAGCTCCCGTCAGTTCACTGCCGTTTACAACGCCCCCATCGGAGATCAGGATGATACCGGCCAGTTCATCGCCATCGAGCGCACTGCCAACCTGCTCGCCTACGCGCCCGCTGTCTTTATGGTTACTGATGTCGAACTGCACGGTGCGCACCATCGACTTTTCAAATTCTACTGCCGTAACCACCAGCGTCTCGTCGTACACTTTATCGGCAACAATCTCGCCTGAGGTTGAATTAATAACGATTTGAGCATTCGGATAAACTTCCCGTAAATACGCATAGGAATCGATCGTTTCCAGTAGTTTCCGCCCCCCGAAAGCCAGTACTAATTGTGCTTTTTCGGGTACAAAATCCGGGGATTCTGAAACCGTTTCCCAGTTATTCGCCGAAAATTTAGATTGCCTTATTTTCATATATATAAATCGGTAAAAATCACAATAATAGGCTATTTTGTTTACCTACAAAACTACTAAAAAAAATTACTAAATTTATTTAATAAACAATAATGGTAATACTTATTTACCCTTTAAAACCACTCAATAAACATTTATACCCTAATTACTCTCTTCATTAAATCTATCATTATCAATATTCTCATTTTGCAACTCTAACTACCCAGCGACCTACTCCGAAGGTTATAATTTTTCAGCAATTATTTACTTCTCGGTAAAGTCCCGTTCTTGTTGGCTTGAGTAGGCTAACAACCGTATAACATAGTATATCTGTCAAAAATTTGTCTTTTTCGAATAAACTACACAAATCATTCAACTAAACTACGACTAGCGTATGGGCAAAGGCGATAGAAAATCCAGGAAAGGAAAGATTTCCATGGGCTCGTATGGCAATACTCGCCCGCAAAAACCTAAACAGTTGGTAATGTCGAAACCTGAAGCCAAGCCAACTGCTAAAAAGTAAAACAGGAATCATAAAAAAGACGCCAGCGATTCGTTGGCGTCTTTTTTATGATTCCTGGATAAACTTATCGGGTCTTAGTCTTCTTCGCAGGTTGTTTTGGTGCTTCCGTATCCACTGGACTCATTGAGTCAGCTTCAGGCATAGGTTCCATTGGGCGATTACGGCTTTCCCGGAACGCAACAAAGCCAATCAACCCGATCAGGAGCACATTGCAGATCAGATCAATCATATCGCCAGTTTTTGCCAGCGGGGGATCGAATCGAAACTCAATGGTATGCTTTCCTGCCGGAACGTGCATGGCACGCAGCGTATAATTAGCACGCAAGTGTGGAGCTGGCTTACCGTCAATAAAAGCCTGCCAGTCTTCTTGGCCCCTGTAATATACTTCTGAGAATACGACCAATCCATCCCGAACGGCGTTTGCCTGATAGATTAGCTTATCAGGCCTATAGCTCGTCAACTGAATGGAACTACCTGTGTGGTCCATTTTAGCTGGCAAATTCCCTAATTCGGCCGCAAATCGTTTGTCGACTACAGCCGTGTCGCGTGGGTTCAGGGTTTTCATTGCGGCCATTTCCTCATCCGCGTTGGCCACTTGCTGCACGTTTCCAACAAACCAGGCAGCACCCAGCACCTCCGGATTTGGAATCACGATCGGCCCGGCCGGTTGCTGCGGATTAGCCGGATTAGCCTGCCCTTCCTGAATCACGTATTTCGCATTCAGCATGTTCAGAATGTGGAGCGTATTGGGCTGAAACGCGTAATTGATCAGTTCGTTGTACCGCCGGAGCCGGGTTGTGTTGTAGCCCCCTATCGATCGATGGAAGTAGGAAGTCCGGTTCGTTTCCATAAACGACCCCGTCTGGTCGAACACGCGATACCCCAGCGATTTGTCCTGAAGGATCTGTTCATCGGCCGGGGTTGGCTCAAAAATATTCGTCACCTGCGATTTAGGCACAAAATCGGCGTTGTTCAAAAACCGCTTGTCGACAGCAAACAGATCGAAAATGACGACAGCCAGCAGTAAGGGGTAGAATACCGTCGACTTAATTTTATCGGTGATAAATAACCAGACAATCCCGGCAGTCAATACGATCAGAATAACTGACCGGAATGCATCGGAACGCATCATACTTTGCCGGTCGCTGATGAGGGGAGCCAGAAAATCTTTACTTGCCTCGCCAAAATACCGGGATAAGATCATCGCGTCGTTGGGGGTCTGGAAGGTAAAGAACGTTCCGCCCATAACGGCCATTACCAGCGCCACACCCGCTGTTACGCCCAGGCTGATCAGTAGTGGTTGCCGTAATTGAGCAAACGTGAGTTTCTGATTCACAATAGTCTGAAGCCCCAGCGCTGCCCCGGCCGCCAGAAACAACTGGGCTAAACAAAACGCCATGGTCATGGCCCTGAATTTGTTCAGGTAGGGTAAGTAGTCGAATAAAAACTCATTGAAAAATAACAGGTTTTTACCCCAGGCCAGCATAATCATCAGCACGGCGGCACTCAGCAGCCACCACCGGATTGGATTACGAATAACAAACATCCCCAGTACAAAGAGGAACAGTAGAGCTGCCCCTGCATAGGCCGGTCCGCCTACCATCGGCTGATCGCCCCAATACGTGGGTGCCCCTAATTCAGCTAGTTGTTTGGCCGCTCCCGGATCTACCCCCCGATTCACCATCGCCTTGTAAAACTCAGAGTCGGTTGTCAATCCACCTCCCGATGCCCCTCCAAAGGCGCTTGGAATCAGCAGCGTGAGTGTTTCGGCCTTCCCATAACTATAAGTAAAGGCGTAATCTTTATCCAGTCCTCCTTTCGATTCACTGCTTGGCGTTTTCCCATCGGGATTCGTTGTTTTCGCCGTCAGCTCCGACTTACCCCGAATCGTTTCCTTCGTATATTGATTCAGCACCAGCAATCGTTTACCGAAACTGCCCGCTGCGATTGCGCCAACCACGGCCAATGTAGCCAATCCCAACGCAAATTGCCGTCCCTGACCATTTCGGATTAAGGTAATCCCTTCAATAAGGACGTAAAGGCCGACCGTCATGAACAGATAGTAGGTGATCTGAATGTGATTAGCGCCTAATTCCATCGACAGAAAAAGACCTGTCAGCGCAGCCCCAATCCAATAACGCCCCCGCAGCGCCAGAATAACCCCAGCCAACATACCCGCTCCGTAGCCCAGGGCAAAAAGCTTGGACACGTGGCCCGCTTCAAGGCTAACAATGCTAAACGTACCTAATCCATAGGCAGCAGCTCCCAGTGCCGCGAGCCAGGCATTACACCCCAGTACAACCAGCAGGATATACATACTGAACATCACTACGAAAACTATACTGGCCGTATTCGGCAATATATTAACTACCCCCATCACGGCTTTATACACCAGGATATATGGATAGTTGAAATCGATCATATAACCGGGCATACCACTAAATACGGCATCGGTCCAAAGCGGTTTATCGCCCGTTTGTTTGGTTATGTCCCGTATTTCACGAGCAGCCGCCGACGCTTCCTGAACGTCGTGCATCGACAGCGTTTTTCCCGATAAAACAGGAGAGAAATAAACTAAGGTTAGGATAAATAGCCCCAGTATAGCAATCAGGTGGGGTCGAAATCCGGTCCGCCGGAGCGGTTGAAATCGGGTTGGTTGGTTCATAAATACAACTGATACGTAGGCCAAAGATACGGCTTTGTGCTAAAACGGATAGGATACTTATGGATTGTTCATGCTTACTGACCGATCCGTAAGGGTCAATACTAAAACGAGGTCGAAACAGCTACCGCTTAATCAATTTTGTATTTTATTAAGTTAACTATTAGTCTATGGATAACACCGCATTAGTGGATTATACATTCAAAAGGCTTATAAACGTAAAATATTTATTATCAGAAGGTTAATCACTCTAACAAATTAATCTAATTTAATATATAAAGTATAATTTTTCCGAGGCAATTGACGCGACCTTATAAGAGGAAAGTAGTTTTTTTTTACTACAAAAAGTAACCGGCCATTTCTCCGGTAGTCTAAAAATTTAAAATCTAACCCATAAGTAATTTTAACTTCATAACAAATGAACGCCAGGTATCATTTGCTGATTGTGGATGAAAACCCGTATGTGGTGAACATTCTCGTCGAAACACTGAATAAAGATTTCAAGATTACGGTAGCTAATTCGGGGCAGGAAGCTGCCCGGCTACTGATTCAGGGAAATCGTTTTGATTGTGTATTGACGGAGTTGGATCTGACTTTTTTCAACGGTCTTGAGCTAACCAAACTTATACGAATGAGCCGGCTGGCATCTCAAACGCCGGTAGTTATCCTCTCAAACGTACCCGACAGCGCAACTCGGATTCAATGTCTCGAACAAGGCGTTGATGCGTTTCTTTCCAAGCCATTTAACCCATTAGAAGTAAAAGCAAAATTACACGCACTACTTCGGCGGGTTGAATTACCTATTGAAGAAATTCATCGACAACTTATGCCTCTGTCTAATGAGCCAGAAACGAAAACGTTCTGGCATCAAAAGTCGCGACTTTTGTCGATGCTCTTTGGTAATTATTCTTTGTCCCAAAGCGCATAAGATTTTTCTGATTGCCTTTCAACTCGTTTAAGCGCTTCAGCGTTTAGTGTACTGCGTACATTCCGTATTATATAGTACTATTTCAAGAAAAAATACGATTCAATATAACATAGTTTCGTGTTTACTAACGATTCGTTTGTATTTCATTACTAAATACATCGGTCTTCCACTCCGATTATGTCGGTCTGCCACCAATCATATTACCCTTTTTCAACGTCCATTTTAGAAAATAAAATGTTAAATACTTGTGTCTTATTGGTCATGCAGGACGATCTGATCGCCAACCGCATTGCTACCATTGCAGGCACGACCTGTTCTGTGGTAAGGTTCAGGGAAGAGAAAGACGCCCAACAGTGGCTGACCGATAGTCAGAAAGTAGATCTGATCATTGCCGATAAACATACAGGCCTGGCAACGGCTGCCATCATCCGGGCTAAAGAAGATTATCGACTGGTTCCTTTTCTGGTTACCTGCCGACTCGGCGAAACCCAATTACTCCAAACAGCGCTGATCACAGGCGCTACTGACATACTGGTCATTAACGAAGACAATCATCGACTCGCATCGAAAATAAACTACTACCTCTCCTTAAATAGTCAGGTTCGCGCTTTTTTAACTCAGGATTCGTCCTCAACTCCCGTTCACCATCTGACCATTCCCTGGTGGAAACGAGTCATCGACATCACGGTTTCGCTCGCTATTCTATTCCTGCTATCGCCCTTGATGCTGCTGGTTGCGTTGCTGATTTTTCTGGATTCTAAAGGGCCTGTCATCTACAAGTCAAAGCGGGCCGGAGCCAATTTCCATGTTTTCGACATGTATAAGTTTCGGACTATGCGCGTCGAAGCCGATCAATTATTAAATCAACTTGCCGACCATAACATCTATGCCCCCTCAACAAGTCCAAATACTCCAACAAATGATGTGGAACACCTTTGCAGTGCTTGTCGAGCACAGGGGATATCCTGTCAACGTCTGCTTTTTGATCAAGACAAACCCATCTGTGAAAAAGCGTATCTACAGGAAGCGAGGACCTCAGCTAAATTTATGAAATTCCGGAACGACCCGCGTGTAACCCGACTGGGTACGTTCCTCCGCAATAGCAGTATCGACGAATTGCCTCAACTGTTCAACATTCTGCTGGGCGATATGTCATTGGTTGGCAACCGGCCACTACCCTTGTACGAAGCCGAAAAGCTTACTTCCGATGAATTCGCCAAGCGGTTTGCTGGTCCGGCCGGATTAACGGGCCTCTGGCAGGTGCAAAAACGAGCTAAAGGCCAGGAAATAATGTCGGATCGGGAACGAACATTACTCGATATCGAATACTCTCACACGTTTTCACTCAAAACGGACCTCCTCATTATCTGGAGAACCTTTTTCAGCTTATGGCAAAAAGAGAACGTGTAATGGATAAGGAAGGGCAGGCTTGTGTGTCGATTATCACGATCAACTATAACCAGGCTGAAATAACCCGGCAATTTCTGGAGTCGGCCAACACCCTAACTTATCCGAATTATGAACTGATCGTAGTCGATAATGCATCGGCCCAGCCGCTTGATGCCGTCATCGACTCAACTCAATATCCTCACCTGCGCATTGTCCGGAGCGAAGAAAACCTGGGCTTTACGGGTGGGAATAATTTAGGCATTCAGCTAGCTAAAGGTGATTTCTTTTTCATTGTCAATAACGACACCGAGTTATCGCCAGCCATACTGGACGAACTGTTGAAGCCCTTTGCCGAGAACGAACAGGTAGGTGTTACCTGCCCTAAAATTCGTTTTTTCGATGCGCCCCAGTTGGTACAGTATGCTGGTTATAACCCGATTAACATGTTTACCGGGCAGACTACGGCCATTGGCTTTAAGCAAAAAGACGATGGACAGTTTGATAAGCCGCATTCGACCTACTTTGCCCATGGCTGTGCCATGATGGTGAGCCGAAACGTGGTGGAGAAAGTGGGGCGATTTGCGGAACGCTTTTTTCTGTATTACGAAGAACTGGACTGGTCGCAGCGCATCCGGAATGCAGGTTATCTGATTTATTACCAGCCGTCGGCATCTATTCTTCATAAAGAATCGGTGTCGGTCGGGCAGAATAGCCCTCTGCGAACCTATTACCTGACGCGCAACCGCATCCTGTTTATGCGACGCCATTGTTCGGCGTTTCAGCGGATGGTGTTTTTTCTGTTTTTCAGTGCGTTTGTGTTTCCCAAGCATGTTGGTACCTACCTGATTCTGGGTCGGCTGCAACATGCAAAAGCCTTTATTAACGGTGCCTTCTGGAATCTAACTTCACCCAGTATATCGCCGGTTTAGTCATACATTAAGCTCAACGAATGACCTTGGTCCATACCCTGTTATGAATCTGGACTTACCAACGAACCACCCTTTTCAGCTTATCGGCCAATGGCGCGATAAGCCCTGGTTTTTTACGGTATTAGGCCTCCTGGTAGCAGTTTTAGCCGGTTGGCTGGTGGGTGCCTGGGGTATTATGGGCGCGCTTGTAACTGTAGGCCTGCCTGTTGCATTAGGCATAGGTATCAGCATCCTGCTGGAACCTCGTATCGGTCTGTTCCTGTATGTTCAGCTTAGTTTTATCCTCGGATTTAGTCGTCTTCTGGAAACGGATTTAGCGCTGGGCACGGGATTGGATGCCGTGCTGGTATTAACGCTGGTAAGTACCTTCCTGAATGGTAAACGGATGAACTGGAAACGACTACGTCGGCCGGTCTTCTGGCTCCTGATTACCTGGATGACCTTTACGATTCTGGAATATTTCAATCCGGGTCACCCCTATCCGGCTGCCTGGTTTTATGGTGCTCGCTCGCTCTCGCTCAACTGGTTTCTGATTGCTATTGTGGTGCTGGTAGCACCCATTACCAAAAAGGATATTCGTCTATTTATAGGAGCCTGGCTTTTCTGGTCCTTTCTAGCTGCTTTATGGGCGTTTAAGCAGCAGTACATCGGTTTGGAGCCTGCCGAAGTCCGGTGGTTGGCCGCAGGGGCAGCCAAACAGCATATTTTATGGGGCCAGTTACGCAGTTTTTCATTTTACTCCGATGCGGGTCAGTTTGGCTCCGAAATGGCAGGCGTAACGCTGGTGTGTATCATCTTCTTTTTTGAGACGCAGTCCTGGTTAAAACGATTTCTTTGCGTCTTTCTGGTAGTCATTTTCTTCTGGGGTTTTGCCGTGTCAGGTACGCGGGGAGCCCTATTTGTGATTGTAGCCGGTTATCCAGCTTATTTCATTTTAAAGCGGAACCTGGTGTACATTTTACGAGGGCTGGCCGTTGCCCTTCCTATTTTAGCCTTCCTCTTATTTACCCATATTGGCGACTCTAACTACCAAATCTGGCGGATACGAACCGCGCTACGACCGACGCAGGACGCTTCCTTTCTGGTTCGACTGGAGAACCAGCAACGGTTGCAGCATTACTTAAAAGACATGCCCTTTGGGGCTGGCATTGGTACCACATCGGGCAATGGGCAACGGTTTACTCCCAACTATTTTGCCTCCCAGATCCCAACCGACAGTTGGTACGTTCAGGTCTGGATTGAAACCGGGATTGTAGGTTTGTCCGTGTACCTGACCTTTCTGGGCATTATTATGCTGATCGGCACCATTAAAGTCTGGCAACTGAAAGACCCGTGGTTAACCTCCATCATGATTGCCCTGCTGGCTGAGTTTGCCGGAATCTGTGTGGTGAGTTACACCAATCCCATTCTTGGCCAGTTTCCGACCAGCACTATTCTGTTCATCAACTCGATTTTATTTACCACCTGTGACCGCTGGGATACACCTGTTCAGCCCCGGTCATTGGTTCATTCTACCCATAAGAGCTATTTATATGAGAATCGGAATAGAAGCACAACGACTCCTACGTCCGCATAAGCACGGAATGGATATCGTCGCGCTGGAAACCATACGAGCGTTGGCGAATCATAGGGAACACGAATTTATTATTTTCGTCAAACCCGACGCAGACCATAAGGGGTTACCCGACTCACCGAACGTGCAGTTGGTGGAGCTTCCAGGTGGCCCATACCCCGTTTGGGAACAATATACGCTCCCAAAAGCAATTGCGCAGTACGGTATCGATTTACTACACTGTACGGCCAATACGGCCCCGCTCAACTGCCCGGTACCTTTGGTTGTAACACTCCACGATATTATTTTTCTGGAACGACAGCCCTTGTTGGCAGGAAGCTGGTACCAGCGGTTCGGAAACCAATATCGACGCTGGAATGTACCCCGTATTGTTCGGAACTGCGAGCGGCTTATCACGGTATCGAACTTTGAACGTCAGCGGATTATCGATCATCTGCACCTCGATCCAGCCCGGGTTGTATCCATCTGGAATGCTGTAAGCAACCAGTTTCGGGTTATCAACGATCAGGACCAACTGGATAGCATTCGCCAGAAGTACAAACTACCCAAAGACTTTATCTTTTTCCTGGGAAATACCGACCCTAAAAAGAACGTACGCGGTGTATTAGAATCGCTACTTTTACTGAAACAACAGGGACAGCTCACCTTACCAGTCGTTATTTCGAATCTGCCGGCTTCAGCATTAAACGACATTCTAACTGAAATTGATGGTCATTCGCTGATAAACGACATTATTTTATGCGGCTACATTCCCAATTATATCCTGCCGTTTATTTATAATGCCGCTACGATCTTCCTATGCCCATCCTTGCGGGAAAGTTTCGGGTTACCGATACTGGAAGCGATGGCATCCGGTACGCCTGTACTTACGTCAACGACTTCTTCGATGCCCGAGGTGGCTGGCAATGCAGCCTTACTAGTTGATCCAACCTCAACGGAGGAAATGGCCGATGGCATTAATAAGCTCATTTCCAGATCGGATCTGCGGGATGATTTACGCCGGAAAGGATTACAACGGGCAACTCTCTTCTCCTGGGAAGCCACAGCGGGAAAATTACTCGATGTATATGCCGATTCAGTCAATAAGTACAGTTTAGTGTCATAAACAGCATCATTCTTTTTTCTGTTACCCTATATATATTGGCTTACTCAACTTAATCCTTTCTACGCAGCCTGTGTGGATTGGAAATCACGAAAAATCTCCTTCCCTTACAGATCATGAACGTTTTATCTAACCCTAACTGGATTAAACCTTACGAGTACCCGTTCGAAACCATCGACCAGGTGCCACAGACAGTATTTGATGAGATCAATGCCCGTTTAGATAAACGCATCAGTCGTACACCGCTGGTTTCGGTTGTCATTGCCGCTTTTAACGAAGAGATCAATTTGATCCGTACCATCAGCAGTTTATCAGCAATGGAAACAGCTATTCCATTTGATATCATTGTTGTTAATAATAATTCGTCGGACCGTACCCAGGAGACCATGGAAAAACTGCACATCCAGCGGCTCTTTCAACCCATTCAAGGATGCGGTCCGGCTCGTCAGCTAGGTCAGGAAAAGTCTACCAGTCAGTATATTCTTCTGGCCGATGCAGACTGCTTATATCCTAAAAACTGGCTCAACGAGATGATGAAAAAACTGCAGCAGCCGGGCGTAGTCTGTGTGTATGGCCGGTATTCGTTTATCGCTCCACCCGATATTCCCCGCTGGCAGTTCTCGCTTCACGAAACACTAAAAGATATGATGGCCGAAATTCGTCATATCAAACGCCCATACCTGAATGCTTATGGTATTAGCATGGGCTATGTACGCGAAGCGGGGTTAAAAGCTGGCTATATTATGCATAACACTCGTGGCGACGATGGACGGCTGTGCTTCGATATGATGCAATACGGTCGGGTTGTACAGATGAAAACGAACTCGGCCAGAGTGTGGACAGGTCCCCGAACTATCCTTCAGGAAGGCACGCTCATACATGGGTTAAAAACCCGAATCGGCAAAGAGCTAAAACGGGCATTTTCTTACTTAATGCCCCACCCTCCACACGACACAAAAACATCACAGAATTAAGTACAATTGCTCAATTGGCCAATTTGACTAACACGATGCTTAATAAAGCTTAATTTTATTTAATCTAACACACCTATCAACTGCAACGTACTATTCGTCCACAGCGTACCTAGTAATAATTACCATTCACCATAAGGGCGTTCCGCTTGCATACATGCAACAATTTGACAGCATAGTCTGCCTGGGTCAGACAACCTGGGAAGGAGATTTCCAGAAGGCAGTTGTGCAACTCATGACCGAATTATCTGTTCGGCATAAGATACTGTATGTCGATTATCAATACACATTGAAGGATTGGGCGATGGGCCTTGCCGGACGACACGGAATGCCTATTCGTGAGCTTATTCGGCTGAAAGATCCGCTTACCAAAAAGACATTCGCCAATGGACATGAAGTACATGTCTGGACTCCGCCCCTGATGCTGCCCGTCAACTGGATGCTGCCCAAAGCACACGATTTACTGGTTCAGCAAAATGTAAGTCGTTTGGTGGCGGGCCTTCGCCGGGTCATGCGGCAACTGGACATGAAACACCCGTTGGTTATCAACGGGTTGAACCCAGTCTTTGGCTTACCTATGCTAAAGAAGCTGGATGAGTGTGCTACGATTTATTACTGTTTTGACGAAATCACCATCATCAACTGGATGCGTCGGCATGGTAGTCGCTACGAACCTGACTATCTTCGGCAGGTTGATGCGGTCGTGACAACTTCGGAAACCCTTCGCCGGTCGAAGTCGGGCTTACAGCCCAATGCTTTTTGTGTGAAGAATGGGGTCAACTTCGAGTTGTTCAATCAGGCATTTCAGTTAGCTCAGCAATCGCCACCGACTACCCCAATTGTGGGTTACCTGGGTACGGCCGATAACCGGATCAATATCGACATTGTTGACTACTGTGTGCAGACGATGCCCGATGTCACGTTTCAGTTCATTGGAGAAATACAGGAGCCTGCCATAACCAAACGCCTGTGCACATACCCCAACGTACTTTTTACACCATCACGACAACCTGGAGAGCTTCCGCCCTTACTGGCGCAGATGAGTGCGGCTATGATTCCATTTGTATGTAATGAACACACCTATACTATATATCCGCTAAAAATCAATGAGTACCTGGCGGCCGGTTTGCCGGTTGTGTCAACTCCATTTTCCTTATTAAATGATTTCGATGGCGTAATCGAATTAGCAAACAGTCCGGAAGAGTTTGCCAGAGCATTACGAAAAGCGCTAAGCGATACAACTCCCGCACGAGTAGCTGATCGGGTGACCATGGCAAAAGCCAATTCGTGGGCGCATCGGGCAGAAGAGTTCGAAGCCGTTATTCGTCAGATTCCAGCCGCCTGGCAAGAAGAATCGCTGGCAGGTCAACTATAATTATTTGATTGCTTGTCTGGAGCATCTCAGATAAACAATTCAGCCGCATTACTGCACAGCTATGTACAATAATGCGGCTGAACGATTTTCCACAGAACGGGGAATCCTGATGCAGTTGATCGCTTACAAAAGCCCCTTTCGCATTTCTTTCACCGCGTGGTCGGCAGCCCGTGCCGTAATGGCCATGAACGTTAGCGATGGATTCTGCGTCGATGTGGAGGTCATGCAGGCCCCATCAGTCACAAAGACGTTCTTGCAGGCATGCAACTGGTTCCATTTATTGAGCATTGATGTTTTGGGGTCTTTACCCATCCGTACGCCACCCATTTCGTGGATGTCAAGGCCGGGGGCTTTGTCAGGAACGTCGTGTGTCTGAATATTGGTAAACCCGGCAACCGTCAGCATTTCAGTCATTTGCTCGTGAAAATCCCGAATCATTTTTTCATCGTTATCATCGTAGGCAACGGATATGCGAAGCAGTGGAATACCCCACTGGTCGGTCTGATTCTGATCGAGGGCGACGTAACTGCTTTCTTTCGGAATGGTTTCGCCCATCATGTGCGAGCCCACGCGCCAGTTACCGTATTTGGGCTGCATCAGGCTCGATTTCAGGCTCTCGCCCATTCCTGACGTATCGATATTCGTCATGCGGGATGACCCAAACCCGGCGGCATAACCCCGCAAAAAGTCGGTTTCCTGTTTGAAGACGTTACGGAATCGGGGAATATAACTGCTGTTGGGCCGAATACCTTCGGTTTTGGTATCCTGAAATCCTTCGTGTTCAGCCGATATGGTTGTACGGAAGTTATGAAAGGCGATGTATTTCCCTAACAACCCATTGTCGTTACCAAGTCCATTCGGAAAACGAGTCGAGGTCGAGTTCAGCAGAATCAGGTTTGAGTTCAGGCAGGCAGCATTGACAAAGATGATGCGGGCATAATACTCCGTCATCTGCTTGGTATGCGCATCGATCACCCGAACGCCTGTTGCCTTATTTTTTTTCTCATCGAAAATTATCGAATGCACAACCGAGTCAGGGCGCAGGGTCATTTTACCGGTTTTGGCTGCCCAGGGCAAGGTCGATGAGTTACTGCTGAAATAGCCACCATACGGACAACCGCGCTGGCAAAGAGACCGGTTCTGGCACTGGGCTCTCCCCTGCTGATAATGAATCGGTTGTGGCTTGGTCAGGTGTGCACAGCGACCGATAATGATGGGGCGGGTGCCGTTGTAATGCTTGGCCATCTGATCGGTGAAGTGCTTCTCCACGCACGACTGTTCATGTGGGGGTAAAAACTCGCCATCGGGCAATTGGGGCAGGCCATCCTTGTTGCCCGAGATACCCGCAAACTTCTCTACGTGACTATACCAGGGGGCAATATCGGCATAGCGAATGGGCCAGTCGACGGCAAAACCATCACGGGCAGGGCCGTCAAAATCGTAATCCGACCAGCGTTGCGTTCCCCGCGCCCACATGAGCGATTTACCGCCTACCTGATAGCCACGAATCCAGTCGAAGGGTTTTTCCTGTACATAGGGATGCTCGGCATCTTTCACAAAAAAATGGGTAGCATCTTCCCGGAACGCATAGCACCGACTGGCTATGGGATTGGTCTCCCGCATTTCCCGTGTCAATTGACCCAGATGTTGAAATTCCCAGGGCTGCATCATCGTGGTGGGGTAATCCGTAATGTGTTTGACATCCCGGCCCCGCTCCAGCACCAGTGTTCGTAAACCTTTGCCGGTCAGCTCCTTGGCCGCCCAGCCTCCGCTAATTCCAGAACCAATGACAATAGCATCGAAGCTACGCTCTTTAACCGAATCTATATTGAAGTAAGACATGATAACGAATGAAAAGAAATGATCTGAAACCGGCCTTTATCGGCTGGCATTTTCAATTGGCTTCTGGACAGGCACGCAACCGTGATAAAAACCGGGAGCCATGTTGAACTTTTCCACATTGACCAGGTAATACTCCGAATTCATGTATCCCTGAATGGTCAACCGCTTGGCCATATCGACAAAGAGTTTACCAGCCGGGTCAGTAGAGGTAGACAATTGAGTTAGAATTGCCAGCCGCTGAGTTGGGTCACAATCGACAAATGACCTGGTGTAAGTTTGCTGGGCTGTTGTATCGACCAGCGCCAACCCTTGCTGAAGCGTTGTTTGAGCAGGTAAGCCATAACAATCCCGAATCATCCGTAAGGCAAACTGATGGACTTTTAGCGTCTTAGCCCCCGGCGTTGTAGTTTGGGGAATGAACGTCTCTACGATCTCGCCCAGGAGCGTCTCTTCATCGACCGACACGATGGCTACGGATCCTAGTGATTCGGGTGTCCAGCCAGATGCCCAGGCCGGAAGACTCACCAACCCGCCAACCGTTACGGCTAAGTTTTTTAAGACAGAACGTCGTTGCATAGGTAATTAATTGGTTAATTCTATAGTATCAGGAAACCCGTTGACCGATCCGGTCAAGCAGGAGTTTGGTGGCACGAATACCTTCGTCTTCACTAAGCCGGTTGCCCGAATATTCGATGCCGATATAGCCTTTAAAGGCGGATGTTTTTTCTTTCTTCACAATCTGAAGCAGCCGTTCATAGTCGATCGTTACTTCGTTGCCCTGCTCGTCAAAATCCCGCGATTTTGCACTGACGCCTTTGGCAAAGGGCATCATTTCCTGCACGCCCAGGTAGCGATCATAAACCTCCGTGTCGGACAGTTTAAAATTGTCGAAATCGGGCAAGGTACCGGCATAGGGGTTATTGATCTGCTTCATCACCTGCATGAGCCACTTCCCATCGGACGAGTAGCCGCCGTGATTTTCAACAATAACACCGATCCCTGCTTTGGCTCCGTACTCGGCCAGTCGTCCCAAACCATCGACACTACTTTTAGCGATTTCATCGGCGGTTCCTTTGCCGCGCAGATTAACCCGGATGGAATGACAACCCAGAAACTTAGCTGCATCGATCCACTGATAATGGGATTCAACAGCCTGCTTCCGTTTGGCCTCATCCAGATCAGCCAGTGGCCCGGCCGTATCGATCATGATCAGCACATTTCGAACGCCCAGGTCCTCGGCCCGTTTCTTCAATTCACTCAGGTAAGTCTGGTCCTTGGCTTTGTCCTTGAAAAACTGATCTACATATTCAACGGCACTGATGCCAAAATCCGTCTTCGCTTTCGCCGGAAATTCCATATTCGTCAGCTTACCGGCCTGTAAGGTTCGGTGCAGCGACCATTCGGCCAGTGAAACCTCGAAGAACATCTTTTTGGCCGGAGCCGCCATAAGACTGTCTACCCAAACCGAGTTCAGCAAACCGGCTCCGGCCGATGCCACTCCAAACTGTTTAAGAAACTCACGTCGTGTTGAAAGCATTTGGTTAAGGATTGGAAGGAACAGCGTTTGTTATGTTGATGGTTCTACGCTCCGTATCAGCTATTATCGGGTACAAATTGAATGGCGGAGACACGCATCAGAATCTGGTTGTTTCGGGCGTTGGCATTCCTAAAAACAAAGTAGAGTTTGTGGATGCCTTCAACGCTAGAAATAGTGGCTTTAGCAGGTGCCGGTCTCGTAATCGGTACTGCTTGTGAACCCGCTGGGCGTGTTGGGTCACGAACCACAACAAAGGGCGTTTCACCAATTAGTTTGCCCGAGGGCGAGTCCAGCCGAACCTCAATGGTTCCACCAGCCGCATCCACTTTGGGCGAAGCCTGTACAGCAAAATCTATTTGATGGATTCCTGACAGATCAATGTCGTGATACCCCAGATAGGCTCCTGGTCCAACCACATAAAAGGCTTTCCCCTGAGCGGTAATCAACTCTGTACTTTTCGATTCGTCGGCGGTTTCGGGAGCCACTGTCGGACTTCGCAGGAAAATCAGGCTTTCCGACATGCTGGATGGGATTAGGGATGAGCCTTTATCGGTATAAGCCGCTCGCAGTACAAATGATCCTTTTGCCCGTTCTCCATCTGGAATGCTGGTGGTGTAACTTCCCCTGGTTGGCAGCATTTTCACGGTAGCTTTCTCGTCCGATAGGCTCAGAATATAGTTTACGATCTGGGTTGCGTTGTCCAGCGAAAGACCCGGATGCGGGCTCATGCTCGATTCCCCCCAAACACCCTTTCCTCCAGCTATTACTTTCTTCGCCAGTCGATCTGAGGCACTCTTGTCGCCTTTGTATTTCGCAGCGATCTCTTTGTAAGCAGGCCCAACCGACCGTGTTTCCAGGGAATGACAAGCCTGGCAATCGCTGCCCGCCATTAACTGTTTTGCCGTTGACGCCAGCATGGCCGCAGCATCGGCATACCGGTGACCAGCCGCCAGTTCGACTTTATCGAAGCTTTCAGGCATGTACTGGATATTGACCGCCACTTGACTGGGCGAAATACGACCATCCATCAGGCTCCCATCTTCCTTATCACTCACATCGACAGCATATTCAATCGTTTTGCCCGGAAAGAAGAACGTCTTATTTCCCTTTGTAATGGAAAACGTTACGACAGGCGATTCATTACCCGCCTTCAATTCCAGCGACTTACTGTTTTTAGCCCCTTTTGTATCCGTTACGGTTAGTGTGGCGGTATATAGGCCGGGCTGCTCAAGTGTAAACGTCGGATTGGCTTCAGTCGATGTTTTGGCGACGCCATTTGATGACTTAACTTCCCACTGATATGCCAAGGCATCGCCATCGTAATCCGTTGACCCTTTGGCTGAAAGAGCCACCTGAAATGGAACCGCACCTCCGATTTTATCGGCCGATGCCTGTACGACCGGTTTGCGATTACCCCCATTGTATTCGATGCGTACCAAACGGGCGTTGTCATTTCCGCGAAACCAGTTGCTACCATATTCGAGCAGGTATAGGTCACCAGTGGCACCAAATTTCATATCGATGGGGCTGTCGAATCGTTCGCTGGGTAGAAACCGCTCCATCGACACGTAATTACTCTGCTGATCCATTGTTACGGCCATGATCCAGCCCCGGATAAAATCGGTGATGAACCATTTTCCTTCGTAATAGTCGGGGAAAAGACGCTCAGCATTTTTAAAATCGGCCTTGTGAAAGATTGGTCCGCCTACGGCACTACGTCCTCCGCTACCCATAAGCGGAAACTTCTCAGAAGCCCCGTATGAATACCAGATAAACGCACCCTGTGCGGGCGGAAGCTGATTCAGACCGGTATTGTTGGGCGAATTATTAATGGGTTTAGCCGGATTAAATCGCTCGCCCGATGCTCCGGTAGCAAAGTCCCGATCCCAGTAAGCCGCATTGTCGCCCACGAAGTAGGGCCAGCCAAAATTGCCAGCTTTACGAGCCTGATTGAAATCGTCATATCCATTCGGGCCAATGCCCACCGAATCGCGCATGTCAGGGCCTACTTCGCCCCAGTACAGATACCCCGTCCGGCTATCGATCGACAATCGCCAGGGGTTGCGCAAGCCCATCACGTAAATTTCGGGGCGGGTTTTCGCCAGTCCTTTTCTAAACAGATTACCCGATGGAATGGTATAGGAACCGTTCGGAGTGGGGTGGATGCGGATAATTTTACCCCGAAGATCATTCGAATTAGCCGACGATTTCTGCGCATCCCAGGGCGACCGACCAGATCGTTCGTCGATGGGCGTATAGCCCGTAACGCGCGGGCTGGTATTGTCGCCGGTTGCCAGGTAAAGATTTCCGGAACGATCGAATACCATCCCTCCGCCGGTATGGCAACACTGTTCGCGCTGGGTGGGAATTTCGAGCAACACTTTCCGCGACGACATGATCAGTTCATCCCCACGAAGTTCATAGCGGGCCAGAATGTTTTTAGGCTCATTACCCGCCGGTGAATAATAGAGATAAAGCCAGTGGTTGGTCTCATACTGCGGGTCCTGAACGACGCCCAGAAGTCCATCTTCGGCTTCGGATACGGCCCCCTCACTACTGGTGTATTTGGTACTGACGGGTATGGTAGCGATCAGGTTGATTTTTCCGGTAGCCGGATTGTAACAATGAATTTGCCCCTTCCGCTCGATAAACAGCACCCGCCCATCGTTGAACATCGTCATGGCCATTGGCTCATCTAGCTTATCCGCTAAAACAACCCTGGTAAACCGGTTTTCTTCAGGTGGCTGGCCTGTCTCCATCTGATTTACCCATTGGCCATGATCTACCGACGAGAATGACAATAGGGCAACCAACATGATGAAAGCCAGTAGTGCAGAAGGGAGCTTATGCATGAGGAAGAGTCCAGGTAAAAGCTAATATTTACGTTGAATAGTAAAATTTACCACCCCTCAAAGGTACCTATTTTTGAGAACTGATCTTGCGTAATTTACGTAATCTTATCCTCGTTTTACGTTGACCGCTGGCTGTTTCGCCTTACTGAAGCGTTAACATTTTACGATATTCCTGCGGAGTGCATCCTTTAAGCTCCCGAAACTGACGAGCGAGATTTTTGGCATCCGGGAAGCCACACTCGACAGCTAATTCGTAGATCGATTTATCAGTTTCAAGCAGTTGTCGGGCCAGTTTTTCGATTCGAAGCCGGAGAATGTACTGATAAACGGGCAGGCCAGTCGTGTGCTGAAACCGGATCTCAAATGCACGTCGGGAAAGGGGAACCTGAGTCAGTACGTCGGTAACGCCCATTGGCCGGTCGATATGCTGATGAATATACCGCAGCGCCTGTTGAACATAAACATCAGTTGTTGCAAAAATTGCCGTCGACTCGCGCTCGATAACCTGAACCGGGCGCACCACAATATCAGGTCCAGTGAGGGTTTTGGTGGTGATGAGTTGGTCCAGTAGCGCTGCGGCCTGATACCCTCCCCGCATGGCGTCCAGACTGATACTAGATAAGGAAGGATCGGCAATATTGCAGATAACCTCGTCATTATCAACGCCTAAAACAGCCACCTCTTCGGGAATGCGAATACCGGCCAGTTTGCAGGCTTCGGTAATGTGCTGCCCCTGGTCGTCGTCGCAGGCCATGAGGGCAACGGGCTTGGGAAGCGATTTGAGCCATTGACTAAGCGATGAGGGCTTGTAATACCACAGTTCGCCGGAGCGGGCTTTTTCATGCTCAAAATAATAAACACTATACTTATGCTGCCGGAGCGTTTCTTCAAAGCCCATCGCCCGTTCTCTTGACCAGACAAACGTATTGAAGCCGTAAAATGCAAACTGCGTATAGCCTTTTTGCAGAAAATAGGTTGCGCCTATCTTTCCGGTTTCGTAGTAGTCGCCTGTAATGTTGGGAACGTTGCCGAAGCGTTCTTTTAAATCCTGGGCAATCAGTGGAATGCCTGCCTGGATGATCTGTTCGGCATCATCTTCTTCATAGAGTTGGGCAATTATGCCATCGGCTCCCCACTCGTTTGCCCAGTCGACAATACCCTGTACGCCAACTGTTTCCCGAAAAAAAATAGGCATCCGACAAAATACCCAGGGACCGTGTTCTTTGGCATAAGCCGTTATGCCCCGGAGCAGGCTTTTGCCATAATCTTCTGAGAAATCGGATAATAACATCACTTTAGGCATACAGACATTCGCTTCCGGTTGTTGAAACCCAGTAGCTCAGAGAACGCACAGACGTAATTATTATACCCACCAATGACTTGCTTTTAACTGAAAGCCAGTTCTCAAAGCCCCTGTTTTATACGTCCGTATTTATAAAGAAACGATTATCAAGGTTGTAAAATTGAGGCATTCCAACCGTTGCTGGATAAGCCACTGCCGCCGGATAGCCCTCATCAACCGAAAAACTGTTTATCAACCAGTTATTCGAAGCACCAATTACTGAGCTATCAATCCTATGCGTGCCATCTAGTGAGGGGACCCGAGCAAAATCCTCATCGACTCCTTTGGCTGTTGCTTTGACCAGCGCTTCTTTCCGCGTCCAGAGTTGGTAGAACGTTTCGCCGGGATTGTGGCTTTTGCCAATAAACTGCTGTTCTGGTTGGCTAAAGCTCTGAGCGATAATATCCTGAAAGACGAAACTCGAAACGACCTTTTCCAGATCGACGCCAACCAATTCTCTACCAACAGCTACCAGAATCCAGTTTCCTGAGTGGGACATGTTAAAATGCCAGTCCGCCGAATGGGCTAGTACCGGCTTTCGATTAGTTCCAATCGTCAGGGTAACATCGGCAGGGGGCAGCCCTACATAGGCCCCAAGCAATCGTCGAATGATTCGTCGGCCGTAAACGAACCGATGCCGATCGTCTGCTTGTCGAAATCGCTGCGCCCGGATGATTTCATGGGATTCCAGTTCGGCAGGTTCATCGCAAATCTCGGTTAGCGTTGCCAGGTTAAACCGAAAAACGGCCAAATCATCCGTGTACGAACAAGTAGTCCAATCCTGCCAAGAAAACGCCGGAATCGTTGTACACGAAATGACAGCGGTTGCATCGATTCGGTTAGACATGAATCTAAAAGAGCAACATTAATTAACAAAATAACAAATTTGACACACAAGTAAACAATCCAAACGACCAAATGGTGACCGATCTTGTAGAACCTTGTCTTAATAGATAGGTATGAGATGTGCGGCACGTAAAGTTATCAGAAATAGTCTTCTGCTATCTAATAAGTTACGTTTAGTAATCAGTCTGATTACCTGTTTTTACTATGCCTGTTTCCAGTCGGTAACGGCCCAACAGTGCGCAAATCCCTCCGGCGAGTTACTGGTCAATCAAACTTTTGGCCTGGCTGGGGCTCCCGTTTCGCTTTCGAATCAGACCTCCTATGAATTTGAACCTATCGATTGCCCTGGCGATGGGCAATATGCGGTTTTAGCCTCACTGGATGGCTCCTGCTTTAATTCGACCTGGCATGCCGTCGACCGGGACCATACTTCCAGCAGTGTCCGTGGCAATATGCTGGTGGTCAATGGCGGCAACAAAGCAGGTGTTTTCTATCAGCAGCCTGTTTCGGGCTTATGCAATGGAACCAGTTACGAAATTTCGTTCTGGGTTATGAACCTGCTTCGGACCGAAACCTGCCTGAACGCCCTGATTCCTAACTTATCCATCAGCGTTGAAACCTCCGAAGGATTGGTTTTTCAAACCCTGTCAATCGGGCAGATTCTCCAGACAGATACGCCCACCTGGCGCCGTTGTTCGCTGCTTTTTACAGCCCCGACATCGACCGAAGACGTTGTGATTAAATTGATAAACAATCAGGGCGATTACGGCTGTGGCAACGATATGGCCCTCGACGATTTTCAGGTACGGCAATGTGGCGAATGCCCCGATCAGCCCGAAACCGTTTATGTACCCGATGCATTTACACCGAATAATGATGGACTGAACGACCGACTCACCTTTTTTACGCGGCTCAAAACGACGGGAACGTTTACGATGAAAGTCCTTAACCGGTGGGGAAACCTGATCTTTGCCAGCCAAAACTCAGCCGATACCTGGGATGGAACGTTCAATGGAGCGCCCTGTCCGCCCGACACCTATACCTGGATAGTCACTTACCAGGCTGCGACACCGTCCAAACGGGAGTTTAGCCGGACTGGTCACGTTTTACTCGTTCGCTGATCTATTTTTTCGACTATCTGTGGTACTCCATATGAACCAATAACTCAAAGTAGGACCACTAAGTGTAACGAATTGACGAAAACGAAGTCTTAAGTAAAAAGCCTTATAAGTAGTGAAATTCCGCACCAGCAGTTGTTGCCTTAACCGGTAAGAACTGGATGTAGAAAATTCATCAACCTATACGATTTGCTAACCCATAAGTTTTAAATGAGTAATACACAAAAGGCAATGAACGGGGGCAAGTGGATTACCGTTTCGACGGGCATCGCTACCCTTTTTCAATTCATACAAGTGGCCGTTCTGGCTCGCGTATTAGCGCCTTCCGATTTCGGCATAGTCAGCGTCAGCAACCTGATTCTTGCCTTTTTTCAGGTCTTTGCGAACCTTGGCTTTGCGAACTCCATCATTTATAAGCAGGAGAGCGACCGAAACGTTTTATCGACGCTCTACTACCTGAATCTGCTGGTGGGCTTCGTGATTTTCATTGTTATTCACCTTTCTAGCCCGTCCATTATTGCTTTTTATCACGAGCCCAAGCTGGCCCAGGTTTTAAACTTATCGTCGTATTATTTCGTGATCGTCTATTTCGGGCAAATCTATATGTTCCTGCTCGAAAAAGAACTCCGGTTCAAATCCGTTGCCATTATTGACATCACGGGTTCGGTATTAGGCACAGCGGTTACCGTCACGCTGGCATATAATGGTTACCATGAGTTATCGCTCATAATCGGTTCGCTCGTATCACAAACGACCCGCTCCATTTTGCAGATTGTGTTTGGCTTTCAGTTCTTTACCCCTAAGCTGTATTTCAACATCCGTACCATAAAAGAACACCTGCGATTTGGTTTGTATAACATGGGTGATGGCTTCCTGGGTTACGTTCAATCGAATACGGATAATATTTTTCTGGGCGGTATGCTCGGGGTTAAAATGTTGGGCTATTACACGGTGGCGTACCAGCTTTGTGTGTTTCCGATCATGAAGCTCAACCCGATCATTTTGCAGGTCGCCTACCCGATTCTGGCCCGAATGAAAGAAAATACCAGTGAGCTACGGAAGTCGTATCTGAAGATTCTGGACTTTATCAGCTATTGCAATCTGCCCCTTCTGGCGGGTCTGTTCATTACGGCCGATACCGTTGTTCCGCTAATCTATGGGCCGGGCTGGGAGAAAAGTATTGAGTTGATCCAGATATTCGTGTTCGTCGGTATTTTCATTTGCCTGAGCCACCCATTGTATACCGTCGCCTTTACAAAAGGCAAGCCGAGTCTATTATTTTATCTCAATCTAGGCACCTTGATTGTCAAAATTCCTTTGGTTTACCTGTTCGGTACCTATTGGGGGGTTACGGGAATTGCAATGGCCTTTCTGCTGACGACTTTTCTGAACATGGTCGTGAATTTTGGTATGGTCAACTACCTGATCGGCGACTTTTTCGGCGACTTCCTGAAAAATATTGTCAAACCCATAACGTTTTGCCTGATTATGGTGGCCATTATCAGCCTGTACAAACTACTTATCGGGTACACTGGCCCTGTCAATGCATTCGCCGAAATTGCCATTGGAGGAGCAATTTATGCCGTACTGACACTGGCCTATAAGCTTTCTCTCGACCAGATAAAATCCTACCGCCAGGGCCTTTTATAGCTGTACAACGGAGTGGTACGCTGTTAAATCTATGAGTTGTGAGTGAAGACAGGTTCCTAAACCTGCCTGGTGAGGTCTCTCAAAACCGAACTAAGGACAGATTCTCAAATCTGTCCTCACAAAAGCGTTCTGGTTATAGCCGCTGTAGCTTTACTGATTCGTGTTGCCTGCTGTTACCAGGAAAGGCACGTTGGCCGTAGCTACGTGATGATGGGTGTCGTAGACAAACACAAACAACCGATACGTTCCTGGTTTGAGGGGGAGTGAAAACCCTATCGAATTTGCTCCCTTCGGCCGAATCAACCCATCAACGGACTGAATAGGCGTATCGATGTAGTCGGCCGTTCGTCGGGCAGCAGGCTTGATTTCCCAATAATAGGCTAGCGAATCGGAATCGGGGTCAGTGGCTAAAACCTGAGCCTGATGAATTCCGCTTTTATCGGACCAGCTAGTAGTTAATTTGATTGACCCATCAATGCGTAGTTGTTGAACGATCGGAGCCTGATTAGCGGGAGGTTGTTTGGTCCATAGTTCCTGCATCAGTCCCACTAGCGAGGTTTCCCGGCCCTGTTCATCAAACATGCTGAACCAGGTATGCGTATCCTCCTGCTTGGCACCCCAATAAAACATGTACGATCCAAGGCAATTGGTTGGACGGGAACCGATGTACTGCGTGTATGTTTGCCTGATAAATTCATACTTCTGCTGGCTTGTCGGCTCAATAGTCGTCTCCCAGGGCGTATGTGGCTCTTCCCAGTAGCCTTTGGCCCCAAACTCCGAAATTAGATAGGGTTTCGTCCAGCCGCCTTCTTTCAGGTATTGACTTACCGATGAAATAGTGCCGTACACATTAAACGAAAGGATGTCAATTTCCGGGCAACGCTCGCGCACGAGCCAGATAGCCCGACCACTATCGGGGGCAATGGCTGTTGTGACCGGATGATTGGGATCGAGTTCATGAATCATGGCCGCGATGCGGTTGACTTCATCAAAAACACCGAAATTGTTGGCATCCTGCGCCCACTCGTTCCCTACGCACCACATCAGTAAGGCCGGGTGGTTGCGGTATTTCAGCACCGTTTTTCGGATCTGCTCAAACTGTTGGTCAACCGCCTGTCGGTCATGATAATCGAATCCGTCTGCCTCCTTTCCTACCCAGATACCAAACAACACCGTTAAATCCAGTTGCTGAGCCTGAGCCAACATCTGGTCGGCATCCAGATCGTCCCAGATTCGGATCGAGTTACCCCCGCAGGCTTTCAGACGCTCAAAATGGCTCTTGCCGCCCGCTCCCTGAATAAAATAAGGCTGCCCATTTCGTACTAACTCATACGATTGCCCAGTCCAGCGAATGGCAGTCGGTTTATGAGTCGATGAAGTTTCTGCCTTCGAAGCTGTTGAACTATGGCACCCGGACAGCAGATAGCCCGCCAGCAGCGTGAATATTAGTAGACCAGTTCGTATCAACACAGAGTCAAAATTTATCCTTCATCAATTTTGACTCTGAATATTTTTTAAAGTCATAAAAGATAGGAATTACGCTGTACATTTAACGAATCACGGTTTGCTATACTTCTGACTTTCAAATCGTTGATAAAGGTCAAATCGTACAGCGCAGTTCGGATCTAACCCATATGAACTGGCTTACTTATCTTCACCGTTCACCGAACGCTGACTACAACTTTGCCTATAAAAAAAGTGACAGGCAACCCATTCAGATTCTGATCATCGCGGGTCTGTTGTTTATTGCCGCTTTTTTAGGTGTGTATTTGCAACCAGACACTCGCGGCTATAGCTGGCTGTTTGCCCTGTTGACCGTATCGGTGTGCTTCAAGCTCTTTCGTCTGCTCCACGAATGGTACCATTACTGGCACGTTAAGCCTTCTGTTCCTCCCTCCGTTACCCGAACCTGGCGAGTCGATGTGCTGACGACCTACTGCCCCGGCGAACCGCCCGAGATGGTGATCAATACGCTACGTGCCATCCAGGCAATGGACTATCCGCATACGACCTACCTCTGCGACGAAGCCGATGATCCTTACCTGCGCCGAGTGTGTGCCGAAATGGGCGTGCGGCATGTTACACGAACGGATAAAAAGGATGCGAAAGCGGGTAATATCAACAATGCGCTCCGGCAGGCCACCGGCGAAATCTGCCTGGTCATTGATCCTGACCACGTACCAGCCCCCGACTTTCTGGATCATGTATTACCTCATTTTGAAGATCCAGCCGTAGGCTTTGTTCAGTGTGTACAAGGGTATTACAATCACAAGGAAAGCCTGGTTGCCTATGGGGCCGCCGAACAAACCTATACGTTTTATGGCCCCATGATGACCTGCATGGGCAATTACGGAACAGCACAGGCCATTGGGGCCAACTGTACATTTCGACGGGCTGCGCTAGACTCCATTGGGGGCCATGCCCCAGGCCTGTCGGAAGATATGCACACGGCTATGCTTCTACACGCCAACGGGTGGAAATCTGCGTATGTGCCGCTGCCCCTTTCCTACGGTTTGGTACCCAGTACCTTATCGGCTTATTTTAAGCAGCAGCTCAAATGGGCGCGGGGTACGTTTGAGTTGCTGGTTACGACCTACCCGCGAATCGTTGGGAAGTTATCGTGGCGGCAACGGCTTCATTATCTGACCATGCCCTTGTATTATCTGCTGGGTATGGTGCAACTGCTTGATCTTCTAATTCCAATAATTTCGCTGGTAACGATGCGGCTGCCGCTTCATCTGGACCTCCTGCTGTTTGCTACTGCCTATCTGCCCTTGCTGCTCACCGCGTTTCTGATCCGTCAGTATTCGCAACGATGGCTTATTGAAAAACACGAAGCGGGTTTTCATATTTTCGGGGGCATTTTAAGCAGTGGCACCTGGTGGGTCTATGTTCTGGGGCTGATCTATACCATTTTCCGCGTTGAAGTGCCCTATCTGCCTACGCCCAAACAGGACCAGCCACGAAATAATCTGGTACTTTGCTTACCCAACCTGGTGATGATTGTGCTAACGCTGGGTGCTATTGGCTATAGTATTTACCACTACGGCCGATTTGCGGTCAGCAACATTTATTCACAGCTCATGATTGGTTTCGGGCTGCTCAACGTCGTCATTCTGAGTCTGAATGTGCTGATTGGCCAGGAGGTCTGGCTGGCACGGGTAAAAGCATGGATAGCACCCCGAATTTCGTTTCAGCGTCCGGTTTTCTGGCCCTTACGGATTGCATTCTGGCACCTGCGTTATGGATTTTATCGCTGGCTTCGGCTTTCGGCAGTACCCTTATTTGTCGTATTACTGGTGGGCACAACCGGTTTGGTAGCTTATACCAGTCATAAAAAAACGGCGAAACTTCCGTATGACCTTCGGTATGCAACCACGCAGTCGTTTTATTACGGGCTGGAACCTGCCAACGAACCTGTTCGTAACTCCATTCCAGTACCGGACAAAATCATTGTTCCGCAGCATCTGGCCTGGACCTTCGACGGAAATGGCTCATTGAGCCTACCAGGCTGGCCGACCTCATCCAGTCAATTACCGTTAATTTATCTGGAACCAACCTTTACCCAGGCTCCAGTACACTCGGTTCAGTCGGAGACGGCATTACAGGTCTTTTTGCGTAACCTCTGCCGGGGTAAGTACAACGACAGGTTGACAGGATTTACCAATGCGCTGAAAAATTATAAGCAACCTTTGCTTCTTTGCTTTGCTCCCGAATTTGACGACACTACGCACCATTGGGGTACCCGACAGGAAGAGACGCTGAAATTATACCGGCAAGCCTGGCAGTATCTGGCTCGATATTGTCGCGAACAGCAGCTAACCAATGTAACCTGGGTCTGGTGTCCGACAAAGCCCTCGACCGTTGTAGATTATTATCCAGGAGGGGATTCGATTGATTGGATAGGACTCAATATTACCAATAAGCCCTTTTCGAACGACGATCAGCAGATCCACTCCTTTGCTGCTCTTTATCAGTTAATGCACAATACCATTCGGCTACACATAGCCTACAGCATCCGGCAAAAACCTATTCTGGTTACGCACACGGGCACAAATGCATCAGGATTGGTGGAGCGCAGATGGTTACATGATGCCCTGGCGATGATTAATGAGCGCTATCCCGAAATACGTGGACTGATTCTCAATCCGCAACAGGCCGACGAGTTAAAGCGGAGCCATTACAACGAATGATAGAACCGCACCGGTGCGGTTCTATTTGTTATGCATTATCGAGCGCCTTTTGTAGCGCTTCGGCAAAGGCTTTATCATTAGGCGGCAGGAGCATGAGTTGATGGTCGCCCGGAACACTATGGACGCGTACTCCTTTTCTGGCATATTTTTTCCAGCCCAGGTACTTACTGTCATCTACAAAATAGAGTCGTATCTGCGCTTTAAACAGGTCCACGATACCGTCATAGGGCTTCATGGTGTAATTGGCAAACGCATACTCGTGTTTTTCAATGATCTTATTCAGATGCTCCATACCCACTACTTCAGGTTCGGGCTCCTGACGTTTACCCATTGCTTTTAACAGGTAATCGATTTTCCCTTCTACGTACCCCTGCTGATACTTGAGTGTCTGAACGGGGTTTTGAATCAGTGACCTGGTAAACCAGATAAACTTGGGAAACTGTCGCAATACCTTCCGCACCAACCAGTCGCCAAATGACCGATTCATGTCTGATTCCTGGGCATTGGTATCGAACATAGCCAGCATTTTCACCTCTTTTCCCATGGCTTTCAATTGTCGGGCCATCTCCAGCGCCACGTACCCCCCAAACGAGTAGCCAGCAATAGCATAGGGTCCATCAGGATTTTGTTCCAGTACTTCGCTTAGGTAGAAAGCAGCAATATCGTCCATGTTGTCCAGCGGTTCATCCTTACCATCCAGACCCTTTGCCTGAAGTCCGTAAATAGGCTGCTCCGGGTCCAGATAACTAATCAAACTACTGAAATTCAAGAGATTCAACCCAATTCCATGAATGATATAGAGCGGTACTTTATTGCCTTCGGGCCGAATAGGTACCAGCGATTTCCAGGTAGTCGGCTGATCGTTCGTTTGCAGCAACTGGCCCAGTTTCCGAACTGTCGGATACGTCAGCAATATCGATAAAGGCAGCCGTTTTCCGGTTTCTTTCTCCAGTTGGGTCATTACCTGAACGGCAATCATCGAGTGGCCGCCCAACTCAAAAAAGTCGGTATCAATATCAATCTGGTCGAGCATCAACGCTTCCTGCCAGATAGCGGCAATCACTTTTTCGGTTTCAGTTGACGGAGCCGTGTATTTTCTGTGCTCCACTGCCAACATAGAGACCGGTTTGGGCAGCGCATTTTTATCAATTTTACCATTCGGGGTAATGGGCAACTGGTCTAGACTGACAAAATCCGTCGGAACCATATACGATGGCAAACTTTCCTGTAACTGCGACCGCCAGACCAGAATATGGCTTCGGAAAGCTTCCTCGTTCAATGGCGGATTTGTAACCAGATAGGCAATCAATCGCTGATCGCCGGGTCGGTCTTCGCGAGCTACCACTACCGCTTCGCGAATACCCGGTTGGGTCACCAGCGCATGTTCAATTTCGCCCAATTCGATCCGGTAGCCCCGCACCTTCACCTGCTGGTCGATACGACCCATGCAATGGATTTCGCCACTGGCCATGAACTTACCTAAGTCACCCGTCCGATACATCGTCCCCTTTCCTGACTTATTGAACGGGTTCGGTACGAATTTTTCCTGCGTAAGTTCGGGCCGGTTCAAATAGCCCCGTGCTACACCATCTCCCGCGATATAAAGTTCGCCAACGCTCCCTTCGGGCAACAGATTTAGGTGTTCATCCAGAATATAAACCTGGGTATTCTGAATCGGTCGGCCAATGGTAATGATTTCGTCGCTGGCCAGAATTTGCTTCCCGGTCGAATAGATGGTCGTTTCGGTTGGGCCATACATATTCCAGAGCGACCCGCAACGGGCTGTTACTTTTTGAGCCAGATCTTTCGACATAGGCTCACCACAGCAGAGTATTTTCAACGACAGGGGCTCTTCCCAGCCAGCCGCCAGCATCATTTTATAGGTGATAGGGGTAGCCTGAATGATGCTTACATCAAAAGTTGTAACCGCTTCCAGCAGCGCCCTTCCATCTTTTGCTGTTTCGGAATCGGCCAGCACCAGCGTCGCTCCTACCAGAATGGGCAGATACAACTCCAGCCCGGCAATGTCGAACGAAACTGTGGTCACGGCCAGCAGATTATCGGCCTTCGTAATACCCGGCCAGGCAATCATGCTATAGAGCAGATTCACCAGATTATGATGCTCGATCAAAACCCCTTTGGGCTTCCCGGTCGAACCAGACGTATACAGAATGTAGGCCAGATCCTTCCCCGTCACATCGATAGCCGGAGCCTCCTTTGGATACTGATCCCGTTCGGCCAGTAGATTTTCCAGCAAAACTACCTTCGTACGGCTCCCTTGATTCTCGGCGCTCGGGTAGGTCGTCTGGCCCGCCGAATGGTATTTTTTCGACGTAATCAGCATCGTAGCCGACGAGTCGGCCAGCATAAAGGCAATTCGGTCGTGCGGATATTCGGGGTCGATGGGCACATAAGCAGCCCCGGCTTTCAGGACGGCCAGCAGGGTAATTACCAAATGGGGTGAACGGTCCAGTAAAACACCCACTACAGGGGTACTTCCATTGCCTGTTGCCCCTAGCCCTTGTTTTCGGATCGCATGGGCAATCTGATTCGCCCGTTCGTGCAGTTCACGGTAGGTAACGGATTGCAGTTCTGCCTGCTTTGTAAAAATGAGGGCTGTTTTATCCGAAAACTCCCTGGCCGTTTGCTCCAGCAACTGATGCAGCGAAGCCGTGCGCGGATAGTCGGCGACGGTATTATTCCAGGCTGCCAGTTTCCGAATCTGATCGCCCTCATCAGCTAATAATATGTCTTCAATCTGAATGGAGGGATTGTCGACGATTGTTTTCAGAAGACGCTCAAATTCAGCCATCATCCGGTCGATGGTCGCTTCTTTGAACAATTGGGTATTATACGACCACTCAAAGACTAAAGACGATTTGCCGGTGGCCGCGTCACTTATGTTCAGGAATAGATCAACAGCGCCGAAATCACGGGGGTTGCTAATGAACTGGTAGTCGAGTCCATAAAAGTCCACCCCATTATCGAGCCCCATATCGACGTTGAAAATGACCGGTACCAGCGGAACACGCGAAGGATCACGAGCGATGGGAAGTTTTTTCAGAAGACCTCCAAACGTCAGCCGCTGGTGTTCGTATGCATCGAGTACAGCTTCTTTTCGCTGTTTTAGAAAATCCAGAAAGCTCAGTTCGGGTCGGGGGAAACTTCGTAGGGGCAACAGATTGACGCAATGCCCCACCAACCCCAGATAGCCCGTTGCCGACTGGCCAGACGTTGGCAAGCCCACCACCAGATCGTCCTGACCGGTTACGCGGTGCAAAAACACCTCAAAAGCTGCCATCAATGTCGTGACAAAACTGGCTCCAGCCTGGGTACCCATTTTTTTTACAGCACCCGCAAGGGCATCATTCAAAAGGTGGTCGCGCCGGTCAATGGAATACGTGCGAAGGGATGGACGCGCGAAATCGGTTGGCAAATCAAGAACCGGCACCGTGTCGCTGTACTGATTGAGCCAGAATTCCTCAATCTGACGATACTCATCACTTTGCTCAAATGCAAGCTGTTCCAGCGCATACTGGCTATAGGCGGGTGCCTCTGGCAGTTCAGGAACACGATGCCGGGCATAAGCCGAATATAAAACACTCAAATCCTGGAGCAGAATTCCCAGCGACCAGCCATCGCATACGATATGATGTCCCGTTAGGGTAAAATGATGGTCGGTATCCGATAGTTTAATCAAGCAGACCTTAACCAGAGGGCCCGTCAACAGGTCAAACACATACCGGGCATCCTGCTTCACATAGTCCGCTATGATTTGCTCCTGATCGACCTTGGATTTGCTCGAACAATCCTGATAAACCAGATCGACGGCTACCTCATCGAAAATACAAATCTGTCTGCCATCTGCACTAAAGGCCGAATGCAGTGCCTCATGACGACGCACCAATGCGTGCCAGGCTTTCTCGAAAGCGGCCCGGTCCAATAGCCCATGAAACCGTAACGAAATCGACTCGTTGAATGCCCGACTGGCATCATCGCCACCGAGTTTGCAGGTTGCCCAGATTTCGGTTTGAGGTTCCGTTGCCGGAGCCAGGCTCGCAATTTGAGGTCCCTCAAACGGATCAAAATCAACAGCAATCAGATTGATATTCGTAATGCTTTCCACCATCCGTCATTGATTTAATTCAACCTGAAGGTATTTTCCAGGCTGATCGGGGTTAGGAATAAACCAGGCAGGATTGCCTTGCTGATCCCGGCCAAGTCTGGCACCAGGGGCTGGCGGTGTATTTCTAACAACAGGTTTGCCAATTGTTTCGCTACTGTCAATACGTACTCGATCACTTTTGAAAATACCGACTTCAATCAGTTCCCTGATGCTTTCGGCAAACCGATCTATAATGGTATCGATTTCCTGTTCGGTATGGGCTTCGGTCAAAAAACAGGGAAAACCATCCCAGATGTGAATACCCTTGTTACGCATTAGCGTAAACAGTAATTCACCGTATGGAACCTCTTCCTTAAACTTTATTTTCCATAGCGAACCAAAGTTAACTACAAAGAGAGGCAGTTTCCAGTTGGCGAGGGCGGCATTCAGGCCGTCGGCAAGCCGGTTTGTTTTCCGGGTTAATTGCTGCTGTAAAGCCGGTCCCTGCGCTTTCATATACGTTAACGAGGCTTTGGCAGCCGCTAATGCCAGCGGATGTCGGACAAACGTACCGGCAAAATAGGTCACGCCCACCTCCGGTACTGACGTATCGCCATACTGCCAGAAGCCACCATCGAGCGCGTCCATAAAGGCACGTTTCCCGGCAATAACCCCAATCGGCAAGCCAGCGCCTACCACTTTCCCATAAGTTGCCAGGTCCGCTTTAATCCCAAATAGTGCCTGTGTACCGCCGGGATGGGTACGGAATCCAGTAATCACTTCGTCGAAAATAAGGGCGGTGCCGGATTTTTCGGTAATAGCCCGGACTTGTTTCAGAAACTCAACCGGCACAAACTCGGGGCGACGACTCTGAACAGGCTCAACCAATACAGCCGCTAACTCATGCGCTCGTTCGCGAATGATTTTCAGGCTTTCGTCGGTACCGTACTCCAGAATCAGCATATTCTGCACCGCTTCGGGCATGATACCAGGAGCGGCCGGGAATGATTTCATTTTCCTGGTCCCCCGAACTAGCACTTCATCAGCAATACCGTGGTATGATCCTGTAAAGGCTACAATCAGGGAACGCCCGGTGACGGTTCGGGCAATCCGCATGGCTCCGAGGACTGCCTCCGAACCGGTATTACACAGCGCCGAGCGATCCGTTCCGGTCAGCTCACAAAGTAGCTGCGCAACTTCACCGGCCAGTTCATGCTGCGGCCCTACTTCAAAACCAGCTTCGATCTGGTCGTGCAGCACCTGTTTGAGCCAGTCGGGTTGATAGCCAAACATGTTCGATCCAAACCCATTCAGTGCATCGATATACTCGTTTCCATCGATATCCCAAACCCGACTGCCCACCGACCGATTGACCACCAGCGGATAAACGATCTCTTTGGTAAGCGGTCGGAAACCGGTCACCACCCGAGGGTCGGCCATGTGAGCACGATTTTGCTGGGCGTAAGCCTTACTTTTAGCCGTTTTCAGGTTATACTGTGCTGTAACCTGCGTTAAAAACTGCCGCTGTTTAGGACTTAACTCGGAAGCCTGCCGTTCAATCCGGGCGGTTGCGCCAAAAGGTTTCTTGAGTTCTACTTTCTCCTCAGGGGTTAGATCGGCCGTCTCCATGATCGGATGCCCATTCCTGGCAGAGCTACCGTTAACGGATGATGGTGCAGGCATAACTGGAGGAGTTGGCGGAGCAATAGGCGGTGGTGCCGGTGCATAGCCTGCCTGAAGCAGTTCAATCTGCCTGGCAAATAATTGCAATTGCTGCGCAATGAGGTCCAGCGCTGGATTGGCCGACGGTGCGCCCTGATGTCCGTTTACCGCGATTGGTGCTGTCGGCACCGAAATCGGGGCCGGAGCAGGAGCAGCCTGTTGAGGTTCGGGTGGTAGTTGCTGATCGATATAGTTTGCCAACTGCTCCGGGGATGTGTATTGGCTTGTCAGTTGACGGAAGGTAATGGGTAAGCCAAACTCCTTTTTCAGGGTTAGGGATACCTGAGTCAGTAACAGCGAATCCAGGCCGATTTCCAGGAAACTGGTTTCGGGCGCAATTCCATCCATATCAATACCGGAAGCGTCTTCCAGCAATTGATTGATCCGGTTAATCAGCGTATCTTTTCTCATAGTTTTTGGTGTGGTTGTCGGCAAAACAATTGGTTGTGCTTCTGACAAGCCCTGTTGAGGTTCTTTAAGCACAGCTAACTGACCAACTAAACCTACTTGCTTATTCGTATCAATAGAGGAATGATTCGTTTGTGCAACTGGATCAAGCCAGTACCGTTTCTTCTCAAAGGCGTACGTTGGTGCATTGACCCTTACCCGCCTTTGTCCATTATAAAAAGCTTTCCAGTTGGGCTCTATACCGTTCTGATATACTTGCCCTAAGGTGGTCATCAACGACTGGCAGGCCGACGGCCAGTCGGGTAAGTTGGGCAAACCGGCTAAAACTGGGATTGGCTTCTTCCCGACCTGCTGACGAGCCAGCGTAGCCATCACATGGCCGGGACCTACTTCGAGTAGTAGTGGACTTCCTAACGCGATGATGGTATCCAGCGCATCGGAAAAGCGTACGGTCGCCCGGAGGTGGTTAGCCCAATACATTGAGTCGGTAGCCTGCGCATCGGTTAGCCACGTACCGCTCACCGTCGACACAATCGGTTTTTGCGGCCGATTCAAGGCAACCTGGGTGACGACTTTTGCAAACTCACCCACAATAGGGTCCATCATCATCGAATGAAACGCATGGCTTGTTGCCAGTGGCTGATTCGGAATTTCCTGTTCATCCAGTAGGCGGGCGAAATCGGCAATGTCCTCGTCCGGTCCTGCAACCACACAGAGCGTATGGCTGTTTATGGCAGCTATCGAAATGGTTGCTGGCAGCAATCCGACAATTGTTTCGGCCGATTTGCGTACCGAAAGCATGCTTCCACGCGGCATTTCGCTCACCAGTCGCCCACGAGCGGCTATGAGCTTTAGTGCATCAGGTAACGAAAAAACACCCGCCAGATGGGCCGCTACAAACTCGCCAATGCTATGCCCACAGAATACGGACGGCTCAATTCCCCAACTCATCCATAATTGAGCCAGGGCATATTCAGTCACAAACAGTGCCGGTTGGGTGTAGCGGGTATTCCGAAGCCGTTGCTCAGCCTCCGAATCAGGAGTTTCGGGATACATCACCTGACGAATGTCAAATTCCAGGTACGAACTCAATAGCTCCGCACAGGTATCGACAGCCGTTCTGAAAACCGCTTCGTGCTCATACAGCCCACGGCCCATGTTGATGTATTGTGACCCTTGGCCCGGAAAAAGGAAAACCAGTTCATCGGGTCGCTGGACGGCCTTCGAAACGAAGGGTTTTGCCAGTTCGGCCTGTAGCTTCTTTCCAAATTCCGACGCTGTAGCTGCTACAATAAACCGGCGATGGCCAAAGTCGGCCCGGGTTGTTTGTAAGGTAAATGCCAGATCGGCCAACGTTTGATCGTCAAATTGATCAGCAACTTCAGCCAGCTTTTGCGTATAGGCGTCCAGACTTGCCGACGTTTTTGCCGACCAGCTAATCAGTTGGGCCGGTCGACCTTCGGCCGATACGGGCCGTTCTCCATCAAATTCTTCGAGAACTACGTGGACATTGGTTCCGCCCACACCGAACGAACTGACGCCCGCCCGACGCGGTGAGAGACCATCAGACGCCCAATCGCTCAACTGGGTATTTACAAAAAAGGGCGTGCTGGCGAAGTCGATGGCTGGATTGGGTCTGCTAAAATTGATCGATGCCGGAATCTGCTTATGGTACAATCCCAGCGCCGTTTTGATAAGCCCGGCCACCCCAGCCGCCTGGGTTAAGTGCCCCATATTACTTTTGATTGAGCCGATCGCACAAAACTGCCGTTGGCTCTGCTCGCCAAACGCCTGCGTGAGTCCTTCAATCTCAATCGGGTCGCCTAATGGTGTAGCGGTTCCATGCGCTTCCACATAACTAATGGTGGCTGGATCGATAGCCGCATCCGCAATGGCCATGGCAATAGCACCCGCCTGACCTTCCGAGCTGGGAGCCGTAAAACTCCCTTTACCTCCACCGTCATTGTTTACGCCAACTCCTTTAATGACCGCATAAATCGTATCGCCGTCGCGGAGGGCGGCTTCCCGGCTCTTCAATAATACCACACCTGCGCCATCACTGAATACAGTGCCCTGGGCATCTGCATCGAACGATCGACAATGCCCATCCCGACTTAGCATGGCACCTTCCTGATACAGATGCCCGCTGTTGATAGGCGTTGTAATGCTGGCTCCGCCTGCTAAAGCCACATCACACTGGCCATTGCGAATGCTTTGCACAGCCTGCGTAATGGCCAGCAACGAAGTTGAGCAGGCTGAATACACACTAACAGCGGGGCCTTTCAGATTAAGCTGATAGGCTGTTCGTGAGGCTATATAATCTTTTTCATTCAGGGTCATTACCTGAAACGCTCCCACCTGATCAATAAGGTCTTTATGACCCGGTATATTATTCAGGTAATACGTATTATTGCCACAGCCAGCAAATACACCTACCCGACCGTCGTAATGACGCGGTAAGTATCCTGTCTGTTCCAGCGTTTCCCAGGCAATCTCCAGAAAAATACGCTGCTGCGGGTCCATCAACTGAGCCACTTTGGGCGATAGTCCAAAGAAATTCGCATCGAACTCCTCGGCGCCGTCAATAACACCCCGAGCTTTCACATAAAGCGGATCGGCCTTCAGGCTAGCCGGAATGCTGGCATCCAGTTCCCTCTCAGTAAAGAATCGGGTGGTTTCTTTACCGGCTTTGAGCAATTCCCATAGGGCGTCAATCGTACTGGCACCAGGGAACCGTCCTGCCATACCAATCACGGCAATATCCGAGTCACGAGTCGCATCGCTCCCACTTTGACGCTGCCTTGTAGGTAATCCAATTGCCGAAGCTGATTCCTCCTTAGGCTGTAAATAGGTGGCTATACCAACTATGGTTGGGTATTGATACAGTTTAGTAATCGGCAAGGTAAACTGTTTTTCTTTCAGGAGCGCTACCGTTTTTTGAGCCAGCAGGGAGTTGCCGCCCAGCTCAAAAAAGTTATCGTCTATACCTAGCTGATCAATATCCAGTAGCTCTTCCCAGATTTTGGCAATGGCCTGTTCCAGTGCGGTTTTTGGTTTCCGATAGGCGACCATCAACTCAGGCCGTTTTCGCTCTGGTGCCGGTAATTGCTTTTTATCGACCTTGCCACTTGTTGTTTTCGGCAGTTCATCTAACCACACAAAAGCCGAAGGCATCATGTACTCAGGCAGTTTTTGCGTAAGCAGCGACCGAACCTCTGACGTATTTGTCTGTCCATTGGCCGAGACCAGATAGGCAATAAGCTGCTTTTGCCCTCCCCGGCCCTCGCGAGCGACCACTACCGCCTGCTTAATATCCGGTACCTGGTTAACGACGACCTCTACCTCGCCTAATTCGACCCGGTGTCCGCGAATCTTTACCTGATCATCGCGACGCCCCAGAAAGTCAATAGAGCCATCGGGTAAAAGCCTTCCTAAATCGCCAGTTCGATACACGCGTACCGGCCCATTCTCTGGAACCTCCAGTTGGATAAACTTTTCATTGGTCAGGTCAGGCTGGTTCAGATACCCTTCGGCCACGCAGGCTCCCCCAAAACATAGCTCGCCCGTTTCGCCAATCGGACGGATATTGAGCTTATCGTCAACAACAAACAAACTGACATTATCTATCGGATACCCAATACCGGGCAACGGTGGCCATGCAGCAGGGTTTCCAGTTAGAGCTAACTGGGTAACGACGTGGCATTCGGTAGGGCCATATTGATTGAATAAAACGCAGTTGGGTAAGCCCGAAAAGAACTGAGCTACCTGTGGAGTAATTTTCAACTGCTCACCGGCCGTCATCACCTCCCGAAGCTGGGCTGGGAACACCTGCGTACTGACAGCCGCTTCGGCCAGGTATTGAAGCGCCACGAAGGGCAGAAACAACCGATTAATTGCCTGTTCATCAATAAATCGGAGCAGTGCGTTCAGGTCCAGTCGAAGCGACTCATCGATCAGCATGAGCGTGCCACCGGTAGTCAGCGTGGCAAAAATTTCCTGAAACGAAACGTCGAAACTTAGCGGTGCCAGTTGCAGTGTACGCGTACCAATACCAGCCTGTGAGTGCTTTCCTTGCCATTGCAGGAGGTTTATGAGTGGCCCATGCCCCATGCAAACTCCTTTCGGCTTACCAGTCGAACCGGAGGTATATAACACGTAAGCCATACCCAGTTGCTGTGCCGACACGGCTGGTACGGCAGGCTCACCACCCTCGTATGAAACAACCTGTAAACCTAATCGATCAAAGCGAGTTTTATCAGCCGACGTTGCCAGACACGTCTGTAATCCAGAATCTGCAATGATTTGTTGCAACCGATCATCAGGATAAGCAGGATCGAGCGGCAGATAAGCTTTACCAGCTTTTAAAATAGCCAGTACTCCGATCACCATATCCAGGTTACGGGTAGTGCTTATGCCAATAACGCTGGTCGTTGGGTCAGACTGTACGATAAGCTGGCACAGCGATTCCGCCCGTTCATTAAGCTGACGATAAGTCAGTCGATCGTCGCCAAAGAGTACGGCCACGCGATCCTGATTCGCCTGAGCAACCTGCTCAACAAGCTGTTGAATAAATGACGGGGCAATGACACTCCGACTTATGATAATATCCTTATGAGCACTCATAACTACTCAGTCAATTTCAGATTATTGGGACTCTACAGCTATATAAGGCTACTGAGTGCCCCATACGCTGAAGAATTAAACCGAAACAGATTATGCGCTTTGATTAGAGCGGATTCGTACCGAATGAGCCACTGCTAATCGTACTCCATGATCGTTTGCCCAACCATGGATTCATGAACGACTGATCTGGAATTGATGCTTACATCGCATTACGCTGAGAATACATCGAATTCTCCTGAGCAGGCGGCAATGGCTGAATGGTATCAGCCCGACGCGGCACATCGACATAATCGCCCTCGACCCGGTTCAATACCGTCAGAATAGGTTGATGGGTAACGCGTACATACATGCTCAGGAGTTGTTTCTCAGCCCTTCCCCAAGGGCTGTTGGCATCAATCACTAATAAGGATAAAGCGCTGCTTTTGAGCAGATAAACTGGAATCTGATTATTGATCAGAGCGGGTAATTCAAGAATAATTCGGTCAAACTGCGAGGGTTCGAAGCCGTGGGTATAATCGAGCAGGTAGTCAACCCCTGTAACATTCATGAAATCAGGGCGAATCGTATACGGGAAATAGGTAATTCCCCGCTGCTGGGTACGCTGTTCTTTGCCGGTCACTCGTGGATAACAATAGGCAATCCGTTGGTCGGCATTTTCGTAGAGCTGGTTCAAACCATTGGCGACCCAGGTTTTTCCCTGTTTCGATCGAATGCTAAAAAGGGTAATGATAGGTGGGTACGGCTTGGACGTGTTTTGAGAAACCTCAATGTTGATCGCATTGAAAAGCTGCTCAAACATGCTCCGGGCTGCCATGGTGGCTTTTGTAAAGACATTTGGTTTGCGAACCGTGGGGAACAGGGCCGACACGGGCATACCGATCATCGCTTCGGCCTGCTCCGGCGACTTAATCCGTTTGTCCAGCCAGAACCGTAAGGCCGTGAGCAGCAGTGCAATGAACAGCCCCACGCCGAAACCGATGGCAATCAATTGCCAACGTTTAGAGGGCAGTGGAAGCAATGGAAAATCGGGCGCATCCAGTATTTCCAGCGTTCCGCCAATAGCTACGTCCTGTCGGCGGGTTTTTGACTGATCTACATTTTGTAACAGATCAAAGTATTCTTTTTCGGCTACGGCTAAATCCCGGTTGAGCTGGCGGAGCTGCGAACCCAACGGGCCATACTCATTGGTTTTAGTGTCGTATTCGCTCATCCGCTTCTTATACAACTCCAGCCGTGCCGACGACTCTTCGTACTCCAGCGATTTGACCAGCCGGTCGTTGGCAATCGTTTGAGCCGGAATGGCATCGGTAGAGTTGGTGGCCGCATCGTATTTCTGAGCACTCGCTTTCAGGTCGTCCGATGCTTTATTAACCTGTGCCTGCAACTGGTCGATGGTTGCTTTCGACTGCCCGTATGCTCTGGCATTCGCCAGCTTGTTTTCGGCTTCGGTCAGTTTCTTTTGCTTTTCATTCAGATCATTGTTCGCCGAACGAATACTTCCCTGCTGCCCCATCCGCTGGTTGAGCGCATCCAACGACGCTTTAGCCGCATTTCTGCGCATTAGCTCCTGATTGTATTCTGTTTGCAGAGCTTCTCGTGAGGCAGCTACGTTTTTAGCTTCTTCGTCGTAATCAAGTACCTGATGGCTTTCGCTGAAGTTACGAAGAGCCGTTTCAGCCTGAGCCAGTCTCTCTTTCGCTTTTTCTAACTTCGATTCGTAATACCCGATAACCGAGTTGGTCTCAGAGGTTTTAAGTGTGGCGTAGCGTTGGTTCAAAAACTCAATCGCATACCGCAATGTACGCTGAGCTACCCCTGGGTCATTGGTTTCGTACTCCATCTGGAGCACATCATTGGTATTCTTACGAGGTGTTGCTTTAATGCCTTCGCCCAGGTGCTGGATCGAATAGTACGAATCCGACTTCATCAACAGGCTTTTGATCGGATTATCGTACTGGGATTTGGCCAGACTGTCGACCGTTCGGCGTAACAAGGCTGAATCAGCAGCGATGAAAAACAAGTTTTCCCAACCGGGCGTAATGGCTTTATGTAATTCCTGAAAACCGGCATCACGCAGTACAAGTGTATCGGGATGCTGTAGGCGAAGGTGATCGGTAAGCAAGCTAACGGCCACCTGAATCAGTGTTTCCCGCGAGTTAAGGGTCGTCAGAATATTATCAATGGCGCTGGCCGATCGATCCTGAAAGCCACTTTGCCGATCTGATAAAAGTGAGTAACGAGAAACTAACCCGGTATAAAGTGTGGCCTGAGATCGATAGACTTTAGGCTGATTTCGGGTAACAATAAAAGCCGTTCCTGCTGCTACTACCGGAAGCAGAATGAACCAGAGCAAATACTGTTTCAGCAGGCGTAGAAATACTTCGATTGTCATACCCTTTCCCTTAATTGCGTTTCAAACGTTGAATTGGCATTCCCATTAACGCTTCAAAATAGCGTACATTCTTAATAAAACTACCTTTTGCCTGTTCCGATGCCGTTTTAGCCTGAACGTATCGGCTGGTAGTGGCCGCCATCACATCGGCCGTGATTCGTCCCTTCTGAATATCCGACTCACCTACCCGTAGGGCCGTCAGCGAAGCCTGCTCATCAATCAATAGGATTTTCAATAACTGCTGCGACGTGATCATGTCCTGATAAACGCCGATTAGCTCACGCTTCAACTGCAATTCGATGGTTTCTTTCTGAACTACAGCGGCTTTGTAATTGGAATAAGCCTGCCGAACCTGGTGTTTACGCCCAAATAGTTCATAAAGTGGGAGTCGAAGATCTACGCCTACCCGGTAGCCATTTGCAATCTGTCCGAGGGTACTTGCTCCCTTCGGATCGCCCGAGGAAACCAATATTTGATTACCGCCTGAATAGTTGGCAAATCCTGACACATTTTGTAGTATCTGTAGCTTAGCCACTTCGTGCGCTTCGCTGAGTGAATTGGCCACTTCGTTCTGATACTTAATCAGGGGATAGTGCGCTACAGCAATTTTTATCAGATCTTCAAATGGCAGCAGTTGTCCCGCTACATCCTGATTAATATCGAGATACAACGTATCATCGGCCAGGCCCGACGAAGCTCCAAACGAGACCATACCTCGAGCGTTACGGTTCTGGCCAAAACATATTGTTACTGAAAGTAGCCCGATGAGAAAAAAGAGACTAACCCGATAACTTCTATTTAAATTAAAGTTTACTAAACGGCATGCCATTTTGAACGAATTTACACAAGTCTGTCTCCTCAGGAGCCTTATCAACAAGTTTATTATTGTCTTATTTTGACAATTTATTATATCTTATAAAGCTAATTTATATCGTCTAACTAATTAGCTGCCTTATCCACCCAGGTTAGTAGGCTATTTATCTCTTTTGACTCCTTAATTTCGGCTTTGTCACACAATGGCGTAATTCTCATAAAATAGACAACCCTCTAGGGAGTCTGGGCATCGGGCGAACCAGTGTGGGGGGTATGCATAAAGCGCTTAAAGGCTTTGCGAATATTCAACAAGGCCTTTACGAAGCTTAGTAGCAGTACAGGTATGAACAAAAATTCGCGTACACTTACTCGTTTCCATAAATAAGCAGGTACGGAAATAACCAGGCTAACGCCCATAACCAGCAGCAAAACAAGCGGAATTTGCCAAAGTACTGGGTAAGGTGTCAGTATACCAATGGCTAAGCCCAAAAGCAGTAAACCCAATAAGAGGATTTTCGGCAGGATAATAGCCTGAATAATCTTGAAGCCGCTGGCAAATCGACCATGTAAAATTTCATCTACCCCTTTCCAGAAATAAAATTTCACAAACTGCCACTGAGCCGCTATCCAACGGGTACGCTGATTCTGAAACACCGCCCGATGGGCCACTTTCTCATCATAAATGAAGGCATCCTCAAGATAAGCAATCTTACACCCACTCAGTACAATGTTGGTTTCCAGCTCTTTATCATACCCACCCATGGTATGCTGAGTCGACATAGCTTCTTTCATCAACGCGGGTTCAAACGCCATACCGGACCCGATCGTTGCCGACGACAAGCCTAATACCCGACTCCCCTTCCGAAAGATATGGTTGTTGATTTCTTCGCTGATAGCATCCAGAATAGCAACACTGGTATTGATATTCTTGGCAACCCGATGTCCCTGAACAGCGCGCCACCCCTGCTCAAAAGCGTTATTGATACGGCTCAAAAAATCGGGGGCCATATGGTTATCGGCATCCGACACAACAAGTATATCATATTGACCAAGCGGCAACTTAGACAATGCCATGTTGATCGCTTTCGCTACAGTCGATATTTCAAACGATACTTCAAGAACACGGATCGGGAAGGCAGCAAGCTGGGTTAGGGTTTGCGGTTGAAAGGAATCGGCAATAACGATCAACTCATATCGATCGGATGGATAATGCTGTTTCAGGTTTTCGGTTACCGATTCAATAATTACAGCATCTTCTTTGTAGGCGGGGATTAATACGCCAATTTTTCGGAATGTCAGCGAAGCAGTAGAAGTTGCCCGATCGTCGGCCCTGCCCAATCGACCAGCGATGGCAAATACGACCCAGTACAAAACATTCGAAACAATGATTCCTAAAAAAGTACAATACAGAACGTAAATAACTGACATACAATAATGACGGCATCCAACTTGCCAGGAAAACAATATCGAACAAGCTGCTTAACCGGTTTATACATTAATGGCTAAAAATGGGCTGCTTTACGGTGCGTTACCTTTATTTTATATAAATCGCCGGAACAATCTACCACCTAATCAATATTCATCAGGCCTCCGGGAAGTAGTGATTATGGATGGCTTTTTTCACAAAATAATCCTTTCATCTTTAAGACCAGCGATTCGTTACCAAGTCACAAAAAATGACGCAACCAAAGTGCCTTACTCTCCGTATATAGGGTTATGCGCTACATTGTTGTTTTCGCTCAGGAAGAAATTGGCTACGCCGTGGGGTTTGATCACTCCGCCGACGCTGTTGATTTCTTGTATTGGGGTTACGAAGAATACGACTTGTTGCCGTATGGGATTTTCGATGTTCTGACGGGTGAGGTCTGGCCTTATGAACACCGGGGAGAACGTGTGGTCGATGTTGACGACGAATTAATTAGCCGAACGGCCAAAGACTATTTGAAAGCGGCCATCCGGCAAACAAGGTAGCCCTGTAGGGAGTATTAGGGAATATATGGATTGGGTCACTGGCGAACGTAACCCAATCGCAGACAACCAAAAAGCCGACTTGTCGTGAACAGGTCGGCTTTTTTGATCGTATGAAATGGCTATACCGCCAGAATATCTTTCTCTTTAACAACGAAAGTCTCATCGATGCGGGCGATGAAGGCGTCCGTTAATTTCTGAACCCGTTCTTCACCGACTTTGATGGCATCTTCCGAAACACCGTCTTTCCCCAGTTTACGAATGTCTTCGTTAGTGTCTTTACGGATGTTGCGAACGTTCACTTTCGCCACTTCGACTTCCTGTTTTACTTTCTTGACGAGGTCGCGACGGCGCTCTTCGGTGAGCGGTGGAATATTTAGGCGAATGAGTTCACCATCGTTGTTCGGCGACAAACCGAGGTTCGAATTGCGGATGGCTTTTTCAACTTCGCCGATCAGTTTTTTCTCGAAAGGCTTGACCGCAATTGTACGCGCATCGGGCGTCGTTACGGAAGCTACCTGATTAAGCGGTGTCATAACTCCGTAGTATTCAACCTGAATACCTTCCAGCATTTGGGGAGACGCTTTACCGGCACGGATTTTTGTTAGCTCGATGGCCAGGTGTTTGAGCGCCTTTTCCATCGTATCCTTTGCATCATCGAGAAATAGCTCGATCTCTTCCATATGTTTTTCAATTTTGAATGAGTGAATGATAGAATGAGTGAATAAATACCACCACAATCATTCTATCACTTACTCATTCTATCATTATAGTTTAGTCGTAACAAGGGTACCTACGCTGTCGTCGCCCTGAACCAACTGGAGCAGACTTCCCTGATTGTTCATGTTAAAGACAATGATCGGCAGGTTATTTTCCTGGCAAAGCGTAAAGGCAGTCAGGTCCATTACGTTTAATTTCTTTTCGTAAACGTCATCGAACGTTATCGTCGTATAGCGAGTAGCCGTTTTGTCTTTCATAGGATCGGCGGTATAGACTCCATCCACCTTGGTTCCTTTCAGCACGACATCCGCTTCTACCTCAATAGCCCGCAAAGCTGCGGTTGAATCGGTGGTGAAATAAGGATTACCGGTTCCAGCGCCGAAAATAACAACCCGACCTTTTTCGAGATGGCGAACGGCCCGGCGACGAACGTAAGGTTCACAAACCTGCTCCATTTTGATCGCCGACATTACCCGAGTATACATACCATATTTTTCCAGCGAACTCTGGATAGCCATGGCGTTGATGACGGTTGCCAGCATACCCATGTAATCGCCCTGTACACGGTCGATACCGGAACGCTCACCCGATACGCCCCGGAAGATATTTCCTCCTCCGATAACGATAGCTACCTGTACACCCAGATCAACAATTTGTTTGATTTCTTTACTGTATTGTTCAAGCACAACCGGGTCTATATTGTACCCATTAGGCCCAGCCAATGCCTCCCCGCTCAGCTTGAGCAGGATGCGTTTATACTTTGTCTGTGATGTCATGAAGGGAAGTTTTGCGGGCAAAGATAGGGAAAAGGGAGGAAAGGGAAGAAAGGGACAAATGGGAATAAAGGGATTTTCTTCAACTAGTCTTCCTCCCCTTCCTCCCTTTTTTCCCTTTCCACCTCCATTCTTACGCTTCCTGCCATAGCTCCTTTATTCGATTCATATCGCGTTTCATTGCCGTAAAGACTTCATTCTGAGGCACTGATATTTTTGTATTACCGTGCTCCGCTCCACCGACCGGATACTCGATATGGAGGGTGATGGGCACATTTACAGCGTGCTTCTTCAAAAAGGCAAAATATGTTTTGAAATCGACCATTCCTTCTCCAAGGGGGACATCCTGCACCACCCATTTGTCACCCTTTTTCGCCCAGTGAAAATCTTTGAGTGTGATGGATTTGATCTGCGGCAAGATCAACCGAAGTCCATTGGGCCAGGCTGTCCCCCCTTCAACCGTGGCATGCCGGATGTCGTACTGGACGCCCATGTGTTGTGGATTGGCTTTTTTGAGAATTTCCCAGATCTCCCAGATGTCCGATCCAACGAGTACACCCGCATGATTCTGGTAGCAGCCAGTCAGATTCAATGTCTTATTCAACTCTGCCAATGCCTGAATCTGATTCTGGTAGTGACCAATGGAATCGGGTAGAGAGCGTTTCTCATCGTATTGGTACCACTTCATCCGGTACGACTGAAATCCGAGCCTGGCGGCTGTTTTCAGAAGTCGTTGATCGGTCGTATTAGTTGCGTCGCCCACGGCGGTGGTCATCAACCGGGGAGGAAGGCCCGCTTTTCGAAGGGCTTCGGCAGCTTTCGGCAAATCGTCTTCCACGCGCTCAGGACGCACATGCCCATCGGGCCGTACAGTCAGGTCGACACCGGCAAAGCCCATAGTGGCAGCAGCATCGGCCATGTCCGAATAATTCAGAAACTGCAGGTGTTTCGAAAAGATATGGATTGGTGGCAGCGCAGCTTGCCCGGCAGGAAGGGGTGCCGAAATAGCTTCGGACAGTAAAGGAAAGGCCCCTGCGGCTAAAGCTGTCTGGGCCAGAAAACGGCGACGGGTATAACGAGTAGTCATATCCTTCTAAATACCCGTTCAGGAAAATTCTACCAATACCTGCCCCTTCTCGACACGATCACCTTTGGCTACCCGGATGGTTTTGATACTACCAGCACCAGGCGCTTTCAGCATATTTTCCATCTTCATCGCTTCCAGAATCATCAGGCTATCGCCTTTGTTGATGCTATCGCCGGGCTGTACATTTATCCCAACGATCAATCCAGGCATCGGTGCTTTCAACTCATTCACCTTGGCAATGGCGGCACTGCTCATGCCCATTTTTTCCAGCAGTAGATCGAAGCGATCTTTTAGCTGAAGCTGATGAATATGGCCATTGATTTTCAGGCTGACCGATTTCTCTGCCGCGTTCAGTTCCAGAATTTCGGCCGTGTAAGAACGATTCTGATGAAGAATATGAACGGTTCGATCGGATAATTTCGCTACGTCCCAGACGAATGGTTCGCCATTCAACGTAGGGTTGCCTGACGTAAAATCAATAGTGAATGAGGTTCCGTCGGCTAAGGCAGCGGTGTACATACAGAAATTTGGATGATGTTTGGGTTTCAGGGTTGGCGTTGACTGACAGATGTTTCATTATCAAATCTATCAACTTCGAACCTGGAACTACAAACATCAAACTTATTTATTCCCCAGCCAAATTCACATCAGGAAAATACCCATTCCTTCGTCGGTCAGCATGATTTTTAACATAATAAGAGCGAGGAGTGGGTAATAGGAAACATTCATGCGTCAGCAACTCCTACTACTCGCTCCTACATACTATGCAATAAGTATCTCTTCTGAATAGTGATCGGCAATCTCATCCAGCACAGCACTGACCGCACTATACGAATCAGTTGTCACCAGGCGCATCCGAAACGGTTTGAAATCGGGCAGTCCTTTGAAATAGTTGGCATAATGGCGACGCATTTCGAAAAGGCCAACAATTTCGCCTTTCCAGCGAATCGAGAAATCGAGGTGCTGACGACAAACGGCTACCCGATCGGCAATAGTCGGTGCCGGAAGATGCTGACCCGTTTTGGCAAAATGTTTGATCTCGTTGAAAATCCAGGGATACCCAATGCTGGCCCGACCAATCATAACCCCATCGACACCATACCGATTCTTATACTCCATTGCTTTTTCGGGCGAATCGATATCGCCATTGCCGAAGATCGGAATGTGGATACGCGGGTTATCTTTAATCCGGCCTATGAGGGTCCAGTCGGCTTCGCCCTTATACATCTGCGCCCGAGTCCGGCCGTGAATGGTCAGGGCTTTGATGCCCACATCCTGCAACCGCTCGGCTACTTCGCCAACATTTTTTGTCGAATCATCCCATCCAAGCCGGGTTTTTACCGTCACGGGCAGATGAGTAGCTTTCACGACGGATTCGGTCATACGAGCCATTTTGGGAATGTCCTGAAGCAGGGCTGCTCCCGCTCCCCGGCAAGCCACATTTTTGACCGGGCAACCGTAGTTTATATCGATCAGATCGGGGCTGACTCGACTGGCAATGCGGGCACACTCACCCATGGTTTCGACATCCGAACCAAAGAGCTGAATACCGATAGGACGCTCATACTCAAAGATATCCAGTTTCTGGACGCTCTTTGCCGCATCACGGATTAAGCCTTCCGACGATATAAATTCCGTATACATCAGGTCGGCTCCGTTGGCTTTGCAGACCGCCCGAAACGGCGGATCGCTGACGTCTTCCATGGGAGCCAGCAGCAACGGAAAATCCGGCAGTTGTATGTTGCCAATAGTAACCACGCAGGTATTGATTTGTGAAGTATGTTGACCAAATTACGATTTGTAGCCTTATTTGGTTCCGTTATTTGCCAGGCCGGTTGATTCGTACATCGTCGTTCGTACACCATACGTCCGTATATTTACACAAATTATGCAACCCGTTCATCCTTCAGAAACCTCTACTTCCCGTCCTCCTACCCTTGGTGGCCTGATCATGCTCGTCGGTTTTATCCTCATGGGAGGTGTCGTGAGTACTTATTTGCTGTTCGGTCTACTCGCCGTAACGCGTGGGCTCGACGTTGAGAAAACGCAGGAATACCTGCAATCGCTGGCGGCTAATCCGACGGCGGCACCGGGCAGTTGGTACGAACTCATGCTACTCCAGGCCATCAACCACATAGGTACCTTTCTCCTGCCTTCACTGGCCTACTGGTATTTTATTGAGCGCCGTTCGTGGGGGCAGTTTAATAACCGGCCCGTTTCGGCTGTAGTAGGCTTTAGTCTTGTAACCCTGATTGTCCTGGCGTTCATGCCGTTTGATGGGCTCATCATTGATTGGAACCAGAATCTGCACCTACCCGAAACCCTGGCTCCCCTTGAACAATGGATGCGTGATCAGGAAAAGAAACTAAACGGCATCACCCAATATCTGACTACGTTTAAAACGGTTGGTCAACTGCTGATTGCCCTTCTGGTCGTGGCCGTTATTCCAGCTATTGGCGAAGAAGTCCTGTTTCGGGGTATTTTGCAGCGAAACTTCATCTACTGGACCCGAAACGCCCACGTAGGTATCTGGCTGGCGGCTGCGCTCTTCAGTGCCATTCACGTACAGTTTCTGGGCTTTTTTCCACGGATGCTTCTGGGCGCACTGTTCGGCTATCTTTATTTATGGTCAGGAAACCTTTGGGTACCAATTTTAGCCCATTTTATGAATAATGGGTTTACAGTATTCATGGTCTATTTGTATCAGCAGAAAGTTACCTCTATGAACATCGAAAGTACGGAGTCAGTGCCGATTCTGGGTTCGCTGGTAGGAGCTGTCGTTACCGCTGGACTGTTATATTATTTTAAAACCAGTAATCAGGAGTTAGGAGCGAGAAGAGAGGAGGGCTGACGCCTGCATTTGTTTCGAGTCAACCCTCCTCACTTCTCGCTCCTAACTCCTCGCTTCTTATAGTAATGAACGAAACCTGGGAATCTATTTACGTTACTCCACTGCCTCACCGGGCCGAACTAGCCAAAGCGCTGCTGCTTGAACATGATATTACGGCAGTAGTTATCAACAAACAGAGTAGTAGCTATCCAACCATTGGGTGGGGTAAAAGTGAGGTTCATGTACCGGCCAAGGATGCCATTCTGGCCAAAGTTATTTTAGAGAATGAAGCAACGTTTAGCTAATATGACCAATCTACAGCAGCGAGTGATTGCCGCTGTAATTGGAGTTCCGTTTATTTTATTCCTGATTTGGTACGCCGACTGGACATTTGCCCTCCTGTTCTGCGTGATCAGTGCATTGACCCAGCGCGAATTCTACCGATTGTTAGGTCTGGATGGCTTCGAACCCCTTACAGCCTATGGTACAGTCGTTGGCTGTATGATCTGTATTCTGGCTTATTTTATTGAAACCGACCAGATTGGTATGGGCAATTATTTTCTGATTTGTCCGGCCTCCTCCATGATCTTCCTGATCAAGCTGTACAAAAAGCGCGATATGAAACCGTTTACCAATATCGGTTTCACATTTCTGGGTATCATCTATGTCGCCATGCCCTTCGCCCTGCTGATTATTGTTGCCCTTCGAAACGGTGGTTTTCATCCGTGGATCATTACAGGATGCCTTCTCTTACTGTGGGCCAGCGACATTGGGGCTTATTTTGCCGGTACCAAATTTGGGCGACGGAAGTTATTCGAACGGGTTTCACCTAAGAAATCGTGGGAAGGTGCTCTGGGTGGAGCCGCTGCGGCAACGCTAATAGCTACTGGACTGGCCCTTTTTGCGCCAGAACTTAAACCCTGGCAATGGTACTGTGTAGGAGGCATTATCGTTGTAACGGGCACGTATGGCGATCTGGTCGAATCATTATTTAAGCGAAGTATTGCTATTAAGGATTCGGGCAGCAGCATTCCGGGTCATGGCGGTTTTCTGGACCGTTTCGATGGGCTGTTACTGGCAGCTCCATTCATTATTACCTTCTTAAAGCTGTTTGCCTAAACTCTGTTTAAAAACATGGGGAATGGAATACCTGTTGACTAGCGAAAGTCCTGAAGTAGTCTAAAAAAACGCCCGGTTTCAAGCTGAACCGGGCGTTTTATGTTTTACCGTAACTGTACTTCTTACTAAACTAGTTGCAATAAATTCGTAGAAGATTAGATACCTGACCGGTTAGAAAGTAACGGTTGTCGGTTGCAACACCATATTAAATTTGCCTGACGACCCAAAAATAGCTCGTGGCAATGGGAGTATCGTTGAAGTAAACCACTCATTGGCTCAACTGATCGGATTTGTAATTTTACTCAGTAAGCACCGGAAAAAGCCCATTAAAATACCGGGAAAGGCCCCTTGCTATACATACATAAATGTAAATACATTTGCAAAACCTCTTGAAATCAGAAAAGCTTTCTTTTCACCTACTCAAGTTAAAGCGTCTTAAGTAGTAAGCCCGGCCTGACTAACCGGGCTTTTTTATTCTCTTTTGAAGGCAACGGCTTCTATCTCTACTAAATAATCAGGATTGGCCAGCCCCGCTACAATTACACCGGTAATTATCGGTGGATTCTTTAATCTGGTTAAAAAGCGTTGGGCACCTTCAAACCCCTTTCGAATGTCCTGCCCCTGTACAATATAAATGGTGAGTTTAATTATGTTGTCGATCGTAACATCGCAGGCCCGTAGAGCCGTTTCAATGTTGTTTAATACATGCTCTGTTTGTAAAGCGATATCTCCTTTTCCTATTATATCGAGGTCCTTAGTGATAGCATTCTGCCCGCCAATATAAATTGTGGCTCCGGTTCCCTTGGTAATGACCACTTGTGAGAAGGCCGGATTTTTTAACAACCCATCTGGATTTAGGAATTCTGTGCCTGAGTCCATAGTTTCTTTGCGTTAGGTATTGCGTATACAATCGCTGGCTGGTGCCGTTTGTTTCAGCAACTTACCGTCAATTAGCGGCTCGCAGTATCAACCTGACTTACCGACCAGAAGTCCTTTATTACACAATTTTATCGCATAAGCGTACTACCTATCCGCACAATCCGCGTGAATTAAAATTTCTTAAATTGCTTTTACCATCCTGATCATGTGCATGTGGAATCGTTCAGAATGGGTAGATTTGTGAAGTAAACTTTCTTAAAATTAGGGTAGTCGAAACCATATACTGCCTTTTCCTCGTTTACTTTGTAGTTTATTTGGCGAGTCTATGAAGAAGTCATTGACGTTATTGGTTCTGATTATGGTATTGACTGCCTTAACGGGACTCTATTCAACCGTAAAGGCCCAGGGACAGGACCGACAGGTAACGTTCACGGGCTTTATAACGGGTGGTAAAACGAACGAACCTTTACCTGGTGCCTACATCTATATTCCTAAAGCCGGACGTGGTGTTTTAGCGGCTTCCAATGGTTATTTTGCCCTTCCTGTTTTTCCGGGCGATAGCGTCATTTTCAGCTATGTTGGCTTCCGAACTCAATACCATATTATTCCAACTCGCTTAAATGACCTTACGTATTCGGCCGTGGTGGCGTTGCAGGAAGATGTAAAAACACTGGCCGAGGTAAAAGTTTATCCCTATGCAACCGAGGAACTGTTCAAAGAAGCCTTCGTCAATCTGAAACTCCCGGACGAAAAAGAGCGTGAGAACTTGGCTAAAAATACCAGCCCGGAAGCCATTATGCGTCAGGCGGCTACGATGCCAATGAGTGCGCTGGCCAACCACCAGAACTTCGTCAATCAGCAGTTTTTTGGACGAGAATCTATACTTGGACGTAGTTCGGCCACGACATTTGCGTTTACGAATCCGTTTGCCTGGGCTAACTTCATCCGTTCCGTTAAGCGGGGCGATTTAAAAAACAAAGAGTGGCGCAACGAAATCAATAAAGCCCCACGCGAGAACGTTTCCCGAAAAGATATTCTGCAGGATAATACCAACTAGCTTGGGTAGACTCTTTACTATTGATCAGCCTTTCCAGGTTTGCAGTTGCAAATCATTCCCATCAAACACGGCGTAAGTCTTCGCACCCACCCACTCACCCAGATTAACATACCGACTGTGGTTGTTAACAGCTAAATTGAGCGGTAAATGGCGGTGGCCGAAGATGTAAAAGTCGTGGTGCATTGTTGCTTCTACTTCACGGCAATACTGCATGAGCCATTCGCGGTCTTCACCCAGAAACTGCTCCTCTCCTTTTTTCTGGTTGCTAATTCGGCTCCGGCGCGACCAGGCGTGGGCCAGCCCTATGCCCAAATCCGGGTGAAGCATCCGAAACAACTGATGGGCTACTTTGCTCTCAAAAACCGTTTTCAGACGTTTATAGACAAAGTCGCCGGGACCAAGGCCATCGCCATGCCCTATCAAAAATCGCTTCCCGCCGATCTCATACCGTCGTGGTTCTCGATAGACCGGAATCCCCATTTCTTCCGTAAAGTAATCCTTCATCCACATATCATGATTGCCGGTAAACAGGATAATCCGCATACCGGCATCGGTCAGTTCGGCCAGTTTGCCCTGTAGACGAATAAAACCTTTGGGAATACTGCGCTTGTATTCGAACCAGAAATCGAACACATCACCGACCAGGAAAATCACCTCCGCGTCAGTCCGGATGGTGTTGAGCCAGTCCACAACGGCCTGTTCGCGTTCGCGACTTTGGCTCTGAGACGGTGTACCTAAGTGGAAATCAGAAGCAAAATAAGCCTTTCGGCCAGGAGAAAGTGAAATGGTTTCGATGGCGGACATGGAACGGGGTTATTCAGCACAAAACTACACAACGAACGTCGTTCCCCAGCATTTAGGCTACCGTTCGCTCAGAGAACTTCAGCCGACGTCGTTAAAAAGAGCATCTTTGGTAAGGCTCTACGTTAATCATCATGTCTATGAAAACAAACTGCATATCCATCTTAATAGCTTGGTTTACAGTATCCATCGTACAGGCTCAGGTACGGGTGAATGACCCAGGAAAGGTTGTCGAGCGAAATGTGGAATACCGGGCCAACAGCAAAATTGATCAGGGTATCAACAAAGGGCTCGACAAAGTGGAAGAAGGGGTTATGAGTATCTTCAAAAAGAAAGAGAAGCCTAAACAGACCCAGTCTGGTAACCAAACTGATCCATCGTCCAACAATGCCAGTACCGATAATCCTGACGATGCCCCTGCCCGTACAGGAGGTAGCAATAGTCGTTCTGCGGGTACATCATCTGGTGATGCCGGACGCGACGCCCGAACGCCTACTACCCTGAAATCGTACAGCAAGTTTGACTTTGTACCGGGCGAAAAAGTAGTGGCGGTTGAAGACTTTATGCAGGATGCTATCGGCGATTTTCCTGCCCGCTGGAATTCGAGTGGGACCGGCGAAATAGTAACGCTGGAAGGCAAAACCGGGCATTGGCTGATGCTCTCGAAAAAGGGGGAATACCTGCCGGAATTTATTACGAATCTGCCCGAAAACGCGACCCTCCAGTTTGATCTGGCCTGTAACCCCGAATTCAGTTTCTATTCCAGCGAGTTGTTAGTCAATCTGGTAGCTCTGGCAAAGCCTGCCAAAGAATTCGCCGACTGGGGTCGATCAAATTATGGAAACGAAGGAGTTCGGATACTGCTTCATCCACAAAATGCCGGTAGCACATCTGGTATGACGAAATTCGAAAACTATTCGGCTCATGACCAGATTCTGCGCAATGAAGCCGATATGCACCAGTTTTTTGTAAAAGGGCGAAATTTCGTAAGTGTGGCTATGTGGCGACAAAAGCAGCGACTGCGGGTGTATGTCAACGAAGAGAAGGTATGGGATATACCTCGTGCGTTTCAACCCGGTATCGCTTACAATTCGGTTGTATTTGCTACGGGCGACATGCACAACCCGGAAGATCGGTACTACATCAACAACATCCGACTTGCTATTGGCGCACCCGATACCCGAAACAAACTCATTACGGAAGGTAAGTTCGTAACACACGGCATTCTGTTCGATGTGAATTCCGATAAAATCAAGCCTGAATCGTACGGAGTACTGAAAGATATTGCCAACGTGCTGTCGGAGAATACTACGGTAAAAGTCCGCATTATTGGCCACACCGATTCCGACGGCGACGATGCCTCCAATTTATCCTTATCGAAGAAGCGGGCAACGGCTGTAAAGGCTGAATTGACGAATACATTTGGCATAGATGCCAGCCGAATGGAAACGGACGGGAAAGGTGAAACGCAACCTGCTGGCCCGAACACCTCTGCCGAAGGAAAAGCCAATAATAGACGCGTAGAGTTCGTAAAACTGTAGACTGGTTCTGCGCTGGTCCCGTGAGTTTGACTCCTTACGAGTTTCGCTTCCCGTATTATTGATCCGCTTTCAGCCGATGTAACTGGCCAACGCATCTGAACAAACAGATTGGCAGATCATGGAAAAACATAGGTATCCATAAAATGGTATTTAAGAAAACGCTAATTTTGGCTTTTCTCCAATCATACCATGAAACTAAAGTCACTGATAGTTGCTTTACCTGTACTGTGCTTTGCCTGCAGTAACCCCGGCTCTGACACGTCCGATCCAGCCAGCCAAATGGACGCCAGCCCAATTTTGGCCAAACGACCCACAGGCCTCGGAGCACTCACTACTGATTTTAACTACGACGAACCCTGCAATATTCTGGGTGAAGAATATGTACGCCATACCTTCAACCTTGGCGAAACTGTCAAACTGGAAGAAGGCCATGAACACGGTGGCTGCGATTTTGCCTGGGAAGGCGGTAAGGTTGTTGTATCGTTTGGTGGTGCCAAACCGTATTCATCAACTTTCCTAGCTGAGTATCAATTCGATAAGATGTATCAGGGTAAATCGGACGCTCCGGCTGCTCCAGTAGCCGAAGTACACGAGCAGGAAATGACCAACAGCTCGGAAGGTACAAATCCAGAAGCGATGGTTGCCGACTCAGCCGTTTCGGAACATCCTGCCACCGAAGATCATCAGCCTACGCATGGCGGTGTAACCGCAGCAACTCCTCACCTAACTGCCCCTGCTGTTAGTAAAGGTAATTTTGAAGCAGTAGCGAACGTTGGCGATAAAGCCGTATGGGACGCAACGACTGGTGCCATGCACGTGCTTTACAACAACCACATCATTAATGTGACGGTTGAATCGAAAGACAAATCAGAAGTTAAGAAAGAGCGGGCCGCTTCGTTAGTCGAAGTAATTATCGAGAAGATCAACGAAAAAGAATACATCCGTTATCTGTAAAAATAGAATAAGAGCAAACAGTAAGGCGTGCCACGGTTCGGAACCGTGGCACGCCTTACTGTTTGCTCTTATTCTATTTTTAGTACAAAAAAGCGACTTCCTCTTCAGGAAGTATTTCACTTGAGAATTGAATAAAATTTCCCCAATCTGCATCTATAAACCGATAAGCTACTTCTTTAGCACATAGTGTTCCATTACGCAAATGGGCATAATCTATAAAAGACGAATAAGGCCAATCCTCTGCTCGTTGGACAAGCCCGGCACGAAGTGGATTTTGATGGATATAATTCAGACAAAGTAAGCTGTAATCAATCTTCGTCTCATTACAACTGACAAGTTTGGCTTTTGTATTCTGTGCGAATAACGACCCCGTTCGATTTTCCTGTTTATTGATTCCCTGAGTATAGCTACTCAGCAAATTCCTAAAACCATCGCTAAGCACCGTTTGATCTCCTAAACGATTCGGCTTTAGCACTATAGAATCAGTTGTGGCCTGAAGCAAAAAATGAAAATGATTTGGCATTAAGCAATACGCCAACAAATGACAATTTGGTTTAATAAACCGTCTTAACTTATGTAGAAAGTAGAGGTAATTTTCTGGCTTGTAAAATATGGGCTGCCGATTATTCCCTCTGTTATAAACATGATATAGCTTCCCTTCTACAAAGTGCATAAATTAGCAGCCAATTAGAATCGTTTGGTTTGATCTCTCTAAGACGAAATTTACCTTCAAAAGTCAACCAATAGAAAAGGCGTGCCACAGTTTGAAACCGTGGCACGCCTTACTGTTTTATATAACCACTCTATTAAAGCGGAATTTGCTCGAACACCACGGCGGGTTGATCCCCATTTTTGAAGGATTTTCGGGGGCGGATATTGAGTGTCTGGAATAATTGCTGATCAGCATCTTCGTCAGGATTCGGAGTTGTAAGGAGTTTATCGCCTGCAAAAATCGAATTGGCTCCGGCCAGAAAACACAATGCCTGTTCTTCGGTATTCATCCGTACGCGCCCGGCCGACAGCCGAACCATTGCTTTAGGCATAATAATACGGGCAGTGGCAATCATCCGAACCATTTCCCAGATCGAAACCCGTGGCTGATCTTCCAACGGCGTTCCCTCAACGGGGACCAATGCATTGACGGGGACCGATTCAGGATGTTGAGGCAGTGTAGCCAGGGTGTGCAACATACCGATCCGGTCCTGATCCGACTCGCCCATGCCAATAATACCGCCCGAACAGACCGAAATACCGGCTTTACGCGCATGGCTAAGCGTGTCTAAGCGGTCGTCGTAGGTTCGGGTTGTAATGATGTCGCCATAATATTCTTCGCTGGTGTCAAGGTTGTGGTTGTAGGCATACAAGCCCGCATCTTTCAGGCGTTGAGCCTGGCTTTCGGTAAGCATACCGAGTGTACAGCACACTTCGAGTCCCATTTCATTGACACCCTGCACCATTTCCAGAACTTTATCGAAATCGCGATTGTCGCGCACTTCACGCCAGGCTGCTCCCATACAAAAGCGAGTACTGCCGGTATCCTTAGCCCGTTGTGCGGCATCAAGTACCTCATCGACTTCCATCAGTTTGTGCACCTTTACATTGGTATGGTAGCGAGCCGCCTGTGGGCAGTAAGCGCAATCTTCCGGGCATCCACCGGTCTTAACCGAAAGCAGTGTACACACTTGTACCTCCTGCGGGTCATGATGTTGGCGGTGAACGGTTGCGGCCCGGTAGATTAAATCCAGAACAGGCGAATTATAGATGTCGGTAATTTCAGCGCGGGTCCAATCGGTACGAAGCATGTCGTTGGAAATGAATTGATTCGAGATGTAACGTGAGTTCGACAGTGGAATGGCGGTCCATTTAACAACTACGTACCATTCCCGAATTCAGCTTATGTTGGTAAAAATAGAAGCTTCACCCGAATCAGACAACTTATTTCATGCCAAACAGTACCCTTGTCAACTTAAACGGCCGAATTAGAAGCCCGTAAATGGCAACGCAGCTAACTAATGACGAAAAACTTACCACCAGAAAACCATCATAAATACCCAGACTTGTCCGTGTCAGCACATAGTACCCAATAAGTACGATAACCGTCTGGTGGAGGATATAAAACGGATAAACGGCTTCGTTCAAATACGGCAGAATAGGTTTGCCTTTCCAGAACGGATTCCGATTCAGGTACCGATACCCATAGGCAATGGTCGCTAACACCGAAAACCAGGTTAACGCGATCCGTTCAAAACTGAATAGCGTGGTCCAAAGTCGGGAATGATCAATGGTGTCCATGTTTCCGAATACCCTGATGCTGTACAGAACTCCCGTCAAAATCAGGGTGGCAATCAGATAATACCGTCGCTGATCAGTTAACGTTTGCCAGAATACGCGCCGACTGATGAGCACATAGCCCAGCCAGAACAGCAGCAGGTTTTTCATAAAATACGCCCAGTCATTGACCAGCGCATGGGTTTCATGGGGGAAAAAGCCGCCGAGCACTACATCGTTTAGCCATAAAACTCCTACCAGCCACAGCGCGCCACCCGGTCGGGCAATGAGTTGGCCGATTCGGTCAATAAATCGTTGCCCACTTTCGCTTTGAGCCCATTTGAACACAGGAATACTCAGTAGCGAATACAAAAACAGGTAGCACACAAACCAGAGGTGATGCCAGCTAAAGGCCCCGCCTTTTCCGCCATCCTGATACGGCTGAAACTTGAACACTTCAGGATAGAAATCAGCATAACTCCCCGAGAATTGCCCCCGAAACAACCATTCAATATAAATCTGGGGTGGTACGATCACAAACATGCCGAATACCAGTGGTACAAACAACCGCCGAACGCGCTCACCTGCATACGACCCAAACGACCGTTTTTTCAGGGCGAAAAATGTACCGGCTCCCGAAATAAAAAACAACAGCGGCATTCGCCATAGGTGCAGCCAGCGCATCACCTCTTCCATTGGCTGGCTATGCTGAGCACTTTTGATATGCCAGCCCCAGGATACGTAAATCATGCCCGTATGGTAGAATAGTAACGTTAGGATGGCAATTACCCGGAGCCAGTCGAGGTCATACCGCCGAGTCCCGGTGGTAAGTTGAGCTTTGGAAATAGGTTGTGTTTGCATCATCATTTGAAAGTCTTGTAGTCATTGATGGTCATTAAGTTGTCATTCCTAGTCATTGCCGTAGTTTCTTTGTAAATGACTAGGAATGACCATCAATGACAATGACTGACTATGAACTAGTTAAGGCAGTTTGTAGGCTACAACATAATCGCCAAGTTTCGTCTGTAATTTTCCGTGACCACCAGCCGCAATGACGACGTACTGCTGTCCATTGACCTGATAAGTCATGGGCGTAGCCTGGGCACTGGCGGGTAAGGGTGTTTCCCATTGCAGACTGCCATCTTCTGTTTTGAAAGCCCGTAAATGTCCGTCGAAACTGGCGGCCACAAAGATTAATCCACCCGCCGTTGACATGGCCCCACCGAAATTCAGAGAGCCCCATTGTTTTGCCTGCGGGTATTTTTCCAGATTCATCATATACCCCAGCGGTACCTCCCAGGCCAAGGTGCCTTTCTGCAAATTGAGCGCAACCAGCGTTCCGAAGGGTGGTGGAGTCTGCATCAGCAAACCGCCATCTTTTGGCTGAAACAAATAGCTGCGTTTCATCACATAGGGCGTTCCGGCCTGCATCCCCGTTTCGGCACGCAGCAATTCTTCATTGTTCCGCAGGGAACCGGATAATTCTTCGCGTGGTATCAAACGGATCAGCGCAGCCAGCCTATTCACATTGGTGATCAACAGACCCGATAGCGGATCATAGCTCATTCCACCCCAATGAATACCGCCCACATTGCCGGGCGTGATGATACTTCCTTGCAACGAAGGCGGTGTAAACGCACCCTCATACCGATACGGCTCAATTCGACGCTGAGCGGCTGCTTTGTCTTCGGCGGTTGGTCCCCAGGCTTCCAGTTTCTGAAGCCCTAGCAAGGGCAATGTTTTCGGGAAAGGCTGGGTTGGATGAGCTTCTTCACCTGCTACTGCCGATTTAGGCACGGATCGTTCTTCAACGGGCAACAAGGGTACGCCCGTTTCCCGATGCAGGATAAACACATGCCCCATTTTTGTACCGACCGCTACAGCCGGAATCTGTTTACCATTTTGTGGGAACATGAACAACAGGGGCTGTGCGGCATTGTCGTAATCCCATAGATCGTGGTGGACGGTCTGAAAATGCCAGACAACCTTGCCCGTCGATGCCCGTATCGCGACAATAGAGCTGGCGTATAGATTCTGCCCCAGCCGTTCTCCTCCATAGTAATCCGGGCTAGGACTGGTGGTAGGTACGAAGACCAAATCGCGTTCGGCATCGGCCGAAATCATCGACCAGGCATTGGCAGCACCCGTCTGATGGGCATACGGCCCTTTCCAGGTCTCATAGCCCGCATCGGCTTTCGTTCGGGGAATGGGGTCCCAACTCCAGCGCAAGGCACCACTGATAGCATCGTAGGCCCGTACCACGCCCCGCTCATAATTGAATCGATAATTATCGCCCATCGACGAGCCAACGACGATCGTGTTGCCAATAACCGCTGGGGGCGACGTAACGCTGATGATACCAACGCCCTGCCGTAAATCGACACTGCCCGACTTCCCGAATGAAGGAATGGGTTTACCTGTAGCCGCATCCAGCGCAATCAGCCGTCCGTCGAGCGTAGCTACAAATATGCGTTTGCCAACGCCAGTCGATGCCTGTTTGTCGTTGGGGGCAGGCCATACCGAAACGCCACGCGAGGTGATTTCCGATAATTCCTGGCGCAGATACACTTCAGGATCGTATACCCACTTTTTCTGACCGGTAGCCGCATCGATGGCGAAGACGCGGGATGTAGGCGTACTAAAAAAAAGCGTTCCATCGACCATGACAGGTGTGGCTTCAAAGGCTGCTTTTTCGGTCGCGTTTGTTCCTTTGTAGATTTCTAACTCACCCGTTCGAAACGTCCAGGCCTGGGTAAGCTGCTTTACATTAGTGGTGTTAATTTGCTTCAGCGTTGAGAATCGCATTCCTCCACCATCGTTGCCATAAGCGGGCCACTCGACCGTATTGCTGGTCTGGGCATGTAATAGAGGTTGACAAAAAAGGATTTTGCAGAAACAAAGTGTTAACCCAAGAAGGCTTTTCCTGGCAAAACCAGCCGAGTTGGTTAATGTGTTCATGAGCAGATGCGTTTTGATTCGATGCCTCAAAATTGCGCTCAACCTGTTCAAAACACCCTATCTGCCGATAGAAATGAAGTTCTTGCCGAACGGCACGAAGTTTTTACGCCTTCTGTTCAAGGGATTTTGCCCGGTATTGGGCTGGCGTCAGATTGGTCAGTCGTTTAAACGCCGTATGAAAGGCCGAAGGTGAATTGTAGCCGACCCGCTCCGCAATCTCGTCGATTTTGAGGTTGGTTGTTGCGGGGTCCTGTAGTAATTGCTGGGCTTCGCGTACCCGATAAGTGGCCAGTAAATCAAAAAAATTCTGCGCCAGTCGATCGTTCAGAATTTGAGAAAGATGATGTGGAGTGGTATTCAATCGCTGAGCCAGTTTTGGGAGAGACAGGTCGCTTTCCAGATATGGTTTTTCGGCCTCCATCATCCTATTTAGTTTGCCTAACAACGTCTCCTCTACCTCCTCCGACAACGACGATTTTTCGTACTTCTTTTTGGGTTCAGGTACTGGCAATGACTGTTCGACAATAGCCTCTTCATCACGTAGGCTACTTGACCCCTGCATGACGAGTAGGGTCGTCGCATAAATGGTAAGCGTTAGATAAGCTGCCAGAAAATGATCACCCATGTCTTCATGATACGTAGCTTTGACGACTCCAATCAATACCGGAAAAAAGATGACCAGGGCCGATACATTCCGGGCCATCACCATCGCAACTGGGGCTTTGCCGAAAAAAGGAATCTTTGCCTTTTTGAACGCCCGTCGCACCTCCAGCATAGACATGACGGTATATATCAGACAGCTTAGTAGCGTCAGTTCATTTATATAGTCACGAAGGCCCGTAAAGTCATCAGGCATGTACCGGTCGACATGTACAAACGGTAGTTTGGGATGAAAGGCACTGATGTAGGAGTTGTATTTGAACTCAACTGGTTGTATAATCCAGGTAATAGCATTGACCGACCAGATAGCCGCCGGTAGTAAATGCCAACCCCAGCGTCGGGGCAGTCGGGCGTTTAATTTGGCAAAAACAAAGAAATAAAATAGCGGAGCCAGGGCAAAATTGAACAACTCGCCATAATCGACCAGGGCCAGCATCCGAAACATGTAGTTCGAATATTCCAGCCCGATTTCCAGCATGATGCCCGACACACTTAGCAAATAAAGGCCAAAGCATCGATTTGCCAGGCTCTTCCGTCGTTGACCCGTCAGAAAAAAAACACCTAGAAACACGCCCTGCGCTACGCCTAGAAAAATCAGAAACGCAAACAGGTCAAGGCGGATAGGGAGCGTCTGCATCATAAATCACGATTGCTTCATGCAAGATAAAAAAAAGACCTGTAGCGTTTTAATTCTACAGGTCCACGTCGCCTTATTAGCGCAAAATCTATCGAATGTCAATCTCAAATGGCAGGCGCATCTGGATACCCTGCATCATTTTGAGCTTTTTCAGGTACGCTACATAGGGAGCCAGTTCGCCAAGTTGGGCCTGTACTTTCGACTCTTCATCGCCCGATAATGAGTTCATCAATTGCTCGAAAAACTCTTTTTTGCGGGGCTGGTATTTCAGTCGGTAGTCGCCTTCTTTGAGCTTAGCCGACTGAGCAGCCAGTTTGATGGCATCGTCCAGGCCGCCCAGTTGATCGACCAGACCGATTCCTTTACCCTGCGTACCCGTCCAGACGCGACCACCCGCAATAGCGCGTATGCTATCGACAGGCAACTTCCGGCCAGCCGCTGCTTTACTCGTAAACTGGGCATAGATCCGTTCGGTAGCACGTTGCATGGCCTGTTTCTGGAACGGTGTCATTTCGTGCGTAGCCGTTGGAAAATCGGCGTTGGTATTTGTTTTTACCCGGTCGTAGGTGATACCGAGCTTATCTTTAAAGAAGCCTTCGGTGTTGAATAGGAGTGAAAATACACCAATTGACCCTGTGATCGTATTCGGTTCTGCGACAATCTTGTTACAGCTCATGAGCATGTAATAGCCTCCCGAAGCCGCATAGTCGGACATGGAACCGATGACAGGCTTGGCTTTCTTGGCCAGCTCCACTTCCCGATACATCATATCCGATGCAAGGGCACTTCCACCGCCCGAATTTACCCGCAGCACGATGGCTTTTACTTTTTCGTCCAACCGAGCTTTCCGAAGTTCTTCTACAATGGTTTCGGAACCGATGGTGTTGTCGCCACTTTTGCCCGAATGAATATCGCCCGACGCTACGATTACGGCAATGCGATTCGAACCGCTTCCTTCTGTATCGGAGCTGTTTTTTTCCGAATCCTCGTACTTACTCAGCGAGACATAGTTAATCTTCTTTTTCTCTTCCAGCCCCAACTGTTTGCGAATGACGGCTTCCAGTTCGTCCTGGTACCCAACGTTGGTGATCATTTTCGTACGCAAGGCATCCTGTGCGGTCTGGATCGTCAGGTTATCGGCATACCGCTTGAGGGAATCGACCCGTAGTGCGCGGCTTTGTGCTACCCGAACAAGCATGTGGTCGTTGATCGAATTTAGGAACGAGGTAACCTGACGACGGTTTGGCTCGCTCATATCTTCCCGAATGAAGGGTTCAACGGCACTCTTGAATTCACCCACCCGGAAAATCTCTGGTTTCAGGCCCAGTTTATCGAGCGTACCTTTGAAGAACGACAGTTCGGCCTGAAGCCCGTTCCATTCCAGTTCCCCAACGGGTGCTAGGTAGATTTTATCCGCTACCGATGCCAGATAATAGCCTTTCTCGCTCATATCCTCCGCGTAGGCATACACAAACTTTTTCGAAGCCTTAAAGTCAATGAGTGCGTTACGAATTTCCTCAAGCGAGGCCCATCCTGCTACCGGATTTTCAGTTTGCAGGTAGATACCTTCAATATTCTTATCCTCTTTGGCCTCTTTTAAGGCCTGTTTGAGTTCAATCAGACCAATCGCATCGCCGGTCGACCGGATTGGACCAAAATCGCCAAAGGGATTATTCTGGCTTCGCTCTTCAATGGGCTCATTCAAATTCAACTTAAGCACTGAATTTGAAGCCACAGCCGTTTTCGAGTCGGACGACGAAAATGCCGCTCCCACCCCAATCAACAGCAAAAAACCAACGAAGGAGAAGAGAATCAATCCGACGATGGTGGCTAAAACATATTTAAGAAACTGTCGCATGAATAACTTAACCGTTGTGTGTCGCTACAACTAATACGCAAAAGTAACGTCAAATTGAGGCATTCTGTCGAAAAAATGTTGAGTGCACCATTGGGTGGATAAATGGCATAGGGCAGAGGGCGTATGGCAGAGGGTACTGTTCGCCCCAAGCCATACGCCCTCTGCCCTATGCTTCTAAACGGTACGCTACATCAACTTATAATCGTTGATCGATGTTTGAATAACCTCCCAGGCTTCGGCCTGACCGTATACATTGGCCAGTTCCATCGCGACGGGTTCATCGGGCAGGGTTTTGTAGGTCAGGAAGTAATGGCGCAGGCGTTTCACAACGGCTTCGGGCAATTGTTCCAGTTCAGTATATTGACCATACATGGCATCACCTTTGAGCACGGCAATGATTTTATCGTCGGCTTCGCCTTTATCGATCATACGGAATCCTCCAATGGGAATAGCCTGTAAGATCAGGTCACCGTGGGTGATTTCCCGCTCGGTCAGTACACAAATGTCGAGTGGGTCACCGTCGCCCATCGGCACCACTTTACCCGATTTTTCAGTCGCCAGTTTGGCAATCTGATCACCGCAGTAGGTTTGTGGAATAAAGCCGTACAACGCAGGCAATACGTTGGAATATTGTTGAGGGCGATCTATTTTAAGGAAACCAGTAGTTTTGTCAATTTCATATTTAACGGTGTCGGTCGGTACAATTTCGATAAAGACCGTCACTTGTTTGGGAGCCAAATCCCCAATGGGAATACCATGCCAGGGGTGTGCTTTAAAATTACTCTTCATTCGTGTTGTATATAGAGATTAATTAATTAATGAATAATGTAAAATGGATAATGTAAAATGGGCAATGAACATCAGGAAGATTGAACTGCTCCCCTTTATACATTATGCATTTTTCATTATCCATTTATTCAGACTATCGTTTTTTGATCGATGAAACCGATTCGTTCGGCTACCATTTGGTCACCCGAGCGATTCAGGCTCTGACGGACCAGCATTTCGCCCAGGAAACCCGCCAGAAACAGTTGAACACCCAAAATAATAGCCACCAGCCCAAAAAAGAAAAGCGGATTGTCGGTAACGTTACGAAACTTGACGCCGTTGGCTATATTAATTAATTTTTCGGCGATCAGCCAGACAGCCAGCACTGAACCGATAAAGAACGACAGGGTCCCGAACGTACCGAAAAAGTGCATAGGTCGTTTGCTGAATCGGTGAACAAAAGCGATCACCAATACATCCAGAAAGCCGTTTACGAATCGTTCCAGTCCAAATTTGGTGGTTCCATACTTACGCGCTCGGTGCTGTACTATTTTTTCGCCAATCCGACTAAATCCGTTCCATTTGGCCACAATTGGCAAATTCCGGTGCATATCGCCGTATAAAGCAGGCGCAATGGTTTTTACCACTTTTTGCCGGTATGCTTTCAGTCCGCAGTTAAAATCGTGTAGCTGAACTCCCGAAATCCAGCGCGAAACGGCATTGAACAGTTTCGTCGGTAAGGTTTTCGTAATGGGGTCGTACCGTTTCTGTTTCCACCCCGATACCAGGTCATAGTTATCCTCGGTTACCATCCGGTACAATTCCGGTATTTCGTCGGGGCTATCCTGCAAGTCGGCGTCCATCGTAATAATGATCTGCCCACGTGCTGCCTGGAAGCCCGTTTGCAAGGCCGCCGTTTTACCATAATTCCGGTTAAACCGAATGCCCCGAACGTTCGGATTTACGTTCGATAACTGTTCAACAATAGTCCAGGAATCGTCGGTGCTGCCGTCATCGACAAACAGAATTTCGTAGGTGTAGTGCTGTTCCGTCACGACCCGTACAATCCAGTCGTGCAGCTCGGGCAACGACTCATATTCGTTGTAGAGCGGGATCAGGACGGTCAGTTGAAGTAATTCAGTCATATGCTTCTAAACGCAGATCGCGTAAAGATTATCGCAAAGGTCGCAGAATTTCAGAATATCAGATAATAGTCCTTAAGTAATGACCGAAATTCTGGTGTATAGCTTACACCTGACTTACTCTGTGCATTTAGTTCGTAAATCGTCAATCGTTCATCAACAGGGTCCGACTTAATGAACGAAAAGCCAGTTATCACCCGAAAAAAGGGCTTTTGCTCGTGATGGCGGACCGAAAGTCTCCTTAACGGATATAAACCAGATTGTCGGGCTAACTCAGCCAGTTTGCCGGCTTCGTAAGGTGGTAGTAGCACCCACCATTGTCCATTAGTTTTCATCAACCGAACCACAGCTTCAACCAACTCACCAAACGGCAACTCGTCGGTATGCAACGCCCGATTGACGGCGGCATCGGGCGAACGCAGGTGATTTGTATAAAACGGCGGATTCGTTAGAATGCGGTCATAAACCTGCCCACCTCCGAAATCCTGAATCCGTTCGTGAACAACGGTAACTCGTTTGGCAAATGGACTCGCAGCTACATTTTCAGAAGCCTGCTCAAAAGCGTCTTGATCGACTTCAACAGCATCGATGGTTAGTGTCGGATTCCGCTGAGCCGCCATGAGCGCCAGCAACCCCGTCCCCGTACCAATATCCAACAACCGACTCTCCATAGATTCGGCCGCCGTGGATTCGGCCCCGTCACCTATATCCGCATAGGCTCCCAGCACGCAGGCATCGGTACAGACCTTCATAGCCGTACGATCCTGCCGAATGGTAAATTGCTTGAACGAGAACATCTGAACCGGGATTTTTATGATTTTATTGATTTCACTGATTTTAAGAACAAATCATAGTCGGTCATTATAATCATAAAAATCCCGGTTCTCACTTCCTTCCAAAATCGGCGGGGTTTTCTCCCCAGACGGTTGTCTCCCATTTTAAGACAGGATTGGCATAGCGGTGTGTCTGGAGCCAGGTCTCGGCCCGATCGAGGAGGTCAAATAGTTCGGAATTGCGGTCGGTTTCTTCCAGCTTGGTGTTCGCCTTTTTCTTTTTTACCCAGCCGATCGCCGTTCGAGAATCGGAATAAACCGGGATGTTGCTCCCTTTTTGATGGAGTAGGGCCAACGCATGGACAATCGCCAGAAACTCACCGATGTTGTTGGTACCATCAAGGTACGGGCCTTTCAGAAATAGCCGTTGCCGGGTAGCGAGGTAAATGCCCTGGTATTCCATATCACCCGTCGCGGTGTTCCAGGCCGCATCGACCACCAGACTATCCAATAGTGGCTCACCAACCAGTTCGTTCAGTTTACCCTGTTTGGCAGCAGGTTTTGTCCCTTGTCCCAAATGAAGGTGTGGTTTATCTTTAAATGCCTTCAAGGCGGCTGGCTTGCTGTCGAACGATTTAAATAAAGGCTTAGCAAACCCATCCGTCTGAGCTTTAGCTTCGTCCCAACTGTCGTAGACACCAGGCTTCCGCCCCTGCCAGACAACATAATATTTAGGCTTTTTTTGAGCCATCTATTCTGAAATTCAACGTATACAACGATCAAAAAAACCTAATCGGACAGCAAACTTAACCCATGTTCTGATTAGTTCCTGGTCGATTATCGATCAAAATAACACGTTTCGTTTCAATAATCTAGCGACGTATAGCCCTTTTGATCCGTCTGATCTTACCATCGCTTTTGGTCATGATGTACATTTCCTTTGTCAATCGATTGTAATTGATACGAAGATCAACGCGCTTTGAGCCGGTCAATTCGGCCAGGGTCGTGGCTTTGCCATCCTGTACAATCGTCAGTTCATGCACCGAATGATCGGTCAGATTCTTATCGATCGTGGCAAAGAAAACCCGCCCTCTGGCAATGTCCCCGAAAACGTATTTGTGCTTCAATGCCTCAATGGGACCATCATACACATAACCACCACTGATTGCATTACCGTCAATATGGTCGTATTGCAGAAATGGCTTGATGAATTTATCGGACTTGACGCCGGGCGCAGGATACACATTCTTCAAATCCTTCGACGAGATTCCGTAGTTTCCTTCCCGCACATTCCAGCCATAATCGCCACCCTTCTGAATAACGTTTACTTCTTCGAAATTTGACTCACCTACATCGGTACAGAACAGTTGGCCATTATACCAGGCTTGCCGGTGCGGATTGCGAAAACCATACGCATATATTTCCTGGTACACCGAAGCATCGTTCGCAACCACAAACGGATTGTCGGCAGGGATGCCATACTGCCCATTTTTACTATTTCGCCCCAACGGATCAATTCGAATCAGGGTACCCAGCAGGGAGGTTAGCTTGTGACAGAGTTCCGGGTGCTTACTGATGGTCGATCCACCGTCGCCGATACCGATGTAGAGCTTACCGTACTCCGGGGACCCTTTCGGGGCTTCTGGATTAAACCCAATATCCTGTACGCCATGGGCTCCGGTTGGTACATTAACCCGGAGTAATTCCCTTCGTTTACCGGTGAATACTGGACTTTTTACATCATCCATGTGCCATTCGGAAACCACCCACTGCAAAGCCACCTCTACCGAATCGCTGTATTCGTAATCGGCACGTTTACCCTTAAATGATTCTGTATGGGTACTGTATATGAGCCCATTGCTCAGATAGTCGGGGTGAAAGGCAAAGCTGCCCAAACCCGTGCCTAATCCCGGCTCGTTGATGAAATTTTCGATCTGAGAACGAGCGTCCAGAAAGGTACTGACGTCTCTGCCTACAATGCGATAGATCAGTCCGCGCTGGTCACTGACGTACTGTGTCCTGTCGCCGGAAGGGTGAGGGCGCATGGTGGCGATTCGGGTACGGGGCATTTTATCACTAGATGGCGGGATGGTCACAAACTCTTCCAGCTCGATGGTGAGGTTTGATTTTGCTACCGGCGCTATTAATCGCGCAACGGCTCCACCCGTATTGTTACTAACCTCCAGTGGTTGAATAGCCTGTTTCTGGGTCTCGTCGGCGATGTAAGCCACAATGGATTTCAACTCGTCGTCTTTCAGGAAATCGAAAGCGGGCATGATCATCTTGTAGCGTTTCGACAAGCTTACCGCCCGGCTATTTCCTGACTCGATCGTCTTGAGTGGATTCTTTACAAAAGCAATCAGTTCTTTCTCGGAAAGCAGGCGGGTAATTCCTCCAAGTCGGGGGCCTATTCCATCCTGGTTCAGCGCATGACAGGATACACAGTGCGTTTTAAAGAGCGCGCTTCCCTGAGGATCGACTGGTATCGGCTGCAATCGATTAGAGACCGACAACGGGTGGCCATTAGGTGTATTGAGCCAAATCAATGCAAGGAAAGGAATACTGTAGAGGAAGCGTAACAATTGGGCCATACATAAAAGATCAACCCTTTTAAAAGCATAGTTAAGCTAGCAACTACCATTCAGAGATGTCAATCCCTTATGAACTGACTGTCTCACTACCCAACTTCCTCAATCTCCGGCCCCTACTAAACAAAAAATTTCAAAAACTTTTTTCCCAAATTATTGGTTGATATATCAACATAACACTACATTTGCGCCATGATCGTCAGTAAAGAAGAAGAACTTCGCCAAAAGGTTTCGGGTCGGATGGGCCGTATGTTCATTTTTATGATCAACCATGTGGGTCATTTGATGGGCAAAAAGGCGAATCGCGAACTTGTCCGGTTAGGGTTTACTCTTCAGATTGAGCAGGTGCCGATCCTGTTTATGACCTACTTTTCGGGTGAGGAGTTATTATCGCAACAGGAAATCGCGGATCTGCTACATCGGGACAAATCGGGTATTCAACGCTCGCTACGCACGCTGGAACGGGATGGTTATCTTCGGATTGTACCCGATAGTATCGACCGACGTAAGAATCTAATTCAGTTAACCCCGGCCGGAAAGATGGTCGTCGAGAAAGTGATTGAAACGGCTGAAGTCATTGATAAGCAAGTAACAGATCAGTTAACATCTGAAGAGCTGGATTCGTTTTTATCCACGTTACGGAAAATTTCTACTCTACTGGAAAAATAACATTTTTTTAACTAAATAGTTGATATGTCTACAGTAGACACCTCAACTTTATTGAACGTATGAAATATAAAATTGCACTGAGTTTATTTTTGCTACTGGCACAAGCTGGCTGGGCTCAGTCTACGCAAAGTTTTCGGTTGAAAGACTGTATCGATTACGGTCTACAGCATTTTGGTACGGTCCGCATTGCCCAGAATCAGGTTGAGAATGCCAATCAACAGGCTCGACAGGCATTGGGTCTGTACCTGCCTCAGGTTTCGGCGAACGGTACGTTTACGGATAACATAAAATTGCAGACAACGCTTCTACCGGCCGGATTCGCCGGACCAGAGCCCGTTCGACTTGCCCTCGGATCAAAATTCCAGACCAACGTAAATGCCCAGGCAACTCAGACCATCTACGACAAATCGCTGCTATTAGGTATCAAAGCGGCCAAGCCCAATCAGCAGTTGGCGGACCTAAATACCCGCCAAACCCGTGAGGACATTATCTATAACATCGCCAGCAATTACTATCAGGTTTTTATTGCTCAGCAACAAATAGCCCTGTTACGCGATAACCTGCAACGGACACAGCAGGTGCTGAACATCCTGAAATTGCAGCGGGATAATGGTGTCATTCAGCCTGTCGATTATACCCGAACAGAAGTCAGTTACAATAGTACACAGTCGCAGTTGACGCTGGCTGAGAATGACCTGAATCTGGCCTACAACCGACTCAAATACCAGATGGGTTTGCCGGGAGATCAGGAACTGACCCTGGCCGACTCGACCCTGTTAACGCAACTTCCGGTTATTGAACAACTGCCGTTTGAAGCCAGAAGCCTGGTCTCTTTTCAACAGGCCGAAACGAATCTGGAGCTCCAACGCCTTCAGCTTCAACGGGTAAAGGCGGGTTATATGCCGACGGTAAGTCTGGCGGCAAACTACGGATCGCTTGTGTTGGCAAACGAGTTCAGTAATTCATTTAGAAACTTTACAGGATTCGGCAGCTTTAGCCTACGGGTGAACATCCCAATTTTCGACGGCTTTCAACGTGACGCCCAGATTAAACAGCAACGCCTGACGGTACTCAATCAGGAAGAGCAGCAGCGACTGAACATTGCGGCCTATCGGCTTCAGTTCAACAACGCCCAGTCGCAGATTCAGCGGGCGCAAACGAACGTTTTGAACGGAGATCGAAACGTTAAGCTGGCTCAGGAAGTTTATAATGTCACGACACTGCAATACAAACAGGGCGTCAAATCGCTGACCGATCTGGTCAATGCGGATACCTCCTACCGGCAAGCCCAATCCGATTACATCAATTCACTCATTAATCTGTATCAGGCCCGACTCGATCTCGAGCAGTCGAAGGGCACGCTTCTTACTTTCTATAGTCAACTTTAAAATGAATAATGGATAATGTAAAATGAACAATGGATGATTGACAATGCAGACTAACTGGTTTACAGTGCATTAAACATTATACATTTTTCATTATTCATTTCCTCGATAGGTCATGAAAAAGACAACACTCATCATTATTACGTCGGCACTGGCCATCGTCGCGCTGATCGGCTTCCGACTAGCGTCGAATAAAGAGAAAATCGATGCCCAGAACAAACCGGTCGTTAACACGAATGTAGCGATTCCGGTAACGGTCAACCGGGTAGAAGAAGGGACAGTCAGTCAGCAACTCGTTAAAACCGGGAATCTGATTCCATTTCGCGAAGCAACAATTACGGCCACCACAGCCGGTAAGGTTACGCGCGTTAACTTCGATCTGGGTACGCAGGTGCGGCAGGGACAGACACTAGTTGAAATCGACAACCGGCTGAAAGAACTCTCCCTACAGGCTACTCAACTGAACATCGACAAACTGAAGAAGGATGTGAACCGCTATAACACCCTGCTGGCGGGCAACGCTACCACCGAGATTCAGGTCAACGAAACGAAATATAATTACGAGAATGCGGTGAATCAGGCCGAACAGATTCAGAAGCAGATTCAGGATGCGAACGTAAAAGCACCGATCAGCGGGCAGATTGTGCAGAAAGCCATTGAACCGGGTGTGTACATTACTGTGGGTAGCACGTTGGGCAAAGTGCTGGATGTGGCCCGATTGAAAGTAGATGTGCTGGTCAATGAGAGTGATGTCTATCAACTTCGCAAAGGGCAGGCAGTGAAAGTGACCGCCGATGTTTTCCCTGGAAAAGTATTCAATGGACAGATTTCCTACATCGCTCCGCAAGGCACCGACGAGCACAATTATCCGGTTGAAATCACCATCAGCAACGCCAATAACCTGAAAGCGGGCACGTTTGTCAATGTTGATTTCTCGCAGAAATCCAACCAGAAAGCCCTTCAGATTCCGCGCATTGCCCTGGTCGAAAGCATCAAGAATCCGTATGTGTATGTGGTAGAGAACAATGTAGTACACCAACGGAAGATCAGCATCGGCCGCGATTTTGGCGATACCATCGAAGTACTGAATGGCCTGTCGGCTGGCGACGTCGTCGTTACCACCGGCCAACTGAATCTGGGCGAAGGCAAACCTGTACAGATCACGAAATAATATAGAGTGATTGAGCGAATGAGTGATTGAGTGTTATCTAACTCGTCACTCAATCATTCATTCACTCATTCACTCAACAAGACTATGTCAATAACCGAGATAGCCATCAAACGGCCGTTACTGGTAACGACCATATTTACTGTACTGATTTTGTTCGGCTTCCTCAGCTACCAACAATTATCATACAACCTGCTACCGAAATTCGAGGCCAACGTGATTAGCGTGGCCACGACCTACCGGGGGGCCTCAGCCGACGAGGTAGAGACCAACGTAACGAAGCGAATTGAAGATGCCCTATCATCGCTCGAAGGGCTCGACCGCATGACGGCCACCTCGCAGGAAGGCGCTTCAATTGTTATTATTCAGCTTAAAAATGGCGTCGATGTGACGCTGGCCCAACAGGATGCCCAGCGAAAGATCGAACAGATTATCAACCTGTTGCCAGATGAAGTCGACCGCCCCATTCTGAATAAATTCTCGACAGATGAGATCCCGGTTTTGCGGATGGGCGTAACGGCGAATCTGTCGCCAACCAAACTGTACGATCTGATTGACGATGAGTTGAAACCACAGCTTTCCAACGTGGCTGGTGTGGGGCAGGTAAACGTGATCGGCGGTAATGAACGGCAAATTCAGGTAAACGTCAATGCCGAAAAACTTCGGGCCTACGGGGTTTCGATCGGTCAGGTTTCGCAGGCCATCAACGCGGCAAACACCAGCTATCCGGCGGGTCAGTTGGAGACGCGGCAGTCGCAGTATTCGATCCGGTTCGATGCGTCGGTTGAAACCGTCAACCGGCTTCGGAGTCTGGTGATTGCCCGCCGGACGGATGGCAGCGAGGTTCAGTTAAACAATATCGCCGAAGTGGTCGATGCGGTGGCGAAACCAACGGCCATCAACCACATCAACGGTCTGCCCTCTATTGGCGTCCAGATTCAGAAGCAGTCGGATGCTAACGCCGTATCGGTGAGTGAACTGGTTCGGGCGCGGATCGCGCTGCTCGAAAAGCAGCACAGTGATGTGAAACTGAAATTCAACATTGCTTCCGACCAATCGACTTACACGCTGGCATCGGCCCACGCCGTTGTCGACGACCTTTTCCTGGCCGTATTGATCGTGTCTGTTGTGATGCTGATGTTTCTGCACAGTTTCCGTTCGTCGCTGTTCGTGCTGGTGGCTTTGCCATCGTCCATGATTCCGACGTTCATTCTGATGTACGTATCGGGTTTCTCGCTGAACCTGATGACACTGATGGCCCTCTCGCTGGTGGTTGGTATCCTGGTCGATGACTCGATTGTGGTACTTGAAAACATCAACCGGCACCTCGAAATGGGTAAAGATCGGGTTAAGGCATCGCTGGAAGGCAGGAACGAAATCGGCTTTACGGCGCTGGCTATTACACTGGTCGACGTGGTAGTATTCGTGCCACTGGCGATGACCGGCGGGCTGATCGGGAATATCCTGCGTGAGTTTTCGCTGGTGGTTGTGTTCTCGACCCTGATGAGTCTGGTCGTATCCTTTACCCTGACGCCATTGCTGGTATCGCGGTTTGGGAAACACGAGCCACTAAACCCCAACTCCCTGTGGGGACGGTTAAACCTGGGTTTCGAAAATTTCCTGACCCGTATTACCAATGCCTATGGACGTATTCTGGAATCGGTACTGGGTCATAAACGCTGGATTTTTCTGGCGGTTATTGTCCTGCTGATGGGTTCGATTGCCTTAGTGCCCGCCGGTTTTATTGGGGCTGCTTTCATGCCACAAAGCGATCAGGGCGAGATGAGCGTTCAGTTGGAGTTAGCGCCGACGGCATCCATTTATCAGACGAATTCGGTGTCGCAACGAGCCGAGCAACTTATTCTGAAGCACCCCGAAGTAACGAACGTGTTCACCAACGTCGGCTATACGAGCAGCGGAATTGCTACCTCTTCCAACAGCAATATCGTCGATCTGAACGTGAAGCTGATTGACAAAAAGCAACGGACCGTTTCGACCGATGATTTCGGGCAGATTCTGAAACGGGAAGTTAGCCAGATTCCGGGGGTTAAAGTAACAGTCAGTCCGGTAGGTATCGTAGGCGCTTCACAAGCACCGATTCAAATTGCCGTTAAAGGTACCAGCCTTACCAGCATTCGGCAGGCAGCAGCTCAGGTAAAAAATGTAGTGGCATCGATTCCAGGTACGCAGGACGTCAAATTCTCGGTAAAAGACCCGAAACCAGAAGTTACCGTGAGCCTCGACCGGGAGAAAATGGCGCAGTTGGGCATCAGTGCTTCGGATGTGGGTATTGCCTTGCAAAATGCGTTCCGGGGTAACGACCTGTCGAAGTTCAAGCAGAACGGTAATGAATACGATATTCTGATTAGCCTGGACCGTTTCGACCGTACCAATCCGCAAGATGTCAGTCGTCTAACCTTCGTCAATAATCAGGGTCGAACCTTCGAGCTATCGCAGTTCGCCCGCGTACAGGAACAAACGGGCGAGAGCGTACTGGAGCGGATCGACCGGCTGTCTTCGATTACAGTTAATTCGCAGGTGGTTGGCCGTCCGGTGGGTACAGTAGGGGCTGATATTCAGGCAAAGATGGCGCAAGTCAAACTGCCCGAAGGTGTTAGCGTTCAGTATCTGGGGCAGTTACAGCAGCAATCCGATGCGTTCGGCAGTCTGGGGCTGGCCCTGATGATCGCCATTCTGTTGGTGTACTTCATCATGGTGGCGCTCTACGAAAGTGTGGTGTACCCATTCGTGGTATTGTTCTCTATTCCTGTTGCTCTGATTGGTGCACTGTTGGCGCTGGCCCTATCGATGCAAAGCCTGACAGTGTTCTCCATTGTGGGTATGATCATGCTATTGGGTCTGGTAGCCAAGAACGCCATCCTTATTGTCGACTTTGCCAATCAGCTTAAAGCCGAAGGGCATGACGTGATTCATGCGCTGATCGAAGCCGGTAAAGAACGATTACGACCCATTCTGATGACCACGCTTGCCATGGTGCTCGGTATGTTGCCGATCGCGCTGGCGAGTGGTGCTGGTGCCGAAACCAAAAACGGTATGGCTTGGGTAATCATCGGTGGTCTGACGTCTTCCCTCCTGCTTACGCTTCTGGTAGTCCCCTCGGTATACCTGGTCGTTGACCGGTTAGTTGCCCGATTCTCCAAAAAGAAGGTAACGCCCAAAAAACCACAGGAGCTTGAAGTCGCCAAAGCAATTAGTTAATTGTAAAATCAAAGCGCAGGTAGAAGCCTGCGCTTTGATTTTACAAGCCAGACATAGGTCGTTTAAAAACACGCCCTTGGTTCATAGCTCATTAAAATTAGTTTAAAGTGTCCGATTGTGACAGATATGTCTCGATCTAAATGCAACAAGACTAACGGCTGATGCGTATTAGAAAAGACAACAATCAGCGTCTCCGATTTCAAAAAATACTCCGCACCCTTACTCGGTCTGGCGCGACCTCACTGACGAATAGGACGGTAATTGATTAGGGAAATAATGCACAATGAATAATAGGTTGATCAACCCATTATTCATTGTGCATTACCCATTATGCATTATTCTAACAAATTCACTATTTATGAACACTTACGAACGTGCTTTTCAGAAACTCCAGCAGTTTTTATCACGAACTTTTACCTTACCTTATTCCACCATTGCCGCCTATCAACAGCTACAAGGCACACTCGGCCTGAGCGAATGGGAGTTTACCGAAGCGGTTGTGGTGCTGGAAACACATTTTGGTGTCGTACTACCCGATGAAGTACTTACCCCCAGACTCACCGTTGGCGAATTGTGTACGCTGGTTAGTCAGCAGGCAAGTCCACTTAACCGATAAATATCTATGTAAAGTGAATTTTCTGTCATTCCGACGAAGGAGGAATCTTCGGATAAGTTGATTTCTTCTGCCTCACCCGAAGATTCCTCCTGCGTCGGAATGACAGAAAAATGCCAAACACTTAAAGTACAGTGTAATAAATATCTGTGCAAAACTTCGTCTAAACAGCTACGAGACAACGCTCCTGGAAAACATTCGCCGGGTAAAACCAGCGATTCAACCGATCTGATTGGGCATTCAGGTCGGTTGTTTTTTTGATTCTGTCTAGCTGGCAATAACTTTCCAGGCAGTAACGTATAGATTAACATTAGCTGATCTAATTACTACCAACCCACAAAATGAACTCACTTATCTTGTCCTGAATCATGAATACAATCTCACTATTAGGTCTTGCTCCAGTGCTGGCCAGCTTGCCCGGATCAGCAACCAGTGGTCTGTTTATCAACCATCTGGAAAACGTCCTCGGCACATCGTTTGACCTTAAACTCGCTGCCAATTCGCTGGCCGCAGCCCGACAGGCCGAGCGTTTACTACTGAACGAAATAGATCGCCTTAGCGCCGTATTGAGTGGATACCAGACCGAGAGTGAGTTTAGTCAGTGGCTGGCTGCGCCCAAGAACGAGCCGATTTTGGTGTCCGATGATTTGTTTGCTGTACTTAGTGGATTCGATCATTGGCAAACAAAAACGTCCGGTGCTATCAATGCAGCCGCAGAGCATCTCGGTCAGTTATGGGCACAAGCCGCCAAACAACAAACTTCCCCTACCGAAGCGGATCGGCAAAATGCCGTTGAACTGGTCAATCAAACACACTGGCTGCTCGATGCCAACCAGAAAACCGCTACCCGGTTAACGCAGGTGCCGCTTCGCCTGAACACGTTCACCAAAAGCTACGTGCTGGACCGAGCCGCCAACGTTGCGCTCAAGATACCGGGTATAGATGGCCTGGTACTGAATAGTGGGGGCGATATTGTTGTTCGGGGAAATTGGCAGGAACTCGTTTCGGTAGCTAACCCTCGTGCCGATGCCGAAAACGCGGCTCCATTAACGCGGCTTCAGGTAAAAAATAGTGCCATAGCCACCAGTGGCGACTATCGGCGAGGTTACCAGATCGGCAACGATTGGGTGTCGCACATCATGGACTCACGCACGGGCTTACCTGCCCAGGAGGTTATCAGCGCAACGGTACTGCATCCCGATGCGGTTACGGCTGGTGCACTGGCAACGGCCTTTAACGTTCTGTCTCCATCCGAAAGGGATGCACTTGCTTCCCAATTACCCGGCACAGAGTACCTGCTGGTCACTCGCGATGGGCAAACGATTAAAAGTGCGAACTGGCCGACTGCCTCTTTGCCAGAACCACCACAGGGTGCTGTTGAATCATCAACGACCGCTCATCTGATCTCACTAGCTGTTAAAGATAAACTGTGGAATCCCAATCAGGAGTTACAGATAACGCTGGAGCTGGCCCGAATTGAAGGGCGTTCGCACCGGCCGTTCGTGGCAGTATGGGTTGAGGACGAAGCAGGAAAGCCCGTTCGGCAACTGGCTCTGTGGTACAACAAACCTCGCTGGCTGCACGACCTGCGCGAATGGTATACCCTGCAAACCGACAAAGCTGCTTCTGTGACCAGTGCCACTCGTTCACCGGGCGAATACACACTCGTTTGGGACGGGAAGGATGATGATGGGCAGTACGTAAAGCAGGGCAAATACACCGTTCTAATTGAAGCAGCCCGCGAGCATGGCACGTACCAACTGATTCGTCAGACGATGGATTTTAATGGAAAAGTCAAACAGCAACCCCTACCTGGCAATGTCGAAATCTCAGCAGCCGCCCTGGATTACCGCGAAAAAACACCAACTCGCTAGTGGCCACTCCGTGCGGCCTCAGCCAGCCGCAAAGTCGCAGGGCGGCATTCGCTGGGCAGGGGTAGCTCGCTGGCTTCATCTGTACCTTTCGGTCGTGAGTTTCGTATTGGTACTCTTTTTTGCCGTAACGGGGCTGACGCTTAACCATGCCGACTGGTTCGATGATGCGACTCAGACAACAGAGTTGAAAGGTAAAGTAAATTCCTCGTGGGTAGCCGGTACCGATACCGCTGCCGTCAATAAGTTAGCGATTGTTGAATATTTGCGGGCTACGCACCAGCTTAAAGGAAGCGTCAGTGAATTTCGGATCGACGACCGCGAGTGTTCCCTTTCATTTCATGGACCGGGTTACTCCGCCGATGCGTTTGTCAAACGTCCAGACGGAACCTACCAGATTACGGAAACTAAGATGGGGTTGATGGCCGTACTCAACGACCTGCATAAAGGCCGGGATACAGGCCGTGGTTGGGCGTGGGTAATCGACATTGCGGCCGTATTCATGACGCTGGTTTCGATAACAGGCTTAGCCTTGTTATTGGTTCTGAAAAAACGGCGGGTAAGTGGATTAGGCTGGTTGGTTATTGGAGCTGTTGGCACTGGATTGGCCTACTGGCTACTGGTTGTTTAGCCGTCTGTTGGCTACGGAGTACTTAATCGGTAATATTGCTGCCAGTTTAGACTATTCCATCTTTAATCCAACAATGTCACAAGCAGCAACACAACTTAACCCGTATCTTTTCTTTGGTGGAAATTGCCGGGAAGCCATGGAGTTTTACAAAAGCGTTTTTGGTGGCGAATTGACCATTTCTACGTTTGGTGAAGGACCAGCCGATGCGCATCAGGACCCCAAAGCCAATAGTGAGGAAACAAAGGAAAAAATCATGCATGCCCGACTCAATGGCGACGTTGTGCTTCTAGCCAGTGATGATCCTAACAGTGACGAGCCCAAAAATATAAGCCAGATCAGTCTGTCGCTCGAAGGTTCCGACGAAGCTCGGTTAAGCGGCTATTTCGAAAAGCTTTCTCAAAACGGCCAAATCCTTGCCCCACTCGGCAAACAATTTTGGGGTGATATATTCGGAATGCTGACCGATCAATTTGGTATCAACTGGATGATCAGTATTACTTCTGTAAGCTAGTTTTCTCCTGGTTATTTATCTTTAACTTCCCGAAAGCCCTAAAACTTTCGGGAAGTTAAGCGAATTCTGTTGCTCGCTGCTCGTCCACGATTGTATCACTGATACCTGAGATTCGCGTCTGTGACGCTATAAGCAAAACCCTATTAGGCGTCGCAGACGTGGGTCTCGAGCATCCGCGATGCAATCGCGGACGAGCAGCGAATTAGTTAATGCTACACCAGTGCTTTTCGGGCATCACGGTCGGGATCGTTGGCAAGCGCTGGCGCATCGTCCAGAATCATGGTTTCGCCATTCTGGGTTGTGTAGGGCTTCCAGTTTGGTAAGCCTCCACCGTTTGGATTGCCGGTTTTCATGAAATTAAGAAACGAACCCGCCATCTTTTCCGACAAGGCACGAGGGCGTTTGCCGCCCCCCGTGTGGGTTAGCATCAGGTCGGTGTTGTAAAACCAGAAACAGATGTCGTCGCAGTGGAAAGCCCGCATCCGCCCATCGAACAGTGGAGGTTGCCAGCCAAACCAAGCCACGTATACCGGTGCTTTGTGCTGCGCAACTTTGGCATCGGCAGTAGCCACGGCATTCTTTCGGTTAGAGACAATCAGCGCCCACAGTTCGATTGGACGAGCTTTCGGGAAGTTTTTGGCATACGCATCAACAATATCACCCGACTTATCGCCAAAGCGTGGTTTGAGTTTCTCTTTCACTTCAGTCAATGAAATACTTTCCAGCGACGCATCGGTCCGGTTAGGGTTCATTTCATGGAAGGTTGTACAGATCATCAGCGGAATATCAGCCGAGAAATGATTCGGATCGCTGAAGAATGCGGTTCCGTTCAAGTATTCGCCGTCGCCGACTGGAGCGTATCCTCCTCGCTGAATACCCATTCTCTTCGCTTCTTCGGCCATTTTCTCTACGGCTCGATTCGCAATATCAATGTATTGCCGCCAGGGAATCTGCTGAAGTTTGTCAATTTCGCCGGGTTTCAGGCCTGCTTCTTCCATCACCTTCTGACCCAGTTTTTCGGCATATTCTTTATTAACGCCCGCTAGTGAGCTTCCGCTTAAGCAAACCGCCTTATGAAATAGTCCTTTGGCCGATGGCATATTCATCAACGTAGTTACTTTGGCTCCCCCACCCGACTGCCCAATGATCGTTACATTGTTGGGATCGCCCCCGAAATTGGCGATGTTGTTTTTGACCCATTCCAGCGCGGCTACCATATCCAGATTGCCTACGTTGCCGGAAGCGGCATACGATCCGGCGTCCCGGCCACCAGCTGCTTTTAGGTCGGTGTACCCCAGCGCACCAAGGCGGTGATTGATGGAACAGAAAACGACATTCCCCAGTCGAGAAAGATTTTCTCCATGATACCCGTCCTGCTCGATAGCATTACCATTGACGAATCCACCTCCGTGAAGCCAGACCACTACCGGACGTTTTTGCTTATCGACAGCGGGCGTCCAGACATTCAGCTTCAGACAGTCTTCCGATACATCGTCGTAATTCCAGTGGTCAACAAAGGATGCGTATGGATTGGCATACCGTTTTTCCATGATCTGGGGAGCCGAATTGCCCCACCAGATAGCCGGACGAACATCGGTCCAGGGTGTGGGTTTCTGAGGAGGCATAAATCGATTCTTACCAGACGTATCGGCCCCATACGGAATGCCTAAAAACTGATGGATACCTCGGAGAATGAACCCTCTGACTTTGCCATATTCAGTGTTGGCAACCGCAATGTTGTCGCCCACAAATAAAATTTGATCGTCACCGGCTGGCTTTGTTACTTTAGGGCGATTCGGGCCAGCAGCTTCCGATGGGTACGATACGCCTAATCCCGCTACGCCTACTCCCAGTGATTGTAAAAAATTGCGTCTTGAAGCTTTCATTGTTGACTATTTATGGAGGTTAAAGAAGGTCAACCACCCGACTATCGGCAACGCATAGCAACTCGCCGATAGACAGGCTTATTGTCAAAAAGACATAATGAAGCTTTTTTACTGCAATGAATTTGGTTTGTTTCTGAATTTCAGCGAATTATTTCAAGCCCATAGGCCCACCCAGTTGCGAAGTTGTTTTTGACCGTTTCATACAGGTCCATTCCCTTTGCCGTCAGTAATCCACGAACGAAGTGATGCTTGATGGCTTCATCGGACGTATCGTATGGCGTTTCGCGCTGACTTTGGTCGGCCCATAACCAGGCAATTACCGGCTGGTCTAAGTCGGCTCGGTAAATACCCTGTTCGATGCCGTGCTGGAGATTACTGACCAGAATTGTAGTGATGTATTCGCCCCGGAATGTCTGAAAGAAATTCCACACAGCCGGATAGTGGCGCTCAATATCGCGAAACAGATTGGGGTTAATCGTACGTCGGTAGTTTATCAGCCGGTCCCAGATCAGTAGGGCGCCTACAATTGGATTGTCTACCTGCGCCTGAATGGCGCTGGCTTTCTGTAAATTTTCATTCAACTGAGCTTCCAGCATCAACCTGACCAATTCTTCTTTACTTTCAAAATACTGATAAACGGTTTTCTTCGAAATTCCCAATTCCTGGGCAATATCTTCCAGCCTGACGGTTCGTACGCCCAACTGATTGAACAGATGCCGGGCTTCAGCGACAATTCGTTCCTTCATGCCCGCTGGCAGTTTACACATATGGGCGAAATAAGTGGTCAGTATATCGTTTTTCCTCGAAAATAACATTGAGCAGAATTGGCTATATACTCAAGCGAAAATAGTGTAGTGTATGCTGCAAAGACGTTTCTGTCATCCCGACGCAGGAGGGATTTTCGGAGACGTCATAAAAGATAATCTCCGAAGATCCCTCCTGCGTCGGGATGACAGAAAATAACCTAATGTATTCCCAAGCGCCTACTTATGAACGTAAAACGGATGTCTTGAAGCTAATACTGACTACAAGCTACAAGACATCCGGCTAATTTTCAATACAGACAAAATCGCTTCGGGGGATATACCCTATCCTCAGCGATTACGTCGAATGGCCCAGATCATATAGAATACAAGCCCGGCAACCAGGCCCAGGCCCAACCCACGCGCAACGTGAAACGAAACAGGTGTGGGCATGTCGACAACTCCGTTTTCATCGGTGATGGCAGCCTGTTTAACATAGCGCCCACCCGACGATGGAATCGAGCGGGATTCAAATTCGTGCGCCAATCGATTGAGACCCAATTCCAGATCAAGCCCACGTACCGATACACCATGCCCCGTTCCAGCAGCTAAAGGATTGAGATTATTCAACTTAATCACCGATTGCTTGGCCGCTTCCCAGTCGCAGGTAAAATAAGCCGGTGGTCCGTGAAATTCCTCCCGTTGGGTAGCAACCGCCGTAATAGCGTTCTGGTTGGTGGTCACGAAGGCATCGCCCGCAATGAGCGTCCGGTCTTTGTCGCGGAATAGGGAGATATGACCCGGTGCGTGCCCAGGTGTATGAATAGCACGCCAGTCGGGCAACTCAGGAATCGAGCCATTTTCGGCAATTGGCTGAATAGCATCACCAAAATCCATTGGACCGATTGGAAAGATCCACGACATGTAGGACATACCGCCCCCGCCAATAGCCGGATCAGGTGGTGGGTAGCTCGACTTACCCGTCAAGTATGGGATTTCCAGCCGATGTGCGTAAACAGGTACGTCCCAATCTTTCAGTAACGCTTTCAACGAACCTGTATGGTCGGCATGTCCGTGCGTTAATACAATCGCCTGGGGCTTATTATCAGGACCAAATAACTCTTCAGCCCGACTTTTTATTGATCCGGCATAGCCCATCAGACCGGCATCGACCAGCACCCAGGGATTTCCTTGTCCCGGCTCGCCAATGAAGAATACATTGACAAACAAGGTTTTCAAGCCCGCTACATCGGCGGTTACATCATAAGGATTATTAGCGCCGATATTGATCGGCTCATCCAATTCAAGTTCGCTTTCCATATCCGTGAAGTTTACGAAAACGGTCAGGCCAGCTCCTTTATCGATTCAATCAATTATAAAAGAATCAAGGTACGAACTGGCCTGACCGTTTCACTGCTCAACCTACAGACATGATGGATTGTTCAGCAAACCCGGCAAATGGTCTGCATACTAGCTGCGCTCTTCCCAAACCTGGGCGACATTCACGATAACTTCAACCGCTTTTTGCATATCCTGAACCGATACCCATTCCAGCCGCGAATGAAAAGCGTGTTCCCCGGCAAAGATATTAGGACAAGGCAAGCCCATAAACGATAGTCTTGAACCGTCGGTGCCGCCCCGGATACTGCGCCGTTCGGCCGACAATCCAGACCGTCGAATAGCCTCCAGTGCATTATCAACTACGGCCGGGTGCTGATCCAGTACATTTTTCATGTTGCGATACTGCTCCTTGACAACGAATTGTGCCGATGAGCCGGGATAATTTTTCAGCACGTCATTCAGCCTATTTTGCAGATAGAGTTCTTTCTCCTGCAAACCCACCTCCGTAAAATCACGAATGATAAATTCCAGCACGGTCTGATCCTGATTACCCTCCAGGCGGTTGGGGTGAACGAAACCCGCTTTATCCTCGGTAGTTTCGGGCGAGAGGGCATTTTTAGGCAGCGTAGCCAGCAGGTCAGCCGCTATTTTCAGGGCATTTTCGAGCTTACCTTTGGCAAAACCCGGATGCGTACTGACGCCCTGAATAGTAATTTTTACCGCATCGGCCGAGAAGGTTTCATCTTCGAGCGTACCCAAGGCTTCTCCATCGATGGTATAGCCAAAATCGGCGCCCAGTTTCTCAATATCTACTTTTTCAGTGCCCCGACCCACCTCTTCATCGGGCGTAAACAACAGACGAATACGCCCATGTTTTACCTCTGGGTGTGTAAGCAGGTAATGAGCCGCATCCATAATTTCGGCCACCCCCGCTTTATTATCGGCACCGAGCAGGGTAGTTCCACTGGCCGTAATAATATCGTTGCCAATCTGGTGCTGAAGATCAGGATGATCGGCCACCCGAATTACCTGATTCGGATCATCGGGCAGGGCAATATCAGCCCCATTCCAGTTAGCATGAATAATTGGTTTTACCCCCTCCCCTGTCACATCTGGCGATGTATCGACGTGCGAGCAGAAGCAGATGGTTGGAACGGTCGTTTTATCCGTATTGGCCGGAATAGTTGCGTAAACATAGCCCCACTCATCCAGTTCGGCATCAGGAATGCCCATCTGGTGCAATTCGTCGACCAATAGCCGACTTAAATCCTTTTGTTTAGCGGTACTCGGGTTGGCCGTTGATTGCGGGTCTGATTGGGTATCGATCTGGACATAGCGCAGAAAACGCTCGATAGCCGTAAATTGGTAATCTTTCATACGCTCACATGTAACAATGAACTCTGTGGTGTCAATAGAATTCCTGGGCAATGATTTACTCTACGTTTTTCTTAAAGGTGCAGTTTCATCCCTTCATGTGAGGCTTTGAAACCTAGTTTTTCATAAAATCGAAGGGCATCGGGTCGTTGCTTATCGGTTGTCAATTGTATAATGTGAGCCTTTCGTAATCTGGCCCGTTCAATTGCCCACTCAATCATTTTCTGGCCAACGCCCTCACCTCGCGTATCCTCCCGAACCCGAACGGCTTCAATCTGAGCCCGAATACCTCCCCGATACGTTAAATATTGAATAAAACTCAGCTGAAGGGTGCCCACTAGTTCCTGCTGCTCATTTTCGGCAACAATTAACTCCTGGTTTGGGTCGGCGTTGATATTGTCAAAGGCAGAAAAATAAGCCTCCGGTAATGGATCAGCATAATTTTCGCGCAATTGACCCAGCTTGTCATTTGCCAATAACTGCACTATGATCGGCACATCCTGCCGGGTCGCTTTTCTGAAAACCATCGGTATGCTCGTTTCTTAGGCGGGTTCACTCAACACACCTTCCAGATCGGCCGGCGAGTAATTGACACTTTTCAGCGTTTTGTGATCGGCATCGCGATAAACCAGAAACTTACCGTCCGACTCGATAAAATGACAAGGTACGCCTTTCGCCTGATACTCAGCAACAGTTGCTTCTGCTTCCGCAACGGTCAGACAGGCTTTGCTCATGTTTGAGCGCTGTACCTCGTCAAATAACGCTTTGAATTTGTGGCCCAGTCCGAATTCCAACACTGCTCCCGACAAAACATATTGCAAATCACAAAGGGCATCGGCCACAGCAACAATATCACCATCAGCAATGGCTTCGCGCAGTTCGTCAAGTTCTTCGGCCAGCAGGGACACCCGCAGTTGACAGCGGGCTTCAGATGGGATTTGTGGGGATTCTAAAATAGGAGCATGAAAGGTACGGTGAAATTCCGCCACCTGATTAAGCGAGTCGGGTTGTTGCATATGTCAATGATAGAATGAGTGAATGATCGAATGATTGAATAGCTGACGCAAAACCTATTCAATCATTCGATCATTCACTCATTCAAAATTAATTTTCGTCTTCACTCGTGAAGGAATAGAGGATTGTGTCTAAGGAAAGCTTGTTGGCGTTGAAGTCACGGACGAAGGTTTCGATAATATCGTCGGTGATTTCTTCCACGTTCAGGCACACGTCCAGGGCAATACCATAATCGGATTGCATATCAACTTCTACATGCTCCTGAACTTTTACCGTTTCGGTTTCTTCAATCTCGTCGATGATCTCGGTCAGCGCGGTTTCGGCTTCCTCTTCCAGATCGGGGGAGATTTTATAATTAGGTTTCCGATCTTCAGGTGGCACGTATTCAGGATAGGTTTTACGTACCTGCTCTACGGCCATTTCGTACACTAAACTACTGTGGTGTAACCGCAGTGTATAAACCAGCGTGTCGAAGATCACTTCTTCGCCCTGGTATTTGCCCGGAAACTGAATGTGTACGCATTCGCCTTCATCCAGTGTATCCAGATCGTCGTCTTCGACGTAAACGAACGATTTGCCTTCCTTCCGACATTCCTCTTTGAGGGCGCTGATTTCTTCAGGGTCGTACCCTTCGTTTTTGTAGTTTGCCATGGGACAAAGCTAATGGATAATGAATAATGAACAATGTAAAATGGATAATGCACCCCTTCTCTCCATTACTCATTATTCATTATCCATTTTATCACAACGGCTTCGGCAAAATCAATTGCATCATGGATTGGGTTGGTTTCAACGTGTTCGAGGGTATCGACCGATTGATGAATGCGCGGCATTCGGCCTTGATTATCTAAGGCGCATAATGCCAGTACTGGAATCTTACTCCGCACAAACCAGACACTGTCGAAATCGGCGGTATGCCAGCGTCCAACCTGCGCCCGTTCGCGAAAACGGTCTGTCGAAAGTAGTTGCCTGGCCAATTGGGTCCCCCTGTTGTCGTACCGAATCCGGTCGATTGTACCCGTTTGCTCAATAACCGTTAGTTTTCCAGCACCAAGCGTATCAAAATTAATGGCTAAGGTTTGACTACGATTCCAGTCTCTTTTATGAGCTTCTACATAGTAATAGGCTCCGATCATACCCACTTCTTCGGCACTGGTCAGGACCACCTCAATGTCCAGATTAGGCAGCCCCATTTCCCGTAACCGCTCGGCTGTTGATAAGGCAGCTACTACTCCGGTTGCATTGTCGCTGGCTCCGTTCGTGTAGCCTTTGAGCCAGTATCCAATCGTTCCGGTAATGGCCTGCACAGCAAAATATGCCATCAGTCCATAACGAACATACATGGTATAAGGTGATCCTACTTTTAATGCTTCGAGGGCCGCAATACCCACTGAAAAGCCCATCAGCCAAAGTGAAATTATCAACGATACCCGAAAATTGGCCTGTTGTTTTGGGCTATATAACAGCGAAACCGGAGCGGTGTCGTAATGCGCCATCAGAATCACTTTCTGGCGATTCTCATCAGCTACACTGGCTGGCCAATGCCCAATCACATTACAGGCAGTATGTTGTATAGGAAATTTTGTGATGAAGGAATAGTGCCAGTTGAAATACCGCCAGGCCATTACGGTGAAGTATAAAACTAATCCAACCGCAACGCCCGAAACGGGGATTAAGGCCAGGCTGACCAGCAATCCGCCAATCAACCAATACACGATGGTTACGTAAGTCCGAGGGGTTTGAAATGACTCTGTACGGACTTCCGCGCCCATATCGGTCAGATACGACCGGAGCAGACGAGCGGCTTCGGCCCCCTGTGGCGTAGCCGCTCCCCGATGAGGCAGTCGGCATAGGTCGTTCAGAAGAGTTAATGCAGAATTCACCAGGTTTAGTCAGGCAGAATGGAATACTAGTACAAATTACGCATGCTTTTTAAACACGACATCAGGGTCGATGTTGGCTTCGCGCATAAGATCCATACCATATTGCCGGATGGTTTCAATAATCGGAATAGCCCGTTTGCCCTTTTCGGTCAGCGTATACTCCACCTTTGGCGGCACCACCGGATAAACAGTCCGAATCACAAAACCGTCGGCTTCGAGCTCCCGTAGTTGGGTTGAAAGCATTTTATGGGAAATATGCGGCAAATACTTTTTCAGTTCACTATAACGCATCACCTGCTTATTCAATCGCCACAGAATGGGCATTTTCCAGGTGCCGCCAATTTGATGCATGGCATATTCGACAGGATTGTAGAAAATGCGGCCTTTATCAAGAAAGTCTGGCATTTTGTAAGCAATAATTAAAGCCAAGGGTCACAAAGTACGTACTTAAATAGAAAATAGCAGCATACTCATCTTTTCTACAGCTAAAGTCAAAATAGGTGTGGCTTTCTCAGCACAAGTTAGCTTAATCCAGCGGCATCAGCTGCCAGTCCGCAAAACATACATAAATTGACTCGTCAGTCCGGACGAGATTAAAAACTGATTAAAAAAACTAATGTAAGAGTTTGGTAAAAACCGCTATCTTCACCCCTCAATTCACTAGTTCAATAAGAACCAAGACAACTCATCAGTCACAATTTTTTACTTTAGTTATGACAAGCTACGAGCAGATTTTTGAGAATAACAAGCAATGGATTGCTGAAAAAACTCGTACCGACAGCGATTTTTTTAAAAAACTGTCCCAAAACCAACAACCTGACTATCTGTACATTGGCTGCTCCGACAGTCGGGTAACGGCCGAAGATATGATGGGTATCCAGCCGGGCGAAGCCTTTGTCCATCGAAATGTGGCTAATCTGGTCAACAATACCGACCTGAATGTAATGGCCGTCATCAATTACGCCGTTCGGCACCTGAAAGTAAAGCACATCATTGTGTGCGGTCATTATAACTGCGGTGGCGTAAAAGCTGCGATGCAACCTAAAGACATGGGCCTTCTAAACCCGTGGCTACGCAACATCCGGGATGTGTACCGCGGTCATCAGGCTGAACTGGATCAAATTACTGATGAACAGGCTCGTTACGACCGGCTGGTTGAACTGAACGTACAGGAACAGTGTGTGAACATTATTAAAACGGCCGCCGTACAGCTTGCTTATACAGAATCAGGTTATCCAGAAGTTCATGGCTGGGTATTCGACCTCCGATCTGGCCACATCAAAGACCTTCAGCTGGATTTCCCATCCATTCTTCATGATATTCAAAAAATCTATAATCTGACCGACAAACCGTTGTTTTAGGTTTATTATTCAGTAGCTGTTTAGCAAACTGCTCCCTATAATCGACATCAGAGCAGCGCAATTTTGACACAGTAGCCCCCGGCATTTATGCATAAATGCCGGGGGCCTATTTTTTATATGCTGATTATCAATAACTCTCTAAAAAGATAGTATCACACTAAAAAGTATATATATAGACTTGACGGCTATAAGCTATCACATTTGTATCAAACATGTATAAAAAACCAAATTGATACAAATACCATGAGCTTAAAAGACCCGAATCTTGTAAGTCCGAAGCATCCTAAACGTATTGCCATTGTGATTGCCAACCCTGCTGTTTCGACCACGACCAACTGGCCGGTCGGTTTCTGGTGGAGCGAGTTGACGCATCCCTATTATGAATTCACCGAAAAAGGCTATGAGGTCGAAATCTTCAGTCCAAACGGGGGTAAGTGTGAAGCTGATGCCATGAGCGACCCCAACGATGAGAGCGGCTATTCTTCGACGGACCTCATTTCGCAGGGCTTTATCCATACCGAAAAATTACGCACCCTGGTCGATAATACAAAACCGGTATCGGAGCTGGACGTTGATGCCTTCGATGCTATTGTGGTAGCGGGTGGTCAGGCTCCCATGTTCTCATTTGAAAACGCGACAGCCCTTCAGCAAAAGTTTGTACAGTTTTATGAAGCTGGCAAAGTCACCTCGGCGCTTTGTCATGGTACCGCTATTCTGCGCTACGCCAAACTTTCGAATGGTGAGTACCTGGCAAAAGGAAAAACTGTAACGGGCTTTGCCAATGTTGAAGAAGATTTTGCCGATAACGCCGTCTGGGAATATGGCCTGCTTTCCCGCGATAAACACGTGATGCCCTGGCGCATAGAAGATGAGCTTAAAAAGCTGGGCGCCAACTACGTGCAGGCAGGTTTGTGGCGTGGGTTTGCCATCCGCGATGGTAACCTCATTACCGGTCAGCAGAATTTTTCGGGTGCTGAAACGGCAAAAGCAATAATCGAAGCACTGGGCGAATAACTATGAAAGCTGTTAGGCATCAAGCCCAATCACCACCAGCTTGATTGTCAGACAATTGCATTTTTCAATGTAAATATTATTGACGATTCAGGTATCGTCTTCCCTGTCTGAACGTCTTACTGAACAGTTCGATGGAAACGCCATCGATATTCATTCATTACCTTATTAAATAACATGACAACACAGGAAATTGCCGATCGTTTGGTGGCGCTCTGCCAGGAAGGTAAGTACGAACAGGCTCAACGCGAATTGTATGCGTCAGATGCCAAAAGCATCGAACCGGCCAGTGCCCAGGGAATGCAATCGGTAGAAGGGCTGGATGCCATCATTGAAAAAGGCAACCAATTTCAGGCAATGATTCAGGAAGTACACGGCGGTAACGTTGGCGGACCACTGGTAGCCGGTAATCAGATTGCCATCACGATTGGCCTGGATGTAACGTTCAAAGACGGCAACCGCATGAACATGAACGAAATTGCGATGTACACCGTGAATGATGGTAAAATCGTTCAGGAACAGTTTTTCTATTAACCGAAAAAACTAAACCAGTTGTAGTGAGGCATCCATAAAAAACAGTCTATACATCTATTGCCCTGTTTACAATGGATGCCTCCACTGTTGCATTCTGCCATCAGTAAATTACTCAGGACTATTGTCAATATTGAAGCTGTTAACGTTGGTAGCCAGAATCATTTGCCTTATTTGTCTGGTCGCAACTCCTGTTTTAGCTCAGTTGAACGAAAGCGATACGGCCCGGCTTCAGGTACGCGCTTCGCTGACTGGCAATTTTCAGCAGGGAAATGTAGAGGTAACCACCCTACGCGGCAAGCTGGACCTAGTTACGTCACCGGTACGGTCGTGGGTGTTCAAGTCGCAGAATTCCAGCTTGTATCAATCGTTCTATTCGACAAAAGCCGACAACGATCTGTTCAGCCGGAATTACCTTTATTACCATCCCGAACGCCGGGTGTATCCGTTTGCCATCGCCTATGTTTCGACCAACTACCGCCGGAAAATCGACTTGCGCTATTTCGCTGGGGCCGGAGGCACCCTGCAACTCATCAATACGCCCAGAAACGTACTGAAAGTATCGGCCGGGGCCGTGTTCGAAAAAACGCGCTTTACCGCGACCACCTATAACGAAATCCGTTATAACGGCTCGCAAGCCATTGACCTGTGGCGCGGTACGGCCTGGCTGGGGGGTTGGCATTACCTGCTCGACAATCACCTACGGCTTTACTACGATGCGTACTATCAGCCTGCTTTTTCGGATGCGGCCAACTACCGCTGGCAATTCGACTTCGGCTTTGACTTCCCGATCTGGCGCGGACTGGCTTTCAATGCGTTGTATACGTATACGCACGAAAATGTGGTCGTTACCCAAGTACAGCCCGACGATAAACTGCTGACGGTTGGCCTATCATATACCCTCCGCAAACTGCACAGTCGCTGAAAAATCTGTTTTTGAATTTCCCACTCACCCTATGAACTGGCAGCGTTTGGTGGGTGTGGGTCTGTTAATTGTGGGCGTGTACGTTGTCCGTAGATTCTGAACTGAACCCCTAAAATCACCCATGAATTACTTCTCCAAAACGCGGGTTGAAGCCTTTAGCGATGGTGTTTTTGCGATTATAGTTACCTTATTGGTGCTGGAACTCAAGGTCCCCAGTATCGTTCACCATGAGTCGGTTACTGAATTGAGTAAAGCGCTTTATGCGCTTTTGCCCAAACTGATTAGCTGGATCATTAGTTTTTTGATGGTTTGTGTTATCTGGGTAAACCATCATCGGCTGCTCAATCAGATCAGCAATATTACACACGGAATTTTCTGGCTCAATGCCTTACTGTTGCTCTGGTGTTCGTTCATTCCGTTCCCAACGGCCCTACTGGGCGATTACCTCAGCAACCCTGTATCCACATTTGTTTTCGGTGTCGTGATGGTTCTAATGTCGTTTACGTTTACCCTTATCCGTTGGCAGGCACAAGGCAAACCTGATATTCTCCAGGCCAGCATTAACCGAACCGATTTCCGGAAGGTTACCTGGCAATCGTTGATTTTTGGACCGCTTCTCTATGGCCTAGGCGCAGTCCTTGGTTTTGTTAACCCGTGGTTATCAATTGCCCTTTTTACCTTCATTCCGTTTTATTTTATTTTTTTCAATACGGCGACTTTGTTGGCCAACGATTAGATTAGACATTAAATCACTTCTTATTCAAAAAAGTATGAACATCGCAATTATTGGTACTGGCAACGTTGGTGGGGCTCTGGCACAACGCTTTATTCAGGCAGGCCATACCGTATTGATGGGCTCCCGATTTCCTCTTTCGGCAAAATCAATTAAGCTGGCCACTAAGATCGGAGAAGACCGGTTTACCACGGTAGCTTCCGCCGTTGCCCAATGTAGCGTAGTGATACTGGCAACACCCGGCATGAAAGCAATCGACATAGCCAGAGAGCTTGGCAATACAACTGGTAAAGTGATTATTGACACCATGAACATTGGGCGCGCTATGGGACTGCCTGGTTTCACAAACACGACTGAGGCAGTACTAGCTAACACTGCTACCAACGACGTGGTAAAATGCTTTAACGCAACCGGCTACGAAAATATGATCGATCCTGTCTACAATGGTGAAGGTATCGATATGTTTATGGCAGGAAATAGTACAAAAGGAAAAGCAATTGCTGCCCAGCTAGCCAAAGACGCTGGCTTTGCCGAATGCTATGATATGGGTGGCAACGACAAGTTCGCGCTTCTGGAGCAGCTAGCCTTGAGCTGGATTACACTCGCCATTTCTCAGGGCTATGGCCGGGGAATCGCCTTCAAAATAGTAAGACGTTAATCCGAACCGGGATTATGTGATTTACCTGACCGACTTTGATTTTTCTACCAGCCTTCAAAGAAGGCCTAATCACAGTCAGTCAGGTAAATCACATAAATCCCGGTTCGGATTACTTCACAAACAATAGCTCCCGGTATTTTACCAGCGGCCAGTCTTCGTCGTCCACGATCTCTTCGAGCTTATCCACTTCATACCGGATAATATCGAAGTGATCTTTTACTTCGGTGGCATACAAACGGGCCCGTTCAGTAGTGTCAGCCACATTATTCGCTTTTTTTCGCGACTCAATCATGGTTTCGACTCCTTTCTTGATAACCAACACACGGGTCGAAATTTCACGTAGGATGTCTTTGATAGGTTCGGCTTCGGCAATCATACCCAACTCCACCAAATTCCGGGCCGTTTCGGCCAGTTTGTTCTGATACTTCAGCGCTGTTGATACCACGTGATTCATCGCCAGATCGCCCATCACGCGCGACTCAATCTGCACATTTTTGATGTACTTCTCCAGTTCAATCTCGTAGCGCGATTCGACTTCGGCATGGTTCATTATACCAGTCCGCTCAAATAAGGAAAGTGATTCGGGCTGCACGTAAACGGCCAGTGCTTCAGGCGACGACTTGATGTTCGACAAACCACGCTGGGCTGCTTCTTCGACCCACTCGTCGGAATACCCGTTTCCTTCAAACAAAATCCGTTTTGAGTTGGCGTAATACTCTTTCAGAATATCGACAATGGCCAGTTCTTTCTTTTCATTCCGCGCCAATCGTCCGTCGAGGTCGGTTTTGAACTTGTTCAACTGGTCGGCTACAATAGCATTGAGTACGGTCATGGTCGATGCCGAATTGGCGGAGCTACCTACAGCCCGAAACTCAAACTTGTTGCCCGTAAAGGCAAACGGCGACGTTCGATTACGATCGGTATTATCGCGCATCAGGCTTGGAATCCGGTTCAGTCCCAGTTTGTAATACACATTATCGCCCTTGTTGATGGTCACTTCCGACTTGGTTTCGAGGTCGGTTAGAGCTTGCGTCAGGGTTTCGCCCAGAAAGACCGACATAATAGCAGGCGGTGCTTCATTAGCCCCAAGTCGATGTTCGTTACCAGCCGATGCGATACTAGCCCGTAAGAGGTCGGCATTATCATGAACCGCTTTAATCACGTTGACCAGAAACGTCAGGAAACGGAGCGTTTCTTTAGGCTTCGTACTGGGTGCCAACAGATTAACGCCCGTATTTGTCCCCATCGACCAGTTATTATGCTTACCACTTCCGTTGATGCCGGCAAAGGGTTTTTCATGAAAAAGGACTTTCAGGTTATGCTTCTCAGCTATTTTTTCCATCAAATCCATGAGCAGCGCATTGTGATCGATGGAGAGGTTGACCTCTTCAAATGTTGGCGCTACTTCAAACTGCCCCGGTGCCACTTCGTTATGGCGTGTCCGGACGGGCATCCCCAGCTTCATCGACTCAAACTCAAAATCAACCATAAAGGCGTTGACACGCGGGGGAATCGAGCCGAAATAATGGTCTTCCAATTGCTGTCCCCGTGCAGGCTGATGACCAAATAAGGTCCGTCCCGCCAGTACCAGATCAGGGCGCGCGTAGAAAAGCGCCCGGTCGACTACAAAGTACTCCTGCTCAGGCCCGAGCGTAGGGGTTACTTTCGTAATGTTCCGGTCGAAATACTGACATACGGACGTAGCCGCTTTGTCCAGCGCATTCAGTGCTTTTAGCAAAGGAGTTTTATAATCCAGGGCTTCGCCGGTATAGGAAATAAATACCGATGGAATGCAGAGTGTTTTCCCCCCGGCGCCGTTGTCCATCAGAAAGGCGGGCGAACTAGGGTCCCAGCCGGTATAGCCACGCGCTTCGAAGGTATTGCGCAGTCCGCCACTGGGGAACGACGAGGCATCGGGTTCCTGCTGAACCAGGGCACTCCCTTTAAATTTTTCGATGGCTTTCCCATCTGATCCTACATCGAAGAAAGCGTCGTGTTTTTCGGCCGTTTCGCCCGTGAGCGGCTGGAACCAGTGGGTGTAGTGGGTGGCTCCTTTTGAGGTAGCCCATGATTTCATCGCCCCGGCCACTTCATCAGCAATGGCCCGGTCTATCTGACCATTGGTGTTGATAGCTTCAGTAACTTTCAGGTACGCTTCGGGCGACAGAAGCGACCGCATTACTTCATTATTGAATGTATAACTGCCAAAAAAATCGCCAACGCGTTCAGTCGGTGCCGCTACGGGCATCGCCTGACGATTTTGGGCCATTTCAAGAGCTTTAAAGCGAAAATTGGACATTAGGGCGGGGTTAAGATTTTAGATTGAAAAATTAACCAAACATACACCCCTTCTGCCAGTTACAGAACTTTCACCAGTTAATTTCTTGATTTAAGCGGACGAAAAGGAAGAAGCTTCAGTTACTAATGACGAGTGATTACGGAATTATTCATCGCCCGACAGCAAGCCTGTTACGCCAAAAAGCACAGTTCCTAAAATTTTAGGGCCGAATTTTTTGCCGGTAAACCGGCCAAACTCGCTCATCCATTTGGTCTTTTCCAGCACCTTATTTCCGGTTTCCCGTAGTGCCTCCGCTGTGTCTTTCCCAGCCGCTTTTTTTGAAAAGTACATAACCGGTGCGCCCAATCCCAAGACCGAAATACCCACTATGGCCCCAGCTACCGCACCGATGGTACCGGATACTTCTTTACCCGTTTCTTCAAACTGTTTCCATTTTTCTTCGAAATCATAGTCTTTGGCTTCCATAGCTTTTTTCACGTTAAGATTCAGGGAATATGATAGTTAAAGGTAGCGAAAAGCAGGGCTTGAATTAAACAAACTTGATAAACGGTCTCCAAGGGGCAACAAAAAGCCCGACCACTTTCGCAGTCGGGCTTTCGATAAACTATATCAAGTGGCTTACGCTTCTACAGCTTCAGCATCTTTAACAGTCTTGATGATAATGGCAGCTACTTTATAAGGATCGGCAGCCGAGTTTGGACGACGATCTTCCAGCCAGCCTTTCCAGCCGCGCTCTACGGTAGCAATTGGGATACGGATCGAAGCACCGCGGTCCGATACACCAAACGAGAACTGATCGATCGACTGGGTTTCGTGTTTACCCGTCAGACGCAGGTGGTTATCAGCGCCGTATACGTCGATACAGGCTTTGATGATCTCAGGCGTACGACCAAATCCACTACAGATTTTGTCATACACTTCTTTGCTGCCCGCCGTACGAAGGGTCGTGTTTGAGAAGTTAGCGTGCATACCTGAACCGTTCCAGTCAGTATCGCCCAGCGGCTTACAGTGCCAGTTGATCGAGATACCGTATTTTTCACCGATACGCTCCAGAATGTAGCGAGCAACCCAGATTTGGTCACCAGCTTCTTTCGCACCTTTAGCGAAAATCTGGAATTCCCACTGACCGGTTGCTACTTCTGCATTGATACCTTCTACGTTCAGACCAGCATCAAGGCAAGCGTCCAGGTGTTCTTCGATGATATACCGACCGTAGGCATTCTTAGCACCTACCGAGCAGTAGTAAGGACCTTGTGGGCGTTTTGGGAACCCTTCTGTCGGGAAGCCCAGTGGCCGATCGATCGACTCATCCCACAGGAAGTACTCCTGTTCGAAACCGAACCAGAAATCGTTGTCGTCATCTTCAATCGTGGCACGGCCGTTCGACTCGTGAGGGGTACCATCAGCGTTCAGCACTTCGCACATCACGAGGTAGCCATTTTTACGCTGTGGATCAGGGCAGATGAAAACGGGTTTCAGCAAGCAGTCAGATGAACCACCAGGAGCCTGCTCTGTTGACGAACCGTCAAACGACCACATAGGGCAGTCTTCCAGTTTACCAGAGAAATCGCCTTCAATTTTGGTTTTTGAACGCAAGCTTTGGGTGGGCTTATAACCATCGAGCCAAATGTATTCTAACTTCGCCTTTGCCATGATGTACAAGTGGATTGAGTTGAATAGGGGTTTTGTGCAATACTTTTGGCAAATATAATGCGGGTTTACAATAAAAAATAAATGCCACACCCCCCTTAAACCATATTTTTTACTGTTTTTCAGGAAAAGTTATAATTAAAATTCGTTTGATACAGTAAACAACCATATTTAGGCTATTTTTTTTATCACTTTATAATCTTAGCGGCTTTTTACAAAAACGTAGAAATTGGGCTGTTTTACCTTTAAAAATCCTGTATTTATCCACACAATTTGTCTTTTTCGGAGATTTCAGCTTTAATTCGAACATTTCTCACCTGGTATATGCTGCCTGAAAACCGTATATTTTGTAAAATTCACCTCCTAGTAAGAGTATTCCAAAATGCTTAGTCTAACGTTTTACGCAAAACACACCTATACCACCCAGTCAAGTGTAGATGAAATACTTGCACGAATCAATACAGTCATTCTTAATACGCCGAACAAAAACATATTTAACGCTACTACAGACGACGATATGTTTCTAGGTTATTTAAGTGGATTAAAGTTTTCAATTGAGCCAACATCATTTACGAATCGAAGAACTATGAACGTTATTGCTGATGGCACATTTCAACCATTCAATAACACATTAGCAGTCACATATAAGCCAAACGCAGAGTTCCTTATTACCTTGAGCATACTACTTTTCGCGGTGAGTTTAATCTGCGTTTTAGATATCGGGAAAAACGCTCGCTATACATCTATCTGGATACCGGCAGTTTGTTACATAGCTGCCATCTTACTATTTAATTATCAAGTAGCAGTCATATCTGATTTTCTTGAGCGGATTTGTGAAGCGCCCAAGTCCCCCACAGACAGTAAATAAAACGCGAACTATGAGACTTTTGACCGCGTAGCGGATGGCCATTTTTCTACAAACATTCCGTACCTACGGCACTTAATTAACTACTGATCAATGACTAAATCTCATAGTTCACGTTAAATAAAAATCTAATTCTTGCCGTACCTTAAAAACCAGGAATCAGATTGGTTTTGAGCAGCTTTATCGCAATAGCCAATAGGATAATACCGAAGATTTTCCGTAACACGGCCAGGCCTCCCGAACCCAGCCGATTCTCCAGCCAGCCCGACGACCGGAGTACGGCATAAATCAGCAGTAGATTCAGGATAATGCCAATGATAATATTGATTGTCTGGTACTCGGCCCGGAGTGAAATAAGGGTCGTTAAGGTACCGGCTCCGGCAATGAGTGGAAAAGCAATGGGGACAATGTGCGTGGCCCCGTCCGTTTCAACTTCTGATTTGAATATGGTTCGTCCCAAGATCATCTCCAGCCCGATCAGAAAAATAATTAACGCACCAGCTACCGCAAACGAGGCCACATCAACGCCAAACAACGCCAACAGTTGGTCGCCTACGAACAGGAAAGCAACCATTAAGGCTCCCGAAGCCAGGGTAGCCCGTTCGGATTCAATCTTCCCCGACTTACGGCGGAGGTCAATGATCACAGGCAATGAGCCAATGACATCAATCACCGAAAACAAAATCAACGTAACGGAGACAATTTCTTTAAAATTAGGCATAGGTAACGCGGTGGTGCGAAGCCCCGTCGGCACATTCCGACATTCTATCCGCACTATGATCTATAAATTTCTTTTCACGATGCGGGCAAGATGTCGGTATGCCGCACCACCGCGTTACAATAGGCCAGCAAAAACTGCTTAAGCGCTTCAATCTCTTCGTTGGAAATAGCCGGGAAGTTGGCGATTCGGAACGTTGAAGTCTTCCAGTCGCCATAGCCATTACCGAGCGTGATTCCGGCCTGCTGAGCCGCGGCCTTAATGGCTTTTATATCCTCTTCTGCTCCTTCGACAGCAATGACCGTATCGGATCGCACAGTCTTATCCTGATTTAATAAGCGGAAGGGCGACTGGGCCAGTTCGTTCTCAAAAAAGGCATACCAGTTAGCGGCCCGTTGTCTGGTAACGGTAGCCACTTCGGCAATGGGTGGAACCTGCTGCAAAACCCGCATCAGCAAGTAAATACCCAATCCATTGGGCGTATAAGGGGTCTGAAACTTCGAGAAGTTTTCGTGGATGAACAGAAGGCTGTTATAATGAGCCTTCTCCCCTATTTCGGCGGCTTTTTTGAGCGCTACTGGCGAATAAATCAGCACAGCCAGTCCGGCAGGTAAACCGAAACATTTCTGCACAGAAGCAAACCAGACATCGGCCAGCGACCAGTCGAGCAGGATACCTGCCATTGATGAAACCGCATCGACGGCAATCAAACCCGTAAAATCCCGGCGAAACTGAGCCAATGTCTCCATCGTTACCTGGGTCCCATTGGAGGTTTCGTTCTGCACGATACACAACACATCGGCTTCGCTCAGGCTGGTTGGAGACTTTATTCGGTACGCATATTCAGCCCATTTTTTTCCGAATGCGCCACTATGCGGGTGCAAACTGGCTTCGTCGGTCAATGACTGGGCTACAATTTCCCAGCACTCCGTTGCCGACGACACCAGCGCAATGTGATAGTCGGCCGGGATCGCAAGTTTTTCATGTAACAGGCGTATGGTCTCTTTTACAATGTCCATAAAACCTGCACTGCGGTGGTTCAGGCTAACAATTCCCTGATGCACCGCTTCGGCCGCATAATCGGCCACTTGCGGGTAAACTTTTGAAGGACCGGGATAAAATGTGATCATTGCTTAATGGATAATGTAAAATGGATAATGGACAAATAATACTGTAAAATGAGTAATGAATGGCTAGCCTTTTTGTTCATTATCCATTTCACATTAGCCATTATTAATTAAATACCGCACAGCCAACTCGTATCCCAACAACCCAAGCCCGGCGATTACACCTTTGCATTTGGCCGACAGATAGCTGTGATGCCGAAACGATTCACGGGCATGTACGTTCGAGATATGCACTTCAACAGCAGGAGCTGTAACCGCCGATAAGGCATCGGCGATGGCAATGGATGTATGCGTGTAGGCTCCGGCATTGATCACAATGCCATCGACATCAAAACCGAGTTCGTGAATTTTATCGATTAGTTCGCCTTCGTGGTTCGACTGAAAATAGCGAAGTTGCACATCCGAAAACTGCTGTTCGAGGGTTTCGAGGTAATCGACAAACGAGCGATTGCCGTAAATAGTCGGCTCGCGCTTACCTAACAGGTTGAGGTTCGGGCCGTTGATAATAAGAATCTGTTTCATACTTTATGAATAATGTACAATGAATAATGCACTATGAATAATGAGTACGGGACATTGACCGATGGAAAACTCTGGCAATCTCAGTAGGCCAGCATTATCCATTATTCATTGCACATTATTCAATGTATATTATTCATTCACCGTCCTATGTGGCAAAGTTATATAAACGCCTTTAAGAACTACCTCAAGTTGGAGCGATCACTGGCCGAAAATTCAGTGGAGGCCTATCTGCACGATGCGGAGAAACTGTACGAGTACATTCTCCTGACCAACCCTGCGTTGGACCCAACCCAGGTAACGGAAAAGGAATTGATGAATTTTCTGAAGTACCTGGGCGAGCTTGGTCTATCGGCACACAGTCAGGGGCGGATGCTATCAGGACTAAAATCGTTTTTTAAATACCTGCTTCTCGAAAATCTGATTCAGCATGACCCGACGCAGCAACTTAAAGGGCCAAAACTGGGCCGACAACTACCCGATACATTAAACTTTCCGGAAATCGAAGCCATTCTAAGCGCCATCGACCTATCGACTCCCGGCGGTACGCGCGACCGGGCTATGCTCGAAGTATTGTATAGTTCCGGGTTACGAGTGACCGAACTACTCAATCTACGATTGACGAACTGCTTTTTCGATGCCGGTTTTATTCGGGTTCTTGGTAAAGGCGACAAAGTCCGGCTGGTACCGATTGGCGAAGACGCCATGCACTATACGCGTATTTACATACAGCACGTGCGTAGCCAGTTGGATGTACAGAAAGGCGACGAAGATACCATCTTCCTAAACCTGCGGGGTAAACAGCTTTCGCGTATTTCGGTGTTTACGACCATCAAAAAACTGGCTGATGAAGCGGGCATCAAAAAAACGATTAGCCCGCACACGTTCCGGCATTCCTTTGCCACTCACCTCATCGAAGGGGGAGCCGACCTTCGGGCCGTTCAGCAAATGCTTGGTCACGAATCCATTACCACCACCGAAATATACACCCACCTCGACCGCGATTACCTCCAGCAAACCCTTCGGGAGTACCATCCGAGAAGTCGGAACCGGGATTTATAGGATTTAACTGACTGACTATGATTTTATTGTAACGCGAACTACGAGATTTAATCATTGATTTTCAGCTAATTAAGTGCCGTAGGCACGGAATGTTGGTAGAAAAATGGCCGACCGTCGCTACGCGGTCAAAAATCTCATAGTTCGCGTTATTTTAAATCTTCGAAGAAGGGATAATCACAGTCGGTCAGTTAAATCCCAAAAATCCTGGTCAAAAAAAGTCCCCGCCACTGAAACAGTAGCGGGGAGCTTCCAATCTAACTAACCCAAAACTATATGAAATAGTTATCGTTCGACCGAGTACTTCAGTTAAGCGTCGGCCAATGTTTTTTCACCCACGAACTGCTGGTTCTGGTTTTTGAACAGCAGATTGAACGAGGTCAGGCTACCGTAAATTCGGGTGATATATTGTTGAATATTTATCTTCTCTTCATCGTCGAGCGGGCTGGCATTAATCCGTTGTTCGAGTACACGCAGGCGGTCGCGAACCATCACAATCTTATGAAAGAACGAGTCGATCGGTATCTCTTTTTGTGCCAGATCGGCTCGGCCCGGTTTCAGAATGAGTTTGCCTCCTTTCCACTTATCACCAAGCGGTACGATTTCCGTCTGGTCGACCCAGCGTTGGAGAACCCGAGTCAGCGACTGCTCGACATCGAACAGACTAACCAGATCGCCATCGGGTTCCAACGCATCCAGGATGGTGAGGGGTGTGTCGAATTTGATTACCTTCACGCCATGCTCGATAAACGTAATCGTATAGCCGGTGGCTTTCAGGTTGATGACAACGCCATCGCCAAATTCTTCATGCCGAACACGTGAGCCAATGCCCAGTAAAGCAGTCATTTTATGGGGTAGGTTTTAGGTTTCAATTATGCCTTTACAAACCCCGTGCCAATTTTTTCAGCGATCTAATTTTATATGCTCATCAACACAAATCCTCTTCAATCTCAAAAAGATCAATTCAGTTTACCACCAACCATTCACTACCTGAATTGCGCGACCAAAGCTCCGTTTAGTCGAGCCGTCGAACAGGCAGGCCACACGGCGCTCTCCCAGCAGACCAATCCATTTGGCTTAAAACCCGACGAGTTTTTTACAGGAGCCGTTCGTGTCCGAGCCCTTTTCTCTAAGCTAATCCACAACTCCGATCCCGAACGAATTGCCGTCATTCCTTCCGTTTCGTATGGCATGGCCGTAGTAGCTCATAACCTGCATCGAAAACCAGGCATTCGGGCCGGGCAAAAACTGGTTTTGATCAGCGACGAATTTCCAAGCGATGTCTATGCCTGGAGCCGTGTCAGTGCTGAATTAGGTCTAACCATAACGACTATCCCTATGCCTGCTGAGTTTCCGAAAGGAGAGCTTTGGAATCAACGACTGCTGGATGCCATTGACGCTGATACAGCAATGGTCGTTGTGCCACCTGCACATTGGATGTATGGAATCCGGTTCGATCTGGAAGCCATTAGCCAACGGGCTCGGGATGTGGGAGCCTGGCTGGTCATTGACGGAACGCAGGCCATTGGAGCCCTTCCGTTCGACCTGGAAGCTGTTCAACCCGACGCGCTTATTTGTGCGGGCTACAAATGGCTGATGGGGCCTTATTCGCTGGGATTGGCCTATTTTGGCCCAGCTTTCGATGAGGGCATTCCATTGGAAGAAGGCTGGATGAATCGACTAGACAGCAATCAGTTTCACCGGTTGATGGATTACCAACCCCAATATCGATCCAAAGCGTATCGGTATAACGTAGGTGAGCATACGCATTTTCTGCAAATGCCCATGCTCGAAGCCGCCCTAACACAACTGATCGACTGGCAACCGGCTCGTATTCAGGATTACACAAAAAACCTACTGGCCGATGCCTGGCCCATTCTGGAAAAATTAGGCTGTCAGATCGAGCCCGAAAATGGTAGCAGAGGTCGCAGCCATCATCTGGTTGGTCTCTGGCTTACTGAACAGGCCGATCCCATGACCATACAACAAGCTCTTTTGAAAAAGAATGTTTCTGTCTCGGCACGGTCCCGTGTCCTCCGCATCGCTCCACACGTCTATAACGATGCCAATGATGTCGATGCCCTGGTTGACGTATTAGTGAATATACTCTTGTAGAGAGGCAATCCCTTGCGTCTCCTGTGCATCAGCAATAAACCGCCGGTGTAAGGACCATCCGGTCAGCAGACGCGAGGGATCGCCGGTCCGCTGGTGCGGTCTCTACATTTCATACAATTCCAACGGTAAATCGTCCGGGTCGGCGAAGAAGGTGAATCGGCGACCTGTATGTTCATCAACACGAACCGGCTCCGTCACTACTCCCTGTTCGGTCAGGTGCTGAATCGCGTTGTCCAGATCAGTAACGGCAAAAGCCAGATGACGCAGACCAGCCGATTCGGGTCGGGATGGGCGTTTTGGCGGATTAGGAAACGAGAAGAGTTCGATGAGATACTGCCCGTTCAACGCCAGATCCAACTTAAACGATTGCCGTTCAGCCCGGTAATATTCACCCAGTATAGTAAACCCTAATGTCTCTGTATAAAACCGCTTCGAACGTTCGTAATCAGAACAGATAATCGCAATATGGTGTACAGCGCTAAGTTGTAGCATAACGGAGTTAGGGGTCAAGGAGCGTGTCTCTGGCCATCGTGTCGGCAACGGTACCATCTTTAGGGGGCAAAGCCCGTTCGGCTTCCCGGCGCTTGTTCCAGGGGGCCGTAGTCCGGCGGGCCATATCAATGGCCAGCAGGGCAACGATTGTCGTGAAAACAATAAAGACGACGATGAATATGCGACGATTACGGTTCACTTTGTTCAATGATGAATTATACATGATGAATTATACATGATGGCGTTATAAACCTATCATTCATAATTCATCATTTATCATTAATTGGCAATTGCTTGGGTCCGATCTGAAATTCCAGTTTTCCGGTCCGGCCTGAGATTTCAGACCAAGTCAGGTTTCCGAATGTAATAGCGACAACTGCCCCTTTGCTCATGGAACCAATATCCTGATGGGTCAGAAACTCACCGAAATACGATACGTCGGGGTTATGTCCTACAATCATGGCCGCATTGACCGTTGGAGGCAACAGGTTTATGGCTGCCAGGTACGCTTTAGGGCCACCTTCGTATAAAAACTGATTTAACTCGATCCTGGACAGATCAAATCCGGTTTGTTCGGCAATTACTTTGGCTGTGTCTTTGGCACGGGGAGCCGTACTGCTGATGATCACATCTGGCAAAATAGCTTTCTCGTGCAGGTATCGCCCCATTCGGGCGGCTGCAATGATGCCGTCGGGGGTAAGTTGCCGGTCATGATCCGGCATAAACATGGCTCTGTCTTCAGCTTTTGCGTGGCGAACGATATACAAGGTTATCGACATCTTATCGGAGGTGGGTGGTTTGTTGTCTCAATTTGGCGCAAAAATACGGCAGCAATCGACCCGCACCTACTTACTTATGATTTTACGGAATAAAATTGTTTATGGGCTATTCAACCGACAATCCGTACTTTTGCGACCACAATCATTACCGGGTCACCATTTTAGTATGAGTTACTTACCGATAAAGCAGTTATTAAAAACCTCGTCGGGCACCGAATTGCCCGTTGGCACTACCGTAACCGTAAAAGGCTGGGTTCGCACAAAACGTGAAAGTAAAAATGCCGTTTTCATCGCGCTCAACGACGGATCAACCATACAAAACATTCAGGCAGTAGCCGAGGCCGGCCAGCTTCCCGAAGATACACTGAAACTGATTACGACGGGTTCCTGCCTGGCTATTACGGGGCAGCTCGTGGAGTCGCAGGGAGCGGGTCAGGCCATCGAAGTTAAACTAACGGAGGTTGTGATTTATGGCACGGCAGACCCCGAAAAATATCCGCTTCAACCCAAACGCCACTCGCTGGAGTTTCTGCGTGAAATTGCCCACCTACGTCCGCGTACCAATACGTTCAGCGCGATTCTGCGGATTCGTCATGCCCTGGCCTTTGCCATTCATAAGTATTTCAACGACAACGGATTTTTCTACCTTAACACGCCCATCATTACCGCTTCTGATGCCGAAGGCGCTGGTGAAATGTTTCGGGTAACCACGCTGGACGCCATCAAACCTCCGATGACCGAAGAGGGTAAAGTTGATTACAGCCAGGACTTCTTTGGTCGCGAAACCAACCTGACCGTTTCTGGTCAACTGGAAGGAGAACTAGGCGCTATGGCGTTGGGTAAGATTTATACCTTCGGGCCAACCTTCCGCGCTGAAAACTCCAACACGACTCGCCACCTGGCCGAGTTCTGGATGATTGAACCTGAAATGGCGTTCTACGAGCTGGAAGATAACATGAATCTGGCCGAGGACTTCGTCAAGAACGTTATCCGATACGCGCTTCAGCACTGTGCCGATGATCTGGCGTTTCTGGACAACCGGCTCAAAGAGGAAGAGAAAACTAAAAAGAAAGAAGAGCAAAGCGAACTGGGCCTGCTCGAAAAGCTCCAGTTTGTCATCAACAACGAATTCGTCCGTCTTACCTATACCGAAGCGGTTGATATACTAATCAACTCAAAACCAGCGAAGAAGGGCCAGTTTCAGTTTGAGGTGAAATGGGGTATCGATCTGCAGTCGGAACATGAGCGGTATCTGGTGGAAAAGCATTTCAAGAAACCAGTTATTCTGACCAACTACCCACGTGCTATTAAGGCATTTTACATGAAGCAGGACAGTGAACCAGCTACCAGTGCACGTGGCGAGGTGTTTGGGCCAACCGTTCGGGCTATGGATGTCCTGTTTCCTGGCATTGGCGAAATCATTGGCGGTTCACAACGCGAAGAGGATCTGGACAAACTGGTAGCCCGGATGCAGGAAGTCGGTATTGAACCCGAAGCGATCTGGTGGTATCTGGATACCCGCCGGTTCGGGACGGCTCCCCACGCGGGTTTCGGCCTGGGCTTCGAACGGCTGGTTCTGTTCGTAACGGGTATGGGCAACATCCGCGATGTAATCCCCTTCCCCCGAGCACCCAAAACCGCCGAGTTTTAACTAATTATGAATTATAAATGATGAATGATGAATGAGGTGTTGCAGTCGCAAAATCATTCGTCATTCATCATTCATCATTAACTAACGTGCTTGCTCTCCCTATCTTTCTGGCCATGGCTTCCGGTTTTGTCGTCGTTGGGGTGTATACCGAACGGAAGGTGTCGGCATTTATGCAGGACCGACTTGGTCCCATGGAAACCGGGAAATGGGGATTGCTGCAACTCTTTGCTGACCTGCTGAAGTTGCTTCAGAAAGAAGATATTGTGCCCACGGCTGCCGATCGGCGGTTGTTTCTGCTGGCGCCTTCTATCATTTTTGCTTCGGTATTTGCCGGTTTTGCAGTACTTCCGCTTACGCCCGATCTACAGGGTTCAAAAACTGATTTGGGCGTGTTCTACCTGATGGCCATTGTGTCGTTCGATGTGGTGGGCATTCTGATGGCAGGCTGGGGATCGAACAACAAGTATTCGCTATTTGGCGCGATGCGCTCCGTAGCGCAGATTATTTCCTACGAAATACCACTTGGCCTGACCATTCTGTGCGTGGTCATGATCTGTCAGACGCTCAATTTACAGGACATCAGTTTTCAGCAGGGCATTTTTGGGCATGAGACCAATTATTTGTTTGGCCTGAAAGCAACCGGTATCGATGTGTCGACCTGGGGCGGTATTTTCAGTTGGAACATTCTCCGAAATCCTTTCCTGTTTTTTGCGTACATCATTTTCTTCATCTGTACGCTAGCCGAAAGCAACCGGGCTCCGTTCGACTTACCCGAGGGGGAATCAGAGATTGTGGCGGGTTTTCATACCGAATATTCGGGGATGCGATTTGCGTTGCTTTACCTGTCGGAGTACGCCATGATGCTGCTGGTATCGTTTCTGGGCGCGGTTCTGTTTCTGGGTAGCTGGAATACGCCCTTCCCGAACCTCGGCCCTCTCCGACTAGCTGACTGGACGAGTGGTGAACCCGGTACCATTTGGGGGCATATCACAGGAGGGTTCTGGCTGCTGTCGAAAGCCTTTTTTGCAGTTCTGATTCAGATGTGGGTACGCTGGACGTTTCCCCGCGTTCGGGTCGACCAGATGATGTTTTTGTGCTGGAAAGTGCTGACACCTGCGGCTCTGCTTTTATTGCTCATTTCGGGTATTTGGCGCTTACTCATGATTTAACGGTATGGTCTACACGCTCGACTGGCTGATTGACCAGTATACCCAATCAACCCGACTGAAGTACCTTTTTTTCTGGGGTCATCAGCCGAGAAAGGATGGTCGCATTGGCGAGTCTTGCCTGAGTCAGTGGTGGGTAGCTCCGTTTGACGTCGATGGGATACGGTATCCGTCGGCCGAGCATTATATGATGGCCGAAAAAGCCCGCTTATTTGGTGACTCGGATGCCTTGACTACGATTCTTGCCAGCGCAACACCTGCCGAAGCCAAGAAGATAGGTCGTACGGTTCACCATTTCGACGCACCAACCTGGGATAATGCCTGCGTCGACATTGTGATCAGGGCCAACTTCCACAAATTTTCACAAAACCCTGACCTACGCGATTTTTTACTAACGACAGGTAACCGGGTTCTGGTTGAAGCGAGTCCAGTTGACGCGATTTGGGGCATCGGGATGGCGAAGGATAATCCAATGATTGAAGATCCTACTCAATGGCAGGGTAAAAATCTGCTTGGTTTTGCACTAATGGACGTTCGGGATCGCTTACATTAGCTGAAGTTCGTTAACAACTTCGTATCATGAACTCCAGATGGCAGCGTTTCCGAAACCGGCTTCACGAAATCATTTTCGAGGCTGACACATGGGCTGGTCGTGCCTTTGATGTTACGTTACTCTTCCTGATCCTCTTCAGTGTAATGGCCGTGATATTGGAGAGTATTCCATCGTTAGCACGAGCTTATGGGTTAGTCTTTGACCAAATTGAATGGGTATTTACTGTTCTGTTTACGGTTGAGTATGTTCTACGAATCATCAGTATTCGACAACCTCTACGGTACATAACCAGTTTCTTTGGTCTTGTTGATTTGCTGGCCATTTTGCCAAGTTACCTTACCTTATTTATGCTTGGCGCTCCCGAGTTTGCTACTGTACGAATACTTAGGCTCCTGCGTGTTTTCCGCATTTTGAAGCTGGGGGAGTACACAGCCGCTGCTTCAGTACTGGCTTATTCCCTCCGCGAGAGTCGGGCAAAAATTACGGTCTTTTTCGTAGCTATCCTGGCACTAGTTGTCACCCTTGGAGCCATGATGTACGTTGTTGAGGGACGTTCCAACGGGTTTGAGAGTATTCCATTAAGCATTTACTGGGCCGTCATTACGATCACTACAGTTGGGTATGGCGATATTGTCCCCAGCACACCAATGGGTAAATTTATTGCTACCATCATTATGTTGCTGGGCTACGTCATTATTGCGGTTCCAACGGGTATTGTGGCTGTCAGCCTGACCACAGCCAGTAAAAAGCAGGAAATTTCGACCCAGGCTTGCCCAAACTGCGGTCGTCAGGGTCATGACCCCGACGCCGTTTATTGTAAATACTGTGGAGCGCAGCTATAATCGATAAGCTGAGGTAAATAGGTCAGGAATACCGGTCGTTTCGCCAGGGATAAGCTGTATTTGAATAACCGCGTTCTTCCCAGAAACCGAGTTGATTTTTCGACAAAAACTCGATTCGCTTGATCCACTTAGATCCTTTCCAGGCATACAACTGCGGGGTGATCATTCGCAATGGACCACCATGTTCGCGGGGCAGGGGTTGCCCATCGGCCGTATGAACAAGCAACACATCCGGTTTGAGGGCTTCTTCGAGCGATACGTTGGTCGAGTAGCCATCGTAGCCATAGCACATCACATGCGTTGCTGTTCCTTTGGGATCAACCAGAGCGGCTAAGTCCATAAAGCGAACGCCTACCCACGGAATATCCAGCCGCGACCAGGTGGTTACACAATGAAAATCACTGGTGTCCTCTACCTGTGGCAGCGCCATCAAATCTTCCCATTTGAGCCGAACCGGATGGTTCACTTCACCGTCGATAGCCAGTTGCCATTTATCGAGTGGAATATTCGGTTGGTAGCCTAAATCCAGCACTGGCCATTTGGTCGTAACAGTCTGCCCAACCGGAACCGTGGGCATTCCGTGCCGATTCGGCTGCCCAGAACCTCGTGGCTTTTCGTCGGTCATGGAGGGAGTTTGCGCCATTTTCTCCTCAAACCGACGTTTGAGTTTCATCCGCGCTTCGACTATTCGTTCTGTTTTATCGTTCGATTCCATCGTTTGTGTTAAGCAGCTAGCTGCGACTTTTAGCCTGTAACTATAAATAATATTTTGTAGTTTTACGAAAACGAAAAATTGGCTTTATGGTAGCCGAAAAAATTTATATCGCCCCCGACGTTTATCTCCAGCAGGAACGCGAAGCTGCGTTCAAAAGTGAGTACGTAGCTGGAGATATCATTCCAATGGCAGGAGCATCTACGAATCACAATCGAGTTAAAGAAAACATAGCTATCGAGATTGGTTTTCATTTACGTGGCAAAGGGTGCCGCAGCTATTCAAGTGACCAACGGGTGAACGTTCCCACAGATTCGCTTTATGCCTACCCCGATGTTGTGGTTGTCTGTGGACCGAACCAGTACCACGATGACGTACAGGATACCCTTACCAACCCGATGCTCGTTGCCGAAGTACTATCACCAGGAACCGCGGCCTTTGATCGCGGTGATAAATTCGCGCTTTACCGCCACTCCCCTACTTTTCAGGAATATTTGCTTATCGACTCTGAAAAAATACGAGCCGAGGTTTTCCGGAAACACGAACAGGGCTATTGGTTCCTGGCCTCCGAAGCCAGCCTACCCACAGAATCCATCAACTTGGCCAGCATCGGTTTATCGTTACCTATGACAACCGTTTATGCTGAAACGGAAGGCATTTTACGTTAACTGGCCCAGCGAGCATCGGTTATTACAGCGCCCGTTCGACATTTCGGTCTGGAATAAGCCAGATTGCCGACTGGATAAAGAATAACATACCCGGAATAATCGGATCGACAAATGCCATAGGCACAGCCAGTGCACAAGATAAAGCGGAGAGAATAACTTTCCCATTTTGCTTTCGAATGGCTTCCCGCAATTTCGACTCAGGTGGTGTAACCTGCACTATCTGCTGCTGGAGTATCCAGTACGAAATGCCGCATAAGGTTGAAATAATCGCATAGAGTACAATCGTATTCGGGGCAAAGGAATTATCACCCATCCAGCCCGTCGCCAATGGCAATAGGGATAACCAGAACAGCAAATTCAGATTGGCCAGCATAATGCCAGAATTCACGGTCTTGATAGCTTGTAGTAAATGGTGATGATTTCCCCAGTAAATACCCACAAACAGGAAGCTGATCAGGTAACTGAGAAATCCAGGAATCAATGGCTTTAAGGCAGCCCATTCAGCATGTTGTGGCGTATGGATGGTTAATACCATAATGGTGATAATGATCGCCAGCACACCATCACTAAAGGCTTCCAATCGAGATTTGTTCATGGAATCAATTGTCATTAGTGGGCATTTTTGGGCATTAATAGTCATTGGTAGCTAGTTGTCACAACCGCAACGTATGACAACTAATGTCTACCAATGACCATCAATGACGACTAATGACCCTATAATCTAGGAGACCCTTACATAACTCCCCAGCCATTTCACCTCAGCCGCGTGGTGATTCAGGATTTCCTGCAAATCGGGGTCGCTGGCGTGGCCTTCGCATTCCAGTAAAAACCAGTACCGGAAGGTTGCCCCTTCGCGCAACGGGCGGCTTTCGATTTTGGTCAGGTTGATACGCCGGGCATTAAACTCCTGCAGAAATTCGGCCAACACCCCCGGCGAATCGGTGTTCTGAAGTTTCGCAATCAGGGTTGTTTTGTCGTGTCCGCTGGGCTGATTAACAAAATCTTTCGCCAGAATCAGGAATCGAGTCCGGTTCAGGTCGCTGTTTTCAATGTTATCGAACAGGATGGGCACATCGAACAGCTTAGCCGCAATACCTGAACAGACAGCCGCAGCCTTCGGATTTTGGGCGGCTAATTTTGCCGCCTTGGAGGTTGATTCTATGGGTACCAGCTCGGGACTAAGCCCATCAAAATAATCGCTCAGGAACCGGCTACACTGGCCAAACGCAATGTCTTTCGAATAAATATGGGTAATGTCGGACAGGTTTTCGGCCTTGGTGGCAAACGTGAAGTGAACGGGAATCTGTACCTCGGCAGCAATACGCAGATCTTTTTCGAGCAGCAAGTCAATGGCCTCTTCCACCACCCCTTCCTGGTTATTTTCGATGGGCACTACGCCAAAGCGAACCCGCCCGGTTTCGACTCCCTCAAATACAGAACGGATATTCGGCAAAGCCAGATAGGTACTCATGGCCCCAAAACGGCTTTCGGCAGCCTGGTGGGTAAAGCTCCCTTCCGGCCCTAAATAAGCGACTCGTTCGGGAAGCTCCAGATTCCGGGAGACGGCAAATATTTCGAGAAAGATCGCTTCAATAGCCGGGCGATTCAACAACCCATTGTTTTGTTCATGCAGCCGATCTATGATCTGCTTTTCGCGTTCGGGCCGGTAGATAACGGCGTTGGTCGAACGTTTTAACTCGCCCACCTGACGAACCAGATCCATCCGCTGATTAAGTAGCGTCAGAAGCTGATCGTCGAGGGAATCAATTTGGTTACGAAGGGATTCTAATGTCATTATGGCCATACTTAACGTACAAAAGTACATTTCCTCTTGCCTCCTACAAACATTATCCCCCTTTTGAATTAAAATTGACATGCATTTAAACTTCCCGAAAGCTTGGAGCTTTCGGGAAGTTATGGTTATGAGCAGCAACACAGCGACCCAAAAAGGTAACGCGCCTGACCGAAATTTCAGCCAGGCGCGTTACATCTGATCAACTACTAAAACTTATTGAGGGTTCTGTACGACTACCCCGTTCGTGTTGTTGATTTCATCCTGCGGAATCAGGAACTGCCATCTCTTATCGTCGGCTGGTACATCAAACACCCCGTTTGTATAGGACGCATTGTGGTTACCGCCGTTTCGATTCAGTGGTGAATTGGTCCGTTTCAGATCATAGAATCGGAAGCCTTCTCCCCAAAGTTCAATTCGTCGCTGAACCATAATCTCATCGAGTAAAGCGGCCCCGGTCAACGTCGACTTGGTATATTTGGGATCACGATTGACCGCTAGTGTATTGAGAACCGTTGCGGCATCTGCATCTTTCCCCTGACGAGCGAGTGCTTCGGCTTCAATCAGATACATCTCAGCCGCCCGCATATAGGGTACATCGCCGATACTCAGGGATGGATCAGCCACTTTAAACTTCTTTTGCAGGTATTTATAGCGCTGGAAGGTTGAGGCTGGCAACGGGAACTCAGCCGTATTTGTACCTGTCGAATCCCATAGTTTCTTACGTACATCGGTAGCTCTGATTTTGCTGTACAATGACGAGAACATCACTTTCGGTGTAGAGCGAATGGCCGTCGAACTATAGTTGATCGACATATAGGCGAAGAACGAATAGAAATAGTTCGTCTGATCGGCCACAATTTTGGAGGCCCACATCCATTCTGGATTCGTGTAGTCATTAAAACCATCCAGATACTGCGTGTTCGACATCAGGCTATAACCGGTACGAGCTTCTTTGGCCATCTGAGCGGCCGTAGCATAATCCTGCTGAGTCAGTGCAATCCGGGCTTTGATGCCTTTAGCAACGCTTTGGTCAAAATGTGATTTGTTCAGGCGAGTATAACCGGTAAACAAACCAATGGCCTGATCGATATCCTTGTTGATCTGCGTATAAACCTCCGATACTTTAGCACGGGGGGTCGGGGTGGTTTTAGCCTCTAGTACCAGCGGAACACCCAGTCCCTCATTGGCAGCCCCCGCGACAAAACGTTCACCAAACAATTGAATCATCTGGAAATAAGCCCAGGCCCGATAGGTTAATGCTTCGGCCTTGATGGCTTTCTTTTCCGCATCGGTTCCGGTAGCGCCATCAATGTTATTAATGATCATATTGGCATTACCAATGATCACATAATAGAACTCATAATTATAGAAAACAATCGAGCTTGATGGGTTCCTATGAGAATTAGTCCAGCGATATTCGGCAAGCAGCCAGGTATTAGACGCATTGGGGAATACGACGTCTTCGCCCATTATGTCCATGTATAGCATATTACCCGATTGGCCACCCTGCGCCTGAACGCTAAAAATTTGGGAATACAGGAGTCGGTGAATACCGTTCAGGGCAGCCCATGCATTTTTAGTGGTTGTAAAGGCATCTGCCGTCGAAACCTGGTTCGTTGGTGTCGTTTCCAGATATTCCTGTTCACAACCGAAGAGGGAGAAGGCAACCGCCATTCCCAGAACTCCTTTTATGATTAATTTCTTCATTGTTAAATGTGTTTTCAAGTCTTTCCCGTATTAAAAACCAAGGCGTGCCCCAACCGATAGTACCCGGTTAAAGTTGTAGGTATTGTCTACCGTTCCGTTGAACGAGCCGGTTACATTCATACCGACACGAGCCGAGAATAAGGCCAGGTTTTCGCCCGAGAAGTAAATACTAGCCGATTTAGCGCTGATCTTATTCAGTAAGCTAGAAGGAAGCGCATAGCTCAGCGTAATGTTGTTGATCTGAAGGAAAGATGCATCGGTCAGGTAACGTGTGCTTGTACCCGTCAGGTTGGTCACGTTACCATTGTCGAAACGCGGTACATCGGTGATGTCGCCCTGTTTCTGCCACCGTTTAAACGCATCTTTGTGCAGGGCTGTACCATAGTTCCCCCCGTGCATCAGAGAAGCATAAGCACCGTCATACACTTTGCCACCTACCTGATAGGTCAATAATACACTCAGAGTTAAGCCTTTGTATGACAGGTTGTTGTTCATTGAGCCATAGAATTTTGGGATCGATGAAAACCCGGTGTACCGGTAGTTTGCTTCCGAAATAACCGTCGTTACGGTATCGGCTCCAATTACTTTGGCATTGGTCGTTAAGGCATTGGTGCGGTATAACGAGTTACCCGTTTCTGGATCGACGCCATAAAACTCACGCATGTAGAAATCATAAATCGAATGCCCTACGCTATAGCCTTTTGTACCCGACTGAATCAGTGGCTGGTTATCCGGCATTTTCGTAATCTGATTCTTAAAGGTCGTCCAGTTCAGAGTCACCGAATATTTGAAATCCGACGTTCTGACCACGTCTCCCGTCAATTGGATTTCAAACCCTTTATTGTACAGATTACCAATGTTGCTGGGGATCGTGAAGTTTCCGCTGGTAGTTCCACCGTTTGATAAAGCAAGCGGAACGTTAAAGATCAACCCATCGGTAACGCGGTTGAAGTACTCAACACTACCCGATACCCGGTTTCTGAACAGACTGAAATCAATGCCTAAATCGAAATTTTTACCCGTTTCCCAGGTTAGGTTGTTGTTGGGTAAAGAAGCTTGGGTAAAACCTGGTTCAGCATTGTTGTTCCGGCCAAGTGTATATAGAGACTGATACGGATAGAGGCCAATATCAGTACCTAAATTTTCGTTCCCAACTACACCGTACGAGGTACGTACTTTCAGCAGGTCAATCCAGGGCACCTGGAAGAAACTTTCCTTCTCCAGGTTATACGCAGCACCCAGCGACCAGAAGTTGGCCCAACGAACGTCTTTGTAGAATTTAGAGTTACCGTCTCTTCGGAGCGTTGCGCTCAGAATATACTTTTTATCGAAGTCGTAATTGGCTCTTGAGAAGAAACTTTCAATGGTATAGTTGTCTTCAAACGAAGAAACCCCCAATACCGACGCAAAGTTGACTAACTCGGTGATACCGTCCACAATAATACCCGAGCGAGAGCCCGTCAGCGAGTTGTATTTATATGAATAGTTCTCGTGACCAGCCAACACATTTAAATTGTGCTTGCCAAACGACTTATCATATTCCAGCAACTGGTTGAAGGTCGTTGAGGTAGTCCGATACAGGTTGTTACTGGCACGACCCGCCGGAGCGCCATCCCCAACGATTGGGTTATCGTAGGTGCGGTACTGGGTATCCTGTAAATCGAAACTTACGTTCGTCGTTGCTTTAAAGCCAGGAAACAGATTTATCGTAGCATAGGTCCGGCCACCAATAACGCCACGAAATTGCTTCCGGTCGTTCAACTGGTTTTCCCAAACTGCGTGTCGTCCACTCGCATATGGTCGCGAATCGCCCAGGTCATACACCTGATTGCCGTATTGATCCAGGATGTAATCTCCCGTTGTCGGATCGTGTTTGTGAACCGGGTAGATTGGCGCGATAAAGCGAGAGATGTAAAATGGATTAATAAATGAAGTTCCCCCATCGCTACCCGCATCTGTATTAGCTTTACTGTACGTTCCGGTTAAGTTAAAGCCGGTTTTAAACCATTTCGTAGCCTGAGTATTTACATTGATACGCCCACTAAAACGCTCAAAATCAGACTTTAACAGATACCCTTGCTCTTTCGTATAGCCCAACGAGACGAAGTAATCCGATTTTGCCGTACCGCCATCATACGAGAGACTGTAGTTACTACGGCTTTTGCCGCCCTGCTGAATGGCATCGACCCAGTTCAAATCTTCTGGATACCGCAATTGAGCGGCTGGATTTAGTTTGCCGTTCACATCAACGAGCTGGTTGTCGGCTACATTAAACGGATTGTATTTCAACAGGTCCGTGATGCCTGTATAATTTCTACCATTATAGGTTGTAGTCAGTCCAGAGGCAATGCTGCTGGCTACATCCTGAGGAATTTTCAATGAACCATATTGCAGCGTGTTCCGGTATACTTCCCACATTAACGGATAGTATTCCTGTGCCGAAACGGTTTCGTATTCGGGTAAGCCTCTGGAAATCGCGCCGACCGATGCATTGAACGTCAGGTTACTACGGTTGTTTTTACCCTTCTTAGTCGTAATCATAACAACACCGTTGGCACCCCGCGATCCGTAAATAGCCGTTGTTGACGCATCTTTCAAAATGCTAATCGATTCGATATCGTCAGGGTTGATACTCGATGTACTCATGTTGTAGGGAACACCGTCTACTACATACAGCGCTGAATTATCGGCTGAGATCGAACCAAACCCTCTGACCCGAATAGCAGGAGCCGACCCTGGAGCCCCACCTGCCTGGGTAGCCTGCACGCCTGGTGCCGCTCCGATAACAGAGTTTAAGGCGTTGGAATTTGGTCGATTGGCAAAGGTCTTAGCATCGATTTGATTAGAGGCACCTACGTGGGTTTCTTTGTTTACGGTTCCGTAGCCCACAACCATAACTTCATTCAGGTAGCGGCCTTCCTCGTCAAGTGCGATAGTGACAGCTGTTTTGCTGGTCACGTCGACTTCCTTCGTAACAAAGCCGATAAAGCTTACAACGAGCGTAGCGGACGATTTGGGGACGTTAATGGAGAATTTCCCCTCTTTGTCAGTGATTGTTCCTACGGAGGTACCTTTCACTACCACACTGACACCTGGTAGTGGCCCTCCGTCTTGCGATGACGTGATACTGCCTCGGACCGTCGTCTGAGCGTACAGGTAACTACTTGTTACAATAAATAACAAGAGACTCAATAAAGATCTGTGCATAGTTTGTAGATAAATAGATATTAACATCAAAGTTAATTGGATAAATTCAATATGTTTTAATGTAGATTAAAAAATTATGATCTTTATTATTTGTACATATCTATGTAATAACCTAGTAAACAATTGAAAATAATTACAAAAATAATAATTAGTATACTCTATTATCCAATATAATCTTTTGATATTTCTCCATAAATCAAATGTATTATCTACAATAAAAAGACTGTTTTCTTAAAAGATTACTAGCCAAATACGCAAGATTAATAGTATAATATCAAGAAGTCATTATTGAAGATTAAAAAAGACTAATTGAATATAATTAATAATTTATTTCAATATTACCTTGTAAGTAAACAATATATAATTAGTATATAAATTCAATAGTATGCCACTATTTACTAACCAGAGGAGTTTGTTCTTAAGCAGCTGAAGATGGGCCTGTACTTTTGAGAGCCAACGGATTAGAAAGCTATGTTTACAGCTTCAATTGGTTGGCGGATATAGACCGACATAAAAAGGCCTCCTCTCAGACTTTGGCATTGTAGTACTGCGCAAAGCTTAAGAAAGGAGGCTCTTTAGATCGCCCTTCAAAATTCGAGCGGATGTCTGTTTGACCTATAAATACGCTAAAATCAATTTAGGCCACCAGTGCGGCTTCATCTACATCTTTTTCAACTCGAAGATTATCAATGATAAATCGTTGCCGTTCCGGCGTGTTCTTACCCATGAAGTAGCTGAGCAGCTTCGGAATAGAGGTTTCCTTTTCCATAATGACGGGTTCCAGTCGCATACTCTCGCCGATGAACAGCCCAAACTCTTCCGGCGAAATCTCTCCTAACCCTTTAAACCGGGTGATTTCGATCTTTTTGCCACTCTTCGTCAGTTTGCCAATGGCTTTTTGTTTCTCATCGTCCGAATAGCAATAGGTGGTCTCCTTATGGTTTTTTGGATTCCGTACCCGGAACAACGGTGTCTCCAATATATAGAGGTGTCCATTTCGGACCAGATCGGGGAAAAACTGCAGAAAGAATGTCAACATCAATAACCGGATGTGCATTCCGTCGACATCCGCGTCCGTAGCAATCACGATACGGTTATACCGTAATCCTTCCAGTCCTTCCTCAATGTCCAGCGCATGCTGAAGTAGGTTGAACTCTTCGTTTTCGTACACCACTTTCTTGGTCAGACCAAAGCAGTTTAGCGGCTTTCCCCGCAAACTAAATACAGCCTGCAGCTGAACATTGCGCGATTTGGTAATCGATCCACTGGCCGAATCACCCTCGGTAATGAATAAAGTCGTCTGATAGCGATCTTCTGCTTTCGGGTCGGACAGGTGGTTTCGGCAGTCACGCAGTTTTTTGTTGTGAAGACTTGCCTTTTTGGCACGATCATTGGCCAATTTTTTGATACCGGCGAGTTCCTTGCGTTCCCGTTCCGACTGTTCGATTCGCTTTTTAAGGGCATCGCGCACCGACGGGTTGATGTGCAGGTAATCATCCAGGCGTTCTTTTACAAAATCAATCACAAACGACCGAACCGACTGGGCATTTGGCTCTGGCGACATATTGACCGAACCTAGTTTAGTCTTGGTCTGCGACTCAAACACGGGCTCCTGAACCCGGATACTAATGGCCGCAATAATACTGGCCCGTATATCCGTGGTTTCGTAGCTTTTGTCGTAATGCTTACGAATGGTTTCAACGACGGCTTCTTTCAGCGAGTTAAGGTGCGTACCATGCTGGGTTGTATTCTGCCCATTCACAAACGAATAATACTCTTCTCCATATTGATTACCGTGCGTAAGTGCGATTTCGATATCATGACCTTTGAGGTGGATAATCGGGTAGCGCAGCGAATCTTCATCGGTTTTATTCCGGAGCAGATCGAGAAGGCCGTTCTGGGAAATGTATTTCTGCTTATTGAACGCAATGGTTAGGCCGGCATTCAGGTAGCAGTAATTCCAGATCATGTTTTCCAGAAACTGCGGAATGAAGTGAAAATGCTTGAATACGGTATCGTCGGGCTCAAAGCAGATCAGCGTACCGTTACGTTCAGAAGAAACTTCTTCTCCCTGCTGCTTTAGTTCGCCCCGCTCAAATTCGGCCCATACGGTTCGGCCTTCGCGGAACGACTGCACCCGGAAATAGGTCGACAAGGCATTAACCGCTTTGGTACCAACACCGTTGAGCCCAACCGACTTCTGGAATGCTCCCGAATCGTATTTACCCCCAGTATTGATCTTCGACACGACCTCAACGACTTTACCGAGCGGAATACCCCGGCCATAGTCGCGCACTTCGACCCGGTGGTCGGTTACCCGCACCTCAATCGTTTTGCCAAAGCCCATGACATGTTCGTCAATGCAGTTATCAATCGTTTCTTTCAAAAGAACATAGATACCATCGTCGGCAGCCGATCCATCGCCTAATTTACCGATATACATGCCTGGTCGCAGGCGAATATGCTCGCGCCAATCCAGCGAGCGGATGCTGTCTTCGTTGTATTGAACCGGCTGGTTCAGAGATTCTGCCATGTAGGTTAATGGATTAACTAAAAATGTAGTAGTTTTGCAACCTCTTTCAGTACATCGGAAAAGTTATACCGTGTAGGGTAAGAGGTATAAAACTTACCATTCAAAAGGAAACTGTTTAAAATCCAACAAAAGTTCGCTTACTTTGCCAACTAAACTATCCTGCGTACTACACGAATAAATTGTTCGTTAACTACTGGTCTTAGTCGGCGTTGCTTGCGAGCTGTTCGACTTCTTAAAAATATGCAAAATCTAAGAATTATTCACGTGTTTCCACTGAATTTTTTTCTTTTCGGCATAAGCCGCTTATCTCGTCAATTAGCCACCTGTCTTACTATTTTGTTGGTACTCATAGCCGGATTGACGACTCGGGCTCAGGTAGCTCCTGGGCCGGCAGCAGCCCCTTCTTCGGCACCAGGTTCTATAAACCCAGCCTCGCCAAGTCGGGGAGGTGGGCTCCCTTCTGGTGTAACGCCTGGAAACCTGCCAGCCAATATTCAGCAGCAAATTAACCAACAGCGCGGGCAAAACACAACTAACGGACGTACGGGCAACCCTACTCCTACCCAGCAATCCCGTACGGGCAACAACGGCACAACGACCAATGCGACTGAGGGGAATCAGCAATTCGATAAGCAGGACAATTCGGAAACAGTTCCTGCCACCGACGAAGAACTTGCCGAAGAGCGTATAAAGCAGGCTCAGCGCCGTGAACAGGAAGAACGTCGTCAGAAGTTGTTTGGTTACTCGCTGTTTAACGATCCGACTATGGCGTCTACCTTCCAGCCCAATATCAACATTGCTACTCCGCGCAATTACATTGTTGGCCCCGGCGACGAGTTGAATATTCGGATGTATGGGTATTCGGAAGGAGATTACTCTCAGAAAGTGTCGCCCGAAGGGTTTGTTTACATCGCTCAGCAAACGGGTATTGGGCCCATTTTTGTATCGGGTTTATCCGTTGATAAAGCAAAAGAACGGCTGGTCAGCCGGATGGCTACGAAGTTTGTAGGGCTTCGGAGTTCATCGTATGGTCCGCAAAATACATTCCTGGAAGTATCGCTCGGCTCCATTCGAAGCATTCGGGTAACTGTAACCGGCGACGCTGTGCGTCCGGGTACCTACACGATGTCGGGCTTGTCGACGGTTATGAACGCCATTTATCAGGCCGGTGGTCCTAATGACATTGGTTCGTACCGGAAAGTACAGTTGATTCGTAATAACCGCATCGTAGCCACGCTTGACCTTTACGACTACCTATTAAATGGGATTCAGCAAAACGACTTACGTTTGCAGGACAACGATAATATTCGCTTTACCACCTTCATTGAACGGATTGAAATTGGCGGAGCGGTGAAACGGTCGAATATTTTCGAAATGCTCCCCGGCGAAACCCTCGATAAGCTTCTGTTCTATGCCGGTGATTTTACCGCCAACGCCTATAAAGGTCGCCTGAAAGTTACGCGCGTGACCGACCGGGAGTTGAAGGTAACGGACGTGACCGCCCCAGAGTTTAAATCCTTTGTGATGCAGGACGGCGACGTCGTTTCGGTCGAACGGGTATTGAATCGATTCGAAAATAAGATCACGATTGAAGGGGCTGTTTTCCGTCCAGGTGAGTATTCCCTCGATAACAATAAAACCCTGAAAGATATTATTACCTCGGCCGAAGGGCTGAGAGGTGACGCATTCACGGGTCGTGTGAACATCGTTCGGACCCGCGAAGATCTGGCCGTCGAAAACCTATCGATTAATCTGGCCAATATTCTGGCAGGTACTGATCCCGATATTCCACTCCAGCGCGAAGATCAGGTTATCATTCCATCGCGCTTCGATCTAGCTCAGCAGGCTACTATATCCGCAACGGGCGAACTGAATAAGCCCGATCCAGGAATGCCGTATATGGCCAATATGACGCTCAACGACGTATTAATTAAAACAGGTGGCTTGAAAGAATCGGCTGCTTACTCGGTTGTTGAAGTTGTACGGCGGAAAAAAGACGTCGATCCTCGCTCTCCAACCGCTCAGATCGCCGATATCTACCGCTTCAACGTGAACCGCGATCTAACCCTGACCAATGATGCCAACAGAGCCTTTGTACTGGAGCCATTTGACCAGATCATTGTCCGACGGTCGCCCAATTACCTCGAACAAACGTATGCGGCTGTTGTGGGTGAAGTGATCATGCCAGGGCCTTATGCTATCCGCAGCAAAGACATGAAAATTTCGGATCTGGTCGTTCAATCAGGTGGTTTAACTCCCCAGGCTTACGTTGAAGGTGCTACGCTGGTGCGGCCGGTACGGCTCAGTACCGATGAACTTCGCCGGAAACAACGGGCCATCAGCGAAGTAGCCGATAATGCGACGAAAACGGTCGTTGAAACCGAAACCCTATCCCCAACTTCCTCGGAGTCGATTGGAATCAACTTAAAGAAAATTCTGGCCAAGCCAGGCTCGACCGAAGACATTCTGGTTCAGGAAGGCGATACCCTTCGGATTCCTAAACTCCTGGAAACGGTACGCATTCAGGGTGAAGTCCAACTACCTAATACCGTCAAATATCGTCCTGGTCAGACGTTCCAGGATTACATTTCGCAAACGGGTGGCTTTACCTCCAAGTCTCAGAAGAAACGTTCATTTATCGTTTACGCCAACGGCTCAGTCGATCGCACCCGGAAATTCATGTTCTTCAATGTGTATCCGCGGGTTGAACCTGGTGCAGAAATTGTCGTTCCCAAACGGACTACGAATCCATTGACAGCACAACAAGTTTTATCGTCGACGGTGGGGATTGCAAGTTCGTTGTTAACACTTATCACGACGATCTTACTGATTTCCCGCGTAAACTAAATTAGGCAGCAATCCATCATGGCTTCTACTAACTTAACTGACACACACACCAATTCTCCGGTCACGGCTCGAACGTTACCGCCCGATGAGCTATCTCCCAAATCGGTCGTTTTACGTTTTTTATCCATAAAGAATGTATTTCGGCGTAACTGGAAATTCCTCGTTATTCTGGTGGGTATCGGAGCTATTTCTGGCTTCATTTATGACTTAATGCATAAACCCCGAATTGTTTATACCGGAAGCATTATGTTCAACCTTGGCGGGGGCTCATCGAACGGTGGTTTTGGTGGAGATCTGGGGCAGTTGGCCAGTGCATTCGGGCTATCGTCAGGGGCTCCTGATGCCAACATTTTCGTAGGCGATAACTTCCTGATTTACGCCAAATCGCGCCCTGTGCTGGAAAAAACCCTGATGAAAACGGATACCATCAATGGTAAAGACACATTGCTGGTCAACTACTATATCCGCCATAGTGGTATCCGCGATAAAGAATGGGAAGATAACGATTCGCTCAGGGCGTTTTATTTCAAACAGGCCAAAACTCCTGAACAATACACAAAAACGGAGCAGATCGTGATGGCAGGTATCTGCGGCCGGATTGAAGGCGAAATGGCGATTAAACAGCCCGAGCGTAAATCTTCATTCATGGAATTAGAGTGCTTTATGGAAGATGAAAAGCTGACAGCTACCTTCCTGAACACCCATCTCAAAACCATTGAGGAAGACTACCAGAAGAAGCAGACCAAAAAGACCCGTGAGATGTATCAGATGCTCGAGCAACGAGCCGATTCACTGGCTAAAATCATAACGGGAACCGAGAATCAACTGGCTCAGTTTATGGACCAGAATCAGCAGGTGGTTGTGGCTCAGGCTCGTCTGAAAGAAACTAAACTGACCCGCAATTCAAGCTTCCTATCAGGCTTGTATTATCAGGCACTTCAGAGTGCCGATAATATGCGCTTATCGCTTATTCGGGAAACGCCATTGTTCACCATCATCGAGCCTGTTGCCTATCCGCTGTACCGGGAAGTTATCAAAACCCAGGGGCTTCAGATCGGTATTGCCCTGACATTGGTTCTCTCTATTGTGATCATTTTCGTCCGGGAGACTTTCCGTTCGATAATGAAAGATTAAGCATTTTCGCTGCAACGGAGATAGAACAATCAATACACTCGTTGCAGCGAAACTCATAAACTGTAATTTGTTTTGAAAACACACGAAGTTGTTATTCAGCCCGGTCGTTCCGAACGGCACTACTGGCGGGATCTGTGGCGAAATCGGGAACTGCTTTATATTCTGTCGATGCGCGACGTAACGGTTCGTTACAAACAAACCGCACTCGGTACGGCCTGGGGGCTTATTCGGCCATTAACCACCATGCTGATCATGGTGTTTGTATTCAGTAAGATTGCCAAACTCCCACCCGATCCGGGCATTCCCTATCCGTTGATGGTATTGGGGGGCATTACCGTCTGGACGTTTTTCTCGACGGCTTTTACCCAGATCAGCAACAGCGTTACGCTCAATTCAAATCTGGTCACGAAGGTTTACTTTCCACGGCTGATCATGCCCCTCAGTTCGATTGCCATTAGTCTGGTCGACTTCCTGGTGTCACTGGGTCTGTTCATTCTATTAGCCATCTGGTACCGATTTATTCCCGACTGGCACCTGCTTTTACTCCCGGCGTTCATTGTTCTGGCTTTATTGGCCTCCTTTGCGTTTGGGCTCTTCTTCGCGGCTGTCAACGTTCGTTTCCGCGACATAGCCCAGCTTATTCCATTCATCGTTCAGGTTGGCTTTTATATTTGTCCAATCGCCTATAGTAGTCGTCTCGTGGCCGATAAGTCGTCGGAGTGGTGGGCGCCACTGTATTGGGCCAATCCGATGGTTGGCATTATCGACGGCTTTCGCTGGTCACTACTGGGTGAAAAAGCATATTTTAATCCGCAGAGTCTGCTCATATCAGTTAGCATAGTGCTGGTGTGTTTGGCACTCTCACTCTACTTTTTTCGGAATCGGGAGAATACCTTTGTAGATGATATTTAAAAGTAGTTAGGAGTGAGGAGCGAGGAGTGAGAAGGCTGACGCTTTAAGAAAAAACATGCGTCAGCCTTCTCACTCCTCGCTCCTCACTCCTCGCTCCTCACCACTTATGTCCGTCATTACTGTCGAAAATATTAGCAAGCAATACATCATTGACCATAAAAAGGGCAAAGGTGTCAATACGTTGCGGGATGTCATCTCGGAAAATTTCCGGTCGATATTCGGCAACAAAAAAGACCAAACCACCATCACGCATGAAGAATTCTGGGCTCTGCGCGATGTTAATTTTTCGATTGAGCAGGGCGACCGGGTAGGGATTATCGGCCACAATGGGGCCGGGAAATCGACCATGCTCAAAATTCTGAGCAAGATTATCCAGCCGACAACCGGAACCGTTCGCATCCGTGGCCGGGTAGCCAGCCTGCTCGAAGTAGGTACCGGGTTTCACCCTGAACTAACCGGCCGGGAAAATATCTTCCTGAACGGTTCGCTGTTGGGCATGAGCCGGAGCGAGATACGGAAGCACTTCGACGAAATTGTAGCCTTTGCCGGGGTCGAAAAATTTCTGGATACGCCCGTTAAGCGGTATTCGTCGGGGATGTATGTTCGGCTGGGTTTTGCCATTTCAGCCCACCTCGACCCTGAAATCATGATTGTGGACGAAGTGCTGGCTGTAGGTGATGCGGAATTCCAGAAGAAGAGCCTTGGCAAAATGCGCGATAATTCGGCCAGTGGACGGACCATCATCTTTGTAAGTCATAACCTGACAGCCGTACAGGCCCTTTGCAATAAAACGCTGTACTTTGAAAAAGGTCGACTGATCGAACAAGGCGAAACCAATCAGGTCGTGGCTTCGTACCTGAGTAAGGTGTCGAAAACGCGGCTGGTTCGGCAATGGGAAACCCCGGAAGAGGCTCCCGGCAATGACCTGGTTCGAGTCCGTCGGATCGAGTTGATTCCCGATTATTTAGATGATCTTACTCATATCGACGTCCGGACGTCGATGAAGTTCCGGTTCGAGTTCTGGAACATGATGGACCGCGCCAATCTGAACTTAAGTCTGCATTTAAACTCCCTTACGGGCGAATGTATCTTCAATATAGGTACTCAATCGCAGTCGTATGGTAAGGGGTTGATAGCGGGCGAATGCACTATTCCGGGGTATTTTCTGAATGATGGTTCCTACACAATTTCCATGATGATTGTCAAGGATACCGTTACCCCCGTTTTTGTTATGGAAGAAGGCATTACCTTTGATGTGGAAGATTATCGGGAAGGTATCGCCTGGTACGGCAAGTGGCCAGGGTATGTACGCCCGCAATTTCCCTTTCATATCAAAATGCTGGAACCAGTTGTTAGTGACAGTAACTAGTCGGCCGGTTTACGGATTTTCGGTTTACGCCGGGCCGTACATCGAAACTATATTTTGCTCACCAGGAACTGACAATTGACGTATGATCTATATCACAAAATCATATTTACCTGATCTTCAGGACTACGTAAAGTACCTGGAAGGTATCTGGGAGCGTGTACACCTGACCAACGACGGACCACTACTGCAAAAACTGGAAGAGGACCTGAAAAAAGAGCTGGGTGTGAAGCATCTGCTTTTTTGCACCAATGGCACCATTGTTCTTCAAATGGCGCTCAAGGCCCTCAACATCACGAAAGAGGTGATCACGACCCCATTTTCGTATGTAGCTACGACCAATGCGTTGTTGTGGGAAGGCTGCACACCGGTTTTTGCCGATATTAGCCCAGACGATTACAACATCGATCCTGACAAGATCGAACCACTCATTACCGAAAACACGCAGGCTATCCTGGCAACGCATGTGTATGGTAACCCCTGTCGAATCGAGGAGATACAGGCCATTGCCGATCGTCATAATCTGAAAGTAATTTATGATGCTGCCCATACCTTCGGAGGCAAATACAACGGACAGTCGATTCTAAGCTTTGGGGACATCAGCACCTGTAGTTTCCACGCGACCAAAGTATTCCATACCGGCGAAGGCGGGTGCATTATCACCAACGATGATGCCATTGCCAAAAAGTTACGGCACTTCCGGTCGTTCGGCCATCGTAACGACGATTACTTCGAGATGGGCATTAATGCTAAAAACTCGGAGCTTCATGCGGCAATGGGTCTTTGTGTATTGCCTAAAGTTCCAGAACTGATTGAAGCGCGGAAACTTCGATTTGGCTACTATGCAGATCGACTGGATTTTACCCGGATTACCCGCCCTACGTTACTGCCTGGTACAGACTATAATTACGCTTATTACCCGGTCGTACTCGATTCAGAAGAGACGCTTCTTCGGGTCACCGAAACGCTTAAAGCACAGGATGTAATACCCCGGCGTTACTTTTATCCGTCGCTCAATACGTTACCGTTTGCGCTTAAGGACGGCACGCCACAACCCTGCCCAATTTCGGAAGACATAGCTTCTCGCGTATTGTGTCTGCCGCTCTACCCAGATCTACCCGAAGCCGACATTGACCGGATCGCTGCATTTGTCAACGAAGCAGTCGCCGTTGTCAGCGAAATAAATGAATGATGGATAATGAATAATGCATAACAGATAGTGCCAGTTTTTGCCCGTACTATTTCCATTATGCATTTTCCATTATCCATTGTCCATTATTCATTTACGTTGGTTCTTTATGACCCTGATTTCTCTTCTCGCACTAACACTATTTATTGGTTTTATTGGTCAACTGTCGACACGAATCGCCCGGCGTTCGCTAACGGAATGGTGGCTGACCACATTTTTACTGGGAGCTGGGAGTATTATTCTAACCGGCTTTATACTCTCCGCACTTTACCTAACGGCTAATACGCTGGTTTGGGCAATTTCGGTCTTTGTGACGGCTACAATCATCGGTTTTACTCTCCGATCGCTTATCCCTGACCAAAAGCCTTTCTCAATTTTATCACTTATCCAGGAACGCTGGCAAACGGGCCGTCAATGGTTTGGCGATTTATCAGGCTATGCGAAGTTCCTTTTCTCGCTGCTATTCATTACCCTAACGGTACTGGCCATTACCAACCTGTTGCTGGTACTCTTCACCGTCCCCAACGAATGGGACAGCATGACGGGGCATTTAAACCGGGTGATGCAGTACATACAGCGCGGCACGATGCGTCATTTTGGGGGCACAAACTGGAACATCGATACCTACCCCAAGAGCGTCTGCACGCTACAAATCTATTCGTTCCTGATGACGGGCCATTTTGAAAATGGCTTCAAGTTCATTCACCACCTCAGCTATTGGACAGCCATCGTTTCTGTTTTTGGCATTGTTCAGCGAATCGGTCAAAATCGACTGTCGGCCAGCTTTTTCTGTGCCCTAGCATTCGCCCTGCTTCCTGATTTTCTGATGCAGGCCATCACGACCGAAACCGACATTGTGTTGACGGCTTACCTGAGTGTGCTGCTTTACATGCTATTCAGCTACAAGAGCAGCCAGCCAAAGACCGAGAATCGCTACTTATATTTAGCCGGTATGGCATTCGGGATTGCGTTCGGGCACAAAATCACCTTTGCCCTGCTTCTCCCGTCGGTATTCGTCATCATGATTTATACCGTGTTTCTGTCATCTTCATTAGCGGTTACCTTTCAGCGTATCTGGCGGTTGGGAGCGGCTATTTTGGTGGGCGTCTGTCTGTGGATGTTACCGACAGGGTATCTAAAAAACATAGAAGTTTTTGGACACCCAATAGGCCCACCAACGGCACTTAAACACCAGTCCGTTGAACGGGCCGGTACGCTCAGAAACCTGTTTGAGCAGGGCAGTCGAAATGTAATTCGATACGGGTACGACCATACCAACCTGGATGGTATTCGCAATTTGACAATAGGGGCCCAACTCAACCACACGATGCGTCAACCACTTGTGGTTCTGGAAGATAAGCTCCACCTGCGCCTGGACGAAGAAACAGATTTCTCGATCCAGCCGTTTGCCTTCGACCGTAAGTTTGTGTTCTATAATGCCAATCCCTATTGGGGAATCTTTGGGTTTGGCTTGATTTTCCCACTGCTGATTCTGGTGCTGGTCAGTTACGTACGTTCAACACCTCATACGTACCTCGGCATTGCGCTTTTGCTCCATTTTGCAGCACTCTCCTACTCAGCTCCCTACGACCCATTTAAAGGGCGGTATTTTATAGAGACCAGTTTGTTCGGCATTCCCTTTCTGGGGTTGCTGTTCCTGCACGCCCGAACCTCAGTGGAAGCACCGGGCCGACTACTTTGGAAGAGTTACGTTGGCTTGGTGACTATTCTGGGATGTATTTCGGCCATTCTGTGCATCTTCTTAAATACCCGTGCCCTGCCTTTTGCCTGGACGTCCCCCGACGGACGTTCCTTCTCTTCGGCTTTTGAAGCGGATCGAATCAAGCAGATGACATTGGGGCGCCCGGATACCTATGTCCCTTACAAACGTTTCGATGAGCTGGTCCCAGAGCAGGCTACAGTTGCCTTAGCTACCATCAACGACGATTACGAGTACCCGCTTTACGGACCACATTTATCCCGTCGTATTATAGCCATCAATCCGTTTGAACAGGGATTAAAACCCATTCCGAAAAACGCCGATTATCTGTTTTTCGATAAAAGTGTGATTCGTCCCCAACCCGGCGACATACGGCTAGGCACTGACACCACCATGCGAGCCGCCATCATTGTTCCGGGCGAAGATTATTATTTACGAAAACTTAAAAAGGAGTGAGGACCACTCCTCGCTCCTACCCTTTGCCGATGACTCTTGCGATCATGCAGCCTTATTTTCTGCCATATATTGGCTACATGCAGCTCATCAAAGCTGTGGACAAATTTGTTCTGTACGATGATGTAGCCTTCATCAACCGAGGCTGGATAAACCGTAATCGACTAGCTATCAACGGACAGGAACATTTGTTTACGGTTCCACTGAAAGATGCCAGCCAGAATAAGCGAATCAACGAAGTGCATATTGCCGATGATCCGAAATGGCGGGGAAAGCTACTGAAGACCATTGAGCAAGGTTATCGCAAAGCACCGTATTATCAAACGGTTATGCCCCTAGTCGAAAAAATCATCAACTTTACCACCGATTCAATTGCCGAACTGGTGTACTTTAGCCTGATTGAGCTAACTCAGTATTTGGAGCTACCAACGGCGATAGTCCAATCGTCTGGTATTTACAATAACGTCGAGCTTAAGGCACAGGAACGGATTCTGGATATTTGTCAGCAGGAAAAGGCCACAGGGTACATTAATCCAATTGGGGGTACTGAACTGTATGATAAACCTACCTTTGCTCAGGCGGGTATTGAGTTGAATTTTATTAAATCCAACAAGTTCGAATATCCGCAGGTCAATAATCGAAATCCGTTTATTCCCTGGCTATCGATTGTGGATATATTGATGAACAATGATCTGACCAGCGTAAAAACGATGCTGGATGAATATGAATTAGTGTAGTATTAGGAGCGAGGAGTGAGGAGTGAGAATCCATCCGGTAGCCATTGGCTTGCGTCAGCATTCTCACTCCTCGCTCCTCACCCCTCACTCCTTTCAAAGCATGGCAAAAGTTATCATTTTTGGCGTAATGGATACGGCCGAACTGGCCCATTTCTACCTGAAGCACGATTCCGAACACGAAGTAGTGGCGTTTACCGTTAGCCGCGAATACATGAACGGCACCGAATTTCAGGGACTACCTTTAGTAGCCTTCGAGGAAGTCGAAACGATTTTTTCGCCCAGTGAATATAAATTTTTCGCGCCAATGACCGGCCGGAATATGAACCGCAATCGCGAACGAATTTACCTCGAAGCCAAAGCAAAAGGGTATGAGTTCATTTCGTACGTCAGTTCCAAAGCGACCGTATTCGATAACCAGATTGGCGAAAACTGCTTCATCCTGGAAGATAACACCATCCAGCCGTTTACAACCATCGGCAACAACGTTGTTCTCTGGAGTGGCAATCATATTGGTCACCACGGGCAGATTAAAGACCATGTGTTCTTTACATCCCATGTGGTCATGTCGGGGCACTGTGTTATTGAACCCTACTGCTTTTTTGGTGTCAACAGTACCATCCGCGATTTTCTGCACATTGCTACCGGCACGCTGGTAGGTATGGCCTCCGCGATTTATAAAGACACGGAAGAATGGGGACTCTACCTCGGTAATCCCGCCAAAAAACTCCCCAAACCCAGTTACGAAGCGTATTGATTATAGTATTAGGAGCGAGGATTGAGGAGCGAGAATGGCTGACGCATCAAGAAAAGTTCGCGTCAGCCATTCTCGCTCCTCAATCCTCGCTCCTCACTCCTTAAGTATGAATCTCCTTCTCATCGGCCATGATGCCAACCGCGCCGGAGCGCAGCTTGTTTTATTGAACTTAATGCGCCTGTTGAAAGTAGAAGGCTTTCAGATGCATTTACTGCTGGGCGAAGGAGGTCCGCTTTTAGAGGAATATCAGGCCATTTGTCCCGTAACGATCTGGCCTGCTCCGCCTGCGTATGTTGTCGGTGCTCTGGCCGATAAGGTTTTGTGGAAACTAGGCAAATGGCAACAGTTTTCGGATCGGCAGACCCAGGCCCGTCAACAGGCCATTCGGGCACAACTGTCACTCGACACCGTCGATCTGGTACTGGTCAACACGGTTACCAGCAGTCGGTGGTTTGCCCAGTTAAACCTGCCCGTCAAAACACCAGTGGTCACATTCGTTCATGAACTGGATATGTCGGTTCGGATTTATACCCGACCCGATGAGCTGGCCTATCTGTTAAAACGAACGAATCATATGCTGGCCGTGTCGAAAGCGACAGCCCGGTATTACGAACAGGAACATGGCTTTGATCCGGCACGTATATCGCTATACACACTTATCGATACCCCTACGCTGGAGCGAAAAGTTCAGCAGGCGCGTGACCAACCAACTATTTATGCATCGCTGGGACTGCCGGCCGATGCCTTGATTGTTGGTGGTTGTGGCAATGCTGAATGGCGAAAAGGAAATGACTTGTTCGTCAGTATTGCCCGTCAGGTGATTGGCCGTTATACGGGTAAACAACCTGTTCACTTTGTGTGGGTGGGCATGCCCAAAGGTGCCCTGCACGACGATCTCTGGCTCGATATTCGAAAAGCAGGTCTGGCCGACCGGGTACATTTAATTCCTCCTACCCCCGAAGTACTTCGCTATTCCAGCCGATTTGACGTATTTGTGCTCTGTTCCCGCGAAGACCCCTATCCATTAGTCGTGTTCGAAGCGGGGTTGAGCGGAGTACCGGTTGTGTGTTTTGATGGAGCGGGTGGCTCGCCCGAGCTGGTCGAAACAGATGGCGGCTTTGTGGTTCCCTATCTGGATCTGGATGCGATGAGCAATCGAATCATTGAATTGCTTCAGAATCCTGACCTTCGTATACAGATGGGCCAACGACTGGGCGAAAAAATCCTGGCACGGCATCCGGCCAGGCAAAGTGTTAACACGCTCGTGTCGTTATTCAACCAACTCGCTGCCTGAATGTTAGCCTTTCTCTCTTAGCGGTTCCTGTTCACCTTTACTCTGTTTTAACCTAAGAATCCGGTTCGTATACCGCCTTGTTCACCATTCGTCAGTTAAGTCGACCGTTTTGTCATAACTGAATTATCTGCTATCTTCCCAGCTTCTTTATGACACTCGCTTTTACCATCTGCTCGATCAACTATCTGGCTCAGGCTCGAACGCTGGGGGACTCGCTCCGACAAACAAACCCTGGCTATCGCTATGTGATCGGACTGGTCGATAAACTTAGTGCAGCCAATTTACCCAAGGAGCTAATCCCGGATTACCCCATGCTCGAAGTGGATAAAATCGGGATTCCAGACTTTGGGGCCATGTGCGATCGCTACGACATTACGGAGCTCAACACGGCCGTCAAACCGTTTTTTATCGATTACTTCTATAATCAGTACCCCGACGCTACCGAGGTTATCTATTTCGACCCCGACATTATTGTTTTTCAGCCTTTACACGACTTGAATGAAGCGCTGAAAACCTATAGTCTGGTGCTGACTCCGCATACCTGTTCGCCCACCCCCGACTGGGAACGCCCAAACGAATTGCACCATCTGAATACGGGCATTTTCAACCTCGGGTTTATTGGCTTGCGAAACGATCAAACAGCCCGCCGGTTTGTGAACTGGTGGAAAGAGCGGCTGGTATACGAATGCCGGATTGATCTGTGCGAGGGCCTTTTCGTGGATCAACACTGGGTCAATTTTGCGCCAGTTTACTATGATAATGTACTGATCGACCATCATTTAGGCTATAATGTAGCGTACTGGAATCTACACGAGCGATACTTTTCGCAGAACGAAGCAGGAAATTGGCAAATCAGAGGGGCAGTTAATCCTCCTTTTTCGGCAGGCGTAGAAAAAGAGGCTGAACCCTTACAGTTTTTTCATTACAGCGGCTACAACCCCGACCGCCCGGATGAAATCTCGAAATACCAAACCCGGTTTACGTTTACCGATGTAAGCCAGGGGAAAGAGAAACGACTCGATGTGCGTCCGCTCTTCGATTTTTACCGAGAGCGGTTGCTGGCCAACTATAACGAGCGATACAGAGAGTATCCATGCGTTTATATTAAACCGCCGGTAGTACTTCGTTACAAACGAGTTCGTAAATTGCTTAAAACACCGTTCAACCAAGTCATTTCGCTGTTAGAATCGCATTGAGTATGAATGAGGGACCGCGTTTCCGGCAGCTCTGGACATATCGCTATCATAAATATATCCACATCGTTGGTAAGTTTTGGTCGTTTGCCGTTAAATACGTACAGCTATGGTGGCTTAAACAGAAACATAAAAACCGCCCCCTTGTTGCTATTATTCTGTCGGAGCAAATGGGTGATATCATTGCCTGTGAACCAGTAGCGCGTGAAGTACGACGGCGGCATCCGAATGATTATGTCATCTGGGTAGTTCGGGAACCCTACGCCGATTTGGTTAAATATCATCCTGACCTGGATGGGTATCTGATTGAGAAATGCCCTGGAGAACGAGTACGACTTCTTCGATCGGGCATTTTCGACACCGTTTACAACCTGCATATTTCGCATCGAAAATGTAAATATTGCCTGGAAGATCCGGTCAATCCGATCGCCGATCAGATCGGTCTGAACTTTGATAATTATTATGATCGGGGCGATTTGCTATATGTTTTTCCTCAGGCGGCCGGTTTACCCCCGCTCACCGCCGACCCAAAAATGTATATCCCGGAAACTGTTCGGCAAAAAATATCGTCATTACATTTGTCGGCCAATCCAATTGTGATTCACTGTCAGTCGAGTCATGTCATGCGCGACTGGTCGGCAGCCAACTGGAATAAACTGGTTCAGTGGTTGACAGACACGTACCCGAATCCAGTGATTGAAATCGGACTAGCACCAACTATAACTGTAAACCATCCACAATTTCGAAGCTTATGCGGCCAATTAAGTTTACTCGAAACCGCCGAAGTGATTCGACAGGCCTGCCTGTTTATTGGGATCGACAGTGGGCCAGCTCACATGGCCAATGCGGTCGATACCGAAGGGATTATTTTATTGGGTAAATTGTTCGATTTTGTCGATTATTTACCTTATTCAGGTCGTTTCAAGCGAGGAGAAGGCATTACCATTCTCAACAATTTTGATCACTACTGCGCCGATCTACCGTATAGCTGGGTGCAGGAAGCGGTCGCGAAACGACTCGGTCAGCCTAAATTTGCATGAGATCATCAACACCTGTTAGTGTAAACGTTGTTATACCCGTTTACAAAAAAAAGCTTACTGATTATGAGCGCATTGCGCTAACTCAGTGCCTAAATGTATTAAAGAATTACCCTATTTGGCTAGCTACACCGCATTCGCTCGATATTACGGCCTATCAGGAAATAGGTCCTGATCTGCAGGCTCGTACCTTCGATGATAGCTATTTCTCTGACATTCAGGGATACAATCGGCTCATGTTGTCGGAAGAGTTTTATCAGGCGTTTGCCGATCAGGAGTATATACTGATCCATCAGTTGGATGCGTTCGTCTTTAAGGATGAATTGGCATACTGGTGTCAGCAGAATTATGATTACATTGGTGCCCCCTGGTTGCGCGACCGGGATTTTACAGGCTTGGGGGATCGGGTTTGGTTTACTATAAAACAACAAATAGCAACCTGGTTTGACCTTAAAAAAGCAGATGGCATCACGCCCCGCGAGATAATAAATTTGAATGGGGTGGGTTGTGGAGGCTTTTCGCTTCGCCGGGTTCCGGCCATGCTCCGATGCATAAAACCGTTTGCAAAAAAAATTGCAGAGTACAACAGTATCGACATGCACGAGTATCACGAAGATGTGTTCTGGGGCATAGAAGTAAATCGACACTGGCCACACCTTCAGATTCCGAACTATCGGAAAGCGTTACATTTTTCAATTGAATTTTTTCCGCAATGGGCCATTGAACATTACAATCAAGGGCAATTACCATTCGGCTGCCACGCCTGGGATATTCATGGATTAACGTACTGGCGACCCATTTTCGCCAAATACGGTTACCAAATATGACTGAGCGTATGACAACATCTGTGCAAAAACCAACCATTTCCATAGCCCTCTGTACGTACAATGGGAAAACCTATTTACCCGTACAATGGCATAGCCTGCTTCATCAGCATCAGTTACCGGATGAAATTGTTATTTCTGACGACTGCTCAAGTGATGGCACCCCTGAGTTGCTGAAAGAATTGGCGGCCAACGTGTCTTTCCCTGTTCGAATTTTGCCAAACAGGACCCGCTTAGGCTACAATAAAAACTTCGAACGGGCTATTGCTGCCTGTCAAGGGGATCTGATTTTTCTCTGCGATCAGGACGACTTCTGGCTTCCGCAGAAAATCAGTACGATGACCCAGTACATGATTGATCATCCCCAGGTGCAGATGGCTTTCTGCGATGCCTGGGTTACTGACCAATACCTCGACGGGCGCGAAGAACGCTTCTGGAAAGCGGTTCGTTTCGATGAAAAAACCAAAAATCGGTGGCTGTCAGGGGAAGTAATGGATATTATGCTGGATGGTAACCGGATGATGGGCTGTGCTACGGTACTTCGGCGCTCCTATCTGTCAGTGCTGTTGCCCATTCCGAAAACGATCCCAGGCTACATCTATGATGGCTGGTTGGCGTTAGTAGCAGCGACTCAAAACGTCGTTCAGTTTATTGATCAGCCCCTACAACTCTACCGAACACATGTACAACAGCAGGTTGGCGTACGACCTCAGGAAGTTGGGGAGCGTATTCGCCTGCGCGATCGGCTTACCCGACATCGGGCCCGTAAACTTGCTCCGCTGCATAAAAAACAGATCCAGTTGAAGGTACTTAGCCAACTTTTGAGCGAACGGGTTCCAGCTAATTCGCCAGGCCTGCCTCAACTCGCTCGTCAGTTGGCCCATTATACCATGCGGAGCAATTTGCCCCATAATCGTCTGAAACGATTTGCGCCTGTACTGACCAGTTTATGGGATGGCAACTACCACCGTTATGCCGATCCAGCCGCCGATTGGTATGCGCCTTATCTGGCAGTTTTGGGCGATTTGTTCGAATGACGTAGTTTTGCTCACTGTGTTACTTACCATCTGTACAATTCGTCAATTACCCCAGGCTCTTGCTCTGGGCGATAGCTTCCGTCAACATGCGGCTACTGATCCATTTGTGTTGATTGGTTTAGCTGATGATCCGGCCCAGTTGCCATCGGGATTCGAGTCTCCCTATCCGCTCCTTCCGGTCCGGGATCTGTTATCAACAGAAGAACTAAACGTCCTTTCGGCTCAATATACCCCGGTAGAATTTTCGGCGGCTTGTAAGCCTTTGTTCATTGCAGAAGCGTTACGTCGGTATCCTGAAACGGATCGAATCATCTATGCCGATCCGAACATTCATTTTACTGCTCCTATCGACCAAATCTGGACCCAGTCTGGCCAGGCCAATTTTATTCTGACACCGTTCATCACACGGGATCTGGCGCTACCTACTGTTACAGCCAGGTCGTGGCCCGATGAAAAAGCCTTTCAGAACGTAGGACTTTATAACGCTGATTTTCTGGCTTTCAGGCGATCAGCCGAAACCGAGCGTATGCTGGTCTGGTGGGATGATCGGGTACGTGAGCGGGCCTTTATCGACTTCTGCGCCGGGCTTTGTCTGGACCAGATTTGGCTCATGCACGTTCCTGTCTTTTTTCGAAATGTAGCCATTATCAAAAATCTGGGCTGGCACGTCGGGCTCTGGAATCTCCCCGAACGAACGCTCCATTCAGAAGCCAGTAACTGGTTTGTCAACGGTCCGTCAGGTCAACATGAACGCTTACAATTTGTAAATTTCAAGGGCCTGCATAACCCCGACGAAGGATTATTCCCTCATCAGAATCGCGTCCTATTGTCCCAACATCCAGAAGCCAAACTCTTATTAAACACCTATCGGCAAGCCATTTCCGTTTATCAGCAATTACCATTCGAAACGATTCAGCCTGCTTTTGGGCAGCAGCCGGAAACGCCAATTATACGAGGCTGGCGTTACCAAACAATTCGATCGATGAAGGCTGTTAATCGTTTTCTGGATCAGGTTTATCTTCCTGCCATTCGATAAGTGCCGGCGGGTAATAATCGATAGAGGTCAAGGATTTATCGGCAAATACCGCTACTTTTGTCGGCAAGTTTTCTCAGAAAAATACAAACCGGCATATGGTTTGTAGGTTTTCCTACATGAAAGTACTCTTCGACCATCAATCGTTCACGGGCCTGCCTTATGGGGGCGTTTCCCGCTATTTTTTTGAACTGATGCGTTCATTCGCCAAGCGATCAGACGTTGAGTTTGAATTGTCGCTGCGGCTGTCTAACAACGAATATTTAGATCAGGCATCGTTTAGCAATCATCTGCGGTATCATGGCCTTGCCCAGATTCGTAATGCACACCGCGTTGCCTCCGTCCTGAATCGACTGTATAGCTTACAACGCGTTCGGGCGGGTAAATTCGATGTATTTCATCCAACCTACTACCATCGGTATTTTCTGAAAGCCATTGATAAAAAACCGTTTGTGCTCACGTTTCATGATGCAACCAGCGAGCGGTTTGGCCAACAGTACCCCGAAGTTGGTGAAGGCCTGTATGACTTAAAAAAGCAGCTCCTACGCCGGGCCGACTGCATCATCAGCGTGTCGGAATTTAGTAAACAGGATTTGCTTCGTTACTTCCCTATCGAGCCCGACAAGGTAAAAGTCATTCATCTGGGTACCCGACTAAGCGATATAGCCTCATCCGTCGATTTACAACCTCGGCCAATTGAGGCACCTTATCTGCTGTATGTGGGCAAGCGGGGCTTATATAAAAACTTTACCGGTTTTTTCCGGGCTATTCAGCCGATCCTGCATCGCTATCCCGATCTGCACCTCATTTGTACTGGTGGCGGATCATTTACGCCGGAAGAACAGTCTTTGTTTTATGCCAGTCGACTAAATGAGCAGGTTCATTACCGACCCATTACTGATGCAGGTCTGATGAATCTGTATCGTCATGCCCGTGCGTTTGTATTTCCATCGCTCAACGAGGGCTTTGGGCTACCCGTGCTGGAAGCATTTAGTGGAGGTTGCCCGGTGGTGTTAAGCAATCGGAGTTCGCTGCCAGAAGTAGGGGCCGACGCAGCCCTTTATTTCGATCCGGAAGATGATGATTCCATCGCCCATGCCATTGAACGAATCGTTACTGATGATGCGCTTTGTGCGGAATTACGGCAGAAAGGTGCCCAACGGCTGCATCTGTTCTCGTGCGACAAAACAGCTCAGCAAACGCTGGAGGTGTATCAATCTATGTGCTAAAGCATGAATTCGAACCAAAGATCACTTCAGTCGTTTGTTACGCAACCTTATTCGCCATCCGTATCTGCCAAATCTGACTCAGTCCAGTATCCTAAACTTACGGTTGTTACGCCCTCATTCAACCAGGCCCGATATCTGGAGCGGACTATTTTAAGCGTCCTGAATCAGAATTATCCTAATCTGGAATATTTTATCATCGATGGCGGGTCAACGGATGGCAGCGTCGATATTATCAAAAAATATGAACCCTATCTGGCGGGCTGGGTCAGTGAAAAGGATCGGGGGCAAACCGATGCTATCAATAAAGGGTTTCGGCGCGCTACGGGCGATTATGTCGCGTTTCAAAACTCCGACGACGTGTTTGCACCGAATGCGTTCAGCCGGGTAGCCGAAGCCTGGCGTAGAATACCACAGGCCGACGTTTTTTTCGGCGATATGTACATTACCGACGAAGATGACGTTATTTTGGAGGAAATGCGTGCCCCCGACTTCTGTATAGAATGCCAGATTTACGAAGGTATGCAGGTGTTTAATCAATCGCTCTTCATGCGACGCACCCGATTAGAACAGTTTGGTTTGCTTGATGAAAGTCTGCGGTTTGTTATTGATTACGAAATTGTAGCCAGGCTGGGCGTTCAACCAGACGTAACGTTTCACCATGTTGATGGTTTTTGGGGTGGTTTTCGGGTTCAGCCTGATGCTAAATCATCCACAATTGCCAGTTCGGTGGGACTTCAGGAACACGAGCTTGTCAAAACGAAATACCAGCCTATGCTGACATCATCGCTGGGAGCATCGTTCTGGCAACGTTATTGCCGCATTCGAAAACTACTGGCTTTTGTGGGCAAAGGTCAGTTTACATATGTTATTCATCGGCTCAGGCTACGCCGGGCCAGATAACTAGTACGGTATTTAGTTTACGGTATTCAGTGCTGATTCTAACGACGAACCAGCCTCAGACACTGAGTAGCGAAAACCGAAGACCGAAAACCATACTCTGTTTATGAACAGTTTGATTCGTCTGTTTCGGTCCCTCGATTATATGCGGATGGTACTCGGTATCTGCATTATTGTGGATGGCTATCCGCTTATTTTCTTCTTTCGGGAGACAATGCGGCTGGCTCCGGGAAATTCCACCTTTACGGCCCTTGCTTTTGCGGGCGGCTTAATGCTAATGGTGCCGTTTACCATTTTCCGCCGACTCTACCGACCCAATATTACCATGTTTTATCTGGGAATGGGGTACATTATTCTCAGCATATTGTACATGTTCATTTTCAACGGTGTACCGGGTTTTGAGGATGCAGGCCGGGATATGATCTACTTCACGTACGTGCTGATTTTCATGTTCCTGCTGATCAATATTCCGAACGAGATTATTCCGCACGTTATTCCAGTGATTGTATTGTTTACCCTGGCCTCCAATCTGGGACTGGTCTATTCCCTAATCACTGATCCAACGTGGACCATTGGCCAACGAGCTACTATCACGTTAAACAACGGTGATGCGGGCTCAGGGAATCCGCACGCGTTTTCGCGGAATGCCTACATGGGTGTTGTAGCCTGTGCCATCTGGCTGGTACGCCCAAACACAAACATTATCTTCCGCTTGCTGTCGTTTTTTGCCGGAGTGCTCAACATCGCGGTTCTGGTCCTGACCCAAACCCGGTCGGCTATTCTGGCTTTTCTGGTCGCGATCTGTTTTTTCATGTATTTCAATGTACGGCCATCCCAGATTCGTACAGCAGCCCGCAGTCTGGTCAGACCCATTCCCATCATGGTTATGGTGGTGGGGTTCATGGGTGTTATCTATTTCTTTCAAAAGTACCTTACTACCTATCTGATTCTGTATGACTATGTGACGGCTTTTTTGACCCGGAACATGGAAACAGTTTATGCTATGCTCGGTTTAAAGTCGGCAGGGCATGATTACAAAGCCGTTTTGGACGACTCAACAGCCAACCGTTCGGTCAGTACGATGTTTCTACAACTGGTCATATTCAGCCATATGGAAATGCTTATTCTAGGATATGGCTATAAATATCTTTACCTGGATATTCCAGTTCTGGAGTCGCTTATCAACCAGGGAATTTTAGGGTTCGTTTTATTCGGTGGTTTAAACTGGTTGGTGTTGAAACAATCCTGGCGCATTATGCGGACGAACCCCAATCAGCTAAGCGTCTTTTTGGCTTATTTCTATATCCTGATTCTGGTCCAGTTGTTCACGAATGGTCGCCCCAATGAGATTTCGTTCTGGTTTCCGCTATGTCTGATGATTCGATTCATGGGTGTAGAACATCTGTTCCCAGCCCACTTGTCAGACAACCCAGTAGTGGCTCAGGATCAATATGTTGTTGTGCCTAGTCCTGAACCAGCCTGATGCGTATCCTAATTGTCCATAACCTGCTGTGGGCTCATTACAAATCCAGCGTATTCCAGGCATTACAACAGGTAGTCGATCAACGGGACGATATAACCGTCAAGGTGCTGCAAATTGCCCGGAATGAACGTTCCCGTGCCAGTTTGGAGGTTTCATCCGACGAAATAGCTCCGACCTATTCGTACACGTATGAATTACTTTTCGATAGGTTTGTAGAAGATGTCGGCTTACGCGAACGGGCGCAGGCGCTCCTTCAACGGGCCCGTGCGTTTCGACCTGATGTAATCAACCTGACGGGTTACTATGATCCAGCCCAGCTTCTGTTACTACTCTGGGCAAAAAGCAGGGGTATACGGGTGGTTATGCAGAATGAAAGTACAGCCGCCGACCAACAGCGGGGTGGTTGGAAGGAGCAGCTAAAGCGATGGACTTTCCAATTGTGCGATGGCTTCTTTTGCTTCGGTAGTCAGGCCGCTGATTATCTCATTCAACTAGGCGTACCGCCCGCTAAAATTTTACTGCGAAAGAACGCCGTCGATAATAACGCATTGGTAGCAGTTTACGAACGAACCCTGTCACAACGAACCACTCAGCAACAACAGCTTGGATTACGTCCTAAAAATTTCATTTTCGTCGGACGGCTCATCGAAATCAAGAACCTGCCCATGCTCATCACGGCTTTTACGGAGGCAGGCAAACGGTCGATCAACCGCGACGACTGGGGGTTGATTCTACTGGGCGATGGTGCTGAACAGGAAGCAATAAATCATTATATTAAGAAGTTAGGCGTAGCTGATCGGGTTACGCTATTGCCGGGTCGCCCCTGGTTTCGCGTTCCTGAAGTGCTGGCCCTTAGCGATGTGCTCGTCTTACCGAGCCGTTCAGAGCCCTGGGGCCTGGTCGTAAATGAAGCCATGGCCTGTGGCCTGCCCGTTATTGTGTCGGATCGATGCGGTTGCGCTATTGATCTGGTTCATGATGGACAAAATGGCTTTGTTTTCAACCCCGACCAGCCAGCGCAATTGACCTATCGATTGATCCAATTTATGGATGGTACAGTTAATGCCCGGCTGATGGGTCAGCTCGCCAAAGAGTACATTGCCCCCTACGCTCCCGAAGCCGTTGCGCAGGAAATGCTCGATGGGTTTATCAAAATCACAAAATAATCGGTTATTTCGCGGCATCTATGCGAATTTTAAACATTTGTGCGTACACCTGGCAAGCAGGTGGTCCTCCAAAAATTATTTTCGACCATACACAGGTTGTACTCCGGTACGGGCATCAGGTTGACATTCTAAGTCCGATTTCACCTGGCGAAAAGCCCTATACCGTACCCGAAGGAGCCCGGCTCATTCTGTGTAAGCGCACACCAGGTATCAGTCGGTTCTTCCGCGAATTTTCGATCGAGTTATACCAGTACCTAAAAAACCATATTTACGAGTACGACGTCATTCACTGCCACGGGCTTTGGCATTTCGGAACGCTGGCTCCGTTTATGCTCGACCGTACGGTTGCTAAAGTCATCACCATTCATGGCGTGCTCGACCGTTGGGTGTATGCGCATAATAACTGGAAAAAACAGCTTATGGATACGTTGGCTCAGAAGGCGTATCTGCGTCGGGCCGATCTGGTTCAGATCAATAACACCGACGAACAGGAGGATGTACTGCGGTACCTCGGTCAACAGCATCCGAACGTGGTGATTATTCCGAATGGCGTCAAACTGAGCGATTTTGCGCAACTCCCAGCCAAAGGCACATTCCGAAAAAAATTCAATTTACCGACTGATAAAAAGCTGGTTCTGTTTATGAGTCGGCTAAACGTCAAGAAAGGGTTAGGCATACTCCTTCCCGGCTTTCAGGCATACGTTCGCACGCACCCCGATACCGTTCTGGCCATTGCCGGCTCCGACGATGGGTATGAAGCCACGACCCGTCAGTTTATTGAGCAGCACAATCTGGGCGAGTCGATTCGGTTGGTAGGCATGCTTACAGGCGATGATAAAAAAGCAGCCCTGGCTGATGCAGACTTGTTTACGCTTCCCTCCTATTCCGAAGGCTTTTCGATGGCGGTACTGGAAGCAATGGCTGCCGGAACACCCGCATTGGTATCGGACCGGGTTGGTTTTGGAGAAGCCATTCGAAAACACGAAGCGGCCGGTGTATTAACCAGTCAGACGGCCGAAGCCGTAACGGAAGGCCTGGCGCACCTACTTACGAATGACCTTCTCCGCCAGCAGGTAGCCGCCAACGCCACACAGATGGTCAAAACCTACTATGACATCGATATAGTGGCCAAGCAATTGCTGGACGAGTACGCGAAAATCAGTAAGAAAAAATAGCGAATAACATTCAAAACAGCCTGTTAACTGTCTGGATCTTTCGTTATGGCTACACCGTTCGCTGAATAACACGGTCCCAGTTGACCTGTTTATCGGCTTCGGCCAGATCCACAAATGGGAATTCGGTAAGGAGTTGTTTCAGCTTGGGTAAACAATTTTTGAGGCCATAGTACGATTTAAATCGGCGCATCCGGCTTAGTCCCGGAATCATCGGCTGCTCGGCATCGAAATCGCGTGGGTGGAAGTAGGTCATCACATACGGCGACCGACGCATCAATCCCTTAATAACTGAATAGGGAAACAATCGGAAGTACCCGCCACCCGAAAAAATCAGGTCCTGCCCGACAACGGCGGCCGTATTGATTGGAAACTCTTTCAGCAGCGTACCGCCTACGTTCAGGTACCCAGGCTCGAACATGCCCAGCGAGGCATCGCCCCCATGTGCCCGTCGTGCCGAAAACACGGAGCAATCAATCTCAATACCCTGTTCGACCAGAATTGGAAAGACCCATCGGTTGTATTCCTTTATTGAAAAACCCGGCGCCCGATACGACCGTACTTTTTTGCCTGTCAGGTCCTGCAAATGCTTGATCGAACGCACTAAATCATCCTGAAACTCTTCGGGCGTTTGCTCATAGGCAAGCTGATGGGCATACGAATGCGTAGCGATCTCATATCCAGCCGCATCGATTCGCCGGATTACATCGGGATGCTTATCGGCCACCCAGCCCAGGCAAAAAAAAGTGGCCCGGCTTTTGGTGTCGTCCAAAAGCTGAAAAATCAGATCCATATTCTGGTAAATCCGGGTCTCATAACGCCCCCAGTCGGCTTCTGTACGGGTTGTGGCATTATCCAGAATATGAAACCACTCTTCAATATCAAACGTCAGGATGTTCATGAAAAAGGGAGGAAAGGGAAGAAAGGCAGGAAAGAGAGGAAAGGCAGACGATTATATCCTTCGTCTCCTTCCTCTCGCTTCTTCTTTTCTTCCTTCTTTTAATAAAATCGCTTTCCGGCGGCCCGGAAGGCTTGTACATCCTCGCGGGTGGGGAACGTGAAATACGTCATCTGCGAGGCATCGTTTTCGATAAGTTCGTAGTTACCCGAATGAATTTTTTCGATCGATTCCAGGATGGCATCCATCCCCATTTTTTTGGTTACGTCGATCAGTTCCGCCTGGCTCATATTGCCAATAGCGAGTTTTTTCTGCACCAGAATTGGGCCACTGTCGATTCCCTCATCCACAAAAAATACCGATACGCCGGTATGGGTTTCGCCATTTTTCAACACCCAGAACGAAGGCATCAGACCACGATATTTTGGCAATAGTGCCGTATGCAGGTTGATACAGCCATAGGTTGCCGCATCGAGAAGTTTCTGCTTGAAAATCTGATTGCCCGCAATCGACACAAACAAATCGGGTTTGTATGACTTAAGCTTATCCAGATTCTCATCTTTATTAATGCTCCCTTCGATATGGATGAGTGGAATATTCCGCTCCGCCAGCACCTTCCGAACGTTATTTCGGCTGTTCAGTTTCGACATAACGAATTTGGTACCATACCGGATAAAAAATGGGAGCCCAAAGATGTTGTATGTCTTTTTCATCTTTTCAGAAAATGTTTCACGCTTCCCAAACGGCGAAACGTCAAACACTACCGTGGCCACCACTTCGGCATAAGGAGGTAATTTATTGAGTAGATAATCAATATTACGAGCGAGGTAGAAAGGATCATCCTGCGTAAGAATCACAAGGCGCATAACCAATTCATGAGTGTTGGAGCCACAAAACTACGTATTCCGCCGAAAAGGCAAGGTCGGTGGCTTATCGAACGATTATTTTTCGGCGTAGTGTATGTCCCTCGGCCGTTTGCAGATCGGCTATATACAATCCGGTGCCGAGGTCGCCCAGTTCCAGCGTAAACGCGTTTTTGACATGTCCATGCCAGCTTTTGACTATCCTGCCGATCTCATCCCGAAGCGTTAGATCGGTAAACGTAAGCTGGTCGGCCTGAACATGAAGTACCCGATCGGCCACTACTGGATTTGGGTAAAGTCGCACCAGCGGTTCGACAGGTTCGATGCCCAGGACCAATGGCTGCGTTTTGACCACATTGCTGTATACTGACTCTGAGGCACTGCTGTAAGCCCGTAGCCGATAATAATACGTACCGTACATATTGGGCAGATTAGGGTCAGTAAACGTATTGGTGGTTCCGTTCAGAACCGCAATTTGTTTAAACCGAGTCGCTACGGTATCTGACCGTTCAAGAATCTGCACATCGGAACCGGCCGACGCTATCCAGTTCAATTGAATCTGTTTTTCGGATAAGGGCTTGGCCGCCAGCGTTGTAACAGTAGCAATGGCATCAGTAATAGGAACATCAAACGAAAACGCTCGCATGCCCCGGGCGTTTCGGAGAGTCGGGCCGTCGTAAAAGGAAGACACCTCATCAGAAAAGTAGGCCGGCAGATAGCGTAGTCGTTTCGCCGTTGATGCCTGTGTCAGAGCAAGTTTTACCCGATTTCCGATGGGTGTACCCGTCTTCACAAAACCCGGCTGTCCATCCAGGTAAAAATAATCTTTCTGATAGCGAGTTACCGTAAGCTGCCCCGTTGCAAAATTATAAAAAGTGGTATCATTTTTCCAGATGAGCTGATCGGTAAACTCCATCGTCACCGAGTCTTTCTGAGGATTATAAAATACCCGTTTGATGTCAGGCGAATTGATCTGAACAGTGTCCTTCGACCCATAGATGTCGCGGGCGATTTGTCGAAACTGCTCAAAGGCAAGCCGTTGGTAAGCTAACGCTCCATAATGAACGCCATCATAACCGGGCGTTCCAACGGTGGCAATGGTCTCGACATTCTTATATAAATACTTTGTTCGGCGTTGAAAATCGCGTAGGGCAGCCGCGCTATCCTGTGGATTGGAATTACTCAGGATATTGATCTGCCCAACATAGATTCGCATGTCGCCATAATCTTCCCGAAACTGGTTGTAGAGCGTTCCAAATTTCCCGGCATAATTTTTTGCACCCGTGCCCGCATCCTCTTCCCCCTGACGCCAGATGATTGCTTTGGCTATTTTAGCGACGCCAGCCCATTGCGCCCGATAGAGCAAATCCCCATAAATTGTAAATGGGTTAGCGTGATTATTGGGATCACGGGCCATCAGCGCGTCAATACCTGTTCCTCCTTCAGCCCCATTGAGCACACAGGTTGGGATTCCATAATTCTGTAGAATCAACCGTTGCAGCGTCAATCCAAATCCACCTACACTTCCATAAGGCTGCTTTGCCGGGTACCAGGCTATTTTATCCGGCGATTCACCGGATTCGTATCCCGCATTTCTCAGGTATTTATCGTCGAAGTTGAAGGAGTAATAATCTTCCAGTTCGGCCAGTGCCAGTGCATTGGATTGACCATGAATAATATACACATCGCCACAAACCACCCCATTCTGGTTGGCAATCAAAGACGAATCTGACTCCGTATACGCATACACTTTGAATGTATATTCGGCGCGTTCGGCCTTAATAATTGACGAAAATCGGAACAGCGTACTATCGACATTGGGAGCTAACGACTTGGTTTGTAGACTGACCAGCGAGTCTTCGCGCCATACTTCCAGATTGAGTTTTGTATGCCAAGGGGTATAATTAATTCCGCTTATAACTACTTCTGCCTGATTATTAGCATCCCTTGGAAAGAGCTGGTAAGAATGGGGCATTTGCAGAAAAACTACCTGTGCTGGTGCGGAGAAATAGTACAAAAACAATATGATGGTAATGTAAAGTGCTTTCACAAGCTTTGTCGAGTATAAAAAAAGTTATAATATTGCACTATTGTTTCTATGCAAAATTTTTTGGTAAAGTAAGGCTTTTTTTACAAAAACCGACAAAAAAGGCTGCTTATTGAGCAAACAGTAACTCTACGTATGACCGACGTATCCGTCATCATTCTGACATTCAACGAGGAAAAACACATCACTCGCTGCCTGGAAAGCCTGCTCCCGTTTACGGACAAAATCTTTATTGTCGATTCATTTTCAACGGATCGCACGGTTGAGATTGCCCGATCGATGGGCGCAGTTGTGGTACAAAATGCGTGGGTAAACTATGCTACCCAATACAATTTTGGTATTGAACATAACCCTTTTCAAACGAGCTGGCTTATGCGTATGGATGCAGATGAGTATGTTATGCCAGAACTTGCTGCTGAAATCAATCAACGCCTGACAACGCTGCCCGATCATATTGGTGGAGTGTATGTGAAACGCCGGGTATTTTTTCTGAATAGATGGATAAAATATGGAGGCTACTACCCTATCTGGCTGCTCCGCCTATGGCGACGAGGGGACGGTTTTTGTGAACAGGTGTGGCATGATGAACACATTAAGTTAACCAAAGGCGACCCCATTCATTTCGATCACGACATCGTTGATCATAACCTGAATAACCTAACCTGGTGGACGCAGAAACATAATCATTACACCATTCTGGAAATGATTAACCTGCTCAATTACAAGTATCAATTCGATCAGGCCGAAAAAGTACAACCTCGTTTCTGGGGCACTCAGGATCAGCGAATGCGATTTTTGAAGGAAATGTATGCATCATTTCCTTATTTCACCCGGCCAATTCTATACTTTATCTACCGATACTTTGTTCGATTAGGTTTTTTAGATGGACGTCCGGGTTTTGTCTGGTGCTTTTTACAAGGCTTATGGTATCGATATCTGGTCGACGCTAAGCTGCTGGAATTAGACATTCGGGTTGGTCGCGATAAGGACGCCATCATTGATTACTTCAAAGCGGAATACGGTAAAGACTTGCGGGCTATCCGGCCTCAACAGGTGACTCAATCCTGATATAAACTGACAATCGCATACGCTTAATCAGGAAAACCATCGGTATGACGGAACAGATCAACGGAAAAACAGACCTGTCACGCTTCGACAATAGCTGGTACGACCACGGGCCACGTTGGCGGGTTGTGTTGTGGTTTCTGGTTAATGCCTATTTTTTAAATACGTACCTGCCCGTACCAACTGGCGTCAAAGTAGCGGTTTTACGGCTATTTGGGGCTAAAATTGGGCGTAAGGTTATGATCAAACCAGCCGTAAATGTCAAATATCCGTGGTTACTGGAAATTGGTGATTACGTCTGGATTGGGGAGCAGGTTTGGATCGATAATTTAAGTAAGGTAGTCATCGGCAACAACGCCTGTCTGTCGCAGGGAGCTATGATCCTGACGGGAAACCACGACTACCGAAGCCAAACCTTTGATCTGACAACCCGGCCAATTACCCTGGAGGATGGTGTCTGGATCGGAGCCAGGTCTGTGGTGTGTGCGGGTGTCCGTTGCGAATCTCATTCGGTATTATCGGTCAATTCAGTAGCTACACGCTCATTAGACGCGTATAGCATTTATCAGGGCAATCCGGCAGCTTTTGTCCGGAAACGAACCATAACGGCGTGAAAGTTTCTATCATAACAGTTGTTTACAACGGCGCAGAGTTTATTCGGGACTGCATCGAATCAATTCTGAACCAGACCTATCCAGATATCGAGTATATCATTGTCGATGGCAAATCGACAGATGGTACAGTTGAGATTATTCAGTCCTACGGCACAAAAATTGCCCGATTTATATCGGAACCCGATAAAGGGTTATACGACGCGATGAATAAAGGCATTCGAATGGCTACCGGAGAGGTCATTGGTCTGCTGAATGCCGACGATTTTTACCGTCATAATCGTGTTGTCGAACATATGGTCGCTACGTTTGAGCGAACGGGCAGTGATGCGGTCTATGGCGATATGCTGTATGTTGACCGATCGAACACTCAGAAACTCAAACGATACTGGCGCTCAGGCTGGTATAGCCCGAACGCTTTTATGTGGGGCTGGATGCCGGGCCACCTGTCGTTCTTTGCCAAACGCTGGCTTTATGAGCAATATGGGTCATTCCGGCTTGATTTGAAAAGCGCTGCCGACTACGAACTCATGTTACGGTTCATTCACAAAAATAAAGCCAAAATTGCCTACATGGATGAGGTAACCATTGTGATGCGGGCAGGAGGAGTTAGCAATAGTAGTCTACAAAACCGAGTACGCGCCAACCGGGAAGATAGATTAGCCTGGGATCTAAATGGACTAAAACCTTACTTTTTCACTTTGTGGTTAAAACCCCTGCGTAAGATCAAACAGTATGTTAGTAAACCACCTGCTATCGAGAATCAGCCATAAATCTTACCGTTAAATCAGATTTCTCGTATACTATTAGCTAAACCCATGATTTTTATGCTCCTTTCGAATCCAAAGCCGAAATATTTCGTCTGGATTTAGGTAGCACTACTCGACGACAGTTTAGAAAACCCGAACGGGTACCACCATCTAACCGTCCTGCCTTATGAACATCGACTTATTCATCGCTTACCTACAACATAAATTTAAGGATGACCTGTTTACTCTCGGGCTCTACCAATGCGTATTATCGTTTCTGGTCGCCTGTTTTGTATCGGTCGTTGCTATTCCGGTCATTATCAAAATCTCCGAGCTAAAGTCGCTCATGGAGAAACCCGGCGAACGTCGGTCACACTCTACACCCACTCCGACCTTCGGAGGCATTGCCATTTTTGCGGGTTTGCTGATTTCTTACTTTTTATGGCCCAGTATTGACCAGACTGAAATCTACCGAACGAATCTGTCCATTGCCGGTATGACGATCCTGTTCTTTATTGGCATCAAAGACGATTTGGTTGGGATCGACCCTGCGAAAAAGATTATGTTTCAGGTGCTGGCCGCCATGATTCTAATTTTCTTCGGTGATCTCCGTGTCGATTACCTGTATGGTATCATGGGCTTTCACCATGTGGCCGAAGTTGTGGGCATCTTACTGACCTGCTTTATTTTTATCGCCCTTACCAATGCCATGAACCTCATCGACGGGATCGATGGGCTGGCAGGCGGTATAGCGACCATTGCCAGTTGCACTTTCGGTGGATGGTTTTTAATGACGAACCATTTCACAATGGCCTGTTTAGCGTTCACGCTGGCAGGGGCACTCCTGGGCTTTCTACGGTTCAATTTCTCGAAAACGAGCAAGATTTTCATGGGTAATACCGGCTCGCTCATAATCGGGTTTATGCTGGCTTTCTTTGCAGTACGATTTGTTAGCCTGAATGCTTCCTACCGGTACGAGCCAACGGCCTTTTTCAATGCGCCTATTCTGGCTATTGTCGTGTTAATTATCCCAATTTTCGATACGTTACGCGTGTTTCTGGTTCGGATTTTAGCAGGCCGCTCTCCTTTCTTTGCCGATCGGAATCACATGCACCATATTCTGCTCGACAATGGCCTTACGCATATTGGGGCAACGGCTGTACTCTGTGGTGTTTCGCTGTTTAATACCATCCTATTTTTGTTACTACATCGGAATATCTCGAATACGCTTTCCCTGTTTATCATTGCTGGTTTATTCGGTCTGTACATGCTGATAAGTTTTAGCCTTAAAATGCGGGTGAAATACATAACCACTCATCCTCGTCGGCGCCGAGCGGTGTTGCGTCGGGAATTACAGAGTGGCATTACCGGCAAACGCATTATTGATTATTTATAAACGCTATCTACAAGCAAAAACGCCCTTCGGAGAATCCGAAGGGCGTTTTTGCTTGTAGATAAACTGGATTTGCTACCAGCTTATTTTTTATCTGACCGTAACAAAAGCTGTTGTACGAGCTGCTTCAGTTCCTGTAGTTCTCCTTCAACCTTCTTAAGCTTTTGCTCCTGATCCTGATTGACCGTTCGCTGCTCCTGGTTCTCCTTTTCAAGCTGGATACTATATAAGGTTAATTCTTCAATTTTCTCCAGCAGTTTTGCATCGGTTTTATGGAGGTCATTTCCTTGTTCGATCATCTCTTTCGCCGACGGGATACCCGGTAGATGCTTATTCTTTTGAATAAACTGCTGCACTTCACCCAGGCTTTTTAAACGATAGCCCGGCGCAAAAACATGGTCACTCCAATCAGTCGAATTTCGTAAAGCAACTTTGATTTTTTCCGTCAAAATCCCATCCTGTACATACAATTTATACCCTACAGGTATTTTTGTTATAGAAGCACCGATGACTACAGCGTCGTCCCGAACGGGGAATAAATTACTATTTTGCCGTACCCATAAATTATCGCTGCTTACCACGTTTGTATTACTAACCACTGATGTGGAGATAACAGTCGTAGAAATGACGGTACCCGATGCGACATTCGCCAGATACACATCGCCATTGGCATTGACGGTTAACACCTTAGTAACGGTTCCGGTCGGAACAACATCGGAAGTCAGGTTGGTGAAGCGTAAACCACTTACGCCCGATGTTGACGAGGTAATTTCCAGTTTGGCATTGGGAGCTGTAGTACCAATACCTACACTAACCGAATTCGCGCCCGTTCCTCCCAACACAATGGCATTACTCTGATTGACAACCGCATTCGCTCCCAGAGCCATTGCATTATTAACTACGGTGGAAGCAGAATTAACCCCGGCCTGATAACCAATGAATACATTGTTTACACCCGTCGTATTTCCCGTAAAGCCTGCACGCTGCCCTATATAGGTATTTCGGGAACCACTTTGATTGGCCAAACCCGTACTATCGCCTATAAAGGTATTTCCATTCCCCGATGCATTATTTGCACCCGCCTGATTACCAGTAAATACGTTATTACCACCTATCGTATTTTTAGTTCCTGCCTGATTACCCGTGAAGACATTGAGCCCACCCGACGTAGATGCATAGCCCGCTTTAGACCCAACAAAAACATTCCCCGAGTTCGTGCTAGTATACCCAGCCGAATCACCAATCATTACATTGTTGTGTCCTGTCGTGTTGGTAAACCCTGCCCGAGGCCCTAAGACTATATTGCTATAGCCGGTGGTGTTACTAAACCCTGTTTGCTGGCCCACAAACACGTTATTCTCACCACTCACATTGCGGAACCCGCTCCGGCTTCCCAAAAATGTGTTGAAGCGCCCAACCGTATTGGCCTGTCCCACACTGTCGCCCACAAACAGGTTGGATGCGCCGGTGGTGTTGCTTCTACCGGTCGTTGTGCCGATGAACGTGTTCTGAGTACCCGTCGTGTTGGCCCGACCCGACAGATAACCCACAAACGTATTCAGTCCGGCGGTGCTGCTGTAGCCCGATTGGAAACCGATGAAGGTATTCTGAACGCCGACCTGATTGAGAAAACCAGCCTTGGAGCCGATCATCACATTGCTGCCGACTGTATTGGTGTATCCAGCCGAATCGCCTATAACCACATTATTAGACCCCGTTACGTTGCTGTAGCCAGCTCGAATCCCTACTGACACGTTATTAGAGCCAGTTGTGTTTGAAAAGCTTGATGTGTTACCAATAAACGTATTGTTGAGCCCAGTGGTGTTGCTAAGTCCCGTTTGCTGACCTACGAAAACGTTATTCTCACCACTCACATTGCGGAACCCGCTACGACTTCCCAAAAACGTGTTGAAGCGCCCAACTGTATTGGCTTGGCCCACACTGTCGCCTACAAACAGGTTGGATGCGCCGGTGGTGTTGCTTCTGCCGGTGGTTGTGCCGATGAACGTGTTCTGAGTACCCGTCGTGTTGGCCCGACCCGACAGGTAACCCACAAACGTATTCAGTCCGGCGGTGCTGCTGTAGCCCGATTGGAAACCGATGAAGGTATTCTGAACGCCGACTTGATTGAGAAAACCAGCCTTGGAGCCGATCATCACATTGCTGCCGACTGTATTGGTGTATCCAGCCGAATCGCCTATAACCACATTATTAGACCCCGTTACGTTGCTGTAGCCAGCCCGTATGCCTACTGATATGTTGTTGGAACCTGTCGTATTTGAGTAGCTCGATGTGTTACCAATAAAGGTGTTGTTAAGTCCGGTGGTGTTGCTAAAGCCTGTACTTTCTCCCAGAAATACATTTTGCGAACCAACGGTATTATTGTAGCCAGCCCGAAATCCGTTAAACGCATTATAAGAACCTGTCGTCGTACTAAACCCGGCCTCCGTACCTAAAAAGACATTTTGTGACCCGGTTGTCCCAGCTCGACCCGCATTAAAGCCTACAAACGCATTTCGAGTACCAGTCGAGTTATTATAGCCCGAAAAGCTTCCTAAAAATGCATTTTGCGAACCCGTATTTCGATACCCGGCAAAACTACCGACGAAGGCATTATCTACACCTATTAAATTGGTATAGCCAGCATATGTACCCATAAAAACATTCTGGGAGCCTACTGTATTACTATATCCGGCATAAGCTCCCAGAAATGAATTGGAGAATCCAGTGGTATTGAACTGACCGGCATACCCCCCTAATATGGCATTCTGTGAGCCGATCGTATTATTAGCTCCTACGTTTATACCGACAAATGTATTTTGCGAGCCGGTGGTATTGGCCTGTCCAGTACCAAATCCCATAAAGACATTGTAATAGCCCGTTGTGGTTGAATGACCTGCATTGTACCCCATGTACACATTATACAGTCCACGCATGGAGCTGTTGCCGGCAAAAGGGCCAACCAGCGTATTAAAATTGCCAGGGGTAACGGAGTTGGGTGTGGTTACCGAATAGTTTGATTGGCCAGATACTACTGACGGCAAGCCTAACATGAATAACCCAATTACGAAGCGATTTCCGTTGAAAAAACGAGATATAGTTGCTATCATAATCTATGCCAAGTATGAAACGTGAGAAAACTGGATACGACTCAATCAAATGTACACGAATCGAAACCAATTTGATAATCGACTATCGTATTCTATTTACTATCCGGTAGCTACAAAATCGTTTACTAATACCATTGATAGGTAAGAATTGAAGTCATCGATAGCTCTCACCGAATTGTAAGCCGCAAGCCATTATATAAATTTGACGCTTGCCAGACAAAAACCGTCTGTTAAACCCTCAAAATCCTGCAATAATCATTCCAAACGGCTATTTCTCTGTTGCTTACGCTGCTTTTCCTTTCTAACGGCTGCGGCATCTGGGCTCAACAATATAGCCTTTTTCGATAAGACGCTCCGACAGCAGCGGAGTAGGCTTAAGGTCAACGCTGCCTGAACAGCACATAAGACTTACGTCAATAGCATCGAAAAAATAGTGACGCTGTTGTAGTTTCTGTTTGCCTGCTTCACCGTTGGTTTCTTCCGTTTCATGGTAAGTGTCATTGGTCGCCTTTATATAAGCAGACAATTTTGGGTAAACAACAGATACTATGACACCTCAGCGCATTCTCTTCGCCACCATGCCAATGGATGGCCATTTCAGCCCTTTAACCGGTTTGGCTGTACATCTTAGCCAGGCCGGTCACGATGTCCGGTGGTATGTAGGCGGACATTACGGCCAAAAGGTTCAGCAATTGGGCCTACACCATTATCCATTCAAAAAAGCAAAAACCGTTAATCAGGAAAATATGGATAGCCTGTTTCCTGAACGAGTTACCTTAAAGAGCCCTCTGGCTCGGCTTCGGTTCGATATCCAACAGGTATTTTTACTCCGCACCCCCGAATTTATTGACGATCTTATTGACATTCATGCTGAATGGCCGTTCGATCTGATTATCCACGACATAGGTTTTACGGGCGGCCTCTTCGCCAAACATTTACTCCGTGTCAAAAATGTTGGGGTTGGGGTGGTCCCATTAGCCGAATCAGATGCTTATGTAGGAACATCGGGTCTGGGATTACGGCCACGTACAGGCTGGTTAGGCCAGCAAGTTCTGTCGTTAATTCGCTATTTGGTTCAGGATCGTGCTTTAAAAACCTGCCATACACTTTATAATCAGTATCGTCAGCAGTATGGTATGCCCCAGGCCAATAGTTTCGTTTTCGATGATCTGGTACGCTCTGCCGATCTTTATTTACAAAGCGGAGTGCCCGGTTTCGAATATCCACGCCAACGGATAAGTCCCAATATACGCTTTGTTGGCCCCCTCCTCCCGTACAGCAAAGGCAAAAAACGAGCCTACGAGTTGATTAGTAAAATATCCAATTTTAAACGGATTATACTCGTCACCCAGGGCACCATCGAACGCGATGTAGAGAAAATAATCGTACCAACACTGGAAGCATATAAAAACGAACCAGATACGCTGGTTATCGCGACAACAGGTGGTTCGCAGACGTGTGAGCTTCGGGCCCGTTATCCGCTCAACAATATACTGATTGAAGATTATATTGATTTCAACGTAGTTATGCCCTACGCTCATATTTACGTCACCAACGGCGGTTATGGCGGGGTCATGCTGGGGTTACAGTATAAGTTACCCATCGTAGCGGCAGGTGTTCATGAAGGTAAAAATGAAATTGCCGCTCGTTTGGCTTATTGCCGGGTGGGCATCGACTTAAAAACCGAACGGCCTAAGCCCATACAGATTTATAAGGCGGTTGAAACCATCCTGTCTGATATGACCTACCGGGAAAATGTACAGAAGTTAAGCATCGAATTTGCCGCTTATAATCCGAATCAATTGGCGGAAGAATACATCAATGCCTTGTTCAGTAAATCGAGGAGTAGACCTGCAATTGAAAGCGCATGGGCCTAAACAACAATGGACAGTGATAAACAAAGAGCTTATCACTGTCCATTGTTGTTTATGTAAGCTAAGCCGGACATAGTAAATAGTTATGCCGACCACCTACCGCTTAAGCTAATGTAGAATTATAAATCAACCGTTTCCTTTATTAAGTTTAACAAAGCTAAATCCAGTCCCTGAGGCTTTTTTGCTGTATTGACGGCCGGATGCCGGACTTCCGATGCATTATTTTTAGTTAACAAGGGCACAATCTCTGGCCAAAAGTCGCATAAAAACCAGTGCATATTCATGCCAGGATGGTTTACCGTTCGAAATGCATCCAACAGAATGGCTTTGGTTTTGGGGTCAGCCGTCTTAAGGACAAATTTCAGTGTGAAATAAATAGCTGATAATTCGGTCCGGGAAAACTCGTTTCCCCAGCTACGAGCCTTTACACCAGGGAATTCAACTTCTGTTGCAACAAGCGTCTTAATATACTCTTTCAGTAAACTAACGTTGGTTTTTGTGTTCATGGTGGTTGAGTTTTATTTCCACATAAATGAGTAAAATTTCGATAATTCTAAAGGAGTGTTTAATAAATTTACTAAGCGTACCTATTTCACTATACTTTAGTAAGCGTTTGGCTCGTATTGGGCTAGTAATTATACTTAATCGACTGTCAGCTCTACAAGATCAATAGTAATTGTAATCGTTATGGAAAAACTAAAGCCTTGTTTGTGACTCAACCATCTCTTAGCGGGTCTAAAAATAAGACCGACGCAATGTGGTCACCATCTGCAGACTAACAAACCCTACCTATGATTGGTGGGGTTTTGTGTTTTTAGCGACCTCAGCTTCAATTCTGGTTGACCATTTGATAAATCGACCCCCAAGGAATCGATCTATCATTCTGCCACTCGCAGTAGTCATTTCCTGTTATTACCCAATCAAACCAAGAATATATATGCTTAATTATCAGTGATATATAAAAATATATCACTGATAAGAATACCATTTGATGGACTAGACTGCTACGATTTCTCAGTGCAGATTAATAGCACAATCTATACTATAAATTGTCTTTATCAAGGCACTTACTAACATGTTAGAAAATTACTAGTTAAACAATTACCTTAGTCTTATATCAATCTGCCTTCTATTAAACCTATCCTCTATTCAATCAAAAATATGATAAAAAGAGAATGGCTAATTATCGGCTTATTGTATTGTGCTGTTACCTTGTTCAATATCAATAAAGCCTACCACATGGATGATACGTTCCACCTGGAAGCCGCCAGTTGGATAAAGGAGCATCCATTCCGGCCTATGTCTGGCTTCATTAATTGGGACGAAAACAAAGAACCCATGCATAAAGCCAATCAGCCACCCCTGTATTTCTATCTGGTGGCACTGGTCAGTAGCTTATTCGGCACCGGAGAAATTGCCCTTCATCTTTTCCAATCCATATTTGCGCTACTTTCTTTAGTCATCTTTTATCGAATAACGCAGTCTTTGGCCCTGAAAAAAGGGCTATTGCTGACTGCGCTTCTGGCTTTTTGTCCAGCGTTCCTCATCAATCAGAACCTGATGGTCGACAGTGCGCTACTGTGCTGCGAACTGGGTGCTTTTTATTACTTACTCACACCAAATGAATCCTCACCCTCAGGGCCTTACTGGAAAGCAAGTCTTCTATTGACCCTTAGTCTACTTATAAAATACACGACCATGCCCCTGCTGGTTGTTCTGTTGATCACTATACTCTGGCGTAAACAGTATCGGTATTTATATATCGTGCTGGTACCTATCGCTGCGCTAGGGCTTTGGTCTGTATGGAACTATGTAGAATATGCGTCTATACATATTGTGAATCGGCCAAAGAACCCCATGACATTGTTCCTGGTTTCGGCCAACGTACTTAATTTTATCATATGCCTGGGGTCTATTTCACCTTTTTCGCTGGCTTTCCTAACGGGCTATTTGTCGCGGCATAGATTCACTGTTTATTTGATTCCTATAGTAGCCCTGTCGTTTGTCGGGTTAACCATCGCTACGGCTCAGGACCAGGTATTCATTGGCACAGCCAATACTATATTATCCACCACCTTTCTTATCAATGGATTATTGTTACTGCTATTTGTTGGGCTGAGTGTCTGGAAAAATAGCCTGGAACTACGCAAATCCATTAAAACTACAGATGTAATTTTGGTTTTGTGGATAGCCAGCATCAGTGGATTCATTATTCTATTTGCCCCCTTTATTGCCAGCCGTCATGTTTTGCTGATCATTCCACCTATCTTATTGCTGGGAGGTCGATGGATCGAAACCTTATCCGTAGTAAATACCTGGCAGTCAGTTGTTGTAGCCGCTACTCTTACAAGCATCCTGGCCATCAATGATTGGATGCTCGCTGACTTCTACCGGCAAAAGGCCCGCGAAGCCGCTATCGTATTGCCTCATCAACGACGTATCTGGACAGCAGGCCACTGGGGGTGGCAGTGGTATGCCCACCAACATGGGTTTAAAGAAATCCAGGCCGATTCCATGCAGTTTCGAGCCGGAGATTATTTAGTAAAGCCACAGGGCATTGACAGCCAGCAAGTTCCGGAAGGGGTTACGCTTCAACAGATTGGCTACCTAACTTCACCCTACAACTGGCTGCTTTTTGTATCGACTGGACTGTATAGCTGCTTCTATGGTCGAGGGACTGCCTGGGCTTACTCCAAGTTCCCAATCGATACCGTAAAAATGTACAGAATTACAGCAGTACCTGCCGAACCACGCCAGCTGTACAGAGTAGCCTCGATGCGAAAGTAAATCGCTCCTGCAAGAGAAAATCAATACAGTTTTTGAGGTTGTCAATGACTATGCGCTACCGATCGCTTGGCAGTGGCTAGGCCAGACCTCTTTCTCTATAGATTAATTCGAGCATGAGCGGTATGTCAGGAACAATGAGTTACTGACAAAACACTTTTAGGAGAAGTATAAACTTACAAATCCGTTGAGAAGAAAAGCAATCCGGACCAGAACCTAACTCTACAGCGTATTTTTAGAAGTTATCGACGAAAATGTTTGTATATTACAAGTTACCGTATATTAATATTTGACAATTAATATCTTATAGTTTATTCTTGCTTAATCTATTACGCTGTCTACCAACCTTTACATCTATGAAACGCTTAGCTACGGCTAATCTTCAGCATAAGTTTGATCCAGAGCAGGTGATTTATCTGACCGGCGATGTAAACTACAGTTCCGTTTACTTAGAGAATGGGAAGATCATTTATACCAGCAGAACGTTAAAATGGCATCATGACCGGTGGCCTAATTTTTTACGCATTCACAAAGCCAGCCTGATTAATCCGGACTATATTCATCATTGTAAAGTACTTTCTTCCATTGTTGCCTATGTAACGATGAAAAATGGCGCAGTACTTCCCGTTGGTCGTCGACGTATCCATGAAGTGCTCGCCTACTTTGGGCAAATATATACCAGTTCAGGCATTTACTTATTGGATGGGCATTCAGCGTCACAACAGCAGGCAGCCTAATCATAATTAGTCAGATAGCCTAAAAAACCCGACTACAAAATAGCCGGGCTTTCCCACTTTTATCCACACCATTAAGGGTTGCATTTATTACAAGCCCTTATTGTTCAACCCCTTTCGTTTACTAAAAGGGCCCTGAAAAATACAACAAGCATCATATAAAATAATATTATCTCTATTTTTTGTTTATTAACCGGCAAAATACACGCAAACTCCAGGCATAAAATCATTAACAGAAAGTATAATCAACCTTTGTTAAGGCAAGGAATCAGCCTAATGCGCCGGTCTCAATTCAGAAAAGCATACAGCTCGCCAAGAGCAGAGCGTAAGGGTTATTGCAATAGCTTTATTTTTTCGTTTACCTTATTGATAAACGAATGATATTCGGCAGGCACATGCTCTTTAGCCTGGTCGATCAACCAAAATCGGCGGCTTCCGTGATAACTCAATTCGATGTACAAACCACCCCAATCGCCTGCATCGGGTTGGCCAATGACTGTTTTGGTATCCTTCCTTAGAGCGTCCGGGAAACTATCGACTATGTCCTTAACCTTATCTAATTGAGTTTGGGATAAAGCCACATAATTACCTTCATAAAAATCAGTCGATGTAGGGTATTTATCGTTCCGATCTTCCAGCAGACGATTGGGCTCCAGTTTAAAAATCTCAATGCAGCCTTCTCCCGCACATTCGCCGTAAAAATGGCCAAAGATTAAATAGTCTGACGAGGCTAGCTCAATGGGCAAATCGGTTTTACATCCACTTAGCCAGCCAACCAGCAGTGTTGTTACTACAAACGTTATCTTTCGCATTGATGTAGGTATTCAGTATATCAACTCTTTAAAGTTAGATGTCCTGATAATGACCCAAATGAATGGCAAATGGTTGGTTGTCAATTCGGCTACAGTTGATTATATTGTCGATAATGGGCGGGTAAATGTGGAATTAAAGCCTGCCAATAGCCTAATTCGTAAGGATGGTTTTCCAGGTAGTTCCGTTCCAGAACTCTTTCGTGTGCGTTGTCAGATTGTAGATTTCTAATCCTTCATAGGGCGTTAAAGCGTCTCGTTGCGTAGTAGTAAATCGGTTACCACGAACGCCAAATCGGCCGTTTTCATCAACGACCACTGTTTTTAAATTACCTGTCAAATCAGCACTGTTACTAGTCATGTCCGGCGTACGGATAGGTGTAGCGCCGTGCAATACGCTCTTGTAGCTGCTGTTGGTCGGGTCGAAACTGGCTTGCCCCTGTACCAGTGTTTGCCCGTACTGAAACAGTCCTCCTTCGATGTTTAAGGTCGTAGGAAACGTTGCATTATCCTTACATTTCACACTGAGGTTATAGCCCCTATGCGCTGCCGATATAAACGAAAGGCCTGTAAACGAGCCCATTGTAAACACCAATGGCCCATGCATGCCCACACTCACCTGTGCTCCATATCCGCCTGATGGCTGTATAATACTCTGATTATTGGCGCTAAAAATATAGGTCGAATTGTCAAGATACATTCTCCCTACTGTAACCGCATACAAATTTGAACAGGACGCCGACGGTCGGATAGTCGAGCCCTGAACAATGACATCGCCCCCATCAAGTACGATCCGATTCGAACCAGTTAAGGTTAAGTCCATCGTCGTTAGCTGTATCATTGTTCCCGGGCTGGCATATAGTGCCGCATTCAGGACCATATAGGCGGGGGTAGGATAATTTGCCGAATAGAGGAAAACGTATTTATTGTTGACCTCATGGGCTTCACTCAGTACAACCGGATTTTCTGACGACGTATTACGAATACTGACGAAATAGCTATATCCTGAACTGCCGTTTATCCATTCGATAGCCTTATCTAAGGTCTTAAACACGACTCCGCCCGTAAAGCTTTCGGTCTGAACGGTATAATCGGCCGGTTCTTTTGTGTCGTCACCATTGACGGGATCAATACTGATATTTAGGGAATTAGCCGCATTGAGTGAATTATAGGTTAACTGACCGACCTGATTGATACCGCTTATTGTTACATTGCCTGTCAGTGTTGTGCTGCCGGGCTGGTTAATTAGATCGGCCTTCAGACTACTCCTGCGTAGATGTTGGTTTACTGGACGGCTAGTTTCAGCAGGTTGACCAAAGGCAAGGAGGGTCATAAACGATAGCACGATTGACAGAATGCGTTTCATGTTGAGCTGATTACTTGATTAAACATTAACTGTTTCCAGATTGATAATGTCGTGATTGGTCTCTCTACCAAGCTTGATCCTGTTGCAAAGTAGGGGTAATCCTCGCACTAATTGCCTGTATTGTAAAGGCCGAAGGATCTTTACTTTACCTGAAAGGCCATCATGATTCACGAGAGCGCATTTTAATCTGGGGCAGTACTCTCTGCAAAAGGTTATCGTAAACCAAACTATAATGTAAAATGACTCCCCGGAAGCCCAGGGAGCCATTCTTTCCGTCAAATTACTTGTATACGAAAAGTAAGTTTTCCATCCGTTAAGCAGGAAAAGATATATAGCGACGGTGGTGTTCTATGAGCATGGGCTATTTTCGTCTCCTCCAACGTATAACCAGCCAGATTCCAACCCCAATCAATATGAGCAGCAATAGGGGTATTAGAAAACCGCCTTTGTAAACTACACCATAATAATCGCCGGGTTTCGGTTCGGGTTGAGTAGCGTTCATAGGTCAGGAAGGGTTGAGGGTGGTATTATTGATTCAGAAGCTTTTTCTTTTGAGTGTCGTATTCCTGCTGGGTTATAGCTCCTGAATCAAGCAACTGTTTAAATTTCAATAGCTCATCGGCTACACTAGCTGTTGAATGACTGACCGATGCTATTTTTCGGAACTGAGGAGGAGGCAGGAGTTCACCGGCTTCGATGGCGTTTTCAATTTGGATATAATAGCGAACACCTGATCGGAAAATCGCAATCGCTGTAGACCCACTTGTATTTAACTCCTTCACCACTAGACGGGTACCAGCGTAAAGATTGTCCAGGTAATCTTTACCCATGAATCCATTTCTACGCGCTAACGTCAGGTTGGCTGGATCCTGGTAGATAAAGGCAAACGATTTATCAGGCATAGTTCCTTTACCTAGTCGCAGGGTATCTCCAGTTTTGATCGTCCAGCCAGGGGCCATTGCAGGTTGGTAACCATAGTCGAAATCGTCGGAGCCGAGCTGTTTATGACCATGCAAATCAGCTTCTGCAACGGGCGTTGTTCGTCGTTTAACTGGTTTGTATTCGTCCTGCGCTAAAGCGATCAAAGGTAAGAAGAGCAGAAAAAGGAGCAAGTGTTTCATGATCAGGAAGGGTTGAGGGTAGTAAGCGGCCAGCCCGTCCAGTTAGAACTTGAGTTCATCGGTTTTGGTCGTGATAAACACATGGCCTAATGCACCAAAGCCAATCACTTTAGATTCCTCCCCAAAGGTCAGCTTGGTTACCGAAAAAAGCAGGTAATTGTCCCGAGTGACCAGCGTGTTGAGGATGGGTAGGGCAAAGGCCTCTTCCAGCATGGTACCCAGTGCCTTCAGGCTATTTTTCTGATTGCCTTCTTTACGTAGCTCCTCGCTGACCTTTTCCTTCAACAGCGCTTTAACCTTCGCCTTATGGACTTCAAGACCTGGATTAGTCAGCGCCAGTACCAGGACTAAGAAGCCACCTAGTAGCAGTGATAGATTGGATCTTTTCATGGTCCAGGAGGAATTATAGTGTAGGGTACTGTTAAAAATCCTCTTTACCAGACATGGCCTATTTGAAGAAGGTGTTAAGCCTGTTTTTATTTTCTTCTGCCCCCTCCATAGCTGCCATTACGAGGAACATAAGTTTTATTGCCGTGGCTGTTAATATAATGAGTTGTTCCCCTTTATCCAATGAATCATCGTATGCCCGATCGATGATTGCCTCCTAGTCTTTAGAAGGCATTGAACTTGAGTCATTTACTCAGTTTCCCCAGTTACTATGGGAATTTATCAAAGTGGTCGCTGATCCCAATAGCTGTACACTCGCCTGGAATACCATTGATCGGTTCGCCAAGGCCGATCTGGCGGAATACGAAGCGACAGCCAATGCTGAGCCCCTGGAACGACTAGAGTATAAGGTAAATTATGCCATTGAGCTGTTGCCCTAAAAAAGGGGGAGCAGACTCGGGTTAGGCCCAAGGCTTTTGTATTCGCCTGAAGTAATGTGCTAGTTCCAGGGATATAGCCTTATTTTTTGTCCAGTAGTTGGTTAACCAGTCGCTTCAACTCATCAATCTCTGTCTGCTGCTGTTGATTCTCCTTTTGACGCTGCCGGTTTTCCTGTTGCAGTGTTTGGTTGGTCTTTTCCAATTGAATACTATACAGGGTCAATTCTTCTATCTTTTCCAGCAGGGTAGCATTCATCTTTACCAGATCAATGCCTTCTTTTACAACCTGCTCTGCCGAAGGAATGCCAGGTAAATGGCCATGCTGATTAATAAAAGCCGCTACCGAGGGTAACGAACTGAGTTGATACGAAGAGGCAAACACGTTATCACTCCACTCGCTGAGGCTATTGATACGGAGTTGATAGCGGGCCTTAACGACATCGCCTTTTTCATTGACGGTCAGAAACTGGTCAGTACTGTGAATGGCTTTATTCTGGTTGGTTAGCTGGGTTAACCGAAGTCCACTCTGACCGGCTTCGTCGGCCACCACTTCCAGCTTTCGTTGCGGGTTTGAGGTGCCGATACCTACGTTAACCTCGTTTCCTAATATTAAGCTATTACTGGCGGCTACCCGGCTATTGGAACCGATGGCAATCCCATTGAAGATACCCTCGTCAGCCTGGCTGTTGTAGCCCATCAGGACGTTATCATTACCATCTGTAATGGCTGTGCCCGAGTTAGGGCCAATAATGATGTTATTACTGCCGGTTGTAACATATACACCGGCCGAATAACCCAAAAACGTATTATTATTACCTGTTTGGCTATTGATGCCTGCAAGAGCTCCCAGAAATGTATTATAACTGCCGGTTAAGCTACTACTCCCAGCAGAACTTCCTAAAAATGTATTGGAGCCCCCGGTTGAGTTAGAAAAGCCCACAGATGAGCCTACGAAGGTGTTACCATTACCTATTGTGTTATTGACCCCTGCACTTAAACCTATAAATGTATTGTTAACAGCTGTATTATAATACCCAGCATAATATCCTATAAATGTATTACCACCACCCGACGTGTTTGAGTAGCCGCTTTGTGAACCGATAAACACATTGTTACTTCCAGTATTGAATTTACCGGCCTGATACCCGACGACTACCACACCTGATCCACCCCCAACGCCTGCCTGATACCCTACGGCGACACTCTGAGTACCCGTTGTGTTGTTATAGCCTGCTCCCAGCCCTGTAAACACGTTGAACTTGCCAGATGTGTTGGAAAACCCTGCCTGGTAACCCGTAAACACATTGCTCTCGCCAGATGAGTTGATGTTTGCTCCGGCCTGAACCCCCACCAGGGTGTTAAAGGGAGCCGCTGAGCTGCCAGCAGCCGTATTGGCCACATAGTTGGTTTGTGCCAGAAGGCTCAAGGAGCCTACGTTCAGTAGGATACAGAGGTAGAAATCATATCGCATACAGGTAGGAGTTAGAACGTTCACTATTCTAATACATAATATTAGCGTTTTTCCATTTACTTTCCAGCAGGTAAGCAAACGATTATCCTCAACACCATGCCCGCGATACGGTAAAAGAATTAGTGTAACTTTTCAGCCCAGAGAAATCTGCAGGCTGCTTTGTTTGAGGGAGAAAAATTCTCCTTTCTGTCACAAATCCATCCTTTCTGCATATAAACTATGTAGACCCCTTCGAAACACTTCTCAAACTGGCACTTAACACGACATTTAAGCAACAATTCGCCGATGAGGTGGAGTAGGTTTTTAGTGACACCTATGAACTCGGCCCTGAAAAAGAAGCGGAAATTCTAAAGTAACTGGAAGCGTTGATTCAGGGCAAAAAGCCCGAAGCTGGGCCATTCAAGAAAAAAGGCAGATACGACCTTTGCCGCAACTGCCTGATTCTGAAGTGATCCCGAAGCGACTCGAACGCTTGACCGTCTGCTTAGAAGGCAGATGCTCTATCCAACTGAGCTACAGGACCTATTGAGACATTATGCATTTTTAATCGACCAGGCCATCGAATCCATAGAACGGCCTGGCTTCATATATGCGTTTATTGCTTCAAAAATACGCGCAATTCTACTATTTTACAAAAATGACTCTTTGATTCAGTAGTAGCCGAAATCTAGTTTCCACAACATATACACAGCCGCGATGTAAAAACGTGCGGTAACCATTCGCCCAGAGCGGCATTTATTTACCCATTTCTACCGATTGTTGATTTCTGATGGTTTTCGATACGGCATCCCGCCAATTTTGGGGTGTTAAAACCAGTGTAATCTTTATGATACAGGAAACCAATTATATCTGGCTTGTCCCGGTAATTCCGCTTCTGCTGGTCATTGCAGGAATCGGTCTGATCCTGTGTGATCTAAAGCCTGGTCTAGGGTTGGTCGGCCTGGGTTGGTTATTATCGGTACCAGCTATCGTGTACCTACTCATAAAATTGGTGACGATCCTGAGAGGGGCGCAGCCCGACTATTCATGGGCTCAACTGCTTGGATCATCCATTCTGGGTATCCTTGTGCTGACAGAATTTATCTGGCTTATTGTGTACGTCAAAAATTTTAAGCTTAAGTTATTCTGAATCAACCCGATGTTGCACTGACTTTATTACTTTATTTTGCTCAAACAACATTTCACCATTACAATCACTACTACAATGACACAAAAACCCTCAATGGCATTTGTTGGCGCTTCCTGGATGGCGCTGGGTGCCGGTATGTTTGGCTTCCTGGTCGGTCTTTGGCGATCCGATATGCTGCTCAATGAGAAAGGATTCTATTTCGCGGTGTTGATGTACGGTCTTTTTTCGGTTGTATCCGTGCAAAAAAGCGTACGCGACAGACTGGAAGGCGTACCCGTTACGGATATTTACTATGGATTAAGCTGGTTTTCTACAATCCTGGCTATCGTTTTACTCACCATCGGCCTGTGGAACGCCACCTTACTCCCCAGCGAAAAAGGCTTTTATGCGTTTGCTTTCCTGCTGGCACTGTTTGGAGCCATTGCTGTTCAGAAAAATACCCGCGATAGTCAATCTGCTTAATGGACTTTCTGAAACACCTGATGAACTAGTAGCGTTTCAGGCCAGATCACTTCACTAACTTGTCGGACTAATGGCATCACCAACACCTTCTAACTCATTAGATTTCTTCTTTTTAAAGCATCGGGAAAGAAGGTTTGGTTACCACCGTCCAATCAATAAGTTGCCGATTGATCCAATTATTGACTAAAATGGCGCCGATTGCGAAACTATCGGTTCTATAGTTAGCAAGCTCTTATGGGTTAGATTTAAACGCTGGCTTCCTTATGAAGGCAGCGTTTTTTTACCCATCTTATTCTATCGCTATACCAGTCAACTGTTTTTACAATACCTCGGATGCTCACAGGACAATGAGTGGTAGTATTGCCAAAAATTGCCCGTCGACCTCCTGAATTACCGGAGTCGGCTGCCCCAGCATTTGGTATTTAGTCAGGATATTCGACAGCCCAACCCCATTAGAAAGCACCCGACTGGTTTTACGCTGTATGTTGTTGCGTACCAGCAGTCGGGAATCTGAATCGATTGAAATATCAACAAAAAGAGGCTGGTCGGGTAAAGCAACATTATGTTTCACCGCATTTTCGACCAGCAACTGGAGCGTCAGTGGGGGCAATTGATACGTCTGGTATGATTCCGGGACATTCATCACCAACTCAATACCCCGGCCATGTCGGGTTCGGAGCAAATGGTAATACGACTGAATAAACGTAAGCTCAGCCCCCAGATCGGTTAGCGGTTGCTCATTAGCACGGAGTAGGTAGCGATATACCGTGCTCATTTCCTCCAGAAAAATGCGGGCTCGCTCGGGGTCCTCCTCAATCAATGAGTCGAGCACGTTTAAGCTATTGAACAAAAAATGCGGATTTACCTGCCCCTGCAAGGCCTGGATCTGCATCAGTGCTTTTTCCTGCTCCAGCCGTTGCAATGACAATTCAGCTTCCAGTTGCTTCCGATGGTGCTGTTCGCGAGCCCGGCTGAACTCCTGCTCCATCAGGGCGTGGCGAACCGCCAGTTGACGCTGACCATAATTGAGCCCCAGCGAAAAACAGATCAATTCCAGGATTAGCCCTACCTGCAAATACGCTAATGAAATTGTCCAGAACGGCCCGGATAAATCATCGGTAGGATGCCCGAAGGTTAACCCCTGACTGACCAGCGATCCGATCTGCACAAACAAGGTTCCCGCTACAAAATAGCGAGCTACCACATCTTTTAATTTTAGCAATTGATATACGGCATAAAACCCGCCCAGCGCCAGAAATGCCCGAATCACCGAAAAGGCAACCTCATAGAGTTGTGGATGCCATTCGGGCAATACAAAACAGATGATAAGTTGAATTAATACATATACAATGATCACCGCTTTGGCGTATGGAAGCAGCTTATAGAGTGCCGGCAACCGCTGCCGGATATCCAAAAACGCATCGCCGAAATCAAAGTAGATATAGAAGGCCACCATGGAAGCCGTCGCCCGAATAAATAGATGAACCTGTGGAGCTAATTCGTTTTCGAAGGTTTGTACGCGTAACAACCAGGCCAGCATATACAGGGTATACAACCCGTAGATGCGCGTACGATAGGTAATCCACTGGATGATATTCAACAATAGGATAGCCGTAACCATCCCCGCAAACACAAGCCCCCAGCTATGAAAAGTCATAGGGTAATCAGCCAAAACACGTATAGAAGCAACATAGGCAGGCACCGATCGCTATACAATCTGTCGGCCAGTGTCTGCACCCTAACACTAGTACTGCCCCTAAAACATTTGAATATATTTACAATTATACAACTTTAACCGGACACCAGGTTTTACCAAACCCAGTTTCTTTATCGTTTAACCATACATCGGCATTAAACAGGCAGATAGACACTGAATGTTGCTCCCTGGTTGGGTTCGCTGGTGGCCGTAATAGCCCCACCATGATTAACGGCCACTTTCTGACAAATGGCTAATCCGATCCCGGTACCGGCAAATTCCCGTTTGCTATGTAGTCGCTGGAAAACCTGAAAAATGCGGTCTTTATACTTCTCATCAAAGCCGATTCCATTATCGGCAATCTCAAGGCAATAATAGGATTTGGCCAGACGTGGTATGGGCAATGAAAGCGGTAAGTCGCGGGCCAATAGTTGACTGGCCTGAATCTGAATGACCGGACGGATATCGGGCCGATGGAACTTGATGGCGTTGGAAAGCAAATTCTGGAACAGTTGTCCCAGTTGTAACGCATCACCTTCAATGACCGGCAATGGGTCAATCTGAATGGTAGCCTTTGTTTCGTCGATTGCTACCGACAAATTTTCGAGTACCTCCTTGAGAATATCATTCAAATCTGCCCGCCTGTGGGTTACCTGCTGCGTGGAAATGCGGGAAAACGTAAGCAGATCTTTAATCAGCATCGACATGCGCGAACTTGCCGACGTCAGCCGATCCAGAAAATCTTTTCCCCTGTTGTCCAGCGAATCAGCGTATTCCTGTTTCAGCAGTGTACTGAATTGCTGAATTTTGCGCAGAGGCTCCTGCAAATCGTGGCTGGCAACATAGGCAAATTGCTGTAAATTGTCGTTCGAACGAATCAGGAGCTGATTGGCTTCTGTAAGCTCTTCATTGATGGCCGTTAATTCTTCATTGGTCGATTCCAATTCTTCCGTACGCTCCTGCACCTGCCGTTCCAGGGCGAGCTGGAGCTGTCGTTGCTGAGTAATATCCTTCGCTGTGCCACTTAATATGGTAGGTTTTCCATCGACATCATAAAATACGCGTCCCTGTGCATGAATGATTCGTATTTCTCCCGTAATCCGATTGATGATCGGGTGCTCATTCTCATAGTAGCCCGGTGAACCTGGTTGGATAACCGCTTCGATTGCTGCCGCTACCTGCTCTCGATAGTTGTCGGGCAGCGGGTTGTAAGCTTCATCCAGTGTCTTGGTATTTTCTGAGAAGCCGAGCCATTCCATAAACCGTTCGGAGTAGTTGAACATCCGGGTTGCCACATCCATACGCCAGGTAGCCAGTTCGGCAAGTTCGATTGTCTCAAGCAAGGCTGTTTCTGCCTCTTCCAGTTGCTGTTTGGCAACGACCAGGTCTGTCACCTCGGCAGCGGTGTTCATGACCCCGTATATATGCCCATCGACATCGTACAAAGGGGTGAAACTGTAGTTGAAATAAAACGGCTGTAGCTTGCCATCAACGTCCAGATCGACGCGCTGGTTTCGGGCATGAAATGGAATTCCTGTTTCGTACACCCGATCAAGCTGGGGGTAAATTCCCTGATCTTCCAGTTCGGGCAACACGTCGGCATACCGCTTCCCCACCACATTAGGCCCTTTTCCCCATACCTTAATGATGGCCGAGTTGACAAACTGAATCTGCATTTGAGAGCCTACATAGATACCAATGGGGAATGGCGCACTTTCAATAATGCTTCGCAGCGCCTGCTCATTAGCCGCCAGCACCTGTTCGGCCCGCTTACGGTCGGTGATATCCTGCAAGGTTCCGTTAAAGCGATACGCGATCCTGTCGGCTGTAAACCAGGCTTTGCCCTTTGCCCGTACAACCCGCTCCTGCTTCGTGATAGGATGAATCAGTGTGTAATCGATGTCATACTTCCCACCCGAGGTATACTGCAACGCCTGCTGTATAGCTTCGTTTACGCGTTGGCGATCTTTTTCTGCAACGACGCTTGTTGCCAGTGGTAAGTCAACCTGCCCATCAGTCGGCAATCCGAACCATTCTTTCAGACGGGTATTGGCCGAAAAAACGTTCGTAGCGGGGTCCAGATCCCAGGTACCAAGCTCGGTAGCGTCAATGGCGAAGGCTAACTGATCGTTACTTTCTTTAAGCTTCTGGATGGTCCGCATGTTCTCGGTGGTTTCGCTACAGGTAACCAGCACGCCTTTGATTTGGCCATCATCGGCATAAACCGGGCTATAACTGAACGTCCAGTATATATCGTCGAGCTTACCATTTCGATAAAATGGCACCAACTGGTTTTCGTACCAAACGGATTCGCCAGTGGTTATGACGTTGTCGATCAGCGGGCCAACAAAAGGCCAGATTTCTGACCAAACGGCTTTTCCGGGCTTACCCAGTGCCGGATGTTTGCCCTCATCGCCCAGGCTAATTCGAAATGCATCATTATAGAAACAGGTTAACTCAGTTCCCCAGAAAAGAAACATAGGAAAAGCAGAGTGCAATACAATTCCCAACGTAGTTCGCAGGCTCTGCGGCCACTGATCAGGGGTACCTATAGGGGTTTGTTTCCAATTGTACGTACGAGTGAGCTCGCCCATCTCACCCCCACCCTGCATAAAAGGAAATGATTGTTCAGAAGTCAATTTATCCACAGTGTGTATATAACGTTGAGTAGTAAACCGATACGCTCATGGGTATGTTTAGTCAAAACACCCGGCTTACTGGCCAATTCCGCCAAGTTAATTCAGCAATGTGACATTGCGTTATGTGGGCTAACTAGCCTGTACGCCCCCCAGTTAGTATCCAGTTTTACCTAAACCAGGATACCATGCTGGGCCAATCGGAGCGATTTGGCACTTTTTTTGCCGCTAATAACTATATGATTTTGAAACGCTTAGTGCTATCTTCTAAAGACCAGCCTAACGGTCATGACTGTGGGTCAGACAAAGTCTATGCGTTTATAAAAAGTTGATCAAATTGGCTGAAATCTGGCAAAAAATATGTCTATTTACCTTGCCTTTACTCATTCCACTTGTCTATGAACAAAGTTACGCTGATCGTTTTTTGTCTGTCGGTCCTGTTTACAGCCTGCAAGAAAAAGGAGGACGTTGAGGCCAGTCAGTGCTATGATTGTTCCATTCAATATAGCTATAAAGGGACAGCAGGTGTTTATGTGCCTGCATCCAACACCGTTACGTATGAGGTATGTAGTACGGCCGACCGGGATTCACTGCTGAAGCGCAACGGCACGTCCGATTATGGGCCGGGTGGTTTCAGCACAACCGTAACGCAGGCTATTAGTTGTACGACTAAATAAGCGAGCCGTCTCATCCTCCTATCAATAGGCCATAAAAAAAGCTGGAGCAAAGCCCCAGCTTTTTAAGCGACACCTTTATACTATTTAAAGGCTTATTTATCATAGTTTGCATTCTGTGGATCCCAGTTGGTCCAGCCTTTCGTCCAGTCGGTGGTACCAAATGCACCGATAAATGTTTCCTTCGTGAAGAAAGCATCCGCACCTTTGCCATCCCAGAGTGCTCCCGTCAGCAGGGGCGAACCCGATTGTGGTAAGAAATTAGGAGCATTCAGCGTAAAATTAGCCGAGTTGAGCAGCAGTTTGCTCAAGTCTGTGCTGGCAATAATCTGGTTTTTGTAGGCAGCGGTATTAAAGAATGCCGTAGCCTGATCGTTTGTAATCGCCTGAGCACCCCGAACCGGTGTTGTGCAGTTAGCCACAACAACACCATGCAATTGCAGGTTACCAGCCGTAGCATTATCCAGCGTATTGGTTGTACCCGTCTGCGCATCCAACCGTAGCCCTTCTGGATAACCAACCAACAACGAGTTGAAGATGCTGATCGACGTATTCCGGCGCAGGTGCATACCCGACTGGAATGGGCCACTTCCTTTAGCCGATGCGGCATTCGACGGGGTTCCAGTTGTTACAAAGTTGCTCATGTTGGCAAATACAGGCGCAGTAAGCGGCAAGCCGTTATTAGCCGCCGTTGCGGGAGCACCAGGGTTGAAGTTATCAGACTCAAAGCCATTGGAACCCGATTGGTCGGCTACGTCTGGGTCGCGAAGTGATATACCATACTGTACTTTACCCACATACCCCCAGTCAGTATCCCAATCGTCGTCCCAGCCCCGGAAAGCGATCAGGTTCTTCATATTTACCGTACCACCAAACCATTCGTAGGAATCATCACCACTATACGAAACCTGGATGTGATCAATCGTGGTACCGGCTCCTACACCATATAAAGTAAGGCCATTGATTTCGCTATTGGCGACGTTGGTCAGGGCAATACCGCCAAACTCGATCCGACAATACTGCATGACACCCGAGTTATCGTTCACATCCGTATAGGCACCAATCGTACCCGGAATACCACCTTCAAATGCCGTAGCGCTGGGTTGGTTGGTTGGCGCTTTACCGATCAACACAACGCCACCCCAGTCGCCGTAGTTACGGGAACCGGCCGCTTTGCCTGATGTGAATATGATGGGCGAATCAGCCGTACCAACCGCCATGATCTTAGCACCAGCCTGGATAATCAGCGTTCCGCCTTTGCCCTGTCCTGAAGGGTCCTGCTCTTTGGGAGCCCCTTTAATAATCGTTCCCTTTTCAATGTTCAGCGTTGCGCCTGACGTAACACTGACAAAGCCCTGGATAACGTAAATATTCCCGGCGGTCCAGTTTGTCGTGGCCGTAATATTGCTCGCAACTGTAATTACAGGTTTGTTACCCAACTGGAAGGCCGTTGTGCTGCTTACCGTTGCTCCTCCTGCTGCTACGGTGACAGGCGTGCCTGCGTTAGCCGGAACAACCACTGTCAACGATGTTGTCGACGCACCAGTTACTTGTGCAGGTACAGTACCGAAGGTTACCGTGTTGCTGGCAGGCGCTGCATTGAAGGCCGTACCTGTAATGACTACTGTAGACCCAACCGGTGCCGACGTAGGCGAAATCGACGTGATGCTCAATACAGGAGCGGGTGTATCGTCATTCTTACAGGCCGAAACAGCAGCGAACAACCCTACTACCGTCAGTACCAGATAAGACCAGCCAGCCATTCGACGGCGCACTTGATGCATTTGCATAAACATTAAATTTAAGTGAATTGGATTGGTAAAAACTTAAGGAATTATGGTCCGACGCCCGAACGTGTACACAGCGCTGAGGGTGTAATAACTCCCCCGTTTGAATCGTCGAATCGTTTGATCAGCATCAGCGGTTTGCGAGGTAACATCGCTGCCAATTTTGCCGTCATGATTGAAGTCCTGTACGAACCGGACATATTGGTTCAGGAGGTCCTGAATACCCAGCCGTAGCTCCAGCTTTTTGTTGACCTGTTTGGTCAGGTTCAGGTCTACCACGTTACGCGGCATCTCGTAAATAGTCGGGTTGTTGCGGTTCCCTACGGCAAAAATCCGTTGGCCAAACACGTTGTACAGGATATTGGCCTGCCAGCCGGAGTTTGGAGCGGTATAATACAGACCCGCATTGATCAGGTACGGCGACTGCCCCGCCAGTGGTCGCTCGGTATCGGCGATTCCACGTATATCGTATTCCCGAACTTCGCCACTCAGGTCAGGAGCCCGGACAATATCGCCGACGTTAACCAGGCTTTTGATGAGCGATACGTTACCGACCACCGACAGGTTTTGCAGAAATACACTCGATGAATTCGTAAATCCTTTGCGTACTTCAAGCTCAACGCCGTAATTCTGGGCTGAATTGGCATTGGCAAACGTATAGGCTAACCCATTCGCCTGAATCAGCAGGAACGATTCGATTGGATTGGTGAAGTGTTTATAAAAGCCCGTTATCGAGATCAGTTCATTGGGTGTTGGGTAGAACTCCCATTTCGCATCGACATTCTGGATATTGGCCGTTTTTAATGCCGTATTACCACGAATATCGGCCAGCAGGTTAAAGTCGAAATAGCTGAAAGGCGCTAATTCCCGGAATTCAGGACGGTTGACAGACGATGAGTACGCCAGTCGGAGATTGGTCCGATCACTGAGCTTATAGGTGAAATTAAGCGATGGCAGCGGACTGAATACTTTATTCGATACCAGTTGTTCTTCGGCCGTTGTTCGGGTGGCGCGTATGCCCTGATCATTGTACTCACCCCGGAAACCAAGCGTCAAATTGGCCTTCGGCCCGAAGTAGACATCGCCCGTCACATAGCCAGACAGATACGTATTAATTCCTTTGTATGAGTCCAGCGGTTTCGTTCCGTCCAGGAGCGAGAAGCCGTTCTGACCGTTTACGTTAGCCGGGCTAAAGGCCGTATTGATATCGCTGGCTTTAGCCACGGAGCTGTTCCCAACACTTTGATAGCCATAGAATCGGGCCGAATAATCCCGATTTTTCTGTTCGGCGTAGACCCCAAACCGAAGTCGATTCGGCTCGCGATCGGTCGGATTGCCAAAGGTATGTTCGCCATTGCCGATAGCCGATACCACATACTCGTGTAACTTCGAGTAAAACCGGCCCACATCAATCGGGTTCGGATCATTCGGCGTTGCAATGGAAAAGGGTTGAAGTTGGCCATCCGCTCCGGTAGCACCCGTTACGCGCTGAAAGCGAACCCGTTTCCAGTCGGGCTCCCAACGGCCCGTATAGCCAAAGCTGGCAATCCAGTTAAACTTCGTCAGTTCACTCACCGAATGTTCGCCCGACAACTGCGACGTTAGAATACTCCGGTTTTCAAACCGTTCTGAAAAACTACGAACGTCGAAACCATCCTGAATCCGCTGACCGGAACGAACCACCGTTTCGGTTGTACTCAGTTGATTGAAGAGCGTTTTCCACTCCAGTGTAAAACCGGGTGAGAAACGGGCCGTCCAGTTATGCAGTACCCCCAGGCGAGATTGCCGGGCGTAGTTCGCATCATTATAGTGTTCAGCAACAGCGTTGGCAATGGTCCCGTTGTCGTATAAGTTGAGATCAATGTTCGAGAATTGATTGGTCGTAGCGTAGTTGATACTGGTCAGGTTACTAATGCGGATATCGCCCACATCGAACCGACGGCCCAGGTTTAGGGCAAACCGAATATCGGGCGTTACGGAATAGTTTTTCAATCCCCAGGAGTTTGGCAACAACTGGGCATAGGCTGCTCGCTGGAGCGGATTTAGTGAATTGAACTCACCAAATTTGGTCGGGAAACTACTCGGAATTTGCTGATCTGCCCCCCATAAACCCAGGGCATTTAAGCCACTGCGGGTGTGAGCATGTACATTCTGAAAGGTTGTATTGGCGCGGTAGCCCACTGTAAAGCCAACATCCGTAAAGTTCTGGTCAGGTCGCCGTTTGGTGTAGATCTTGATCACCCCACCTGCAAAATCGCCGGGCAGTTCCGATGAGCCCGATTTGAACACAATCATCCGGTCGATGATGTTGCTGGGCACCAGATCGAACGAGAACGAGCGTGTGTCTACTTCAGTCGATGGGGTGATTACATCATTGATCAACACCGAGTTATACCGGGCAGCCAATCCACGAATCAGAACAAAGCGGTTATCGACGATACTCACGCCCGGAACCCGGCGAATGGCGGCTGCGGCATCGCGGTCCTGCGATTTAACGATCTGCTGCGCCGAAATCCCAACCGCAATGGGCTTCATCTGCTTGATTTCGGTGATAACGGCCACTTCGGTGTTCGTAGCGCGGTTGCCCCGGACAACCACTTCCTGAAGGGCTTTGCCTTCGGTCAGTAGTTCGGTTTCAATGACGGTTGTGTTGCCCGATTCGACCCGAACGTTTGGAATCTCTTTGGTCTGATACGAGATGTACGAGATAATCACCTTCTGGGCTCCAGCCGGAACGTTGGCAATTGAGAAGCCCCCTTCAACGTCGGTGGTCACGCCCAACTGTGTACCATCGATTCGGACTGTACAGCCAATCAGTGCTTCTTTGGTTTGGCCGTCCCGAACCGTACCACGGATGGTACCGGCTGGCCCTTGCGGGTTTGCGAATAGAGTTGTGTAAACGAGAGAGAGGAGAAAAAATACCAGGTAGCGGTTCATAAAGATAGTTTGGTGTCGCTTTCGCACCGCAAAACTATCTGGCTAATGTTACCTCAGGATTACCCCAATGTTATCATTGTTTAATCAGTTTTTAATAGAAAATGCATTGTTGTTTATTTGCTCCATCAATTAGCTTACAAACTCAAGCCATTAAGTTAACTACCTATTATTCTGCGGCTTATTGTCCCGTACTGACTATTAGCGACGTATTACGGATGAGTTCTGTGGGTTAATATAAACTTATCCGACCACACTTAACCTGATTCGGCTCGTCTGAATGCAGGTGGAGGAATTCCGAGCAGAACGATTCATGACACCTTACGAAGGCACGCTGGCAAAAAAAATGACCCAGGCTTTCGAGCTGGGCCAAATGATGGCGAAATGGAGGCAACGAACCAAACTGGAAGCGTTTCCGGAAGAGTTAATCCTCGATTCAATTATTAACCGGATTGACCAGATCAATCAACAATTCGACGTACAGCTCCACTATTACCAAACCCTGACGGATGCCCGCAGGCAGTTGACCGACGGGTCGGCTCCGGGCATCCGGCAACTCATCGACAAGGTATGGGCGGATGTTTGCGGGCAGTTTACCAGCGACAGTGTGGCCAATACGCTCCTGAAAACCCTGCACCAGAAAATCCAGCGGTTTTCGCTTCCCAACTTTCCGATCAGCCAGCGCAAGCCTTTCTTTTACAAGGAAATTCGGCTCTATGAAGACTCCTATGCCTTACTGGGGCAATATTATAGCTGGTTTATTGATCTGCTGTCGGTGGTGAATTTCACGCCACTTCAGGCACCGATTTGTCTCAATGAGCTTCGTAATCAGGCCCATGAGTTCAATGCGCAAACCGTACAGATTATGGAGGAGGCCGAAAAACTCAAGAATCTGCAACTGGCCCGAAATCATTTGTTCAAACTGCTAAATCAGGCTGTTGTTGCGGCCCGAGGCCGTTTACTAACCTACAAGCAGGAAGCCTATCGTTCGTTCTGATCCGTCATTACCTGTCCAGCTTTTTTATTGTTTTGACCAACTGACGACTGATCAGAGCGTACCCTTTATCGGACGGATGCAGCCCATCGTAGGTTTTATCGATCGATTCAACGGGATATGGGTATTCGTCTGTTTCGGGATTGAACGGCACATCAATAAAGGCCGGGTATTTATAGTTTGTATAAACCCCCGTCTGTGGATTTTTCAGCCGTTTGTACTTCACCAGTTTCTTTAGCTCCAGCCCTTTCAAATGGTACAAATCCACAATGGGTAAGTGCTCAACATGGGCAATGGAGTCAATCGCCAGGGCAAACGTTTCGAGCAACTGACCATTTTTGGCTTTATAGGAGCCGTAGGCATTATTCTTGAAATTGGTCAGATAGACAAAATCGACCCGTTGCATGGGCGTAATCAGAATGATCGGCGCATTCGGGTTCAGACTTTTCAGCTTGTTAATAATAATACGAAACGAGCCGTAGACCGTATTCGTCCCCGTGTTGTTCTGATAATCGGTCAACCGGCCTAATGGCTTACCCCCCCACCAATCGTTGGTTCCCAGGAATACCGAATACAGATCAGCTTTCGTCAAACCTAAGGTTTCTATTTGCTGGGCAATTCGTACGGCGGTCCAGCCATTATGCCCCTGGTTGGTGTAATGAATATAAGGTAATTGTTCGACCACTCGGGTCATATAGCCTTTGGTAATCCGGTTTCCGGTTTCGTTCAGGTGTTCATTCAGATACGTAATGGAATCCCCAATGGCCACCCAACTCATTTCGGAAGGTTTAAATGAACCGAGTAAGCCAATCAGGGCCAGAGAAATAAGCAATTGTCGCATAGCAGGCAACGTCAAAAAATCAGTTAATCGAAAACAGAAAGAAAAGCGACGAGATGGTTTACTGCCTAAAGATACCCATGCCATCAAATTAATCGGAGCGACAATCCCATATCCTTACTTTTAGCACTTGCCTGCCCTCCTCTTCTGTCAAGGGCAGGTTAACGAGATGAGTCTATCGATTAAGAATGCCGAGCTATCGGTGAAGCAGTAAGTAGGACAGCCGGAGCCCGTTGAGTTCCGGCTGTTTTGTCGGCAAGGAGCCGACTTATTGGCAAGATCCGATAGCGCTAGGTATCTGCTTATAGACAAACCAGTAGCCAGTGCCGTATCCAGCCTGCCTGTTTACTTTAACAAGCTTAACCAGCAACAGTAAACAAAGAAATCTGGTCAATTCAGCCGGGCTTCTTTGTCAGTTTTCAAATACTATTTTATAACGAAAATTTATTAGAGCTTATTTATTAGAGTTCAAAGTCAATTCATACTTACCTAGCCTCAAAAAACATAGAAAAATCAGTGATATTGTTTGTAAATTATAATTTGAATACCTAAAAAACGAATGAGCAACATTATTTCTAATATTTAAACCAGTTCGTATAAAGGCATATTTAAACAAAGCTATATCTCTTTCTGAAAAGTATTCTAATGTTTTAGGATTATCAATTAATTCTTCAAGCAACTGTTCTTGTAATTGACCCTTCTTATCAACTGTAGTATTACCTCCTGTTAACCTTATAAAGTCTCTTAATACTCCTTCGAATTTTAGAGTTAATGAATCTATAGCCAGAATATAGTTATTTATCTTATTAGTTTGCAAAAGTACAGACAATTCAAATTGAGAGAAGAAATTATGTATACCAGGCGCTATCATGCTTAACCAAGTTATACTTCCCTCAGAATCATCTATATCCATCTTTACGGAATATTTTTGACCGTACCATGTATTGTTTTTAAAGTAATTATAAACTTTATAATAGTTAAACTTCCCAATAATTACTCCATCCATGAACACGCGCAGGAACAAAGCGTAAAATTGTACATTATATCCTAAAGTATAATTATTCAATATCTCATGTTCTAACTTTTCCGATTCAGTGAGTTTCTTGAAATTATTATTAATATCAAAAAGTGCGACTGAAAACAACCCTCTCAATGAAGCTTTTAGAAGGAGTTTAGAATTTTCTATATTTTGTTGATTGTCTAATAAAATCTTCTCTTCTACAGCAAAGAATGCTAGGATTTGGTCGGTCTCTAACTTTAATATAGTATCAGATTTAACTTTCAAATATCTATTTAGTTTCTTAAGTAGTCCCTGATCTAAGTCTACGCTTATCTTATTTAGCTTCATTATTTTTTTTAGCCTATTATACTCTTTTATGGCTAATTCATACTGATTATTTGCTTTAGCTTTCTTTAAGTATTGAACTTTTTTACCTACACTGGTAATATTAATGAAATCATTATCATCGGGATGTTGCCTAATAATGATGTCTTCATTTCCAGCAAGCAGTAAATAGATATTAGAATTATCTCTAGCTATTTTCTTATAAAGAGCTAATGCAGTTTCTAGAATTTGTAAATTTACAAAGTAGTTATCGGTATCAATCCAGTTGGGCAAATCATTTGCTATAGGTTCTAACTCTTGCATTCTGAAAAGAGATGAATCTAAAATAATCTTCAAAATTTGCCCTTTAATCCAAACAACTGAACCATATAAACAATTAAGCGCAGACTTTTTTGAAGCTTCTATAAGTCTTTTAGAATTTTTCGATATATATAATATAGCAGATATTATATTTGGAACATCATGCAATTCTATTTCTTTGCCAGTATTAATAATATCTACATACGAATTAATAGCAATTTCAGCGAAATTATTATTTCTCGTTTCTTGCCAAAGAACATTAGAGTACCTTGCTTTCAAGAATATATTACTTGAACTTTTTAGTCTATTCTCAAGGTATTCCAATTCATTATTGCTAAAATCTAGACTAGACAGCACATCACCATTAGTATTAGTCAATTGTATATGCAACACTAATTTGCCATCTGAAAAATTCAAATTAAACACTTTACGTTCACATATAATATCAGCTTTGTCTTTTTGTCTAATCTCCTTAAGCTCTTTTACTGTTTGCTGAAATCTCCATATATTGACTGAATCTATTTGCTCCAACGACTGATAGAAATCAATGTTAAATGCATTACGCTTTTTCATAAAAACCTTGCCTATTTTGACCTAAGATAATCATTTTACTGATAACTAAAAAAGCTCAACCAATTCAGCTGGGATTTTTGATTGAGTTAGAGGATTATTTCTTCTTGGCTGTAAAGCTAACCTTTCGGGACATACTTTTAATTGAGGTCTGAATAGTGGCTCCAAAGGGCAAACCACTGCCAAAATTTACGATTGAGTAAGTAGGGGTTTCAGCCTGATAGCTAATAGTTGTACCACCTGCTTTTCGGGCTAATACTCAGCCAAACAACTTTATATTGCCGGTATTCTTCCAGCCGAACCATAGGCAGTAAAGCTGCTTTTGAGAATTATTCTGGAAATGGTTTCGCTTACCAATCCAACTTTGTAAAGTCAATTGTATACGAACTTGTAGAGAGCAGTCAGCAGTAGAGTAGATCACAAATAAAAAATGCCATTTCCGATACAGGAAACAGCATTTCAGAGTACTTAGTGGAGAATATCGGATTCGAACCGATGGCCTCTACAATGCCATTGTAGCGCTCTAGCCAACTGAGCTAATCCCCCGTTTTGTGGGTGCAAAGATGAGGAAAAAATCGCTTTCTCCAACAGGTAAACCTATTTTTTTTGATCCGCTCAATATACTTTCCCGTCTACACGGTTAATGTTTGTTTTCTGTTATCATTTGTGTAGCTTTGACAATAGTCCAGTAACCGTATGCATACCGTTTATATTATATACAGCCCCACCACCGACCAGTACTTCATTGGTCAGACTAAGGACCTCCGCATCACGCTGTGGCAGCACAATGCCAAAACCAACCCAGCCACTGCCGATGGAAAACCCTGGGAAGTGAAATTCACCCAGCAGTTCCCAACCCGCAACGAAGCCCTGAGCCTGGAAATGAAGCTGAAGAAAAAAGATCGCGCCCACTGGGAAGAACTGATCAATAGTACCCAACCAACCGTCTGACACGATCACTCGTTTTATAGAAAAAGCCGCTCCTACGAGCGGCTTTTCGTTTTTAGAGGGCTTGATAAAACCAGCGATTCCATTTTTTGTCATTCCGACCCTAGGAGGAATCTCAACGTTGATTATTAGTCAAGCTTGAAGTTCCTCCTAGGGTCGGAATGACAAAGATTAAATCGAAATAGATTTATGCTTACTTGTACTTATCTGCTCAAAACGGACGCAGGGCTTTCACAAAACGGCCTTTGAAATAATCGCTGTACAGGTTGTCTTCGCGCACTCCCCGCGAGGACGACGCATGGATGAACCGGATGTTCTGGTCACCATTTACCTCCGTCACAATACCGGTATGCGATACATACCCCGCCTGTCCTTTGTCAGGAACGAAGAAAATCAGATCGCCGGGCAAAATCTCGGCTACTTCCACTTCACGCCCTACTTCCGACTGCTGCCACGAAACTCTGGGCATCCGCAAGCCAACGGTATTGAATACCGCATACACTAAACCCGAGCAATCGATTCCGTCGGTGGTGTTGCCTCCCGTGCGATAGGGCGTACCCGTATAGGTCCGGGCAATTTTCACCACTTCAGGCACATACCGGTCTTCGTATGTACGCGAATCCACTACCCGACCAGAAGACTTTGCCGGAACAGCAGGTGGACGAGATGGCGTTTTACCGGTTGGCGCTCGACGGGCAACGGGTTTCGACGATGAAGGGCGACGACTGACGGATGGCCCCGACGAACGAAGGACCTCGCAGGATGAAAGCAATGAAAGCAGGCAGGCGCTCAGCAGAACGGGACAGACAATAGCCCGGAACCAGCGTTTTTGCATACGGGTTGGGTTTTGGATCATAAGTGCCTTTAAGTAACGCGAAAGCACATAGGAACAATGCAACCTATCAAAATTTCATGGATAATCCTATACGTTTACGGGCTTTATCGACTTCCATCACCTTTACTTTTACTTTCTGGTGCACCTTCACAACGGTTTTCGGGTCCGAAACAAAATGATTGGCCATCTGCGAAACGTGGACTAAGCCGTCCTGCTTCACACCAATATCAACGAAAGCCCCAAAGGCCGTAATGTTGGTCACGACCCCAGGCAGCACCATTCCTTCGTGCAGATCGTCGACCGACCGAACGCGGGCGTCGTATTCAAACACCGACAACTGCTCACGCGGATCACGGCCGGGTTTGGCCAGTTCGGAAATAATGTCGCGCAGGGTGGGCAGGCCAGCCGTATCAGTCACGTAGCGTTCGGGTTTGATCTGCTGGCGAAGCTCAGGCCGTCGAATGAGATCGGCAACGGAGCTTCCGGCATCGCTGGCCATGCGTTCCACAATGGAGTAGCGTTCGGGGTGAACAGCGCTGTTGTCCAACGGGTTTTTCGCTCCTTCGATACGTAAGAACCCGGCACATTGTTCAAATACTTTCGGTCCAAGCCGGGGGACTTTCTTCAACTGGTCGCGCGAGCTGAAGGCACCATGTTCGGCCCGGTAAGCCACAATGTTATTGGCAAGCTGTGGGCCTAACCCCGATACATACCGGAGCAGATAGGCACTGGCCGTATTGAGCGATACCCCCACCTGATTCACGCAGCTTTCAACAACCGTATCCAGGCTGGTTTTCAAATCGGTCTGGTCTACATCATGCTGATACTGGCCAACGCCAATGGATTTTGGGTCAATCTTAACGAGTTCGGCCAGCGGATCCATCAACCGACGGCCAATACTGACCGCTCCGCGAACGGTAACATCACGGTCTGGGAATTCATTTCGGGCCACTTCCGAAGCCGAATAAATGGAGGCTCCCTGTTCACTCACCATAAAGATGGGAATTTGCTCGCCCGATGGCTTCGTAAGGTTGAGGCTATGGGCAAACTCTTCCGTTTCGCGTCCGGCCGTTCCATTGCCAATGGCAACCGCGTCGATTTTATACTGCAGTACCAGTTTCTGGACTACCTGCACTGCCTGTTGGCGCTGGGCGTCAGATTGTGTCAGATACAGAACCGTATCGGTTAGTAAATTGCCCTGTGCATCCAGGCAAACCGTTTTACAACCTGTTCGATAGCCTGGGTCGATGGCTAGCACACGCTGCTGGCCTAATGGTGGGCTCAGCAACAACTGACGCAGGTTTTCGGCAAAAATTTTGATAGCCTCGGCATCCGCTTTTTCTTTCGAGCTGTTCGAAAACTCGGTTTCAAGGGACGGTTTGAGCAGTCGTTTGTAGCCATCCCGGATTGCCATATACAGTTGATCCTTACAGGCCGGGGTGCCCGACCGTTCGGCGACAAATTGTCGTTCGAGCCGTTCGATGGCGGCATCCTCGTCCGGTCCGATGCTCACAGTCAAAAAACCTTCTGCTTCACCCCGACGTAGAGCCAGCAATCGATGCGAGGGTACACGGCGAAGCGGTTCGGCAAAATCGAAATAGTCTTTAAATTTTACGCCCTCTACATCTTTGCCTTTTTTCACCGTCGACCGGATGATGGCTTCGCGGTCAAACAGGTTCCGGATGCGTTGTCGGGCGTCGGTATCTTCACTGATACGTTCGGCCAGAATATCGCGTGCGCCCTGCAATGCATCGTCAATAGTCGGAACGGCATCCGTTAGGTAGCGTTGAGCGATTCGATCCAGGTTGGCTTCCCGTTGGGCAATCAGCACATTAGCCAGGGGTTCCAGGCCACGTTCGATAGCCAGTACGGCACGGGTTTTCCGTTTCTGTTTATACGGCAAATACAGATCTTCCAGGTCAACCAGTGAGTCGGTCGCGTCGATTTTCTTACGAAGTTCGGGCGTGAGTTTACCCTGCTCATCAATCGATTTGAGAATAGCCTCCCGACGTTTGTCGAGTTCAAGCAATTTCTGATAGGTTTCCCGGATTTGTCCAATCTGCACTTCATCGAGCGGTCCACGATCAGGGGAGGCCGTAGCTTCTTTACGGTAGCGGGCAATAAACGGAACAGTCGCTCCACCGTTGAGTAATTCGATGGTGGCCGTCACCGACCGGGCATTCAGGCCGAGCCGGGCTGCTACCCGTTGGTCAATAGTTGGGATCATACTAAGTTGTCAAGCATAGTCAAGAATGGCCAAAAAATGGTCAACTGTAGTCAAAAATGGTAAAATGTAGTCAGGCGTAGAAGCAATAACCATTCTTGACCATTACCTAACACTTCTTGACTACACTTGACTATTTCCTGACCAGTATCTGGCAATTTCAACCCGTAAAAATGGCGCTGGAAACTGACAGGGCAAAAAAAAACATGCCTTGTGGCATGTTTTTTTCATCGGCTTGTCTTTATATCTTACAATTAAGCTATTTCGACATTAACGGCGTTTAAGCCTTTCCGTCCACGCTCGACATTAAATTTCACTTTGTCGTTTTCGCGGATTTGGTCGATGAGGCCAGTAGCGTGTACAAAAATATCTTCGCCACCTTCATCGGGTTTAATGAAGCCAAACCCTTTGGTTTCATTAAAAAATTTTACAGTTCCTGTTTGCATTGTTTGTTTTAAATTTGGGCGAATAACGCGACAATAAAATTTATTTCCAAATTTTCCGCTGTCGAAATGTTATTTTCGAAATGCCTTTCGTTTACCTGCCATTTCATACGTCAATGCCGCTTCTTTGCGTAATTTTGACGAATTAACCGAAAAATTAGCGTAGTGAAGATTGACCTAACTCTGTTCATGCGGGTATTGGGTATTGTGGGAGCGTTATTGATTGGGGGCCTGAACGCGGCCTCGTCGCAAACTGTGATCAGCAATTCTGACGAACCGTCCCTCTATACGTATTGTCAGCAGTTTCAAACGTTGTATACCCAAATCCGCGAACAGAGTATAACCCCTGACTCGGCCCGACTTCAGTTCAGCAGCATTATGCTCGGGTTGCAGGAGCGGTTTCATAGCCAGGAGAGTTTTCCACAGGACTCGGTTCAGCGTGATAGTTTGTTCAAGTCCGGTCTATATTTCAATTTCCCGATCCGAGGATATACACCCAGCGCCATTGGCGGCAGGCATGGAGAAGGCTATCGGGGTACAGGCTTTGACCTCTTCGATTACAACGTTCGGGGTAGCCATCCGGCCCAGGACATTTTTATCGTTGATCGAAATCAGGATGTTGTCGACGACCGTACCGGCGATCCGGTCGATATACTGGCTATGACATCCGGGCTTGTTATCGGTATTGAAACCCAATGGAAACCCGGCTCCGAATTCCGGGGCGGAAACTGGATATGGGTGTATGACCCCATCCTGCACGGTTTGTTTTATTACGCTCACAACAGTCAGGTGGATGTACGTCCAGGCGATTGGGTACAGGGCGGACAAAAATTGGCCGAAATGGGCCGTACCGGGTATAATGCGTATAAATCACGCTCCCCGACTCATTTGCACCTGATGTATCTGCAAATTCAGCCGAATGGTCTCCCCCAGCCCATCAACACCTATCAATGGCTATTGACGGCAAAGCTGGCGAAATGATAAGGTCAGAATTTAGATAAAAGGGAGTTTTACTGGATAGGTTAAAATGGAGTTGGCAACTAACTCTGCCTATTGATAACCTATTTGCAGATCATTTCTCTGCCTGCATTTGTTGCACAAATTCAACCGACACATCAGCAATATCAGCAATTTGCTCAATGGTAAATGTACTTTTCGCCAATAGATTTTTCACAAAGCGGATTTGAGCCTGCTCTTCACCTTTATCGAACCCAACCATATAGGCAGCATCTTTCTCCACACTAACAAATTTGGCAATACTGTCCATAGCTATATCCTTAAGATGGTCTCCTAAATTACGCAATTGGGCTAAAACCCGCAATTGCCTGAAGTATTTCATTAACGGAAAATCTCCGATAACCGTTTCCTCAATGCGTTGAATAATATGTCCTATTGCTATTTCAGGCGTGTCGCCTTTAAAATCACCCAAAACTCCTAAAACAATTTCCTCTGGCCGATCCGATTGCAGAAAAATATGATAGTCTAGTTCCGAGAAGGAAATTAACGGATACTCAAATGTCATACGCTTTCTTACAAGCTGAGTAGGCATTACTGGTTTCGCTGCGCCTAGATAGATAACATACTGCTCTATCGGGATTTCATACTTACGTTCGAGCATCACATAGTATTCAGCCATTCGGTAAATCATCTTTGGCTCGTCGGCTACCTGAAACTCAATTTGCAGTACGTAAACATTTCCCTGGCTATCCGTTATTTTCTTCAACACATCAGGCTTACGCTCCTTTGTGTGTTGTATGTCGTCAGGAAGTTCTTCGGATGAAAAAGCTGTAATACCCAGTATATTTTTTATTATACTCGGTATTACAGCCTCAATATTTTCTTTAAAAATTTTGTCGTACTGGCTGACTTGCTTACCCATTTGGCAAAACTACCACAAATGACCATATCAGCCATTGATGTAGACAAAAAATAGCAAGGCTTTACGACTCCCGGACCAGATTTACGCCGGTGACCAGAAAAATCATACCGACGATGAAGGGAGCGGCCGATTCCGCTTTTGAGACATGCATGCCCAGAACAGCTTTCCCTTCCGACAGAAAAGCGACCAGAGCAAATAAAACGACGACGACACCTAAGATGGTGAGTGCTGCGCCAAAAAAGCGCCGAAAATTGGTATTGTTGTTATCCATAGTACGTATCAATGAATAATGAACAATGCATAATGAACAATGGCAAATAACACTCATTGTGGTACATTATGCAGTGTCCATTATTCATTTTTCATTGTCCATTACTAACTGTTTTAGGGGTTAAACCGCGTTTGCGGCCTTCTTCCAGTAAAAATGGGTATGCGGCTTCCAGCGTGTTAGGAACCAGACCATCCAGAATAGCTTCCCGAAGCAAGGTCTTGATATCGCCCACGATTTTCGAGGGAGGCAGACCAAACGTTTCCATAATTAACTCGCCGGTAATAACCGGCTGAAAATTACGCAGTTTATCGCGTTCTTCAAGGTCATGCAGTTTCCGTTCTACCTTATCGAAATTACGAAGGTGTTTCTGTACTTTTTCGTAATTCTTTGAGGTAATGTCGGCCCGGCACAAGGCCATCAATCCTTCCAGATCATCGCCCGCATCGAACAGCAGTCGGCGTAGGGCCGAATCCGTGATCTGTTCTTTCGTCAGCGCAATGGGACGCAGGTGCAACCGTACGAGTTTCTGCACATACCGCATATGCTCATTCAGAGGCAGTTTCATGGTTCGGAAAATGCCGGGTACCCAACGGGCGCCCAAATCCTCGTGCCCATGAAACGTCCAGCCTACTTTCGCATCGAAACGCTTGGTAGCAGGTTTGGCAATATCGTGCAGTAAAGCCGACCAGCGGAGCCAAAGTTCATTCTCGCGCTCTGCTGGGGATGGACTGGCCTGGGTACGATGGGCAATATTGTCCAGTACCTGCAGGGTATGGTAAAAATTATCCTTATGCCCTTTTCCTTCAATGGTCTCCACGCCCTTCAGGGCTACCAGCTCGGGGAAAATTCGTTCCAGCAACCCGGCATGATAGAGTAGTTTAAACCCATACGAAGGCGTTGGCGACAGAATAATTTTGTTCAGCTCGTCGGTGACACGCTCGCGCGAGAGAATACTCACCCGTTCGTTCATCCGCACAATGGCGTCGAACGTATCGGGTTCAATATCGAAGCTCAACTGCGAGGCAAACCGGATGGCCCGCATCATCCGCAGGGGGTCGTCGGAGAAGGTAATGTCGGGATTGAGTGGCGTACGGATGGTTTTCCGTTTGATGTCTTTCAGGCCATTGAACGGATCGAGCAGGTCACCGAAATCGTCTGCATTAAGACTGATTCCCATAGCGTTGATCGTAAAATCCCGGCGGTTCTGATCGTCTTCCAGTGTACCATCTTCCACAATAGGTTTGCGGGAGTCGCTTCGGTACGACTCTTTACGGGCACCAACAAATTCCACCTCCCACTCCTGCTCACCTTTGCTATCCCGCAACATGGCCGTACCAAAATTCGGGAACACCGATACGTTTGTACCCAGCGCTTTCCCAACGGCTTCGGCCAGGGCAATACCACTCCCAATACACACCACATCGATGTCTTTCGAAGGTCGATTCATCACCAAATCACGCACAAAGCCGCCAATAACGTAGGCTCGTAGCCCAAGCATACTGGCCTGCTGTGCAATGGTATCAAAAATCGGGTGCTTATGAAGTGTTTCGCTAAAATTCATTCGTTCAAATGGAGGTATTCCGTTTACAGTCTTCGGTGGGTCAGCGCGCCACCCACCGTAACGACGGCCCGGCGTATCGACGGCCCGGTGTAAACCGAATACCGTAGACTGTAAACCCTTTTATTTTCTGATAAAATTCACTTCACCGTTTGTTTTCAACCGCATGATACGCGGCCGTTTGGGCATACCGGGAAGCGTTCCAAATCGTTCGGCAATGATCGATTCAGCAGCTTTAGGCAACTCCAGCGACTCGAAAGGCAATGTAAGCAGTCCTCGGCTAAAACTCCCTAATAGCCGCTGTATATCAGCGTTTAACGCCCGACGAACGGCCACCTCGCCAGCCACTATATTTTCCTGTTCGGCGGGTTGTCCCTGCTTCCAGAGTAACAGCGAGATGTTTTTTCCCTGATCGTACACCACGGTGAGCGGATTTTCAGCGAACTCTACCAGGTCATAGGCTACATCGGGAAGTTTGAGGACGTACAATCCTAACTGATCTGTATTTTGAATCAGTACCGTTGGTTTTAGTCCGGCAGGTATCAGGGCTACCAAAGACAGCAATTGTGCCACAGCGGTATCATTGACCGGGTCAGCGGCCAGCGACCAGCCCGTTTCGTCGGCCAGGGCAATTAGTTTTCCCTGCCGAAGCTGATAGGCAATATCTCGAATTGTTGGTGTCATAATCAATCCACAAAAATACGGTAAGTTTTTGTTCCGACAGGCCGCCCCCGCTTAAAACAACAGAGATCAGGTGATACATTCCTGTAAACTGTCAACTTCGCTGCCCTATATAGTTCGTTCGAAGTAAGCATTCTCTGAACAAAATTCACCGTTTACTGTTGATGGGCTAAACCCTCACTACCTCATGACCGACCAATCTGTACGCCCTCACTATCACCAATTTTCGCATTCCCTGCTGGCCCTGGCCATTCTGACAGCCGGAATTTATTTAGGCCAGGACATTCTGGTTCCGCTGGCGCTATCGGGCCTGATTGCCGTCCTGCTTCGGCCCATTGAAGATCGACTTCTCCGGCTTGGCATTCATAAAGTGATTGCAATCAGCCTGGCGTTATTAATCGCAATCGTTATCATCGCAGGGATAACCGTACTGATTTCCGTAGAGTTGTCCGACTTCACGGATGATATTCCCAAAATTCGTGACCACCTGAACGACTTTATTCGGGATGCCAAACGTTGGGTACGTCGAGAGTATAATGTCAGCTATCGGCAACAGGACAAGTACATCCAGAAAGCACAGGCGCAAACGCTTAGCACATTACAAAGCCCCGATACGCTCGGTATCGTCACTGGTCCACTAGGCACCATGCTGCTTATGCCCATATATGTGTTCCTGTTGCTTTACTATCGCTCCATGCTCTTACATTTTGTGATTGTATTGTTCCCGGAAAAACATACCGGACGGGTTCGGGAGATTATGGGCGAAGTGAAAGCGGTGATACAGAGTTATATGGTTGGCCTACTGATCGAAACGGCCTGCGTAGCGGCTATGAACTCAATAGGACTTCTTATCCTGGGCGTACAATATGCCATTCTACTGGGTGTAATGGCGGCTATTCTTAATCTGATTCCCTACATTGGTGGCCTGGTGGCAACGGGGCTTACGGTTCTGATCACCTTTAGCACCAATCCAGAAATATCGGTCATACTAGGCGTTGTGGGTATATTTCTGTTCGTTCAATTCATCGACAACAACGTGCTGGTCCCCCTGATCGTCGCGTCTAAAGTTCGGATCAATGCGCTGGTTTCTATCGTGGGTGTGCTTATTGGTGGGGCCTTGGCCGGTGTATCCGGCATGTTTCTGTCGATTCCGGCCATTGCCATTATGAAAGTCATTTTCGATCGGGTCGACAGCCTACGCGCCTGGGGTGTACTACTCGGTGATCAAACCCCCGAAGAAGCAGGCAGCAACCTATTCCGACTCCCCCGACGGCGGAAAAAAGCGCAAGCTGTTGAGAGTTGATTGCTGTTTCAGGTTTAATGTTTCATGTTAGCTGACGCATCAGTCAGCCTAGCGTCAGCCAACTTGAAACATTAACCTTGAAACTAACTATACAACTTCTTTATTACTTCCTGCTGGGTACGTATAAAATGCTGTCGTTCGGCGGGTTGGCTCAGGAGGGTGCCGGGCGGGTAAGTCGTATGCTTTGTATAGCTTTCGGCATATAGCTCTGTACGGTTACGCGCCAGCAAATTACTCGCCGATGGTCGTTGCCGGAACTCACGCAAAGCCGCCAAGTCAATGTCGGCGTTGGCAACCAGGCTTTCACCCGAACCGGCCTGTGCCAAAATCATCCCTTTAGGATCAATAATGGAGGAGCCGCCATTGATTGTATTTCCGGGAATGGAACTACCGACCAACCCAGCCGAATTGGCCGAAACAACATACGCCATATTTTCGATGGCCCGGGCCTGTTTGGCAATCGCTTTGGGCGTAGGCAACGGACTGCTAAATTCTGATGACGAATGAATCAGCACTTCGGCGCCCTGCATGGTCAGGCAGCGAGCCACTTCGGGATAAAGAATATCGTCTGATGCAATACAGGCCAGATTACCAATATTCGTTTTCGCAACCGGAAACAGGGAATCGTACCCGTAAGCCTCCAGGTATAATTCCCAGACATCGTGCGGTGTTGGTGTGTACAATGCATTCAGTCGCCGGTAGCGCAAAAGTACATCCCCATTCGGTCCCATGATAAAGCTGGTTTGGAAATACAGCTCCGGGAAAAATGGGTCCTGTTCGTACACATTACCCGAAAAATAAATCTGTTGCCGCTGTACCATGGCACTAATCGCTTCGTACAACCGACCATCAATTTCTAAAGCCGCCTTGTCGACCCATTGCTCTACCGTTTCATCCGTCGGAAAACCCGTCAGAAAATATTCAGGAACTACCACCAGCAGCGTTTCTTTGCCAATAACGGCAATCGAGGCTGCAATTTGTTGTTCAACCCGCTGAACGGTTTCCAGCATTTTTGTTTCGGCTTCTTCACGGGTTTGAAAGGAATTAACGGTTTGACAGGTTAGTTGAAGGGCTAGTGCTTTGTACGACATAGGTCAGGGTTATAGGTAGTCGATGGTTAGGGCGCCAATAATACTATGTTTAGCGGAAATAATCGTCACCGGGTCGTTTTTAAAAGCACATTGGAACAAATCGGCAGACACGTTGATTGTATAGAAACAAGCCTATAGCGTAAACCACCAGACAACATAACCTCTTTCATGACAGTAGATGTACTCGCCATTGCGGCCCACCCCGACGATGTTGAAATGACCTGTGCAGGCACGGTTCTTTCATTGGTCTCGCAAGGCAAAACCGTAGCCGTTGTTGATTTGACACGTGGTGAACTCGGCACCCGGGGTACTCCCGAAATCCGGGCGCAGGAAGCCGCAGAAGGAGCTCGAATTATGCGGTTAAGTGCCCGCGAGAATATGGGATTCCGCGATGGTTTTTTCCGCAATGACGAAGAACATCAACTGGCGCTCATTCCATTGATCCGTCAGTTTCGCCCCCAGATTGTTCTGACCAATACGCCCGACGACCGCCATCCTGACCACGGTCGAGCTTCCGAACTGGTGGCTGATGCCTGTTTCTATTCGGGGCTTCGGCAAATAAAAACTGTTGGCAAAGATGGGCAACCGCAGGAAGCGCACCGACCTATTTTAGTCTATAACTTCATTCAGGACCGTTCGCTGAAACCCGATTTTGTGGTTGACATTACACCCTACTGGGATGAAAAGCTGGCGGCTATTCAGGCGTATCAAAGCCAGTTTTTCAATCCAGACAGTAACGAGCCGCAAAGCTATATTTCGGGTGAACCGTTCATGAAATTTCTGGAAGCCCGCACGCGTGAGCACGGCCATATGATCGGTGCCGAATTTGGCGAAGGGTTCATCAGCCGACGGATGCTGGGCGTCAATGATTTGTTTGCCCTCCGGTAGCCAGTCATAAACACGATATGAGTAGATAAAAAGCAAAAGCCTTGAACGGATCATTCAAGGCTTTTGCTTTTTGACTTACTTTCTATCAGGAATTTGATAGACCGGTGCTGAACGGCTGATTGTAAAACCGCTTGCCGGTATTCTTGTACAACGCATTGGCTACGGCGCCAAAAACCGGTGGGAAAGGAGGCTCACCAAGTCCGGTTGGGTCGAGGTCATTCTGAACAAAATGAACGTCTATCTTTTTAGGCGCTTCGTTATGGCGAATCATCCGATAGGTGTTAAAATTAGTTTGTTCGGCGGCTCCCTGCTTATGCGTCAGTGCACCGTAAAACGCATTGCCGATCCCATCGACCACCGCCCCCTGTACCATGTTCGTAGCCGCATCGGGGTTAACCACGATACCGCAATCCATAGCGCTGGTCACCTTTTCCACATAGGGCTGGCCGTCTTTCGTAACCATATCGACCACATGGGCAGCATATGAATTATGGCAGAAATAAGCCGCTACTCCCCGATTATAGTTGGCGTTTTCGGGCTTACCCCAACCCGATTTCTCTTTCACTAATTGCAATACGCCCGCATAACGGTCGGGGTCATATTCATTGTTTTTACCAACCGGAGTCTCCTTGGCCCGTTTTAGCAACTCCAGGCGAAAATCAATCGGATCTTTACCCATCGCTTCGGCTACCTCATCCAGGAACGATTGCTCGGCAGCGGCATTGAAGTTCGAGCGCGGTGCCCGGAAAGCCCCAATAGTCACGTTGGAAGGGATTTCCCACCCCTCGGCCAGGTAATTATCGACCGCACCCGCCGGAAAACGGTTAGCATGCACAGGGTGCTCAGGTATTCCTCCGCCCTTCACATGAAACCCAATCAGGTTTTTGTTCGCATCCAAAGCTGCCCGGTAGGTCGCTGTGTACATCGGCCGGTAAATACCGTAGGTCATGTCGTCTTCGCGGGTGTACATCAGCTTGATCGGTGCTTTGGCTCGTTTGGAAATCAGAGCCGCTTCATAGAGATATTGCCCATACGCCCGTCGTCCAAAGCCCCCGCCCATCCGTGTCATCTGTATCTCAATCTTGTCGGCGGGCAAGTTCAGCAATTTCGACAGCGTAGGCTCTACCCAACCTGGTGCTTGCAAGGGGCCTACCAGTAATGCTTTTTCATCCGTAACGTGGGCGAAGAAATTCATCGGCTCCATGCAGTTATGGGCTAAAAATGGCGCAGTATAGGTGCGTTCGATAATCTGAGCCGCATTTTTGAACGCGGTTTCGGGGTCGCCGTCTTTCCGTAATTGTTGAGCCGTTTTTTTGGACCACGCCCCCATTTTTTCAAGCTGGGCAGCCGTGCTTTCAAGCCCACCCGGAACCGTAACTTCCCGTTTTCCACCCCGGCCGCTCATCGTATCTTTGGTATCACCGACAGGCTCCCATTCCACCTTTAGCTTTTTACGAGCATTCATGACCTCCCAGGTCGATTTGCCCACGACGACCAGCAGATCGTTGAACGTACGAACATCGAAACCACCTTGCTCGAAACCATCTTCGTACAATTTCAGGCTGAACACATCACTAATACCCGGCATTTTGAGCGTTTGTGAGGCATCGAACGACTTTAGTTTCATACCGAAGGCAGGTGGATGCTGAATCATGGCAATGAGCATACCATCTACCCGATAATCCAGACCGAACAACGGCTTGCCCGTCACGATCTTCTGACCTTCAACATTTTTCTTCGATTGGCGAACGACCGTAAAATCCTTTGGTGCTTTTAGCGATACACCTTTGGGCACCTCCAGGGTTGCGGCTTTGCCAGCCATTTCGCCATATTTTGCCGATTTCCCGCTCGAATGATGCAATACACCGGCTTTGGTCGTCACTTCATTGACAGGCACATTCCAGGTTTGAGCCGCTGCCTGGCGCAACAGTTGTCGAGCTGTGGCCCCAGCTTCCCGAAGGGGTTTCCAGTACATCCGAACGGAATTACTGCCACCCGTAAACTGTGGCCCTAATTTGGTGTTATCGTGTGGCCCCATTTCAACGATCACAGCCTTCCAGTCGGCATCCAGTTCCTCAGCCACCATCATGGGTAGGGACGTCATCACATTCTGCCCAAATTCGGGGTTTGGGCACATGATTTTGATGACATTATCGGGCGTAATTTTAATATAACCGGTCAGTTCGGTCCACTGGTCGGGCAGATTCATGGCTTCCCGTTTATCGGCTGGGGTAAAACTCGAAAGCCAGGTAAAGCTGAACAGCACTCCTCCCCCCGCGAGTGCCGACGATTTCAGAAACGAACGACGGCTAGTGGTTTGCATATTTTTCATAGTCGATCAGGGTTACGGGTTACTTTCTAGCTGCTGCTTTGATAGCTTCTTTGATCCGCAGGTATGTACCGCATCGGCAGATATTTCCGCTCATGACGGCTTCAATATCCGCATCGCTCGGTTTGGGATTATCGCGAAGGAGGGCGGCTGCCGTCATAATCTGCCCAGCCTGGCAATAGCCACACTGGGCCACGTCGTGTTCGAGCCAGGCTTTCTGAACCGGGTGATCGCCTTTGGCCGATAAGCCTTCGATGGTGGTAATTTCCTGCTTGCCTACCGACGATACCGGCAACTGACACGAGCGCACCGCCGTCCCGTTGAGGTGTACCGTACAGGCTCCACACATAGCGATGCCACAACCATACTTGGTTCCCTGAAGATTAAGGTGGTCGCGCAAAACCCACAACATCGGGGTGGCTGGATCGACATCCACCTGTTGGGTTTTACCATTGATTTTCAGACTATATTTCCCCATGAAAAGACTGGTTTAAGAGTTAGTCAAAGTAATCATAAAATTAGCGCCGTTCCAGTTCACACGACTTACGTTTTTCAAGCAATAACTTACGAATATCAAATAGGAGCCTAAATTGAGGCATTAGGTCCAAAGGCTGTAGATCAGCACACGCGCTTACTCTGCCTGTTGGCTCGTAAACGGAAGCTGAATCACCACGAGCGTACCGGCAGGTTGTTGGGTCTCGTCGTATTTATCGATGATCTGCACACCAGCGGCCTGACCGCTTCGCTGACCGATCAGCTGGAGTCGATCTTCCGTTACGCGTAAGCCCACGCTCTTGTGGCCCGACGCCTGTTTCTTGAGCAACTGCGCCTGCTGTCGACCAACACCATCATCCTCAACCGTACATTCCAGATGCGTTGGCTTTGACTCGATCGTTACCCGAATACAGCCTTTGGTCTTTTTATGGGCCATCCCATGCAGAATCGCATTCTCGATATACGGCTGAATGATCATGGGCGGGATAGCCGTTTTCCCCAACGACAACGATGGGTCGGCAGATATACAAAAATCGAACAGGTCATCGAATCGAAGTTGTTCCAGTTCCAGGTATAAGGTCAACTGCTCCAGTTCGCTATCTAGGGTTACCCATTCCAGCCGGGAGTTGTCCAGAATGAGCCGCATCAGCCGGGCAAATTTCACCAGGTACTTATCGGCATTATCACTGTCATTCTGCAGAATAAACAACCGGATCGCATTCAGGGAGTTGTACAGGAAGTGGGGATTCATCTGCGACCGTAACGCCTTCATTTCCGAAGCCGCGATCCGTTCGCGCAATTCACTTTTTTCGCGTTGCTGAGCCGCCAGTTGCTTCTCCCGCCAGCGAGCCACAAAACCTGTCAGTGTAAGCAGCGTAACCAGGGTTGTAATCCGAAACCACCAGGTTTGCCAGAAAGGAGCCTGAATGGTTATCGGGAGCCGGTAGCCAGTCCGATTCCAGACACCATCGTTATTGGAGGCAATCACATGCAGCACATAATCGCCGGGCGGAACGTTCGTGTAACTGGCAAAAGCATGGTTTCCTTCCCGATTCCAGTCTGTATCGAAATTTTCCAACCGATAAGCGTACTGATTATCGCCGGGCGTATCGAAACTTAAGGCGGCCATCTCGAACGTAAACATGTTCTGCGTGTACCGCAATTCCAGTTTGTCGGGAATACCAGATGGATCACGCAATAACTCCTGTGCATTTACCCGAAACGATGTCAGGCATACGGGTGGAACAAACCGGTTTTTTCGGATACGGGCCGGGTCAGTATAGACGAGCCCGTGCATGGCCCCAAAATAGATTCTCCCCGTTCCATCACGAACAACGGACCCTGATTCAAATTCGGTTGCCGAATACACGTCGGATTCCGTGTAAACTGTAAACTTAGGATGCCGTACGTCCGCTAACGCTAATCCACGGCTAGTACTGACCCAAACGGTATCACCTTCTATTAAGACAGCCGACGCATCGAAATGGGGCAAGCCCTGGCGGGTCGAAAACACCTGAAACTTACCGGTCTTCTGATTCAGGCATCCCACGCCATCATCTGTACTGATCCATATTCGTCCAAATCGATCTTCAGCAAACCCTGTCGCCCCATCGTCAGGGAGGCTCTGGGGGTCGTCGCTATGTACGTATTGGGCCAATAGCCGTAAGTCGGGGCTTATTTTATAAATAGGGCCTAACCCTCCTACCCATAAATTTTGCTCCCGATCGAAGTAGAGTGTATTGAAATTTTTACCGGGCAGCCTGGCAATGCGGGGGTCGTTGTACTGATTAGAAAAGCGATCGGTTCGAGGGTCATAAATAGTAAGCTTCTCGTTGGTGCCAATAAATATGCGACCATCCGGGGCTTTAGCCAATCCATATACCTGCTCACCCGCAATCGCTTTATCGGCATTGGCCATCTGGCTAGTATCCGTACCCGACAGACTCGGTATGTGCTTTACCCGATTTGCAATAGGGTCCAGCCAGTCCAGCCCACTGTTTGTACCAACCCACACCCGCCTGGATTGATCGGCCAAAATGGAGTAGGTAAAATTATTTCGTAAACTGCTGGCATTCGCCGGTTCATTGTGATACAGTTGATAGGCTTTTTTGTAAGGATTAATATGGGCGACCCCGTCCCTAGTAGCAACCCAGACTGAATTATCGGCCCGATCAATTGACATACCGGCTGCGTCAAAACCTAACGTATTAATAGGCTTATAATCAACCTCATCGAATAATGAGTGGAATTTCTCGACCGTTGGGTTGAACCAGCACACCCCCGAATCGTCGGTCAATACCCACACAACACCAGACCGATCTTCATACAATGCCGTAATGGAGTTGGAAATCAGGCTACGCGGATTGTCTTCATTGTTTTGATACATAAAGAACCGATTACTAGCCGCATCGAAGTGGTAGAGGCCTCTCCGGGTAACGCCCACCCACAAATCGCCCGCGTGTGTAAACAGGATTGAGGCAATCGGCTCCTGGACCTTTAATTCAGTGATAGGCTGAAGTACACCTGTGGACGGATTCAGATGTAATAAAGAACCCTGATTCGTGCCGACCAAAATTTCGCCCGTTTTGGGATGCCGGGCCAGCGCTGAGATGTATTCACCAGGCAGCCACGAACGCACCTGTTTTGTACGCAGGTCGTAGGCAAAAAGCCCTCCCTGGGTGCCGATCCAAAGCGTATGTCCATCGGCCAGAAGCCGTCGGATAGATTTGGTGTCTGTCAATGAAGCCGAGCTAACCGGTAAGGTAAGTAAGACTGATTTTTGGGTAGTGGTATTAAACCCGACTACCCCGCCTTTCGTAGCCAGCCATAACTGTCCGCTCTGATCCTCAACGATATATCGTATGAAATCGCACCCGTCACCCAACTTACTAAACGTATGTCGTTTAAACGATTGCGTAGCCGGTTCATATTGATTTAAGCCCTCCTGAGCTCCAATCCAAACGGTACCATTTCGGGAAGTAAAAACGGTTCGAATAATCCGATGCGATAAGGATCGCGGATCGCCCGGCTGGCGAGTAAACCGAAGGCAACGTAACCCGTCGAACCGACTTAAGCCATTGACCGTCGAAATCCAGATAAAACCTGATTTATCCTGGGTAATTGCCGATGTGTAATTCGCAGCCAGCCCCTGTTGTAAGGTCAGTCGTTGAAACGAAATAGCCGGAACCTGTCCATACCCTCTACCGAACAGCCCTAGTAGTATCAGCAATCCAATCGGACATTTACGCCAAGTCCAGTTGCTCACGTTATCTGGATGCTTACTCTGGATTTGCCTCATACATTCTCCGGCACTTATCAGTGGGTTGGTGCCTCAATCGAGCGAATATACTATGATTTAGGAATTACAAAATACGGTTAGTGATCTGGTATTCACAACATCTATTAACCTGCAAACAAATATCAACCTGTAATACCTCTCTACCATACTGAATTAACAACTGGTGGTTTTAAAGTAATAACTGGCAGAAATACGGCGACAATAGGTTTTTAGACCTTTATTAGCGGACATTTCCCGCAAGTTATTGCCAAATTGGCCCAGTTATTGACCCAAACCCACCTGTTATTGGTTCAGGCTGGTTGATTCCGCCAGAGAGCCGCTTCTTTGTTCATTGATAACTCACTCTCATACAGCAAACTGCTTGTGGCAAATGATAAAAAAACAGTTTCGAGGCCGGAATACCAGCCCTCTTTAAAAGAAGAGCTGGAAATAGAACGGATCATTAACTTCTTCGCGATGTCGCTGCTGGAGCAGAGCACCGTAGATGAAGTGCTGTGGGACGTGGTCAAAAACTGCATCGCCCGCCTGAAGTTTGTTGACTGTGTGATCTATGAACTTGACAAAAGTCGCAACGTTCTCATACAAAAAGCAGCCCATGGCCCTAAAGGTCCAACTACAGGGATCATCTATCACCCTATCGAACTAGCAGTAGGTGAGGGCATTGTGGGAAGCGTTGCCCAAACTGGCAAGCCCGAACGAATCGAAAATACGGCGTTGGATAGCCGATATATTGCCGACGACGCTGTTCGTCTTTCGGAGATTGCCGTACCGATCTGGCATAACGGTTGTGTGTGGGGTGTAATTGATGCGGAACATCCGAAACGGGGCTTTTTCCGACCTCATCATCTCACGGTTCTGACCAAAATTGCCGCCCTATGTGCACAAAAAATCCGTCGGGTCGAAACGGAACAGGCTTATCAGCAGGTTCAGCAACAACTGGTTGTCAATAACCGACGGATTGCCGAGACGAAATTACTGGCGTTGCGGCTGCAAATGAACCCGCATTTCATTTTCAACAGCCTGAATGCGATTAATAAATTTGTGCTGGAAAATGAGTCGGAGCAGGCTTCGCTATACCTGACCAAGTTTTCGAAACTGATGCGCCAGATTATGGCCAATACCGCCAATGAATGGGTCACGCTGAACAATGAACTGACCGCTCTGAAGCTGTACGTAGAGCTTGAGTCGCTTCGTTGTGAAAACCAGTTTAATTTTCAGCTAACGGTCAGTGATGCGCTAAATCCCGATCTGGTGTGCATTCCCCCAATGGTCACGTATCCGTATATTGAAAACGCCATTCGGCACGGGCTTTTACAACCGAATGTCAATAAGCCAACATTGTGCGTCGACTGCCGCGAACAGGATGGGTATCTGGTTATCGAAATAACCGATAATGGGATTGGCCGCGCTGCATCTGCCCGAGCCCAGCTACGTGGCCTGACAGCGCATAAGACGTACGGACATTCACTTACCGAAGAACGATTGCAGATTGTAAATGAAGTGTATGACGTAAATGCTGGCGTCTACTTTACAGACTTAACGAGCGCCACTGGCGAACCGGCCGGAACCAACGTTATCTTTACCATGAAACTCAAACAACCATGACTGCTCTACTAATTGACGATGAAAAACACTGCCGCGACGTATTAACGCTGCTGCTGAAACGGTACTGTCCATCTGTTCAGATTCTGGCCAGTTGTGCGAATGGCCTGGAGGGATTAAGTGCCATTGAGTCGATGCGTCCTGACCTAATCTTTCTGGACATTGAAATGCCGGGCATGAGTGGTTTCGAGATGCTGGAAGCCTGTAAGTACAACGGCTTTCGGGTAATTTTCACGACTGCTTTCAACGAATACGCTATCAAAGCCATCCGCCACAATGCGCTGGATTACATTCTGAAACCTGTTGATAAAGACGAACTGATTCGAGCTGTCAACAAAGCTGAGCAGGAACAGTCGACGCAGGCACCTACCAACATCGAGCAGTTTTTAGGCTACCTGCAAAGTCAGCGGATAGGCGATCGGATTGCGCTGCCGACTATGGAAGGGTTGCAGATCATTCATAGCGAGGAAATTTATTACTGCGAGTCGGATGGTGGTTACACACGCTTTGCGCTCAAAAACGGGCAGATCGTGCTGATTTCGAAAACCTTAAAGGAAGTGGAAGATGTGCTGGAAACCAAAGGATTTTGCCGGGTGCACCACAGTTATCTGATCAATCTGCGGTATGTCCAACGCTACATTCGGGGCGATGGTGGCGAAGTGGTCATGGCCAACAACAAAACCCTCCCCGTTTCCCGAAATAAAAAGCAGGAGTTTTTAAGCTTGCTGGAAAAGATATAAGCCCTGAAAATTTGTCATCCCTCCTGCGACTACGCGTCCCGGTCGGGATGACAAATTAGTTACAATCGCTTACTTATCCGATTTTCCTCCGCCTACTTTCCCGGCTTTACCAGATTGAGAAGCCGTGGCTGGATTTTTCACGTATTTGTCCAGCCAGCCATTCATCTCCCACAGCATGTGCAGCAGCGATTCTTTTGAATCGTAATGGTGGCTTTCGTAAGGCAGGAATACGAGCCGGGTTGTGGCCCCAAAGCCTTTCAACGCATTGTAATACCGCTCCGACTGAATCGGGAACGTACCGGTATTATTATCGGCTTCGCCGTGAATCAGCAAGAGTGGCGTTTTCATTTTGTCGGCATTCATGAACGGCGACATTTTGTTGTAGACGTCAGGCGCCTGCCAATACGAACGCTGTTCGTTCTGGAAACCGAAAGGCGTCAACGTACGGTTGTAGGCACCGCTACGGGCAATACCCGCCTTAAATAGCCGACTGTGCGTTAGCAGGTTAGCCGTCATAAAGGCACCGTACGAATGCCCTCCAACACCAACCTTCGTTGAATCGACAACCCCTAAGCGAACACCTTCGTCAATAGCCGCTTTTGCACTGGCCACCAGTTGCTCCACGTATGTATCATTGGGTTCTTTATCGCCTTCACCAATAATGGGAATGCTGGCATTATCCAGAATGGCATAGCCCATAGTCACGAACGCGGCTGCCCCCCAGTAGCTAATTCGGTTGAACTGATACGGAGAACCCGATACCTGACCGGCCGCATCTTTACTCTTGAATTCAGCCGGGTAAGCCCAGAGGAACGTAGGCAGTGGTCCCTGTTCCTTTTTATAGCCAACAGGCAAATACAAGGTCGCTGTCAGGTCGACACCATCCGGGCGCTTATAGCGAAGTTGCTGCTTCTGAACACCTTTCAGTTGCGGATACGGGTGCGGGAAGTACGTCACCTGGATAGGGGCAATACGGGCTTTCAGATTCCGAACGAAGTAATTCGGATTTTCCTCAGGCGATTCGCGCGTGGTCAGAATAACCAGCTTAGTGGCATCCAGGACGGCAACCGGCCGTTCGAAATACGGGGCAGCCGACCGCCAAAGTTCTTTCGTTTGCTTCGTTTTCAGGTTCAGCAGGCTTACAAACGGACGGTCACCTTCGGGCGATGAGCCCTGCCCGTTCAGCATCAGAATTTCACCCGTTGGCAGAATGTTCAGCACATCACGACCATACTGGTTTTGCCTGGTATCGGGTTGACCTGGGTTGGTGTACCGATCTTCGGACGAACGATCAAATAAAACGGTTGCCTGCCAGGTAGCTGGATTGACTAATTTGGTGATCGATTTACGCGTCTGCCGCCAGCGTTCGGTTGCCAACGCCGTCGATTCGTTGCCCCACTCGAAACTGCCAAAACGGTATTGGGCGGCATAAATTTCTTTCGGTTCAGCCGAGAAAGGCGCGTCGATCAGATACACCTTATCCCGAATGTCGGCCTTTACTTTTGGATCACCATTGTCCTGAGCGACTATATAATACACAGAAGCTGGCACATCGGTCCGCCATGTATAGTCGCGTGGGCCCGTTGGCACTCCATCGCTATAGGCTACCGTTTCCTGTAACGGGCTGTCATTGAGCGTTTTTACCAAGGCGCCCGTTGTTGCATACACCTCCGTTTTCAGCGGAAACCGATAGACCGGAACCAGATAGGAAAATGGTGTATGGATGGTTTCGATCATAACATACTTCCCATCGGGCGATGGGTCGGCCGACAGGATCACGCCCGGCTGACTAATGTTGGTCGTGGTACCATCCAATCCCAGTTTCATTACCTGAGCCGTAGTATAATAGGCAAACTGCTTCTCGTCGGATGGATTTTTGAGCAGGTCCTGGTACGTTGGAGCCTGCCCGCGTGTGCCTTTTACGTTTTCCTGTGTCGTAGGCCCAACGGGTACCCGACTAACCTCTGGCGCTGATCCACGACCCGCCGGAACAGCCTTGACAATCAGACTTTTATTGTCCGACAGCCAGCGATACGGTACACCCAATGTAGCATTCAATGCCAATGTCCCGACCTGCTTAGCGGTGGCCGTTGCCACATCGATCACATACAGATCGATTCGGCTATCGGTCGAGTTGGCAAAGGCAATTTTCGAATCATCGGGCGACCAGCTTACATAGCTGATCATGGGTGAAGCGGGCAGACCAGCAATCGTTTTTTCATCTTTATCGGTCAGTTTCCGAAGTTTCAGCCCCGTAATGTACCGAGCGCGGCTAGGCCCCGTATTGGCTGGATTCAGACGAAGTCCGGCCAGTTTGAGTTCAGGCTGTGACAGTTCAGCAATCGTCGGCACTTCGGCCTGTTCGAGCATAATCATCAGATCGCCTTTCCCCGACATGCTGACATTAGGAGTGGCAGGCACCGTGACCAGATCGGCCAGCGGCTTAGGGGGTGTTTGATACGACGCAGCATCCTGTGTGTATCCGGCAATGGAGACAGTAAGCCCCGCCAGGAGCAAAATCCAACGGCCTGAGCGATTAGTAGTTAGGTTAGAAATCATACATCGAGCGATGTTTTAGGTTGTATGAGGTGTAATTGAAATACTAAGCGTAATAACATCAACGCTAAGACAAAATTAGGTACGTTTATTAATTTATAGTTTATTATTTCAGCATTTATTCATCTTGCTCTATAAAATTCCACTATTTCTCTCGGCTCCAAATTTCATTCACTGCCCCTCCCGTTGAACTTTGGCCGGTATGATGCCATTCATTATTTTGAATATCGGCCCCAAATGTGAGTGAACGGCCGACACGGCTATTATCCCGCGAGAATAAATCGATCGTTTCGGTGTATTTGCCATCTTTCAGTGTATAAGTACCGCCCCCCGTACCGGAAAACTGTTTCGTTTGCGGGTTAACCGCAACCCACTGAAATCGACTGCCCGTCAATAACTTAATGGTTTTTCGTGATCCGCGCTGCATGGTTGTCATTTGTCCTGCATCGTTGGCCCGGCCCGTTATTCGCCAAAGGCCGGTAAGTGGTGTCGGCGATTCCTCCAGTTGCTTAAACACTCGATTGCCAGTAGGGCTATTAATCCGCAATTGCCCGTTGTTGATCGCTATCTGATACGTTTCGGCTTGTCCAACCCGGCTGCTATCCTGTGTATCGAACTCAACCATCAGATTCAGTTTATCGCCTTCCTGTCGAAATGTTCCTCCACGCGTACTGATAAAGCGAGTGGGTTCGTAGGTTGTCTGAATCAGGTAGTTGTCAGCCAATGTGAGCATAGTAGTTGCTCCCGACGATTCTGTCAAACGCCAGGCTCCTTCCAGTTTGTTCTTCTGGGCGGGGCGGAAGGAAACAGCCAGGGCGATAGCAACCCCAAGGAATACGATGAGCTGATGTTTTTGCAGATGCATAGTTTGCTGGATTTTAGTGTCGATCATCTAGTAAAGTGACTTTGTGTCTATACACTACTCACTGCGTCCGTGGCCAATTATGTCAGCAAATAGGCGCATTATTATCTCAAAGCCACTGGTTGTTGATTCTGACTGGATCTCAGGTCTCGCTACCATCAATTTCGCATTATGAAAACACAAACCAGGTTCAAGCGCACTGCCACGATCGCACTAATTCAACTCGTCCTTCTATCGACGTCGGTGACTGCTCATACTCCTCCTACCGAGTTAACCACTGTCCGGCAAACCGTTGTCGACTTCCTCAATTGGTACAAAACCAATATGCTGCCGATCAGTAAAATTCAGTTAGTAGATCAAAAACCGGGCAAGGTCTATACCGTGAATTTTGCCAATACCGAACGCTACCTCTCCTATCTGAAAAGCAGCCAGCGGCTTACCGATAGCTTTCTATCCGAATGGCGGACGTATTTTAAGGAACGGCAGGAGGGTTTCCAGCTTTCCCACCAGAACGAAGGGCCGCCCACTGGTTTCGAATACGATCTGGTGATGCTGACTCAGGATGTTGAATCGCAAATGGACTCCCTGAAAACACTGAAAATTAATTCAGTAAAGGTCAACGGAAACCGGGCCACCGTGAAGTTCTTTCTGTTGGAAGACTATGAGTTCCGACTGGTAAAACGGAACAATCGCTGGCTCATTAACGAAATCCTCAACCTGAGTGCGGAATAAAGAATGTTTCAAGCTTCAAGTTTAAGTTTTGAGCTGGCCAACGTGAAACTTGAAGCCTAAAACTTGAAGTAGTAAATATAAAGTTTATGGAACGGTTCTTAACGATACTGATTACAAGCCTTTGCATAGCCCCGCTATTCTTTTTGGCGGGGGCCTGGTCGGTATGGGGAACGCATAAGAGTGGCAATTCAGACGATAGTATTGCTGCTGGCTACGGAGGTTTGTTTATCGGCACAGGAGCCGCTATTGCTGCGCTTATTTTGACGGCTTTTCTTACTCATTATCTGATTTCAAAAGGGTACCTGCGTCAAATTCAGATCGCCGATGGCGTACTGGTCGTTGGCTGGCTGATTGCATGGTTCATGTATGCCGACACCCAACCCTGGGAGCTAAATTACGCCGACCACAATGCCATCCTGGATATTGAAGTACGTGCCAACAAAGCCTTGTTACACGGCAAGCCCATTGATCAGACAGTCGGGATTCGATTTGCCGAATCAGGATTAACGTATTATTAAACAGAAAAGCTTCGTCAGGAAGGCGATGCTGTTATTCTGCCCTGGTTTACCTATTTACATCGGGTTGCCGACTGGGGTGTACTAGTCGACGTAGGCCAAACGGAGAATCTTTTCCAGATGGAATTGCCCAAACGTCCGGCCCAGTCTACCGAATGGTCGGCCTGGATACCACCTATCCCACGCCCCGAACATCCAGACCCTTCCGGACTGAGCATCCGATACCGGTTCCGGCTGGTTCCCTATGGTCAGGACCCGTAGTAACCCGGGTGGAAACCCGCGACAATTGATTGTAATCGCGGGTTTCCACCCGCGTTACTTGGACACTACTAATTTTCAATCCATTCACTCAACGTTTTACGTTCTCTACGGTCAATACCCCGTAATTTGATAGCTATAGTCTGGCCGGTACACGGTCGTCGTTTATGCAAACCTATCTTTGTTTGTTTCTGATCTTTTCGGCTGCGTTTGCAAGTGGGCAGGCTTTGCGCGAAACGCCCCAGCAAGCCTTAAACCAGTACGTTGCTTTCCTTAATCAGTCTGTCGATGAGGTAACTGACCGTTTTCAGCGTATACAGGGGTATCATGCCAGTATGGTTGCGAATCAGTCGCATACTCAATTTTTCCCCAGAATGTCGCCATCAGGCATACTGGAAGAGTATTATTATAAAAAGGCAATCGCCAACGAGGCCCTTACGGACGCTGAAAAACAGCGATTGAAAACCAGCGCCCAGGCTCTTTGGAAACTTCTGAATAAAGTTGACCAAACGGCCAAAGCGCTGGAAACGTACGACCGACTGAAGGATTATCAACGGGATAATTTCAAGCAAGCCCATAGCCTGATTGCCGATTTCCAGAGCCTAACAACCCAATTCAGCCAGAGCAAAGACTCACTATACAAGCAGATTCAGCGGGTATACCGACGATACCAGCCCTACCGCGCTACGGATGCGTATCTCTACACCGAAAAGGAAATGGAGCAGGTGCTGCTTAGTCAACAGGAGTTGCTCGATACATTGTCGTATTTCCTGAACGAAAAAGATCCTTCCCATTGGCCTGTTGACTTGGTACAGCAAAGCATTTTGACCGATGAAAAGTTGTTAGTCGGCCTGGGTGAAGCGAAGAGACATATTGCCTACCCCGCATCAGATATGATGGGTTCGTTCCAAGCCGGACTTCGCTCCATTCAATCGTTGAAAAAACAGGCGGTCGACGATTATAATTTTGCCGCCCGGCAATCGGTTCGGCACGACAATGACTTTTACAAATCGTACCTCAACTATTACAACAACGACCTGGTAAGCTGGTATCAGCAGTTTGTCAATTATAGTAAGTCGGCCATCCACTTACTGGATTACCCTAAGTACGCCCCCGTTTTTGTGATCGATGCGCCCACTGTTACCGTAAAGCAATCGGGTTCATCGGCTTTTCGGGATGTTTCTCCTATTGCTTTTACAGTCAAACCGGCTGCTACACCCGCCACTACGGCCACCTTCGGAGCCCTGAACGCGTATGTTGAGTTTATCAATGAAGGCTTGCGGCAGATGAACCACATGCAGGTGCTGGTTCGTAATTACCAGTCATCGGCCGAGTATTACCGCGACCCAGCCCGCAGCAGTCGCCGGAGCCAGTTAACGTATTCGCACAACGATTTTAAAGTTCCTGTTTCTGAACACCAGCTGCTTCAGATCAACAATCCGCAGATTCCTACAGCCTACCGAGCTTCGATCAGTGGACAAGCCGATGTGCTATTAGCTATTCTGAAAGAAATGGATGCGCTTAGTATTGAGCTGATCAACTACACCAGCAATCGGCAATACGAACAGGATCACCTGAAACGCTCCGACGAAATCCTGGACCGATACGCCTACCTGTTTGATGTATTCGACAGGAAAAAAGAGCGATTGTATGTAGATGTTCGGCGCATCCACGAAAGTTATCCGCTGAAAAAGCCGAACGACCCCTGGAATGTATCCAGCAAGGCCATGCTCCACCTAATGGATCTGAACAAGGATGTGCTGTTTGGCATAAAAGCGTATTTACAGGGCGAAGCGGCTCAGTCCCCGGCAACCGAGGCCGTTCAGACCGAAGCACGTAACCTGATTGTCAATGAGTTTAAGAACCTGAAAGGTTTGCAACGGTTAGGACGTAACAATGGCTTATGCCCCTATACACCCTACGAAGACCTGGCCGAAAACTCAATCAGATTTGCCGAAATGGCTCAGCGCCCTTCGACCAAATCGGTAGCCAATACGTATGAATCGTTTTATTATTTCTATAACAATCAGTTAGCCTATTACTACAACCAATTCAGCGAATTGGCTAAAGTCGACGTACTCAAGACCATCAATCAACCGAATCTGCTGGCTTTCCGGCGGGCAAATCTATCCGCTAAACCCGTCACGCCAGTCGAACCAGCGCTTAAACCCACTACAGACATAGCTGTAAAAGAGCCTAAAAAGGCGGTTGATCAACCTGTCAGGGCCAATGATACCCCGCTGAGCAGTTCAACCGTAACGGTGAGTAAAACGATTATCCAGCACGATACGGTGTATGTTAATAACACGAAAGTTGATACCGTCTTTGTGGATCGGCCGGGTCAGCCAAACGTTGTCAATTCACTGGAAGGTTTCGCGACGAACAACATGGTGTTGCTCGTCGATGTATCAGGCTCGATGGATTCACCCTATAAACTGCCGCTCCTGAAAACGTCGATCAAATCGTTGCTGAAGATTATCCGTCCTGAAGATAAGATTTCGGTTGTGGTCTATTCGGGGAAAGCGCGGATAGCGCTAAAACCGACATCGGGAGCCAATGCCGACGAAATTGCCCGCACCATCGACCAACTTCGGTCGGACGGTGATACCGACGGGAACAAAGGCATTCAGCTAGCCTATAAAGTGGCCGATAAGAACTACGTTCGGGCTGGCAACAACCGTATCATTCTAGCAACTGATGGCGAATTTCCGGTTAGCGACGAGGTGTATCAGCTCGTTCGTGACGCCAGTAATCAGGATGTTTACCTGACGATCTTCACGTTTGGCAGGAATGAAATCAATGGGCAAAATCTCAAAAAATTAGCCCAGGCGGGTAAGGGCAGCTACACGCACATTACCCGCGAGAACGCAAATCTTCAATTGATTGTGGAAGCCCAGGCCAAGAAGGCCCGGTAGGGGTATTACAACTCCTGCATAACGAAGCTCTCATGGGGGTTAGCCTGCACCACAAATGTCTTGGTCAGCGTTCCCTCTTCTGTCGTGAGCGTCAATTGATAGGTACCTATGCCTAAATCAGAGAAATCGAACTGTTGGCTCAACCCTTTCTGAAGAGAGACTGTCGAGTTGTAGAGTTCCTGACCATTAGCGTCGCGAATGGCAAGTTGCCCCTTAGTCTGAAGTGGCTGAACATAGAGTTTGATTTTATGATCGGCTGTCATCACCAGACGGGTGTCGGCAACCGACGATGTACTAACAGATGAATGAGCGAACGATGCGGTTCCAGCTACCAGTCCCAGCATCAGGGCAAGTACTTTTTTCATGGCTTGTAGACGTTGTTGTTTGTTTTTCTAATTTGAACATAACAAAGCTACCGCCGGACCTACAAGCCTGAAAATCAAAGACGATGAACCCCCAATCAAGCCCGATGAATCTGGACTTTTCCGGGATGAATGACGATTACCAACGTACCGCCTGAAATTTCCAGCCGGGTTGTACTTTCTGCATTTCGGTCTCGTCGTCACGTTTGGTCAGGCCGCAGTCGAGGTAATTCTGATGGAGTTTAGCCAGTGCCTGCCGATCCAGTTCAACGCCCAATCCGGGGCCTTGTGGTACCGCTACGGTGCCTTCCTCAAAGGGAATACGACCTCCTACAATCACTTCATCCGACTGCCACGGATAATGGGTATCGAGCGCATATGGTAGTTTAGGCAAGGCCGCTCCCAGATGGACCATTGCCGCCAACGAAATCCCCAGGTGACTATTGGAATGCATCGACAGGCCACGACCAAACGTATCGCAGATAGCCGACAGCATCATGGACGACCGAAGACCTCCCCAGAAATGGTGATCGCTCAGGATAATGTCCTCAGAGCCAATAGCAATACTATTCGGAATATCATCAAACGAAGTCGTACACATGTTCGTCGCCAGTGGCGTCTTCAGCACTTTCCGTACTTCGGCCATGTTGGCCTGCCCGCGCGTTGGGTCTTCGAGGTATTCCAGAATGGACTCCATCATCTTGCCGTATTTTATGGACGTTTCTACCGTCCAGATCGCATTCGGATCGACGCGCAACGGCACATTGGGGCCAAAGGCTTCATGCAAGGCAAACATCGCATCGACCTCCTGCTGGGGCTCGAATACACCGCCTTTTAACTTGATCGACTGAAAGCCAAACTCAGCACACATAGCTTTAGCCTGTGCTACGATACCCGCCGGATCAAGTGCCGCAGCCTGCCGGGCAGCCGCCCATCCCTGAGCCGATGGATCAAGGCCTAAGCCAAACTCGCCACCCGCGCCTTCATACTTATAAAACAGATAAGCCGAAAACGGAACCCGATCGCGCATTTTGCCGCCTAGCAGATCAACGATAGGTCGGCCCGTTACTTTTCCGATTATATCAAGACAGGCGACTTCTATAGCGCTGAAAATATGGACGAGTTTTCGCTGATCCCAAGGGGTTTCGCCCCGTTGCGCAGTGGTCTCGGTTCCAAATCGATTGACCAGTGCCTGCCGGATTTCGGCCAGTTGGAACATGTCTTTACCAATGAGTAAATCGCGGGACTCTGCCAGGGCTACATCTATATCTTTATTGCCCGGAATCTCGCTGATGCCCGAAATACCATCGTCCGTAACCAGTTCTACAATGGTTCGTAGCGCATACGGGGCATGTAAGCCAGCCGCATTCAGCAGTGGTGGATCGACAATGGCAATAGGCGTAATCTGAATTTCCTTGATTCTGGGGCCAGTTTTATAGGGCATAGGAAGAGTTAGTTTTGTCAGCGAAAAATTTACACATCATCGGCTACGGTTTGAATCAACCCCTTGATGTAGCCATAACAAAAGGCAAACGCCTGCAAACTGCTGGCCGGGTCAGCGTGCGAGGGCACATGGTCGGGCATCACCATACCCGAGTAGCCAACATCGCGTAAGGCTCTGACAACGTGCAGGAAATTCATATCGCCATTATCGGGATACACTTCCTGAAAGTTGTTCCAGCCACCTTTGATATTCCGTAAATGCACATTGAAGATCTGATTTCGTTCGCCCACCCAGTTGATAATCGGGATAATTTCATTCTTCGGATCGTTCAGCCCTTCGGCAATGGAACCAATGCAGAAATTGAATCCGTGGTATTCGCTATCGTACAATTTGGCAAACCGTTGAATGCCCTCAAACACGTTCGGACTATTCCAGCGCGTGATTCCCCGGTATCCGACAGGTGTGGGCGGATCGGCAATGTGATTAGCCAGCTTTACCTTATACTCTTTCGCAACGGGCAGGAGTCGGTCGAGCAGGTAGGTAATCCGTTCGAACATCTGGTCGATCGACACGTCTCCGGCTATGGTTTTTGGATCGTTCCGTTTTACGGCTGCTTCATAATTCCAGGTGCTGTACTCCGCATTGCCTCGCTTCGGATCGAGGGTTTTGCCGGTTCGTAATACAGGCAAAATCGTCGTATTGTAATTCAGTACTTTAATACCCGTTTTACCCGCCACCTCAATCATCTGCTGAAGAATTTCAATCTCTCGATCGCGCTCAGGGCTTTTACCAAGCATAATGTTCGGATACTGAGCCCGGTCGATACCCGATGATTCAAGGGGAAAATGGTAGGCGTCGAGACTGATCCCATACTTTACACAGGCTTCTTTTTTCGCCAGTGAATCGGTTAAGTCCCACCCCTTACCCGGAATCGTTTTGGGTGCCCCACCGTCCAGATTATAGACACCGTGCCGGGCTTTGAACTCCAGATTTTCCTTCGTGGTTCCGCCCGACTGGCAACCGACTTTCATCAGTACCTTCTTCGGTTTACTTACCGACTCAGCCTGTGCCGATTTCGTTACCAGAGCCGTTGGGCTCACAGCCCCCACGGTCATCATTCGGATAAAATTCTGACGATTCATATCTGGTCAAGGGATTAGAACATCAACAGCACTTATTCTTCCAGCAACAGCAATAAGGAACTATGATCTAACTCACCATTGCCCTGATTGACGGCCGCTGCCATTTGCTCAGCAACCAGCGCCGTTCCTTTCAGCGGCACCGAAAATTCTTCACCGGTTTGCAGGGCAATACCCATATCTTTTTTATGTAGCTTGATTTTAAAACCGGGCTTAAAATTCCGATCGATCATGCGTTTGCCGTGTAAGTCGAGAATGCGACTTTGCGCAAATCCGCCCAACAGCACTTCCCGCATTTTTTCGAGGTTAACGCCCGCTTTGGAAGCCAGCGCAAAGGCTTCAGCCACAGCCTGGATGGTAATGCCCACAATCATCTGATTACAGGCTTTGGTCGTTTGTCCCGCACCCGGCTCGCCAATATGGACAATGTTTTTACCCATCGCCTGAAACAGTGGCAAGGCCCGGTTAAAAGCTGCCTCACTGCCACCGACCATTATGGATAACGAAGCCGATTCGGCCCCCACCTGACCACCCGACACTGGCGCATCCAGAGCCTCTACACCATTCGCCTGCATGGAGTCGTAAATCCCACGAGCCGTGGCCGGTGCAATGGTCGACATGTCGATAAACAAAGCCCCCGATTGAATACCCGCCAAAACACCATCCGGCCCATTAACAACCTGATCGACATCGGGCGAATCGGGCAACATGGTGATCACGACATCCGACTGCTCGGCCAACGCTTTGCTGGTCGAATACGTCTGGGCTCCAGCCTCTACCAGTGTTGGCGCTGCTTTACTTCCATCTAAAATCGCTACCAGATAACCGGCTTTGATTAAATTCAGGGCCATCGGTTTGCCCATAATACCCAATCCAATAAATCCTATTTTTTCCATATGCAAAGAGTGAAAGAATTAATGATTGAATTGTTGAATGATTGAATAATTGAATCTTAAACACTATACTTTCATTCAATCATTCAACAATTCAATCATTCAAACAAGAGGAAACAGTTTTGCGGCAATCATGATCACGACAAGTCCGGTCAGCCCCATGACGACCAGAAGTGGAGAAATTGTTTTTAAGGCTTCCCGCTCAGTCAAGTTGCTAAGTTTACAGACGATCCAGAAACCGGCATCATTCATCCAGGGAACCAGTTTAGAGCCACAGCCAATCGCCAACCCCAAATAAAGCGGATGAAAACCCAGGCTGGCATTGCTGGCCATACCCGACAGAATGCCCGAAGCGGTGATTAACGCCACTGTGGCTGACCCCTGCGCCGTTCGAACGACAGCCGCAATAAAAAATGCCATCGGAATCAGCGCCATTTGATAGTCTTTGGTCATATCGGCTATGCGAGCGCTGATGCCCGTTTGTTGCAACATGCCGCCGAATGCACCACCGGCAGCGGTAATCAGAATGATACCTCCCCCACTCATGAGCGCAGCCTGAACAAACGGAGTCAGTCCTTCTTTGCCACTCTGTTTTTGCCGAGCTAATATGAGTAAGGCAACAATCCCCCCCGAAACAACGGCAATATTTTTATCACCAAAAAACTTGACCAGACTTATCAATTTCAGCAAAAACGGTGATTCGGTCAGGGGAACACCCGGCGTAGCCATAGCGGTTAGGGCAGTATCGGCACAAATAAAAACGAGTGGAATAAGGACCGGTAGCAGCGACACACCCAATCCAGGCAAGTGTTTATCTTCTTTGGCGGCAATGGCTTTAATATCCTCCAGCCGAGCGTCCATCGCATCACGCAGGGGCGTAGGCCATTTTTTGTTCGCCCAGAGCGCAAAAAAGTAGCCACTTGTGATGGTCACAAGACCTACAAGTGTCCCGGCAATCATCATCATGCCAATCGGAATATGCATTTCGCCGATCAAAAACAAGGGTCCTGGCGCTGGCGGAACCAGTGAGTTCGCCATTGCGGCTCCGGCCATAATGCAAAGTACCAGCAACAGGTAGTTTTTACCAATTCGCAAGGTCATGGCTTTTGCCAGCGGCATCATCAGAAAAATAACCGTATCAAAAAAAACCGGAATGCCGATAAAGAAGCTACTCACCAGAAACGCTATGGGTGCCCGCTCAACGCCAGTAAGCCGCAGCATGGATCGGATGATTCGTTCGGCAGCTCCGCTTTCGAGCATGCATTTGCCAATGATAGCGGCCATAGCAATCAGGATGCCGATTTTACCACAGGTAGCGCCGAATTCTGTGGCTATACGTTCACCAATATTCTTTTTCGCCAAAGCTGCGGCAGCCGCTGGAGCAGTTCCTTTGGCAATGGCAAATTGCTCAATGGCCGAAGCGGGCGTCATTAGAGCTACCACAAAGGCACCCAATAGCAAAGCCAGAAAAGGGTGAAGTTTCAGGCCAATAATCCCACCAACCACTATTACAACACCAACAGCTAAGATTAATAAAGGGTCAGTCATTCAGGAAGAGGTTAGGAATGGTTATAGTAAGGTTTTCCGTTTTCTGTTTTCTGTTTTCAGTTGGCTGACGCGAAAGCGATGATGCGTCAGCCAACTGAAAACAGAAAACCGTAATAGAAAACTATTTATAAATTGACCGGAATGTATCCAGTTTCTTGGCCAGATTGCGGGCACCGTCGGCCACAAACGTAGCATCGGCCCCGCAGGCAATCAGTCGAATACCCAGGTCATGATAGAGCTGATAATCGTCGGGATTAAAGAAGAGAATTCCTGTGGCTTTCCCGGCTTTTTGAGCGGCCTCAACGGTTGCTTTGACAGCTTCCTTAAACCGAGGGTGATTAAATTGGCCGAAAATCCCTAACTCCATCGACAGGTCGGCCGGGCCAATGAACAGTACATCGACACCATCAATACTGGCCACTTCGTCCAGATGATTCAGGACCGCAACGGTTTCGATCTGAACGACACCCAAAATGGTTTCCTGCGCCTGTTGGTAATACTGGTCAAACTGCTGGGCAAATCCGGTTGCCCGTACCATTTTGGCAACACCCCGACTTCCGAATGGTGGATAATGCAAGCCACTCACGACTTTTCGGGCATCGTCCGGATTAGCAATTTTAGGGCACATGATCCCTTCAGCGCCCATGTCCAGCACGCGATGGATACGCTGGCTTTCGGCACTTTCGACGCGCACAATAGCGCCTGCCGACGTATGTTCAAGCGCCTGCAACTGATACAGAACATCCTTTTCTGAACCGGCGCCATGTTCCAGATCGATCAGGACCCAGTCGAAACCTGCCTGCCCAACGATTTCGGCGGTGAGTGAACTTCCCAGATTTAACCAACACCCATTAAGCGTTTCCCCCTGGCGAAGTCGTTTCTTCAGATTTTTCATATACACGTAAAGGCATTGGAAATGAAGCTTTACTACTCATTCCCATAGATTCGTGTGTTGAAAACATTACGTGAAGCAATTAGGGGTAACGTAAATAGACACTAAAGGCTGTAGCCAAGATTTAACCCACTATAGATGCGTATTGGTTACGGGCAGACTATTTTATAAAAAGTGTAGCTGAGGGTGATCGCTGTATAAGTATAACTGTCGGTCAAGGACGGATTACCCTGAGTTATTTTTGTTGTTGCCTTACCGAACGTCAAATCACCCAGCCCATCCAGATAATCATTTCTGGTAAATCGTGTCCCGAATTCCAGACCGATGCTCCAGGGGCGTTTGATTTCATACTTAACGCCAATGCCTAACGGATAGGTGACTACGCCACCCGCACGAATGACGTCATTATTAAACTTACATAAGCCAAGTCCACCGAAAATGTACGGCGTCCAGTTCTTTGCTTTGGGAGCAGGTTTATAATTCAGAAAATTGTATTCTACATCCAGAAACAGCTCATTGATATTCGTCTTGAACGAATAGTTACGAGCCTGTTGAAACGAATTGTTGCTGTAGCTGTCTTCGCCACGAAATTTCCCAATAGAACCGCCCAACCGCATTGAAAACGACCGGCTGACATTATAGCGCAAAAAACCACCGATAGCCGGACTAATAAATCGCGGATTCAGGAAAGGGGTTACATCGTTCTTGCTAAGCATGCCACCCAGACTTCCTCCAATTTCAAATTTCTGAGCCTGCGCACTAAGACTGATAAAAAGCCCGACTAGTACCAGTCGGGCCGTATGTATTGCATATCGGAGCATAAACCTACTTAACAGGTGGGCACTTGATTTTTGCCGGTATAATATACTGAATTGAGAAATGGGTCAATACATACCCGTCTCTCGGAAATTTTTCGGCACCTCCCCCACGGGCCCCTATAGCAAAATACTGAGGATCGGACTGACGAAGTTGCTGAAGATCCGGGTCACGCGCCTGGTTGACCCGAGCGGCATCCGGTTCATTCCGACGGTCGGCCATAATAGACGCTAAGCCTTGCAAAGCGTCAGGACTAGCATATGTTCCCCCCACATCATCCAGATAATTGGTAAAGGTCATTCTGTAGCTAATCTCTGCCCCTATGTTAAAGCTCTCATTCAGTTTGAATCGAGCCCCTAATCCAACTGGAATAGCTCCAGTCACTAGCGAATACGGTTTCCGATACCCAGGCTGCCCTTGTCCTTCCGTATGCAATGGCTGAAGTTTCACCCACGTGCCTGGCGTGTATTGCTGGCTCGAACTATAGCTTGCCGTTGGCGTTAACGCTTCGGGACTATGACCAACCAGGGCAAGACCGGCAAACAGATAAGGAACAATTTTTGGTCGTACATCGGAGTTTCGTCCTTCGGGAATCAGGTTATAAATTCCTGTAATCGAAAACTCCTTTACATCGTTTCGAAAATGTAAATTCCGAACATATTGAAGCGCAAATTTATCGGGATTGCTCTTGCTAAACGAGTAATCATCGCCCACCATTCGTGCCCAGGTAAACATAGCCCGAGCCGCAAAGCGGGGGGTGAAATAGCGCGTATAGCCTAATCCAACATTCCAGCGGGGCAAGTTAAACATGGATTTCCAGGGAACGCTATACGGATTCAATTCCCCAAAATACGTAGACGTCCCGACGCCAAATGAAACGGCCGAATAAGGCGCAAAGTGCGGATTGGGCCGTCGCTGAGCGGAGAGTTCTGTAGTAATGCCTACCAGCAAACACACTGCCGTAACGCTTGTTACCAACTGCTTGTAGTTAATCATAAGTTTCAAAATACATGAATCAACCTTGGCTGATCCCCATAAGCCAGCCAATTCCGAAACGGCCAGCTTGTTACTTTTATTGGCATTCTTCCGTAAAAATTATGCCACAAATGCCGAATCGGAGGGTTTGAAAAAATAAAAGTACCCTTGTATCAACAATCGACAGTTTGGTACGTTAGTTACGAATATCCCAGCCCCAGTTGAGTTTACTTCGAAGGGTATTCAGGAAATTATCGTCCTTGAGCTTGACCAGTCTCGCTTTAAAGGCCTCCTTCTGAAGGCTGATCCGAACGGAGGTTTCTACCGTAAACGAACGCGAATCCAGCGCTGCCAGGAAGTTTCCACTCCGACTTTCTACTTCAAAGGCAAATTGGCAGGAATCCATCACAATCATCGGTCGAACATTCAGATTGTGCGGACTAATAGGCGTAATTATGAAGCTATCGGTATGGGGTAACAACACTGGCCCTCCGCAACTTAACGAATAGCCGGTTGATCCCGATGGGGTCGATACAATGAGCCCGTCGGCCCAGTAGGAATTCAGGAACTCACCATCCAGGTAGGTATGCACCGTAATCATCGACGAGGTTTGGGTGCGGGTAATGGTAAAATCGTTCAGGCCGAAAGGCAGGCTACCAAATATATCCTGATTTGACCGCACACTCACCAGGGTCCGTTCGTCAATGCTGTATTGTTCATTGAAGAGCGCGTCGATCATGAGCCGTACCGACGCGGGGGCGACTGTAGCCAGAAATCCCAACCGACCGATATTAATGCCTACTATCGGAATTTGCCGGGCCCCTACGTGAGTGACAGCATCCAGCAGTGTTCCGTCGCCACCAAGGCTAAAGATAAAGTCGGCGTCGGTAACACCTCCCTCTTCAACGGTGTAGGTTTCTTCACTGTAGTGGGCAACGCCCGCATTATCCAGAAACTCACGATAGCCTCGTGATATGATTACTATAGCTTGTCGGCGGGCCAGTTCCTCAAACATGGACTGGATATAGGGACGAGCCGATTCGGGAAAGTTGCGCCCGTGAATGGCGATTTTCATAAAAAGAACAGAGGGCATCGGGTGAAGGGCATGGGGCAAAGCTCATCCTCTGCCCCATGCCCTTCACCCGATGCTAATTTACGTATTTAAATAACGAAGCAATGAATCGAGTCGCTCCTGATCGATGCTTTCAACAGGGGCATTGGCAAAAGCGGCTTCAATCTGGTAACCAAAGCGTTCAAGCGTTGAGATAACGGGTGAAATATCGCGCCGATTCAGTTTGAGAGTCAAACGGGACCGGTCGGGCATACCGTAAGCCGCACTCGTAAAGTAGCTACTGATGATTTTGACGTTATTAGACTCGATCAGACGGCTAATCTCGGCCATGGAGTAATCCCGCTCGTTGAGGTTCAGGATCAATATGGCCCCAACGTCCTGCACGCCTAATTCCTGTGCAAACTGCTTGAGCATCTCATTGACAGAAATGGTGCCGACAAACTCCCGACCTTCGCTCAGCACGGCGATTATTTCCATCTGATGTTGAAGCACGGTGCCTAAAATTTCGAGCAAATGCTGGTCTTCCAACACGTACATCTGCTCAAACAGCCGCATGACTGCCCCCACCGGTTGCTCATCATCGCCCGCATCCAGCAACAATTCTTCACTTACAATGCCCCGGTACTCACCCTCACTAGTTAGAGCAAGTTGCCCGACGCGATGTTCCTGCATCCAATCCAGCGCCTGTGCAACCGAATCGGTCGGTTTCAAAGCCGGAAGCATGGGATCTATTAATTCGGCAGCCAGCATATACGTTGCGTGTAGTATTTAAACAGAAAACTGTTGCCAGAAAACTACAGAAAAACTTCCATAGTTCAAATTTTGATTAATTGGCGGGGTAGTTAGTTAATTGGTTCGTTGATTAATTAACTTTCTTTTCTACTGTACTACTCAACCAGCCAACTAATTAACCGACGAACCTATCAACTAATTAACAATCAACTACTCCACCAACTCACCAACAAAGTGCCGGGCAAGCCAGTTATCCAACAGCTCATTGAATCGGTCGGGGCACTCCATCATGGGTGCATGACAGCATTTATCGATGAAGTATAATTCTGAATTTTTGATCAGCCGGTTGAATTCGTGCCCTACCTCAGCCGGTGTAATGGTGTCGTTCAAGCCCCACACTAATAACGTTGGTACCTGAATGTTGTATAAATCTTTAGCCACATTATTCCGCTGTGCCGACTTAGCAATCGCCACAATGCTCATACACTTAGGAATGCTGCTGGTTATCTCGAATACCTCGTCGATCAGTTCCTTTGAAGCTACTTTCGGGTCATAGAACGTATAGGCCACCCGCTCGGCAATGTAGTCGTAACTACCGCGCTTCGGAAATGAGCCACCCATCCCATTCTCAAATAATCCCGAACTGCCTGTGAGTACAAGTCCACGAACTTGATCAGGGTTTTTGAAGGTGTATAAAATAGCCAGATGGCCGCCCAGAGAGTTACCTAGCAACGCCATATTATGCAGGTCTTTCTGAACCACGAATTTTTCGATATACGCGACCAGTCCTTCTAAACTAGCCTGGCGAAGGGGCATTTCATAGATTGGCAACAAAGGAATAACGACCCGGTATCGCCCAGAAAAGGTAGTAATTACACTATCCCAATTGCTAAGTGCACCAAACAGACCGTGCAGTAACAGCAACACATCCCCTTCTCCTTCGTCGACATATCGAAAACCGGCTTCTTCTTTAATGCTATAGCTCATCGTATTGGTTGGTTAAGGCTGTGGTAAAATCTGTTTTTTATGATAAACTGTTACAAAGTGGCTCCAGTTTTTGATTAGTTGTAATCCGTATTGGGTCAAGGCTGCTTCGGGATGATACTGAACTCCCCAAATTGGCAAAGCTCGGTGACGCATGGCCATCACTTCGTGCTGGTCTGTTACGGCTATTGTTGCCAGCGAATCAGGCATATCGGTTAAGACGAGTGAATGATACCGAGTCACATCAAACACGTCGGGAACATCCTGCCATAGCACATCATCAACGAGCGTCCGAACTGTCGAAACTTTACCATGCATCGGCCGTTGAGCAGGTCTTAACGTAGCCCCGAAGTATTCACCAATGGCCTGATGCCCCAAACAAACACCCAACATAGGAACTCGCTGATGGTAATAGTGAATCACCTCCATCAACTTTCCTGACTGCTTCGGCACTCCCGGTCCGGGCGAAAGTACGACCGCATCAACCGAAGTGGCTGTCAATCGTTCCCACGATTCATTGTTTCGAACAACTCGACATACGGCTCCTGCCTGCTGCAAATAATCGACCAGCATGTAGGTAAACGAATCGAAATTATCAACAACCAATAGATTCATGTGGTTATAACTCAGGAAGCTGCCGCAAAATTAACGTTTTCTAAAAAAAAGCAAGTACCATAAAATAATATGCTTTGATTATCAGAGTTTTAACTTTTTATTAAATTTGAAATATACTATTTTTATTAAAAAAGTACCACAACGATACTACTTCTTGACCATTAGGAGAGTCCAGTCATTAACTTTGAACGTTGTTTTTTAGAACTAAATCCTTTTACAATGTCCGTTGATTCGTCAGGTATTGATTCGCCCGTTATTATTGTTGGTGCTGGTATTGCTGGATTGACTTGTGCAGTTTATTTAAAACAAGCCGGTATTCATGCCCTACTTCTGGAAGCCAGTGATGGCGTTGGTGGACGGATGCGCACGGATCAGATCGATGGTTTTCAACTGGACAGAGGATTTCAGATTCTATTGACGGCTTATCCCGAAGCGCAACGATTACTCAACTATTCAGCGCTTAACCTTCAGCCGTTTCGATCGGGGGCACACATTCATGATCAGGGGCAGTGGATTACGCTGGTAAACCCACTACAGGAACCAACTGCGGTATTTCAAACGCTGGCCTCATCGGTTGGTACACTTGGTGATAAGGTACGTATTGCCGAATTAATGCGTCGGACTCAGGGGCTTGGTATCGATGAGTTATTCCGCCAGACACCCAGCACGACACAGGCATTTTTACAGGAATATGGATTCTCGGATCAGATCATCGAACGATTCTTTCGACCGTTTTTTGGGGGTGTTTTCCTGGAAGATGCATTAGCGACCTCCAGTAATTTTTTCGAGTTCTGCTTTCGAATGTTTTTTCAGGGAGAAGCCGCTGTTCCAGCCAAAGGCATGGGAGCCATTACAGCCCAGCTAGCTGAGCGATTAGTCCCTGGGCAGATCTGGCTGAACAGTGCTGTCGATCATATTGAGGGTAATACCGTACGACTAACCACTGGTAAAACGCTGACGGCAAGCGCTATTGTGCTGGCTGTCGATGGTGCTCAGGCGGCTACGCTTCGTAGTCAGTCTGACTCGGTGAATGGACGTGATGATCAGCCAACTTTCAACCAGACGATTTGCACGTATTTTTCGGCTCCGAAATCGCCCAGCCCTGAGAAAGCCAGGAAACTCCTGATGCTGAATACGCAGCGAAATTCGGTTGTTCATCATATTGCCATTATGAGTGATGTGGCCCCTGCTTATGCACCCGATGAACAAAGCCTTATTTCCGTCAGCACGCAAGGCGTAGGCATGAGGGATGAAGCAGACTTAACCCGTCAGATTCAACAGGAATTAAGCGGTTGGTTTGGGTATGAGGTTCAGCAATGGCGTCACCTGCGGACGTATACAATCCCCCACGCATTGCCCACTTACAATCCAGAACAGGCAGGAGCGAATGTCCTTCGTCAACCTCTTCAATTGACGGATTGCCTTTATCAATGTGGCGATCAAACCGCCTATCCGTCCATCAATGCCGCTATGCAGACAGGCCGGGAAGTTGCCGAGATGATAAGCCGTCGATTGTAAACCTGCCTTACAAAACAAAACTTCCCGAAAGCTCAACGCTTTCGGGAAGTTCCAGTACTAAATTCGGTAGAAAAACTGGTTTCTACTGTTTGGTGCTCAGTTGATCGAGGAACACGTAGCGAGCCCGATGTTGCTCGGTTTCGCCTTGCGTTTTCACGTCAATCCGCATAACCGGTACATTCTTATCACCCGTTACCGGTGCCCATTTTGGAAGACCAGGGCCGTTCGGATTGCCGGTTTTGATGAAGTTGGCAAAATAATTCTGCATCACTTCCGACACTTTATAATCGTCGGGTGTCCAGGCATAGACTTTGTTGCTGGCCAGATTACCCATCGCATATTCGATTTCGGCAGAGTGAACAGCACCACGAGCTGGTGGCGTTTTCATAGCCGATGCATCACCACCCCGTACAACACCACCAGCTAGTCCAGGTGCTGCATTGCCCATAGCCGCCGTCATGGCTGGACGTGGGCGAGCATATAGGTATCGGTACACGGGTTTGCCGCCACCCGTTTTTACCTGTAAGTCAGACCAACGCCAGGTGCTGTAGCCGATAAACCGATCGCTGGCTAAATCCGTAGCTGCCTGCATTACCTGCTCTTCGGTAGTGGCCGGATACAGCTTCAACACCTCATCGGCCTGTTCTTTGTACAGTTTCTTAACCGCGTTGGTGTAATTTTCGACCGTTGGCGTTTCCTTGCCCAATATAGCGCGGTAACCCATTTCTTCGGAATTCCAGCCAACCAGCAGGGGCACATGAGCCTGTTCACCGGCTGCATATAAATCAGCCGGTGCTTTGGGGAAGAAATACCCATCAATAGCTGCCGTAAACCAGGGGACACCCGGCTTAGCCGTAGCTTCCAGCAGTTTTTCGGCCGACATAGCCCGTAATTCGGCCAGCGAATTGGCACCAACACCAGCGGCAAATTTCAGTCCCATTTCTTCGGCCGCCGACAAGGTCGATGGTGGCAACGTACCGAGCAACGACCCACTTTCGCCAATGGCACCGGCAATCAGATTTTTCGACAGGGGCGATACCATCTGGGCACTTACCGAAACCGAACCTGCCGATTCTCCTGCAATGATCACTTTCTTCGGATCGCCCCCAAAAGCCGCAATATTCTGCTGCACCCAACGTAAGGCAGCCGATTGGTCGAGATAGCCATAATTGCTGGATGCATGATGCGGGGATTCTTTAGTCAGTTCGGGGTGCGCCATAAAACCGAATAAACCTAGCCGATAATTTACGGTAATCGCGACGATTCCTTTTTTCGCCATGCTTTCGCCATCGTACCGTGCTTCTGATCCATCACCAGCCACAAAACCACCGCCATAGAAATACACCAGTACCGGCAGTTTTTCAGCCGATGACTTAGCGGGTGTCCATACGTTCAGATACAGACAGTCTTCGCTCATACCATCCGACCGGAAACCCATATCGCCAAAAATAGCCCGCTGCATGGCACGGGGGCCAAAATGATCGGTTTTCTTGACGCCCTGCCAGTTCTTAACCGGCTGTGGTTCTTTCCAGCGCAAGTCGCCCACCGGGGGCGCTGCAAACGGAATGCCTTTAAATGCGCGAATACCGCTGGCCTCTGCTAAGCCCTCCACTACACCATTTGCTGTTTTGACCTGCGGGCTGGCCGTCGACTGTGCAACGGTCTGATACGCCAGTTGGGTCGTCAGAAGCGAAAGCACTAAAAAGGTTTTCATTTGAAGTTAATTAAGGATTCTACGTATTATTGTCACAATTTGTTACAATAATAAAAACTTGACCCGACACTACCAAAGTTTTTGTTACTTGCCGATACAATTATGCGGATAGGCTATTTGGATGAACTCAATACGATCGACTAACCAGCTTGGCAGAAACCAGATCACATAGGAATTAATACCGTTATGCGTAAGCGATTACATCCCGAAGAAACTCAGACCACTGGGGCCGGTTTTTTGCCGAGTCTGGCTATCGATACGGTCATCTTTGGGTTTCACGAAGGTCAGCTCAAGATTCTGCTACTGGAGTATAAAAACACGAACCTGCTGGCCCTGCCCGGCGGTTTTATTCGGGAAACGGAGAATTTGAACGATGCAGCCCGGCGCGTACTTGCCGAACGAACCAGCCTGCAAGGTATTTATCTGGAGCAATTTTATACGTTTGGCGATTTCGACCGCTATGACCCAACTCCGCTACGAGCCATCATGTCGGGCCATGGACTGAGCTATTCCGACAATCATTGGTTGCTTCGTCGATTTGTGTCGGTGGGCTACTACGCGCTGGTCGATTTTACGAAAGCTGTACCCGTACCCGATCTGCTGGCCGATCGCTGCGACTGGTACGACCTGGCCCATTTACCCCCATTGATGCAGGATCATCAGAAAATTGTTCAGAAAGCGCTGGACACGTTACGACTCGAACTGGACCGAAAACTTATCGGCTTCAACCTACTCTCCGAAACGTTTACAATGGCTGATTTACAGCACCTTTACGAAACCATCCTGGGACAAAAACTACACCGCTCTGGCTTTCAGCGGAAGATGCTTAGCCTGGAAATTCTGGAACGTCTTGATAAACAATACAGTGGAGGAGCCCACAAAGCCCCTTATCTTTACCGGTTCGCTTCCGATAAAAAGCCGGTATAACCCACTGATTGCCGATCAACTTCCGACATAGAAGTTTTCCAGTCAAACGCCCGGCCAAATGTAAACCGTCCATGCCAGGAAACGCATTACTTCGTTATGGTCTCCTTTTACTAATTGCGCTGCCGATTGGCTTTTTGCTGCTCAATCCCCAACTCCTTCGCTGTCTCTGGATCGATAAAACAGGCAATTTTCAGGTTGCGAAGGGAATGCCCAATGTGTATATCAGTCGGACAGCAACCGCCCGGCAACAAACTAAATTTCATCAGAATGTGACCCAGGCCCGCGACCGGATCAAGCGTTTCTGGGGGAGCCAGCAAGGAAGGGCCGTTTTAATCTACTGTCCTACGCAAGCCGATTATGAGCAATATTGTGCCGGGGGCGAAGGTGCGGGTTGCAGCATCGGCACACCCTGGGGCAGTGCCTATTTAATTCTGGGACCCGATGGGAACGATGTCGATGTAATTGCCCACGAACTGTGTCACGATGAATTGTTTAGCCGGTTGGGCTGGTGGCGGGTAAAACGGCAGATTCCCCAGTGGTTCAACGAAGGACTGGCGCTAATGGTTGATTATCGGTATAGCCGTCCATCCATATGGGAACGACCAGACAGCTCAGTAAACGATTTATCTTCACCTGCTTACGAATCAGCCGTACCCAATCCGCATCACCCGATGCTAAAGCTTTCCGACCTGGAAACCACCCGCGATTTTTTTGGGAGCGATTACCACCACACGATGCTGGCCTATCAGACAGCCGCCGACGAAGTAGCCCGCTGGCTCACCCGAACAGGTCGTCGAAACGTCCCGATCCTGGCTGATGCCGTAGCAACAGGTGAAACGTTCACGGATGCGTACCAACGGCTTGAAAAACAAAGTCGTTAACTATTCCTTTGCCCGTAGCTTTAAAAGTCGAGGCCAATGGTTTATCCCTTAGCTCGTCCGCGATTGCATCGCGGACGAGCTATCATCAATTGCTGCCTTCTCACAGTTTTATAAGTCGTCGGGTAGTTTTCCGATCTCCCACCTGAATTTGCAGAAGGTAGGTGCCCGTCGGATGCTGATCAAGTTGAAGTGTAGATGTTGCTTGTCGTATTTCACGCACTTGTATCTGACGGCCAGCCATATCCGTTACAGTTAACGAAGCTGTCTGTCCAGCCAGTAAGCCATTGATTTGCACGGTCAATGTACTCGTCGCAGGAACAGGGTATACGTCTACAGCAGCGGTCAGCGAAGGGTCATCAATACCGAGCAACGGAGCCACAGTTACCAAAATACTCCGGTTAATGAGACTACCATTACCACACACGTTACTAACACTGGTCAATTGATAAGCCGTTGATTTAAGAGGCTTTACCTGAATCGTGTGTGGATTAGCGGATGTACTGACAGGTACCGTATTGCCCAGACCGGTAGCTGTGCTGTCGCGATAACTAAAATTCCAGGGAGCATCGCCCGTAAACGCGACGGATATGTTGGCCGACTGACCTTCGTAAATGGCTTGATTACCGGTAATCGTAGCTGTTGGTAGTTTAGCAGGCGTTGTGGTTACAGAAATAGCATTCGAAACTGCGCCATTCAGTTCGGCTGTGTAGCTACCCGATTCGCGAACAACGACCGTTCGATCAACGAGTTTATTCAGCACAACTCCATCTTTTTTCCAGACATACTGATTGGCCTCGACATTAGCCGTCAACGTGACACTATCGCCCGTACAAAACGACGTTTTCCCCGAAGGCGAAAGTTGAACCACTGACCGAAGGTCTTTCGCAACGATAAACTTCCGCTCAAACACTTTCCCATTAAATTGAGTACGAAACGTCCACTGCCCATTGGGTGCATCAGTCGGAATGGTTACGTAGATATACCAGTAAAAAGTGGCAAACGTAGACGTACTTTTATCCTGAAAGGTGGTAAACAGTTGTCCATCGGGCTGAAACACATCGAACTGGATCGGATCGCCGTTCTCCAGCTCACGCCCGAAGGCATAAAAGTAAAACCGCTGGCCGGGTTGAGCCACGACGACTTCATTGGTTAGGTTGGCCGAACCGGGGCAAACGCCCATCACCGGCTGAACCAGATGAACACTCAGTCGATTTAGTGTCTTCTCTTTATACAGGGGCTGCTGTTTCCACCAGGCATCGGTAATGGTTTTATTGCAGGTTCCCTGAAACGGGTCGATCAGTTTTCCATCCGCATTATAAACCTCGAAATGCAGGTGGGGACCCGACGATCGACCCGAACTACCAACATAGCCCAGAAACTCCCCTTCCTCGACCCGTTGGCCAATACTCTTGCTGGTTAGTGACTGCTTTTTGAGGTGTCCATACCAGGCAACCGACCCATCGTCGTGTCGAATATAGACCGCGTTCCAGTCGCTGGTGGCGCTGGCAAACGAACCACAACTCTGATCATCATTGCCATCGCTTTTGGAAACAATTACACCCGGCGCAGCGGCCACCACCTTCACGTACTCGCCCGCCATGACCGACCAGTTGAATGGCCAGAGCGAAATATCGGTCCCCTGATGCTGATAGCCACTTTTCTGATCGTAGGTACGGTTGCCGCAATTATAATCCAGATTGGAATTCGTGTATTGATTCACGTCGTTGGGGCCAAGGGCGGAATTTAAATCGACATAGTTGGCAATTGTCCAAAACCCATAAGGTGCCTGACTTTTTGCCCAGCGTAATGGAAACGAAAAAACGGGATGTGTGGCAGCTTTTCGGGCACCATTCTTCGCCAGCAACGCCAGCTTATTCTGGAGCATCTGCTGAATATCAGCATGCTCCTCAGCCGTCAGACACGGTTGTCGATCCGGGCTCACACCAACTAAACGGCTACCCACAGCAACAGTCTGAGCAAGCAAGGTCAATCTGCTCATTAAAAGCAAAAACAGCAATAAGCTCGTCCGTAGATAATCGCCCATTTGGTTGTCGAAAGAGGATACGGTAAGCTACTATTTTTTAAGACAACCTTTTTAATCTTTTGACTATAAGGTATTGTTTTGCTCTGCTCGTTAGCCAATCTGTTTTAGAGCTTTACAATCCGTTTGGTAGCTTTCCGATCGCCAACCTGCACCTGGAGCAGATACGTTCCCGGTGGATGTTTATCAAGTGGTATAGATGCCGTCGTCTGGCGAATCTCCTGCCGACCAAGGGAATGCCCCGTCAAATCAACCAATTCCAGAATGGCTGTTTGGGCAGGTGGTAGGTCCGGAATATGCACGTTTACGGCGGTCGTTACCGGAATTGGGAAGACCTCGATTGCATCGGCCAGCACCGGGTCCTCTACACCCAGTAGGGGAATTACCTTGACAAGAGTGCTGGCTTTAAACGTATCATTCAGGCAGCCGTTACTAATGGATTTGATCGTGTAACTCGTTGTAATAAGGGGTTTTACATTAAAAATAAGATCTTCCCCGCTAAACGAAGTCAATGACCTGGGCACACCTAATCCAAGAGCGGAGCTATCCTGCAAAATGAAGGTGAATGGTCTCCATGCGGCTCGTCCAGATAAATTAACACTCAGACTGGCTGGGGTCGATTCCCATTCCAATAATGTTTTACCACCTGTGATGGTGCCTGATGGGGGAAGACTGACATTGACAGTTAAATGTGAAATGGTCCAACTTTTACATCCCTTCGATGGATCAATCGGGTATAATCGCAGGTAATATTCTGTACTGGATGGGGCATTCGTAGTGGGCAGTGGGGGAAATGTGGTTTCAGGTTCACCACTGTCTTTTTTCAAATAATGTACTTCATAATTTTCAGGGGGAAGTTCATGTCCATTTAAATTTACTGGAATTGCTTTATCCCCAATGCAGTAGTTTACACTACCATAATAGATATCTGGCCAATGTGAAACTTCGTAAACGGATATTGGATTGGCTGGCGTCGGCCCTTGAAACGGTCGATATAAAACCCTATATGTCATTTTTGCCGTATCGCTTTCACACCCATCGAGCGTCTGAGTAAAATAATACAGTTCCTCTTCCATTGGGTATTTATACGGACGCCCTAAAGAAAACGTTTTTTGTATTTCAAATATCACATAGTCGGAAGAGGCATACGTATATCTACTATAATAGTAATTCGATTTAACTAACGTATTATTATAATACCAATAAAAATTAACCGTTGCTCCCACAGCAGCGGTTGTCGTTATATGTGTACTAATATCTCCACTAGCAAGCACACGCATGCACTCGAGTCTCAGGCTATCGACCCTCGGTGGAGCAGGTTTGGCCTTTACCGCAAACGTTGTCGGGCTGGGTGTACCTGTAACCGACAGATTTTTTGCCGATAGTCGAATTTGATAATTACGCCCAGCCAGCGTATTTACCGGAATAATAGCTCGGTAGAGAACCTCTCCACTAACCGTAGTTGATAAAGGCACAGACGGGATTGCTGAAAAGGTTATTCCATCCGACGAAAGCTCAACGGCCAGATCACCCGTTACCCCAGCCGTGCGTCCACGCACTTCCAGTGGAGCCCCCGCACAAACCGACGTTACGGCCAAAGGCTGTGTGTCAATTGATTGGGCCTGTACCTGCTCAGCCCACATCCAAACACTAATAATGACCAGGCAGATTCTGAAAAGCTGTAACCTGAATAATCTGAAGCAATTGTAGCAATGTAAATCCTGATCCATCTTAATAGTACAATAATGTGGACAAATACTATCGTAACAAATATACTATTACTTCTGATTTAGTCCATTATACATTCACTCAACAATTAATAAGATGTATCGCCAAAAGGTAAGTTTACATTTTAACCACGCGTTTGGTAGCCTTTCGGTCGCCAACCTGAATGTGAAGCAGATATGTACCAACTGGCTGGTTGTCAAATCCAATTGATATTGTAGGCTGCTTGGTTTCCTGTCGGCTCAGCGTACGTCCGGCCAGGTCTTTTACTTCCAGAATGGCCGTTTGAGCGGGTAACAGCTCCCGTATATGTACCGTTAGCGTAGTGGTTGCCGGAATAGGATACACCTCCAAAACATCGGCCAGTGAGTTATCCTCTATACCCAGCAACGGAATGACATTGACGACGACCAGACGGTTGCTTACGGCCCCTTCGCCACATTCATTGCTCACGGCTGTCAGTTTGTAACTGGTCGGCTGTTTGGGACTCACGCGAAACACATACGGGTTGGCGTCAGTCGTAACGGATGTGCTGTTCCCTGCGCCGACGCTGGTACTGTCGCGATAAGCAAATGTACAGGGGCCATTCCCCGAAAAAGCGACCGACAGGCTGGCGGGCTGCCCTTCCAGTATAGTCTGATCGCCGGTTAGTGTTGCCGTCGCTAATGGTTTTATCGTAACAGTCAGGTGTGTATTTAACGCGGTATAGTTGCCGCATCCTTTTGTTGGATCAATAGGAACTAACGCCATTTCATACGTTTGAGAAGCCAGTGTATTGGTTTTGGGTGTCGGTGGGGTTGTTGTCTGAAGCGTATCAGAGAGCAGTCGATAAACGATCTGGTAATTCGATGGGGGCGCAATATGCCCATTTACGTTCAACGGGTCGGCCTGACTATTCTGACAGTAAGCAATCGTTCCATAATAGGTGGACGGCCAGTTGGCCTGTTCAATGTCGTGTGCTTTGCCATTCGTAGGAAATGGGCCTGTGGTTGGTCGGTACAGAATCCGCAAAACGGTCTTCACTTTCTCGCTCTCACAGTCGTTGACAGATTGGGTGATGTAAAAAACGGTTTCGTTGACCGGGTAGGTGTAATTGGTACTACCCAGGTACTGTTTGGGAATGTAAAAACCGGGATGCTCTGTATCACTGGCCGTATCGCTTGTCCGCATAAATACCTGATTGGCATTATAAAGCATGGCTTTGGCACCCGGCACAACCGTTGTCGAAATAACCGAGTTAGCATCACCGTTCGGCAATACGCGCTGGCAATCCAGAATAAGACTATCGACGGTTGGCGGAGCGGGTCGGGCTTTTACGGTCAGCATCGTTGGACTAGGATTGCCCGTAACCGACGGATTTTTGGATATGACCCGAATCCGATACGTATTTCCAGCAGGTGTGCTGGCCGGTATGCTAGCCCGATAGGTCACTTCGTACCGCCCGGAAGCGGATAACAAAGAAGACGGAATTTCACTGTAGGTACTCCCATCCGACGAAAGTTCAACCGACAGCGTATTACTGCCAAACGTTCGAAATGCCGTCACATCAATTGAGGAACCAACACAGACCGACGTTACCGGTAACGGCTGCGTATCCAGCGTTTCCTGGGCATATGCACTACCACGGAAGAAAACCAGAGATAGGAGTAGACTGACATAAAGGCAATGTCTAATCTGTATAGCCAAACCATACCAACGTAAACATTGATTCATACCAGTAGTCAGGAAGGGGTCAGGTTTTATTCATTAACAGACGACGTAGCGGTAGGTTTCTACTACTATTTATCGCTAGAGTATGTTTTTGAAAATACACGAAAGATGGGTGTTTTTGTCATTCCGACGAAGGAGGAATCTTACAATTTCCGCATTTAATAGATAAGGCTACTCTAAGATTCCTCCTTCGTCGGAATGACAAAAATGGCTTTTCATAAAAAATCTAAACAGGTTCTAAAAGTAGAAAAAATAGAGGGCTATTTTAAGCGAACGGTTTTTCCCACCTTTACGGACTCCGCCAATGTTTCGGGCAAGTGATCCAGTATTTCGGATTTAAACGCATTAATCAGTTTTCGTTTCAAAAAGCTCCGGTGCATCACCAGACTTACTTCGCGCACCGGCTGGGGCGAATCGAATGGCCGGAGCCGGGCAAGACGGGTTTCATCCAGATCGAGTGTGGCCAGATACGGCAATAGGGTAAAGCCACCCTGTTTATCGATCAGTTTAATCAGCGTTTCGAGTGAACCCGTCTCATACCGCAAGGGTGATCCTCCATTAGGCTGTCGGTCAGCTCCGCACAAATTCATCACCTGATTCCGAAAGCAGTGTCCTTCGGTCAGCAGCCAAAGCCCATCAGTCTGTAAATCGTCTGGCCGAATGGACGACTTGACCAGCAACGGGTTCGATTCAGCGGCATACAACACAAATGGCTCCTGAAACAACGGCATTTCGGTAATACCATTTTCGGCCAACGGCGTAACCACTAACCCTACATCGATCAGCCCATTACGAAGTCGTTCGATAATCTGTTCAGTAACTAACTCCTGAATTTGCACCGACACCGCCGGATAGTTCTGAATAAAACCGCCAATAAAGTAGGGAAGCAGATAAGGAGCCAGCGTTGGAATAATACCCACCCGAAAATCGCCCCGAATATCATCTTTCGATTCACTAACAATTTCAGGAATCCGACGCGCTGCCCGCAACACATCCCGCGCCTGAGCCAGAATAGCCTGACCCGTTTCGGTTGGTACTACAGGCTGCTTCGAACGGTCGAACACCAATATCCCCAGTTCATCTTCCAGTTTCTGGATTTGCATACTCAGGGTGGGCTGCGTCACATGGCATGCTTCGGCTGCCGTAGCAAAATGTCGGTAGGTATCAACGGCAACAATATAATCAAGTTGAGAAAGCGTCATAGGTAATAAAAAATGAATAATGGATAATGAACAACGTACTTGGAGTAATGTGCGCTAATACCATTATTCATTGTCCATTGTTCATTATAAATTATTCATTTTTTGTCTTACATAAATAACAAATCTAAGGCTTCTCAAACCAAAAGAAGCTGTCATTGTTCTATTTTTGTGGATGAAATCCCCACTAACTAACCTATGAAAGCACTTATCCTCTCCGTACTGCTAATCGGCTTTAGTGGCTTTATTGCCCTGGGCCAGGCGCAAAAACTGATCAACCCGCCTATGCCCGGCTTTGATTTGACGGGTTCGGATGCCCGCGCGGTTCAAATCGCCGACGAGGTAATGGCGGCCATGGGAGGCCGCCCTGCCTGGGACGATACTCAGTTGATAGCCTGGAATTTTGATGGTGTTCGAAAGCTCGTTTGGGATAAATATTCTGGCAATGTTCGGATTGACAATATACTTGATGATCAGACTGTTTTGCTGAATATCAATAACGATATGGGCCGCGTGTATCGAAATGGACAGGAAGTGACCGAACCCGATTCTGTTACGAAATACGTCCGACTCGGGAAACGTAACTGGCTGAACGATTCCTACTGGCTGTTTATGCCTTACAAGCTTAAAGATACTGGCGTAACCCTGAAATACCTGGGCACCGAATCCACTCAGGCAGGCAAAGCTGCGGATATTCTTCAGATCACTTACAAAACGGGTAATTTAACCCCCGGCTTTCGCTACAAAGTATGGATCGACAAAAAATCCCGTTTAGTAACTCAATGGGCACAATACGCAAAACCAACTGATAAACAGCCTGTTTTCACCTTACCCTGGGAGGACTACCAACAACATGGCGATATTTTACTGGCCAGCGAACGAGGTACTCACGACCTGTCGGATATTATGGTTTTCACGGGGTTACCCGGTGAGGTATTCAGCGATTTCACCCGTACCGATTTAAGTCGCTATCACGAAGCGAAATAACAAACTTCCCGCTTCAAATTTCTGTTAGCCTTCTCATGAACCTTTCTGTTGAACAATCTCCTGCTTCAGTCCGCAAATCAGTAGGAAAAACGGGCGTTTTACTAGTTAATCTGGGCACACCGGATAGCCCCTCCGTGCCCGATGTCCGTAAATACTTACGCGAGTTTCTGATGGATAGTCGGGTTATCGATATTCCGTTTGCCTCACGCTTTATGCTGGTCAATGGGATCATTGCCCCATTCCGTGCGCCCAAATCAGCCAAAGTTTATAAAGAACTCTGGACCGAGACGGGGTCGCCCCTGAAGTATTACGGGCAAATCGTTGAACGGGAACTTCAGAAAGAACTGGGTAATGAGTACGTCGTAAAGTTGGCCATGCGCTACCAAAACCCCAGTATCGATGTAGGCCTGAAGGCGTTTCAACAACTGGGTCTTTCCGAGATCATTGTTGTACCCTTATTCCCACAATACGCGTCGGCGTCAACGGGTTCCGTTTATGAGAAAGTAATGACCCTGTTGAAAAGCTGGGAAGTTATACCAGCCGTTCGGTTCGTTAACCGATTTCTGGAGCATCCGAAGTTTATAGAAGGTTTCGCCCAGATTGCCCGGAAATACATGGAAGCCTACGACTACGATTACTACCTGTTCAGCTACCACGGCCTCCCTGAGCGACAAATTCTAAAGGGCGATATTACCAAAAACGTTTGCCAGTTAGGCGATTGCTGCAACAGCTTTCACGCTTTAAATCAGCATTGTTACCGGGCGCAATGTTTTGAAACAACTCGACTGCTCGTACAGGCGCTGGGCATACCCGAAGGCCGATACGTGACCAGTTTCCAATCAAGACTGGGCAACGATCCCTGGATTAAACCGTATACCGACGACATCATTAAGGAATTACCCGGCAAGGGAATTAAAAGTGTGCTGGCTTTCTCACCCGCATTTGTAGCCGATTGTCTGGAAACTACCATCGAAGTGGGCGTTGAATACAAAGAGTTGTTTGAAAAATCGGGAGGGCAGCATTGGCAGTTGGTCGAAAGCCTGAACGATAGTCCCCTCTGGATCGAAACGCTGGTAGACCTGGTTAAAACCGCCTAACTGGCAGTCTTGGCAGGATTAAAAAATGACCTTAAAAAAAATTAAGCCCGCTCTCTTTGACAAGAAGCGGGCTTTTCATTACGGCAGATACAGTACTGAAAATGACAAGGGGCAATTCATTGTTGCAGGTATAATAATCGAATAGATTCCTATTTACAGCAATACATTATATCCCTTATTCAGACGATCAGTCCGTAAATGCTTTACTAATTAACATATTTTAGTCGATAATGTTTTATATGGTCTATTTTTTTTAATACCTACTCTAGTAAATCGCCTGGATTACAAGATAAAATTCAGTCTGGTAGTAATCGAAGGATAAACAGAACGAATCCTACAATTGATGAAACTTAGGCCATTTATCTTCCGAAACTCGCAGATTTTTAGTAGTTTAGTAAGTCTTAATATTCCTCATAATGACACACTTCACTCAACTTTTACTCTGTTTTTCGCTATCAGTACCCCTCTTTGCCCAAACCCCAAAACGCCCACTCAATTCGTCGGATTATGATCGCTGGCAAAGTGTTCGGTCTGAAAAAATTTCGGCAGATGGCCGCTGGATTTCTTATCAGGTTGACCCGCAGGAAGGTGATGGACGGCTTGAAGTAGCCAGCAACACGGGGGGCGCTCAGCCACGGTATAGTTTCGCTCGCGGCTATATGGCTCAATTTACACCCGATAGCAAGTTTCTGGTCATGCGGCTTAAAGTACCCGCTGCTGATACCCGCAAGGCCAAACTCAAGAAAAAGAAGCCGGACGAAATGCCGAAAGACAGCCTGCTGGCGCTGAATCTGGCAACGGGTAAAACAACAAAGTTTGCCAATGTCAAATCATACACGTTTGGGAAGGATGCCGGTTCCTGGCTGGCGGTAGTACAGGAGCGCAAAGACGACCGCGAACGACCCTCTCCCCGGCCAACGGCACAGACTCAGAAAGATACTCTTTTGCCGTCGGCTCCTGTTTCGACAACAACGGTTGCTACGCGCCGAGGCCCATCGAAGCGGCCCAAGGGCGACGACTTAACCCTGTTGAATCTGACTGATGGCTCACGCAAAACATTTCGTTATGTATTGAATGTAGCTATTTCGGATAATGGCCAGAAAGTTTTCTACAGTAAAGAATCGGCCATCGATACGCTAAAAGCGAGCGAAAGTGCCGTACCCGGTGTGTTTTTGTTCAACACGACCAGCGGCCAAACTATGCTGGTGGACACTAGTTCTAAACGAAAGATTTATAAGGGGCTGGCCATCAACAAAACAGGCGACCAGGTGGCCTGGATGGCTTCGGCCGACAGTGCCGGGGCCGATGTGAAAGTGTTCACCCTATACTACAAAAGCCTTTTACCAGCCACTCCCGTCAAAGGAAAAAAAGGCAAAACACTTGAACCGGAAGCACCATTCCGAATTATAGCCGATACAGCGCTGAAAGCGCTGCCCAAAGGCTGGTCGGTCAATGAATTCCGTGAACCAAGATTTGCTGATGATGGCAAACGGCTCTATTTTTCCACCTCGCCCATTCCACCCAAGCCAACCAAAGACACCCTGACTCCAGATGATGAGAAGGTAAAAATGGACATCTGGACCTGGACCGACACACGGCTACAACCCATGCAGCAACGTCGGCTTAAGGAAGAAAAAGAACGAGGTTTTCTAACGCTCTACGATGTATCGACCGGTAAAGTTACGCCGTTGGCCAACCGTGAAATACCTACCGTAACGTTCGACCCAAAGGTCAATTCACGGTATTTACTAGGCCTGAGCGATTTGCCGTATCAGGTCCAATCATCCTGGGACCCCGGCCATACGGACTTGTACCTGATTGACGCCCAGACCGGAGAGAAAAAACGCATTGCCAACGATGTAATGGCCTCGCAGCCCAAATTGTCGCCCGGTGGCCAGTATGCCTACTGGTTCGATGAACGGGATTCGCTCTGGCGGGCCTGGTCGATCGTCGAAAATAAACGAATTGACCTGACGCGCGGTTTGCCCAGCAAATTTTTCGATGAAGAGCACGATACACCTAATCTTCCAGGTGCGTATGGCTCGGCAGGCTGGACTACCGGCGACCGCTATCTATGGCTCTATGACCGCTACGACATCTGGCAGGTTGATCCGACTGGCCGCGAAAAGCCAACCAACCTCACCGCAGGCTGGGGCCGTAAAAATGGCGTTCGGCTCCGGTATGCCGATATGGGCGAAGATGATACACCCGGATTCGGACGGTCTACACCCGAAAAAGCCATTGATCCCAAAGACGAGGTATTCTTTACAGGTATCTGGGAAAGCGATAAGTCGACGGGGATTTTGAAGAGTAAAAATGGTCTCTCGGCACTGGAACCCACCACCCTGAAGCGCAGTAACCATCGCTATTTTGGTCTGAACAAAGCGAAAAATGGATCGACACTCACCTTTTACCGGGGTAATTTTCAGGAGCCGATCAACATTTTCCGTACCGATAGCACGCTGGCCAATCCGGTTCAGCTCACCCGCGTCAATCCGCAGCAAGACAGCATTCGCTGGGGAAGTGTTGAATTGGTAAGCTGGTTAGGTACCAACGGCGTCAAACTCGAAGGACTACTATATAAGCCCGAAGGTTTCGATCCGAAGAAAAAGTACCCCATGCTTACGTACTTCTACGAGCGCAACGCCGAAACCCTGAACGATTACAAAGCACCGGCCCCGAGCCGTTCAACCATCAACGTGGCCTATTGTGTGTCGAATGGGTATCTGGTTTTCATTCCCGATATTGTATACACGACCGGTCAGCCAGGGCCAAATGCCTACGATTGTATTGTACCGGGCGTGCTTAGTTTGATCGATAAAGGCTTTGTGGACCGTGACCGTCTGGGCATTCAGGGGCAAAGCTGGGGAGGTTATCAAACGGCTTATATCATTACCCGTACCAATTTGTTCCGGGCTGCGGAAGCCGGTGCTCCTGTGGCTAACATGACCTCGGCTTACGGTGGCATTCGTTGGGAAACGGGTATTGTCCGGCAATTTCAGTACGAGAAAACACAGAGTCGCATTGGCGGAACCCTTTGGGATAAGCCGATGAATTACATCGAGAACTCTCCGCTTTTCTTCGCCAACCGGATTCAAACGCCACTCATGATGACGCACAACGATGCCGATGGTGCTGTGCCCTGGTATCAGGGAATTGAATTTTACTCCGCCCTCCGCCGGTTGAATAAGCCTGTCTGGATGCTGGTCTACAATGGCGAAGGCCATAACCTGACGCAACGGCATAATGCTAAAGACCTGAGTATTCGGCTGTACCAGTTCTTCGATTATTACCTCAAAGACGCACCTATGCCGATCTGGATGAAAGAAGGACGTACGGCAGTGGAGAAAGACCGGGGCGAAATGAAATACGGCTTGTCGGTAGAGCCTCAGCAAATCACCAGCAGCGGTTCTAACTAAGAAATGGATAATGAATAATGCACAATGAACAATGAAAGTTGATTTAGTCTTAACTTTCGTTGTTTATTGTGCATTATTCATTATCCATTTCTTATGTAACTTCGGCCAAATAAATTGCCGACATGTTCATCCTCTATATTGAAGTGAAACATGTAGTCCGGCTGGATTTTTACATTGATGATGTACTACTATTCGATGAATTTCTAGTGGTGCCGGGTCTGAGCGAAGAAGCGATCATTGGAGCGGCTACCATGCCGAATTGGCGAATCAAATTGGAACGGTCCGCCGTCGCGGTTCGAGCACGATGCCGTCCATGTCGATCCCAAAGTTGCCAAGATGCAACTGATATAAAGCAAAGAGCCGGATTCAGGTCCGGCTCTTCATATTTTATTAAGGCACATTTTACTGGGCAGCGCCAGCTTCTTTTACCACCTCGCCTTTGAAGTACAGGACTACCGTTCCGCCTTCGGCATTCGACTCTACTGTCACAGATTTGTTGAAAGCACCCATAGCAGCCGCATTGTAAGTAGCCTTAACGGAACCAGACTTACCAGGCATAACCGGCTCTTTTGGATACTCAACGCCCGTACAACCGCAGGAGCCCTGAGCCCGGTTGATAACCAGTGGCAATTCGCCTTTATTGGTAAATGCAAACTCAACTGTAACGGGCTTCCCCTGTGGGATTTTCCCGAAATCATGAGTAGCATTCTTCCAGTTGAACACAGCCGCCGGAACAATCATGGCCACAGAAGCCATCAATACTACTAGGGAACCGAAAAATAATAGACGTTTCATAAAAAATTGGTTTGATAGGATTTGTTATGTACTGCCCACTCAGGCAACGCTGCAAACCTACCTCACCCATCCCTATAACTCTGTTAAGCAGTCGCTAACGTTTGTTAATGAGTTGTTAACGTGGCCTAATTGAGTGATTGAGCGATTGAGTGATTGAGAGAATAATCCGTACTTTACACTCGCTCAATCACCAATCGCTCAATAATAGCATGTCTCGCTTACGGCTACTAGTCCTTCTATCGGTGCTTTCGATTATCGGCATCCTGGCTGTTCAGGTGGTCTGGGTGCGGAATGCCTATACGCTACGAGAGCGGCAGTTCCGTCAGTCGGCGTTTATTGCCTTGCAGGATGTAGCCGATGAAGTAGCCCGACTGAATCATTTCACCCTCAACCGCTACGCCGTTACGCAGCTTTCGGACGACTACTTCATTGTCAACACCAATGCCCCTATTGATCCGGCAGCACTCGAAACCTTTATCCAGAACTCGCTACAGGCGCATAATCTGATCACTGATTACGAATACGGCATTTACAACTGCGAAACCGACCGGATGGTCTATGGCGCTTATGTGAGCCCAAGTGCGTTGATGAAAGGCAGGCTTCAGAGTATCAGAAACCTGCCTAAATTTCCACGCTATACCTACTACTTTGGCATTCGTTTTCCCAATCAGACTGGGTTTATCGCCGGGCAGTTGAATGGATGGGTTTGGTCGACCATAGCGGTGCTCCTGGTGGTATTATTTTTTGGATATACCCTTAGTGTCGTCCTCAAACAACGCCGACTGACGGAAGTGCAGCGGGATTTTATCAATAACATCACCCATGAACTTCAAACGCCCGTTTCGACGATTCGGGTTGCCGCCGATATACTTCAAACCGACGGAATCACTCAACAACCCAACCGACTCAAACAGTATGCCCGCGTTTTAGGCGAAGAAAGTCAGCGCCTGCAAAAACAGGTCAATAGCATTTTACAACTGGCCAAATCCGAACGAACCGGTTTTGTGCTCGACCCTACGGATATTGATCTGCACGAACTGATGACCGGAATCGCCCATCAATTTGCTCCGTACATAACGCTCGATCTTACCGCGACTAATTCTCATATTCATGCTGATCGGTATCATCTCGAAACCGTGCTGAACAACCTGATTGATAACGCGCTCAAATATTGTGATCAGACACCCCTCATTGTTATGCATACGCGGGAGGAACAAGGTAAGTTAATCTGGTCGGTAAGCGACAGTGGCATTGGAATTGCTCCGAAGCATCAAAAAGCCGTATTTCAGCAGTTTTTCCGGGTGGGGTCAGGCCATACCCACAATGTGAAGGGCTTTGGGCTGGGCTTGTATTATGTGCGGCAAGTGGTTCGGGCGCACGGCTGGCGGTTAATCCTCACCAGTCAACCCGGCCAGGGAAGTACATTTACGATAATTACAAAGAGCGAAAGAGTGAATGAGCGAAAGACCGAAAAAATGGCTCAAGTAAGTTTTTCACTCTTTCGCTCATTCGCTCTATAAACTTTGACACCGGCTCGCATTTTATTTGTTGAAGACGACGTGAACCTGGGGTTTGTCATTCGCGATACCCTCGAAAACGTCCCGTTTCAGGTAACCCATTGCACCAATGGACCTGAAGCATGGGATGCGTTTCAGTCGGGGTCATTTGATGTTTGTTTGCTGGATGTTATGCTGCCCCAAAGCGACGGTTTCACGCTTGCCCGACAAATTCGGGCCGTCAACACGCAAATTCCCATTCTATTTCTGAGTGCCCTGGCCAATAAAGATGATCGGTTACAGGGGCTTCGTCTGGGTGGCGATGATTACCTGACCAAGCCCTTCAGTATCGAAGAACTTATCCTGAAGATAAATGTATTCCTCCGCCGAACCACTACCACCCATGCGCTCAAACAACCCGATTCGGGCATAGACCTAAATCGACAGAATCTTACGCTAACGATCGATGGTCAGGTTCAGACCCTTACGTATCGGGAAGTCGATGTACTGGCTTATTTGCTGGACCGTCCCAATACGCTCATTCGGCGCGATGAACTGTTACGGGCCGTTTGGGGCGACGACGATTATTTTATGGGGCGAAGTCTGGATGTATTTATCTCCAGGCTTCGCAAACGGCTTGGTCAGGTTCCAGCTATCCGAATCGAGAATGTTCATGGGGTTGGGTTTATTTTGCGCCGTTAGTTAACTCAGTTTGCAGCATGTCTATTCCGCTTCGTAGTTTGCAGTCCGAAGTTCCGTTGATCCGTTCTGAACGTAACCACCGACTCTTAAACTACAAACTACCCGATGAACTACAAATTACCTGCCGTTGCGTTATTCGTTGTCCTCTTTTCGTACGGTTGTAAAACAGCAAAGCTCCCCAATCAGTCGCTTCCCACCACCGCCACTATTACTCAGGAAGGATTTCTTACCTGCTTTGCCCCTGGAACCGTGCTTAACAATCAGCCTGTTTGGTGTGAAGCTTCCGCTGTCTTGTTTGATGGGAAACACATCCTATTTGCCAACGATAAAGACATGCCTGCTGGCCAAAGTCCGGTTTTCATGAAAACACTCGACGATCTAGCCGATTCGACCACTTCGCCAACCTACCTGACTCGACCAATCTTCTCATCGACCCGAAAATATGAAGATTTCACCCAAACGCCCGACCGGCGATTTGTGCTATTGACAACTGCATTCGACCGCGTCAAATCGGGGAGTCATGACTGGGATAGTTATAATACCATCCTTTACTGGCGCAGTGGGGATGAACAGCACCCGCAAGTACTGGCTCCCGACGATACCAGCCGAACGTCGATAGCGTACCGCCAGCGCATTGCTCAATTATTAGCGACTGAAGAGTTTCCGGGTGCCATTCCGTATTTCAAGATCGAAGGGTTAGCCGCAACGGATAAACAGTTGTTGTTTGGTATTCGGGAAGAGGGGAAATCGTACGAGAGCTTTAAGTACCGGGCAAAAATCATCAGTGTATCGTACCAGATTGAGAAAAAAGGGGATTCGGAGCGTATCCGGCTGGCCGACGACTGGAAAATCATAAACGACTTCGATATAGCTGCCGCGTCCCCTTCTCTCCCACAACCGCTGGCTTTATCCAGTCTGGAGTATGATCCATACCGGGGTTGTTTCTGGCTATTAACATCCATGGAAGCAAACGGCCAATTGGATGCCTATCTCTGGACGATCTCCCCAGCCGATTTATACGCGGGTAAACCGTTTACGATAATACGCAATGCACAAGGTCAGCCGGTCCATACACCTGGCCATAAAGCCGAAGATCTGACGCCACTGGACAAAAACCGGCTCCTGCTCATCAGCGACGACGACCGCTCTCGCACGACCATCGGTACGCAGACTCGAAATGCCAATCAGGCCGCGTATTCAATAGTTACGGTTAACTAAGCTGATTACACTAAGACAAAGCTCCCCGAAAACGTGAAGCTTTCGGGGAGCTTTTGTGCTGGTCGGCGATTGCATCGCGGACCAGCAACGCCTACAACGTTTACTGAATCGAACTAAAGAATGAATACGTGCCGGTGATAAAGGGTATGATACCCGTTGCATGAGTTGCACCTGACATGGTGATCAGGTCTACATTGGTTGCCCCTCGTTTCTGCATGGCATCGTAGGCATTCTTTGAGTTCAGGTAAAAGACGATTTCGTCGGCATCGCCATGATACAGTTGAGTGCGGGTCCGAGGTTTCCAGTCGTGAATATCGTTATCCTGCACTGCTGCCAGAAACGCTTTATCGGTACCATCATTGACAGCCTGTTTAAAGCTATCCGTAAACGCCTGATTCAGGCTAACATTGATAGAGGCATTCTTTCCCTGGGCGGCCACCTGCGTTGCATACGGTTCTTTAAAGTAATAGCCCATCGGTCGGTTCAGACCATAAATTCGGTCGTAGGTAAGCAGCACCCAGATGTAGAGTCGATTTATACTGGCATCACCACCCGTTTTCTGGTTCAGAATATTGCTCATAAACGCAGGTTTATCATAAGCACCTGCGCCACAACTCGACGCAACCAGGTTGAATTCATTCCCGGATTCTTCCTCAATTTTCTTCTGCAAGGCCATCGTTGCATAGCCTCCCTCCGAATAGCCTGCCACAAACAGTCTATTATCCCATTTAACAGGCTGGCTCGCCAGAAACTCACGAGCGGCCCGAAGCATATCAAGGGAAGCGGTTGCCAGTCCATTGCGATGTTCATACGTATGGGGAAGATCTTTTGAAGCTCCATAGCCAATGTAATCAGGGGCAGCTATGATGTAGCCCTGGGAGGCAAAAACTGACCCGAATGAGTAGGCTTCGCTGCTGGAGCCGAAATTTGAAGGAGCGTCAGATTCGCTGGTAATTGTCCCATGCTGCATACTTAGCAAAGGCACAGCCGTCGTTGTCGTCGGAATTAATAAAGCCCCTGAGGCTTTTACAGACTTACCATCCGTATTCGTGGTTGTGTATTCGAGCCGGTAGGCTTTAATACCATAGCGGATAAATGCCTGCAACAACACGTTTACCCCCGTGAACCGACCCTTAAGTTGATCAGCAGAATACTCGCCAATCAGGGTGCTGCGGACTAACGTTTGCGGCTGTTTGGGTGTTACGGGGTTGTTACTATCTGCCGTATTACAGGCCGTTGGGGCGAAAAGTAGTACGCTCCCTAAAAAAAGAGCTAAAAATGTTTTGCTAAATAACATGGAGTAAAAGCCTATTGAGAGGGTACTTATTCAACGTTTTTTTGGCTGTTTTCGTTTACTGGAAGCCCGCAAACTATTTCTACCAAATACCTTATTATCAACCAATTAAAAGTTACACCTGCCTACATTTTCCGTATCTCCATAAAATATATCCATATTAGCAAATACCAGCCCTGGCCTCACCCGTCACGTTTTTTGACAGTTTTGTAGAATCCGTTCCACAACTATATGCATCTTGCTTCCCGGTTACTCTATCAAACTACTTCGTTAAATATGGTTTTATAAATAATTTTTACTATGTCTAATTTAAATCAATTCACTAATAATCAGAAACTTACCAATTAATATACTTACAGACTTCAATTTTCGGCTTAAACTGGTATAGCGTTTGGACATCTATAGGCAATACCAATATTCACAACGCTATGAATTCACACATGAAATCTGTTGCCACTAAAGCCCTTGCGATTCCACTAGCAGTCTCCCTGCTGGCCGGAAACGTTGCCTGTGCCCAGCAGAAAAAACTAAACAAGACGCAAAAGGGCGCTATAGTAGGAGCCAGTGGCGGTGCCGTTATCGGCGGTATGATTGGCAAGAGTAAAGGAAAAACAGCTATGGGAGCCATTTTGGGCGCAACCGTTGGTGGCGCAGCCGGTGCTGTTATTGGCCGACGGATGGATAAGCGGGCCGAAGAAATACAACGTCAGATGCCCGACGCTCAGGTAGATCGGGTAGGTGAAGGTATCAAGGTTTCACTTGGTTCTGATATTTTATTCGATGTCGATTCCTATGCTTTAAAGTCGGCGACAAAACAACAGCTTATTCAGTTCGCTCAAACGCTTAATAAGGAAGAAGAAACGGATATTTTAGTGGAAGGACATGCCGATGCTACTGGCTCGGCAGAACATAACCTTGCGTTATCGAAACAACGGGCCGATGCTGTCGCTAATTTCCTGGAGACTCAGGGAGTGAAAACATCACGTGTTGACGAGAAAGGTTATGGGGAATCACAACCCGTTGCCGATAATGCAACCGCAGCAGGGCGTCAGAAAAACCGTCGCGTCGATATTGCCATTTTTGCCAACAAAAAAATGCAGCGTGACGCCAAAAACGGTAAGCTTGGCGACTAAAAATTATCAGATGGTTAGGAAGTACTCCTAACCATCTGCCTTTTAAACTTAACATTTTAGCCGATGGATACGCCCAGGAGAGGAGATAAAGTGAGTTGGAACTACGGGAAAGGGAAAGCCGAAGGAACTATTGTAGAGGTTCATACAGATGATGTCAAACGCAAGGTTCAGGGAGCTACCGTCAAGCGAAAAGGATCGGCCGACGAACCGGCTTTAGTCATCAAACAGGACCGTAAGCGAATTATTAAATCGGCTAGTGAAGTAACTAAACAATAAAACGGGTTATGGTAGCAACGCTCGATGAACAGGAAAAGAAAGAGATTCGGCAGTCGTTTGATACGTTGGTCAATATGTCGCCCTCAGAATTAAAAAAATGGCTAAAAACCGAAGAATCCCGGTCAGTTGGTCAAACAAAAGAGGGTAACAAAGAGTCTATAGGACATCAGTCGGGCGGCCAGATCATCGCTATTTTAGATAAGAATATCAATGAACTGACGGAAGCCGATTATGAGCATATGCAGAAGGTGATTGGTTATGTGAAGCGACATAGTGCTCAGCGCCCCGAACACATAGCCGGTTCCAACTGGGCTTATTCTCTGAAAAACTGGGGGCATGACCCCGAAAAGTAAACGCTGCTTATCGGACAGCTCAACTTTCTGATTTACTCAACAAGAAACGTTACGAAAACTATTTTTCTGATCAGTCCAACCTACACAACGTTATGAATGTGAAAGTAACCCGGGGTGAAATCCTCGATCAGCTTAATCGACTTCTAACCCTCAACCATGATGCTGAAAAAGGCTATCAGGAAGCGGCCGAACATGTCGACGATCAAGAGTTAAGATCATTACTCCTTGCTCAATCGCGCCAGCGGGCTGAATTTGCCCTCGAACTAGACCGCGAAATACGAACACTGGGCGGTGAGCCTGACGACAGCACAAGCCTGGCTGCCGATTTGCACCGCGCCTGGATCAATATTAAATCAGCATTTGCCACCAATGATGATAAAGCCGTTGTACAGGAATGCCACCGGGGTGACCAGGAAGCCCTAAACAATTATAATTCTGTACTTCAGGAAACTGACTTAGTAGCCAGTACTCGGGAGTTGCTGCTTCGCCAGAAACAGAGTATCGAATCGGCCAATTCTACAATGGCCCGTCTGGCCTTGGTAGTGTAGTGAATGGTGGGATTGGAAAGCCTGCTCCCTTTGGGGGTAGGCTTTTTTGTGTCTATATACCACTCAAACAATCCCCTTTCGCATACAGTTAAGCAATAAAACCATTATTCTCTACGCAAAAACGTTATGAGTAAACCCGCTAATGCAAACTCAAAAACCCCTTCTTTAACCTCAAAACCGGGTAAAGCGTATCCCCTAGGAGCCACTTACGATGGCGAAGGCGTCAACTTTGCCTTATTTAGTGAGAACGCGACCGCCGTGTCACTCTGTCTGTACGATCCGGCCAACCCCAGTGAGGAAACGGCTCGCATTCCAATTTTTGAACGAACAGATCTGGTTTGGCATATTTATCTGGAGGGCCTAAAGCCAGGACAGTTATATGGATTTCGGGTCGATGGTCCCTATGACCCGGCTTCGGGACATTATTTCAACCCGGCCAAACTGCTACTCGACCCCTACGCACGTGCTATTCATGCACCCGTCAATCACGATGATTCCTGGCTAGGGTATGATTATGGCGAGTTAGCTACTGATCCTATCGGCGTTGACGCCCATCAAACTACGTTTATCCGAAGCGAAAAAGATAGTGGTCCATCGATGCCCAAAAGCATTGTCATTGACCCAGCATTTGACTGGCAGGATGACACAGCGCCTGCTATCCCGCTTCATCGGTCTGTGCTTTATGAAGTACATGTAAAGGGATTCACCCATTCGCACCCAACTCTGCCCGAATCCATCCGGGGAACTTATGCCGGACTCGGCTCACCCGAAAGTATCGACTACCTTACCAAATTGGGCATTACAGCAGTCGAATTGTTGCCGGTACACCAGTTTACTGACGAAAGTTATTGGGGGTATAACAGCATCGGCTTTTTCGCACCGCAAAATACTTATTCATCGTCGGGTATGATGGGGCAGCAGGTCGCCGAGTTTAAGCAGATGGTTAAAAACCTGCACAAAGCGGGTATTGAAGTCATACTGGACGTGGTATACAACCACACCGCCGAAGGCAATCAGCTAGGTCCCACCCTGTCGTTTAAAGGTATCGACAATCGGGTTTACTATCATCAGGTTGGCGAAAACCCCGAGTATTACATGGATTATACCGGCACAGGCAACACCTTCAACCTGAGCCACCCTCGGGTGTTACAACTCGTGATGGACAGCCTGCGTTATTGGGTCACCGACATGCACGTCGACGGGTTCCGATTCGATTTAGCCTCAGCCCTGATCCGTACCGACGAAGAGTTTGGTAGTGTGTCGGCTTTTCTGGATACGGTAGCTCAGGACCCGATTCTAGCTCAGGTGAAACTCATTGCCGAACCCTGGGATATTCATTCATATCATGTGGGTGGCTTTCCGGTACGCTGGTCGGAGTGGAACGGCAAATTCCGCGATACGCTCCGGGCGTTCTGGAAAGCCGATCCGGGCAAAGCTGCTGAAACGGCTACCCGGCTCCTTGGAAGTCCAGATTTGTATGCCAACGATGGCCGCTCCCCTGCCAATAGCATCAACCTGATCACCGCTCACGATGGATTTACGCTCAACGATCTGGTGAGTTACAATGATAAACATAACGAAGCGAATGGCGAGGAAAACCGTGACGGCTCGAACGATAATTTGAGTTGGAACTGTGGCGCCGAAGGTCCAACCGACGATCCAGCCATCAACGAACTCCGGGAACGCCAAAAACGCAATTTCCTGACGACGATGTTACTAAGTCAGGGTACTCCCATGATTGTAATGGGCGATGAATGCGGACGCACGCAACAGGGCAACAATAATGGTTACAATCAGGACAGTGCTATTAGCTGGATGGATTGGCACTGGAATGAGAAGCAACAGGCTCTTTATGAGTTTACAAGCCAACTGACAGCCCTGCGTCAGGCCACTCCATTGCTGAGCAGACGTCGTTTTTTCGGTACCGAACAGGTGGCTTATATACGGCCCGACGGCCTGGAAATGACGGGCGATGATTTCAACAACCCGAATACCCACTGTATAGCCTTATTTATCGATGGCCTTCGGGTAACCGAACAAACCGAAGATGGGCAGGACATTGGCGACGAACAACTGCTTTGGATCCTGAATGCTTATTGGGAGGATATTCCGTTCAAACTTCCGAAAATAGATCGAAAACGTGCATTGTGGGAAGTCCTTGTCGATACCACTGCCGGTCAGATTCACCCAAACGGCGAACCAGTTAAAGGCGGTAATACCATAACCGTGGGCGCCCGCTCATCTATGCTACTGAGGTTAGCATAAAAAAGGAGAAAAGGGAAGAAAGGGAGCATAGGTTTAACCGTTTACTCCCTTTCTTCCCTTTTCTTCCCTTTTCTCCCCTTCCTCCTTTTTTCCTTCCTCAATTATACACCTTCTTATTTTCGCCCATGTCGGGGGGAGTACCGGTAACCAGGGCGGCCGCCTGCTGGAATAACCGAACCATCTGGCTATCGCTGGCGCTCCAGTATTCAGCCATATCGATATGTACCTTTAACAAAATGAGGTTCGGGTCATCTTTTCCCTTTGGAAACCAGGCCTTAGCCTGTGGATTCCAAAGTTCATCGACTTTGGCCCGGTCGTCCAGTTCTTCGGCATGACCCGATACCGACACATAATCGGCGTCACCAACATCGGCAAATGACAGGTTCACCCGACTTTGGTTATGATCGGTCTGATCTACTTTTGGGGAGGTTCGATTTGTAAAAAACCAGATAGTCCCTTCCTCATCGACCTGTAAGGCAGCCATTGGCCGACTCACCAGATTACCTTCCTGATCGACGGTCGTCATCATGGCGATCCGAATGTCCTCGATCATGTCGCGAACTTTCTCTAACTGCTTGTTGATTTGTGGTTTTGTTTCCATAACGTTAAAGAAAAGTCGTTAATCGATAGCCATCAGTCGATAATGCCAGTTGACCTTATCTTTGACTGCTGACTATCGACTAACGACTAGAGTCTATTGAGTTAATTAATTATAAAGTGTTTGACGCAGGTCGATACCGTAAAACAAGGATTCTGGTGTAGCGGCTGGATGTTGAGCTTCCAGATCGGTTTGATACCCCATATCTATAATGTTAACACAGCAACAGATCGTTTGCTGGCATACTGTATAAATCTGATTGGCCCGTTCTGTATTGATCTGGCTAACTTCCTGCGCGCATTTTTCGCAGACTTCAATGCATGCTTTTGCCAGAAGGCGAGCATTCTCAGAGCCCCGCACATACATGATGGCCAGATTTCGGCACATATCGGCACAATCAAGATTAAGGAATATACTCCGATACCAATTCTCAATATCGTCGGCATTAGAGCATTCGGTCGCAAACTGATTGCAGAGAGTTGCGCAGCTAATTAGTGAGTCGTAAATGGTCTTTTTCCAGATCATAGCCTGTGTTATGGGATTTAGTTGAGTAAATAATCAGGCATATAGCTGATCGTTTTTCATGGGCCATTCCTGACTAGAACGCTCAAGGCGAGCCCACCTACGGGCTTCATCAACGCTGACCATAACAATATGATGCTGATCTAGCTGCCCTTGCTCCTGTAGTTGATTAGCAATCTCAATCGCTTTTGCCCGAGTCTTGGGGCTTAGTGACCGCATAGCCGCCGGAAAGTGAGTAATGGACCACATAGTTTTAGTTAGTAGGTTATCTATCAAATAGCTTTTATTGTGCCATATATATCAGCAGTTAAACATATCTAAATCGACGCCAAGGTATAGATTTGATTATCAGCAACTTAATACCTTTTTCCTGCTTTAATTTCTTAAAAAAAACTCTGTAAATGCTAGGTTAACCAAAAACTTAACTGGGGAAGTGTGTATATTTTTACTCAGTCGATTCCACAAAAAAGCCAGCTCTCTGTAGAAAGCTGGCTATAAAGTAATTATCGGAATTGAGCAATACCGATTTATGTATTATCTCGGGAAATACAGTCGAAATGTTGTGCCCTTCCCTTCCTGACTCTCCACTTCGATCGATCCTTTATGACTATTGATAATATTCTGAGTAGCTGTTAGTCCCAGCCCCATTCCACCCGACTTTCCGGTAAAGAATGGATCGAACAATCGCTGTCGAACCGATTCACTGATACCCTCTCCATTATCGTTTACCTCTACGTAAACCCGATTATTGTCGGCACACCCCGTTCGAACTGTCAATATGCCTTTACCTTCTTCCATAGCCTCTACCGCATTGACCAGAATATTCAGCAGGGCGGTTTTGACCTGATCGCGGTCAAGTAGCGCACTGCAGTCATCGGTCGAGAAAGTGGTTTCGAGCCGCATTCGTTTGAGCTTGATCCGGTCACTGATGAGCTGGATAGTTTCCCGAACAACGGGGTTGAAATCCTGCTTTTTCCGGTCCAGATCGCGTGGTTTCGACGAATTGAGCATTTCAGTGATCAACTGCCCAATCCGGTCTACGTTGCGCTCGATAATATCGGTAAACATTGTAATGAACTCACTGTCTGTATCCAGCTCATCTTTGAGTTGCTCCAGCGCCAGGCTCAGGTTTGTCAGCGGATTTCTAACTTCGTGAGCAATACTTCGGGCTATTTTGCCGGTCATGCTCAGCTTTTCAGCCAGAATCAGATCCTGTTGGGCTCGTTTCTGATCAGTGATATCCCGTACAATTCCCTGATACCACTCGGGATGCCCAATAACATCCTCAACCGCCCAAACCGAAATTTGACAGATTCGTTTGCGGCCATTTCGATGAATCAACGTTGTCTCGAAATCTTTGATCTGCCCATGTTCGCGTACGTTAAAGCGTAAGTTGCGAAGTTGATTCAGATCGGCAAAAAGGCGGGCAGGGTTTAAATGGCGAAGCTCATCGCGGCTATAGCCCAACAATCGTTCAACCGATGAATTGGCATCCTGAAAACGCATTTCGTCATTAGCCACAAAAATAGCGTCGATTGATCGCTCAAACAGCGTGCGGTACTTATTCTCTTTCTGAGCTAGTTCGGCCAGCACACTAGCCTGCCGAAGTGCATACCGAATACTACGTCCTAATAACTGGGCATCGATGCGTCCTTTTACCAGATAATCGGCCGCCCCCAGTTCCAGCGCCGACTGATCGACGGTCAGATCGTCCTGGCCGGTCAGTAGAATCATGGGAGCCCGGCACCCCATCTGAAACGCTTCCTGAATCAGGTCGATACCTGTGTAATGCCCCAACCGATAGTCGACAAGATATACATCGTGCTGGTTCCTGTCGATAGCTGCCAGAGCACGATCATAACTATCCACCCACTCAAGTTTGATGGATGCATTTTCTTTGACCGAAACTAAAGCTTTGGTAAGCAGGTAATCATCCTCGTCATCTTCGATTAGAAGAACCCGAATGATTTCTTTTTTTTCATTAACATTGAGTGCAATTGGCGCAGGTATCATAAACAGGAAATTGTTAGCTGCAAACAATTGGTGGCGGATATACTAATGTACTCCACCAACTGTTTATGGCAATTTAACGGTATCCATCCAATACGTTTTCAAAGCCCCTACCATTTCAACTAATCGATTAAAATTGAACGGCTTTGTCACAAACGAATTCACCCCTAAATTATACGTTTTCAACACATCTTCATCGGCGGTAGACGTTGTCATAACCACAACGGGCAGCCGACGAAGTTTCGGGTCATCTTTTATTTCGCTTAGGGCCTGAAATCCATTTTTTCGGGGCATATTCAGATCCAGAATAAGCAAGTTTGGCCATGGAGCATTCATTTCGTTATAACGTCCTTCCCGGCGTAAATACTCCATCAGCTCTTCTCCATCTTCAACAAACTGGATATTGTGCGCATATCCACTCTGTCGAAGAGCTTTATCCATAAACAAGCGGTCATCTGTATCGTCGTCGGCAATCAGAATCGTTGTGGAAGTAGGTTTCCGATGCATACAAGTCATGTAAAGTTACGGCTATCAATACGGGTCGTTTGGAATGTATAGTTAAAACGACCAGCAGTCACTCTGTTATTTCCAGAAAATGACCTTTCCTTCAAAATTACTCAAAATCATCAATTTTTTTAGCTAGCTAAGTCTATTAAATCGAATATACTTATTTTACTTATCGCTAAATCTGGTAAAAAATCTACTGCATTTTATTTCATAACTCTTCGCCGGTCTATTCTTATTGCGGAATTATAAGAATGATTGACGAACTCTACAAATTGGGGAGAGAATTCCCCATCTATTCTGCCTGAGTAATTATACCAGCTATTCATACTATTGGGTATAAACGTATCAGACTGAGTGCAATAGCATTATTTGGAGCAGCCATAGCTTTTCTGGCACGAATTTGCTGCTTCAGGTAGGACAGAATGGGTAGTATCAACCCCTATTCTTAACTCAATAATCGTTATGAAAAAGTCAGTAAAACTCCTACTTGCCACTGCCGCTCTGACGGTCAGTGCGATCATGCTCAACTCGACGAGTGTATCTGCACAAGGTATTACGCGGGTTGGTCTGAAGGGCGGTTTAAATGCCAGTTCACTATTTTACGACAGTCAGGGTGTCAGCGATAAAAATGAGCGTATCGGCTTCCATGTCGGTGTATTCGCACAGGCACCAATTGGTGAATTTTTTGCGATCCAGCCAGAGTTGCTGTATATGACCAAAGGGGCTTCGGCTACCTATAATGTCCTTGGTTTTACGGGTAAAAACACATTCAAACTGAACTATGCCGAATTGCCCGTGCTGGCGACATTCAAATTAGGACAGGCTGTTGAATTACAGGCAGGACCCTATGTATCGTATCTGCTGAACTCTAATATCAACTCAAACGGTGATTTTGGCTCTGGGTCAGGCGCTATCAACCGCGACAATTTTAATAAAGTCGATTACGGTATTGCGGGCGGCCTCAACCTGTACTTTGGCAAAGCTTTCATTGGCGCCCGTTATGAGCAGGGGCTTCAGCAAATTGCCAACACTGGTGCTGCCAAAACCGTATTAGGCAATGCCAAAAACGGCGTGGGTTTACTTTCGATTGGGTTTAGCGTAAATTAGTTTTGTTGAGTGATTGAGCGGTTGTGTGATTGAGTGAATGTTGGCTTACGTCAATGATTCACTCAATCACACAACCGCTCAATCACTCAATATATGGTATCTTGCCGCGTTTTTACTATTTACTATCGGACATGATACAGATTCGGCAAGTAACGTCTTACCTCGAATCCTTTGCCCCCCTGGCTTATCAGGAATCATATGACAACGCAGGCCTTATTGTAGGCGATCCTACTACCGAAATTACTGGCGTTCTGGTAACTCTGGATGCCACGGAGGCTGTTGTCGATGAAGCCATTGCCAAAGGTTGTAATCTGATTGTTGCTCATCATCCTATTGTATTTAAAGGGATTAAGAAACTCAATGGTAAAACGTATGTCGAGCGAACGGTTATAAAAGCCATCAAAAACGACATTGCCATTTACGCAGCCCATACGAATCTGGATAATGTGGCAGGTGGGGTAAATTTCAAAATCGCCGAGAAACTTCAACTGCAAAACGTTCGGATTCTAGCTCCCAAAACGCAGATACTTAGTAAACTGGTAACGTTTGTACCCGTATCGGATACCCAGCGAGTGTTGGAAGCGCTCTATGCCGCCGGGGCGGGTCAAATTGGTGACTATAAAAATTGTAGTTTTCGAGCTGAAGGAACCGGCACCTATCAGCCTGGTGAAGGCGCTACTCCCGCCATTGGCGAAGTGGGTGAATACCACGAAGAAACCGAAAATCGAATCGAGGTCCTTATACCCACCCATCAGCAGGGACAGGTATTAGCCGCCCTTCGCCAAGCACATCCGTACGAAGAAGTCGCCTACTATCTTACTAGTTTAGACAATCAGAATCAGGAAGTCGGTTCTGGGGCGGTGGGCGAGTTGCCCGAACCATTGTTGGGCGAATTATGGCTTTCGTATTTAAAGGAGCATATGCAGCTCAACCTCATCCGGTACACTCCCCTGCCCGACCGACCCATCCGACGAATCGCGGTTTGTGGGGGCGTAGGCAGCTTTTTACTGCCCGATGCGATACGTGCCGGAGCCGATATTTTTGTAACGGCCGATTATAAGTATCATGAGTTTTTCGACGCCGATAACCGCATTGGTATCTGCGATATTAGCCATTATGAAAGCGAGGTTTTCACGAAAGAATTGATTAGCGGGCATTTGGCAAAAAAATTCACTACTTTTGCGGTAATTTTATCTGAAACGGACACCAATCCGGTTAGATACTTCATATAGCACTAACTACTTTCCGAATGGAACTGACGATTGCGCAAAAATTAGACGCTCTCCTTAAACTACAATCTCTTGATTCTCAATTAGATGAACTGATTAAAATTCGGGGAGGGCTTCCCGAAGAGGTTCGTGACCTGGAAGATGACATCGCTGGCTTTGAAACCCGTATTGGCAAGTTTCAGGGAGAGATCAAGACATTGGAAGAAGATATTGAGCGCAATCGCGTTGCAAAGAAAGATGCCGAAAAGCTGATCACCAAGTATAAAGATCAGCAAATGAACGTCCGAAACAACCGCGAATTCGACGCCATTTCAAAAGAAATCGAACTCCAGTCGCTGGAAATCGAATTAGTTGAAAAACGTGCCAATGAAGCTCAGTTTCGGGTGCGTGGCAAAGAAGAGGAAATCAAAACAACTCAGGCAGCCCTCGATGAGCGCCGGGAAGATTTGAAAGCCAAAAAGCAGGAACTGGACCAGATCACCTCCGAAAGCCAGGAGGAAGAAAAGGAAATCATCAAGCAACGCGAATTGCAGGCAACCACGATTGAGCCCCGTCTGCTGAACTCGTATAATAAAATTCGTGGCAATGCCCTGAATGGTCTGGCCGTGGTGGTTGTGAAACGGGGAGCCTGTGGTGGCTGCTTTAACGTAGTTCCACCCCAGCGGCAGGCCGACATCAAAGACAAAAAGAAAATTATTGTCTGCGAACACTGTGGTCGTATTCTGGCCGATGTCGAAGGCGTTCCCGAACCAGCCCCTGTTGGCCGTGGCCGGTAATCGTCTGCCTAAAAACACTGGGTATCAATCCGGCGTATTGGCTTATTTTATATCAGAAGCACCGGGTTTAGGCCCGGTGTTTTTGTTTTTATTTATCGGCCTGCCCACCCTTCTTGCCGCCCAGGATTTCACCTGGACACCCGGCCTGCAGCGGTCATACGCTGATCTACAAAAGTTAAAAGTTCAGGCGGCTCAACAAACCCTGACCCGAGAATCGCCCCATAATGGCATCCGCATCTTTCTGGACGATTATGCTGATATGATTCAGCTCGTCACCACCGACGATGACAAGGCATTCGCTCGGCTGAGCTTTCGGGAAGATGACCGGCTCGATGCATTAAACGACCTGGATAAAAACTCCCCCTGGCAGCGGGTAGCACTGGCCGAAGTGCGGCTGCACTGGGCATTTATTAAACTCAAATTTGGCAAGGAACTCAGTGCCAGTTGGGATGTGATCAAAGCCTATAAGCTCCTGTTCGAAAACCAGAAGTTGTTCCCCGACTTTTTGCCTACCTACAAATCGTTGGGCACGTTACATATTATGGTTGGCTCCGTACCAGACAATTATACCTGGGTGGCCCGTTTGCTGGGACTACGAGGTACGATCAAACAAGGTCAGCAGGAATTGGTACGGGCGCAGCAAGACCCTCTTTTTCGACTGGAGACACGCCTAATCGATCTGATGGTGCGGGCCTATGTTTTGAAATTTACGGATATCGACAGCCAGACATTACAGCAGTTAGTAGCCGAGAATGCCGATAATCTGCTGCTACACTTCTTCGGGGCTACTATTGAGCAAAAGGCAGGGCATAGTGAACAGGCTCTCTCCTATTTAACCAAACGACCTACCGGTTCAGTCTATCAACCTTTGCCAATCATCGAAAATATCCTCGGCGATATTTACTTACAAAAAGGCGAATATGCTTTAGCATCCGCTCATTTTCAGCGGTTTTTGAACAACTACAAAGGGCAAAACTTCCTGAAAGACTCGTATTATAAGTTGTTTCTGTGCCACTGGCTGGCAAACGAACCTGACTCCGAAAGCCGACCTTTACTCCAAAAAGTAGTAAGTACAGGGCGCACTACGGTTGAGTCGGACAAAGCCGCTCAGAAGTTTGCAGAAGCTTATTTAAAAAAAGGGGCTTCGGCGAATCAGAAGGTGTTGATGCGGGCCCGACTGGCTTCCGATGGCGGGTTTACCGATAGTGCGTTGGCCTATCTTCGTCCGTATACTGAAGCCCAATTTCTTGTTACAGCCGAAAAAGCTGAATATAATTATCGGATGGGTCGTATCTATCAGCGTCGAAATGACCCCAATTCGGCGATTCCGTATCTTAACCGAGCGTTAAGTATCAGCGAGCCTGAGGGCTTATCATTTGGGGCTACGTCGGCTTTACAACTAGGCTATATTTATCAGCAAAAGGCCGATCAGGCCCGAGCGCGTTTTTTCTTTCAAAAAGCGCTAAGCTTTAAGCATCATGAGTATAAAAACAGTATCGATAACAAGGCAAGAGCGGGTTTAAATCAGTTATAAATGCTAGATATAATAGAATCTATTCAACAAAAAATGGGCTTCCACAAATATTTATGGATAATTCTCAAATAGAAAATGACCATTTTCTATTTGAGCGTCATATGGTTGCTTAAACATTATCGATTATGTGTTCCCCGCTTCTTTCGGAATGGGTACACTCTAGCTGTTTACCACCAATATGAAACAACTGTGTACGATTGCCTTATCTTTTTTTGCCGTTAGTTCGTTCGGTCAGATTGCCGAAAACTTCGATAAACCAAATCTTTCGTCGGGTTCATTAGCCTGCTGGTCCACAGAGAACTTACAAGCCATTTCTTGCGTCAGAGCTTCTAAACCAACGGCATCAACCCCTTTATCAAGTGACCCCAGGCTATCGCTAAATACGACCACACCAATTACGGGCTCAGGAAGCATCCATATTGAAGATTCTGCTGTGCCCATACCAGGATGTTCAGTAACTAATGAACAACATCTGTATAGTGTGGCAAACGGGCAGGATGGGAACATGGTTTCGTTCGATCTTCGTATCAATAGTCTGGTCGTACCTAATCCGGCAAATCTCCTGACTGTTTTTATTCTTTGTGGGAATTTTTCTCAGATAATGACCTACTCACTGGCAAATGTAGGAAGCACGTTTTCTCTCTCGGCACTCATTGCGGGTAGCAACGGGGGGGGCGTTATAACCATAATAGCGAGTATTGGGGCCGACGATGGACAGATACCGACTTCGTCCTATTCTATAGATATCGACAATTTTACGACCAACGCGGCTCCAGATCCAGCCAATAGCTGTTATCAGGCATTGCCAGTCAGGCTTATTAGTTTCACGGCTCAGCAGGCCGGGCAACAGATTAAACTGGCCTGGGCAACAGCTACCGAACAAAATAGCAAAGGTTTCGAAATTCAGCGTGGTGCCGATGCCCGTCAGTGGCAACCTGTTGGTTTTGTTAACAGTGAAAAGCCCAGCAGCAACACCTCTATCAAGTACAGTTGGTATGATGAAGTACCCCTGACTGGTATCAATTATTATCGACTCCGGCAGACGGATTTGGATGGCAGTTCGCAATACAGCAAAATCCAGGCTGTTGCCTTCAGTGCGGAAGGGCCAATCCTCATTGTACCCAATCCAACCACTGAACGTGTGATGATCCGAAATGTAACCGCTGAAACGTTCTCAACAATTCGTGTGCTGGATTCTAACGGGCGCGTTCTGTACACTAGCGCCAGTCTGCCAACTGATGGCATCGATGTCAAGCAGTTATTGCCAGGCGTTTATTATGTACATATAGTCACAACGTATGGCCAAACCCAGATTCAGAAATTGGTCAAACAGTAATATTGCACTGCTAAAACAGCGAAAGCCTGAATGTTATATTCAGGCTTTCGCTGTTTTAGGATCAAACGATGGCAGTTCTCTACTCCAGAGCCGCTACACCGGGCAGGGTTTTACCTTCCATGTATTCAAGTAAGGCACCACCACCTGTGGACACATAACTAACCCGATCGCCATAACCCGCCTGGTTAATAGCCGATGCCGAATCGCCACCACCAATCAGGGAGAAGGCCCCGTTCTCTTCGGTCGCTTTAACTACGGCTTCCGCAATAGCGTTGGTTCCTTTGGCAAAATTTTCAAATTCAAAAACACCCATTGGGCCATTCCAGAGAATCGTTTTTGACGCTGACACCACCTTTTTGAACAAGTCAATCGTTTCCGGACCAATGTCAAGTCCTTCCCAGCCATCGGGAATCTGGCCTGTAGCCACTACCTGCCGATTGGCATCATTTGAAAAGCTATCGGCACACAGGTTATCGAGCGGCATATATAATTTTACACCTTTGGCTTCGGCTTTTTTCAGCAATTCGAGCGCCAGTTCCTGCTTGTCAGCTTCGAGCAGCGATTTCCCGATTTGACCACCCTGTGCTTTGGTAAAGGTGTACGTCATACCCCCACCAATGATGAGGTTATCGACCTTATCCAGCAGTTTCTCAATGATCAGGATTTTGTCCGAGATCTTAGCCCCGCCCATGATGGCTGTAAAGGGCCGTTCGGCATTTCCGAGTACTTTTTTGGCGTTATCCAACTCAGCCTGCATCACATAACCGGCTACACGATCGGTAAAGAATTGCCCCATCACAGCCGTACTAGCATGGGCCCGGTGAGCCGTTCCGAAGGCGTCATTTACCCAAACATCGCCCAGTTTGGCAAGTTTCTCAGCAAAAGCAGCATCCCCTTTTTCTTCTTCCTTGTAGAAACGCAGATTTTCGAGCAGGAGAATCTCACCGGGTTGCAGGCTGGCAGCCAGATCAGTAGCCGACTGACCGATGCAATCATCGGCAAACTTCACCTCGCGACCAAACGCTTTGTTCAGCGCAGGTAGTATGTGTTTTAGGGAGTATTTCTCTTCTGGCCCACCCTTCGGCCGACCCAGGTGCGACATCAGAATGGCAGAGCCACCATCGTTTACAATTTTCATCACCGTCGGGATCGTCGCTTTGATGCGTGTATCGTCGGTAACATTAAAATCTTTGTCGAGGGGCACATTGAAGTCAACCCGAACCAGGGCTTTCTTCCCGGCAAAATTGTAGGAATCTACGGTTTTCATGCGACTGCGTATGGTCGTTGGTTTGCGGGGCCAAACTTAGCAGTTTTTCAGCAGACGCGAACAGGAAGTTTGTTCTTATGTTTGGAAGATTGGAAGAGAGCTTACACAAAAATGGCCTAATCAATACTTACCCTCACTCCCACCGCCACCGAAATCCCCACCGCCAAAACGAAGATCATTTCTGGGATTATGTTGCGCTGTGCCTGCTGCCTGTACAGCCGCTGCGGTCGCTGCGTTTAGGAAAAACTCATCGGGCGAATCATCATCCGGCGCGTCGGTAAAGCCATAGTTAGGGGTACTCAAATAACGAATAAAGCCAACAGCAATACCGATCAAAAGCAACCCACCGATGGTCAGTGCAACATTGAGTGGCACCAATGCTGTATACTCATGCAGGGTCATGACAGCGGCAATCAACCCAAGTACGCCTAGAATAATCAACATTCGGTTCCGCTTCACTAAGCCCTGTCCCACATAAATGCCTGGAATCAGAAATGTCAATAGCCAAAATAACCACGCCAGCGCGATTTGAGGGGCTTCAGGCGACCGGATATCAAGCGGGCTAGCTTTAAGCAGCAATCCATTCAGCTCCCGGACAACGAAGTAGTTTCCACTGGCAACTAGCATAATGAGCGAAATCCACTGTGCCAGATTCAGCGGATCTGTATAGTAAACCTCCTTTGGGTTTCGTAAAATGACCTGTCGAACAGCCAGATAGATCAGTAATGAAACGATCATCAGCACAAAGGGCAATGCATCTTTACCCCAGCTGTAGTTGAGCAACCCGTCAAAAATGCCCGTATAAAATGTCCCGAGTGTAAACAGCGCCATCAGCGTATCGCCATAGTACCCCAGAATGAGCAGTAACAAGGGCAATGTCAGAAAACAATGCTCAGCCGTCGATAGCCCATTGGGAAGTAGTTGATTAAAGCCAAATGCCAGAAAACCCGCCGTAGTTACCACAAACGCATTGTCGATGCCATTCCGATACAGCAACTTCCGATTAATGAGCAGTTGACCTATTACGCCGATACCAATTCCTGAGATGATATTGAAAATGGCGTAGGTCGTCGATACGGAAAAGATTGAAAACATACTAGCCGGAAGCAGGTAACCAGCCAGAATAGCTACCGTTGTAAACAAAAACAGCCCGATTTCGAGAAAGCCGTTTGTTTGGCGAAATTCAACCGGATAAGCTTTCCGAATCGCTTCTATCTGACTCTCCGACAGCAGTTGCTTCCGGTACCATCGTTCGGCTTGCTCGAGAATCTCCCGGTTATAAATCCACTGTTCGTTATAGGCCTTGATCATTTCGAATTGCGTTTAGGTAACTGGCTCATCAGATAATAAACTAAGGCAATACCCGTCAGAATAAAATACCAGTAGTAGGCTTCATCGTCCAGATTTAAATAATGGAAAAATAAATAGGTAGCGCCAATGTAGCCATAGACCACACTCATCAACAGAAACAGGAACGACTGCTCCCGTCGGGCAAACCGGTCAAGTACCACACAGGCCACAGCCAGCCCAATGGCAAATACAATTCGTAATTCGTCAAAGTTGAACAAGCCACCCAGCAAAGCCACCATCAGTAGGTTACCGGCCATGGTTAGATAGGTGTAGGTAAAATGGGCTTTTACCTTACGTTGTTGCAGGAGTAGCGCTGCTGTAATCAACACCAGCGACAGGCCGATAGCCCAAAAGACGGTAGGCCGATCAAAAAAGTTGGTTTTAAAATAAAGCTCAAGTGGCCGAACCGTAACGCCCACCCACGAAATCAGCGCGGTCAGGGCCATACCGAGAACACCCCGATGATCGAACCGATAGGCTATCGGTAAAAACAATAAAGCAGGCAGGAGCGTCACCAGCCCATAACGCTCTCCGAAAACGTTGTAGGCATATTGAGCATATCCTTCGAGCGTCAGAAACAGCAAACACGCCAGAATCAAGGCATAATCGCCAAACGTAGATCGACTTTTGGTTTCGCTGAGCGTCCAGTCGGGTCGGTATCGCCACGCAAAGAAAAAGCTTCCAACGCAGGCGGCTGCAATGGCTGCCAGCAATGCTCCGTGTCCAATCTGATCGAAGTTATCATACACCAGCAATCCCAGGCCCGAACTTAACAGCAGAATACCAATGTATAGCATGGACCGAAGTTCCCAGTGTACAGAAAATGGCTTTTTCTGTTCGATATCGGCAATTTTCGTCTGTTGGTCCGACGACAAAATACCTTGTTTATTCAGCTCAGTAAGAATGTCGGCTGGGGACATAAATGGTTATTTTTTTGTTGTAATTATAGCCTGTATGGCTACTTGACAGCATGGTTGGACGACAAAAAGTTTTGCTCACCCCTCGGTATTACCTCGACAATTTCCAGTATGTACTGGACTTTGTCAAACGGCTCTATGGTGGTTTATTAAACGAAGCTGAATGGGATTTTGTGCGTCGGTTCGAGGCTCTCAGCCTGGATGCGCAGTGTCTGTATGTACGATTCAGCAATCGCAAAGGACTCTTTTTTCGCGTTAACAAACTACACTATGCCGAAATAACTGACCTACCGGCAGCGGCCAATGAACTGCTCAACGCAGGTTTTATAGACCAATTGTCGACCAGTCAAACTCATCTGGGCGAAGACGCACTAAGCGTTTTTACCAAACCGGAACTTCTGGAGCTTTTGCCGCTCGAACCGGAAGAAATCAAGCCGTTAGCCAAAGAAAAAAAGGAAGGTGTAGTCCGGTATGCCCTGCAGGAACTGGATTTTGGCGAAATTGTTACGAGCCTGACAACCCATGAGGTGGTTGTCAAGATGAATTTCGAAGCTGAAGGGATGATGATCAAATACCTCTTTTTCGGCAATCGAAGTGGCAGCATGACCGAGTTTGTCGTGCGCGATCTGGGCATGGTCAACTTTGAGCGATATGACGAAAGTAAACTAACGGCCCGCTTCCGAACCCGTAAAGAAGTGGAAGACAAACTGCTTATTTCGCTCACTAACGAAGAGTTTTATGACCTGAAAGAATCCGAAACACCCCCCGACGATATTTACAACTGGTTCCTGAACTGGAACGAAACCCGGCCTGAACTGACAGAAATTGCCATACCAGGCTATCAGAAACTAGTGTGCCGGGTAGGTGCTTATCTGGAACGGCAAAAATTACCGGAACAGGCGCTGTCGGTTTATGAACTTTCCGACCGTGTTCCAGCCCGCGAACGGCGCGTCCGACTGCTATTCCGAAACGGCTCTGTAGAAGAAGCCCTGGCCCTTTGCGACGAAATTGCGCTGAATCCGTTAAACGCCGAAGAACGGTATTTTGCCAATGATTTTCGAGACAAAATCCTGAGTGCTGGCGAGAAAAAACGGCCGCGCAAAGCCACAACCCGTTTCCTGCTCGATGCTGAGAGTGTCAATATTCCGGTCGCTTACCGGCATCATGTCGAAGCAGGCGTCATGAATTATTATCTGGAGCAGGAATTCGATGCTGCCTTTACTGAAAATTACCCCTGGCGCGGACTGTTCGGGCTGGTGTTCTGGGACATCATTTACGATGCAAATGTGTCGGCCATTCATCACCCACTCCAACGGGCTCCGTCCGATTTTTACCTACCCGACTTTTACCTGAAACGAGAAGATTTATTAAAAAAACGTCTCGCCGAACTAACGACTCAAGACGATTGGCGACGACATACAGGCCGGATGTTCAACGCGAAATATGGTATTACCAACGTGCTGGTCGATTGGTCAGACGAACTGTTGACACTAGTCCAGCGCATCATCGATCTATTGTCAGTTGACCAACTCCGGCTCATTCTGCTTGAAATGGCCCGTAATGTTCGCGAGCATACGCGCGGCTTCCCCGATTTGCTGATCTGGAATGAACAGGGTACGTACGAATTTGTCGAGGTCAAATCCCCAACTGACCATCTAGGTCCCCAACAGCTTCACTGGCTGGAATTTTTCCAAACCATTGGTGTCAATGGAAAAGTAGTGCGTGTGATCTGGGAAGTGTAAATAATAAAAGCAATTTTATAGATTTGTCACCTGTACAATTGCTTTTGTTAGTTTACCGATGAAGCTTATCCCGCTCGTTTTCATAGTCTTTTTATTTGCTCTACCTCAATGCATTGCCCAAATAGATACTGTCTATTCTGACAGCAAAAAAATAGCCTGCCTCGTTCGCGAAGTAACGACAAATACAGTACGATTCTATTACCCCAACGAAGAGGTATTGACGAGTATCCTTAAAAAGACTGTACAGAAAATAGTTTATATGTCTGGAGAAATTCAGGCATTTTCTGTGCCTATTACCTACAACACTGTAGTTAGTCCCGACGATTGGGAAAAGGTTCTGATTTGCAGAGTGAAGTCAACTACGTACAACTACATTATAAATTTCTAAAGTCCATCAATAAACCCGCTTTAAAAGAAAGACATATAACTCACGTTCGAAATCTATACGTTGATCAACTGTCCACTCCTCACTGAAATCCAACAATTGTGAATTTAACTATACGTCTATGTGCATGGGTGCTGGCGGCTCTGTTCAGCTATTCTGTAACAGCGCAGGCACAGGTTACAATCAACGCTGTTACGCCTAATTTGCTTTGTGCAGGTTCACTACTTACTGTTTCGTATACTAACACCGGCAGTGGACAGGCAACGCTTTCTGTGTATTTGTATGATACAAACACAACTGACTCTCTCTATTTAGCGCAAACGGTCAACTATGGCGGAACCAGTTCAATAAACGCCTATATTCCTACAAATCAACCTACTGGCGTGTACAAGGTTGGTATTAAACGAGTCACCTCTCAAGAAACATCCATCAGTTCAAAAAGCAGTAGTTTCACCATTAATGCTATTCCTTCCTCTCCCACTGTTTCCAATGTGAGTTACTGCCAATATACCTCGCCTGGTTCTTTATCGGCCTCAGGAACGAACCTGAAATGGTATACCGTACAAGTTGGTGGAACTTCGAGTTCAGTGGCTCCAACTCCATCGACATTCACACCCGGCAATACTACATACTATGTTAGTCAGAGTATCAACGGTTGCGAAAGTCCACGTACAGGTTTAAATGTAACAATTAGCGCTATGCCATCGGCTCCTGTAGTTGTTAGTCCATTACTGTACTGTCAGGGTGTCCCTTCATCTCCACTTGTTGCCATTGCCAGCATTGGAGGTACTTTAAATTGGTATGGTACTAATGCTGCTGGTGGAATACCTTCATCTGCTTCTCTATTTCCACAAACATCAATTGCAGGTATCACTAATTACTATGTCAGCCAAACTGTTACTGGTTGTGAAGGCCCTCGAGCAGCTATCTCGGTCACGGTTAAACCTATTCCCAGTTCCCCAGTGACTAACTCAGTCACGTACTGCCAGGGGAGTTCAGCCAGCATGTTAACAGCCACCAAAAGCCCAGGAGGTAATCTCTTATGGTATACGTCTCAAACGGGAGGAACTGGAAGCTCAACTGCTTTCACTCCCCAAACTACCACGCCGGGCACCTTCACCTTTTATGTCAGTCAGACGATAAATGGTTGTGAGAGTCCACGAGCCTCTTTGAACGTAACGGTCAATCCTGTACCATCTGTCACGATTACTCCAGAAGATCCAGTATTAAGCCCAACTCAGACTAGCCTTACGCTAACGGCGGCAGCTTCTGCGTCGGCCTTAATCTGGTCTACCAGCGAAACAACTACCAGCATTTTAGTCAGTACAGCCGGAACCTATTCTGTAACGGCCACAGCTAGTAATGGATGTATGGCGATGGCTAGTATCAATGTTATCCAGATAGCTGTCGGTGAGATTTATACCCTAAAGACTGGAGACTGGAACGACCCCACTGTATGGTCCTCCAATCAAATTCCTGGTCATACCAATACCGTACGCATACGACATTCGATAAACTTACCAACAAACACTCAAATTCAGGTTGGCAGCCTCAATTATACGTCAGGAGGACAATTGGTCATGCAGAATAATATCGGTTTACAAATAGGGCTTTGAACCGCCTGAATTTATCTGATCCCATAAATCAAACCCGCCCAACGCGTAGAAAGATTGGGAATCGAACCTCTCGTTCATCCTCTCCCCATATCCCTTTCAACTGCTTCCCTAAATCGGTGACCGGGTCCGTTTCATTTTCGTGGATATATTGCCGAACAGCCGACCATGTTCGTAGATAATTCAGAAAGCGCTCCAGCGACCAGACACGGCTGGCCGTAAACCGTTCGCGTTTGGCATCCGCAAAAGGGAACGGCAGGCTCTTATAGGCATGGTCGATATGTTTACGCTGCGGGTCCCAGTAAGGGCCAATCCTGTTCCGATAGAAATCAACCAGAATCGGGTCCAACTCAGCGCCAAGCTGTACGAGTCCATAACCCCATTCGGCGATGGCGGCACCGGGTTTGGCCACTCGCCGTACTTCCTGATGAAATGCATCAATGTCGAACCAATGAATCGCCTGGGCAACGGTAATCAAGTCGAAGGTGTGGTCGGCAAATGGCGTGTGTTCAGCCGTTGAAAGCTGATAATGAATGTTCGATTTCTGAACCGCTTCGGCTAGTTGTTTTTCGCTGATGTCAGTGGCTTCTACCTGTGTAAACAGGTCTGCCAACGCTCCGGCTACCTGCCCATTACCAGTAGCGCAATCCCAGGCTACATAGCGCTCATCGACATACGTTAGTATAAACTCGTACAAGTCAGCGGGGTAATCGATACGGTATTGGGCGTACAGGTCGGCGTGGCCGGAGAAACGATCGAGCGGTTGCATAGATTTTATTTTGGCAAATATTAAACGTTTTGCCAGAATAATGATCTAAGAATTAGTTTATAGGAAAAACCGTAGCCAAAATTGGGTTATCAGCCGAAACCATCTATTTTTGCGCGACTGACCTTGTAACGTATTATATTCGTTTTTTCCATTTATCGCTTACCGATTCTTATGAAAAAATTCTTTGGCCTTCTTATCGCTTCGGCTTCGCTGGCCGTAGCCTCTTTCGACGCTAACGCTCAGGCACCAGCCGACATTCCGGCAGATATGAATGCCCTGATGACCAAATACACCTGTATTGCCTGCCACCGTCCTAATCAAAAACTGGTCGGTCCAGCCTATGCCGATGTAGCAAAGAAAAACTACTCGAACGAAGAGATTGTAAAGCTGATTTATACTCCTGTCCCATCACACTGGCCGGGTTATCCCCCAATGGCTCCGATGACGCAGGTTCCGAAAGAAGATGCCATGAAACTGGCGGTCTGGATCAACTCACTCGATGGTGGCTCTAAAGCGACTACAAAGAAAACGACAACCAAGAAGACAACGAAAAAGTCTTAAGTGGACTCATCGCCGAAGTCTGTCTTTATAAAAAAAGCGCTCCTAGTTCATTGGAGCGCTTTTTTATTGCGTCGTGAAGACGTACGACCCTGTTATTCTTTTGACACCATCTTTGTCTCCGTCGATCGGTCAACAATATTCTGGATGGGAACATCCATCATGGCGATGTTGGTACGAAAGGGCGACTCAATGGAAAGTGATTGAGCAAAATGCTCCTCTTGTTTACTTAGCTCTACAATGTAATTACCTTGTGGTAATTCTGACAAATCGAAACGTCGACGGTAAAGTGGAGTTTTTTCAAATTCGTCGTAGAAAATTCGCCCCTTATCATTTTTGATAACTACCCGAACAGAACCTCCTGTCCGATTATTGTAAACAACCTTAATAGCCGATGGATACGACGACACAGGATAAATAGCAGCCTCCAAATGAGGGGAATTGACCAGTTTAGCTCCTCCATCAAACGTCTGCGCCTGAAGCGACAGGGCAGAAAACAAACAAACACTCAGCACAGCAAGTGAAAACCGATACGGAAATAAGCGGAAATCTTTCATAGTAGTAATGATTAAAATGTGGATATAGTAATTTGTAAGTGTGCCTGACTAATTGAGTAGCCATCCCTGAACCTTACATACCATTTAGTCGGTACAAAGCCGGGTACAGGTAACACGGAGTAAAATTTTATTGATAAACTTTGAGTGGATTACCCATTATAAAAACAAAGCGCACCAGCTTTACCCAGTGCGCTTCTCTGATGTATAATAGGAATTGTCACTCCAAACTCGCCAGGAGCTGAGTCAATATAAAAATGGTAAATTACAATACAACTTGCACTCGTTGCCAGCCGAGCGCAATCAACTAATAAAAATATTATGACGCATCAGGCCAAACTCAAAGAGGAAATCGCTTTAGCGTGTAAACTTACGGATCAACAACAGGTTCGGCGGATGAACGAACTACACCAAACTTTATTCCCGAAAATCGTGAAGGTAGTCGAACGTAAAACCAGTTATATACTTGTCTTTCAACAAGCCGATGATCATTTACTATCCAAACTGATTGAGTTTATCCAATTTGAACGCCTTTGCTGTCCCTGGCTGAAGTTTACGCTAACATTCCCTCCTGCCCAAGGCTTAATTTCGCTCCAAATGGGCAATTCAGCCGAAACGAAGGAAATGGTAAAACTAGTAATGGAATTGGACAAGCTACACCTGTAAACTCCGTTGGCGCACAGCTTCATAGAGGACCACACCGGTTGCTACCGAAACATTCAGTGACCCAACCGATCCCAGAAGCGGAATTTTCACATGGTTATCGGCCATTCGAAGAAGCTCAGGCGAAATCCCATCCTCTTCCGAACCCATAACAATGGCAATCGGTCCAGTTAGGTCAGTATTGCGCTCATACAGGTCACGGCTGGATTTTTCGGTACACGCTACTACCGTAATGCCAGACTCCTGAAGGTATTTTATCGTTTCGGTCAGCTCAGGTTCCCGGCATACCGAAATATGGTTCAAAGCGCCTGACGATGTTTTCATAGCGTCGGAATTGATCGCAGCGGCCCCGCGTCCGGGGATCACGATACATTGCACCCCCGTACATTCAGCCGTCCGGGCAATAGCTCCGAAATTTCGCACATCGGTAATCCGGTCTAACAGTAAAATGAACGGCTGCTCTCCTCGTTCGTACACATCCGCGATTACATTTGATAGCTTAACGTACTGAACCTGAGCCACCAGGCAAATCACTCCCTGATGATTTTTGCGGGTCAGGCGATCCAGTTTCTCGACCGGTACACGCTGGATGGTCACCCGATTCTGGAACGCCAGATTCTGGATGTCGGGGTTGCTGAGCCCCTTTTCCATATATAGTTTGTCGATCTGCTGATCAGAGCGGAGTGTTTCGATAACCGATTGAATACCAAACACCATTTCGTCGGGTTGTGGACGAAATTGAGGACGAGGGCGAAAGTTACGCTTAAATTGCTGGGGCATTTATTTGTCATTAATAGTCATTTATAGTCATTGCTAGTCATTAGGCAATCATTGAGAATTTTACAACCAATGACTATCTAATGACTAGCAATGACCATTAATGACGAACTATTAATCGCGGATGGTGCCGGTTCGCCACGCTTCCACTATGGGGTACCAGATTGGCTGATACTCAATGTAGCGCACCAGTTCGTAATGATCTTCTACAAACTGGTTCGGTTTCTTGGTAAAGGTAAAATTCACCTCCGAAACATTGGCCCGGCGATTATAAACCCATACTTCGCGCTCCCGGTTCCGTTGTACCCGATCGGGAGGGCCCAGCACGATGTAAATCATGCCTTTATCGGTCTTCCATCCCTCTTTATAGGTTGTAAACAGGCGATTGGCTTCTTCAACACGATCGAAATAGGCTTTCAAGGTCCGTTTGGCAACCTCTTCATTCCCGGCCATCAGGCTTAGCCAGTATTTATCGAATGCTTTTTTGGTATCCTGCGCCTGATTTAGCTCGCTGATTTCGGTACTTGTACTCATATACAACACCGGTTTGATCAGTTTTTCGGGACGAGTCAGTTTAGGAAAGCGCTTATCGGCAACCACCAGCCCTATACCTGCGGCATCCGTCGTATCTTCTACGAAATAGTACAACCCTTCATGCGGAAGAACAAACGGCTGGTTGGTCGTAATCGTTAAGGTCGAATCGATGGTCAATGATTTTGCAGTCGGTTTAGCCGATGTATTCATGGGCGAGGAAGCCGCATCAAAATCATGCCGGTATCGAATCCCATAAAGTGGCTTATTGGTTCCGCTTACATCCCGAAGAATAATAGTATCGCCCACATTGGCAAAATTGCGCAACTGCGGTTGATTGCCTATTTTATTGAACAACGTAACCCGATCGCTTAATTTAGTACCGGTGAACCGTAACGACAGATCATTACGGGCTTTAGTACCATTCATTGTTTCGGTGACCTCCGTCAGCAACACCGCATTAGCCACTCCCTTGGGTCTTTTTACGTCAAAGGTTAGGGTCAGATGGTCGGTACCGCTGCCTACATTCTGCGTCGACAAAGGAACGGTTGAATAGCCCAGCCTGTCACGGTTATTGTAGTCGGGGTACATAACGTAGGCGATCTGAAAATGCTCAATAAAATCGCTGGGTTTCAGAACGGCTTCACCCGCTGGCGTTTTGGCCGTCAGGTCCATATACACACGAACGGTCGACGAATCCATGACCAGAAACTTACCTTTAATGGAGGTAACTACCCACTCCCCGCCTTTCATCGACATAGTGGGACCTGTACCGATAGCCGGGCCATCGGCAACCTTCACCGGAGCCGGGGTTTGAGCTGTTGCCGGACGCGAATCGGCAGGCAGAGCCGTTCCATCCGTACGTTGTGGATCGCCAAGGCGAACCGTTGGTCGGCTGGGTTGATTCCGTTGTGCTTCGGTGCGTGCATCGTAAGCTGCATTGATACGTGCCTGCTCCTTTTTTTTGTTGCTGGCGCAGCCGGACAACAGAGCAAGTAAAAGTAAAAAAGACAGAATTCGCATAAACAAACGTATATGTCAGACGAGTAAGTCAGACGAATTTTGGCAATGTTTTAATCCGCAAATGCGTTCCAGATGTGTAGCTGGCACTATAAGTTTATTGATAACGAAAAAACAGGGTTGTTCGACTTATATACTGCTTCATTTTTCTTTCGGTTTACAAAAGAGTAATTTTGTCGATTCAATTGCAATAGCCGCTGGGTTACTGGTTCGTACCTGCGTCTCCCCAACTCTTATGTACAAAACTACAGAAATAACCTCCGCCGAAATAGCATCCGACAATCCCGTCCATCAGCGCCTGCTGTTTCCTTATGTCGAAGCAGCTCAGATGGTCAGCGGCAATGTACTCGAAATCGGTTGCGGTTGGGGCCGGGGACTCGAATTATTAACCAAAGCGGCCGATCACTATACGGGCATCGATAAGAATCAGGACTTAATCAACGCCCTGCAAGCCGAATACCCCCAGTCGACATTTATTTCAGCAAACATACCTCCCTTACGCACCCTTGCTGACAATACGTTTGATTTTATTGTAACGTTTCAGGTAATTGAACATATCGAGAATGACGATTTGTTTGTGAAAGAAGCCTACCGGGTGCTAAAACCGGGTGGTAAACTACTGCTCACAACAGTCAACAAAAGTTTTTCGCTTACCCGAAACCCCTGGCACGTCCGGGAATACTATGCCGACAGTCTGAAAGCTTTAATCACCAACTATTTCCCAAAGATTGAGACGAAGGGAATACATGGCAATGACAAAGTGATGACGTATTATGAGCAAAATAAAGAATCGGTCAAAAAGCTTACCCGCTTCGATATTTTCAATCTGCAATACCGACTCCCCCGCCGACTGCTGCAAGTGCCCTACGACCTGATGAATCGTCTGAACCGAAACCGTCTTCTCCAGGCCGACGGGTTAGCCGCTCAAATCAACTACACCGATTACCTGGTCAGTAACGACCCGGCTGGAAGCCTCGATTTCTTTTACATCGCAACGAAGTGACGGGTTTAATCCCGCCACCCTTCCGGCTTGAAAGGGGTTTGATTATCCGTCAACATACAGGGAGCTAAAGGGGGGCGATCGGCATTGGGCCAAAGCCTGACTTTGGCCTTATCGCGCTCTTTCAAATACGGCGGTGATGGCTCAGGATTAGGCTGACGACCGTTAATTGCGTAGAATAGGCCATCGCCAGTCGGCGTATACGCTCCTGGGCGTCGGGTAGTATCGAAGGGCGCGGTAGCCCCATAAGCCAGAGCTCCCTGCGTATCTTTCTTATCCAGCCAGTAATGCACGAGCGAAACCGCCGAAGCTGAGAAATAGCCAATCGCTCCTGTCTGTGGATGCCCAACCTGACGCACATTGCCAACCAGGGCCGTTGGGGGCGTATCGGCCAGTCCACCCGTATGTTGGGTCTGATCCTGAAAGCGTTTGTAATACTGATACGCATCAGAGGTCAATGAAAACTGGCGAATATCGACCAGACCCGGAGCATAATCATAAAAAGGCACCTGGGCCACCCGCTGTTGGCTGATCAGGGCACCGTTACTGTATTTATCATCGAGCACAACGATGTCATAGCCATAGATGATTTGCCAGCAGGGTGTTCGGCAGCCGTAATCGTACACCCAATCTACATTCGGCACTTCGGGCGCTTCCTCACCGGCTTTACCAGATCGAGGGCTAAAACAGTCTTCATACAACTCGGTGCCCGTTACAAAATAGTCTCGATCTTTATAAACGCCTGGTAACACGTTATACATGGCATAAACCCCCTGCCGACAGCTATGACACCAGTTTTGCCGCTCCCACAGCTTCCATTCCCAACGATAATAGTTGTGTTCATTGGCGGGGTCCTGCGTGTCGATATACATGTCATGGGCTGCTGTATATCCCTTTAACTGCTCTGCCGATAAACTGGCCGGATTAAATGCCACATGCACATTGGCAATGGACGGAACTGCCGCCATCACCTGTTGAGTAGATGCATACTGGCTACCATCAGCAAGGGCAAATCGGAGTTGGTAGGCATGGCCAAGCTGTCCCTTGAAATCGCTGGGAAGCTGATAGCTGCCATCTAGCGTTTCATGACATTCGATGGTTTGAGCTGAATCGACGACCACCGAAACCGTGGCATCGGTCACCGGAACGGTGCTGTATTGACCGGTCAATCGATCGGCCTGGGCTCGTTTAAGTTTGATGACCTGCGGTTCGGCCCGGTTGGTTATCGTTCCTTCTACAATCAGAATGGACTTGGTACCATATTGGGTTAGTTCTTCCGGGTAAATACAGGCGAAGGGCAAAACCAGGGCCATTCCATAAGCCAGTAAACATCGAATCGTTGAGCGCATAGGTGGATATAAATCAATCCTAAAACCACGCTCAACGATTATTCTACTTTCGCAATCAGTCCAATATGTTCACCCTTTCATAATATCTTAGGATTTTCGCCTGGAACCGTGCTACGGTTTATGTAATCGCATCAGGTAATCGTGGCACGATTCCAGGCGAAAATCCTAAGATCTACCAAACGCCTTGTCGATCAAAAAGGCAGTTTACCCAAATCGACGTTGCCGCCCGTAATGATAATCCCGATTTTTTGCCCGGAAAACTGATCTTTATGCTTTAGAACAGCAGCTAATGGCACGGCGCTCGATGGCTCGATCACAATTTTCATTCGTTCCCAAACCAGGCGCATGGCGGCAATGATTTCAGTGTCCGAAACCGTCAGAATATCGGCTACGTTGGCCCGGATTATCGCCAATGTACGCTCACTTAAGGTGGTCATCAGCCCATCGGCAATGGTATTGATATACGGAGCTTTTTCTACCTGTCCACTTTTGAACGACAAGACGGCATCGGCTGCACCTTCGGGCTCTCCGGCCATCACGCGCGTACCCGGCGACAGAAAATGAGTCGTTAAGGCTGTGCCACTCAGAAGCCCTCCCCCACCTACAGGCGCCAGAATAGTATCAAACGGTCCAATCCGGCGTCCCGAATCAATGCTGTATTTTTCCATACCAGCATCTTCTATCAGTTCTTTGGTAGCCGTGGCCTGTCCGGCAATGACCCGATCATCATCGAAGGGATGTACCAATACGGCTCCTGTTCGCTCCATTACCTCACGTACACCTGCTTCGCGGGCGTCGAGCGTAGGTTCGCATTCAATCACTTCGGCCCCATAGCCCAGCACAGCCTCTTTCTTAACTTTGGGAGCCGTTCGGGGCATGACGATATAGGCTGGCAGCCCAACCTGTCGGGCTGCAAATGCAACAGCCTGGGCGTGGTTGCCCGATGAGTGCGTCGTAATCGCTTTGCCTTCTTTGTGCTGAACCACCTGCAATATGGCATTCAGCCCGCCACGTGCTTTAAAAGCGCCTATCTTCTGAAAGTTCTCACACTTAAAAAACAGGCTGGCTCCTGCCTGCTCGTCAATGGTTTGGTTGGTCAGGACAGCCGTCCGATGGATATAAGGGCGAATGCGATCGTGAGCCTCACGAATTGTATCGTATGAAATCATGGGAAATAGCAACTGCTAAAACGCCCAAATTACGAAGAAATTCGGATTACGGTTGTGCCATTGCTCCCGCGTCAACCCACCGTAAACCGAGTACATAAACTAATCAGCCCAATAGGTGTATTGCACCTCGCCTACTCCATTTTTTTCTTTCATTTTACTAGGTAATCCCTCCGAGTTATAGGTGTACGTATATTCTGACACAGCCGGTCCGTTGGTAATTTTTATCACATTGTTTCGACTGAAACGTCGTATCTCGCCAATATCTGGGGCTACTTTACCAAAGTACGGGTTTATTTTATCATCGTATTCATATAACGTTATAGTGGTCATCGTACCCGTTGTAGATGTTACTCGTACAATATTATCACCTGCATACGTGTACGTATCTACCCGATTGGGATTTCCGTATATAGTAAGCGAAATCAAATGACCATTCTGATCGAGTTGGTAGTTGGCCGATCGCAATGTATTGAGCGTTATCCCATTTTTAACATGGGTCGTGTTGACCGTGAATTCATTGGCATTGTACGTAAACTGAGTCACTTCTCCTTCTGACTCGTCCGTCATCTGATAATAATACGTAAGTTGTGTGGGTCGATTCTGTCCGTCGTATACAAACACACCTCTGGTATTCATCGACGTAACAAACGAACCAACCTGACCATCCGACGTATAGTTGTACGTGGTACTAAAGGGAAAACCACCATAGTTGATGTTATTTGTGGTTCTCAACCGGCTCTGAGGCTTCGAATCAGGCCCTGTAGGAGTCAGCGGATTGATCTCAACGCATGACCAACACCCTATCCCAATGAATAGAAAAAGAACCTGGAGATAGCTACATGATTTCATAATTCACCGTCTTTACTACAATTTTCGTCCTTAAATATATACAAATTATCTATTCTATAGAGTGCAACATGTAAATAAGATAGTAAACAAAGTAAGTAATTTATACAGATTATAAATCAGTTATATTTAGAGCAGATGTTTGCGAAAGCTCTACAAACATATTTATACTTATTACTTTATTAACCTACTGACTAATAATATTTTAACTAAATTTACATTTAAGCTATAGGCTATATTTTATTCTGATCAAACCGTATTCATTATAAAAACTATAGTCAATCTTTCCCTAAAAAATTAGTATAAATACTCAAATACCGCTGAGTAAATGGCATAATACTTGATGTTTCTAAAATAGGAAAACTAATATATGTTATTTATTACCCAATGGCATTGAACCTGTTTAAACTTTTCGTTTTGTAGAAAATGTAAGGCTATTTTTTTGTCATTCCGACGAAAGAGGAATCTCAAAGTCGCTCATTAGTCAAGCTTAAGATTCCTCCTTCGTCGGAATGACAAAAAATCGATCCAATTATACCGTAAATAAGAAGGTTTAAACAGGTTTATTAGTAGGTTATTAAGTAACAAAGCAAAATTTCCACCGTAACTAGTTAAGTATTCAGCATGTGGTTGTTTAGGGCAGTTGCCGTTCAACGTCACAATCCTAACCCTGTTGATTACCTATTTCAAACTATAACTTGTACTTTTTAAAAATGAATGCATTTCCGGCCCAACCGGTGATTGACAGGCAACCCCTGCCTGACCCCTCCCTGCAATGCCTAGAAACATTGTATACCCAATTTTACCGAAAAGTCTACCAGCGCTGTCTATCAATGACAAAAAATGCCCAGCAGGCAGAGGATTTTACCCATGATATTTTTCTAAAGGCTCATGCCAATCTGAGTTCCTTTCAGCATCGATCGACCTACTCTACCTGGCTTTGGTCCATCACACACAATTATTGTGCTGATCAATTTAGAGCCACCCGTCGCAAGGCACACATTTCGCTCACCGATGGGGTAGAGCAGCATCTCGCTGACTTGTCTGACAATAATCGGGAGACTGACCAGGCCACTTTTATTCAGCAATCTATTCAGGCAATGAGTGATCAGGACCAGTTGCTGATACACATGCGGTATGAAGAGGGCGTTGATCTAATAACGATTGCGCAACACCTAAACTTAAGTTTAAGTGCTGTTAAGATGCGCCTGTTGCGAATTCGACGAAAAATCTATCTCGCCTATCAATCAGCGGAGTTATAAATTTATGTTTATATTTTTATAGAATGTGACTTTTATAGCTCCCGTTCGTCTTATCACCGAAAAAATTAGGAGTTTTTTTAAGAGAACATCAATCTGAATTTTTACTACGCTTTATCTCACTTAAGCCGAAAAGCCTCTTATACAGAGGCTTTTCGGCTTAAATGGTATTATTCTTTCGGCCGAACACGTGCGTATTGGCTACCAATTCCGCTAGTTATTCCCTTCGCCCCCTTTCTTATCGTCGTTGCTGATCCGTTTTTTCTGGCGTTGGCTACCAGACATTTTCCCGAATTCATATTTCAGGTTCAGTCGCCAGCCACGCCGATACATAGCCACATCCTGCGTTTGTACAAAGTTCGGTCCTACGAAATCATTCCGCCAACTGATGGTTTCGCTGAACGGGTTATCATACCCAAAGCCAATCGTACCTTTTTTCTTCAGGACTTCTTTTTGCACCACTACATTGTAGAACCCGAAACCGCCGTATGATCCCTGAAGGTTTACCCGTGCCGAATTGTAAAATCCGAAGAATTGTGCCTTGACTCCCTTGCCAAAATCAACAGACGAGTTCAGATTGATCCGATACATCCAGTCTTCATTGCGCGTTTTCAGTTCAGCGCTTTCCAGTACATTGTAGAATACGTTGAGCGATCCATTCACCGACCATTGCTTGGTAATTTTCGTATTCGCGCTCAGGTTAAACCCATAAGCCGAGTTTTGAGCAACGTTTTGAAAAATCTGCTTTAAAACACCCTGATTATCAACGGTATTGATACTCTCAATAGCATTGTTGGTCTGCCGCAGAAAAGCCGACAGATTGAAGCTCGTCTGCTTAATGGAAATGCTATAGTTAGCCTCAACAGAATGTGTCAATTCAGGCTTGAGGTATGGATTCCCCCCGTACAGATTTTTCGAGTCTGACTGATTGACATAAGGATTCAGATAATAAAACTGCGGCCGCTGAATCCGTTGCGAATAATTGAACCGAATCTGCTGCTCTTTTTTCAACGAGCGCGACAGGCTGACGCTTGGGATGAAATTGCCGTATGTGCTGGAGAACGGAGAAGTACCGTTCAGAAAATTGGCCTGAATAAACGTATGCTCGTAACGGGCACCAATGTTTATACCCCAGTTCTTCTTGGGTGTGCGGCTGTATACTGCATAGGCCGCAGCCACCTGTTGGGCATAATCGAATACATTGGCCAGAGAAGGCTGATCCGAAAAGTTGGTCGATCCGTCAACGGCATTGGCTATACGATAGTCGCTGAGGATCTGCCGAAAAATGGTTTTGGTTCCGAGTTCGAGCTTACTGATGCTGTCCAGCGGGTTCGTAAAATCGAGCTGAATGGTCCCCTCTTTATTATTATTGATGTTGTAGCTTTTTTCGCGGTAATAAATGGTTCGCTCCCGGTTCAGTAGATTCGACCAGTAGTCGCTGTCTTCGCCTTCAAACGAGTACATCATCAGGAAATTGAGCTCCTTTTTGGGCTTTTTAAACAACCGGGTATAATCCAGATTCAGGGTGGCACCCGCCCAGTCGTAGGTGCGGCTCATGTCCCGGTGAAAATACTGACTGATAGCGCCCCGGATACTTTCTTCAAAGTTTATATCGAACCCGTTGGTATTATCCCCATTGTAGTAATTGATACCTGCCCCCATTCGGTTGAGTGAATCTATATCCCAGTCAGCATTGAAATTGGCATACACGTTTCTACCATTACCATTTATCCACTGGGTCTGGTTCTGATTCGTTGTTACGCCTTCGGTGGTGAACGAGCGTAACAGTTGCATATATCGCTTGTTTTTCCAGTCGCTGTACCCGCCATTGGCCGATAGACTGAGATTCTTCATCCGGTGGTTGATAGTGGCATTCTGCCAATTGTTCCACTGACTGAAATTGGGGCTGATAGAGCCATTGGTGCCCTGTAAGCTGTTTTTCTTGGTAATGATGTTAATGATACCGGCTGTCCCTTCGGCATCGTACTTGGCTGAAGGAGACGTAATTACTTCGACCTGCTTGATAATATCGGCCGGAATCTGTTTTAGTGCATCCGATATACTGCGGGCTACGATACTCGACGGTTTGTTGTTGATCAGGACTTTGATGTTGGAGCTACCCCGTAGTTGTACGTTCCCTTCAATATCAACAGCTATCGACGGAATTTTCTTCAGTACGTCGGTCGCATCGCCCCCTTTTATACTGATGTCTTTTTCAGCATTGTATACCATCCGATCCGATTTTTCCTCGAACAGGTTCTTCTGTTCAGTCACCGTCACTTCGGCCAGTTTCTGAACCGCCTGACTCAGTTTGATGACACCTACTTCCATATCCTGACCACCTACCACCTTCAGCTTTTGAATGGTTTTGGGGCTGTAGCCGACAAATGAGACCTGAAGACCATATTCACCAGGCGACGCCTTGGTAAACACAAACTTTCCGTTGGCGTCGGCCGTAACGCCTTCCACGATTTTTCCCTCTTTCAACAAAGCGACCGTAGCAAATTCAACGGGCTTATTCGCCGTTGAATCGAGCAGCGAACCCGAAATTTTCGTTTGTTGAGCCAATATGATTCCTGCACTCGACGCAAGCGCGAGTAGCGTAAGTAAAAAAGCTTTCATAGGATTTACCGGGTAATGTCGGTAGCTGTTGTGTAAGGAGTGTTGAGAGGATTACGTTGTATTAAAGTCACATTAAAGACGATTGACGAGGCAAAACGTTGCAGTTGTTATTATATTTTTTCTAAAACAGAAAAGCCGCCAGCTACCTGGCGGCCTGAAAAAAGTGCCAAAACGACTAAACCAATTGGATGTCCATACGTTTGATCAGTCCCTCGTCGAACTGATAAACATGCTGTATCTGTTGATCGATGAGCGTTTGTCCGGCAGGATCACTGACAACCTGATGCACATCGACAATAACTCGCCCTTCGTCATCGGTAGTACAGCGAAGTGGCTCCACATGCGGGTCAATTTCGTTCCATTGCTGCGTCCAGTAGGCGCGGACTGCTTCATGGCCAATAACTCGCCCACCTTTCCATCCATTGGGCCAATCGACGTCGGGGTGCATAGTAGCCAGCGCAGCATCGATGGCGCGCGCGTTAAAAGCTGCATAGGCAGCAACCAGAACCACGCGATGGTCAAAATCAGCCATATAAGAAGCGTTTAGTTTACTTGGTAAAGGTCGTAAGCCGCCCTACAAATGCCTGTCGGTACGTGTTGAGATTTTCTCGGAAATAGTATAGATCTCCTTCATGTACCAGCAGCCAGATGAAGGACCTCTGCACTAACTGGTAATCAAAACACCTATATTTACTCGTGATCCACAGAAGAATAAGAATCCCATGAAGACTATTCCGATCCGACAAATTGTTGAATCTCAACCTGATAAACGTAATGCAGGTCAGTTTAAAATTCGAAATCTGACGGAAGTGCATGCTGGAACAAACTTAGTCCATGCCCTTCATAAACACGATTTTTACTTTATTCTGGCGATCGAAGACGGTCAGGGCCTTCATGAGATTGACTTTGTTCCCTATGCCGTTCACCCGTATGCTATATTCATACTTCGGCCCGGCCAAGTTCATCAGCTACAGCTAACAGCCGATTCCAGGGGATATTTAGTGGAATTTGATCCATCATTCTATCAACCCAGGAACGCGATTGCGGAACAGCGCTGGCACAAAGCTACCAGCAAAAACTATTGTCCTCTCGAAGAAGCCCGGTTTAATAAGTTGCTTACCTACCTGGCCAATTGTTTCGAGGAATACACCACCAAGATGGATGGTCATAGGGAGGCTATCAAAGCCAATATCGATCTGTTCTTTATCGAATTTGTGCGCCAAAGCCGTAATCCGAATCAGGTCTCTACTCCAGCAACTACCTACACCCAGGAACGGTTTGAAGAACTGCTCCGCCTATTAGAAGCTAATATTACTCAGGTTAAGAGCGTTGGGCAATATGCAACACTACTTAATCTCTCGGTCTATCAGTTAAATGCCATCACCAAGGCATCGGTTGGCAAAACCACCGCCGATCTGATTAACGAGCAAATTATTCTGGAGGCCAAGCGCTATTTACTGGCGACCTCCAATCAAATTAAGGACATCGCCTGGCATTTGGGCTACGAGGACACCTCCTACTTCATTCGGTTCTTCAGGAATCATACCGGCCTTACCCCGGAAGCTTTTCGTAAAAACTTTACATAACTCCTATTTTACTTCAGAATCGTCCTACCTGCTCCTTTACCGCTCAGTCTACTTTTGTGAACATAAACATACGGTCAAAAACGTAAAGAAGATGAATGCAAAAGCCAGAGTAGTAGCCGCCCTGAAAGTCTGGGTCGTCATTTACCCATCCATAACCCTGTTTCTAGCGCTTTTTGGTGAGGGGCTATCGAAGTTCCCGCTCTACCAACGAACCTTTCTTCTCACCATCTCCCTGGTTCCCTGGATGATGTTTGTAGGCGTCCCATTTGTTGACTTTCTCATCCGCCAGTTTTCTCCGAAGCCAGATGCCCACTAAGCCCAAACGGTTCATTTACAAGAGCCCCAATAACAAAATCAATCAGTCAACTGACATTCCATTCAGTTTAGAGTATGAAGACCAACTATGATGTGATCATTGTGGGCGGCAGCTATAGCGGCCTGGCAGCCGGTCTGGCGTTGGGAAGGGCCCTGAGAAACGTGCTGATTATCGATAATGGACAGCCTTGTAACCGGCAAACGCCACATTCCCACAATTTTCTAACCCAGGACGGCAGTCCCCCAACGGAAATTTCCAGCCTGGCCCGACATCAGGTTGCGGCCTATAAATCGGTTACCTTCCTGGAAGCTACCGTAACGACCGCTCAACAGACCGACAGTGGCTTCCAGGTACAGCTCCAAACCGGTGAGCACTATACTGCCCGAAAACTCGTATTGGCAACGGGGATCCGGGACCTCATGCCGGATATAGATGGGTTTGCCGAATGCTGGGGTATTAGTGTCCTGCATTGTCCATATTGCCATGGCTATGAAGTGCGCCAGCAAAAAACAGGCATCCTGGCCAATGGTGAAACGGGATTTGAGTTGGCCACACTAATTTCAAACTGGACCTCTGCGTTAACCCTCTATACAAACGGTCAGGCCACGTTTTCCAGCCACCAGCTAAGAAAGCTGCAAACGCATCAGATTAACCTGGTTGAAGCTAAAATCCAGCGGCTGGAACACCAACGGGGCTATATCGAGCGTATCGTTTTCAGCGATGGATCAAAAGAAGAGGTTACAGCTTTGTATACCCGACTCCCCTTTGCTCAATCCTCATCGATTCCAGCTTCGTTAGGTATTGAGATGACGAACGATGGATACATTAAAGTTGATACGATCCAACGAACGTCGATTCCGGGTCTATATGCCTGTGGGGATACTACGACCCGGCTGCGAACCGTCGCCAATGCTATCTCTATGGGCACCACCACCGGGATGATGATCAACAAAGAGTTAATCGAGGAAGATTTTTAGCGTAGAAAATAGTAACCTCCGTCTAACAAACTACCCTTTCTCTTGCTAAGCGTTATCCTATCGACCAAAGGGCTTTTGCCTAGTCCTGCCAGAGGAAAATGACGCGCAGTTCGAGAAAACCTAGCCTGATGACCAAATTTCCCTGGTCATCAGGCACAAACCACCGCCTAATTCAGCCTGAAAGTCAATCGATTATCGGACATAATTTAACAAAAGTACTATTCAACTAACGTGTTGTCCTACCTGGCAGGTTTCTACCTGACCTACCTTTGTACAACGAAATAAACATTATCTGAAAAGTCCCTAAACAACCCCAACTTATCCTGTCAAGCAATGAAAAATAAAGCAAAACCTTCCCGTTTGGAAGGCAGGACGAACCTTGTCTTCTCTGGCCCAAAACCCAGCGCCATCAATACCATTTTAACGGTTCGTTTTTTTATCACCGCCGGGGTTTCTGCCCTGATCGGGTTAACGGTGTACAACCCGTTGTCAAACAGCACTGGTTACTGGAATCTAGGAGCAGACTACTGATATCCAATCCTGGTCGGAATGGGTTCTGAACTATTTTTAGCCCTTGCCGACTGTGTCGCTGTCCTCCTGCTTTATCCTTATTTGAGAGTATCTGTTGAACAACTAGCGTTAAGTTATTTCTGTTTACGTATAGTTTATACCGTTAGTTTAGGATTAGGCATCGCGTGTGTTGTTTTTCTCCTTTCTCTTGGTCACTCCTATTTAATGGCCGGGCCAGCAGAGAACAACCTTTTTGACGTCATTTCCACCAGGACAAACGCATTGGCGGCCTGGTCATTTATTCCAGAACCTACATCCATGATCCACCCAGACATTTTGCGTTAAGTAGACCATCTGGCGGGCTCACCCCCTGACAACTAAGATTATATAGGTACCACAAGGTGTATAACCAACGGTAATCTAATTCATGTTGACTCGCATTTTCAACGCTTACTGTCACTAACCAATACCTGTTTCTTCAAATTCAATTAAACCAATAAAACAAAAATTGTCATGCTTTCAAACACCAAATCAATTACCACAGTCGTCGCTGTTGCCTTATTTATGGCCGCTTCCTTGTCTTCCTTCGCTCAGACCAGCCGGTTCAGTATTACGTTCAATTCATTGACGACTAACTTTAATTACGGCAGGCTGAATAAGGATCTACAACCCTATAAGAAAAATTTTACTGGTTTGCAGCTCGGCACGTCCTATCAAATCGGAATCAGTCCGATGGTTTCCCTGGTTCCAGAACTAAATTTAGCGATGAAGGGCGGAGTCCTCACCGAGAACAATCCTCTAACGATCCATCAATCAACTGTTCGTCTTTATTCGGTCGAGTTGCCTTTTCTGGCTCGGTTGCATGTTCATCGGTTTTACCTCAACGCTGGTCCTTATGGTTCCTATCTAGTAGGAGGACGCCTGAAACAGGAAGGCACCGACGGAACGCCTTCCTCAACAACAAAGATGACTTTCGGCAACGCTCCGGGCGATTTTACGCATTGGGATGTTGGCTGGCTAGCTGGAGTTGGGTATAACTTCAACCTCAAACGAACCAACTTGATGCTGGATGCCCGCTATGGCTATGGCTTCATTAACCTCTCCAATAGTGTAGAGCGCTATAATCGAATGCTCAACATCAGTCTGGTCGTATCCAAACCATCCAGGAATAAGACCCAAAATTAGGCGTAAGGGTCAGTTTATGTCTATTCGGATAAGGGTTTACCTGATCATCTGCAAGTACTAAAGCAAATTGGGAATGCAGTCTGTCATTTTATTCAATTCTTTCTCACTAATTTTTTACAATCGAATGAAACTAGTAATTGTCGGAGCTTCCGGCACCATGGGAAGCTATTTATCCAACGTTTTTGACAAAGACCATGACGTTATCCGGGTTGACCACCGTAAAGGCGACTTTCAGGTTGATATTACCTCAACGGAGTCCATTAAGAACATGTATCAAAAAATAGGCGCTTTCGATGCGCTGATCTGTACAGCCGGTCCAACTTATGTCGGCCCCTGGAGAACGTTAACGGATGAGCAGTTTCGGCAAGGAGTGGAAGGCAAGATGATGGGACAAATCAACCTGGTACTGATTGGTCAGCATTTTATCAATCCCAGGGGTTCTTTCACCCTGATTACGGGGGAGTTGACGCAACACCCTCAGAAGAACTTTGCGAATGCTTCTGCGGCCAATGCAGCGGTGGAAGGCTTCGTCCGGGCAGCCGCTATTGAGCTGGAAAACGGGGTCCGAATTAATGCCGTGAGCCCCTCCGTAATCGAAAATTCACCCCACTATTTTCCGTATTTCCCAGGTGAGATGCCCACAACGATGAAGCAGTTAGCATATGCATTCACCAAGAGTGTATTGGGAAGTAGTACTGGTCAAGTGATTAGACCCTGAATGCCCTGATTAATCTGATTTACGATCCAATCAATTGACCAGGGCAACAGCTTCCCATGTAGTTCGTATGCCCTGGTCGATTAGCGCTTAGGCCCAAACTGATTTATTTCTAAATAAACCCGGCTCATTGATTTCAGGTATTATATATGAACTTGTTCACTACCAGCGTTATGAAATCAGCCAAAACCGCTTTCGGTAGTAAGTAATCCCGCCTATATGCATGTCCAGCGTTTACGTAAAATAATCCTATTTACTGTTACCTACGTTCTTCTGAGCCTTCATCTGGTCGATGCTCAGGCTGTCCGGCAACCAAGTCCGATTGCCATTCATGATAATCTGGTCTATTTACAGGTACGTGTAAATGGCCGTGGCCCCTTCAACTTTATGTTCAATTCGGGATTGTCGGGGCTGGGACGTATTGATCAGCGTCTGGCGAAAGAATTGAATCTCAACATTGTCGGTTTTCAGGAACGCCGGGAAGGCACACAGATCAAGCGCGAGTTTCTGGTAGCGATTGACAAACTTAATGTGGGTCAGGTCACTCATGCCAATCTAAAACTAACCGTTAGCAATTTTAACGAGGTTCCTCATCAGCTCCCTATCGATGGCGTTATCGGCCGTGATTTTTTCAATCATTATCTCGTTACAATCGATGGCCCGCACCGTCAGTTGATTGTATCGCCGGATACCTTAGCGAGTAAGAGTAAAGGGGTAGTTCGGTATACCAATCCGTTTATGGTACTCGGAAAGCTGGGACCCAGAGACGTGCTGTTCAATCTGGATATAGGGTCTACGCTCCCGCTCCTATTTCCGAAGGCAATCCTGATGGGTATTCACTATACCGATACAACCAATCAGCGAACGGTTACCCAGGCCAACACAACGTTTACACTACAGGAAGCTGTAGTTCATGATGAACTCATACTGGGCGGAATCTTACTGAAGGATCAGACAATCTATTACTCCGACAAAGCGCATCAGATCAATGTGGGTGTCGACTTTTTAAAAGACCATACGTTTTCATTCGATCAGCGCAAAAAGTTGATTCGTCTTGAATAGCGAGTCTGCAAAGATTCATTTCCGAACTGAATCTGATTTCGTAAGCTGTTCTTTACGAGTAGCAGGTAAGGCTACTGGCTGCATATACGCATGTCTGATCGCTGGAAATTGCTGTTGAATTGATGCATGCACCCGCACTATAGCTTCATTAATATCGTCGGTTGTAAGTTCCGACTGGAAAGCTACGCCCTGCACCAATGTAATTTCTTCGGGGCCCAGGTAAATAGTAGCAATTTTTACGACTTTCTGTACAGCCGTATCGGCTTCAGTCAACGCAATCAGCTGTCGGTTCGTATCGGCATCGACTCCTTCGCCCAGCAATAGACTCTTGCTCTCGCGGGCCAGTACACCAGCTACCATTACCAATAGTAGGCCAATCAGGATCGATGCTGTTCCATCCAGATACGGATTTTGAAAGGTATGCCCCAAAAACACCCCCAAAAATGCGATTATCAGGCCCAGCACATCGGATACATCTTCGAACAACACCGTAAACGTAGCTGAATCCTTGCTGTCTTTTACGGCCGCCCAAAATGGTTGCGAACCACGTTGCGCATTAAATGCCCGTAAGGCCGTTATCATTGAAAAACCATCCAGCGCAAAGGCCACGCCCAACACAATATAGTTCCAAAATGGGTCACGAATGAGTTCAGGATGTTGCAAATGGGTAACCCCCTCATAGAGCGAAACGCCCCCACCAACCGCGAAAATGAGTAGGGCCACGACATACGACCAGAAGTATTGCTCCCGGCCATAGCCAAACGGACGTTTCTGATCGGGTGGACGCTGACTTCGATTGAGTCCCAGCAGCAACAGCAACTCATTGAACGTATCGACCAGGGAGTGAATACCTTCCGAAATCATGGCCGAGCTACCCGTTACGCCAGCCGCTACAAATTTGGTTGCGGCAATACCCAGATTAGCCGCCAGTGCGGTATAGAGTGGGGTTTTCGATGAAGCCATGCGATTAAAACTACTGTTTCAAACGGATGTTCAACAGTACTCGCCTTATTATTCCCACCTTACGGAAAAGATCAGCAAAAAGACCCTGTCGCAACCAAATCGAATTCGGTCGTTACAGGGCCAGTTAGTGAATAGTGAGTGATAATACTTAGCCTAGTAAATGCCAAAGTTCTCTGACGCAAATGCCAATCAAAGTAGCAGCGATAACCAGAGCAGGCAATAAAGAGATATGTATGGAATCCTGTTTCATAACCAGAGTCGTTAAACATGTATAGTCTAGACGCTGAAAACGAAAGAAGTCACGTTGCAAACGAGTAATTCTACCTGACTACTCGAATAAATAAATTATACGGACAGTCTAGTTAACCACTGACGAATTTCTAACGACAAATTCATGAAACAGGAATGCTCCTGCGTTCGCATCATTTAGGCTTTTCTTCTTTTGCCTGAAGACTCCCCCGCACAATGGGCTCGGGCTTGGATTTGGGGGTTGTATAGCGGACTAAGGTAGCCGTGGGATACGATGATCGGGGTGGCCGCCGGATAACCAATTGATACGACCGAGTGCCAATCACCAGATTAGAGTAAGCCATCTCGCCCGATTCCTGCATCAGGCTCCAGTTGGCAATAGGCTCTTTGCTTAGCAAGGTTTCGTCTTCATCCGATAAACTGGCAAACACCGTGTCGGGCACGAAGTGCTTACCGGAAACACTTTCAATCACAGAAACAATCGAAGGCGGTGCTGTAGCTGTCGATTTGTTTTGTGCACTAGCCGATGGCATCTCCAGTAGCCACAGACCTATTATTCCATATATTACGTTAACTAGCTGTGTCATACGTATTGCTGTTGTTGTTCTTTATTAAAACTAAACTGGGAGCAGTTGGTTAATTGGCCCACCACTATCGCTCTGAAATACAGATAGATGCGATATAAATTTACCACGCAGACCCTTTTAAGTAAACATTACCACACAGGATTTGATACTTATACACAGATTGGTTCGTCTAATGCTGGTTCGCCAGTTTTAGTATGTCTCATCTGTTTGTATACTCACTCTTTGGGCTTCTGAGTTGTCTGACCTTTCCTGTAAAGGCGCAGGTTATCGATCCCGATCCTACCCAATGGATTTCGTACGCCCAGACATACTATAAAATTCCAATTGCCGAACAAGGCATTTATCGCATCACAACTTCGGAATTAACCAAAGCGGGTGTACCTGTAAATCAGATCGATCCGGTTACCCTACAGCTTTTCCACCGGGGTATTGAGCAGGCTATTTTCGTGGAAGGGGAAACCGACCATCGGCTAGACGACACCGACTATATAGAGTTCTATGGACAGAAAAACGACGGCCAGCCAGATTCACTTTTGTATCGCCCCTACACGGCTCAACCGCATCGCTATTACAGTTTATTCAACGACACGACTGCTTACTTTCTGACCTGGCGACTTGATGGTAAGCCCGGTAAGCGGATGACAACGCAGGCCGATACCACCGCTGCTGGGCTGATACCAGAAACGTATCACTGGGCGGAAGAACTACGACTGTTCACCTCTGATTATCCCGGTTGGGCGGCCGGACTACCCGGAAAAACGGAGACTAGTTATTACGAAGCCGGAGAAGGGTACACGGGACCTATACAATCGAAAAATCAGCCTTACCCTAATCTATTCCAACTCATTGCTCCTGCCCAATTGGGGCCCAACCCGCAGGTTGACGTTCTGCTCGTTGGCCGGGAAGTATCAAACCACCGTGTCGATTGCCTGATCGGTTCAGCAAACGATCATCTGCAACGCCAGGATAGTGTACGTTTTGTGGGCTATTCGAATGCGAAACTACGGTTTGACCTGGATTGGCAGGCCATTAGTTCCGATGGTCGGGTAATAGTTTCGACCGTTTCAAGTAATGAATCCACGGCTACTGATGCGTATTCGGTATCGTACATCCGGCTCAGGTATCCACAGCAGCTAACGGCTAATGCACAATCGGTTAAGGTGTTTCAGCTCAATCCAAATTCCAGTGGGCGATCTTTACTGACTATCACCGACCTTCTGCCGAATGCAGACTTCTGGGATATTACCGACTCAAATTCACCTATTCGTTTAGAGGCGGTGAGACTTTCGCCAACCTCAGTCCGACTGATTATTTCGGGTACTGTTATTAGCCGAAGCCTGTTGAGCAGCGTCGATCGAAAACCAATACCTGGCCTACATCGGGTCAACTTTACTAACTGGTCTACGCGAAAGCCCTCTTTTCTGATTGTCAGCCACGAATCGCTGATGAAACTGGCTGTCAGTACGGCTGGAGATACCACATCGAATGCTGTTCGGGCCTATGCATCCTACCGAGCCTCAGAAGCGGGTGGCGGCTTCGACACGCTGATGGTCACTATGCACCAACTCTTCGATCAGTACAGCTACGGAGAGAGACACCCATTGGCTATTCGGCGTTTTATCCGGCAGTTTCTCAATCAGACTGACACCAGACCTTATCTACTGTTGATCGGCCGGGGTCGTAGTACGCCCGGCATTCGGCATGATCCACAACAAGCCAACCTCGACCTGGTTATGACGGCAGGTTATCCTGGCTCCGATAATTGGTTTAGTGCTGGGTTGCTGGCGAATGAACCGGATGTACCGGCCTTGCCCACCGGCCGAATCAATGCGTCGACTCCTCAGGAAGTGATGAACTACCTGGCGAAAGTAAAGGAATACGAATACCCTTCTGGTGAGCAGCTCTGGCGCAAAAATTTGCTGCATCTGAGTGGTGGCCTATCGCCAAATGAACTAAGTCTGTTCCGTGAGCTTGTCGATATCTATCGTATACAGGCGACTGCGCCCTCGCTGGGCGCTCATGTGACAACGGTTTCTAAAACAGCCAATCAGCCCGTTGAACTACCTGGCCTGGCTAAAACCATAAATGAAGGCGTTGGGCTGATAACTTTTTTTGGCCATTCGGGACTGGATGTCACTGACCTGGACATTGGCTTTTGCTCGAACGAAGCCCTTGGCTATCGCAACAAAGGCAAGTATCCGCTCCTACTTGTCAACGGTTGTGCCATCGGCAACTTTTTCTTTGGCCGACCAACGCTGGCAACGGACTGGGTTCTTACCCCCAACCGGGGTGCTATTGCGGCTATCGCCCACAGTCACCTTGGCACGGTCGATAGGCTCCACCAGTATTCGTCAACGTTGTATAGTCTCCTGACGGACAGTATACAATCGGGAAAATCCATTGGCCTGCTCCAACAGGAAACCATTCGCCGGATATTGGCCAAAACACCCGATGAGCAGGCACTGGCTACCTGTCAGCAAATGGTTTTGCAGGGCGATCCAGCCATTCGCTTGTTTCCGTTTCAAACACCCGACTATAGCCTAAAAGCCAGCACGTTAACCATACAAGCTACCACGAATCAGCCGCTTACCTTATGGAGCGATTCCGTTAAAATACAGATGATTGTTGAAAACAGTGGGTTATATCGACCAGGATTCCTTCCTATCCAAGTCAGTAGACTGGCCAATAGGCGGGAAATAGGCACTTACCATCTGACCATTCCAACAGCGATTGCTTATCGGGATACACTAACAGTGACCATTCCGAATGAGCAGACGGCCGAAGGTGAAAATCTCTTTGATGTAACCATCAATCCGACGGGTTTGCCAGCCACACAACAGGAAAGCGACCACACCAATAATCAGGCTAGTATTGAACTTACACTGCTTAGCCCAAAGCCCGTATTGATTTATCCACCCCAAGACGCTTTACTTACAACACTCACAGTCCGGCTAACGGCTCAATATCTTGACAACGGCCCACATCATTTCGAACTGGAACTGGACAGCACCGCTCGTTTCGATAGTCCTTTCCGCACCGCCCAACGACTGACAGCTACCCAATTCGTCAGCTATCTTATCAACCTCCCCAACCGACCAAATGTAACGTATTTCTGGCGGATACGATTGGCAGATCAATCGACGACACCCTCCGACTCAGCAAACTGGTCCGTTGGTTCGTTTACTTATGCGCCAACCAGTATTCCGACAGGTTTACCAGAAGGACAGATTCAGGCAACAGCGCGTATACCCGACGACATTCAACAGGGTGACACCGTTTCAATTCCTATCCAGCTAACGAATCTGAGTCCGTATCCATTTGCTGATTCGTTGGTAGTGCTACAAACCATTTATGCAACCGCTCTATCGAATCCTAAATCCTTGCGATGGCGTGTAAAACCGCCTACAGCGACCGATACCATTCGATTTTCGCTCAACATCCCGACCGAGCACTTACCAGGCAGAAACCGGGTACGGGTAACGGTAAATCCGCATCTGCAGCCCGAATATTCATTCCTGAACAATACACTCGATTTTCAACTGATTGTCCAGCCCGATGTATTGGGGCCACTTCTTGAAGTAGCCTTCGACGGAGCCCGCATTGCTGATGGTGCGGTCGTGTCGGCTCAACCCATACTGGATATTCTGCTGGCAGATGACAATCGCTCTCTCATTCGACAGGATACCTCTGGGATGGATATATACCTGCAAAAAGCCGGAAAGAATGCCACTTTTGACCGCCTTAGCTGGCGAAAAGCCATTGGTCAGTCGTTCCAAAAAGACAATGTTTTTCGGCTACGGTATCCATTACCGAAGCTGGCAGAAGGGGTGTATCATCTTACCGTCACAGCCCGCGATATGGTGGGAAATTCGGCAGTACCTTATCAGGTCAGCTTCAAAGTCGTATCGAAAAAGTCACTGAATCAATTCTCGGTATCGCCCAACCCATTCCAAAATCAGGCAGTATTCAATTTTGAACTACAAGGTGAACAGGCTCCTGGTATGCTCACGCTTACTATCACCGAACTAAATGGGCGCCTTGTTCGGTCGCTTTCTCCCCCTGCCCGCATCGGCCTGAATCAACTGGTCTGGGATGGTCGGGATATGACCGGAAAGCAACTTCCAGCCGGTGTTTATATGTATCAGCTTACTGTGCTGGATGCTACCGGCGAAGCCTGGCCAATACCTGACAAAGAGCAAACGCGTTTGAGAGGTCGAATTTTGCTCATGCGCTAATGTATAAATCAGCACCAGACCAGCGTATTTACCAAACCAGCCGTAACTTGCCGGCCTTAACTGGATTACGAGCCATAGCGGCTTCCCTGGTGTTTTTCCACCATCATAACCCAGCTTCAGCCAACACCTTCGCCTATCGACTGATCGATCAGGGATATACGGGCGTCACATTATTTTTTGTACTCAGTGGCTTTCTGATCTACCACCGCTATGCCGATAGCTATTTTTCTGGCAAAAACTGGTCATGGCATAGTTATTTATGGAATCGCTTCGCCCGAATTTTCCCACTTTACAGTCTGGTATTGTTACTGACCATTGGCGTATATAGGCTCAAAGAACATCTTATAAGCTGGCAACTTATAGCCTTAAATTTCAGCCTATTAAAAGGCTTTTTCGATACGTATAAATTTACGGGAATTGCCCAAAGCTGGAGCCTGACGGTTGAACTTTGCTTTTACTTATCAGCACCCCTACTATTTATTGCGCTGAAACGACTGGGACCTAGTTGGCTTACATTAAGTCTGGTCAGTATCGGATTGATTCTCTGGCAAACGCTGGGAAAATGGACATTCCTGAGCGCACCAGCGTCTGGGCTGTTTGGCAGCCTTCCATTTGTGATGTTTTATACCTTCTTTGGCCGTGGATTTGAGTTTATCGTAGGAATGTGGCTGGCTCAGCGATGGCACCAGAATCGATTACCGCAAATCCGCTATGCTCTATTTTGGAGTGTATTCATCATAGCCTGCTGTATGCTCTGGCAAGCTTTCCTCCCTACCTGTACCAAACAGGCCGACAGTGTGTTCTGGAGTGAAGTTCTCGTTTATAATTATTTCCTTCCAATCGGTGTCAGTCTATTTTTCACAGGCTTGCTAATTCAACCATCCGTCGTTCAAAAACTCCTTTCCCATCCATTCATTCAGCTGTTAGGCCGAAGTTCGTACGCATTCTTCCTGATTCACAATGGAGTTATAGCTAATAGCCTTCAAAAATTCGGCATCACTAATGTCTGGCTACTCTTCCTGCTGCTTATCGGAATTAGTTGTGGACTGTATAGGTTTGTGGAAAAGCCGCTAGCTAGGTTATTAAAGAGCGAAAGCGTGAATGAGTGATTGAGCGAATCATCCGGCAGGTTTTCGCACAATCACTCATTCGCTCAATCACTCAATTAATTAGTCCCAGCATTCCATAATCAGCAGATCACCGGTTTTGGCTTCGATGCGGACAAAGCCGTCCTGGGCGGCTTCGTTGCTGCTGCTGGTGAAGTAACCGAGTTTGAGCGTCGCATCCTGTAAGTTGTATTTTAACCCTTCTGAAGTAAACCCGGCTACCGTTCCGACCGGAATGAGCGAGATAATGGTTCCAGCTTCATACCATTTTTCGAACCGTCCGACAAGGGGAAAAATTTTAGAATAGTCATCGAGCATCGTTATCCGAATCTGCTCTTTGTACCGAACAATACTCGTCATGTTGACTAAGCTATGATCGGCCCGACGACCCGTTGCCCAGATGATATTCACGGCCGGGTAGCCGCGTTCAATCAGAAACTCAATGCCTTTGTCGAGATCCGTTTTATTTTGATCGGGGGTATGAACAATTTCCAAAGGATACTGCTGCGCCATGATTGCTTCCAGATCTAGCTCACGGTCAAAGTCGCCCAGTAAAACGTCAACCTTGATACCTAGTTCAAACACGCGCCAGATAGCCCGGTCGAGCACGACTACCGTTGGGCTCCATTCTAAAAGCTGACCAATCAGTTCAGGCTGGCAGGCTTCGCCATTGGCAATCAATAGAGCAGGCTCCTGTTTTTCGCGAACGATATGATGTGATGACAATATAGATTGACGTTTAATGTTTCAAGTTTAATGTTTGAGGCTAGTCAATACATTCCTTAACATCAAACTTGAAACTTTAAACTTTAAACTACAAACCACTTATCCTGTTTAATTTTACAGACCGTAAACAGTTCTGATGTTGCAACGCGTTTTTAATTTCCTGACCTTGCCCCGTTTGATGGGGTTATTTATCCTTTTGTTTTGTCTGGTAGGGCTTCAAAACTACCTGCTTGGGTACGGCAATTATAACAATTACCTGATGTTTGCCCGACCGTTCGACAATTTGCTCAAAGACAAGAGCATCTACGGCCTGCATCCGCATCTCTACTTCGACAACTACAAATACAGCCCGACGTTTGCCTGGCTGATGGGGCCATTTTATTATTTGCCCGATCTGCTCGGCATTATCCTCTGGAATCTGCTCAATACGGTTGTGCTGCTGGCCGGGGTTTGGTTTTATTTAGCGGACGAAAAAGATCCAGATCGGCAGCGTCGTTCGGCTCTGCTGATTATTCTTCTCGAAGCGCTAATTACCGCCCAGAACCTACAAAGCAACAACCTGATTGTCGGAGCCATTTTACTGGGTCTCTATCACTTACGGAACGAACGCGTTTGGCAGGCTGCCTTTTTCTTTGTGCTGTGCGGATTCATCAAGTTTTACGGCGCTGCGGCTGCGGGTTTCTTCCTGTTCTATCCAAAAAAACCGCAGTTCATCCTGGCCATGATCGGCTGGACACTCCTGTTTGCCATTGCTCCTGCAACAATGATTCCGTTGGATCACCTTATCGCCGAATATCGGGAATGGTTTAGTGTGATTGTTGTCAGTAAGTTGGGGCTACAGGTATCGGTCATGGGCATCGCTGAAGCTTGGTTTGGGATGGCAAAAACGGACGGCAACTACCGCATTATCGAACTGATTGGTGCTACGCTGTTTCTCCTGCCCTTCCTGCGGTTCGGCCTCTGGTCGGATCGGTTGTTTCAGCGCCGAATGGTGGCCTACTTTCTGCTGTTTATGATTGTGTTCAACAAAATGGCCGAGTCGCCCACCTACGTCATGGCCGTAACGGGTGTGGCCCTTTGGTGGGTAACGCTTGACGAGCCTACTCAACTGGACAAAATCCTGCTGGCGCTGGTGATTGTGTTCACCTCGCTTTCGCCAACGGATATTTTCCCACAGGTGATCCAAAAGCAGTTTTTTCAGCCCTACAACATCAAAGCTGTACCTTGTCTACTGATATGGGCACGGATTCAGTACCAGATCTGGACGCAACCCAACTCAACTCATCAATCGTTACAAACTGCCTAGGATTTTCTCAATATCGGCCGGACTATCGACGCTGGGCGTTTGATACGTTGTCGCTACCAATTTGATTCGGTAACCGGCTTCCAGCCACCGTAGCTGTTCCAGCGATTCGGCCTGTTCGAGGGGTGAGGGTGGTAGTTGGGTCAGCCTGGCCAATACATCCGCCCGATACGCATACAGGCCAACATGTCGGTGATAGTTGTGATGCAAATGCCACTGATCAGGTTCAATACCCCACAGGTATGGAATGGGCGATCGACTGAAGTAGAGGACTTCGTTCTGCGCATTAACGACAATTTTTGCTTCTTTGGGGTCATGGAGTATAGCGGCTGAATCGACCGTCGCCATTTGGGTAGCCAACTCAACCGTTCCATCCAGAATAGCCGCCAATTCGTCAATCTGTGCCGGGTCGATAAACGGCTCATCCCCTTGAATATTGATGATATAATCCGTTGCACTTGACTCAATCCCTTCGGCAACCAACCGATCGTAGGCTTCCCAGCAACGGTCGGTTCCGCTGGGGTGGTCGGTTCGGGTCATGACAGCTTCTTCACCCAACCGACGAACCGCTTCAGCAATCCGTTCATCGTCCGTTGCTACGACTACTTTCGAGAGCGATGTTGCTTTACTGGCCTGTTCCAGCACGCGCTGAATCATGGATTTTCCACCAATATCGGCCAGTGGTTTGCCAGGAAACCGTGTAGAAGCGTACCGGGCGGGGATAATACCGATAATCATATTTTTAGAATTTGTTACACAGAGAAACACGGAGACTCACAGAGAAATAATCATTTAAAACTCTGTGAATCTCCGTGTTTCTTTGTGCATCTCTGTGTTATAATTATTTAGGTTCTGGGCCATTCGGCCCTACCATCCAATAAGTCGACTCGATAGCTTGTCGTTGCTGGTAATACGCATCATAAACAGGCTTGTAGCGAAGTCGCTCGTCCATCACGGTTTCAAATTGACCTAATAAACCCAGCAATAATTCGCTGCTTTCGCGAACGGCAAACTGGCCACTTTGGCAACCCGTGACATAGTCGGTAAGTCCGTTTCGGATGACATAGTCCATAAACAATGGATTAGCGTCCCGGCGAATCATGACCCGCACACCTACCACTTCAGCGACCGACAGATCGAGCACATCATCGAAGAAAAAAGCAACTTCCGAAGGCTTGAGCTGATGTTGCTCCAGCAAGTGATTCAAGATGTCGATCTTATGCTTGGCCTGGGCATAGTACGCATGAAAATGCTCACGCTTCACGAGGGTTTCGGCCAGGTCATTCGTAACGCCTGTGATGACGGCGGCAATGGGCTGTTGCTGGTTGTGTTGCAGCCAAAGCCCGAATCGGAGCAGGTTAGTCCCCATCGAATCGACTTCGCTGAACGAACTACTACCCGATGCAGTCTTTATCCCGTTGTTGAATACACCATCCCAGTCGAACACAATGGCCTTTACCGACTGAAGCTTCTCGGCGATCTGACCAGGCGGTGTAACAAACTTTCCACCAAGGGCGGTAAACGTATTTTCAATGGTCATTCGATTGTCATTATTGTCAGTAGCAGTCATTCATTGCTTGTAATTCAGGTAACAATGCATGACTACCAATGACAACGAATGACTACTAAATGACTTTCTAGGCCAGTTCTGGCAAGGTGTTTCGGTATTTTACTTCAACGGCGTGGAGTTCGAGCAGGGGCTTCAGGAACTCTTCCAGATAACGAATGTCCAGCTGACTAGCCGCATCACAAAGGGCTTCGGATGGACAGGTGTGCGTTTCCACAAACAAGCCGTCGACACCCGCAGCGACACCCGCGCGAGCCAGTACGGGCAGGTACTCACGAGCACCGCCTTTGGCATCGGCCGATGGAATACCGTACTTCCGAATGGCGTGAGTTACGTCGAATACGACAGGATAATTAGTACGCGCCATGTGGTAGAAACTACGTGGATCGACCACCAGATCATTGTAGCCAAAGGTGTAACCGCGCTCGGTCAGGATGATCTGATCGTTGCCCGAATCTTCAACTTTTTTGACCGGGTGCTTCATGTTCTCCGGTGCCAGAAACTGCCCGTGCTTGATGTTGACAACCCGTCCGGTTTTGGCAGCGGCCGTCACCAGCATAGTTTGCATACAGAGGTAGGCGGGAATCTGAATCACATCGACTACTTCGGCAACCGGAGCGCACTGGTCAGGGTAATGTACGTCGGTCAGGAGTGGGAAACCGAATTGCTCCTTTACCTTCGCCAGCACCTGAATGCCTTTTTCCAGACCAGGGCCGTTGTAATAGTTCAGACTGGAGCGGTTGTCCTTCTGGAAGGATGATTTATAAATAATTTTGATACCGACACGCTCCTGAATTTCGCGGAGTTGCTCGGCTACGGTCATCATGATTTTTTCGTCTTCGATAACACAGGGGCCACTGATAAGGAATAAATCATCAGTTCCGCACTCGATATCGCCAACGCGAACGATTTTTTGTGACATTTCTCTGTCGTTTTAAGTAAACTGGCTCGTATCCTTCTTCAGAAAGGAATTCAGCAAAATAAATCCGGTACCTACCATGACCGATACATCAGCCATATTGAAGATGCCGGTTTGAAAGGGCCCCAAACGCATATGTAAAAAATCCGTTACGGAACCATAAGCCGCCCGGTCGATCAGGTTGCCAATGCCACCTCCAATAATAAAGCAGGCTCCCAGGACAAATAACCGGGAAACTTTCTTTGATAAAAGCAGATAAGCTAACCCACCCAGAAGTGCCAATATGGGTAGTACCAGTAGCAATGTGTTTTTGACCAGCGGAGGCCAGGCATCACCTAAGCTCAAAAACGCACCCGAATTCTCAACTTTGGTCAGGGTTACATGGCGGTTCAGCAACGGAATGCTTTCGCCATAATTGACCTTGCCACGTACGATGGTTTTCGATACCTGATCGCAGCCGATATTTATCGAAACCGTAAGGACAATGAGGAAGATTCTGATTGCGTTTTTCATGGGTAGCGAACAACCTGAACACGTTTAATTACAACCGGCGGAACAAATCTTTCAACAGATCGATGGTAATGACTTCCTGCCAATTGTCGCCAATAGCGTGCAGCCACATATGAGGCAGATTGTACGACACATGGGCCATCTTCGTAATGGTTTCATCGTCCCAGTCTTTCGACAATCCCTGTGGTAGGTCGATCTGGTGGTATTCTACCATCTGTTTAAACTCGGCCACGCCTTCTGGATAATAGTCTTCCAGGTGATTCATGATCAGGCAGTTGGCATAACAATGGCGAGTTCCCAGAATTTTCGACAGGCCATAGCTTAACGCATGGCAAACACCCACTTCCGAATAGGTCAGGCTTAAACCTCCCATCAGCGAAGCCACCATCAACTTATCGTCGTTTTCGGGTGTCTGACCAGAATTTTCGCCCAGATACACCTCCCGGCAAAGTTTCATGGCCTGCTCGGCGTAGGCATGCGAATACGCGTTATTCATCCGACCGTTCTCCGACTCCACGCAGTGGATGTAGGTATCCATACCGGTGTAAAACCACCAGTTGCGTGGCACAGTGGCGATCAGTTCGGGATCAAGAACAGCCTGATTAAACACCGTCCATTCGCATTTGAGACCAAGTTTCTTTACAGGGCCAGTCAGTACGGCTGTCATCGACACTTCAGCACCTGTACCGGAAATGGTTGGTACACCAACATGGTAAATACCCGGCTTTTTGATCAGGTTCAGTCCCTGGTACAGCGTAGACGAACCTTCATTGGTGAGCATCAGCGACAGGGCTTTGGCAATGTCCATGATGCTACCGCCCCCAATACCCACCACCCCCGAAGGAAGACCCTTTTTTGCTAGAATTTCATCCCGAAGCTGATCGATCTGATCAGTTGTTGGCTCATGCTCTTCAACACTGATGTAATATGTCAGGTCTTCGGGATGAGCTGGCACTCGTTCCTCCAGCGGCTTGCCTTTGAAATACTTATCGACCAGAAAAACGAAATACTGTTCGTTTTCGGCCCGGTGAGGAGCCAGGATGTCATCGAGCTGGGAAAAGCTTCCCCGACCAAAAACGGTCTTTTCGATGCCTTTGAAATTTTTATGCGTGGTTTGTGTCTGTGCAGTTACCATGTGTTATCAGAACGGGCAGTTATTCAGCCCGTTGGACAAGAGGGTACAAAACGTTTTTTATACCAATAATTTCGTCGATATCATCCCAAAAAATATGATATGCCGAATACGAAAAATGTTGCCGTTGTTCAGGAGTCGCTTTAGCCAAAACTGACGACCACGCAAATGGCCACGCAATGGATCGACCATATTCAAGGTCCAGATGTACCCGAGTATCATCCACCCAAACATTCGTAATTACCGGCAGGTCAGCAATAGGAACTGCTTCAGCTACTCTGTTTGGTTTTGTAGTTGACAGCAAGGCGGTTGGTTGTGCAATAGTTGCCATAAGCTTCCTGAATTAAAGCCATTGAGAGACTAACGTCGCTTCAATATCGTTCAGTTCGCGCTGTTTAAATCCTTTTGAGTCAGCAAGCTCAATTGTACCATCGGCAAAAATCCAATATTTACAGAGCTTACGCCCACCATCACCTATATGAATATGGAAAGGTTCATTTATCAGATCGAACATAACAAAGAAGAAGCGAAGACCAGCGTTAATAAATAACGTGGGCATTACGCTTCTACCAGGGTCGCTTTCCGAACAGCAGTTTCGATCGCGGTAGCCAGTTTATCTACTTCTTCTGCCGTCCAGGAAGCCCGAATGCCGAACGAAATCAACCGGCCGATCACAGCCTGCGCACGCGGAATATCGAGGTTTTTATAGTCCTGTGGCGCTCCGAACTTCTCAACCGCCAATGCCGATGCTGTCCGCATTTCCTTGATATGATCCCACTGGTTGATGAAGTGATACATGTTGACAAACCAGTAGTTGAACCCGCCGACACCCGCTGCGTTCAACTCGGCAACCGTACGCTGAGCCGACTGGGTATCTTCCAGGAACAGGTTGAGGAAAGTGGCCGAGTCACCATCGGCATCAGGAATTTGAGCAAACGATACCCCCGGTACAGTCGCCAGAAGCTCCATCAGCCGCTTTTTGTGAACGTTATTTTTCTGGATAATTTCGGGAACCCGGCGAGTTTGCACCAGTCCTACTGCCGCATGTAGCTCGCTGATCCGGTAGTTGAAGCCCAGGATTGGGTGCTGTTCCATACCGCGATTGGAGCCAATGTGGTCGTGACCATGGTCGGAGTAGGAATCAGCGTGTTTGTAAGCGGTTTCATCGTTGGTGACCATGATCCCCCCTTCACCCGCCGTTGCGATTTTGAAGAAGTCGAACGAATAGGCACCGGTTTTGCCCCATAGCCCCGTCGAAACACCTTTGAAGGAAGCCCCCATTGCCTGACCGGCATCTTCAACCAGTACCAGATTGTGCTCGTTGATAACGGCCATGATCGCATCCATATCGGCCATTTGACCACACATATGTACCAGGCAAACGGCTTTGGTATTGGGCGTAATGGCTTTCCGAATTCCTTCAGCACTTAAGCAAAGTGTTTCGTCGATGTCGGCAAAAACAGGTAAGGCACCAATCATCAGAACCGCTTCGACCGTAGCGATGTAGGTAAATGGCGGTACAATCACCTCATCACCAGCACCGATACCGGCCGCAGCCAGCGCACACAATACAGCTGTTGAGCCGCTCGATACCGCATGGGCATATTTCGCCCCTACCACGTTGGCTACTTCAGCCTCAAATTCGCGGGCTTTATAGATATTGTTCCGCTGCGCTTCGTGATTATACCGAAACAGGATACCGGTCTCGAGCACATCGTTGATTTCCTTGCGCTCAGCCGCTCCAAAAAATTCCATTCCTGGCATGACGTAAACTATTTTTTTACAAAAGTACGGTTTTCTACCGAGTAGTCATTAGGTGGTCATTTGATTGTCATTAATGGTCAATAATTGATATTCCAGGGTGAGTAATAAACGAAAAATGACAAATAATGACCACCTAATGACAATCAATACGGTATTCGCTTATCCAACGCTACCCACTCCCGAAATACCTGCTCGGCTTCGTCGCGCAGCAACTGCTGCATGGGAATATGGCGCTCTTCGTGTTTTTTTTCCAGTTCCTTGTAAATAAATGAATCATCGAAACCGGCATTAGCAGCATCGGCGTGCATAGCCGCATAAACAATCCGGCTAGGTCGGGCCCAGTAAATGGCCCCTAAGCACATAGGACATGGTTCACACGAAGCGTAGAGCGTACACCCATCCAGTTGGAAAGTTCCCAGATGATGGCAGGCATCGCGGATTGCTACTACTTCGGCATGGGCCGTCGGATCGTTGGTTGAGGTAACCCGGTTGCAGCCTTTCCCAACAATTTTGCCATTTTGAACAATCACACAGCCAAAAGGCCCGCCCTGATTACTGTTCATACCTTCGCGGGCCAGTTGGATAGCCTCGCGCAAAAAGAGTTCGTCCTGATTCATCATAGAATTTATTGTCAAGAGTTGTCAGACGTAGTCAAGGATGGTCAGGTATGGTCAAGTGTTGTATAAGCTTTCATTCGTTGACAACACTTGACCATACCTGACCATCCTTGACTACGTCTGACAATTTTAAAGGGCTGCAAGATATTTGGTAACCGCTAACTGAGCGGCATTATTTTTACGGAATGTGTCGGGAGCCAGCGTATCCCGCAACGATTCGTACAGGTACATTACTTCCCACAAACTGCTCAATAGCGTCATTCGGTCAGGCATCGAAACAGTCTTACGCAATCGGGTTAGTTCGTCGGTGCCAAACGTTGTTTCGGCCCGGCGAACACCCCTTGGCAAACTCGCATTGTTCAGATGAAGCATGGGCCCGATGACCGCATTACGCACAAAAGCCAGGAAATCTATAGCCTCAAAGAATTCACCACGACCTACTTTCAGGGCGGCATAATGCGCCCAGATCCAGAAACGATCTTCGACCCACTGAAAATCGAACGGAGGGTACTGAGCTGTAGTTTGCTGGATAATTGAGGTCAGGATGCCGTCTCGCTCCCAGAGAATCGTTGGATTTTCGACACGGTGATGAAATTCTCCTGGTGTTACGAATTTAATATCGACATGCAATAACGCCGACTCGTAAAGGGCAATTAACAAACGGGGTTCGCCAACATGATCGCCCCGGAACGACGCCAGTATTGATCCGAATTTAGCCGCGTAAGCCTGCATGTTTGCCACGTCTGGAGCTATCTGCTGATTGCTGACCAGGACCAGATCGAGATCGGAATAGGCGTCCATATCGCCCGATGCCCAGGAACCACCGACGGCTAATCCGACGGCTTCGGGGTCTTGCTGAACTACAGTAATGGCGTTTGTAATAAATGACTGAAAGGGTTGTAATGGGGCTGGCATTGGCTCATTGCGACTAGTAAATTATCGCAGAACGACGAGGTAAATAGATTAGTTCAGGAGACGGTTCGCTTTCTTCGTATTCTCAGATTCTTATCGAACAACCCATCTGATGCCCAGACCATCAGGACCCACCGCGAGTAGCCTACGTTCCTGCTTATCCCCTCTCTTTTTGAAGATGATGTAATTGACCAGATCGAAAGCCAGCAGAAAGCCTCCTTGTACCATTATAGATTTTCCATACCCTCGAAGTTGGTCGGCCTGGTCAGGATGTGTTTCCGCACGCTCACGCAGATAAGCTCCTCCAATCACATACGCCACATCAAGCCCGGTATTGAGCAGTAAGATTTGCTTCATGGTTTCGTGTTTCCGAATTGCCTCGCTTACTGTTTCATTACCTGCCTGTTGCTTACGGGAGCCCAGCAAACCCACTCCGGCAATACCCAGGTTGACCAGATTCCAATACACATTCATTCGGTGAAAATACTTCGTTTCGCCTACCGTTTGTCCAGCCGCAATACTGCCAACGGCTATGTTCGCCAGCGCGTAACCGCCTAGCGTAAGACCAAGCACGTTCTGATGATGAATGCGCTGATCGGTAAATTCCCTTAAATCGGTTGTTATTGGCTGGGCAGTAGTTGGGCGTCCCAGCAGCATTGAGCCAGCAGCCAGGAGAAAATGACGAAATACGCTCATAACGGATTGGTTTAATTACCTGTTTCCCAGGCAAACCAATTGTTTATAGTCCAAGTTTTTCGCGCTCGTCGGGATCATTAATATTAGTCAACTCCTGTGCATCAGGTACCGTCAGCAGATGAATATCATTTTGTTGTAGAATCTGACGGGGTGAATAGGCTCCCTTCTCAACGGCCTCATGCAGAACAGGGCCGAAAGCGGGTTCATAGATACCCAGTAATGGTTCGGGCAACTGGCCGTCCGAGTCATAAAAAACGGTTGCCAGTTTAGCTGGATCACGCCCTTTGACCAGCGCATCGATCGATTTGACGCTTATCAAGGGCATGTCGCAGGCAACCACAAACCAGGCCGCATTTGGATCATAGGCAAAGGCTGACAGAATACCGTTGATCGGGCCGGGCAAATCGTACCGATCAACGATCCGAAGCTGAAGAGCTCCGGCCATTTCCAGTTCGGTTTCCTGCGTGGTATTCACCGACCAGAATACCACACTACAATAGGGTCGGAGCAGTTCGGTTAAATGATCGCGTTGGGTTTTACCATGATAGATCAACTGCGATTTATCCGTACCCATACGCGTACTACGCCCGCCCGTCAGGATAAGTCCATTCAGTTTACTCACGTCGAAAGTCCCGTTTACCGCCCGTTTTTTCCATGAGCTTGGTTTCCTTGATCACAATGTCGTGCGAAAAAGCTTTGCACATATCATAGATCGTCAAAGCCGCTACCGATGCGCCAACCAGCGCTTCCATCTCCACGCCAGTTTTTCCCTCGGTCGATACCAGGCAGTCCACAATCGCATCAGTCCCTTCAGTGATTATCGTGATCTGGCAGTTATCGAGCCCCAGCGAATGGCAAAGTGGAATCAGTTCATCGGTCCGTTTGGCCGCCATCGTTCCGGCAATGATGGCCGTTTGAAAGACAGGACCTTTTTTCGTGGTAATCTCGGTACCTGCCGAACCTGATGGAGCCAGATGCTGCATAATGTCGGGGCCAAGCGTCACAATACTACGGGCGCGGGCCGTTCGGCGTGATACGGTTTTGCCGCCAACATCAACCATGGCGGGATTTCCTTCGGCGTTAAGGTGCGAAAACATAATTGAATGAATAATGGATAATGTACAATGTACAATGAAAAATCGAATACGGTTCGTCCCTTTGTACCTTTACATTATCCATTATTCATTATCCATTACTCATATGCTTTCTGTTGCCGACGCTTTTGCCATAACTCAACAACACCTACTTACCCTACCTACCGAGACTATCCCACTGATGGATTCGCTGGGCAGAGTCCTACGTGAACCGATCTTTGCCGACCGTGATTTTCCGCCTTTTAACCGCGTGTCGATGGATGGGATTGGGATAGCCTTTTCGGCTTATGCATCCGGGCAACGGACGTTCGGGATTAGTGGGCAGCAATTTGCCGGACAACCTCAACAAACCCTCGCCGATGCAACAGCCTGCCTGGAAGTGATGACGGGAGCCATGCTGCCAGTAGGAATCGATACGGTTGTTCGCTATGAAGACATCAGCGTTTCCAACGGTCAGGCGACAATTACTATTGATGATATAACGGTAGGCCAAAACATTCACCTCCAGGCTGTTGACCGGCGGGCTGGCGATGAACTGCTGCCTGTAGGCACTTTGTTGAGTCCATCGGCCATTGCCGTAGCGGCTTCCGTCGGCAAATCAACCGTTGTGGTTTCTAGCCTTCCGCGTGTGGCACTCATTTCTACGGGCGACGAACTGGTGGATGTGGGTGATACGCCCCTCCCCCACCAGATTCGCCGATCGAATACGTACATGCTGCGGGCGGCACTTACCTCGCTGGGCATTACAGCTACACTGCATCATATTGTCGACGATGAACAAGTCTTACAAGCAGAAATACAGAATTTGTTGGCAACTAACGATGTGCTGATTCTGAGTGGGGGTGTATCGGCCGGGAAAGCTGATTTTGTGCCCGATGTATTGACGCGACTGGGTATCCAGAAGCATTTTCATAAGATCGAGCAACGGCCCGGCAAACCGCTCTGGTTTGGTACCTCGTCAACCGACACGGCTTATCCAAATCGAACGGTTTTCGCGCTTCCGGGCAATCCCGTTTCGACCGTTTTGTGCGCCTATCGCTATGTTATTCCCTATTTGCGGACCTCACTTGGGTTAGCTCCAGCCCCAGCACTATACGCTCAATTAGCCCAGTCGGTCGTTTTTAAGCCTAACCTCACTTACTTCCTGCCTGTTCGGCTCACCGCTGCCCCCGACGGCCGAACGATGGCCCATCCCCTGCCCGGTTCCGGCTCTGCCGATTTTGCCAACCTACTTGCCGCCGATGGCTTTATGGAACTACCTACCGAACAGTCGGCCTTCGGAATTGGTGAAGCCTTTCGGGTATGGCCAACGTCTGTTTAACACAGGCATGACCTTGTAAAGGCACTTTTCGAGTAAATAAATACCAGTTTTAACTTCCCGAAAGCCTGGAGTTTTCGGGAAGTTCTGTTCTGCGCCGATAACTTTCCGATTAGTTTAATTACGTGTCGCAACAGCCAATCTTCAATCCGTCCAATTTTCCCCACCAGTTATTCGGCCAATACTACCAGTTGTTGATTGAAGCTGGCAAGCTGCTCTGCCATGCCCTTACCTTTGTTGTGTTCAATCAAAACAGTGGATTAACCACCATTCACAATTCTATTTCAAACACAACAAATACAATGAACTCCCCTTTTAAGATTACCCTGTTTGCAGTAAGTTTTGTACTAGGTACCGGTTTAGTTTCGTGCCAAAAAGATGTCCTGCCTACCCCTGTAAGCCCTGAAGTGACCAATACCAATGCCGGCAGCGATGTGGCTGTTCAGAGCGATATTCTGGTAGCGACCAAAAAATATACGCTGGTTAAGGAAGGGCCTTATGAGTTATCGTATAACGCGGATGGCAAGCTGATAAAAGTAAAACGCGGCAACCTTTACACTGAGTATGAATACGGTGTGAGCCCCTCTTATGTAAAAGCAACCAGTTATTCCAGCAACAGTGGCGTACCGGTAAAATACAAAGTCAATGTGATCAGTCTGAATCAGGATTACACAGCCAATTTGGGCTGGGTTCGGTTTTACGACAGCAACGGTGTCGTTACGAAAGAGTACTACGTTGGGTATAAGTTCGTCAACAAACACCTGGTTGAGTTTCACATAGAAGGCGGTGGCCATACATCAACCGAGTTCACTTACAATGCCGACGGCGAACTGTCGATGGTAACGCAGAAGTACGACTCAACCATTGAGTATCAGAACCTGTACAGCTACACAGGTTACGGCCCGATGCAAACGGACTATCACCCACAAAACCCGCTGTACACCGTTTTCGACAGTAACATGATGGACCAGGGAACCGAGCTTCTGTTTCTACCCATTTTCGGCAAGTTCCACAAGCACCTTGTTCAGAGTATCAGCCGGATAAAAAGCAGCCCTTACCAGGTTCTGTTTAACTATCGGTACAAATACACGCTGAATGCTGATGGCCGGGTTACCGAGCGTGAGCGCTGGGACCAAACTATCAATCAGAAGTTAGCCACCGATTCGTACCAATACATTGTCGAAATGCTGGCGGGCCGGATGTAATTGGTTGCCGAAATAAACCATCTTTTGCGATGTCAACTTCCCGAAAGTTCTGAACTTTCGGGAAGTTCTGTATCTGCCCCTTACTTTTTAATCAGGAAAACAATCAGGAAGGCCAGAATGGAAATGATAAAGCCAAACATGAATATGTTGTAGGCTACCCGCAGCAGCTTGTATTTTTTTGCCAGTACCAGACCCAGGTAATAGATGTCGCGGGCCATCGAGTTATAGAGGTAGGTACTGTCGTTCATCAGTTGCTGAATCCCCCATTCATACTCACCCAGGCTCATCTGGTAAAAATTCCCAAAAAACAGCAAATTCCCCTTGCCCTGCTCGATGTCGCTGTGACTAAAGGTACCATGACTGACGTTGGGTCGGGTGGTCAGGATGGCAAACACGATGGTTAAGACCGACGTAATCAGGAATAGCGTGGTGGGGACCATCAGATATGGGTTTTCTTCGATCCGACGGGGCAGTACCGATACAACCACCGAGACCATGATCGAATTGACCGAAATCATGATATTGGCTTTACTATCAGCGATTTCGCTCAAGCGCATGTGGTTGGTTGACGTGGTTCGGAACATGGTTTCGACGCCCCGATCTGAGCGCTTATCCTTCTCTTTGTCTTTCTTCTTTTCCTTTGGTTCTTTCCAGATCAATGGCTCGGGAATTTCTATTGCGTCGGCAACCGGGGCAGGTTCAATTATGGTACCAGGATTTTTTTTATCAGTTTGCTCCAACTTGACTTCCTTTTTTTCGGCCTTAGCCTCTTTTTCGGCGGATTTCTCAGCCTGCTTTTCTAGCAATCGTCGGAGATTTTCAGCCTGCCCGGCCGCTAACCGCTCTTGTGCATAGTCGGTAAAGTAGCGATGACTTTCGAGGAGAGCAATGTTTTGCTGCCGCCAGGATTTCCCCGAAATCTCCATGCCTGACCGATGTTCCTGTTCTTTCCGAAGTCGTTTCTGGTAATCGGGATAATCTTCACTACCCAGATGGAACAGGTCAGCATCACACAGGATTTCCTCCAGTCGATTGTTGGGCGATTGGGGCATTTTGGTGGCCCGAATGCAAGTTTGCACCTGTTCTATTAACTCCATCGATGCGCCCATTTTCTGTAAAAACCCAGCAGCAAGTACTGCGCCCCGGTCTTCATGTCCCTCCGATAGTCCGGTCAGATTACCCAGATCATGAAACCAGGCCGCTACCATAACCGTCAGATAATCCGATTCGGATAGCGTATAAAACCGAGCTATCTGATCGACAGCCTGTACAACTTCCTGTGTATGCGCCTGATTGTGGTAGGTAAAATCGGGCGTAAGATGGTCGGTAAAGAACTGGGTAACGTAGGTTTCGGTCTGAGTTAAGAGGTCAGGAGTCATAAGGTATTGGAGTTTCGGAGCAATCAGAATCGGAAACCGAGCGACACGTAAGGTAAGGTTGATTCGTCGGAAAAACCAACCGATGCCGTAACAGTTAGTAATTGAGCAGGACTCATATAAAGCCCGGCTCCATAGCCGTCGTGCCAGCGATGAGACGATTCGCCATTGAGCCACACGCGGCCCACATCGTTGAACGCCAATAGGCCCACACTAGCCGGAAATAGAAATGACCTAAAGCTGAAGAGTTTCAGCCGCGCTTCGATGTTATGGTAAATCATGTGATTACCCGCAAACCGGTACGTTCGGAATCCCCGCAGGTTGTCGTGCCCACCCAGGTATAACAACTGAAAAAACGCTGGACTACCATAGGTTAGTCCGCCACCGATTCGATTGGTAATCACAAAGCGGGCGGCTGGGCTAAAGCTGGTGTAAATGCTCAGATCCGTACGAAACTGGAGCAGGTTGTTGCTGTGCTCATCGAATCCCTGTAGCGCCAGCACCGTCGTATTCCAGTGAAGACCGCGTGAGGGCTGGACCGGGTTGTTTCGGTTGTTGATCAGCAATCCAGCCTGTAAACCTACGTAACTTTCCTGCCGTAGAAAACGCTCCTGCGGGGGCAGATCGGCCAGATACTTTTCTATAAAACGCCCGTTGTTATCATCCCTGTTCAGGCTGAAATGCTGAAAAACAGGACCAATCGACACCTCCATATGATTGCCCGTTTCGGGTTTTAGCAAAGCCGCGACGTTAATCAGATCATAACGGGTACGATAGTAGCGAATCGAACGGCTCTGATCATATATGGTTTCGTTGCCAGGACCGAAAAAGTTGGTTACATTGTCGGGCGCTTTTGAAAATGCACTGAGCCACAGATCATTTTTACTGATCAGGTCGGTGAAAATACCGTCGTACTTGATCGACATGGCTTCGGTAGCCAGCGAACGGGTAATCATCAGGCGGTTCATGGCCGCATAAGGTGCTTTCCGAAAGCCCTGTTTGATCCATTGTACACCTGCCCCCAAAATCAGGCCATCATCGGGGTTAAACCCAATAGTTGCCAATGGAGCCAGCCGATCGTACTTGAAGGCATGCGGGTCATACTGGTTAACTGCTTTGCTCGTTGAACGGCGATCAATAAAGCCGGACGCTTCAGGAAGCACGTTGGCCTCAGTCCGCATATCATATACCATGGGTTTTCCAGGTTGCCCCTCTACCGAGAACACATCGTCACCTTTACCCCCAATCAGCCGCACGCGAATGTGTGCGGGTTGGTTTCCAACTACCTCAAATCGGTCGTCACCTTTTCGACCAAATAGCCGGATTTCCTGCGTTTCGTGTCCATCAAATTCCCGACTGAACAATGGCGAATCGTCTACCCCTTTTCGGGTTATTTTGAATATGGAAACGGTCAGTCTATTATCGGGCTGGTGCTCAATACGAAACAATTCGTCCTTATCCGATCCGGGAATATCGACTGCTTTGGCTAAAAAGTGATAATAAGTCAATCCCTCTTTCAAGAGCCACTCCCGACGAGACTTAAGCGTTTCCAGTAGTTTCTGTCCGGTTTTTTTTCGGGACGCTTCCGGCAACTGACGAATGGCCTGTTCCAGCACCTCGTCCGTCAATGCATCGTGCAGTTTCTTAAGTTCCACTATCCAATCCTGTTCGGTCAGACCATGCAAGAACAGTCGGTCGAAATAGCGGCCGTTGAACATAAACCCGTTTACGTTCGGCAATTTAGTCGTGAATCCCTGAAATTTAGGCTGTATCCAGGGTAAGGAACCGATCGTTGGTAACAGTCCGTTTGCCCGGAAGAATACCTGGTCACGGTCGCGGGGGATGGGGTAATATAATCTCCCTTTGTCCTGTTTTCGACTTCCCCAACGCCACTGATCCTCGTGACGATCCCAATCGCCAATGAACAAATCGAGCATCCGCGCCCGCAGTACAGCCTTTTCATCGACTCGATTGTCGTTATCATTTTCTAACGCATCCAGCACTTTGGGCGTACTGATCGACTTGCTATCACCGGGGCTGCGTTCTTCAAATAAAAAGACACCATTCGCAAAATCGGCCTGATAAATGCCTAGCGCCGGATCGTCGGGAATATACACGACGCGAGGGTTGGCATGAGGAACACCAGCCGCTTTCGCCAGCGTGGGTACGGCTAAGGGGGCAAACGGGTAACCCGCCGATATTTCGTCCTGCAAGACATCTTTGGCAATGGTTTGTTGCAATATCCGTGGCAGTGCTTTAGCCGGGTCTTTCTGGATGCTTCGCAATACCCATTCGCGCCCGCTGGAGTCTTCTATTCGCAGCGATTTGGTTTGAAAACCTCCCCCCCGCTGTAAAATTTTGAACCCGCCCATCGTCCGCATAATGTCGAAAACGGGCAATGTAACGGTCGACGCCCATTCACTTCGGTAATTATTCCCCAACAGCCAGCGATGGACTCGCCCTACACTGTCGTATTCAGGCGCAATGGCCACTTGTACACTATCAGGCCAGTTTGGGCGCTGCCGGTTTGTCGTTACCGAATCAGCTACGGGAGGAACCGTAAAAATCGTTGCCGTATGCGCTTCGGTCGCCTTCGCCTGTTCATCGACCGTATAAAAAGTAGCGTTCAGCTTGCCATTGGCCAGTAAGTCCAGTACAACATAGCCCCACTCACTGCTGACAAACTGAGCCATTTTACCCTGTTTTACCCGTTCCCGGTTAATACCCGATCCACTTACGATATAGTTTCGCGACCCATCCACTATATGCTGTATGGCATGATCATGCCCGGCCACGAAGACCACGTTCGGCGCGGGGGCCATGGCACGTTCGAATGCCTTCACCATCAGTTGGTAGCTGGGATTGGGCAGGTCCTGAATATTACCAAATACCCCCCGGACCAATGGATAGATAGAGCCAATGACGGGCAATGGAATGTACAGACCCGAAGAGAATTCCGTTAACGGAAAAATATGCTGTTTCAGGGTATAATAGCCACCATGAATACCGTAGCTACGCATGGGATGGTGCGTTGCCAGAATAATTCCCTTGCCTTTGTTGCGGTAAGCAATATCCGACAAACGAGCCAATACTTCATCTTCGCTCTTACAGGCACAGTCCGATTCAACGCCCGGTTTTGCATAGGGGTGCAGCCACCACTGAGTATCCACAATCACCAATATCAGATTATTCCCTAAGGGTATTTCCTCCGGTCCGGAACAACCGCCCGCTGGCACCATCTGAATGTTGGGTACTTGTAGGCTATCAAGCCATTCCCCCTGCCGTTTGATACGTTCCCAACCATCCAGCCGCCCTTTCGACCAGTCATGATTGCCCGGAATAAAGAGCACCTTTCCAGCCTTACCAACTCCAGGCCGCGCTTGATACGCCAGTACAGCCGCCAGCGAATCGTAATCGGGACTACCTTTTTCGGGGAGGCCGTAGGTATACACATTATCGCCCAGGTAGACCAGGGTTGTACGGGTGTCATTCAGGTTGTAGCGGCTGGACACCGCATCCACAACAGGATTTTTACCGTGCCGCAACCGTCCGGCATCCCCGATCAGAATCACCCGCTGGCGGATCGAATCGCTGGCAACTGCAGAGGCTGTCGGCCCCTGTCCATACGAAAAAATATGACTAAAAAGGCATAGCAAACCAACCAGCCCATAACCTGCTTTTTGTACTCGTTTCATGGTTCCGGACTGTGGTTACGCCTTGTAATTAATGCCCACCCGAAGCGCTTTCAGGTTAAATACGCCCTGCATTGGCTCCAGATTAAGGAATTCGATCTCAGGTTTTAAATCGCCACTTGCCTGTAGGTGTTCAATTTGTGTGATATAGTCCCCAATTTCGGAGATGTGGCTGTAGACCAAAGCTATAGTGTCGGGCTGGGTCAGGCGCTGGCCATTTCCTTCGACCAGGGCTTTGTCGATCCGTTTTTTAACGACCTCATACCGGATGCTGTACGAGCCTTCTACATCAAACCGACGCTCGTCGTGCCGAAACCCAATATCGACGGGGTTCGCATGCGCCAGAATAAGCTGCGTCGTTTTCAGGGGTAAGGGCAATTCAGGCAGCAGTTTATGCGTCAGACGGGCGGTTTTCACCATCGACGACAACTGCCACTCGATCAGTTGCCGATGAATCGGCCGGGCAAAGGGTTTATCAGGGGCGATGGACTGCCCAATGTAGATCGTATACTCCGTGCCGTCGGTACGATACCGTTCAAAGTAGTGCGGGTAGATCGTTTGTAACTGCTTTTCCTCCTGATTGATGTATTCGTTTACCGTTGCATTCAGCTTGTCCATGGTCAGCTCATGCCGCTTCAGCGCCCGGTTGAACAAGCCGGTACCAGGATCAATCTGTGCAAAATAAGCCTCTAGTTCGGACAAAGGTGCGTGATGATCCTGCACAAGCTGACGGAGATACGGATTGATCGTATTGGCCAGAAACAGCCCAATCTCCTGCTCGTCCTCGGCGGCCATACTCTCTTTCAGTTTGATTTGACAGGCATAATTCTCAAGCCGAAGTTGCTCAGGCCGCTCCTGCTGTGGAGGAAAATTGGCGTGCATAAAAATGGACTCAACTGCCACCAATTGATCGATCAAATCCTGCCGAACGGCCTTGTGTCGCTCAACCGATGAGTTGCGAATATCCACTGCTCCATAGAGCGGATACACCTGCTCGAACCGTACGGGTGTCAGTTGTTCCGTCGAATCGCCCGAATGAATACGCCGTAGCTCTTCCCAGGCCTCTTTATAAAATCGCCACTCGACGGCAGGCTGTAACAACGTAAACTTGGTCCGAACCAGTTGTTCGATTTCGGCCTTAAACTGGTTCAGTTGATACCGAAGCAGTTCCTGCACCAGCGGCTTAATGCGTTCAATGGTTCTCAGTACGCTATCATCAAAGGCATCGGGCTGTGAACTGGCCATTTCCAGAATGCCAAACTCCTCGTTGGCCATCACGATCGGATACACCAGCAAACTCCGAATACCCCGCTCCTCCAACGCTTTAGCTTCCTTCTCGGGCAAACCACGCAGACCAGCAAATACATGTGGGGTAGGGTTATTCATCAATTTTGTCGCCAGCGCCTGCGTTTCCGGATTGTTGTACTCGTCCATTGGATTGACCGCATGCCGCATAAAAATGCTGCGCTTTTTCCCTTCCGGATGGTGTACAAAATGCCCGTTGATCTGTGGCATCGGCATCAGACTAATCTGCAAATCCGGCCGACCGCACAGATTCCGCATGGCCGTTTCGAACCGGCGGTAAATCATGGGTTCCGTATCCGACTGAAGATGCACAAACACATCTTCCAATTGCCGAATAGTTTCGGTTTCGGTGATGTCTTCGATCTGGAAAAAGGAAAAGCCTTCGAATGTAAACCGTTCCAATGGTAGGGCATCATCACCTTCCGGCAAAGGACCTACTCCATTGGCAAAATCGACCCAGGCTGATTTTAGGGGCGGCAACTCCCCTTCCATTCGCGGTTCGAAAAACGATGCATCGACCTCCATCCGATAATAACGCATCAGGCCATCCTGCTCCTTTTCAAAACGCATGGTTGGCCCACAGGTCTCAGTGGTTGCGATACCATAACACCGGTCCAGAATCAGCTGATAGAGGTAAAATTTCTTTTTCTCCCACTGGATTTGATCAGGTCCTTTTTGCAGAAACTCAGGTACCTGCTGGATCAAGGTTTTAAAAGCCGAAGAATAATGATAAAATGTCAGAGGAAGAGGCAGCCCAAACGCAAAGGGAATTGGCCGAGTCTGCGAAAGCGGGAGCATGGCTATACTCACCAACTGAAATAGCTCGGTTACCTGCGTCTCGCTCAGGCGAAGCTCTGGAGAATCGGTCAGCGCATCCATCGACGTAAACCTGTCGATCAGATACCCATATAGCCGGGACAACTCGGTAGCGGAGGAAAATTTTTGTTGCTGAGCTTTCAGAAAGGCCACAAACGGCCGAAATGAAAGCCGAAAATCAACCGGCAGATCAACAACCGGCGGTACAGTAAAAAGTGCTTCCATAGAGGATGTATGGTTACGAACCAGTCGGCTAAACGCATCAGAATGGTTCGGTTAATTGACTGAATTGTCGTTAAACACGGCGGGCAATCGCTGGCCTACGTTCGATTACATATACACCTAAGGCAGGCATCGGGATGTTTTTATCAGAGAAGAACTTCGTACTCTGACGGTACGTGCAACAGTATTCAACAGCGGATAGTCATAGAAACTGGTGTATTAACTAGTAAAAATCAGACGCTTTCAAATGTGAATAAATAGTTGGTAATCATATCGACAACCATGTCTTTGTGCCGGTTGGCAAATACATCAAAATCAGCCTCACTCATGTGCCAAAGTCGCATTTGCATGGCCTTACTGACAAACAGGAACTGAATATTGGCAACGATCATCACCATCAGGTGCATCGCTTCAATAGGTCGTATATTACCCATGGCAACTTCCCGCTGAAGCTGCTCATCAAAAACGGATTGCTGAAATTGCTTCCTGGCCTCCACGGCATTCGCCATACGTTCGGGATTCCGATGAATCTCGTTCATGACGAATATGGAAAGGCTCGGGTTGCTCTTCATCAGTTGAAAATCATGCTCAACCAGTTCAGCTATTTTCTCGCGCAACCCAATCGGTTTGTTCAGGATGCAGATCATCCCTCCAAATAACAACTGGATCAGCTCATCGAAAATGCTGATAAACAACTTTTCCTTGCTCCGGAAATAGTAATTGGTCAGGGCGATGTTGATCCCAGCTGCATCTGCAATATCGCGCGAGGTAGTGCCGTCAAATCCTTTCTCCAGAAAGACCCGGCGGGCTGCTTCCCGAATTCGCTCTTCCGTACTTTTTGAGGGACTACAGTGCATAAACGTAATGGTTAAGCGATCAATCTACAGGTTTAGGCAGCGCTTTAACGCTTGTTTTAAACAAACGTTTAAATTTTCGGGAAAGGTTCATTTACGAGTTCTGATAATGGATTGGTGGTCGATTTTACCCGTTGAGCGGCCTATTGAACGCCCGATAAATTATTCCTACAGCTTATTTGTAGCCAATCAGTATAAACTCCCCGGTACACTGTCAGGGTATTCCGGCAAAGCATAACCCACGAAAAGCTGTATCTTTGCAGTTGATTGATTGACTATGAACGCCACGTTTGCAAACGACATTTTTCGCCAGAGTATTCAGGACTATCACCTGACCGATCAGGTCGATACGCCTATCAATAACCCTTATTCATCCAACGGCGTCGCCTATCTTCTTTATCAGAAAAACTGGATCGATACGGTCCAATGGCACCTGGAAGATATTATCCGCAGTCCAACGATAAGTCCCAGCGAGCTAGTAGCGGTCAAACGCCGGATCGATCAGTCGAATCAGGATCGCACCGATACAGTGGAGTTAATTGACAGTTGGTTTTCAGACCTTTTTGCCGGAGCCACACCCAAACCGACGGCGCGTATGAATTCCGAAACGCCAGCCTGGCTCCTCGACCGCATGTCGATTCTACAGTTGAAGCTGTATCACTTCCGCGAACAGGTCGACCGCCCGGACGTATCGGACGAACACCGCCAGAAAGCCCAGCAAAAACTGGTCGTCCTGCTTGAACAGGAAGCCGATCTGGCTCGCTGTTTCGATGAATTGGTGGAGGACATTCAGAATGGAGATCGGTACATGAAGGTTTATCGGCAAATGAAAATGTACAACGACCCAACGCTGAATCCCATTCTTTACGGACAGTCGTAGGTTATGTATGATATAGGATGTAGGATGTATGCCTTTTCCTACTACATCATACACCCTACATCTTATAGCATACAGTGAAAAAGAGTCTTCTTCTGCTTCGATTTTCGGCGATGGGTGACGTGGCCTTGCTGGCTCCTGTCCTACAGGCGTTCACATTACGCTACCCGAATGTTGACATCACCCTGGTGACCAGGCAAAAATTTGCTGTTTTTTTTGCTCAGTTCCCAAATGTACGTGTAGTTGGCGCCGATTTCGAGGGGCGACATAAAGGGCTAAAGGGGCTCGTTCAGCTATTCAATGAACTCCGTGCACTTGGGCCGTTTGACGTTCTTGTCGATGTGCATCAGAATTTGCGTTCTGGTGTACTGAAAAGTCTTTTTCGGGTTGTAGGCACCCCATCGGTGACGATTGATAAAGGTCGGGCAGCGAAAAAAGAACTGACTCGAAAAGAGGCTAAAATACGACGTCGATTACCGCATACGGTTGAACGCTATGCACAGGTTTTCGATAAGGCGGGATTCACTCTACAACCGGCTCAACCGTTTCAATTTCAACCAATCGCATCTGCCAACGAAGAGCTAACCGCTTTTTTATCTCAACAGTCGATTCCTGCTGGCACCCGCTGGTTGGGAATTGCCCCCTTTGCCCAACACGAGCAAAAAATGTGGCCATTCGAACGGGTAGCCCCTTTACTTGGCCAATTATATACCAGTACACCGATTACCATTTTTCTATTCGGTGGTGGCTCGCAGGAGATTACTCAACTGAATACGGTACAGCAGCAGTTTCCACAGGCCGTTCTGGTGGCGGGTAAACTCAGCTTAGCGGCTGAACTGCTGCTCATCCAGCGGTTGAACGGAATGCTATGTATGGATTCGGGGAATATGCATCTGGCGGCATTAAGTGGTGTGCCTGTCCTGTCGATTTGGGGGGCTACCCATCCCGATGCAGGTTTTGGCCCCTGGGGCCAGGGCAATGAAGCCATTTTACAAGTCTCTACCGATGTGCTTACCTGTCGTCCGTGTTCTGTTTTTGGCAATAAACCCTGTTGGCGTGGCGATTTAGCCTGCTTACAAATGATTACCGTAGAGGCTGTCGCTGATCGAGTACAGCAGATGCTTCGCTTAAGCGTTTAATGAAGTCTCAGTTTTTAATTAATCAATATCATTAAAGGAGCTTCTCGTGTAAAATTTGTAGAATCAAATCCTGCCCGGATTTTAGTTCGTCAAATTTGGCCCTTAAATCATCAAATTGATGCTGAGTAGTTACGGTAAGATTAGCTACAGCACGGGCGGTACTCTCACCAGATATTTTAACGCTCTCTACTTTTTCATCGAGCCGATTTACCGTTTGTTTTATTTCGCTTACTTCTCCATCAAGCCGAGTAACGGTTTGTTTTATTGACCCCACTTCTCTATCAAGACGGGTAACAGTCTGTTTTATTTCACCCACTTCCCCATCAAGGCGGGTGACAGTTTCATCAAGCCGAGTAACGGTTTGTTTTATTTCGCCTACCTCTCCGTCAAGACGAGTAACGGTTTGTTTTATTGACCCCACTTCTCCATCGAGCCGATTAACCGTTTGTTTTATTTCGCCCACTTCTCCCCCTAGTCGATTGACAGTTTGCTGAACTTCATTAACCGTCACTTTGGTGTCAGTGAGTTCAGCTTGGGTGTCAACCACTACCTCGATGATTTTCCCATTCGACTCGATTAATCGGTCAACTTTTTGAATTACTTCAGCCAATTCAGGCTCAATTTGGTTAAGGCGCTTCTCAGGGGTCATATGGATGAATGGCAGATTGATATTGGAGCATACTATGATACTCACACCCCAAATATAAGCAATTTTATTACATTCGTTTACTAAACAACGACTAATACCCTTCTTCAGAGTCCTCTCACTCAAAAATTTTTCTTTATCCGCAGTTCTTTTACCTCAAAATCGAACGAGAGATTGTTCATGCACTTGAAGTGCTTCATGGGGCAATTGCCTGACCCGCCCGTTGTGCAGGGGCGACACCCCAGGCCGAGGGTTTCGAGCCGGACGTGAGGAGTTTTGTAGGGATAAAACCCAAATTGAGGAGTCGTGCTGCCCCAGATCGAATATACTTTTTTACGGTACGCAGCGGCTATGTGCATTAGCCCCGTATCATGGCTGAATACAACTCGCGCCCGCTGAATAAGCGATGCCGACTGGTTCAGGTTGTAATGGCCACAAGCGTTATAAATCTGCCGTTCACCAATAGCTTTGACAATTTGCTCACCGATTTTACGATCGGCTTTATCGCCAAGCAGAACGATAGGATAGTTGATTTTCAGGCACAACTCAATCATCCGTAGTACCGGAAGTCGACAGGTTGGGCTCTGTCCGCCGATAGCGTAGGCCACAAAATCGTGCTGGTGCGTTTCAGGGAGCCAGTTAAGTTCAACCTCATCCTTGTAGGGGATAAAGTAGTCCAACCCCCGACCATCATTCTCAACACCCAGTGGTTGAATGGTTGCCATAAACCGATCGACGATGTGCTGCTCGGTCATAGCATTGATCTTCCACCGAACATATAACCACTGCCGAAACGTCTGCTTTTCAACGCTGTAGGAACGGCAACCAACAGCCGCTTTGATGAGGCTGGTTACGAATGTGTTCTGAAGGTCAATGATATAATCGAATTGCTCCGTCCGAAGCTCACGAATCAGCGCGTACAGATTGCCATCAAGGTAGTGTTGGCCGGTAAGATATGGGTTATAATCGATGATAGACTGATAGGCCAGTTTAGTACAATAGTGCAGTTCAGTAGTAGGAAGCTGCCGCTTCAGGCAACGCAAAACTGGGCTCGTCAACACAACATCGCCGATCGAGGAAAACTGCAAAATCAATATTTTAATCGGGCGAGTCATGCTACCATCATTTCTACAAAAATATCTGATTTATACTAAGTCACAAAACCGCTTACTAAGTCAAATGTTGAATTAAAATTGCCACCAGCGCGGCTGATTAGGGGTTCTGTATAAACTATTCTGACAAACTACACAGTTCGATGGAATAGGAATATTGACCGGAGGATCGGCATCGGGGGGGCCTTGTCCATTGCTTCTGTCAACATTGATATACTGCTCTGAAAGCCCGGTTGCACCAAAATAGCCATATACTGTGGCTGCCGGGTCGCTTACACAACGCAGGTTACCGGGAGCCGACGCAGGAGCCGCATCAAACAAGCCGCCTGTATTATTCACTAATCCACGAACACTCTTCCAGAAATCATAGGCTCCTTTGCTTAACGACTGTTGCTGTATCTCCAGGTAATACTTACTTTTTGATTTGTACGGCACCCGCATAATAAACTGCCGACTGATGGACTGCCCATTAATATTGGCATCTGACGTAACATTGATACAATTATAGCACCGGTTAATATCCCAGCAATTTGAGCAGCAACCCAGCCCCGTTAGGGTATTCGTATTGGGCACTTCTCGCTTAAAACAGACGGCCGTGAATTCATAGTTTGCCCAGTCCCAGCGGTAAAAGTTGCCCGACGCTTCTGGATCTTTCGTATCCAGATACACATTCCATCCCTGTCGTTTGGCCAAACTGGAGCTTCCAGGCTCAACCGTATACTCGTAATATACTTTCTGAATAGGTGGGGCGGCCACTAACACTTCGGGATCAGATTCGTATTTTTTTCCTGCTTTCGTTTGAATGGTGAGCTTATAACTACGCCCTGCTACCCCCTTAATACCAGTTGCTGAGGTCATATAAATTCCGCCCGAAGCCTGTTCTTTCAGAACTTCCTGATTACCCTGATTATCCGAAATAGTTACCGTAGCTCCCGTTTCGAGTAAATTCAAACTTTTATATGAATAGTCGGCCGTTCGGGTCAACTTAACCATATAGGGTCCCGGCTGATCGGTAATCTGCCCTTCCACAACAAGCGAAACAGGAATACTGACCGCATCGGGCTGGAACTCGGTTACGCACGAAGCGACGAATATAAGCCAAAAGAAAGAGCGAAAGAGTGAAAGAGTGAAAGAGCGAATGTCATCCGGCAGGCCTTTCACTCGCTTACTCATTCGCTCCGGTCGGCGTACCGATTTCAATCTTTGAATATATCGTTTCATTAGAATTTAAAATTGTAGGTCAAAGATGGAAAGGCCGTACCAAAAATGGATAGCTTGTAAGCATCACTTGCCGAAGCCGGGCTTAACTTATAAAAAATGGAGTAAGCGTTTTTGTGAGCATACACATTGTAAACCGAGAACACCCAGCTACTCTGATTCCGCTTTTTCTTTTCCGGATTCGGCTCAAACGTCATCGAGAAATCCAGCCGGTGGTAATCGGGTACACGCTGTTGATTTCGATCCAGATAGATTGGCACCTGTGCACCACCCACCCGAGCAATAGCGGCTGGCTGCGTAGTCGGTCGGCCCGTACTGTAGGTAAAATTGAGCGACATACTGAACCAGGTTGTGGGGCGATGGGTAGCCAGAATATTGATCGTATGGGGTTTGTCGTAATTGGCAGGATAGGGATTGCCGTTATTGACCCGCTCGCTGGCAAACTGGCTATTCATGGTCAGAAATGTACGGGCAAAGGTGTAACTCACAAAACCTGTCCAGCGCCCTTTATTTTTCCGCATCAATCCCTCCAATCCATATGCCTGGCCGCTGCCCTGCACAATCTGCGTTTCGACAACCGGCGCCAGTTGAAGTTCGGCACCATCGCGATAATCAATAGCATTGGTCAGCGTTTTGTAATATACCTCGCCCGACACTTCGAAAGCATTGTCGGGCGTATTTCGGAAATAGCCTAGCGACCATTGATCGGCAATGACAGGCTTGGTATAAAGATCGCTCAAATGCCAGCGCGAGGTGGGCAGGGCCGCTGTGGTATTGGTCACCTGCTGAATATACTGCCGCAACCGACTATATCCTACTTTAACAGACTTGCCCTCTCCTACCGACCACCGCAATGCCAGCCGGGGTTCGAGCCCACCCATTGTATTGTAAATTTTACCGGCATCATACGTCTTTGTCGACGTCACGGTTTCGTCCTGGCGCGGGCCATTTTCCTGATACGTTCGTACCGTAGCCGGTCCCCTATTCAGCAGGGCCGAATAGCGTAGCCCGGCAATGAGCGATACATCAGGATTCACTTTCCACTCGTCCTGAATATACGCGGCCAGTTCATACGCCTGCTCGCGAGCAATATCTATTGGCAGTATATTGGAGTGCGGCCCAGGAATACGGGTATTCGGCTGAATGGAGTAGTCGATGGCGCTAATCCCGGCCTGCCATTGATGCGTTTCATTGGGCGTATAGGTCAGATCCGACTTGAGTTGCCGGTGCCAAACCCCCGATTTCAGGTTGAACGCATTGGCCGAATCCGGCGCGGACAGATCGGCCTGATAGCGGCTCAAAATAACCGATGTGGCCAGATTCAACTGCTTGCTCATAAAGTAGTTCCAGCGAACCGATCCAGTCAATGTCTGGTAATTGAACTTTGTCGAGGAAGCATTGATTTCCTGACCCGACAACGAATCGGACGCCAGTTTGAATACATCGGTACTGACATAGCCCGTAAACGTAATCGTATTCTTTTCGCTGGGCTGGTATTTGAGCTTTGTCGTTATATCGTAAAAATTGGCCGTGGTACCGCGCAGATTGGGTGGAGCCAGCTTAAACAGAAAGTCGTTGAACGAAGCCCGTACGGCTGCCAAAAACGACAGCTTATTTTTGACAATGGGTCCCTCTACCCCCAATCGACTCGAAATCAGGCCAATCCCCCCGTTAATTCCCCATTTTTGGGCATCGGGTTCTTTGATTTTCACATCCAGCACCGACGATGCGCGTCCGCCATAAGCAGCCGCTACCCCGCCCCGATTCAGGGTCACGTCGCGTACCACGTCGGGATTAAACACCGAAAAGAATCCCATCAGGTGCCCTGAATTGAAAACCGGCGCATCATCGAACAGAATCAGATTCTGATCGGTACTTCCCCCCCGAACGTTGAAACCGGGAGCCCCTTCGCCCACTGTCGTTACGCCCGGCAGCAACAGCAGACTCCGCACCACATCGACCTCACCCATCAGTGGTGGAATCCGCCGTATGCTTCGAATGGTCAGTTGCGAAACCCCCATTTCTACCTTGCGCACGTTTCGGTCGGGGGCTTCGCTGGTAACGACGACTTCCTCCAGGTCTTTGGAATCGTCTTCCATCGTCACTTCACGAAAGAGTGTATTGTTCAGCGCAATCGTATCCTGGCGAGTTCGGTAGCCTACATGCGAAAACCGCAGCACATACTTACCGGGAGGCAGTTGCACCGTATAGAACCCATCTTTGGCCGTTACATAACCTTTCGATACATTCAGCACGACAATGTTTACGCCCTGAATGGGTTTACCAGTTTTGGCATCCTTCACATAACCTGTAGCCGAAAAGGTAGCTGAAGCGGTATTGGCGTTCGGCTTTTGCTGGGCAAAAGCTCCGTTGAGTACACAATTAAAAACTAACAGTACAAGTAATAACCGCATAGAGCCGGGTTTAGAATGCGCAGGAAGTTCGGAAACAGGATTAAATAGGTAATTATGAATGAAACCTCGTAGATATAAGGTGCTAATTCGCTGAATTTACCCTATTTAGGCTCCCATTAACTGATAATTAATCTCCTACCCACCTCTGTATTTCTCCTACTTACGCATCCGCTCCCGACGTTGTTGCAGATAATCGGTCATTGCCTGGAGGGTCAGCGCATTAAAGGTCATCGCCTTTGTCAACCCTCCTTTTCGACCAACGGCCACGCCATAATGCATATCCAGGAGACCGGCCAGGTCATGTGCGTCGGGGTTGATACTTAACATAACGCCCTGTTGCATGGCGTAGTCGATCCAGCGCCAGTCGATGTCGAGTCTGTAGGGGCTGGCGTTGATTTCAATAACAACATTATGCTCCGCACAAGCATCGATAATGGCACGGTGGTCGATGGGATACCCTTCGCGGGCAAGCAGCAGACGGCCCGTCGGATGACCTAGAATCGTTGTGTATGGATTTTCAATGGCCTTCAGCAGTCGGGCGGTGGCTTTTTCGAGCGACATGGTCAGGGTCTGGTGCACCGAAGCGACGACATAGTCGAATGTGGCCAGGGTAGCGTCATCGTAATCCAGTGATCCATCGCCCAAAATATCGGATTCGATGCCTTTGAAGATGCGGAAATCAGGACCAAAATCGGCATTTAATTGGTCAATTTCAGCCTGTTGTTGGCGAACCCGATCCATATCAAGGCCATTGGCATATGAAGCGGTTTTGGAATGGTCAGCGATCCCAAAATAGGTCAAACCCAGTTTGCGACAGTACGCGACCATATCGGCTACCGACTGCTTTCCATCAGACCAGGTACTGTGATTATGAAGGGTTCCGCGCAGATCATCCCAAGTTACCAGTTCATCGGCCTGATGTCTGCTGGCCCAGCGAAAGGCAAACCCATCCTCCCGCATTTCAGGGACGATATACGGCAATCCGGCACGGGCGTAAATGGCTTGTTCGATCTCCTCTGTTCCCCCCGTTGCCACTTCCGACAATACGCTGGTATAGGCTACCTGCAACAGCGACGCCCCTCCTATTCCGACCTGCTGCAAATGCGACTCAGTTGCCGTTTGAATAAACAACTGTCGGTTCATCTGCTCAGCCGGGTACAGCCATAGCTCAACCTGTACGTCAAAACCATCTAGCTTGCCCCGCCAGACAAACGGCGACGATTCCTGCTCATTCTGTTCCAGATTAGGGATGCTTTTTAGCGTCAGCATGGCCGTAAGCGGGTCATTGGTTTGCACAAGCAGTTGGATGGCATCCACTTCCTGCGCTTTCCGGCGTACCTGACCGCTGATTTCTACCCGCTCAAAATGATTCGATAGCTGGTCGTGTACTAGTTTGGCAATCAGGGCTGCTTTGTCCATGCGAACCTTTCCCTGCTGCTCCTGTAAGAACTCTAGAGCCGCCAGAATTTTCTCCTGTGTGCTAGCTCCGAACCCTTTGATTTTGGCAATCTCGCCGTTCTCGCCCGCTCGTTGTAGGTCGCGGAGGTTGTCGATCCCTAACTCCCGCCAGAGTGTTCGTACTTTTTTTACCCCCAGCCCCTTGATCCGAAACATATCCAGCACCCCTGCCGGTGTTTGCGCCAGCAATTCATCCAACTCGGTCAGCCGCCCCGTTTCGGCAATTTCCCGGATTTTCTGAGCAACCGATTTGCCAACACCCTGCAATTTGACCAGTTCTTCAACGGGTAAATTGGCCAGGTCGGCGGTGGACTTATCAAGATTGAACGCGGCTGTCTGATACGACCGGGTTTTAAAGGCATCACGGTCATGGAGTTCCATCAACCGGCCCGTCAGTTCGAGCAGATCAACGATTTCGGAATTAGTCATACAAAAAGGGCAATTTACTCCGCAAGTTAGGCAATCGGTCAGATTTCAGCAGCGCTTCGATCTCGGCTAATCTACCTTTACCACATCAAAACCAATCAACTGATTCAACCTTAAGCCACTACAAATCATGGAATCGACTCAACCGAACGCCGAATATGATCCTTACCTCTGGAAACAAGCCAAAGCCCGCGCTGGTTTTCAGATGCACCTCCGCTCGTACTTAATCATCAATGCCGGTTTATGGAGTATCTGGATCTTCAGCAGCTTTGCCATCCATTCGTTTACGCGCTTTGGCTATTTATTTCCCTGGCCAATTTTCCCGATGCTAGGCTGGGGCATTGGGCTGGTGTCTCACTATTTTCACGTGTACCATGGTGGCAGTGAGCGCTCAATGATTGAAAAGGAATACCAGAAACTGGTACGGCAGCAAGGGTATTAGCCAGTACTAGGTCATGTATAAGTGAGGGCAGGTTTAAGAACCTGCCCCGTGAGGTTTCTCAAAACCGAACGAATCGTATAATTCGGTTTTGAGAAACCTCACAGAAGTCAGATTTAAGAACCTGACTCCACTTTATTATAGGAATCGTGTATGTTGCTCATTTATTAATCACCAGATCGTACTTTTTCAGGAGGCCGGGCAGGTTCTGCAAGGAAAATCGGGCCTTTTTCAGTTTGTTTTCTTCGGGATTGATAATCAGATGGTATGAACTGGAAAAATCGGCCTGTGTTAAGTCGTTTCCGTCAAACTTGGTCAACTCCAGATTACAGTTTGTAAAACTCGTTCCAACCAGTTCACAATTCAGGAAAAAGGCTTCGCGTATCGAACAGTCGATAAACGAAGCCTTTTTCAGCTTCCGGTTCAGGAACGTGGTGTAATCGAGCTGACATCCCTGAAAATTGACATGGAAACCGAATGGGTCGCAATGTCCGAAGTCGACATGGGGAAGCTGGCAATGTATAAACCGAACCTCGTACAGCTTTGTATTTTTCAACTGGGCCCGCGTCAGGTTGCAGTTTTCAAACCGACAATCGACAAAGCTGGCACTATTGAGTACAGCTTGGGTTAAATCCAGTTTTTTGAATGTACACTGTTCAAACTCATGCCCCGACCACCGATCAATGTCAATCGTCAGCGGCTCAAAAATCTGATCGTAATATTCCATTAACTCATGCTAAACGGCTACCGGAGCCTTGATTGCCGGGTAAGGATTGTAGTTTTCGAGCGTAAAGTCTTCGTATTTGAAATCAAAAATCGACTTCACATCGGGGTTCAAACGCATCGTCGGCAATGAGCGCGGCTCACGGGAAAGCTGCGTTTCGACCTGCTCCAGGTGGTTCAGGTACAGATGCGTATCGCCACCCGTCCAGATGAATTCATGCGCTGTATATCCACACTCCTGTGCGATCATCATGGTCAGCAGAGCGTAACTGGCAATGTTGAACGGTACCCCCAGAAATACGTCGGCACTCCGCTGATAAAGCTGGCACGAGAGCTTTCCGTCGGCTACATAAAACTGCATCAGCAGGTGGCAGGGCGGTAGAGCCATACTCGGTACGTCGGCGGGATTCCAGGCTGAAATAATCATCCGACGGGAATCGGGAGAGTTCTTCAGTTGCTTCAGCACATCCTGCAACTGATCGATTACTCGTCCATCGGGAGCGGCCCAGCTTCGCCACTGTTTACCGTATACAGGCCCTAAATCACCGTTTTCGTCTGCCCATTCATCCCAAATTGACACGCCGTTGTCTTTCAGGTATTTGATATTCGTATCGCCCTTGATAAACCACAGCAGCTCATGAATAATAGACTTGGTATGGACTTTCTTGGTGGTCAGCAATGGAAAGCCCTCTTCCAGATTGAAACGCATCTGATAACCAAATACACTAATGGTGCCGGTGCCGGTACGGTCGGTCTTGCGAGTGCCTTGCTGAAGAATGTGGCGAAGGAGGTCGTGGTACTGTTGCATAATCAAAAGTCGGAAGACGAACGGGATAAGTCAACCTTTCGCCAAAAATAAACCCCTCACCAGCTAAGGCGAGGGGTTTATTTTTGGTCATTGATTGTCATTGACTGCGCGTCATTAGCCATTACGCCTTTCCTGACAGTCAGTTACTTTCACGCTTGTGCTTTCTTCATGCAACAAGCATGGCTGCCTTTCTCGCACGATTTTTCGCAGTTTTCAGCTTTCGCTTTTTTGGCTTTTTTCTCTTTACGGATTTCTCCAGCAAATGAAACGGTAGTCAGAGTGGTCAGCAGGGCTAGACCGAGCAGGGCTTTTTTCATGGTAGATGCAGTTTAGCAGATTTTATGCGATATCGCACATTTTCCAATTTTATGCAAAAACTACGCCATTTGCTGTAACGCGGACTTCCAGTCCGCAAAGTGTTTTTATATTAACTATGCGGACTTCCAGTCCGCGTTACGCCTGAATTTCAAACGAATAGGTAATATCGGTAGATGGCCGGAACTGGGCTGTGGCTGAGCAATACTTATCCATCGACAGGTCAATGGCCCGCTTCACTTTATCCGTATCCAGTTTTCCTTTAAGTAGGTAAGTAATGTGTATTTTGCGGAATGGAGCCGGATGGGCATCTTTTTCCCGCATCCCATCCACCTTCAGCCGAAAATCGTCGATCACATACTTCTGTTTTTGCAGAATCAAAATCACGTCGATAGCGGTGCAGCCAGCCAATCCCATTAGGAGCATTTCCATGGGTCGTGCTCCGGCATTGTGGCCTCCGATGTCGGTAGCAGCATCCATATGTTGAGCGACTCCCGATTTACCGATGGCTTCAAAATGAAAGGCATCATCGACACGGACCAGCTCAATCTGCATTGTATTAAATTCTTTGGTGGTAGTAACGGGTTGTGAATCAAGCATTGTCTTTTTTGCGTTTATTGGCTAAACTGTTTATATTCACCAGTTCAAAGTAAATAAAACCATGTCCGAAAAATTCACCGACGATCTTTTCGATCTCAAAAACGACCGACGGTTAAGTGTCTACTTATACCGGGCTGGATTCGGCGCCTGGTTGCTCTACATTGTTTCGGGAGCACGATTTATGCAGTCGGTGAGTATGTATCGAACAGATTTCGGGGTGTTCTCGTTCTTTTTGATGGTCCTGGGTTTATCGGCCTCCATGATTTACGATTACCATCACCACCGGACGGAGTTCGACCAGAAGAAAAAATGGCTAGCCATCAGCTATTTAGTACTCGGTGCTTTGGTGTACTTTTTCATTTTACACAACGAACCTGTCAATCTGGAACACCTGTTCGGAAAAGGGCTTTTCTAGAATCAGAAAAAATAGAACGCAGATGATTATGATTGATATGATCTACACAGATCTTAATGAATCATAATAATCCGTGTTCTATACTCCTCGGCTATGAAGTCTGAAGAGCGGCCTGCCACCCGGCATAAGCTTCGTCAATGGCCGTCCGTTCTGGATTGGGCATGATCGAGACCTTGCCAGCGTTCAGTTCCTGCAAATGGCCGAGGTTTTTGTAGAGACCGGTTTTGAGTCCGGCGAGGTAAGCCGCGCCCAGGGCCGATACGTCGGGCATGGCCCGGTTCACGACGGCCTTGCCCAGCAGGTCGGCCAGAAACTGAACCACAAACTGATTGGCGCTGATACCGCCGTTTACCATCAGTTCTTCCAGCGGAATACCCGTATCCTGTTCCATCGCCACAATAACGTCCTTAATCTGGTACGGAATGGATTCCAGGGCCGCCCGAACAAGGTGATTCTTGGTTGAACCGAACGTCAGCCCCGAAATGGATGCTTTGCGTGCCATCTGCCAGTGAGGAGCGCCCAGTCCGCTAAAAGCGGGTACGATGTATACACCGCCATTGTCGGGAACGGCCGTTGCTATTGTTTCTGTTTCGCGACTTTCGGCAAAAAGGCCCAGGCTGTTTTTCAGCCATTCGATGGTGGCGCCACAGGTAACGATAACGCCCTCCAGCGCATAGTCCACCCGGCTCTCCGTACTCCAGCAAATAGTTGTGACCATGCCATGCTGTGACGTAGTGAGCGTTTCGCCAATGTTCATGATGATGGAACAACCCGTACCAAGGGTCGCTTTGGCCGTACCGGGTGAAAAACAACCTTCGCCAAACGCAGCCGCGTGCGAATCGCCGATCAGGCTGGTAATGGGCAGAATATGGTCGAATAAACCGTTGAAATCAGACTCACCAAAAAAGGCTGAAGAGGGTTTTGGCTCAGGCAGATTAAGCTTCGACAACCCAAAGGCCGTTAGCAGTTCCTGATCCCAGCTCAGGCTTTGAAGATTGAAAAACAAGGTTCGCGACGCGTTCGTATAATCGGTCAGGTAGCGTTGGCCGTTGGTTAGTCTATACAGCAGCCACGTATCGACGGTGCCGAAGTACGCGTTCCCGGCGTCAATGGCCTGCCGGATGCGGTCATTGTTTTCATACAGCCAGATGAGCTTGGTTCCCGAAAAATAAGGGTCAATGAACAGGCCGGTTTTCTGCTGAATGGTTTCCGCTAAACCATCCGATTTTAATCGCTCGCAGACCTGGATGGAGCGTTTGCATTGCCAGACGATAGCGTTGTGCAGGGGCACACCGGCCTCATCCCAGACGACAAATGTTTCGCGCTGATTGGAGATGCCACAGGCACTTATCGCTTTCAGATTACCACCCTCGGCGGCAAACGCACCGATGCATTTCCCTACCGATGTCAGTACGTTGCGGAAAATTTCATCCGGGTCCTGTTCAACGTAGCCGTCGCCAAAATAATGGGTTGTCAGCGGTTCCGATGCGCGGGCAGCAACACGCCCTTCACCATCGAACAAAAGGGTTTTCGTACTGCTGGTGCCTTGGTCAATGGCAAGTATGTAGGAAGTGTTCATTGGTATAATGGAAAAAGGAGACTGGAAAAAGGGGGATGAATGATGAGTTGTTCGGCTTAATCATTACGCATTCTCCTTTATTCCTTATCAGTCCGTTTATCAATAATTACGGCCAGCAGAATGACGAATCCTTTTACGACCTGCTGCCAGAAGGGGGATACGTTCAGAAGCACCAGCCCGTTGTTTAGCACGCCGATGATGATGGCCCCCTGCACGGTTCCCAGAATACTGCCCCGCCCGCCGGAAAGCGACGTACCGCCGATGACCACAGCCGCAATGGAGTCCAGCTCGTAGCTTGTACCCGCGTTGGGTTGAGCCGAATCCAGCCGCGACGTAACGAGCAGTCCGCCAACGGCCGCCAGACCACCGGCAATGGTGTAGACCGCCATTTTGATCCGGTTGATATTCACACCCGACAACCGGGCCGCACTTTCGCTGCCACCAATGGCGTAGATGTACCGGCCCAGCCGGGTTTTGTTGGTGATCAGCACCGCTATGGCCACAATGATACCTGACAGCCAGACCGGTAGCGGAATACCCAGAAACCAGCCCGTTCCCAGAAACGTAAACGAATCGCCGAGTCCGGTAATCGGAAACCCTTCCGTCCAGAGCATCGTCAGGCCCCGCGCAATGGTCAGCATGGCGAGCGTAGCCACAAAGGGTGGAAGCTTAAACCGGGTGATGGCCCACCCGTTGAACCAGCCCAGCCCAGACCCCGTAATTAAGCCGGCGAGGGTAGCCCCAAGCAACGTAAACCCAACGTACAGATTGGCCGAGGGAAACTGAATGCCGTTACGTAACAAACCGGCTGTGATGGCTCCTGACAAGGCCAGTACGGAGCCAACGGATAAATCAATGCCCGCCGTCAATACCACAAGCGTCATGCCGGTAGAGATGCAGATGTTGACCGAAATCTGCCGCAGTACGTTCCAGAAATTGGCCACGGTCAGAAATTTATCGGACATCAGACTAATGCCCAGACAAAGAATGAACAGCGCAATCAGCGATTGGAATTTCGTCAGAAAAGGTCGATAAGTAGTTGCAGTCAGTTGCATGGTTGTAATGAGTGAAAGAGCGAAAGAGTGAAAGAGTGATTGAGTGAAACCATCCGGTAGGCTTTCGCTCATTCACTCATTCACTCTTTCGCTCATTGATTTTGGTATCGCTGCTTTTAGGATCGAATCTTCCGACGCGTCCTGAATGGCCATTTCGGCGGTCAATAGGCCTTCGCTCATGACCAGCACCCGGTCTGAAATTGCCAGAATTTCGGGCAGTTCCGACGAGACGACGAGAATGCCCATGCCTTCATCGGCCAGTTGCAAAATGAGCTTATAAATTTCGTTCTTCGCGTTTACGTCGATGCCGCGCGTCGGTTCATCCAGCATAAGCAGCTTCGGGTGGGTCGCCAGCCATTTTGACAGCACAATTTTCTGCTGATTGCCGCCACTCAGATTTTTGGCCACCTGCTTTTCCGACGGGGTTTTGATCCGCAAATCGGCGATGTATTTTCTGGCTAGGGTCGTTTCTTTACCCTGATTTAAAAACCCCACCTTTTCAATATTCTCCAATGCCGTCAGGCTGATGTTCGTCTGCACATCCATGCCCAGCACCAGCCCGTCTTTCTTCCGGTCTTCGGGCACCAGTGCCAGACCTGACCGGATGGCTTCGGTGGGCGATTTCAACAAAACAGGCTGGTTGTCAAGGTTAACCGTGCCGGTACAGCGTTTCGGATGGAGACCAAAAAGTGTTTCCAGTAACTCGGTTCGGCCCGCGCCCATCAGCCCGAACAGTCCCACAATTTCGCCACGCCCAATGCTGAACGAGATGTTTTTGAGCTGATTTTCCTGCACGCGAATGGGGTGTTTCAGGCACAGATTTTCGACTGATAGGAGTGGGGTATGTTCCCGCCCGTTCAATTTCCGACGGATGCTGGTGATATCCCGCCCCACCATTTTGCGAATGAGCGTATCATGGTCGATACCGAGCATTGTGCCGGATTCGATCGACTTTCCGTCGCGCAAAACAACGTAGCGGTCGGCAATGGTGAACAGCTCATCCAGCTTATGGGAGATGTAAACGATGGCTTTGTTCTCGCGCCGTAAGTCGTTGATAATCGCGAACAAAACCGCTACTTCGCTCTCCGTTATGGCCGATGTTGGTTCATCCATAATGATCACGTGTGAATCCACCAGCAGCGCCTTTGCAATCTCCACGACCTGTTGCTGACCTACTTTCAGTTCGACCACCAACGTATCGGGATCGATAGATAGTTTGAGTTTCTGGAGAAGTTCACGGGTTTTGCTGCGCATCGCTTTCCGGTCGAGCGTACCCCAGCGCGTGGTGATCTCACGACCCAGAAAGATGTTTTCCGTGATGCTCAGGTACGGAATCAGGTTCAGTTCCTGGTGGATAATAGCGATGCCGCATGCCTGTGCGTCGCGGATGGAGTTGAACCGGACGGTCTCACCATTAAACCGGATTTGCCCTTCATAATCGGGGTACACACCCGACAGGATTTTCATTAATGTCGACTTTCCGGCACCGTTTTCGCCGATCACCGCCGTAACCTGACCCGCCAGAAACTCCAGGCAAACCCCGTCCAGCGCCGTTACGCCCGAAAATCGTTTGGTTATATTTTCTGCTACTAACATGGGTGGGTGGGCAGGGAGCAAGGTGCGTGGGGCGTAGAGCCGTGAGCGTGGAGTGCGGGGCAGGGAGCAGGCTGCAGGGAGCTTGGGGCTTGGAGCAGGGGATGTGTGCTCATAGACAGGGACTTTGCTCCCGGCACCTTGCTCCCTGCCCTTTGCCCCATGCCCTCTGCCCCATGCCTCACCACAATCGGAATTACGTCTAACTCATTGAGGTGCAAATGCGCTTTGTTTAGCTCAAGAGCTCCAACAAAGTTTATCGCCCTGCCTGGTTTCGCATTTGTTTTTAAAGACGGCACAACCTGGTTTCGGATAATCGTGTTCAGCTCAGCCGATACGTTATTGAGGTCCATCGTGTTGTCAAACTCCGTGATCTTAATCAACCCCGACGCATCACGGGCGGCATTGCCAAAAATGTATTCAGTTGCCAGCTTCACCGACTCGCCCGAGGGAAGTAATACCGTTACGTCGTTGTCGCCCACGGCCGTTACCTTGCCTGTACCCTTTACCAGAAAATAGCGGATGTTGCCGATACCCAGTGCGTGCGAATACGTAGCAAACGCGTTCTCTTTGTTTGTTTTCAACAACGTAACGAGCGTGCTCAAATCGGCGGCCTTCGGTGTGGCAGGTAGTAGTTTGGTAGTCCAGAACATACTGGCGTAGGAAGCCGCGTCGAATTTCTGGCCGGCATTGAGGCCTGCTGATGCCTTTACCTCATCCAGCCGTTTGAAATAGACCGAGTTATAGGCAACAACCGCCAGCAGAACGAGCAGAATGGTGTATTTCAGTGCGTTTTTCGGCATCGTTCGTCAGGATTTTTTAGTGGCCGGATAATCGTTGATATTCGCCTGATCGACCAGCTCGACCGCTACCGGTATCTTTTTGGCAAAATCACGCTTGCCCTTAAAGTACTCATCCGCAAACTGAGCGGCTGTTTTGGCCATTGTCTGGGGCGACTGCAAGCCAGTTGCCTTTATCTTCCCCTCGCGGATGGAGTTCATCACATCGTCGGCCCCGTCGAAACCAAATACGCCTACGTCTTTCGCTTTCCCAGCGGCCACCAGCGCCTGATAAGCACCCATAGCCATCGCGTCGTTTCCGCAGAAAACAGCGTTGATGTCGGGATGGGCCTGAAGAATGGACTCAAGTACTTCCATGGCCTTATTACGGTCGAAGTCAGCACTTTGCTGAGCCACCATTTTAAAATTGGTGTACTGATCGACCACGCTATGAAACCCTTTCGAGCGGTTCCAGGTGTTGTTGTCGCCAACCAGCCCCAGAATTTCAACGTACTTGATTGGCGTATCCGTTGCTGTACTGCGAAGGGATTGAACAAAATATTTCCCGATGGACACACAGCCCGAATAATTGTCGGATAGAATCTGGCACGTAGCGGCCTGGGGTGAGTTCACTTCGCGGTCCATGCAGAACACCGGAATGCCTGCATCAATGGCCTTTCGGGCATTCACGATGGAGCCGTCAGAATCGGTCGGATTGAGCAGTATGGCGTTGAAGCCCGACACAATGGCGTTCTCAAAGTGGTCGCTTTCAAGAGCCGTGTTGTTCTGGGAATCGAAGATTTTGGTTTCATAACCCAACGCTTTGGCCTGTGCGGCTGCTGTTTCGGCCAGCACCACAAACCACGGATTGTTCAGCGTCGACACAATCACAGCCACTTTCTTCGGGCTATTGGAGCCGATTTTGCTGGTGCAACTTCCGGCCAACAAAAGGGCCAAAAGCCATAAAAAAATGAATCGTTGATTGTTCATGGACATTTTTTTTGTCATCCCGACGCAGGAGGGATCTTAAGACGTACTCTTACCGAAGATCCCTCCTGCGTCGGGATGACAAATGTTTGGAAGACAAAAAATCACGGCATTACCGTGACAATGACGCGCTGATACCGAGTCAATGATGGTGTTCCTGTATCGGTTATGGCCAGAATGACGTGAAACGTTTCGGGCTTCGTTACGGTCGGTGCCACCACAAAGGCGTTCTTTTTCAGTTTATCCTGAATTTCCAGCGCCCGACTGCTTTCGAACGTACCGGGTTCGCGGTAATAAATCCATTCATAATTCAGTGTGTTGCCATCCGGATCGGTCGACCCTTCGGCACTCAGCATCACTTTCTCTCCGCTTTTAGCCCGCACCTGATTCGGGTGTCCTAACTTAGCCACGGGTGGATGGTTGGCTTCTTTATACGGTTTGACGGTCCAGTCGATTCGGGCGGCAAAATCGTGCTGATACGCTTTGCGCCACCGCCATATCGTTGCTTTGTTGCTGGTGTACCAGCCGCTGTCGACTCCCATCACTTCATCCTCCGCATCGGACCAGAACGGCCGCGTTTCGGGTTCGTAGAACCACTTGCGCATACGAGGAGTATAAAACTCATAGCGCCCTCCCCAACTACCATAATTCGGATGCTCTGGATCACTTAAGCCGTTGTCGATCAGAAAGAGAAACGTTGGCGTATCGCCCTCCATCAGAAATTTCGTGAACGGATGCTCAGCGCCCAGGGGCCCGTGATTCTTGCGGATATTTTCGTCCAGCCAGGGGTTATCGACCAGGCTGAAATCGGCCCCCTGAAACCGTCCGTGAAATTTATCGCCACTGATGCCGCTCCAGGTTGCCTGATGATAGGCACCGCCCGCATGAAAGCCGGGACTGGCAATATAAAACAGGTTCGGAAAGGTTTTCCGTAGCCACGGCCCCGAATCGTCCTGATCCGAAATGGTGTACACCCGAAGTTTGGCCACGAACTTGTCAACGTCTTCGGGCGTGCGGGTCTGCCGGACTTTCCAGAGCGCCTGCGCCAGACAGTTGGCCCCTCCCCAAACCGGAACCCAGACGGGCCGATCATCTTTTTTGTCGACCACCGAAATAATCCATTCTGACCCCTCCGAATCTTTGCCCGGTCCAACGGCTCCCATTCCGAAATTGGGATAGCTCGGTTTGATGATACTAATCAGATAGTCGGTTTCGGGATAGCCTTTTTCGTGAAGCAGCAAGTTCGATCTGACTTTTCCGTAGGCCGTTACAATCTGTTTGATACGTTCTGGCGCCACCCGATCTTTCTGGTGAACCGAGGTCGTTGCAATCAGCCCTTCTACGTCCCATTGATTCGAATACGTCAGGAACCGCACCATTGACTGCGCGTCATCGGGTTCGTTTTCAATGTCGGTCAGCACTAGCACCCGCAGCTTTTTAGCAGGCTGTTGCGCCAGACTCCGAGCCGATGACAGTCCTATCAAAAACAGAAGCAATACTAGATAAGCAGGTTTCATAGGGTTTAGCAATGCTGGTTTAATCCTACGGAACAACGGTAACAATCACCCGTTTGTAGCGCGTCAGGGCGGGTGTTCCTTTGTCGGTTACTTTCAAAATGAAATGAATCGTTTGAGGGCTTGTCACCTTTGGCGCAATCGGACGCGCTTCGTAGATGTTCGAGACAAAATTTTCGTACAAAATAATACCCTGGTACGTACCCGCTTCAGGATATTGCATCCAGCGGAAACTCATCGAATCCCCATCGGGGTCGGTCGAGTCGGAGGCCCGCAAATAAAACATCTCTCCCGATTTGACGGTCAGATTTTCGGGATGCGACAAACGCGGAACGGGTGGATGATTGGCTTCCTTATAGGATTTGGTACACCAATCCATCCGGGCCGCAAAATCGTTCTGAAACTCGGTACGCCACCGCCAGATGGTAGCCATTGTACTTTTTCCCGGCTTGGGTCCATTTGCTTGAGAAGCAGCCATAAAGGTTCTTGGAGTTAAGACCGAATCGGCTGCATTGGTCCAGATAGGTCGCGTTTCGGGCTCTTCGGCGGGTGCGCTGGCTGGCTTATTCCGGCTGGGCACCAGCTTAGGCTGTTGCAGAACGTACCGGCCACCCCAACCACCCCAGTCAGGGTGTTCCGGTGCATTCAGACCGTTGGGAATTAAACCCAGAAAAGAAGGCGTATCGCCTTCCATCCCAAAGGCTACGTCAGGGTACATCGCGCCAAGTGGCCCATGCCCCTGCTGAATATTTTCGGCAATCCAGGCGTCACTGGCATATTCCGGGCGAGTACCCGGTTCATTGGTATTGATACCGCGCCAGGTAGCGAATTCATAGCCATAACCGGGACTGACGACATAAAACACACTCGGAAAGGTTTTCCGAATCCAGGGACCGCTATCGTCCTGGTCGGAAATGGTATACACACGGAGTTTGCGGTAGAGACGTTCGGCCTGCTCTGGTGTTCGGCTCTTTTGAATGGTCCATAGAGCCTGAGCCAGTGTATTGACGCCCCCCCAGGCTGACACCCATAGCGGTCGGTCGTCGGACTTTTCCAATTGCCGGATAATCCAGGCCGATCCTTCGGACTCTTTACCAGCGCCCACACCACCCATGCCATAAATGGGCACGCCTTTCTTGATAAGTGTTTTCAGCACCTGCGCAGTTGGATAGCCCGGTTCGTGTTTTAGCAGATTGGGTTGCACCTTTCCGTAGGCATCCACAATCCGGTGAATGGTTTCGGGCGCCACCCGTTTTTGCAGGTGAATGGAGGTTGTCGCCACCAGCCCTTCAATGTCCAGTTGATTGGCATAGGTAAGCAGGCGAACCAGCGATTCCGAATCATCCGGTTCATTCTCAATGTCTGTTAAAATCAGTACGCGCGTTTTCTTTGCCGGTGGCTGGGCATAACTGGGTGGAGGAAAGCTCGCCAGGAGTATTAGAGTGATTAAGAAATGAATGTGTTTCATGTATGGTTTAGGAAAATTTTTTACCCCTAAATCCCCTAAAGGGGACTTGGCTCATTCACAGGCAAAGTCCCCTTTAGGGGATTTAGGGGTTTTTGATCAACGCCAATGCTTCTTTCGCAATACCGGCTTCGGACAGACCGTAGTGGTTGAAAATCTCATTCTGTGAACCCGTAACGGTGTATTCGTCGGGGATGCCCATGATTCTGAATTGGTTATGAAAACTGTTCTGGATCAGGAACGACGCGCAGGCTTCGCCCAACCCACCGAACACACTATGCTCTTCAACGGTCAGAATTGGACAACCTTTGGTTGCTACGTATGCCAGCAAGTCATAATCCAGTGGTTTGATGGTGTGCATGCTAATCACTGTTGCCTTAATCCCGTGCAGAGATTCCAGCTTACGGGCGGCCAGTAGAGCCGGATAAACCGTTTCGCCCGTTGCGACCAATACCAGATCGTCGCCTTCGCAGATGATCCGCCCTTTTCCGAATTCAAATGTCCGATTCTCTTCCGATAGCAACGGCATGGGCTTTTTGCCAAACCGGATATAAATCGGGTGGTCGAGTTCGGCGGCCAGACGGATAGCCTGTTCGGCTTCGAAATTATCGGCGGGGGCCACCACGATCAGGTTATGAACAGCCCGCAAGGCAGCGAAATCGTGTAGACTATGGTGCGTAGAACCCAGTGCGCCATAACTTACCCCAGCGCTAATGCCAATGAGTTTTACCGGATTATCGGAATAAGCCACATCGGTTTTGATCTGCTCGAACGACCGCGCCGTTAGGAAGCAGGCGGGCGAAACGGCAAACACTTTCTTACCCGTTGACGCCAATCCAGCCGCCACACCCACCAGATTCTGTTCCGCAATGCCGATTTCAATATGTTGTGCGGGGTATTTCTGGCCAAACGGGACCAGTTTGCCCGACCCCCGCGAATCGCTGGTAACCACCAGAATCTGCCGGTCGGCGCTGGCCAGTTCCTGAAGCGTACTCGAAAACACATCCAGATTGGCGAGTGCTTTCTTGTCGACGGCTGTAATTACTTCTCCCATGGTTGTATTGTCAATTGATGGTCGTCTTGGTGGTGTCGGGTTTGAGAACCTGACACCACATTTAAGGATTCGTCAGTTCCAGTTTAGCGAAAAAATCAGCGAACATCAGGTTCGTATCCAGTTGGGTATATATCCGTATCGGTCTGCCTGTATGGTTGTGGGCATAGGTTCCGGCCGGATTGATACGGGGTGCCTGCCGAACGACGTACTGACTCGACGAAGGATCAGGCTCAAAGGAGGACTGTAGGGCCGTAAGCAACACCAGCGGACTATCGCCCAGTATATAGGTTTCGCCAATGTTGATAAACTTTTGAATACGACTCATTAAGGTTTCCAGCGTTCCGCCCAGATACGCCCCAACCTTGCCTCGTGGCTTCACTTTGGTTAAGAGTTGGGCATACGACAGCAGACATTGCCGGTAGACGTTTCGGGGAATCTGCCATAAGCGTAAAGCCGACCGATTGAAGACCGCCCGGGCAGCCGCCTGGTCAATGTTCAGGTTGTACTCTACTTCCGAATAGCCGGGTGGCGGAAGCGCCAGATCGCTGTATTCAGGACCACCAATCCAGATGAGCGTTAGTTTGTCAGCAATTTGCGGGTTGGTCAGTGCCGCCGACGCAATTTCCGTAAGGCCAGCCCCACACACTACGTAAAGGGGTGTTTTGGTATCGGCACGTAAGGCTTCCTGAATAATGAAATTGACGGCCTCATTTTTTACGGGCGTACTGTCGTTGACCATTGCCGTATTCGACCCGGCCATGACCGGAATGGATTTCGTTACGTTCATCGCTTGTAGCACTTCCCGCGCTTTTTTGGCCGCGTTGTCGGCCTGTGTTGTCGACCGGTCAAAGCCATCATTCACATTCAGATGTGAGCCGATTATGGCCCGAATCTCCACCGAGGGCGACATCAACAAGTGCGCAAGTTGGAACAGTCCGTCCGGATCGCCACTGAAATCATTATCCACGATAACGCGCATACGGGGTTCTACACCCGACAATCCCTTCGACTGCCCGAAGGACGAGAATGACAGCGTCAGGCTGAGAACCAGACTAAGCCAAAAGGTATATAGCCAGAAATGTTTAGACTCAATCATGTTTATATCGGGTTCAGAAGTTTTTTTGTCATGCTGACGAAGGAAGCATCTTCGGAGGCAGCTATTGGCTCAATTAGCGAAGATGCTTCCTTCGTCAGCATGACAAAAAGTAGAGTCAGGCGATTAGCTTTATCAAGCATTTATCACCAATTCAACCAACGCTTGCTCATACTGCTCCTTGTTGGGAACGCCGTGGTGCCACTTTAGCTGGTTTTCCATGTAGCTGATCCCCTTACCTTTTACTGTATTGGCGATGATCAGACTGGGTTTGCCGGGCTCGAACGGCAGCGCATTGAACGCGTCCATTAACTGGCCGAAATCATGCCCGTCGGCCTGCCGAACAGCCCAACCAAACGCTTCAAATTTCTTGTCGAGTGGGTCGGTGCTGCACACATCGGCAGTGGGAGCCGTAATTTGAAGGCCGTTTTTGTCCACGATAGCGCAGAGGTTATCCAGCTTATACTGAGCCGCCAGCAACGCAGCTTCCCAGTTTGAACCTTCGGGCAACTCGCCATCGCCCAGCAGCGTAAACACGCGAAACGGTTTCTCATCCAGTTTGGCCGAAATAGCCGTTCCGACGCTCAGCGACAGCCCGTGTCCCAGCGATCCCGTATTCTGTTCGACACCCGCAATTTTCTTCGTTGGATGACCGATGTAGTGCGACTTGTAGCGGCACAGCGTTTCCAGATCCGATTCCGGAAAAAAACCTTTGTCGGCCAGCACCACATAGAGCGCTTCAACCGTATGCCCTTTACTCTGAATGTACCGGTCGCGGTCGGGCGATTTGGCGGTATCGGGGCTAACGTTCAAAACGTTGTTGTAGAGCACATTCAGAATGTCGATGCACGACAAACTGCCGCCCGTATGCCCGGCATTCGCCCCTACAATGTATTTGAGAATATTACGGCGGTATTGTACCGATTTCTGCGCTAATTCGTTGACAGTCATACCTATATAAAACTCACTGATTTCTTACCGTACTACTGGTCTGTTGATACCTGGTGAGCGCGGGTAGTTTATGGGGTTACCTGAAAAGTTTCGGTGCTAATTCCGTTAGATACAATCGCCAGTTCACCCAGGTGTGCCCGCCTTCGCTCTCGCGATAGGTGTATGGCAAACCAACCTGATCGTACAAAGCCTTTAGTTTCGTGACGCTGTCATACAGAAAATCGTCTTTTCCGCAGGCAATCCAGTAGAGTTTGGGTTTAGCCTGTTTCAGGGCGTTAAGCTGTTTGATGTGTTCTTCCCTGTTATAGTTTCGGGCGTTCGGGCCGTCGAAAAGGCCCATGCTCATCACACCAATATAGCTGAAGGTGGTCGGGTTGGCATTAGTAATCTGCTGCGTATGATATCCACCCATCGACAGGCCGGAAATGGCCCGGTGTGCCGGATCGGCAATAACCCGGTAATTGGCTTCAACGAACGGGATAACATCCTTGATCAGACTGGCCTCGAATTTCCCCGTTGTCATGGCCTGAATGCCTGCTGGGCCATTGGTTGCGGCTTTCACAAAAGCGGGTCGCTCACCCGGAGCAGCCGCTACACTCGGAACGCCATTGGTCATCACCACAATCATGGGCTGGGCTTTACCAGCCGCGATCAGGTTATCCATAATGTAATTGGTTCGTCCTCGGCTGATCCAGCCTTCTTCGTCGCCACCACCACCGTGAAACAGATACAGCACCGGATATTTTTTACCACTTTTTTCGTAGCCGGGTGGGGTATAAATCTCCATACGCCGGTCCATGCCAATCGTCGGCGAGGGATACCACACAGCAGCCAATACCCCATGCGGAACCGACTGTACATCATAGAGTTGGGTTTGCGCCCCCGGCAGGATCAGGCGGTTCTCGTAAATTGACCCATCGCGGGTAACCACGTTGTTGGATGGGTCAAGGGTGGGAATACCGTCGACAATAAAGCGGTACTCGTACATATCAGCCAGGAGTGGCCCTACTTTGGTTTCAAATACACTCGAGTCTTTGGGCGTCAGTTCGATGGTATTCCGTAAATCCTTCAGCCAGGTTCCTATCAGGCGGACCGACTTGGCATTAGGCGCTTTAATGCGGAAAATCACTGAATTGTCGGGTAGTATCTCGGGCGATACCACCGGATTCGGTCGTTGCTGCGCTGTCGAAGCAATCAACCCGATGTACAGCAGGCAAATCAGGGTAGTAAGAATTTGGCTGGGCTTCATGTTACAGTGGTTTAGGGCTAAATCAATGCTTATATACGTCCCAGCCCATGTAATTGCTCATGGCTTCTTCCAGTATACCGGCGGTTTTAGAGGCATTCATGACCACATGGTGCTCGAAACCATTCCGGCAGACGTACTGCATCAGTCCCTGAAGATTATCGATCTGCGCCACAGCCCGGTTGCCAAACGTATTTAGTGCATCATCCGTCAGAACCCCCTCGCCAATGTAGGCTTTCATAATGCCTTTCGGATCGTCGGTGCTGATGCGTCCGAATGTCAGCGGATTCGCGGGGGTACGACCGGCCAAGGCTCCGTAGGTATTTTCTTCGCCCACGGTTGTTCCCAGAATCGGGGCCGTACTGATTTCAATATCTGGCAGGAACGACTTGGCCCAGTTGCCGCAGTGGAACAAGACGCACTTGTTTTCGTCGTCGGCGTAGTTGTTGTTCCAGTCGACCAGCGCACTGGGCGAGCCCGATGCCAATTGCATGGCGTACATGCTGAGCGTTCCCGTTACGTCCACTTCGCAGGCGCTGGGGAGCATATTCTCGCTCATGATGCTCATGCTCGTGCAGACGTTGCAGCCGTAGTTCTGTTGCAACGAAGTCCAGCACTGAATAGCCGTTGCGTCCAGCGCGTGTTCCTGCATGAATTCGTTCAGGACAACATCCAGCTTGGCAATCTGAACCAGTTTATCGTCGGGTGTACGGCCCGTGGGCGTATACGCCTTAATCGCATCGAGCCGGTCTTTTACCGACTGATCGGCGGCCGTCAGTTTATTGGCATTCCCCAGAATATGCGACAAATCGATGGTTACGACCGAAATGCCGTTGCGCTGGAGGATTTTTTCACTGTACCGAACCGTATTGAACGCGCCCGGACGCGCCCCAACGGCCCCAATGCGAACATTACGCAGCCCTCTGACAACCCGGCAGACGGCCATGAAATTCTTCAGATCGGCTTCAAAACTAGGGTCGGAGGGGTGTACAACGTGCTTGGTGGTGAGCGAGTACTTAATGCCGAACTGGTAGAGATTGTTGCAAACGGAAATCTTGCCGCACCAGGCATCCCGCCGACGCGCTACGTCCATCCGATTCAGATCGTCGGGGTAGGCCTGAATCAGTACCGGCACATCCAGCCGGGCGAGTTTCAGCGTTTCGGCAACGCCTTTTTCATCGCCGAAGTTGGGAAGAACGACGAGTACTCCCATAATTTCATCGGCATGTTTGCGAAACAGTTCGGCACATTTCTGGGCTTCCTGAAAGGTTTCGACCCCACCTAATTTGGTCGCTGATTCAGGCAGCATGATGGGATTAACACCAATTTTTTGAAAAACGGCCAGTAGATCGGAACGGCATTCGCCAACGAGCTTGTCGGGGAAGAAATCCCGGTTACCAATGATAACGCCTAACGTAATGGGAGTACCTGTTTTTATTGTCATGAGCAAAGTTGGGTCAATTCGGTAATCGCTGGTTATGATCCGTGCATTACCGCCGTCGAACAAAGATAAAAGAAAATAAAAGAAATAAAAAGAAAGTCTATACTAAGAAAATAGAGTTGGAGGCCTTTAAAACGCGGGTATACTGAAGCCTGAAATTGACCAATTAGGTTTGGAACTAATCCACAGATTATGATTATAGAAAGTGAAGACGTCACTAAACGTAGAAAAATTTTACTTTCTATCGTGCATGAATAGATAAAGTACCAATAGTTTCGTTTACTTTCTAAATGGTTTCTATTTTTACCCTTCAATCGCTTACTTCTTTCCAACGGATGAAAAAAGGCCTTTCACTTCTCTTTCTACTTTTATCGTTCCTCACATCGGGTTTTGCCCAAAGCCCGGCTACCTGGATCTGGTATCCGGGTGATTTTGACATCTGGTTAGGCAACAACATGCAGAATCGACGTACCGAACGAACTACGTTTCTGCCCCCTTTCTGGAAACTGGACAGCCATTATAATCTGATCGATTTTCACAAAGATTTCGACCTGACGCAGTCGGAAGAGGTTGAGTTATTTGTGGAAGGGAAATACAACGTGAAGCTAGATGGAAAAGCATTTCCGGGCTATCCAAAACGGATTACCGTACCGGCGGGCAAGCATAAAGTGAGTTTGAAGGTATTCTGTCAGGACCGGGTGCCGGCCATTTATGTACGCGGTAAAAACGTAGTGTCGGATGCTAGCTGGCTGGTCACGTTTGAGGATAAGGAATGGATTGATGAAACGGGGAAAGCCTCCGATCAGTCGGGCACTACCTGGCTGAAAGCGGGTTCGTGGAATTTCAACGACCCACAACTGCCACCCTCCCAATTCCGCCTGAACACTAAGGCCATGTCGGCTCTAAAAGTGGACAAACAAAAGCAGTCATTCCTGCTGGACTTTGGCCGGGAGACGTTCGGATTCATCAAACTGCATGGACTGACCGGCAAAGGAAACGTCAATATTTACTATGGCGAATCGCAGGAGGAAGCGCTGGCAACGGCTACCGCTGAAACTACGGATTTTCTGCAAATTGACCAGACGCAGAAGCGCGATTCCATCATGGAACTGACCAAAGCCTTTCGGTACGTGAATGTGCAATTCGATGGCAGCGTGGCGATGGATTCGGTGTCGATGTTGTACGAATACCTGCCCGTTGCCGACCGGGGAAGCTTTCGGTGTAATGATGAGCAGATCAACCAGATTTATGACGTAGCGACCTATACACTACATTTAAACACCCGCGAGTTTTTCATCGACGGGATCAAACGCGACCGCTGGATCTGGTCGGGCGATGCTGCACAGAGTTACTTGATGAACTACTACCTCCTGTTCGACTCGCCCACGGTGACGCGCACAATGCTGGCCTTACGGGGTAAAGAGCCGGTGACGAGCCATATCAACACCATTATGGATTATACCTTTTACTGGTTCATCAGCATTTACGACTATTACCAGTACACGGGCGACAAAGCGTTTATCCAACAGTTTTATCCGCGTATGCAAAGCCTGATGGACTACTGCCTCAGCCGACGTAACAAAAATGGGCTGCTGGAAGGACTAGCTGGCGACTGGGTATTTATCGACTGGGCCGAGGGCCTCAGCAAGAAAGGCGAAGTGAGTTTTGAGCAGTTGCTGTTTGCCCGCAGCCTGGAAACGATGGCCCTCTGCGCCACTACCGTAAACGATACGAATAACGCACAGAAATACAGTCAGCTGGCTGCCGATGTGAAGTCAAAACTGTTCAGCTCGTACTGGAACGACAGCAAACATGCACTGGTACATAGTAGGGTAAATGGGGTACCGACGGAGAACGTAACGCGCTACGCCAACATGTTCGCCATCTTTTTCAACTACCTCGATGAGGCAAAGAAGCAGGCCGTGAAGCAGTATGTACTGCTGAATCCGGAAGTGCCGAAAATTACGACGCCGTACATGCGTTTCTATGAACTCGAAGCCCTATGTGCGCTGGGCGAGCAGAGTTACGTAACAAAAGAGATGAAGGATTACTGGGGCGGCATGCTGAATCTCGGCGCTACGTCGTTCTGGGAAGAATATAACCCAGCCAAAAAAGGCGCTGAGCATTACGCCATGTATGGGCGTCCGTTTGGAAAGAGCCTGTGTCATGCCTGGGGAGCGAGCCCGATCTATCTGCTGGGCAAGTATTACCTGGGCGTCAGACCAACCTCACCCGCCTACGCTACGTATGTGATTGAGCCACAACTCGGTGGTTTACAATGGATCGACGGCAAAGTGCCAACCCCCGATGGCGATGTAAGTGTGTATTGCAGCGCGAAAGAAATCAAGGTTAGCGGAGCCGCCGGTACCGGAACCCTACGTTTCAAAAGCAAAACCAAACCCGTCTGCAAACAAGCCGAAATTCGCTCCACGGCCAACGGCGTCTATGAACTGACGGTCGAGAAAGGGAAGAGTTACGTAGTGAGCTATAAGCTGTAAGGGAAGAATTTCAGCTACCTTCTCGGGTTTTGAACCTGTTCAATCTTTCGTTTTAGGAAAGTTGAACAGGTTTTCTATTGTAAAGTAACAATATAGTGATTTTTGTCTATTTACGATACTTTTGCCACATGGATTTGTATAATGATAACGAGCGCTTTATTTCAATTCTTTCTGATTACGGTTTTAAGGTGACTTTCGGTAATGAATCTGATACACGCTTTCTCAAAAAGGCATTGCAGGTGCTTATCAACTCGCCACTTACAATCGAGCAGGTTACCTTCATCAAGAATGAAATTCCCGGCCTTACCAAAGACAGTCGTAGCGGAATTTATGACATGACCTGCACCGATGAGGAAGGCAACACATTTATTGTTGAAATGCAATTGAGCGAATATCCGGAATTTATCCAGCGTATGAAATTTTACGCTTTGTATCGTCTTAATACGCTAATACGGAAAGGAAAGTACGAGTTTGATTCACTTCCCAAAATTTACTGCATTGGCATATTGGCTAAAAATATCTTCCCTAACATTACTGACTATCACAATATTGCCACTCTACGAAACAAAAAAGGCGAACTCATCGACGATCAAACATCGTTTATCACAGTAGAATTAGCTAAATTCAAAAAGAAATTACCTGCTGTTCAAACCGATTTAGATAAACTGCTTTATACGATGAAGACCTTGCATAAAGTCAAAAAACCTAAGCAGTTTCCGCCTTTTTGGACGGAGGAATGGCTGGAAGCGGCCATTAAAGAGTTAGATACGCGTGCCATGACACCAGAACAGCGGTTGGCTTATGAGATGACTATCTCTGCAAATACGCTGGCTGTCAAAAACGAGCGAAAGAAAATAGAGGCAGCCGAATTAGAAGTGAAAACTTCGATGGTTCAGAAAGCCTTGGAAAAAGGCTTAGACATAGATTTAATAGCTGATATTACAGGCTTATCTGTTGAATTTGTACGTAACGTACAGGAGAAGTTAAAATAAATAAGATAGTAACTTGTTTTCATTTGCGCCCCAATCTGATTGAACCCCAACTGGGCGGACTGCAATGGATCGACGGCAAAGTGCCAACCCCCGATGGCGACGTTAGCGTGTATTGCAGCGCGGACGAGCATCGAGCGGCTAGCGCATTAGCCCCTCGTCAATCCGGCTACAAAATCGACCAACCCGCCTACGTTTTCCATCTGCGTTGTTTCAAACTTTGCCGAAACAACAGACAAGATGGAAAATCTCCTTCAAAACAAAGTAGTGGCTATCACGGGAGCCAGCAGCGGGATTGGCAAAAGCATAGCGATTGAGCTAGCGCGCAAAGGAGCAAAAGTTGTTCTTGGGGCGCGTCGGGAAGCGGAACTGTCAACGATTGCCGCTGAAATAAACGCAGACGGTGGCGAAGCCGTTTACGCTGTTGTCGATGTCAGCAAGCCGTCGGATGTACAGACGCTGGTCGATCTGGCAGTTACGACGTTCGGGCGTTTGGATGTGATGATCAATAATGCGGGTGTCAGCGAGCTGAGTCGCATCGATGCACTCGGTCTGGCCGGTTGGGACAAAATGATCGACATCAACCTGAAGGGTGTGTTGCATGGCATGGCGGCCGCTATTCCTGTCTTTCAGCAACAGCAACAGGGCCATATCGTGAACATTATCTCGACATCGGGGTTGAAAATTGTGCCAGCACAAGGTGTTTATGCGGCCACTAAAAATGCGGTTAGGACATTGTCGGAAGCGTTTCGTCAGGAATCCGATGGACATATACGAATCACTGGTATTTCACCCGGTTTCGTAAAAACCGAACTGGCCAATGCCATGCAGGATGAAACGATGAAGTCGACGATTTTAGAAACGATGGAAACAATGGCCTTAAAGCCCGAAGCCATCGCCCATGCGGTCATCTATGCCATTAGCCAGCCCAGCGACGTAGAGGTAGGCGAAATAGTGATTCGTCCCGCAGCTCAGCAGTGATCAATTTTAGCGACTGGCCCAATCAGACCCATGAAGCAGCAACAGGATACCTATCACTTCAGTAGCCTTTCAGCACTGTTCCGGTTTTTCGAATTACCCGCTCCTTCGCATCCAATGATTGCCCTGGTCGACTATAGCCAGACCACATTGAAGGAATTTGACGAGGATGTAAGGATACTGCTGGACGTGTACAAAATTTCCTTCAAGGATACGTTCAGCGGCTCGATCCGATACGGGCAGGGGCATTACGATTTTGAAGAAGGCGGATTGGCCTTTTTACAACCTAATCAGTTGGTGACCCATTCGAAAGGTAATCACAGCCAGGAAGGCTATGCGCTCTATGTTCATCCCGACTTTATCCGAAATTATCCATTAGGAACATCCATCAATGACTATGGCTTTTTTTCCTATGCCGTTTCGGAAGCGCTGTATTTGTCGCTTGAGGAAAAGATCATTGTCAGGACCATCTTCCAATTCCTGGCCGGGGAGCTTAACCGTTCCATCGACGCGTACAGTCAGGATGTACTGGTGAATCAGCTCCAGTTGTTGTTGACATACAGCAACCGGTTTTATTACCGCCAGTTCATTACCCGCAAGACTGTTCATCATGAGCTAATCGTTTCTCTGGATCAGTTGCTGAAAGCGTATTTCGACAATGAATCCGGCCTACAGACTGGTTTGCCTTCCGTGCAATACATCAGTCAGCAACTTAATTGTTCGCAACGGTATCTGAGCGATATGCTGCGTTCGCTGACCGGTATGAACACGCAGCAATATATCCAGAATAAACTCATCGAGAAGGCCAAAGAAAAACTGTCAACTACCCATTTATCCGTCTCTGAAATTGCTTACCAACTGGGCTTCGAACATCCGCAATCGTTCAGTAAGCTATTCAAAATCAGGACTAAACAAAGCCCTTTGGCGTTTCGTCAGCGATTTAATTAGCAAAAGCTGTTTTGTTTTTAAGTAGCTGTTTTGCCGAGAGGAACGCAGAATAGTCTTTTTTGCCAAATGACAAATGCCCGTCGAATACTCATGTCTAACTTTGGTACATGGAAAATTTTATTGACTATGTATTGCAGTTTGACAATTTGAACCAACAACAAATTGACCTTATCAAGCGCAAAGCGACCGAAACAGAACTTTGCAAAGACGACTTGTATTGGGAAGCCGGTAAACTAGTAAAGCAGATTGGCTTTCTTATCGACGGCGTTATCCGCGTTTATTATTACAACAACAAAGGCGAGGAGATTACCCGCTACTTTATTGACGAAAACCATTTGATTCTGGCGGGATCAAGCCCTGGCGAACCATTTTTTCCTTCCGAATACCTATCAGCCGTCACAGATTGTAAGCTTATTATTTTCTCAAAACGCGATTGGCAGGAAATTTCCGAAACGATAATTGGCTGGGATACTCTCCTCCAAAAAATATCCGCGAAATACCATAACGAAAAAATGACCAGAAGAAGCGAGTTGGTTTCGCAGGATGCCACTACGCGTTACCTTGATTTTATGGGACAATTCCCGACCCTGATAAACCGTGTGCCTTTATCCTATATCGCTTCCTATCTGGGCGTTACACAATCTTCTTTGAGCCGAATACGACGAACCATCCGCTAAAAGCGCTTTTTGTCAAATGGCAAATGATTCCATTTTCTGTTGAGCAACCTTTGCACTATCAACTTTCACAAACCAGAAAAATGGAATCAAGAAAATTAGGAAACAGTGGATTAAACGTATCTGCGCTGGGTTTTGGCGCTATGGGACTAAGCTTTCCAAACGCGCCAACCAAAAAGGAAAGCATACAATTATTGCGTTCGGCAGTTGAACACGGCATTACTTTTTTCGACACGGCACAAAGCTACGGCGACAATGAACTGCTCGTCGGCGAAGCACTTGAACCCTTGCGAAATGACGTAGTCATTGCTACCAAATTCGGCTTTAAAGAAGGGAAAATGATGCTGGGATTAGACAGTCGGCCGGAAACGATAAAAGCAGTTGCCGAAGCGTCGTTGAAGCGATTAAAAACGGATATGATTGATTTGTTTTATCAGCATAGGGTTGACCCGAATGTTCCCATTGAAGAGGTTGCCGGAACCGTAAAAGAGCTGGTTCAGCAAGGTAAAGTCAAGTACTTCGGCCTGTCGGAAGCAAACGCCGATACGATCTGTAAGGCCCATGCGGTTTTTCCGGTTACCGCATTACAGAGCGAATACTCGATGTTTTACCGTGAACCTGAACATGACATCATTCCCACATTGGAAAAATTAGGTATCGGCTTTGTGGCTTTCAGCCCGTTGGGGAAGGGATTTCTTACCGGAACGATAAATGCGGATACAGAATTTGACAAAACTGACGGTAGAAGTATGGCACCGCGTTTCAGTAAAGAAAACAGAGAGGCTAATCAGGTATTAATCGATTTAGTTGCTTCTATCGCTAAGGGCAAAAATTTGACACCAGCACAAATTGCCCTGGCCTGGCTGCTGGCTCAGAAACCCTGGATTGTGCCAATTCCGGGGACTTCAAAATTGCAACGCTTACGAGAAAATAGTAAGGCCACTAATATCTCATTGACCAAGGATGAGTTAAGCAACATACAGGCAGCTCTGGCAGCCATTAAAATCGTAGGTGAACGATATCCTGCTCAAATACAGGCAGCAACGGGAAGAAGATAGTATAGCCTGGCCTGTTGAAATGACTTTATTTAAACCAGCTTACTGTATTTTAAGTGTGATGACCGAGCCTTATTTCTGGCATTACCATCCTAATTCGGACGAGACGTTTATGACGGTGGAGGGCATTTTGGTAATCGAGTTTGAAACCGAAACGGATCTTTTTTTTTCGGTTACAACAACCTGCGTTTCGGCTACGCATACTAGCCGGCATCGACTGACCTTTGCCGTACAAAAAAGCAAAGAACAGGACCATGAACGTATTCGTAACAGGCGCAACCGGATTTATTGGATCGGCCGTCGTGAAAGAATTGATTGCTGCCGGGCATTCGGTAACGGGACTTGCCCGCTCGGAAGCAGCAGCCCAGAAACTCGTATCGCTCGGTGTGAACCCCCACCTCGGCGATTTAACCGACCTGGACAGCCTGAAAGCCGGTGCAACGGCGGCAGATGGTGTTATCCACCTGGGGTTCATCCACGACTTTACGCGCTTTGCGGAAGTATGCGCCATTGATAAAACAGCTATCGAAACCATGGGACAGGCCCTGTTAGGCAGTGGTAAGCCGTTTGTGGTCACCTCTGGCACAGCCGTAATCAATGGTAATGAGTTTTTGACCGAGGATATGCGCTTGCAGGGTCCCACACAGAATCCGCGTACGGCTACCGAACTGGCGGTAGATGCAGTGGCAGCTCAGGGCGTTCGCGTATCGGTGGTACGGCTATCGCCCTCAGTGCATGGTGATGGTGATGCATATGGCTTCGTCCCTATCCTGATTAACCTGGCCCGGCAACATGGGAAAGTAGCCGTTATCAACGGAGGGGCTAATGTATGGCCAGCCGTACACCGGCTTGACGCTGCAAGACTTTACCGGCTGGCCCTGGAAAAAGCAGCACCCAGCGGCACCCGATACCATGCAGTGGCCGATCAGGGGGTATCGACGCGCCAGATCGGGGAGGCCATTGCCACAAAGCTAAACTTGCCGCTGGTGTCGCTGACGCCCGAAGAAGCCCCGGCTTATTTTACCTGGTTCCAGCATTTCGCGTCCTTCAACAATCCTTCGTCCAGTGACGTCACCCAGGCGATGCTAAACTGGCACCCCACCCATCCGAGCCTGATGGAAGATTTGCAGGGCAACGTATATTTTCCGGCGCAATAGAACAAGTTTTCATTAGCTGCATTTTCTGTCATACCAATAGTCCAGTCCTGCCGTTGGTATGACAGAAAATACGGCAATTATGCGTTTACTAATCAATTACATCTACGTGAATCACGTTATCTTTAGGCTATGAACAGTATAGGGCCCCATCGGATTAAGACCATTACCGAATTTCACCAGTTACGGGGTTTGCCGAAACCGAAGCATCCGCTTATCAGCGTGGTTCAGTTTGACGTGTTCCAAAAACGGCAGGGAAAGGGTACGGACCATCTGCTGTTTGACTTTTATGCCATCTCGCTGAAGCGGGGCATGAACCATACGTACAGATACGGTCAGCAGACGTACCAGTACGATTTTAACGATGGCGTGATGTTTTTCATGGCACCGAATCAGGTGTTTAGTGTTCAGTTTGACGAAGATACACGAGGTCCTTCTGGCTGGATGCTCCTGATCCATCCCGATTTTCTGTGGAACTCTTCGCTGGCATCAACCATTAAAAAGTATACCTTTTTCGACTATACGGTCAACGAAGCTCTGTTCCTGTCGGAAACCGAAGAGCAGAAAATGGCCCAGATCATCCGTATCATCGACGACGAATACCAGGAGCGGATTGATGGATTTAGCCAGGCCATTATTGTATCGCAACTGGAAACATTGCTGCACTACTCCGACCGCTTTTACCAGCGGCAATTTATCACCCGCCAAAAGGTAAACCACGAAATTCTGGAGCGTTTGGAAATCATCCTGAACGAGTACATCAACAGCGAAACGCTTATGCTGCAAGGGCTACCATCGGTCCAGTATATCGCGGAGAATCTGCATGTTTCGCCCGGCTATCTGCGTAGCCTGCTGAAACAACTAACGGGCCAGTCGACCCAGCAACTGATCCACGAAAAGCTGATTGAAAAAGCTAAAGAAAAACTCTCCACAACCCAACTGTCTGTTTCCGAAATTGCATATGAACTGGGGTTCGAACAGCCGCAATCCTTCAGCCGCTTATTCAAAAGCAAGACCCACCAAAGCCCGCTGGCATTTCGGGAACGTTTTAACTAAGATCGGCGGTAGTTATAAAAAGAAACAACCCTTCAGGATGGGTCAGCAGAAAACGTACCTCCATTGGCATATGGCTGAACCAGTATTCCCATTATGTATGTCCTATACTATGGGGCATTAAATTCATCAATTTCACTTTTGACTACAGCAAAAGTCGCTTTGGCTACGTCTGTTTTTGGGCGTGTGCAGACCTTTGTCTCACCAACCAACACAGAAGTAGATGAACTTAACAAACAGCACCGTCCTCATTACGGGCGGCACCAGCGGTATCGGTCTGGAACTGGTGAAACAGCTTACCGACCAAGGCGCAACCCTCATCGTTACGGGGCGGAATCTCGACGCATTAATCACAACAAAGGCTCAGTTTTCCAACGTACACACCGTTCAGAGCGATGTCAGTAAACCCCAAGACATTGAACGCTTGTACAATGAGGTGACCAATCAATTTCCGGCCCTCAACATTATCGTCAACAACGCCGGAGCCATGCGGCTGATTGACCTGCGGGATCGGTCGATGGACCTGGAAACTATAACCCGCGAAATCGACACCAACTTATCTGGAACGATCCAGATGGTGCATCAATTTCTACCCCATTTGCTGAAACAAAAGTCAGCTGCTATCGTCAATGTGTCGTCGGGGATTGCCTTTATGCCCTATTCGTCTGCTCCCGTTTACAGTGCGACCAAAGCCGGTGTTCGGGCCTATACGCAAGCCCTGCGATTGCAATTAGAAGATACGAATGTAAAGGTGTTTGAAATGATTCCACCAGGAGTGAACACCAACTTACAGAACGACTGGGCAGTACAGCCTAATCCCGCTATGATGATGGAAGTAGATAAGATGGTGAACGTTGTGGTGAAAGCGCTGAAAAACGATACCTTAGAGATTAAGCCGGTTTTAATCAATGTAATCAAGGCAATGAGCCGGATTGCGCCCGGCCTGATGCTGAAATTCGGGCACCGGGAATTTATAAAGCTTAAAACACAAACCAACGGATCGTCATGGTAAAAAATGTCATTTCCTTAGTCTTACTGGCTGTGTCGGTCGTACTGGCATTCAAACACGGTTGGGATACGTTCAATTACCGGAGTCACCCCGAATCGTTGAAAATGATGAACGAACTGGGCATCAGAGAATCGGTAGTTCCAATCTTTGGTGGGTTGACGATTCTGATAGGTGTGTTACTGCTCATTCCGCAAACGTTTTTCCTGGGCAATGTTTTGAATGCCCTATCGATTGTCGTCATCATGGCCCTGGCGATACGAGCGGGTCATTTTAGCATGGCCCTGATAGAAATTCCGTTTCTAATCATGCCATTGGTCATGATCTGGCTGCGCTATCCGTTTGTCAAAAACGCCTGATACGATATGACACCTCTGAAGATAAAAACCATTACCGAAGCACATCGTACATTGGGCTTACCCGCTCCCGAACATCCGCTCATCAGTCTGTTAAACTATGCCGATTTAAAGATGCCCGACGTTACCGGCGAGCTGAGTGCGCTATTCGATTTCTATTATATTTCATTGAAAAAGGGGTTCACAAACAAGCTTTTTTACGGGCAGCAGACCTACGATTTCGATGAAGGTATGCTCTACTTTGTAGCACCCAATCAGATTCTGCGCGGTGCCGGTCCCGAACCGGACGACGATCTTTCGGGTTGGGTGCTGCTCATTCATCCCGACTTTTTGTGGGGAACTTCCTTGGCGAAGACCATCAGGAGCTATGAGTTTTTTAGCTATACCGTACACGAAGCGTTGTTCCTGTCCGACAAGGAAAAAGCCATCGTGAATGGCATTGTCGAAACTATTCAAACGGAGTATCGGAACAACATCGACGCGTTTAGCCAGACCATCATCATCTCGCATCTTGAAACCCTGCTCAACTATGCCGAGCGCTTTTATCAGCGGCAATTTCTGACCCGAAAAAAGACAAATCATCAGGTACTCGACCGGCTGGAGCAACTGATGGCCGAGTACTTCAAAAACGAAGCATTACGTTCCAGCGGGTTGCCTACGGTGCAGTATATTTCCGACAACCTGAACATATCGCAAAGTTATCTGAGAGGCTTGCTGAAAACATTAACCGGGCTGAGTACGCAGCAATACATACACGAAAAGCTCATCGAAAAAGCGAAAGAACAACTCTCCACAAGCACTTTATCGGTGTCGGAAATTGCGTACCAGCTAGGCTTTGAGCATCCCCAATCGTTCAGTAAGCTATTCAAGGAGAAGACCAGCCAAACTCCGCTGGAATTTCGGGAACGGTTTAATTAGCAGGTAAAAGCTGTTGAATTACCTTTACTCCAGCATAATTACTTTCTATAGAGCATCTTAATGAAGGCTACCCCTCTTATCCGACTAGATCTTGGTGAACGAATTCGTGAGGTGACGAATGACTATGCGAATTTTCCGGTAGCCGAGGTAAACGACCATGTCGTCAGGCTGAGTGTGATGACGGAACCTTATTTCTGGCATTATCACCCCAACTCAGACGAAACGTTTATGACTCTGGAAGGCATTTTAGTAATAGAGCTGGAAACGGAAACAATTGAGTTGAGCCCCGGTCAGCTCGTTACGATTCCTAAAAACATCATTCACCGAACCTGGCCTAAAGGAGAGCGTTCCGTCAACATTACGTTCGAACATAGCCAGCTTGAAACGATTCGGATCGACCGATAAACACCTAGCCTCAAATCGACTACAACGAACCGCATTTAGACTACGTCCCCCGACCAGCGCCTGCTGACCTTTGTACCGCAGTTCATTTAATTGAAAATAATCATGGTACAACAACAGGAAAATGCCGTTAAAAGCGGCAATGGCGCAGAAAAAGTATGGTTCATTACAGGCTCTTCCCGCGGGTTCGGGCGGGTGTGGACCGAAGCGGCACTCCAACGGGGCGATAAGGTAGCGGCCACTGCCCGCAACGTAGAGAGCCTGGCCGATCTAAACGATAAATACGGTGATCGTGTGTTAACACTTGCCCTGGACGTAACAAATCCAGAGCAGGTAAAATCAGTTGTGGAATCGGCCCATGCCCATTTTGGCCGACTGGACATTGTCTTCAATAATGCGGGATATTCGCTGATCGGAACCATTGAAGAAGCTTCTGCCGACAACATCCGGGCGTTGTACGATACCAATGTGTTGGGGCCAGTTTCGGTAATTCAGGCCGTATTACCACTGCTGCGCAAACAAGGGAAGGGGCACATTTTGGGTACATCCAGTTCGTTGGGGCATGTTACGTATCCGGTCATCGGGTATTACTGTTCTTCCAAATGGGCGTTCGAAGCGATTCACGAAAGTCTGGCGGCCGAGGTCAGTCAATTTGGCATCGATGTGACCATTATTGAACCCGGAGCTTATGCTACGGAGTTTGGTAGTCAGGAATCGCTGAAATTTGCCAATAGCCTGCCGGTTTACGATGAGTTTAAAGCTGCTTTTGTCGGAAACCTTCGGACGATTGAGCGCGGTAACCCTGAAGCCACGCCGGAAGCGATCTTCAGCGTAGTGGATGCGCCGAATCCGCCTTTGCGGCTATTTCTGGGAAGCCATACGTTGCCGGAAGTTCGTAAAGCGTATGCACAACGCCTGAAAACCTGGGAGGAGTGGGAAGCAGTTTCCAATGCAGCACAAGGGTAACCCGGTTAAATAGCTTTTCTGTCATCCCGAGGAACGAGGGATCTTCGGGTGAGGCTGAAAAAACAACTGTTACCGAAGATCCCTCGTTCCTCGGGATGACAGAAAAGCCCAGTTGAGCGCTCAACCAAGAACCTATGAAAAAAGCCGAAAACGCTCCTATACGATTTGATTCCCTGGCCGAAGCGTCGAAAGCCACCGGGCTTCCGGCTCCGCTCCATCCCTTGATTACGCTGTTCAACGGTGTAGACAAGCCAATGGATGGCCCCATACCGCTGTCCAGACACGTACTGAGCTTTTACAAAATATCGTTCAGGCCCTATCTGGGCGGCACCTTGCGGTATGGACAAACCCATTTTGATTACAACGAAGGCGGGTTATTCTTTGCGGCTCCGAACCAGCTCATTGGCGGCAGCGACGAAGAAAACAACAATGGGGAGAATCGGTGTGCCAATCAGCAAATTTCGTTGCTGATCCATCCCGATTTTTTACTGAATTACCCGCTGGCGCAAAAGATCAGGCAGTACACTTATTTTTCGTATTCGGTTCAGGAAGCTCTCCACCTGTCGGATAAGGAAAAAGAAGTTATTCTGGCACTTTTCAGAAATCTGGAAGAGGAGCTAAGCAATCGTATCGATGAATTCAGTCAGGACGTCATCATCTCCCAGATTGAGTTATTGCTGAGCTATGCGCATCGATTCTATAACCGCCAGTTCATCACCCGAAAGCCCATCAACCATACGGTGCTGCAACATCTGGAAACGATTCTGAACATCTATTTTGACGGCTCCGACTCACTAGACAAAGGCATACCAACGGTACAATACCTCGCCGACCAATTGCATCTCTCTCCAGGTTATTTAAGTGATCTGCTACGTTCCTCAACGGGTCTGAACACCCAGCAGTTGATCCACGAAAAGTTGATTGAAAAAGCCAAAGAACGGCTTACAACTACCAACTTATCCGTCAGCGAAATTGCGTATGCATTGGGTTTCGAACATCCACAATCATTCAGTAAGCTATTCAAGGAAAAAACCCGACAAACACCACTCGAATTTCGGGAACGGTTTAATTGATTGTTTTGGTATCGTCTGCGATCATCAGAAGCCGTAAAATTATTTTATTAGCCAAAGCATCTAGTAATTTGTGAAGCTGTTTAAACTTTAAAGGAAATTCAAAAATGCGTGTTTTTGTCATGCTGACGCAGGAAGCATCTTCGATAGCTAAAGAATGCTGCTATCGAAGATGCTTCCTGCGTCAGCATGACAAAAAAGCTACCCGGTTTTAATGAAATTTAAAAAGTTTAAACAGCTTCTGTGTCATCAATACCCACAGGCGTATTGTGTGTTTATAATTTTTAACGATAAATTTTGGTCAATTTATTTACTTAAGCTATAGATCTACTATGTCGGCTTTAATGAATGCAGTTAATAAAAATAATCTTTTGCTGGTTCAGCAACTCATTCAGGATGGAGTTGATGTGAATGAGCTGGACGCAAATCAGGATGCCCCACTGGTGATGGCGGCCTACAAGGGTTATAGCTCAATTGTCAAAGCCTTATTAGAAGCAGGAGCCGACGTGCGAGCCGTTGATCCGGGCATGAAAGCCACAGCGTTACATGCCGCTGCCTACGCGGGCCGAACCGAAGCGGCTCAACTCCTGATCGACCATCATATTGATATTAACAAGCAAGGGCCTTACAATGGGTACACGGCCCTGCATGATGCGATATGGCAAAATAATATTGAGGTAGTCAAAGCCCTTCTGAATGCCCATGCAGACCTAAGTCTTCGTTCGCATGATGGCCAGTCGCCACTGGATTTTGCCAAAGCCAAAAACCGAAAAGAGATTGTGGCCTTAATTCAAAGCAAATTGGGGAAATAGGCATCACCTGTCGAGGGATTCTAGTGTGTTTTATTACCGGTCAACTAGCCTCGGAACAGGCATGAGTATAGTCTGACTCACTCAAAAATACCAGCCAAATCCACACTCACCTCCAATACCGCTACGGTAACTAGAAGCTCGTCTTTGTGCCCCCAGCGTTAGTCAATGCATTTCTTGTAACGTCATAGACGCATCAATTCGCTAGTCTACTAAGGGCGAATAGTATCTGTATATAAATCTTATTATCTTTGCAACTAAGATATTTAGACAATAAGATTATTGATGAATAATGACTCCGTTAAATCCATAAGAAAACTCAGCCAGCTTTATACGTACACCTCTATTCAGATGCATGAAGCCGTTGCCCGAAAAGCCGGGCTTTCAGGAACTGATCATAAATACCTGGGTTTCCTGATCGAAAAAGGGCAAATGACAGCGGGCGAACTTGCTGCGTTGACGGGTCTGACCACAGGGGCCGTTACGGGCTTAATCGACCGGTTTGAAAAGAAGGGATTAGTCAAACGCCAGTTTGCAGCAGCAGACCGACGGAAGGTTTTTATTGTGCCAAATACCGAAACGATCATGTCTCTTCTCGAACCCCTTTATCGGGAATTCCGCAGCCAGTCGGAACAGCTCCATGCTTCCTTATCAGTCGAAGAGCGCAAGATTATCGAATCCTATTTCACAAAAGCTGTTGCCTTGATGAATAATACCATTGATAAACTCAACAAAGACTAATGCATATATAGAACACAGATTTTTATGATCGTTATGATCAATTATGATTTTAAATTTTCTGGAATCGTAATAAATCATAACGATCATAAAAATCTGTGTTCTATTGACTAGCGAAGCAATATGAACACCTACATACTGGATTTTCAGAATATAGATAAAACAAAGCTCAACGTTGCCGGCGGGAAAGGTGCTAATCTGGGAGAGTTGTCGCGTATAGCGGGAGTACACGTACCCGAAGGCTTTTGCGTAACGACCGAAGCCTATGTGGAGCTCATTGAGCAAAACGAAACGGTTAATTCGCTACTCGACCAATTGGCTGTTCTAGCCCTGGAGGACCGGAAGGAAATTCGTGAAATCAGCGACAGAATCCGTACGACTATCGAAAGCCTATCCATTCCGAACAATATAGCCGAAGCGATTGCGGAGTATCTCACGAAATTTGGTGAACAGGATGCCTATGCCGTACGGTCCAGCGCCACAGCCGAAGATTTGCCCACGGCTTCCTTTGCCGGTCAGCAGGATACGTATCTGAACGTCGTCGGACCAGAAGCCATTCTACAGCACATCAGTAAGTGCTGGGCATCGCTGTTTACCGAGCGGGCCGTAATTTATCGTATCCAAAATCGCTTCGACCATCGTAGGGTACGGCTGGCAGTGGTGGTTCAGAAAATGGTGTTTCCGCAGGTAGCAGGTATTTTGTTCACGGCCGATCCCATCACAGGTAACCGAAAGGTGGTGTCTATTGATGCCAGCTTTGGGCTAGGTGAGGCTCTGGTTTCGGGGCTGGTCAATGCCGATACCTATAAAGTCCGGAATGGCGCAATAATCGATAAGAAGATTTCTGCCAAGAAACTGGCTATTTATGCCGTCAAAGCGGGCGGTACGGTGGAACAGGCCATTGGACCTGAACAGCAGAACACGCAGGCCCTGATGGATAAGCAGATTTTGCAACTGGAACGCATCGGCCGGACAATCGAAGCGCATTTCGGCCAGCCGCAGGACATCGAATGGTGTCTGGCCGACGATACACTATACATTGTCCAGAGTCGCCCCATTACGACCTTGTTTCCGATTCCAGAAGCGGCCGATGGAGAACCCCACGTTTATGTATCGGTTGGTCACCAGCAAATGATGACCGATGCCATGAAGCCCCTGGGTATAGCGATGTGGCAGCTAACGGCGGGCCGCCCCATGCCCACGGCGGGCGGACGGATATTTGTGGATGTCGCCGATGATCTGGCTTCACCCATTAAACGACACATGCTCATCAATGTGCTGGGTAAATCGGACCCGCTCATTCGAGACGCATTTACCACCATTTTAGAACGTGGAGATTTTATCAAATCGTTACCGGATGATCAGCCGGAACCAACTCCCGGCAAAAGTAGCCAGGGGCCTCCGCCGGTCGATTATCAAATCCTGGCCGACTATGATCCGGCTATCGTTTCGGAATTGATCGAGCGGAGTGAAACGTCGATAGCGGAGTTAAAACAGGCCATCGAGTCGAAATCAGGCATCGACCTGATTGATTTTATCCGGGAAGCGACTCAACAATCAAAAAGAGGAGCTGGTGATCCACAAAGTTTCGGTGTCATTATGACGGGCATGAATGCGGCCTCATGGCTCAACGAACACATAGAGCAGTGGCTGGGCGAAAAGGCCATGGCCGACACGCTTACGCAATCAGTGCCTAACAACATAACCTCGGAAATGGGGCTGGCATTGCTGGATGTTGCCGATGCGATTCGTCCTTATCCGGAAGTGGTGGCGTTGTTACAACAGGGCGGTCTTTCGCAGGAAAAAGAGGGTAACTTTTTGGACAAACTGACTACGGTCAACGGCGGGCAGAAAGCCCGCGAGGCTATCGAAGCTTTTCTGGCCAAATACGGCATGCGTTGTGCCGGAGAAATCGACATCACCAGAACCCGTTGGAGCGAAAATCCGGCTACGCTAATCCCCATCATTCTGACCAACATTAAAAATTTTGAACCCGGCGAAAGTGCTCGAAAATTTAATCGGGGGTTGCAGGAAGCACTGGCGAAGAAACAGGAGATTTTAGCCCGTTTGCGGCAACGGCCGGGTGGCGACGAAAAAGCACAAGAAACGAACCGAATGATCGACCTGGTTCGTAACCTCGCCGGTTATCGCGAGTATCCCAAATACGGCATCGTTAGCCGCTACTTCATCTATAAGCAGGCACTACTGGCTGAAGCGGAACGGCTCGTTCAGGCCGCTGTTATTTGCGAAAAAGAAGATATGTACTACCTCACGTTCGACGAACTACGCGAAGTTATCCGTACTCATACACTGGATTACGACCTGATCAGCCGCCGAAAAGAGGAGTACAAACGATTTGAAAAATTAACTCCACCCCGTGTGATGACATCAGACGGTGAAATTATTACGGGTCAATATAAACGGGAAAATCTCCCGGCTGGGGCTATTGTTGGTCTGCCCGTTTCGGCGGGTGTTGTTGAAGGACGGGCGCGGGTCATTCTGAACATGGCAGACGCCGATCTGGAAGAAGGCGATATATTGGTCACCTCCTTTACCGACCCTAGCTGGACACCCTTGTTTGTCGCCATAAAAGGGCTGATCACCGAAGTTGGTGGACTGATGACGCACGGAGCCGTTATCGCCCGTGAATATGGTTTGCCAGCCGTTGTCGGCGTAGACAAGGCAACGAAGTTGATCAAAGACGGGCAGCGAATCCGGGTGAACGGAACGGACGGGTATGTCGAAATCCTGTAAACCAGAAATAGTATAAGTTTTTTCGTCATCCCGACGCAGGAGGGATCTTCGGAAGTAAATAGGCTTTTTAAGGCATCTACCGAAGATCCCTCCTGCGTCGGGATGACAAAAAGGCGATTGATGCAAATATTTTAGCGGCTTCATTCCTTTTGCCCGTGCTTGCAGCTTGTTATCAGAAAAATGCGTCCTTGTTTGGTGGAATTGGCTGGCAGCGGCCAATTCCACCAAACAACTGATCGCCAATTATGCTCACAATAAGTAAACGCATTTTCTATCTCTCGCTTCTGTTTCTATCGTCACTTACCAGCTATGCCCAACAAACTGCCAGTACAAAAGCTGCCGACGCAACCAGCCCTTACAACATACAGGACAGTGTACTGATTACAACTCAGGATGGAGCCACCTTATCGGCTATAGTAGTCCGAAAGAAAGGCGAAACGAAACCGCTGCCCGTCATTCTACAGTTTACCATTTATGTACGCGACAAAGGGCGAGATTTAAAGTCATTGAAAGAATCGGCCGACAACGGGTATGTGGGTGTTATTGTCTATACACGAGGAAAACGGTTTAGTCCTAACGCGATCTATCCCTATGAACATGAAGCAACCGACACCTATGATGTGATCGACTGGATCAGCAAACAACCGTGGTGCAATGGAAGCGTTGGGATGTTTGGCGGAAGCTATAATGGTTTCTCACAATGGGCTGCCTGTAAAAAGCTTCATCCTGCCCTTAAAACCATCGTGCCGTATGTAGCCAACCGGCCAGGCATGGGGTTGCCCATGGAGAACAACGTGTTTGTCAATCCGAATTACGAATGGTCGTTCTATGTCGGCAACAACAAATACCTCGATACCCTTGTCGGCAATGACCGGAAGCGGTTCCGAAAACTAATGTTCGACTGGTGGCAAAGTGGAGTTGCTTACAACAAGATGGACAGCCTCGACGGAACGCCCAACCCGTGGTTTCAGCGCTGGATCAGCCACCCCAACTTCGACCGGTACTGGCAGAAGATGGCTCCTTACGAACAGGACTTTGCCCAGATCAATATTCCTCTTCTGGCTTTTGACGGCTATTACAACGACTCTCAAAATTCGAGCCTGTATTACCTCAGAGAGTTGCAGAAGTATAGTCCCAAAACGCCCTGGTTTCTGGTGATTGGCCCATACGGGCACTTTGGAACGCAGATTGGTGGCGAACGCGTGATCAATGGGTATTCAGTCGATTCGGTTGCCCTGTTCGACATCAAAAAAATAACCTATCAATGGTTTGATTATATCCTGAAGGCTGGTAAAAAACCTGATATTCTGAAAGATAAAATCAATTACGAAGTTATGGGAGCCAATAGATGGCGCAGCGCCCCATCGCTTGATAACATGCATAATGGCTATTTAACGTTTTACCTGACCGACCAAAAAATAGACACGGTTTATGCGTTAAGTTCTAAAAAGCCATCCAAAACAGGCTATTTATCGCAACAGGTCGATTTCGCAGACCGACAAACCAGCAATAACAACTACTATCCTGACCCCATCGCGCGAAAAGAGATTGACACCAGCAATGGCTTTGTCTTCATCAGCGAACCCCTGTCCGAATCGATGCTCGTGAACGGTTCTTTTCTGGGCCAACTGACCATCAGCATCAATAAAAAAGATGTTGACCTTGGCGTCACGCTCTACGAACTGACACCAGCCGGCGATTATTTTCACCTCTCTTACTACATCGGCCGGGCGAGCTATGCGAACGACATCACGAAACGAACCCTACTGAAGCCGGACGAACGGACGACCATAAATTTTTCAAATACACATCTGGTCAGTAAACAGCTTAGTAAAGGCAGTCGGCTGGTGGTAGCTGTTAACGTCAATAAAAACCCGTTCTCCCAACTGAATTATGGAACCGGTAACGACGTAAGTAATGAATCCATCCTGGATGCCAGCCTACCCCTGCAATTAAGATGGTACACAAACAGCTACATCCGTGTACCCGTTTGGCGCTACCGGTAGCATGCCCAATCCGCACTTTTTAATACTCGGTGAGTCCGAAGGCATTACGTTGGTTCTCTTTAGTAGAGCATTGCCACATTAGGAAGCAAACAGACGTATTCGTAGTAACTTACATTCATCTGCCTCTTTCATTGGCAACTCACCTAACTAATTACGCATGAACACATCTTACCTGGCATGGTCGCGCCGGAAATTTATTACAACCTTAACCGGAGCCGGGGCAGGCATTTTATTGAACCCGCAATTATCGTGGGCTCTTGACGATATTGATCCTCGTGTGGCGGCTATCGTAGCGAACACCATTGGAGTCGATACGCACAACCATATTGATGTTCCGATCAGGGAAGCCGAGTTACCCGGCCCCACCGTCGACCTTGCTGGCGAGATGAAGAAATCAGGCTTATCGGCTATCTGTATGACCTTCGCCGTCGACTATCAACGGCTTGTTAATCCGGGTGATGCCTATGAGCGGTTCATAAACGGCCTGAAGGCCATGGACAAGGTACTGGAAAAGAACAACATGAAGCGCTCGTTGAACATGGCTGACCTGCGTGCAGCTCATAAAAAACACCAGCCAACCGTTATTCAGTCGGTAGAAGGCGGCCACTTTCTGGAAGGGCAACTGGACCGACTTACCGAAGCCTATACTCGAGGATTACGGCACCTCGGACTCCTCCACGACAACGACGCGGCCACTCCTCTGGGCGATGTCTATACCAGCCAACCCAAATTCGGAGGACTGACTGAATTCGGAGCAAACGTCATCAAAGAGTGCAATCGGCTCGGCATTCTGATCGATCTTACCCATGCGAGCAATACAACGATTGATGCGGCCCTGAAAATCACCACCAAGCCCGTTCTGATTACCCACACCGGTCTGGATACCCAATTAGGCATGAATCAGATGATGGCCAAAATGATGCGCCCAAGACTGATTAGCAAGGAGCAGGCTAAAATCGTTGCCGACGCGGGGGGCGTTATTGGCGTATGGACTCATCTGGCAGACTCGCCACTGGAATACGCCCAGAATATTAAGGTCATGGCAGATATTGTCGGCGTTGACCATGTTTGTATCGGCACTGATACAAAATTAACCCCATCTTACCGATCACCTAACGCCGGACCTCGACCGGGCGGTCCCGGACCACAACCCGGTGGTAATCCGCAGGGAGGCCCTCCCCGCGATACTAACGATCCCGGCCCTAACCGCCCTAGAGTGGGAGAGCGCACCAACGATGCCTGGCAAGACCAGAAGGTCGGTTTCTATTTCGCCGTTGTGGATGCGCTGCTAAAGACTGGTTTTACAGAAGCTGAAATTGGCAAGATCGGCAGCGGTAATTTTTGTCGGGTATTCGATACTGCCACAACCGGCCATTAAATGGTTCGAGCTAATGTTCGTCCGCGATTGTATCGCGGACGAACATTAGCTCGAAGTTGCCTCTAAAAATCGTTTCGGCGAATTGATGCTAATAAGTTGCGGAACTCGGCCGGATTAAGTATTGGCAAAGGAGGAAAAAGATTCTTGATTTTTCTGAGATCAAGAATATGTTTGTCAGCCGTTACGAGGCAATCAACATTTGCACCAATGGCGCAGTCCACAAACTTGTTATCATCAGGATCAGCTTCAATTAGCTGGTACTTGTACGTTGGTTCAAAGCGTCGTGTATTTTCTGCAATCAGGAGTACAGATGTGACGATTTCAGCAGTTCGTTCGCTATACTTCCAACAGAGCATCTCCGTGTATTCTGTCAAGATTTCGTTACTGAATACCCAACTGAATTCTTCATTAGCGAAGCTATCGTAAACCCAGCGGGTTTCACCAACTTTTGCAATGGAAGACAGCAACACATTGGTGTCAATGACCGCCTGAATCATGAATTAGTACGAAGCTGTTGACGGTGCTCTGTCCGATTTTCAAAGTGGGCGTCTAAAGTTACATCATTAGCTGTTATTCCTTTCTCCTCAACTACCTTGTTTACTTCACTATCTAACTCCGCGTTCAGGTGCCGAACCAACGTTCTTTTTAGCGACGATAATTCCTCGGGGCTCATCGTGCGATGCTGGAAAAGCTCCAGTAACGCCATTTGGGCTTCGTTTAGTTTAGCTGGCTGTTTTGCTGTTTGCATAGTACCTAATAATTAGAGGGGCGGTATTCAAAGATTCACCATTTGTTACAATTTACAAAAAACGTTGCAACAAACCGTCCTGAACGTCATCCTGATTCTCTGAAAACCATACCAGCTCGTCCGCGATTGTATCGCGGATGCGCGAGGTCCGCGTCTGTGACGCGATAAAAACTCTATTGATTTTCGTTTCTTGGATGGCTTATTTCTGCGCGTAGCAGACGCAGTTCTCAGTCATCCGCAATGCAATCGCGGACGAGTCGTGTAAAATATTGCCTGAAAATTTGCGTAGTCAAATAACTACACGTATATTTGTAGTCAAATAGCTACATAATGAATTTACGACGAGATGTATTTCAGGCTATAGCCGATCCAACCCGACGGGCTATCCTGCTATTGGTAGCTTCGCAAGCCATGACAGCCGGAGCCATAGCCGCCAACTTCGACACCGCCCGACCGACCGTTTCCAAACACCTGCACATCCTCACCGAGTGTGAATTGCTGAAACAGGAGCAGACCGGTCGGGAGATCTACTATCACATCAATGCCCAAAAGATGAAGGAAGTCGCCGACTTTATCGAGCCATTCCGCCAGATGTGGGATGACCGGTTCAATAAACTGGAAGCCATCATGAAGAACTATCAAGCCAAACAGTAGAACCACATGGAACGGAAAACCAGAGTCCATGCCGAAGATGGAAAGCAGGATTTAGTAATCACGCGGGAGTTCGACCTGCCGCTGGACCTGCTGTTTAAAGCGTATGTGGAGCCCGACATTGTGGAGCAGTGGATGGGCACAAAAGTGTTGAAACTCGAAAACCAAAAGCACGGTAGCTGGCAATTTGAAACTACCGATCCGAAGGGAAATAAGCACGGGTTCAACGGGGTTATCCATGAGTTTGTTCCGAACCAAAAAATCACCCGGACCTTCGAAATGGAGAATGCCTCCTTTGGTGTTCAGCTTGAGTTTCTGGAGTTTGAACCCCTCACCGACAACACCAGCAAACTGACGATGCAAGTCGTATATCGGTCCATCAGTATCAGAGATCAGGTGTTGCAACTACCCTTTGCCAAAGGCATCAATATGGCTCATAATCGTTTGCAGGAAACCGTAAGAAACTTATTTCATCATGACAAAGCGCAATAAAATCATTTACTGGATTGCCACCCTATGGCTCGCTCTGGGGATGCTGTCGACTGGAGTGGCTCAGTTAGTAAAAGCGAAAGATGGGCAGGGCGGTGTCGATATGATCACGCATGAGGGCTATCCGGTGTATCTGCTGTCTTTGCTGGGCGTTTGCAAAGTTCTGGGTGTTGTTGCCATACTTATTCCCAACTTCCCTCTGGTAAAAGAATGGGCGTATGCCGGTTTTTTCTTCCTCATGTCGGGGGCTATATTTTCGCACATCGCGTCAGGGGATTCGATCAGTTCAGCACTGCCTGCCTTGTTACTTCTTGTCCTGACGGTGGTATCCTGGTATTTCAGACCCGCTGACAGAAAAATTAGTTTCGCTCACTCCTAAACGAATAGCATGAATCCTACGGTTGACTGGTACTTTACGAAAGCTGAAAAGTGGCAGAAAGAAGTCGAACAATTGCGAACTATCCTTCTCTACTGTGGACTAACGGAAGAGTTGAAATGGGGTTGTCCCTGTTACACATTTCAGAAACGTAACATTGTTCTCATTCATCATTTTAAAGAATACTGTGCACTTCTGTTCTTCAAAGGTGCCTTACTACACGATACGCATGGTATTCTCATTCAGCAAACCGAAAATGTGCAGGCTGCTCGTCAGGTTCGGTTTACTAATGTTCGCCAAATTGTCGAGATGATCCCTACATTAAGGGCCTATATCTACGAAGCCATCGAAGTAGAAAAAGCGGGTTTGAAAGTTCCGCTCAAAACAACGGCAGACTTTGCAATTCCTGACGAGTTTCAACACAAACTAGACGAAAACCCAACCTTAAAAACGGCTTTCGATGCATTAACTCCTGGGCGACAACGAGCCTATCTATTTCATTTTTCCCAGCCCAAACAAGCCAAAACCCGCGAGGCCCGTATTGAAAAATATAGCCAGCAAATTCTCGATGGTAAAGGCTTAACTGATTAGTCTATTCAACAGACCCCAGAAAATAGATAAACAACATGAACAACATTAGAAAGCAACTGTCGCCCGAGCAGCAGGCCGACCTACTCAGCATATTGAAAGTTCGTTTCGAGAAAAACAGCAACCGGCACACCGGTATTGACTGGGCAGCTGTGCAGGCCCGGCTGGAAGCGAATCCGGAAAAAATCTGGTCGCTTCAGGAAATGGAAGGCACAGGTGGAGAACCCGATGTGGTTGGTCACGATGCCAGTACGGGCGAATACTTGTTTTACGATTGTTCGGCCGAAACGCCTAAAGGCCGTCGAAGTATTTGCTTCGACCGGGAAGCGTTGGAGTCCCGAAAAGAAAACAAACCGGCCAATAACGCCCTGGATATGGCGGCTGCTATGGGCGTTGAGCTGCTGACGGAAGAACAGTATCGGGAGCTACAGACACTTGGAAAATTCGATCTGAAAACGTCGAGCTGGATTAGTACTCCTTCGGCCATCCGTAAGCTAGGTGGCGCCCTCTACTGCGACCGGCGCTACGACACGGTTTTTGTGTACCACAACGGCGCCGAATCCTACTATGGCGTCAGGGGGTTCCGTGGCGCACTTAGGGTATAAGTCAAGAGTAAACTTTTCCTCATAGGAAATAGTAGTCTGCTTTTGTCATTTCGACGCAGGAGAAATCTCAAGCTTGATTAATGAGTAATCTTGAGATTTCTCCTGCGTCGAAATGACAAACAAACGATGAGTCTTAGCTGAATTTAGAAAGTTTAAACAGGTTCTTTACATGCTTAGCTTCGGGCAATCGGACTACTGATGTAGTTACCCGTCAGTATTTCTGCTTTTGGCTATAATTCTGCAATAGATTTCCCAAATACGCAAAGAATAACCCACTCAGGATTGACATAATGACTACTATTCCCGGAGCGAGTTCATCTTCGGGAGGAGTCGTATCGAGAATGAGCAGTTTAAATAGATACAGGAAGCCAGTCAGGCCCAGAACAAAACCAATGAGTTTACCTAGTATGTTTTTCATGCTGGATCTGTTTAATGTCTCCACGCCTTCTAGCTTCCGGCAATCGGACTACCGAAAATACCGACGGCCAGTTCTATCCAGATCAGAACCAGCGCCAGCAGAATAGCGCCTACGAGCGCAATTCGGTATTCTCTTTTACGCACTATTCTGAGAACAAACTCACACATCAGACCTGTACCGAGCAGCAAGGTGCCCGCTACGACAAAATCAAACAAGCTCCAGTTCACTTCAGTGGTGAACTGCATGGCTATAAATGGAATCGATAAGAGGATGGCAACTGCCAGCAAAATACCCGTAAGTCGTGTGTTCTGAGTGATCATACTTGTGCTGTTTAGATTGTGATGGCAAAATTATCAAAGAACTTTGTATTACAAAGTAAATAGATAAAAAAATAATTATCCAGCCCCGAAGCACATAAAACGTTGGTGATAAGGGCAAGGCTCCGTCTTGCTATTTAGCATCTTTAAGTTTTTGCTGCACATCCCTTACAAATTCGACGGAAACTCCTGCAACGTTGGCTATTTCCTCAGCCGTCCAGGATAACTTGGTAAGCAAATTTTTTACGATCCGCTCTTCGCCCTTATCGAATCCTCGCAGATAAAGCACATCTCTTTCTTCGCTGATAAATTTGGCAATACTATCCATGGTGTTCTTTAATGTCAGCTCTAAATTACGCAATTGGGCTAATACCCGCAATTGCCGGAAGTATCTCATTAACGAAAAATCGCCTTCCGTCGTTTCTTCAATTCGTTCAATGATCCTTTTTAAGACCTTTTCTGGATTAGTATTGTTAAAGTCAGCTAACACCGCTAAAAGAATTTCTTCCGGTTTACTCGCTTTAAGAAAAAGTTGGTAATCGAGCTGGTTAAATGAAATCAGAGGAAAACGGAACCGAAGAAAGTCGACATCAATTTGGGTTGGCATTTGTGGTTGATTTGCACCAAGAAAGATTACGAACTGGCGAACCGGGGTTTTATGCTTTCTTACCAGCATGATGAAATATTCAGCCATGCGGTAAACCATTTCTGGCTCATCCACTAACTGAAACTCGATGTGGAGTACGAATGTGGCTCCCTGTGCATCAGTGATTTTCTTTAATAAATCAGGCTTTCGTTCTTTAGTGTGCTGAACATCATCTGGTAACTCCTCCGACTCAATAGCCGTAATGCCCAGAATATTCTGCATCAAAATTGGCAGAACAGCTTCTATATTCTCTTTAAAAATTTTGTCATACTGACTAGCCTGTTTACTCATGTGACAAAATTAAGCAAAAAGAATAATTAGCTTTCTCTGAATAAGGTGCTATTTGCCCATATGCTAACATCCTACAATCAACGGAGAAAATTGCAGAGTTTGTAGGGGATTATTGCTATTAATTTTGACTTTTATGCTATTCGTTTGTCATGAACCTTGGCCGAACCCTCATCCGATATATCGTACTGGCCTCTGCCCTGACCTCATTCTCAACGGTTTGGGGCCAGACGAACGCCCTTGTCAATACCTCGAAAAGTAAGTATGCCCGGCTGGAGAGCACCGATCTGAACGCCGTTACATGGACGACCGGCTTCTGGGCCGACCGTTTTGCCGTTTGCCGCGATTCGATGGTACCGCACCTGTGGGACACCTACACCGATCCGAACGTAAGTCATGCCTTCCGTAACTTTGAGATAGCCGCCGGTCTGGAATCGGGAAATTTCAAAGGGCCTTCCTTTCACGATGGCGATTTCTACAAAACGCTGGAGTCGGTGGCGAGTATGTATGCGCTCACGAAAGATAAAAAGCTGGATGAGCAGATGGATAAAGCCATTGCGGTGATCGCCAAAGCGCAGGCTCCCGATGGCTACGTATACACAAAGGCGATCATCCAGCAGAAAAAAACGGGTGAGAAAAAAATGTTCGATGATAAGCTCAGCTTTGAAGCTTATAATTTCGGGCATTTGATGACGGCAGCCTGTGTGCATTACCGGGCAACGGGCAAAACATCCTTGCTGAACATCGCAAAAAAAGCCACCGATTTCCTGATTGGTTTTTATAACGCGGCTAGCCCTGAGCAGGCACGTAACGCCATCTGTCCGTCGCACTACATGGGCATTACGGAAATGTACCGCACGACCCACGATCCGAAATACCTGGCGCTGGCCCAAAAACTGATCGACATACGCGGGCTCTCGGAAGGGACAGATGACAACTCGGATCGCGTACCATTCCGGCAGATGAAAAAAGTGATTGGCCATGCAGTACGGGCGAATTACCTGTTTGCCGGTGCCGCCGATGTCTTTGCCGAAACCGGCGACAGTACACTATTGGCCACGCTCGATCTGATGTGGGATGACGTAATCAACCGCAAAATGTACGTGACGGGTGGCTGCGGTGCGTTGTACGATGGTGTTTCGCCGGAAGGGACGTCGTACAAACCCGATACGGTGCAGAAAATCCATCAGGCGTATGGCAAGGCGTATCAATTGCCCAATCATTCGGCCCATAACGAAACCTGCGCCAACATCGGCAACCTGCTCTGGAATTACCGAATGCTCCAGATTACGGGTCAGGCCAAATACGCCGACGTGATGGAGCTGGAATTGTACAATGCTATCCTGTCGGGCGTGAATCTGGGCGGCACGAAGTTTTTCTACACAAATCCGCTCAGCGCTTCCAACGATTACCCGTATCAGATGCGCTGGATGGGTGGCCGACAACCCTACATCCGGCTCTCGAACTGCTGCCCACCGAATACCGTACGGACGATGGCTGAGGTCAGCAGTTATGCGTATAGTATTTCGGATAAAGGGTTGTGGGTGAATCTGTTTGGTGGCAGTCAGTTGACTACCACACTCAAAGATGGCTCACCCGTTCGCCTGACACAAACGACAAATTATCCCTGGGATGGTGCCATTAGTCTTCAACTGGAACAGGCTCCGGCAAAACCTTTCTCGGTTTTTGTACGCATTCCGGGCTGGTGTCAGGGCGCAACAATCAAAGTAAATGGCGCGGCTGTATCGGCTCCTGTCCGGTCGGGTGAATATGTCGAAATCAATCGTACATGGAAGACAGGGGATAAGGTCGACATCAATCTGCCAATGCCCGTAAAATTGATCGAATCGAATCCGCTGGTCGAGGAAAATCGTAATCAGGTAGCCGTTAAACGCGGACCCCTTGTGTACTGTCTGGAATCGGTCGATAATCCGAAAACGAAGCTGACCAACGTGGCGCTATCGTCGAAAAACGACTTAAAACCTACGGCCGTTACGATTGATAACAGTTCATTGATGGCGCTGGAAGGTGACGCCAAACTGCTCAACGAGGGCAACTGGACCAACCAGCTTTACCGGGAAGTATCGGATAAAGCCCCAGCGTCAACGCGCGTGCGGCTGATTCCCTATTACGCCTGGGCCAACCGTGGGCATTCAGAAATGGAAGTCTGGATTCCGTTTATTCGATAAGAAGTTATCCGCTCAACTTCCCAAAGGCTACGCGCCCCAGCTCAAAGCTTTCGGGAAGTTAACTTAATCCATTCAATGGAACGCATCACTGCCACTTACTACATCGAAACCCCTTTTGATCCTGAATCGGCGGCTGCCGTACTGGCGGGCGAGCAGTCGTCCGGTACGTTCGTTGCGGTGCCGGGCGAAACAGAGGAACTGAAGCACCGTTTTGCCGCCCGCGTCGAGCATGTGGAACATCTGGAAACGGTTACCGAACCTGCTATTCCCGGGGCCGTCAGCGCATCAGGACAATACCACCGGGCCAGGGTAACGGTATCGTGGTCGGTTGAAAACTTCGGCTATAACCTGCCGGTTTTGATTTCAACCCTACAAGGTAACCTGTACGAAATTCGCCAGTTCACGGGGCTAAAACTCCTTGATATTCAGCTACCTCCCTCCTATGCCGATCACTACAAAGGGCCAGCGTTTGGGATTCCCGGCTGTCGCGAACTGACGGGTGTTCAGGGCCGACCGCTCATCGGAACCATCATTAAACCGAGTGTTGGACTGTCCCCCGAACAAACGGCGGATCTGGTCAAAACGCTGGCCGAAGCAGGAATTGATTTCGTGAAAGACGATGAGTTGATGGGATCAACGGCCAATTCTCCCTTCGAAAAACGGGTAGATGCGGTGATGGACGTCATCAATCGACACGCGGATAAAACAGGCAAAAAAGTAATGTATGCCTTCAACATCAGCGGAGAGATTGACGACATGATGCAACGCTACGAAAAGGTAGTAAACAGTGGCGGCACCTGCGCCATGGTTAGCCTGAACAGCGTAGGTATTTCGGCTACAAAGAAAATATGCGACCAGCGGGCTTTGGCGATTCACGGCCACCGGAATGGCTGGGGCATGATGACGCGCCACCCACTGCTCGGGATTGAGTTTCCAGCCTATCAAAAATTGTGGCGACTGGCGGGTGTCGATCAGATTCACGTGAATGGCATTCAGAATAAATTTTGGGAGTCTGACGACAGCGTCGTGCAATCCATTGAAGCCTGCCTGACTCCCTTATTTGGTGGCTACTCCATCTTGCCGGTGGTCTCATCGGGGCAGTGGGGTGGACAAGCTCCCGAGACCTACCGACGGACAAAAACCGTTGATTTACTGTACATGGCGGGGGGCGGTATTCTGGCTCACCCAATGGGTCCATCGGCGGGCGTCACGGCCTTGCAACAAGCCTGGCAAGCGGCCGTCGATGGCCTGACTGTGGCCGAAGCCGCTATCAAATACCCCGAGTTCGGGAAGTCAGTAGAGAAATTCGGCGGGAAAAATTAGTGTAGTACATTTTTGTCATCCCGACGAAGGAGGGATGACAAAAATACTTCAGCATTCTCATGAACAAGTCCCTTTTGCTGGCCTATTACGGCGATGATTTTACGGGTTCGACGGATGCGCTGGAATTTTTGAGTCGGGCGGGGGCGAAAACGGCGTTGTTTATCGAACCGCCAACGCCCGAGCGGCTGGCTACCTATGCCGACCTCGACGCCCTCGGTGTAGCCGGTTTAACCCGTTCGATGCCGCCCGATGCTATGGAAACTACGCTACGAGCTGCATTTACCGAATTGCGGAAGCTTGGCACCCGGCATGTGCATTACAAAGTGTGCTCCACCTTCGATTCGTCGCCAACCGTCGGTAGTATCGGCCGGGCGATTGATGTGGGGCAAGAGATTTTTCAAAAGAGCTTTATACCGCTGCTGGTAGCCGCTCCGTCGCTGGGTCGGTATTGCGTATTTGGCAACCTCTTTGCCCGTATGGGAATTGGCAGCCAGGGGACCATTTACCGACTCGACCGGCACCCGTCCATGAGCCAACACCCCGTTACTCCTGCTGACGAGAGCGATTTGCGGCTGCATCTGGCCAAACAGACAGCGAAGAAAATCGGCCTACTGGATATTCTGCAAGTGGCTAAAAGTCAAGAGGCTATTCAGAACAGCCTGACGGCTCTTCTTCAGGACAACGCTGAAATTGTTCTGTTCGATGCCCTGTACGAAGCACACCTGTTGCCCCTTGGCGAATTGATGGACTCATATGCGCATCCCGAACATCCCCTGTTCTCAGTCGGATCGTCGGGCGTTGAGATGGCCTTAGGAAACTACTGGAATCAGTATAAGGTACTGGAGCCGGTAACGGCATGGTCGGAACCGGGCCGGTCAGCGCCTTTGCTGGTTTTATCGGGAAGCTGTTCGCCCGTCACCTCCGGGCAAATTGCCTGGGCCAAAGCAAACGGATTTGCTGAAATCATACTCGATGCCCGCCAGATTCACGAACATGGGTTGGGCGCGTCGATGCTGACGGATGCGGTTGAGCAGACGCTGGTAGAAATTACTCAGCACCGAAGTGTGATTGTGCAGACGGGCGGCAATGCGGCCTCTGGCACGTCGTTGTCATCCGAAAAACTGGGAACGGCATTGGGGCAACTGGCGAAAGCGGTTGTCCGTCAGGTAGCCCTAAAACGGGTTGTTGTGGCGGGTGGTGATACGTCCAGCTATGCCGTCCGGGCAATGGGCATCGAGGCTGTCGAAATGATTGCCCCGCTGGTTCCCGGAGCCCCGTTGTGCCGAGCCACCGCACCCGGCTCACCATTCGACGGGGTTGAGGTGAACTTTAAAGGCGGGCAGGTAGGCTCCGAAAACTATTTCGGCGTACTGCTCGAAGGCAAGATTTTTTAAACGAAAGCAATTTGATTTTTTGTGAATAGATCAACTATGAGCGCTTTTGTCATGCTGAGAAACAAAGCATCTTAGAGATTAATAGCCTGAGCGTTAAGAAAACATAAGATGCTTCGTTCCTCATCATGACAAAAAACGGCTCATCGATTTTAAACTACAACTATGACTCCCAAAATCTTAGGACTAATTCATACGTCGGCCACGTTAGTACCTGTATTTCAGCAACTTTGCAGCGAATACCTGCCGGGTGTACAAACGTTCAATATTGTGGACGATAGCCTGATCAAGAACGTGATTAAATGTGGTGAACTGACCCCTGATACCGCTCGTCGGGTTGTCAACTACGTCGGTTCGGCCGATGCCGCCGGTGCCGATTACATCCTGGTTACCTGCTCGTCAATCGGCGCGGCTGTTGAAGCATCGGCGGCTCTTACCAAAGTACCCGTTCTGCGCGTCGATCAGCCGATGGCCGATCAGGCCGTTCGGACCGGCAAACGCATTGGTGTGATTGCTACCCTGCCCACAACCCTCGGCCCCACCAGCGATCTGGTACAGCGCCGGGCCGCCGTTGCCGGTAAAGAAATTGAACTGACATCGGTATTGTGCGAAGGCGCATTCGATGCGCTCATGAGTGGCAATGCGGCAAAGCATGACGGGATGGTGGCCTCGGCGCTGAAGGAGTTAAGCACCAAAGTCGATGTGATTTTACTGGCTCAGGCGTCGATGGCGCGGGTCGTAGATACGCTCGATGAGGCCGACAAAAAAGTACCCATACTGGCGAGTCCGCCCATTGCCATTCAGCACCTGGCCGAGCAGTTGTTGTAATTTTTTTGTCATCCCGAACCCTCATGAAACGACTTTCCTTACTCATTGCCGGCTTAGCGTTTATCGGATTGCTGATTGGCTTACTGCTGCAAAACCCGTCGATCTGGCAACCGACGGCGGTTGTGGCTGTGGTCAGTTTTGCGCTGGGCATGAAAGCCATTCCGGCCTTACGGACGTACCAGTACACCGCCTGGATTATTGTTGCTGTGGTGGCAGCAATGATCTACCCGGCTGCGTTTACCAGATGGGGAAGTTTCGATTTGCGGAATAAGTGGCTCATTCTACTGATTATCCAGTCGGTTATGTTCGGCATGGGAATTCAGATGAGTATTCGGGATTTTTCGGGACTGGGAAGTACGGGCAAAGGAGTGGCTATTGGGCTATTCTGTCATTTCACCGTCATGCCGCTCATGGGTTTGCTCCTGACAAAACTCTTTCAGTTCGATCCCGAAATTGCCGCCGGGGTAATTCTGATCGGCTCCTGTTCGAGCGGACTGGCGTCCAATGTCATGGTTTATCTGGCGAAGGCGAATCTGGTGCTGTCAGTTGTCGTAACGGCTATGGCCACGCTGGCGGCTCCGTTTCTTACCCCTTTACTCCTGAAACTGCTGGCCGGTACGCTCATCGACATCAAGTTCGTGACCATGATGATGGAGATTATCAAGATTGTGATCGTCCCTATTTTTGCGGCTCTCCTACACGACTACCTGAAAACAGCTTCCGCCACGGGCAAACGAATCGTTACGATCCTGGCTGTGCTTTCGCTGGGCTGGCTGGCCGGATTAGCGGCTGGAGGATGGTCCGTTCTTGAATCAGCCATATCCAACCCTGAAGCATTACAGGCGCTGGAGATTTTCAGCTTTTTGCTGGCGGCTCTGGTCGTAGGATGTATCTATCATGTACTCGCCACCCAAAATCCGAAACTGGACGAATGGATGCCGTATCTGTCTATGTTCGGCATCATCTATTTCACCGCCGTCACCACCGCAGCCGGACGCGATAACCTGCTGAAAGTGGGCTTTCTGCTGTTCCTCTGTTCGGTACTTCACAACGGAGCCGGGTACTTTTTTGGCTATTGGCTAAGTCGGCTGTTTGGTCTCGATAAGAATTCGGCCCGTACCGTGGCGTTTGAAGTAGGTTTGCAAAACGGTGGTATGGCGTCGGGACTGGCGGGTAGCATGGGCAAGCTCGGTACGGTGGGGCTACCTGCTGCCGTGTTTAGCCCGTGGATGAATATTTCAGGGTCGATTCTGGCCAATTACTGGCGTCGGCGGCCGGTAGAAGATGCTCCTGCACATGAGCCCATTGATCAACTAAGCACTGAAGCCAGCTAATCGTTCATCGTCTGAGGCTGGCTCGTCCGCGATACAATCGCGGACGAGCGACAGTGTGAAGAACTTCTGGCGAATTAATGCCTATCGGGAACATGTTGACGACTAAAATTGCTTAGCTCCTTACACAGCCGTAGCCATTGATGGAGCATATACTGGACAATCCAGCCTGGAACGCCTTCTTATCGGGCAACCAACAATTAAGTAATGGTACCGACAAGGTAAAGTATTTTATGCCGGAGGTATCTCCGTTCGTGGCACTACACGAAAACACAGACTATACCCTTCAGTTGCTTGATCAGGTTATTCCCTTTGACAGTCCGATTGGCGTAATTACGACCGTCCCCTTGTCCATTCCTGATCCCTGGACGCTTTTACAGCGGGTCGATGGGATTCAAATGGTCTACGAAGCCATCGCCGAGCAACCCTCCGATAATCTGGCCATCAAGCCGTTAACGAACGAACACATCCCCGAAATGGTTACGTTAACCCAATTGACCCGACCGGGGCCGTTTTCAACCAGAACAATAGAATTTGGGCATTACGAAGGCATATTTGATGACAACAAGCTGGTGGCCATGACGGGGCAGCGACTGCATGCCTCTCCTTATGCTGAAATCAGTGCCGTTTGTACGCATCCCGATCATCTCGGCAAAGGCTATGCCCGACAACTTATCGCCAATCAACTCTACCGAATCCAGCAGGCAGCCGGTATTCCTTTTCTGCATGTACGCTCCGATAACAAGCGGGCTATCCAGATTTATGAAGCAATGGACTTTAAGATCAGGACCGAAATCTATTTCTATTTCATCAAAAGAAAGTAACTTCTCAGATGAATCGCTGGCTCGTCCGCGATTGCATCGCGGATGATTGAGGCCCGCGTCTGCGACGCGAAACAATGGGCTATTTACTACCGAGATTATCGCTTCCTATTGTCGCGTCACAGACGCGAACCTCAGACATCCGCGATACAATCGCGGACGAGCGAGTCTGAAGACTTCATTTCGATTCGTTGATTTTTTCGTTGGCTTCTTCCAGGTCATTGCCCTCTGGCTGAGGTATTTCTACACCGTTTTTCGTCTGGTCACCTACGTAGCTGAGTGTTACCAGCATTGGAAAATGATCGGAGCCGCAGTTGGGCAATCGCCGGATGGTCTGTAACTGAAAATGATGGGAAACGAAGATGTGATCTAAGGGCCAGCGCAGGAAAAAATAGCGTGCATGAAATGTATTGTAAAGGCCCCGGCCAACACGAGGGTCTAACAAACCGCTGATCCGCTGGAACAAGCGCGTCGTGTGCGACCAGGCTACATCGTTCAGATCACCTGCGACAATGACCGGGCCGGATTGGGTCCGGGCTTCTTTTCCCACCAGAATCAGTTCGGCATCCCGTTCCGTCGAACGATAGTGCTCGGTAGGGCTTGGCGGCATCGGATGTACTCCGTAAAAATGGATCAACTGACCACTAGGCAATTCGAGCTGCGCATAGATTGAGGGAATATCATCCTGAATCAGAAATCGCAGTTCGTGAAAACGCATCGGAAAGCGGGAATAGAACAGTAATCCATACGTATTTTCCAGTGGATACAGGATTCTGTACGGATACGATTTCTCCAGATCGGCCAGCGCATCCTGCCATTTCTGATTGGCTTCCAGCACTAACACAATATCCGGTTTATGTTTCTCTGCCAGCGCTTTTACTTTAGGCATCTGTGTATTTTCCATGAAAACATTCGCTGTCAGTAGCCGAATCGTGTTACTGTTTTCTGACTTACCGCTCGCGCTAGTAGACCGGGAAAAGGAAAGGACCTGTTTTTTATGTAACGGAGTGAAGGGATAAATCAGCCAGAACTGATACATCAGCGTAGTCAGCAACCCAACAGGTATTATAAGCAAGATGCCATCCATGTGATGTCCCAGGACCAGCCAGCCCAGCAGTCCAAGCGCAGCCAGCACGGTCAGTTGCAAATGTGGAAAGTCCCACATACGAATCCACCAGTAATCGAGCCGGATCAGGTTAATAAACGAAGCAAATATGATACTGATCGAAGCAGTCAACAGCACTAAATCAAATGTAGGCATAGGTGAATGAGAAAAGGGATTGATTAGCTAACCGGAAAAAAGGGATGAGGGTTATAATAGCCCGTAGATAGCGTCAAATGCCAGCTGTTGGTACTGAAATAAGCTTGTCAATATCAGCTATTGATTCATTTACCTTCTATCAAAAGTTCAATAATTTCGAAAAGTTGTACCATGATAATATTGTATAATTTTTAGAGAAAATGATGCAAATTCAGGCTATTTTAATCCGCTAAGTTTGTCTATTCATTCAATTTGTTATACGTGCGGTTTTCAGAACATCGCTGAATACAATTATTTACCTTTAGCCGTCAAGCATCGCAAACCCCTATAAAACAGAGGGTTATGCGTAGCTATTCCTCAATCACCTTACTCACACTCATTCGTATGAAACACATTCATGCCTGGTCCTGGGGTATCCTGGGAATGATTCAGGTGGGCTTTTCAAGTGTAGCTTTCTCGCAAAGTCTGGTCAGCAATGAGACTAATCCGAATAAGCCTTCGGAAAGCTGGTTTGCTACAGTAACTCCCAAGTCTGTAGCTGCTGAATCAATAAGCCATAATTTCCTTGTCGACAGAGCCATTCGGGGTACGGTTAAGGACGAAACTGGGCAGGGATTGCCGGGGGTTAGTGTGGTTATTAAAAACTCGGGCAAAGGCACCACGACCGATGCCAACGGTAGTTATCAACTGACCGTGCCGGATGGAGCCGCAACGCTGGTTTTTAGTTTTGTGGGGTATCTGAATCAGGAAGTAGCGCTCGCCAGTCAAACCGAAGTAAATGTTACCATGCAGGTTGACAGCAAACAGCTCAACGAAGTTGTTGTCGTCGGCTATGGTACGGTACGCAAACGCGATCTGACCGGTTCGGTCGTAGCCATCAAAGGCGATGAGGTCACCAAAGTACCTGTTACCTCGCCCGTTGAAGCCCTTCAGGGGAAGATTCCGGGAGCCGATATTACCCGAACGAATGGGTATGCCGGGCAGGGTGCTTCGATCCGTATTCGGGGCAACCGTTCGATCGCTAACCCAAGCAACTCGAACAACGTGCTGTACATTGTGGATGGGGTTCAGGGCGTAGCCGCATCGGACATTAACCCCAATGATATTGCTACCATTGACGTACTGAAAGATGCCTCGTCGACGGCCATTTACGGGTCACGTGGGGCCAACGGGGTTATCATCATTACCACCAAACGCGGTTCTACCGGCAAAGCGAAACTGACTCTGAACTCCTATGCCGGTATCTCGGAAGTGGCGGGGTATGGTGCGTTTATGACCGGGCCCGAATACATCGCTTTCCGGCGCGAAGCCTACCGGGCGTCGGGCACCTGGAGCAGCCCGGCCGATGACCCAAAAATCTTCAATGCCCCTCAATTGGATGCCATTCAGAAGCAACAGTTCCCGGTCTGGCCCGATCTGCTGCTGCACAACGGATTTCAGCAAAACCACCAGATCGGTATTACGGGCGGTACCGATAAAACCAAGATTTATTTCTCGGCCGAATATTTCAACGAAAAGGGCCTGATGAAACTGGATGAGTACAACCGCTATTCAGCCCGGATCAACGTCGATCAGACCATCAACGACTGGGTGAAAGTCGGTATCCAAACCCAACTGGCTTATATCGACAACGACATCCGCCGGGACCCGTTCAACCGGGCATCGAGTATTCTGCCGCTCGGAACACCATACGACGAAAACGGAAATTTTATCCCGTTTCCACTAGGTGGCAGCATCATCAATCCACTGGCCGATGAGCAACCGAATGCCTACAAACGTAACACCAAAACCAATCGCGGAACACTATCGACCTACCTCGAACTGACGCCCTTCAATGGCTTTACATTCCGGTCGACGCTGGGCGCTATTTTCGCAACTTCTGAAGCAGGCAGTTATTATGGGGTGAACACCATCGACGGGGCTGGCAGCCGTTCGCAGGCATCCATCACCAACAACCAGAGCCGAAACCTGAGTTGGGAGAACGTCTTTACCTACAAACGCGCCATTCAGGATCACTCGTTTACCGTTACGGCCGTAAACAGCTACCTGACGTTCACGAACACGTCGAGCTTTGCGGGTGGCAATAACCAGTTGATCCCGGCACAGTATTTTTATAACCTGACTGCCGCCAATCAGAACCCGTTCTACGGCAGTGGTTACAGCCAGAATAAGCTCATTTCGTTTACCGGACGGATCAATTACAGCTTCAAAGACAAGTATCTGCTCACGGTTACGGGACGCTCTGATGGGTCGTCTAAGTTGGGCGAAGGTCACAAATGGGCCTTTTTCCCGTCGGTCGGGCTGGGCTGGCGCATCAGCGACGAAGCCTTTATGAAGAATCAGAACCTGGTGACCGATCTTAAACTACGGGCCAGCTACGGGAAGTCGGGCAACGACGTGATCAACCCCTATGCTACGCAAAATTCGCTATCGACGGTTTCGTTTTCGTACAACGACGCCAATGCCGCCAATGCCTATCTGATCAACCAGACCATTGGCAATCAGGATTTGCAATGGGAGCTGACCACCACGGCCGACGTGGGGCTAGACGTTGGCTTATGGAACAACCGCATTACTGCCAACATTGATTACTACGATGCGCGTACCAACGATCTGATTTTTCCGTACACGCTACCGCTGCTTACGGGCGTAACGACCGTAAACCGCAACATTGGCAAAACCCGCAACCGGGGACTTGAAATCGGCATCACCACGCAGAACATCAATAAAAAGGGGTTTAGCTGGTCGACCAACTTAACGTTTGCCCGCAACAAAGAGATGATAGTATCATTGCCCAACGGCAACGTTATCGCCGACGATTACCGCAACTCGCTCATCGAAGGGCAACCTTCGCAGGTTTATTACGACTACAAAAAACTGGGCATCTGGCAGTTGGGCGAAGAGTCGGAAGCGGCTAAGTACAACGCCATTCCGGGCGACATCAAGATTGCGGACCTGAACAACGATGGCAAAATCGACGGAACCGACAGGACGATTATCGGTTCGCGCGTACCGTCGTGGACAGGTGGTTTGAGCAACGACATTCGGTACAAAGGCTTCGACCTGAACGTGTTATTGATCGCTCGGGCAGGTCAGTGGATCAGCTCCGATTATTACGCCAAATATACCCGCAACGCCAGCAGCAACGGCGCCAGCATCGACTACTGGACACCCGAAAACCCAACCAACGATTACCCCCGCCCGAATGCGACCCGTAGTTCAACCTACGTCACGACGCTGACCGAACGGCAGGCTTCGTTTGCCAAAATTCGGAATATCACGCTGGGTTATACGATTCCCAAAGCCATCACCAGCAAAATCAAAGTAGACAACCTGCGGGTGTATGTATCGGGTAAAAACCTGCACACGTTCAGCAACTTGAAAGACTTCGATCCCGAAGGCGAGGGCGTCATCGACCGCCCGCTCAACCGGCTATATGTGTTCGGACTAAATCTAGGTTTTTAAAGAGCGAAAGAGTGAATGACCGGGCCGCCGGTGCGGTGAAAGAGCGGCTTACGCATCTTTTTTCGCTCATTCACTCTTTCACTCATTCACTCTTTGAACATGAAATCATACGTAAAATATATTTCATTCATCGCCCTGGCTGCTACGTTTCTGTCCTGCGAAAAACAGTTGGAGGAATACAACCCGGCGGGGTCTACAGCGCAAAGTTTGTTTACAACCCCTGAAGGTATTGAAGCGGGCGTAAACGGACTATATACCTACAACCGCTATTTCTACGGCAAGGAAGAAGGTCAGGCCCTGATGGAAATGGGTACCGACATCTGGACCAATGCAGCCAATGCCGGTAATTCGGGTAGCAACGGCGTGTTTCCGCAACCACCGCTAATGACGTATCAGGGTTTGACGACGGACAACGTCTGGGTAAAAAGCCGGATGTGGCAGCAATGCTACGCGGCTGTCAACCTCGCCAATAATGTCATGAAATACCTGCCTACTTCGGGCGCTACGGCAGCCCGGCAGAAAGAACTGGATGGGCAGGCCCGTTTTATGCGGGCATGGTACTACTATCATTTAGTTGAAAGTTTTGGCGCAATCCCTCTCCTACTGGAGCCCACGGAAACTATCGAAACCACCGCAACCCGCACGCCTGTTGATGCCGTATATGAGCAGATTCTGGCCGATTTACAGGTGGCCGTTACGACCATTCCGATCACAACTACGGATTACGGACGCATCACGCGACCAGCCGCCGAAGCGTTTCTGGCGAAAGTCTATCTGACACGGGGTAAAAATCAGGAAGCCAGTAACTATGCGAAAAAAGTAATTACGGGCTACACGTATAAACTGCTCCCCTCCTACGCCGACTTGTGGAAGACCACCAACCAGCAAAATTCGGAAATCCTGTGGGCCGTGAATTATTCGTCTAACCTGACCTTCAATGCGGGCAGCAACATCAACCACACACTGTTTCTGATGGAGTACAACACCCAGCCTGGCCTGAAGCGTGACGTGGCCAACGGTTTTCCGAATGTTCGTTACATGCCGACGCTGTTCCTGCTCGACCTGTTCAACGAACAGAATGACTCACGCTATGATGCGTCGTTTAAATCGGCCTGGTTTGCGAACGAAACGGATGCAACGAAACGGCCAGCCGGTATGAACGTGGGCGATACAGCCGTGCTAACCACCAAATACTCCGTTACAACCGCGTTCCGGCAATCGAAAAAATACCGGATTTACGATCGAAACGATATGTACAAAGCCGACGGGACGCCCAACGACCGCTTTCACTACGTATCGCTCCGCAAATTCGATGACCCCACCCGCGCAACGGATGCCACTACCGAAAGCTCAAGGGATGCATACATTCTGCGGCTTGGCGAGGTCTATCTGCTGGCGGCTGAAGCGCAGTTAAATCTGGGCAAGAAGGACTCAGCAGCGTACTACCTGAATGAGATACGCACACGTGCCGCTCAGCCAGGCAAACAGGCGAACATGCGCATAACCGCTGGCGACATTACCCTCGACTTTATTCTGGACGAACGGGCTCGTGAACTGGCGGGCGAACAGGTACGCTGGTTCGATCTGAAACGGACAAACAAGCTGATCGAGCGGGTGAAAGCGCATAACCCGGATGCCGCTCCCTATATTCAGCCGTATCACATGCTGCGTCCAATTCCGCAAAGTGAAATCGATGCAGTTACGAACAAAGCCGACTTCAAGCAGAATCCGGGGTATTAGCACGCTAACATGCTATAATTTTCAGAAAAAATGGTGGAGGTAGGCAAGTATCCGAATCAGTAAATTTGTCTGATTTCTGTTTGTTTTCACGATAGTTAACTTCCCGAAAGCTTCAAGCTTTCGGGAAGTTTTGTAAATGGGTCAGTGCGGGCGCGTGTTCAAAAGCAAACGTAATGTACCGTTTCTCCGTCAGATTGAAGAATCTGACAGCACCGAAAAGCATCCTAAGCTCCTATGAATCGATACAACACCCTCTTTCTTTTACAGGTATTGACCTTGCCTTCGATAGCGCAAACGCCCGGATCAAAGGGCCCGTCAATATCGCTTGTTATTCCTAAAGCGGCCCATGCCCGTATCGCGTTCGGTGCCGAAAAGTTGAAACAGGCGCTGACTAAAACGGGTTATCAGGCTACCATTGCTCAGGGGACACCAGCCAAAGATGGTCAGCAGATTGTCATCGGGCAATGGGCGGATAGCGGGGTGAAACAGGCTGCGGCTGTTTATGCACTTACAGGGCAGAAAGAAGCGGCAAAGGAAAGTTTTTTGATTCGGAAAGAGGGACCGAAACCCCTGCTTATTGTCGGAGCCGATCCGTCGGGGGCATTGTATGGCTGTCTGGAACTGGTAGATAAAGTAACCGAAACCGGTAAACTTCCCGAAGCGATCAACCTCAGTGACAAGCCGGAAATGGTGCTGCGGGGTACGTGCGTGGGCGTTCAAAAACCAACCTATCTACCCGGACGGCATGTGTATGAATACCCGTACACACCCGAAACGTTTCCGTGGTTGTACGATAAAGCGCTGTGGATCCGGTACCTGGACATGATGGTCGAGAATCGCTACAACTCGCTGTATTTGTGGAATGGACATCCGTTTGCCTCGCTGGTTCGGTTGAAGGAGTATCCGTATGCGGTAGAGGTCGATGATGTGACCTTTAAAAAGAACGAGGAGATGTTTCGGTTTCTGACCGAAGAAGCCGATAAACGCGGTATCTGGGTCATTCAGATGTTCTATAACATCATCGTCTCGAAACCCTTTGCCGAGCACCACAACATCAAAACGCAGGACCGAAACCGGCCGATCATTCCGCTCATCGCCGATTATACCCAAAAATCCATTGCGGCATTCGTGCAGAAATACCCCAACGTCGGTCTGCTCATTACACTGGGAGAAGCGATGGAGGGTGTCGGTCAGGACGATGTCGACTGGTTTACCAAAACGATTATACCCGGTGTCAAAGATGGGTTGAAAGCGCTGGGACAAACCACAGAACCGCCCATCGTGCTGCGCGCCCACGATACCGACGCTCCCCGTGTGATGAAAGCAGCTTTACCGCTGTACAAAAATTTGTACACCATGGCGAAGTTCAACGGTGAAGCCCTAACTACCTACACACCTCGTGGCAAATGGGCCGATCTGCACCGCACCCTCAGCAACATTGGTACGGTTCACGTAGAGAATGTGCATATTCTGGCTAATCTGGAGCCCTTCCGCTACGGTTCCGCCAATTTTATTCAGAAGTCGGTTCAGGCTATGCACAGCATCTATGGGGCCAACGGACTGCATCTCTACCCGGAAGCCTCCTACTGGGACTGGCCCTATACCGCCGACAAAACCAGTCCTCGCCAGCTCCAGCTCGACCGCGACTGGATGTGGTATAAAACCTGGGCTCGTTATGCCTGGAAAGCGAATCGAAATCGTTCGGAAGAAATCACCTACTGGGGAACCCAACTGGCCAATCAATACGGTTTGCCAGTAGACAAAGGCAAAGAGGTGCTGGAAGCCTATGAGCAAGCCGGGGAAATAGAGCCGAAACTATTGCGACGCTACGGCATCACCGATGGCAACCGCCAGACACTGACCCTGGGTATGCTCATGACGCAGCTGATTAACCCGTTCCGGTACGGTCTATTTACGCTCATGTACGAATCCGAAGCACCTGAAGGCGAGATGATTATCGACTACGCCGAAAAAGACTGGAAGCATGAAAAGCACATTGGTGAAACGCCCAATCAGGTAGCTGATGAGGTGATTGAGCATGGCAAAAAAGCCGTAGCCGCCATCCGCAAAGCGGCTGGTACTGTCACAAAAGACAAAGCCGAGTTCGACCGGCTGAAAAACGACGTGTACTGTCAGAATGCATTGGCCAATTTCTACGCGCAGAAAGCCCGAGCCGCTATTGCTGTACTGCGTTACAAATACTCGAACGATGTTCGCGATCTGGAAAAAGCTGTGCCACTGCTCGAAAGTAGCGTGAAGCATTTTACCGACCTGACCAATCTAACCAAAGATACCTATCTGTATGCCAATAGTATGCAGACCCAACAGCGTAAAATTCCGATGCGGGGTGTTGATGGGACGTATAAGACGTGGGAAGAGATGCTGCCCGTTTATCAGAAAGAGCTAACCCGTTTTAAACACGTGATCGACTCCCTAAAGTCCGCTCCGGCTGCCGCAGCTAAACAACCCATTCTGCTAAAACCGGCCACCGTAACCATTCAAAGTCCCAACGTGGAAACGTACGCCATCGAAAAAGGCCAGCGTGTGTTTGCCGATACAGCCGTTACCATCAGCGACGTTGCGCCGGAACTGAAGCAGTTGAAAGGCTTGAAGATGATAAAAGCTAAACAGCAATCAGAGCGGACCAGCCTGACGTTTACAGCCTCGCAATCGGTAAAGCTACTGGTTGGCTTTTTCAACGAGAAGAGTTCGAAATACCTGCCCGTTCCTGAACTGGAAACCGATGCCAGCGCCAACGATTACGGTCAGTCGGAAATCAAAATATCGAACGCAATTCTGGTCGATGGGTTGCCGCCGGTCAACGTACATACCTACTCGTTCAAAGCAGGTCAGCACACACTGAATTTTGGCAAAGGCACCTGCCTGCTTCTCGGCTTCATGGACGGCAATCAGGAAATCCCCCCTTTCGATGCTGGTCTTGCCGGAAATAGGAAGAATATCGACTGGCTGTTTGAATAGTCATTTGCTTCGCGTCATTAAGTGGTCATTTACATTGTGTCATTGATTGTAATAACTACAACCGAATGACAATCAATGACAATCAATGGCGTGAAGCGAAAGACAATTTATTACGTAGCAATGATCAGTTCGATCTCATTGTCGTGGAAAACCTGCTTGTGTTTTTCTTCGATACCTGCATCCGTAATGATGTAGTCGATCAGCGACAGGGCTCCCAGACTGGCAAAGGCGCTTCTGCCAATTTTGGTTGAATCAGCGACCAGATAGGTTGTATCTGCGGCATCGATCATGGCTTTTTTGACGACCAGATCGCTGATACTTGGGTAGGTTAAGCCCGATTTGAGGGATATGCCTGCCGTGGCCAGAAAAAGTTTCTGCACATTGATTCCCTTGAAGAAATCAGCCGCTTTCTGACCAGTTAGCGACAACGTTGGCGGTTTAAACTCGCCACCCGTCATGATCACTTCTATTCCGGGTTCCGCTCCCAAAATCAGCGCGATATTCAGCGCATTGGTAATGACAGTCAGGTTTTTATAGCCTCGCAGTTTTTTGGCTATTTCGGTGGTAGTTGAACCAGAATCCAGAATGATGCTGTCGCCACTTTCGATAAAATCCAGACATTTGGTGGCAATGACTTCTTTCTTGTCAATGTTCTCCTGATTCCCCAGGGAAAACGTACGAACCTGATCTTCAACGTTTTTCAGATAAGCGCCACCATGTTCTTTGATGACCAGCCCGTCTTTCTCCAGTTTTTCCAGGTCCTGACGAATGGTCACTTCCGTCACTTTAAAGATTCGGGCCAGATCGATGACTTTCGCAGATCCATCCTCCTTTAATAATTCGAGTATTTTATCCCGGCGTTGATTCGGCAGCATACTGACTTCTTTCATGTCGAAAACAGTCAAAAGTAAAGAAAAGAATCATTTACTCCTGAAATACTTAGGTTATTCAACCAGTGTTGTACTACAATTGGTAAAAGTGTCATGAAGTGCCGTGCTAGTGCCGTTCCAAAGGGAGAAAGCTATAAGTAAAATAAACAGAGCTATCTATTTACAATAAATAAATTTAGAAAGTATAGATCCTTGTTTTTTCGATAAAAAGTGTCATAAAAACAAAATAAAAGTAAAAAATAAAAAGTAAAAGAATGATTTTACAGGAGGGTACAGGAGAGTGGCACGCCCCCGTCTTGCTACTTTCACCATCATTTTTTGTAAGTATTCGACGATCGAATTGACTTATTACTGATAACGCTACTTATATGACTCCCATTCTACTCCAACGACGGGCAAGGCGAACATATCTGTTCTTTGCTTTTCTTTGTTTTTCTTTTGTGCACGCATTTGGGCAAAATAAGTCCATCACCGGTAAGATTACGGATGAAACCGGCAAACCCTTACCAGGCACGTCCGTTCTGGTAAAATCGACGAAAAACGGAACCATCTCCAATCAGGATGGAGCGTTTTCGATTTCAGCCGATGGCAATGCTGTTCTGGTGTTCAGCTCGATCAGTTTTGAAACGCAGGAAATTCCAGTCAACAACCGCTCGGTGATCGATGTATCGATGCTTCCGTCGAATAAGACGCTGAATGAAGTGGTGGTGGTGGGGTATGGTACGCAGAGTAAGCGAGCCATTACGGGGGCCGTTGCGTCGGTTCCGTTCAAGCAATTTCAGGATCGTTCGTTCAGCAACATTACCCAGTCGCTGGCGGGTCAGGTAGCGGGGGTAAACATCACCCAGTCGCAGGGGGCACCGGGTGTTTCGCCGATCATTCGAATTCGGGGCATTAGCTCGATTACGGCAGGGACAAACCCGCTCTTCGTAGTCGATGGTGTTCCGCTCGAAAACTTCAACCTCAACATGATCAACCCGCAGGATATTGAGTCGGTCGATGTGCTGAAAGATGCGTCGTCGGCAGCCATTTACGGATCGCGGGGAGCCAGTGGGGTTATTATTATCACGACCAAGCTGGGCAAAGCTGGAAAAACCAACATCAGCGCGGGTTATGAATATGGCACCCAACAGGTAGTCCGAAAAATTGACATGATGAATGCTCAGCAATGGATTAACTATTATGTCGATGCGCACAACAACGCCTGGGTCGATCTGAACCCAGCCACCAACAAAGCAACTGATCCGAACAGTGCCCGGCCGGTTACTTACCGTATTCCCGACGATTTTATTACCAATCCGCAGCAGTTCGGCAACGGCACCGACTGGCAGTCTGTCATGTTCCGGGTTGCCCCGATGCACAATGCGCAGCTTTCAGTTTCTGGTGGTACCGAAAAAACCCAGTTTCTGTTCTCGGGCGCTTATCTCGATCAGCAGGCTATTCTGGACCAGAACTACTACAAACGGCTCACACTCCGCTCCAACATAAAGCATAAAGTGTCTGACAAGATTACGCTGGGTCTGAATTTAGGCGCTACAACCGTGTTCGACCGTACGGACGGGACCCAAGGCAAAAGCGACGTCGTGAGCCTTGGCCTGCAAAGCGACCCTATCTTCCCGGTCTTTAACGAAAACGGCAATCTGGGCTACCGCGACCCTAATTCTACATGGAATAAGTACCTGCCCTACAACGACTTAAACCTCTGGCACCCCTACTCGCTAACCCGCTATATTGACAAGCAGAACAAGTCGTTCAACACGCTGGGAACCGCGTTTGCCGAGTATTACATTCTGGACAACCTCAAATTCCGGACAAGTATCAACGGCAACCTATCCAACATACGCTACAACTCGTATCGCTTTAAAAATCAAGGTTATGGATACTCCAGTTTATTAGCGGCTGAAGGCAATTCACAAACCAGTTATTCGCTCAACTGGCTATCGGAAAACACACTAACGTTCGACAAACAGGTTGGCGACCACAGCCTGAACCTGCTGGCGGGTTACAGTGTCCAGAAGCAGCGCGATGAATTTGCCAGTGTTACGTCGGGCAGCTTCCCCAACGACCTGGTCGAAACACTGAATGCCGGGGTGGTCACCAGTGGCTCAACAACCGCGACCGAATGGGCCATCATTTCGTATCTGGCGCGGGCACAATACAACTTCCAGAACAAATATTTCTTTACGGCGGCCATTCGTCGGGATGGTAGCTCCCGCTTCGGAGCCGAAACCCGCTGGGGGTATTTCCCATCCGTTTCGGCCGGCTGGCTCATTTCCGACGAGAAATTCATGCAGAACCTGAAGGCGGTGAATCTCCTGAAATTACGCGCCAGCTACGGGGTAGCCGGAAACAATCAGATTCCTAACTATGGTTCCGTCAGCCTGTTAGGCACGTCCAACTATGTAGCGGGAGCTAATCTGGCATCGGGTCTGGCCATTACCAACATTGCCAATACGAACCTGAAATGGGAACGGACAAATCAGTTGAACATCGGTCTGGACCTTCGGATGCTAAACGACCGGATCGGCCTGTCGGCGGAGTTTTATAACTCGATCACCAACGACATGCTGTTGAACGTTCCGGTTCCCGACATTTCTGGTTTCTCAACCCAGTTGACCAACATCGGCAAAATGCAGAACCGGGGTATCGAACTGAATTTAAACACGAAAAACGTGGTCGGCAAATTCAACTGGAGCACCGATTTCAACTTCAGCGCGAACCGCAACAAAGTGCTGCAACTCGGTCCGGGTAATGCGCCCATCATTTACACCGACTTCCTGGTATCGGTCAAAACCGAAGTGGGGCAACCGATCTCGAACTTCTTTGGCTATCAGGTCGATGGCATCTTCAAAAATCAGGCGGCTGTCGATGCGTACCCGCACTATAGCACCACCAAGCCCGGTGACCCGATCATCCGCGACGTAAACGGCGATGGTAAAATCGATGCCAACGACCGCACTACACTAGGTAACTACCAGCCCAATTTTATCGCGGGTATCACCAACAACTTCTCCTACAAAGGTTTCGATCTGTCGTTCCTGTTTCAGGGTTCGTTTGGCGGAAAAATCGTAAACCAGATGTACCGCTACTCGGGCTTCTGGAACAACGGCCGGAATATGTTCTCGGGGGTTGATAAGCGCTGGCGTTCGGAAGCCGATCCCGGCGATGGACAGCACTTCCGGGCAACGCTGAACCTGACCGGTTTGGAAGATCAGTTCACTAGCCTGTGGGTTGAAGATGCGTCGTTTGTCCGGCTGAAAAATATCCGGCTGTCGTACACCCTGCCGACTTCGTTCATCCCCAAATCGCCGTTGAAAAATACGCGCGTCTATGTCAACGCCGACAATGTGTATCTGTGGAGCAAATACCTTGGTTATGACCCAGAGAATACGACGTACAACGCAACCAGCTTTTCGGGCAGCAGCAATGGGTTGAATGCATCGGGCAATGCTCCCAATGGTGCGTTCATCGGTGTCGACTACGGCTCCTACCCTATCCCACGCGTCATCACGATCGGCCTCAAAACAGATTTTTAACCATATTCTCAACACTAGTTACTCTACTCCTACTCCCGTGTCGGTGTCCTCACAGACACCTTAGCGTCAGCAATAGCTACCATCTGGACAAGTGTCTGTGAGGACACCGACACGGGAGTAAGGTATCAATTCAAATTTTTCATAACGGGCGAAGCAGAAAGGCTATCTCAATCAGCCAACGGCAGTATCACTCTTTCGCTCATTCGCTCTATCATTCTTTATCAAATGAAAACGATCAAACATATTCTAACCATCGTCTGCCTGTGTCTGGCAGCAACGGGTTGCAAGGAGTCGTTTCTGGATCTAAAACCGATTTCCAACCCTACGGCGGACAACTTCAAAACGACCGACGACTTCGAACTGGCCGTCAACGCAGCATACTCTTCGCTCTATACGATCTATCACCCCGAAGGGGCCATGTCGTACGTCAACGAGCAGATGAGCGACAACGCCATCGTGTACAACATTGCGGGTATTCAGGCCGATAAATGGCAGTTTAAGGATCTGACCCTGTCGATCACCAATACGATGGTCTACCAGTTCTGGCAGGATTATTACAAAGCGTTATTCAATGCCAACATCGTCCTGAACAAAATTGAAGGGGCCAGTCTGGACGCGACCTATAAGGACGGTGTAAAGGCCCAGATGTTGTTTCTGCGGGCACTCTATTATTTCGATATGGTGCAGACCTGGGGCGATCTGCCGATTGTAACGGCTCCCCTGACCGGCGAAGAAAGCTATGCGGTAGTACGATCTCCCCAAAGCGCTGTTTACGACCAGATCAAGAAAGACCTCGCCTTTGCTATTGAAAAACTGCCCTTGGCCTCTGCTGTTACCATTACGGGTAGAGCTTCGAAAGGAGCGGCTCAAACACTACTTGGCAAAGTCTATTTAGCACTTGGCGATAAATCGGCCGCAGCTACCGTACTGAAAGAGGTAGTAGCCAGCAATCAGTATTCCCTGCTTCCTACGTTTGCGAGCCTGTGGGGGCCGACCGTCAAAAACACGAAAGAGTCCATCTTCGAAATTCAGTATCTGGGTGGAAGTGCTTCAGCACCGTATAGTCGGTATTACCAGACCTACTACCCTGTTACGGCAGGGCTTGGCTTTATCGGTACGGGTATGAACCAGATCACGGACGATTTGTATAACGAATACGAAACGGGCGATCCGCGTCGGGACATTACCATTTCGCTGGGCTACACCAGTGCGGGCGTTTTTACTCCGCAGAAGTTCCCAACTAAATGGACACATACCGGTGCTACCATCGTGAACGGCGTGTCGCTGGCCAACAATAACTTCATGGTGTTGCGCTATGCCGATGTACTGCTGATGCTGGCCGAAGCAACTGGCGACGTCAGTTACCTCAATCAGGTTCGGACACGGGCTGGACTGCCGAAGTATGGCGACGCGGGCTATCCATCGGCCAAGTATTCGACACTTGATCTGGCCATCGAACACGAGCGCCGTATGGAACTGGCCGTTGAATTCAACCGCTTCTTCGATCTGAAACGGACTAACCGGGCTGTCACCGTCCTGAGTGCCAAAGGCAAATCCATCACGCAAAACAAACTGCTCTTACCCATTCCGCAAACCGTCCGTCTACAGAATGACGCCGTTACACAGAACGCAGGATACTAAATAGGCTCGTCCGCGATTGTATCGCGGATGCCTGAGGTCGAGCCTGGTACTGACTACCAACTTCCCGAAAGTTTTGAACTTTCGGGAAGTTCATTTTAGGCAAATCATGATTGATAAAATCATACAGAGCGTCGAAAAAATCATACATAGAAGCTCGGCGAAAAACTACATTCTTTGTGCATGCTAAACCCGACGTTCAAAAGCACTTTACTGTTAATCCCTATACTGGTAACTGTTCTGGCCTGTAGCACTGAAAAAAAAGCGTTAGAGACTGATCCTAACCAACTCTCGGTATCAAAAAACAGGCGATTTCTGGCCATCGGCGATAACAAACCCTTTTTCTGGCTGGGTGATACCGGCTGGCTGTTGTTCTCCCGACTGACGCGCGAGGAAGCCGATAACTACCTCGAAAACCGGAAGCAAAAAGGTTTCAATGTTGTTCAGGTGATGGTGTTGCATACCCTCGCAGCCACTAACATTTATGGCGACTCGGCGCTCATCGGTAAAAACATTGCCACGCCAAAGATTACCGATGGCTCTTCTTTTAGCGATTCAGCGCAGTATGACTTCTGGGACCATGTAGATTATGTGGTTGATAAAGCCGCCGAAAAAGGGATTTATATGGCGCTGGTTCCGCTCTGGGGCAACAACGTAAAGAGCAAACACGTCAATCAGCAGCGGGCGAAAACCTACGCCGAATTTCTGGCGAATCGCTATAAAAACCGGCCCAACATTGTCTGGCTGGATGGGGGCGACATCAAAGGCAGTGATTCACTGGAGGTCTGGAAAACCATTAGCCGTACCATTAATCAAATCGATTCTACCCACCTGATTACGTTCCATCCGCGCGGCCGGGCGTCCTCGTCGGAGTGGTTTCACAACGAGCCCTGGCTGGATTTCAACATGGTGCAGTCGGGACACAAGTCGTATGCGCAGGATACCTCGGCGAAAGATAAACAGCATTACGGTGAAGATAACTGGCGGTATATGCAGGCGGATCTGGCGCTAAAACCGACCAAGCCCGTAATTGATGGTGAGCCATCGTATGAGCAGATTCCACATGGCTTGCACAATCCGGAAGACCCGCGCTGGACGGCCGACGATGTCCGCCGGTACGGATACTGGTCGGTGCTGGCGGGTGCGTTTGGCTATACGTATGGGCATAATTCGGTGATGCAGATGTACAAGAAGACCGATAAGGAAACCTCGTTCGGCCCGATCGATACCTGGGACAAAGCCCTTGATGCGCCCGGAGCCAGTCAGATGATTCACCTTAAAAATCTGCTGCTCGAGCATTCGTTTTTCGACCGTGTTCCCGATCAGTCACTCATTGCCAACCAGGGCAATCGATACGATTATCTGGTTGCCAGTCGTGGGCCCGATTATGCGCTGGTGTATACGTACACAGGCCGGAACATCAGGCTGAACATGGGTAAGATTTCCGGCGATACCGTAACGGCTTCGTGGTATAGCCCGCGCGATGGTCAAACAACGGCCATCGGCGACGTAGCGAATACGGGTGTTCAGGAATTTAACCCACCTGCCGACCCCAAAAACGGAAACGACTGGGTATTAGTCATTCAAAAGAAATGAAGACGCATCATAGAGCTCCCCAAACCCCTAAATCCCCTAAAGGGGACTTAATCCGAGTTCGAGCAAAGTCCCCTTTAGGGGATTTAGGGGTTTTTAAACTGAAGAATAAGTTTGTTGTACTTATTCTTCTCCCTTTTATCTTAAGCTCCTGCTCAAAAGACGTCTATTTATTCAGCTCGTTTCATGAACCGGCGAATGAGGGACTGCGCTTTTTGTATAGCTACGACGGCTACAAATGGACCGATCTGAACCGTACGTTTTTGAAACCCGAAATCGGCAATCAGAAAGTCATGCGCGACCCGTCTATTGCGCAGGGTAGAGACGGTACGTTTCATCTGGTCTGGACGAGTAGCTGGCGGGATGATAAAGGGTTTGGCTATGCCAGCTCAAAAGACCTGATTCACTGGTCGCCGGAGCGCTTTATTCCGGTGATGGAACACGAACCAACGACGGTGAACGTATGGGCCCCCGAACTCTTTTACGACGACGAAGCCAAGGAGTTTGTGATCATCTGGGCGTCCACGATTCCCGGTCGATTTGAGCGGGGGGAAGAAGAGGAGAAAAACAATCACCGGATGTATTATACCACCACGAAAGACTTTCAGACGTTTTCGCCTACAAAACTCTTTATGGACCCGAAATTCAGTGTCATTGATGCCGTAATTGTGAAGCGCAAACCATCGGATTACGTGCTGGTGCTGAAAGACAACACCCGTCCCGAACGGAACATCAAAGTTGCTTTTGGTACTAAACCGACGGGGCCATTTACGAACGTATCGAAAGCCTTTACGGAAAAATTCACCGAAGGTCCATCGGTAGCCAAAGTAGGCGACGACTGGCTGATTTATTTCGATTCATATCAGGCGAAGACCTACGATGCCGTCCGCACGCGCGATTTCAAAACGTTTACGAATGTGAAATCTGATGTATCAGTACCTGAAGGGCATAAGCACGGTACAGTTTTTAAAGTGAAAAAGAAGATTTTGAACGGGTTATTGAAGTGAATTTGTCATTCCGACGCAGGAGGAATCTCAAGCTTCAGTAATAGTCAAGCTTAAGATGCTTCCTTCGTCAGCATGACAAAAAAGCTGTTGAAATTCTGAATCCTGAATGAAATACCATTTTTTAATCCTTTTCCTCCTCACCCTTGGTCAGTTCGCCACGGCCCAGCCGACCGAACGGCGCTACCTGTCGGGGACAGGGAATGACCATACCGTAAACTGGCAATTCTACTGCACGGCCGGGCAAAATTCGGGGAAGTGGACGACCATTCCGGTACCCTCGAACTGGGAGTTGCAGGGGTTTGGGAAATACAATTATGGCTTCAACAAAGACAGTGCAAAAGGCAAGGAACAGGGACTTTACAAATACGAATTTCAGGCTCCGGCAGCGTGGAAAGGCAAGCGCGTGAACCTGGTATTCGAGGGCGTAATGACCGATGCGGATGTCAAGCTCAACGGTAAATCGGCCGGGCCAATTCATCAGGGTTCTTACTACGCGTTCAAATACGACGTAACGGAGTTACTAAATTACGGGTCCGGCAATTTGCTCGAAGCTACCATCTCGAAACACTCGGCCAATGCATCCGTCAACGAAGCCGAACGGAAAGGCGATTTCTGGATTTTTGGCGGCATTTTTCGGCCCGTTTATCTGGAAATCCTTCCCGCCGAACACATCGGCCACGTAGCCATCGACGCCAAAGCAGACGGTACGTTCACCGCACAACTTCAACTGACTACGACCAATAAACCCGCCAGTGTTTCCGGGCAACTCTACACGATGGCTGGGCAGAAAGTAGGTACGCCATTTAGCCAAAACGTGGCAGCGGGAAGCTCGTCCGTCACGCTGATCAAAACCATCGCCAATCCGTTGCTGTGGACATCCGAAACGCCGAACCGCTACAAAGTTGAATTTCGGTTATTACAGGCGGGAAAGCCCGTTCATGTCATTAGTCAGCCCTTTGGCTTTCGAACCGTTGAGATTCGGCAACGGGATGGCATCTATGTCAACGGCACCAAAATCAAGTTGAAGGGAGTAAACCGGCACTCGTTCTGGCCGGAATCAGGGCGGGCGCTGAGCCGAAATATCAGTATTCTGGACGTCAACCTGATGAAGGACATGAACATGAACGCCGTCCGGATGTCGCATTACCCGCCCGACGATCATTTTCTGGATGTCTGCGATTCGCTCGGGCTATTTGTGTTCGATGAACTGGCGGGCTGGCATGGACACTACGATACCCCGACCGGCACCAAACTGCTGCACGAACTGATCCGGCACGACGTCAACCACCCGTCGGTCATTCTCTGGATCAACGGCAACGAAGGAGGCCATAACCGCGAGCTTGACCCACTTTTTGCCAAAGAAGACATCCAAAAACGGCACGTACTACATGCCTGGGAAGATTTTAACGGCTTCGATACGCAGCACTACCGCGAATTCAACTACGGCATTGGCAACTACAATCTCGGTCATTCGATTACGCTGCCGACCGAATTTTTGCATGGTTTATACGATGGCGGCCACGGGGCGGGGCTTGAGGATTACTGGGAAGCCATGTGGCATGAACCGCTGGCGGCTGGTGGTTTCCTGTGGGACTTTGCTGATCAGGGCGTTGTTCGTACCGACCGGAATGGCGGCAAAGGCCCGCTTGATACTGACGGCAATCGCGGGGCCGATGGCATTGTGGGGCCGTATCGTGAAAAGGAAGGAAGCTTTTTTACAATCAAAGAAGTCTGGTCGCCAATCCGTCTGGAACGTCGGGAGATTACGCCTACGTTCGATGGTACGTTCCCGATTGAAAATCGCTACCATTTTACCAATACAGCTCAGTGTTCGTTTACCGGGAAGTTAGTTAAAGTAGGCGGCTCGTACGGAGCGGGCCGACCATTTTCGGTTGTGGCGCCAAACCTGAAACCGCTCGAAAAGGGCGTCCTGAAAGCGGCCCTTCCCGCCGACTGGACGGGCTACGATCTATTGTACATCACGGCTACCGACCCGTTCAAACGCGAGCTGTTTACCTGGAGCTTTTCGATTACGTTACCGGATAAGTTTGCGGCCACCATGGTCAAAACCGAAGGAGCAGGCGACGTAACGCTCACCGAAACCGATTCGCTGTATAACGTAACGGCCAACGGGATTCAGCTGTCGATCAGCAAACGTAACGGGGTTCTGCGTCAGGTTGCGAACGCCAAAGGGGCCGTACTGCTGACGAATGGCCCGATTTTGCAGGAAGCCGTTACGAACTTCAGCAAATTCACCCAACGTAGCGAGGGCAAAACCAGTATCATCGAATCGACCTTCGACCGAAAAACCGCCTACAACACCCTGCAATGGACCATTTATCCGTCGGGCTGGGTAAAAATGCGGGTGCGTTATTTCCCCAATGCCTATTTCACGTTTATGAACGGGGTTAATTTTTCCTTTCCGGAAGCGAAAATGAAGGCCGTCAAGTGGATGGGGAAAGGGCCGTACCGCGTCTGGAAAAACCGGTTAAAGGGCGGTACGCTGGGCGTCTGGAGCAAAGCCTATAACAACTCCGAGACGGGTGAGCAGCCGCTGGTTTATCCCGAGTTTAAAGGCTATCACGCCAATATGTACTGGTGCCGGTTCGAAGCCGACAATCCGTTTATCGTTGCGACCGAGAATGAAGATGTGTTTTTTCGGCTGTTTACACCCGCCTGGAAAACCGACCAGTGGCACAACTATGAACCGATCTTCCCATCGGGCGACATTTCGTTTATGCAGGGTATTCCCAGCATCGGTACCAAAACACAACGTAACGAAACCACCGGACCGATGGGCCAGAAATACGCATTTTATGATTACGAAAAAGAGCCCGCCCGCGCCAAAGAACTGACACTGTACTTTGACTTTTCGGGACGGTAATAGTATATGATAATAAGTCAGGTTTTAACCGCAAAGAGCGCGAAGATTATCGCGAAGCACGCTAAGAGTTGCCCGGCGACCTTTGCGACAACCTTTGCGCCCTTTGCGGTTAAAACCTATTCCTTGACCCGAAAATTGCTTTCATGAAACGTTATTCAGTCGCTCTCTTTTTTTTCGTATTTCCTTCGCTCACTTTCGCACAGGAGGCTGAAATCTGGATTGCGCCGGACGGGTCGAATGCCAATGCTGGAACGAAGGAGAAACCACTGGCGAGTTTGCAGATGGGACTTCGGAAGGTTCGCGAACTCCGGCGGATGAATGATCAGGCCATTTCGCCGGGAGCGCATATCTATCTGAAAAATGGCTTGTACGCGCTGAGTGAGCCTATTTTTGTTCGCCCAGAAGATTCGGGTACGCTCACTAGTCCAACGATTATTGAAGCCGCTCCGGGTGAGCAGCCGATTTTGAGCGGTGGGGTAGCTATCAAAAACTGGCAGAAGCTGAAAGGCAACGTACCGGGTTTGCCCAAAGAAGCGATTGGTAAAGTCTGGGTGGCCGATGCGCCAAACGTGGGTGGTCGTCCGCTGGAGTTTCGGCAGTTGTGGGTCAACGGCGAGAAAGCAATACGGGCCAAAGACACCCCCTATCCGCTCATGAACCGGATTCTGTCGTGGAACAAACAGGAACAAACCTGCTGGATTCCGGCGCCGAAAGCTGGCGATTTATCGAAAGCCGACGGGCTCGAAATGCTTATTCATCAGTGGTGGGCCATTGCCAATCTACGCGTCAAACGAATTGAGGTACAGGGCGATAGCGCCAAGCTCTGGTTTCATCAACCCGAAAGTCGTATTCAGTCGGAACACCCGTGGCCTGCGCCCTGGATTTCGAAAGAAACAGGTAATTCGGCCTTTTATCTGACGAATGCCATTCAATTTCTGAACCAGCCCGGCGAGTGGTTTCTGGACACTAATGCCGAAAAAATCTACTATATACCCCGTCCAAACGAAAACCTCGCCACGGCACAGGTCATTGCGCCAGCCCTCGAAACGCTGGTACGGATTGCCGGAACGATTGACCATCCAGTGTCGAACGTACTGTTCAAAGGTATTGCGTTTCAGCATACCAGTTGGCTACGTCCATCGCAGCAGGGCCACGTACCACATCAGGCAGGACTGTACATGCTCGATGCCTACAAGCTGAAAATTCCGGGTACACCCGACAAAAAATCGCTCGAAAATCAGGCATGGGTGGGTCGTCCGGCTGCGGCTGTTGACATCAATTTCGCCAATCAAACAGGTTTCGAAAATTGTCGATTTGAGCACATGGCAGCTACCGGGCTGGATTATCACAAAGGTGTTCAGAACAATACGATTCGAGGGAATCTGTTTAAAGACATTGGCGGAACGGGCATTATGGCGGGTGTATTTGCCGACGAAGCCACGGAAATTCATGTGCCGTATAACCCCACTGACGAGCGGGACGTGTGCGCCAACATGACCATCAGCAACAACCTGATTACCAACGTAACGAACGAAGATTGGGGCTGCGTGGGCATCGGTGCGGGTTACGTGCGGGGCATCGTCATCGAGCATAACGACATTAGCGAAGTGGGCTACAGCGGTATTAGCTTAGGCTGGGGCTGGACACGGACCATCAACGCCATGCGCAACAATCGGGTGGTGGCGAACCGGATTCATCACTATGCCAAGCATATGTACGATGCTGCGGCTATCTATACATTATCAGCGCAACCCGGTTCGATGATTGCCGAAAACTACATCGACAGTGTGTACAAAGCGCCGTACGCCCACCTGCCTGCCCATTGGTTTTATCTGTATACCGATGAAGGTTCATCGTATTTCACGGTAAAAGATAACTGGACACCATCCGAAAAATACCTGCAAAACGCCAACGGTCCGAACAATGTCTGGGAGCATAACGGCCCGCAGGTGGCTGACAGCATCAAAACGAAGTCGGGTCTTGAAGCATCCTATCAATTTCTGCTTCGCGAAAAAGCGCCCGCCGATCCACAGTGGCGTATCAACAGGGAGAATCCGGTTATTGTCGAACTAACGGTGCCTGATGGTCAATCGATTGATCGTGAGCAGCTAAAGAAAGTAATGGCGCGCAATAAGGTTCGGCCCGAAGCGCTGTATCAGTGGCAAAATCACTACGTCATTTTCGATAAAGTGCAGGATGTTTTTGTACTGAGCGAGCGGTTGAAATCCGCTTTTCCAGCGGTCAGGGTCAAAACGTATTACGACCTGTTCTACGAATTTAACCGGAGTCGCTGCTCGGCAGGACCCGTTTCGGGCGAGTGGGACCATACAATTCTGACAGCCAATATGGTCGCTGATCCGAAGTTGCAGGCTGAATACCTGGACTACCACGCCACACAGTTTGAGAAATGGCCGGAGGTGTCGAACGGGTTCTGTAATGCGCAATTTCAGCAACTGCTATTGTACCGAAACGGTCGACAACTGATGCTGGTCATCAGCGTTCCCAAAGGCGAAAGTCTGGATAAACTCAATCCCAAAACGACCGAAAACAACCCGCGCGTCGATGAATGGAACGCCCGTATGAAAAAATATCAGGAAGGCATTCCGGGCACCAAGCCGGGCGAGGTGTGGGTGGAGTTGAAAGAGGCTAAATAATTTGTTACGTGTTTTTGTCATCCCGACGCAGGAGGGATCTCAAGCCTAAGGAAATATGAGATCCCTCCTGCGTCGGGATGACAAAAAAGAATTAAGAAAACCATGTTACGATTAGGTATTTTAGGATTAGGCGAAGGGCGCAGCACGATGTCAGCTGCCCTATCGAGCCCGAATTATGAATTGGTGAAAGTCTGCGATCAGAAGCTGGAACTGTGCCAGCAGCGGGCCAAAGAATTTGATTTTCATCAGTACACGACGAATTACCAGGAACTGCTCGACGACCCGACGATTGACGTCATTGCCATTTACACCCCCGATCATCTTCACGCCGAGCATACCAAACAGGCCATGCTTCACAGCAAGCACGTGGTCTGTACCAAGCCGTTTATTGATGATCTGTCGAAAGCGAAAGAACTGATCGACATCAGCGGGAAAACCGGCAAAAAAGTGTTTGTTGGGCAAAGTTCACGGTTTTTCGAGCCGATGAAAAAACAGCGAGCCGATTTTGACGCGGGTCTAATTGGCGAGTTAATCACCATTGAAGGCTATTACCACGCCGACCACCGCTGGTTTCTGGCCAAAGGTTGGTCACTGGAAAATGCGTTCAAGTGGCTATATGGCGGACTCAGTCATCCGGTCGATTTTATCCGGTGGTACCTGCCGAATATTGAGGAAGTGATGGGCTACGGTATGCTGAGCGCGAACGGACGGAAAGGCGGCCTGAAAAACGCCGATACCATGCACTTCATTTTCAAAGCTACCGACGGACGTATCGCCCGCGTGAGTGGGGCATACACCGGACCCGTTCAACCCGTTGTGCGTGATTCTGAAATGAGCTGTATTCTGCGCGGTACGGAAGGCTGTAGCCAGGCCGACTATATGGACTTACGATACGCCATTACGACCAATACGGGTGAAGAAATTGTGCAGACCTGGGAGCACAAACTAAAGCATTATTTCCGGTTTGAGGGCAAAAGCCACCACGCCGGTGAGTACCAGAATTATCTCGACTATTTCGCTACCTGTCTACAAAATGGGCAAACGGCTTATCCTGATATCCGGGAGGGCATTGGTACGGTAGCCCTGCTTCAGGCAATGGACAAGTCCCTGCAAACCGGCCAGCCCGTGAACGTTCGCGAAGTATTGAGTGAGTATGGGTTGTGAGGTGATGTCGGGTTCTTAAACCCGACATTGGGCAGTTTCTCAAAACCGTCTGAGTAACATGCGGTTTCTCAAAACCGCACTCGTCAGGTTTGAGAACCTGACATCACTGATAGTCATTCAATTAGCTCTACATGAATAACATTACAGATCGCTTAACCCCACTGGATTACGCTATCGTGCTGGCTTATCTGATTATTCTTGCGGTGATTGGCTACAAAGCCAGCCGACCGAAAAAAGGGCAGCCCGACGAAACGCTGTTTCTGGCGAATAAATCGCTGGGATGGGCGAGTATTGGGTTCAACATGTGGGGCACCAACGTCGGGCCGTCCATGCTGCTGGCGTTTGCGAGTATTGGGTACAGTACGGGTGTCGTGGCGATCAACTTCGACTGGTATGCCTTTGTGTTCCTGTTTCTGCTGGCCATTGTGTTTGCCCCTAAATACCTGGCCGCCAACGTAATGACCATGCCTGAGTTTATGGGAAAACGCTACGGGGAATCCACACAAACGATTCTGGCCTGGTATGCGCTGATTAAAATGCTGATTTCATGGTTATCGCTGGGGCTGTTTGCGGGTGGGTTTCTTGTTCGGCAGATTCTGGGGATTCCCATGTGGCAGTCGGTTATTGTGCTGGTGTTGTTTGCCGGTCTGTTCGCCTATACAGGTGGTCTGAAAGCCATTGCGCGCGTCAATGTGTTCCAGATGCTGCTGCTCATTGGCGTATCGCTGACGCTCACCGTTATCGGCATCAACAAAGTGGGTGGACTGGAAGCGGTTTATCAGAAAGCGCCGGCTGAGTACTGGAGTCTGATTCATCCCGCCAGTGATACAAAATACCCATGGCCTGCCATTCTGCTCGGCTATCCGGTAGCGGCTGTAGCGTTCTTCTGCACCGATCAGGCCATGGTACAATCCGTGCTGGGCGCTCGCAATCTGGAGCAGGGCCAGCTGGGCGTCAATTTTATTGGCTGGTTAAAAATTCTGTCGTTGCCACTGTTCATATTGCCGGGCATCCTTTGCTTTATCCTGTATCCGAACCTCAAAGATCCGGCCGAAGCGTACATGACCATGGTAACCAACCTGTTTCCGCCGGGCATGAACGGGCTGGTGATTGTGGTGCTGATTGCGGTACTCGTAGGTACGATTGGCTCATCGCTAAACTCGCTCAGTACGGTGTTTACGATGGATGTGTACGTAAAGAAAATTAATACGAATGCCAGTAATCAGGATATCATTCGCGTTGGCCGGTTGACCGTAATTGCAGGCTGTGTGTTTGCCGTTGGGATGGCGCTGGCGATCGACAGCATCAAAGGGCTGAACCTGTTCGATGTGTTCCAGTCGGTGCTGGGGTTCATTGCGCCCCCGTTATCGGTCGTCTTTCTGCTGACTGTATTCTGGAAGCGGACCACCCGAACTGCCGTAAATACCGTTCTATCAGTTGGTTCCGCCTTCAGTTTAGGTGTAGGCGTGTTGTATCTATGGGTTTTCCCACCGGACCGGTACGCGTTTTGGCCCCATTACCTGCTGCTGTCTTTTTCCATTTTCATGATCCTGTTGCTCAAAGCTATCCTGATTTCGCTGCTCGATAAAAATCCATCGGTTTACATCGCCAATCCATTAGAAAACGAACCGATTAGCAGACCAACCCGCCGGGTTTGGGTGGCCTGGGTAGCATTGGCCACTATGATGGTGGGGCTCTATCTCTTTTTTGATTGAACAAGCCACATACATCCAATGGGTGTCAGGTTTGAGAACCTGACGCCACCGCACCACTCGACCGCGATTATATCGCGGTCGAGCATTGGAGCATCGTGCATCATACGTGAATTTTGTAGAGTTATTTGCTAAAAACCTATAAGTTCATAAAAGGCTTATAGGTTTATTTTTGTCATACTTATGGAAATTTCCCGCTTCCTGCTCCCGGCTCTTTTTTTGTTTCTCAAAACACAGGCACAACCGGCTGCTCGCCAGCCTCTTATGCTCTGGTATAAGCAACCGGCGAAGCAGTGGGTTGAAGCCTTGCCGATTGGTAATGGCCGATTGGGCGGTATGGTGTTTGGGGGCGTTGCAACCGACCATATTCAGTTCAATGAACAAACACTCTGGACGGGTGGGCCGCGTGAATACCAACGCGAAGGAGCGGCTCGGTATTTACCTCAGATTCGCCAATTGCTCGCTGACGGAAATCAGGCAGAAGCAGAAAAACTGGCGCAGGAGCATTTCATGGGCCGCCAAAGCGACGAAGAAGACTATCCACAAAAGAAGTTTAGCTGGTTTGCCAGCGTTCGGGCGCTGGCCGATAGTAAAGCGAGCCCGGCGTCCGTCGGTTTCGATGACCGGAACTGGAAAAACATGCAGGTACCAACCGCTGAAGGATGGGAGAAAGCGGGGTTGGAAGGACTGGATGGCGCGGTCTGGTTTCGTACGACGTTTGAGTTGCCCGAAGCCTGGGCGGGTAAAGACGTAGTGCTGGATATGGGTCGCATCCGCGATCAGGATTTTACGTATCTCAACGGCGAGCTGGTTGGTTCTGATGAAGGCATTGCCAAAAATCGGCGCTACAAAATCCCAGCGGCCAAACTACGTACCGGTAAAAACCAGCTGGCCATTCAGGTTATCAACCTGTTCGATAAAGGTGGGTTTATTGGTATCAAAACCAGCCAGCCAACGTTTGTGGTTTACCCCGTTGGTCAGCAGCCCACCGATGGTGTGCCGCTTAGTCGTTCCTTCCACTACTGGATTCAGGACGAAAACCCACCAGCAGCCCCCCATTATCAGGCCGATTATCAGCCCTTTGGCGATCTGTGGCTCAATTTTAAAGGACAGGAACAGGCGACCAACTACCGACGGGAACTGGACCTGACAACGGCACTTTCACGCGTTACCTATTCAGCCAATGGCGTGAGTTTTACGCGTGAGTATCTGTCCAGCGCGCCCGATCAGGTCATGGCTATTCATCTGACCGCCAGCAGGCCGGGCAAAATCAGCTTCGAGGCTTCGCTGGATAGCCCCCACAAAGGATCGTCGGTTCGGCAGATTGATAAACAGACAATTGCTCTGTCTGTTCAGGTTAAAAATGGGGCGCTGCGTGGCGAAAGTCTGTTACGTATCCAAACCCAGAAAGGCCAGGTTCGCGTGACGGACGGCAAACTAATTATTTCGGGGGCCGACGAAGCCACCCTGTACCTGACAGCGGGTACCAATTTCAAAAACTATAAAGACGTTTCGGGCGACCCGGCCAACATGAGCCAGCAACCCTTGCAGGCGTTACGTACCAAACGGTTCGAAGCGGTCAAAGCCGACCATATCCGCGAATACCAATCCTATTTCAAGACCCTTTCACTTGATCTGGGGCAGTCGCCCAACGAACGATTGCCTACCGACGAACGGTTACAACGTTTCGATAAAGAATCCGACGCGGCCTTAGCGGCTCTGTACGTGCAATACGGCCGGTATCTGTTGATTTCGAGTTCGCGACAGGGAACAGGGCCCGCTAATTTACAGGGGATCTGGAACGATTTGCAGACCCCTCCCTGGGGCAGCAAGTATACGACGAACATCAATCTCGAAATGAATTACTGGCCCGCCGGAAGGCTGAATCTGTCGGCCTGCCATGAACCGCTGTTCGCGGCAATCGACGAGCTGGTTGAATCGGGGCGAAAAACAGCAAAGGCGCATTACAATGCCCGTGGCTGGGTGCTGCATCACAATACCGATCTCTGGCGGGGTACGGCGCCCATCAACGCATCGAATCATGGCATTTGGGTGAGCGGGGGCGCGTGGCTATCGCATCACCTCTGGGAGCATTACTGCTACACGCAGGACCGTGCGTTTCTGCAAAAACGAGCCTATCCGATCATGAAAGAGGCCGCTCAGTTTTTTGTCGATTTTCTGGTCAAAGATCCCAAAACTGGCTGGCTCATCAGCACGCCGTCGAACTCCCCCGAACATGGTGGGCTGGTTGCTGGCCCAACGATGGATCATCAGCTTATCCGCGATCTATTCAAAAACTGCATGGCTGCCAGTGCGCTTCTTGGCACGGATGCCGCCTTTCGGGATACGCTCAAAACCATGTACAGCCAGATTGCCCCGAACCAGATCGGTAAACATGGACAGTTGCAGGAATGGCTTCAGGACGTCGACGATCCGAAAGACACGCACCGGCACGTATCGCACCTGTGGGGCGTTCATCCCGGCACCGACATTACCTGGGACGAAACGCCTGAGCTAATGAAGGCGGCCCGGCAATCGCTGCTGGAGCGGGGCGACGAAGGAACGGGTTGGAGTCTGGCCTGGAAAATCAACTTCTGGGCGCGTTTCCGCGATGGTAATCATGCCTATACCATGCTCAAACTACTGCTCCGACCCGCTATTTCGCCCGAAGGCACAACGGGTGGGGGCTCGTATCCCAACCTGTTCGACGCGCATCCGCCGTTCCAGATTGATGGCAATTTTGGTGGAGCGAGTGGTATTGCCGAAATGCTGCTGCAAAGTCAGGGCCAGCGGGGTGCCGCTCAAGTACTTGATCTGCTTCCGGCGCTACCCTCTACGTGGCCAACGGGATACATCAACGGCATCTGTGCGCAGGGCGGATTCGTGCTGAACATTCGCTGGCAAAATGGCCATCTGACGGGCGTCGAGATTACGTCCAAAGCTGGTCAGCCCTGCGTTCTCCGCTATGGCGACAAACAGGTGAGTCTGACAACCGAGAACGGGAAAACGTATCGGCTCAATGGCGATTTGAAAGTGATGTAGAGTCAATCAATTGGGTAATCACCGACTGGTTCTTTCCATTCCCCAAAGCCAATCCCCGAAAGTTCATCGCTTTGAGGGATTGGCTTAGCCTGTTTCCAATGATGACAGGCTACTGCTACAGGGATTTCAACTTAATATTTCGGAACCAGACACTAGTGTTCCAGTCCTGTAAGCCAATCCGGCCCAAAAATTTACCCTTAGCGAAAGGAGCCTCTTTTAATTTGCTGGCACTCACGCGTTTTTTCCAATCGGCGCTGGTTACATCGTGTTCCTGTACAGTATAGCCGTTAATCATAACGGTTAGCTTATTCTTTTTCAGCGTAACCTCAACTTTGTTCCAGCTCCCGAGCGGCTGGGGCTCCTGAATACGGACATCCGCGATACCAAACAGGTCGCCGGAGTTATGCGGATGCTCCACTTCTTTCTGGTACAGCACATCGTCGCCTACCTGAACCTCCAGACCCGTATTATAAATCTTCTCATTTTTAGGCGCTTCCTCAACAAAGAAAAAGAAACCGCTATTGGTGTATTTTTCAATCTTAAACTCCGCTTTAAAGTCAAAATCCCCGGAGAAGCTGGCATCGGTCACTAAATCGCCACCGTCGCGAACCGTACCAGTTGCTGTTTTGGGTACATCCAGATGCAAAACGCCCTGTTCCACTTTCCAGGAAGACGGTACGCCTTTGCCATTGTATTTATGCCACCCTTTGAGGTCTTGCCCGTCAAACAGCAATTTCCAGCCTTCTTTCTTTTCCTGAGCCGATAACGTATTAAGCGACTGGGCCTGCGCACCGGCAAAAGCCAGCCCCATGAGCAAACTGAAAACAGATCGTTTTAAAAACATAGTGATTAGGATTGAATCACTATAAGCGAGCTACTCTGATAAACTCCTCATTACCCCCTATTTCCTGCGAATCTACCCCTACATTCAGTCCGAAACCATGTGATCAAATCAGCCTGCTACGAATTGACTTTTCGTCGAAAATAATGCCGCAAATGACCCGTTTTTTGCCGTTTCCGCCCCCTATTGCTCCGACCAAAAGGTTGTAAATTTGAGCTATCAAATCAACCAAACAACAGCTACAAATGACACAGATCCAAGTTGAAACCGCGAATCGTAAAGCCACGAAAAAGGTGAACATTACGTATTGGATATTGACCGGTTTATTTGCGTTTGTGATGGTCGGCTCGGCCATTCCCAACATTATGGTCAACCCCATGTCGGTGCAGGGATTTCATGAAATGGGGTATCCAACCTACATCATTCCGTTTTTGGGTTGGGCGAAACTACTGGGTGTGGTGGCGATCCTGGTTCCTGGCTTTCCGAGGCTTAAGGAATGGGCATATGCCGGGCTTATATTTGATTTGCTGGGCGCTACGTATTCCGTCGCGAATAGTGGTAAAGAGCTCGTTCAGTTGGCGCCTATTTTTATCTTTGTGGCGCTGGGGTTTGGTTCGTATTTTTTCTATCACAAAAAGCGCAAAGCAACGGCGATCAGCAGTCCGGCAACGGCTCAAAACGGCTTTCAATTTAACGGTCCTACTCAGGTAGCGTAAATTCGATATAATTTTCAACTAGCAATGCCCGTAACCAATCACGTTTATGGGCATTGCTGTTTTTGTATTACCCTGAACCAGCTTGACACTAACCGTATAGAGTTATGAAAGTTGGGATGGCCCTTAACTTCTGTTCACTGAAAAGAAAGAGACATGTCCTTAAAATTCAAGGTCATTTCCTGAAACTGATTAATCACATCCTGACCAATGTTGCCAAAATACGCTTGACCTTTATACGTCGGAGTTTTATGGACAGCAATAGCCTTGAGAACTGCCTTTTTTGAACCGATATAAAGATTGACGGTTGGTAGGATGTAAACTTCTCTCTCGACTACACCGCCTGCCCCGCCAGACTCAATTCGCTGGAGAACACTCCTTTGCAGGACTCTCGTTTTGTATTTGTTGAAATAGTTACTGTAAAACTCCGTTCCGGTGGCACCCGTATCAAAATGAAAGCTGAGCGTGTCTTCGTCACTTTTAAGCCAAACAACGGTTGTTGATCCATCAAAAGCCAGGTTATGAAGCGGCTTTTTGGAGGATTGCCTCCCAAGGATCAGGCGCCCATCACTAATAAATCGAACCTGGTTCAAGGCCGTTATGACCGGAAAGCCTAGAATCCCCTGCATCTGATAGCGTATGGGTGGAAAATAGAGTATTTCATCGGGAACCACCTGGAATACGACATGCCTAAATAGAATATGACCAATGTACAGACTGTCGGCGATGCCCAACCCCGTCGTAAAGCTCTTGCCGGTAATCCCACTTGATTCTTGATAGGTTACGGGTAAGATCCTTAAGCCAATTTGTTTCGCAAAACTTTGGGTTACCGTAGATAAATGAGCCCGAGTATCAACAATAATCTTTCGGGGTGTATGGTTTATCTGGATGGGGATTTCAAGCAGGCCGATCTGGTTTCGTTTCCAGCGGATGCTATCCGGCCGAATGCTGACTTGTTGAGCAGGAATAGCGGCAAGTGCCTGGTGGATAAGTAACGTATTTTGAACAGCGTCACGCTGAAGGCCTAACTGGTGTTGATACTTGTTCAGGAGCTCTTTTCCAATAAAAGCCGCTTTTTGGTATTGAAATGTTTTGAAATAATTATCTCTCAGTAGCAGGAGTAAATCCACGCGCATTGAATCATCAACGAAGGAGGAATTGGCGGCCAGCAGTTGGTTGGTTTGGGCAATGGATACCGAGGGTTGATTAAAGGCACTGGCCACAAAGGCCGAATAGTACGTTCGTTTATCCGGGCTAATTCCGTCTTTCTTATTGAGCAGTTGACGTACTTTAAAATAGTCCTTTTCTTTTAAACTGGCCTGCAATTGTTTCTCCAGCAAGCCAGTGTCTGACTGGGTTGTGGACCTACAGCCGATCTGGTTGATGTAGCACACTCCAATAAGCATGAAAGCTAATAGTCTCATAACAGGGCTAGATGAATGCTTAGTGAAAGATAGCGTATACGATCGGGTTCTGAAGCTGCCGAGAATACGCTTATTCTCAAAAACGCTCCCTCCTATGGCTCAGGAGGCTGTGTAATTCTGCTTCTCAAAGGCAGCTTACTTGTTCAGGATACTGTACACAAGCGTCGTGCGCATCTTCCCTTTCTGCATAAAATCGTCCACCAGGGTTGACTCTAACCTAAACCCACTCTTTTCTAAAACGCGTATGGACGCTATGTTTTGAGCATCGCAGGTTGCCCGGATTAGTCGTAAGTCTAGCTGGGTAAACCCAAAGTGAAGTAACCCCCTACTGACCTCAGTAGCATAGCCCTGATGCCAAAACAGCGGGTTAAGGATATACCCCATTGTCGCCATCGAACTATCCTCTGAACTGATCGCCAATTCACAGCCGCCAATTAGCTGCCTATCTTCTTTTCGCTCAATACAAAGTTGGTAGCTCATACGGGGAGCAAGCGCTCGGTTGTTCTGAACTTCTTGTAAAAATTCCTGAGTATCCTCCAGGCTGTTAGGCCCCCAGTTTTGGTACTGAACCACGATGGGTTGACTAGCGTATTGATGAATGGAAAGCAAATCATCAGGTCGGTACTCCCGGATAAGTAGTCTACTGGTTTCGAAGGGAGACTCCATAAATTCGCGTAAGACGCGCGTTTAGCGCTTAACAACTTAGCCAATGTACGAAACGTCAGGCTAACTATTCCTGAATAATCCGGCTCGTCAAACCCTCTTTTTTTAATCCAGGTTCTATTGTTCATAGAGCCTTATAGGATGAAGCTGTTTAAACTTTTAAAGGAAATTCAAAAATGCGTGTTTTTGTCATGCTGACCGGGACGCGTAGTCGCAGGAAGCATGACAAAAAAAGCTACCCGGTTTTAATGAAATTTGAAAAGTTTAAACAGCTTCGATACAATAACTAATTAGCCTCCTGAATTTTACTACATCAAGCCATCCCTAGGTGGATTGACAAAGCCCTTACAACTCTATTTGATGATTACCCCTTTCGCACCAGCTAGTTCGGGCAGCACACTATTCATTTAGGCCTTTTGCCGGTTCAACAAAGGTCAATACCGTCTCATCGATTAGGGTGAAGGCCAGGCTAGTTAAGCACTAGACCTTTGTACTGTTCAACAGAGACTTACCTCTATCATGGCTACAGTAAAAACCGCACCACTACCCCACGGCCTTCAGGGAACAGGGTTCTTTGCTACCTCGTTTGAAGAGGTAATAACACTCGCCAGAAGTTATTCACTCTTTCCGCTCCCCTTTGCTACCTCCTGCTGCGGTCTTGAGTTTATGGCAACAATGGGTAGTCACTACGACGTATCTCGGTTTGGGGCTGAAATCCCCCGATTCTCACCCCGGCAAGCCGATTTACTCCTTGTGATGGGGACTATCTCCAAGAAGATGGGGCCGGTGCTCAAGCAAGTATACGTACAGATGACCGAACCCAAATGGGTTATAGCTGTGGGTGCCTGCGCCAGCAGCGGTGGCATTTTCGATACCTACGCCGTCTTGCAGGGTATCGACCGAATCATCCCCGTTGATGTCTACGTACCGGGCTGCCCACCCCGCCCCGAACAGATTCTGGACGGTATCATGCAGATTCAGGATATCGCCCGGAATGAATCCTTGCGACGGCGCAACGAACCTCAGTACGAAGCCCTGTTGCATTCGTATCAGATTCAATGAAAGTAGAAAACGCCCTGGCTGCTGCTCAGGGCGTTTTTGTAGTAAATAAGGCTCATCATGCTTTTGAAGCTGTTGATATGATCCCTCAAAACGTTACTTAATGGCCGCCAGGGCAGCAGCATAATCCGGCTCTTGCCCTATTTCTGGCACCTGCTGTTCGTAAATAATTTTCCCTTCAGGATTCACCACAATTACCGCCCGACTTAGCAGGCCTTTCATGGGGCCGTCGGCAATTTGCACCCCGTACGATTGGCCAAAATCAGTTCTGAAATCCGAAAGCATTACCACATTTTTAATGCCTTCTGCCCCACAAAACGCTTTCTGGGCAAACGGCAGATCTTTGGAAATACAGAGCACGGTGGCGTTTGTTAGACCAGCGGCATCCTCATTAAATTTCCGAACCGATTTAGAACAAACCCCCGTGTTCACACTCGGGAAAATATTCATGATCACGTATTTGCCTTTGTAATCAGCTAACGAATTATCCTTCAGATCAATACCGGTCAAGGTGACTTCTTTTAGCGGTGTTCCTACCGCAGGTAGTTTACCAACGGTATGGATTGTTTTCCCACCTAGCGTAATGGCCGTGCCGGAGGTTTGTCCTAGGGCAATATCTGTAATGAATAGGCCTGCTAGGCCCAGAAGAAAGAGTGTAAAGGTTTGTCTAGTGTTTTTGATACCGTTCATAAACTGCATTTTATTGATGGTCGTTCTTCAAATGTACTTAGAAATCATTGATGTTTATCGATTCGGTTGGCCGAACAGATTCGAAAGTCTCGATTTATTACACTGTACTTGAGTTTTGTAGTATTTTTCTGTCATTCCGACGAAGGAGGAATCTTCGGGTGCGGGTAAACAGCTATACTCATCCGAAGATTCCCGCTCCGGCGGAATGACAGAAAGCTTTTACAGGACTTTCGCATAGAGCCGTGCCACGGTTCTCTATTATCCATAAACAAACCGTGGCATGGCTCTATGCGAAAGTCCTGTTTTAACGTGAACTATTAGATTTAGCCATTGATTAGTAACTACTTAAGCGCTGCTACCGTCGCTACGCGGTCAAAAATCTCACAGTTCGCGTTAAATTAAAAAACGCTGGATCGTAATTGTAGTTTAGCCATTAACATCCTCATGATTATGGCTACTTCTCCTCTGGCAGACGACATTACCATCTATCGCGCCTTGCTCGATTCAATTGATGAGGGCTTTCATATTAGTGAGTTACTTTATGATCCGACTGGACAGCCCATCGACTGGCGCTATCTGGAAGTCAATCAAGTGTTTGAACGCCAGACAGGTCTGCTAAACGTAGTGGGTAAGTTGGGCAGTGAAGTGGCCCCCAATACCGAATCCTACTGGTTCCAGACTTATGATCAGGTTTTGCAAACGGGTCAGTCGCTCCGCTTTGAGAACTATAACCAGGCCACTGGACGGTGGTATTCTGCCTATGCCGCCCGCATTGGTCCGGAGGGTAGCCATTTATTTGCGGTAGTGTTCGATGACATTACCGAGCGTAAACAGACCGAAGAAGCCTTGCGAGTCAGCCAGGAGCGGCAGGCTTTTCTCCTCCAGCTCAGTGACGCCATTCGGCCGCTGACCGACGCCGTTGAGCTCCAGCAGACATCCATGCGGTTAGTTGCCCATCAACTGGATGTGATGCAGGCTACCTATTTTGAAGTAGCCCCCGACCAGGACACCTTCAACCTAACGGCTCGCTATGAACGGGATGCCGTTCCAATTCCGGCCCAGATGCGTCTGTCCGACTTTTCGCCGACGTTGGCCGCTGACTACCGCACGGGACGCACCTTGTTGGTTCAGGACACCGAGGCCGAAGCACAGCGGGAAGCCTACCGGGCGATTGGGGTCCGGGCCTGGGCAGCCGTGCCGCTGGTCAAAGGCGGGCAACTGATGGCCATCGTCGGTGTTCATACCAAAACCCCGCGCCATTGGACCAGTACCGACGTGCAGTTGCTGGAGGAGGTGGCCCAACGCACCTGGGCGGCCGTAGAAAAAGCAAAGGCCGAAGAAGCCTTGCACCAGAGTGAAGAGCGCTTTCGCCTGCTGGTTACGGCCAGTTCCGACTCGCTGTACCAGATGAGTGCCGACTGGAGCCAGATGCTCAATCTAAAAGGCATGAATTTTCTCACTAACACCAATCAGGCAAGCGCCCACTGGCTGATGGGTTACATTCCGGACGAAGACCAGTCTGAGGTCCAACGAGCCATCCAGCAGGCTATCGAAACCAAGCAGATGTTTGAACAAGAACACCGCGTTATCCAGGCGGATGGGACCGTTGGCTGGACGTTATCGCGAGCCATCCCGGTCCTGGATAAGCAGGGAGAGTTTTGCTACTGGTTTGGCGCGGCCAGCGACATCACCCCACGCAAACATATGGAAGAACACTTGCGTCAGACCGACCGACGCAAGGATGAGTTTCTGGCCATGCTGGCTCACGAACTTCGCAATCCGCTGACGCCCGTTCGTACTGGATTACAGGTGCTGAGTCTGACGGATAGCGATGATCCAACGCTAAATTCACTGCTACCAATCATGAATCGGCAGATGGATCATGTTATGCGGCTAGTGGACGATTTACTGGACGTGAGCCGCATCAGTCGGGGTAAGATCGACTTACAAAAAGAGCCCCTGGACCTGACTAGCGTTGTCGATCAAGCGGCTCAGGCCATCCGCCCCCTCTATGAGCAGGCCGGCCGTCTGTTGCACGTGGCCTTACCGACCAGCCCCTTACCGCTGAATGGTGACCCCACCCGTCTGCATCAGGTGGTGACCAACTTATTGACCAATGGTTTGCGTTATACGCATGAAAATCGCAACGGCGAACCGGGTCAGGTCTGGCTTTCGCTGGAGGAAATAGGATTTGAAGCGGTATTGCAGGTTCGAGACAACGGTATTGGCCTGGCTGCGGATCAACTTCAGGCGATCTTTGGCCTATTCGTGCAGGTGGACACCTCCCTGGCCCGCTCCAACAGTGGATTAGGATTAGGACTAACCCTGGTCCAGCAACTGATTGAGATGCATGGCGGTCGTATTGAAGCCTTTAGCCCTGGCCTGGATCAGGGGAGTGAATTTGTGATACACCTGCCTGTTTTCCAAGCTTGATCAACTCTAACCTCTATTATGAGTAACCAGACGAAACGGCTCCCAAACCGCATTTTAGCGGTAGACGACAATCAGGATGCACTGACGGTTTTGCGCATGCTTCTACAACTGAAAGGCTATCAAGTTCAGACCTGTACGAGTGGTCAGCAGGCCTTGCAAATGGGCGAACAAAACCCGCCTGAAGTGATCTTACTAGATATCAGCATGCCAGGCATGAATGGCTATGAAACCTGTCGCCGGATTCGTCAGCAGGCCTGGGGTCAACCGCTCCTCATCTTTGCCTTAACGGGGTATGGACAGCCAGAAGCTATTCAGGAGGCATACGAAGCCGGTTTTAACGGGCATTTGACGAAACCGGTCGATTTGGCAGCACTGACAAGCCTGCTCGAAATGGGCCAATCTTAACATTCCTTTCCGAAAAAAATAGGCTCAGTAAAACGCTAAATTACCTATCACGTGGCTGTCGATTGACGTCTAAACCGGACTTTCAAACACTCTCGATACCTTTGCGAATAAACGACGCCAGACTCACTCCATCTTCAACCAGTAATACCCTCATGTTTTATCGACGAATCACTTATGGCTTCCCAAATCGTATTAAGCCAAACCAAGTCAGGCCCCTTTTCGTAAAAAAATACCCACAGCGTAGGTACTTCTATCACTTTTAGTTAGTTCGTGAGGAATCAGGGTCGTTTTATAAAACGGGCGTACTCGTCAACTTGCCACTACCAGCCAGGTTCCTTAACGGATTGATTTTTCAGGCAACTGGGCTTTAATTCCTTCATCCAAGGGCATTTTATCAGGACTGGCCCCCGTCTGCCGTAGCAGGCTGGCTAATTCCGCTTTTAACTGATTCAGTTGGCGAGCATATCGACGGTCATTAATCAGGTTGTGATTTTCCTCCGGATCGTTCGCCAGATGGTATAATTCCGCCAGGTGCTTATCGGGTGTTCCGTCGCCAGTAGGGTAATGAATGTATTTCCACTGATCGGTTCGAATGCCCCGGACATTTGGCGTATAGGGAAATTGTTTCTCGTAATTATATTCATAAAACCACGCCTTTCGCCAGCCCGTTGGATCGCCCTGAACCAGCCGTTTGAACGATTGCCCATGAATAGATTGTAAGGCCGGGGCGCCACATAAATCCAGGATGCTGGGAGCAATATCGAGGGTGAGGACCTGCTGACCAACCACCACCGGCTTCGAAACAGGGGTCAATCCTGGAAACCGAACCAACAGTGGTATGTGGATACTGGGTTCGTGCATGGTTCGCTTGTCCACCATTCCGTGCTCTCCATTTAGCAGGCCATTATCTGAGGTAAATACGAAGATGGTGTTGTCTAACTCGCCCATGTCTTTCAGGGTACGGTATATTTCCCCGACGCTGTCGTCAACGGAAAGAATAGTACCCCAGTAGGCATGAATCATGGCTTCGAAATCCTTGACGGCTTCGGGGGATGTATCCGGAAACGTCTTTCGCCATTCGAACAGCGGACCATAGATGCCATGCCAGGTCGTTAATCGCTGTTCGATCCACTTCGGTTTGTCGGCCAGGGCAAAAGCACTTTGTGGATATGAAATCGGAACGCCATCAAACGCCCTGGCGTATTTGGGCTCAGGGGTATAAAAGCTATGGGGGGCCTTATGACCCAGCATGAGAAAAAACGGCTTAGATCGCTTGTTCTTTAGCCAATCCGCAGCCATTTTGGTAACAACGGTTGTATAATAGCCCTTGACCTCCCGACTCCCCTGTCCATTGATGTTAAACTCTGTATCCCAGTATTTACCCTGTCCTTTATGGGTCACAAAATAGTCGAAGCCAGGGCGTGGACTGTCGTTTTCCTCGCCCATATGCCATTTGCCAATGTAAGCCGTTTCGTAGCCTGCCGACTGTAACGTCCGGGGCATATTGGGCCGCTCGGCCGGAAAATCGGTAAAGTTGTTTACCACACCATGCGTGTGAGCGTATACGCCACTCAGAATGGAAGCGCGACTAGGGGAACAAAGAGAAGTGGTACAAAAATAGTTTTTGAAATATACCCCTTCGGCCGCCAGTTTATCAATATTGGGAGTTTTCAGGTACGGGTTTCCGCCAGCCCCTAGGGCATCCCAGCGCTGATCGTCGGTTAGAATTATAACCACGTTTGGCCGCTTTGTGGGCAATTCGTTTTCTTTTCTAAAGCCATAAAAGCTAAATAAAGTGGTTATGGCAAGCCCATAAAGTAGCAGGTTTGGTAAAGACCTCATTCTAGTTAATCCTTTTTAGTGGCCACCATGTATAGTGGCCTAATGTGCCTACAAGTTAAGTGTATTGTGGATTATGTTGGCCTTTTTCCAGTATCGTTTCACCCTCCTACCCTATGCCTTCACAGGCCGGGGTAGGAGTAAGCTCAACAAGGTTTCGCTGTGGCAAGTGAAAACACTTCACCAACAAGACATCCTATCCGAGTTCGGCCGGTTTCCGATCACCCGCTTTTCCGCCTGTCCTACTACAGTTTCAGGTTTGAATCGATGTATTCGCCGATGTACCGAACAGGGGTCGATAGGTCCTATGCTAGTCGTACCCGCAACTCATGGGAGTCACTCTTGGAATACGTTCGTCCCCGGAAGCGAATCCCAGCCTGGAGCCAGTTTGTTCATTTACAGTCATTTTCACTTCCCAACCCGTAAATTTTAGCTTAAATACGCCGAAAATTCATCGCTTTTTGCCCCAGGTTACAATAGGTCAAGTCAATGTTACAATAGTGAAAGTGACCCGTGTATGGCGCGCCTACCTTTGATCCATTGGAAATAACTCCATAGACCAGTTAACTAAGTTAATCTTTTCTTTTTATGCGCTCGTTTATGCTTATGTCAATGCTCTCGGCCAGCTTGCTGATAACTGCCGGAGCCTGTTCGTCCGGACTTATCCATCCGACTAGTTTTAGTGAGCCAGCAGCCCCGCCACCACCTCCTCCACCACCGCCACCACCCCCTCCGGCACCGACGGTCAATGTGGCTCCGGTTGCGCCCTCCATTGCGCAGATCAACCAGCCTATTAAAAAGCAGGTTACTTTCACGCTGCCAGCTTTCACTGACGGAAATGGTGATCCATTAACGTATTCAGTTACTGGACTGCCAAGCGGTATGACGTTTAACTCAACGACCCGGGTCATCACAGCCTTAATCGCCACTGCCGCTACCTATAGCTTTCAGTATAAGGCGTCTGATGGTAAACTGCAGAGTGCAGTAACCGTAGTGGTTAAATTTTCCTGAGAGTACCGAATCCTTGATTGGTCTATCTGCCTGGGTGGACCAGTCAAGGGTTGTTTACTAGCATCCGTACCCCTTCTGACAACTGGGCTCATCAATCACGACCGGAATTGGCTTGTATGTTGAGGCTTCCAAAGGCCCAGTAGGGCCGATTGCCGGTTAAGTAACACATTTTTTCTCTACCCATCTGCCCTAACAGCAAAATCCGGTTACCGATTGGACTCAACTTGGCAAGCTCATCCTGAGCAGGCTAAATTAGTTAGTACAGCGTACAATCAAGTAACAAACCAAACCGTGTAGGTTATTTTTATACATTAGAGGGAAATTTCATATGCATGCGTTTCCTCTTTTTAAACCTTTTTCTACTTTTATTAATTGACTGCAACGGTGTACTGGCTCAAAAAGGGTGGCAGGAATTAACCATTTCCAATGGTTTATCGCAGGGGATGGTTTTTGATATAAAGCAGGACGCAAAGGGCTTTATCTGGGTAGCGACCAAAGATGGCCTGAATCGATACGATGGGCATACTTTCAAGGTTTTCTCGCATGACCCCTACAATAAGTTCAGCATTTCGGATGATGCCTGCTCGGCATTACTGATAGACAGTCATCACCGACTTTGGGTTGGTACGCTGACCAATGGCCTCAATTTATTCGATCACCGAACCCAGCGATTTTATCATCTTACGATCAGTGATCGGGCAGCATCGGGGGCAGGCAACTACGAGATTCGTCAACTAGCCGAAGACCCCGAAGGCAATATTTGGGTCAGTACGGATAAAAATCAGTTATTTAAAATTAGCCTACCTGACCCACTCAAAACCGGCTTTCCAGACACCACAAATTTTACCCGACAGGTTCGTATACACCAACTCTCGTTTCCGGGAAAGGAAATGAATATCCATCATTTCCAATTTAATCCAACTGGCGAAGCTATTGTGGGTACGTCGGATGGCATGTCGATACTTAACTGGCGACAGCCTACCGGCCTGAAGCCGATAAACCGGGTCATTCATCGAGGCATTGCCATTGGGTCAACCGACGATGATGCGCTGCCAGGCTACTGGTTTTCGGCTACTCAGGAGGGCGTTTTTGCCTGGCATAATGGGCAGGTAAAGGCCCGCTGGTTTCCCTCCCAACGGACAGCAAACGTGACGATCAAGTGCCTGGACGAAAGAATAATAGCCATTGCGACGGTAGATTATTTATGGGTCATGTCACCCGCCGAATTTCTGCAGCGGGATAGTTTGACCGCCCAGAATGCCTACGCGGTAATGCCTCCCAGTCTATTTGGAGTCAGAGCACTGTTGAAAGATCAAACGGGCGGCTTATGGGTAGGTACGTCGGGGTATGGTCTGCGCCTGTTTAATCCAAAAATCAAGCTCTTTCAGACGTATCTGCCCAACCATTCGCTATCGTATCTGTATCAGGATCGACAGGGGCGGATTTATGCCCGGGAGCAGTATGCCTATAATCAGGTCGAATTAGCAACAAATCGGCTAACGCCGATCGATCCGGCGAACACAACAAACGGTATGGTACAGCGATTCCTGATCCAGGACCGCCAGCAAAATTTCTGGATAACGAATGGTGGCCCTGAGCCCGATCGGTTCTTTATTCAGAAATTTTCGAGTGACTGGAAACTGCTGAAAACCTATCCGCTTCCAAAGGGATTGTTTTTCGGTGTATTTGGCAATCAGACGGTTGACGATAAAGCGGGGAAGCTATGGATTGGCGCAGGCGATGGGAAGCTACTGCGCTTTGACCCCGTAGCCGAAACATTCCAGGTATTTTCGTACGAACACCTGTTGCCGAGTAAGGGCACTCCTGCGGAGACCTATGCCCTGTATTTCGACCGGGCCAATACGCTCTGGATCGGCACGCAAAAAGGGTTAGTTCGGGCGAAAAGCGTATTGACCAGGCCTGAGTTCTCTATTTACAAAAACTCGACAACCGACCGGCGAAGCCTCAGCAACGACTTTGTCTCGTGCGTAATCGACGACCCTTACCAGCCCGACCACTACCTGTGGGTGAGCACCAAAGGAGGAGGACTCGAGCAACTGGATAAACAGGCCGGTACGTTTCGACACTTTGCCGAGGCCCAGGGACTGCCTAACAAGGTCGTATACGGACTATTGGTTGACTCGTTTAAAAAATTATGGATGAGTACCAACCGGGGGCTAGCGCAGTTCGATCCAAAAACGTTTACCTTCCGCAATTATGCCAAAGCCGATGGCCTGCAGGATGATGAGTTTAATACAGGATCTTTTTTCAAATCCCCTTCCGGCGACTTGATGTTTGGGGGTATCAATGGGTTGACTATTTTTCGACCTGGGGACTTTGCCAGGGCGAACAGCCAATTACCCCAGGTGCATATAGTTGGGCTAAAAGTAAACAATAAGGCGGTAGAAACTGGGGCTGATGATGGTATTCTGGCGACGAATATTGAGGACGCCCAAACGGTTAACCTCAACCATACCCACAGTCTGTTGTCAGTTGAGTTTGGCGTAATGGACTACACCAATCCGACCAAGAACCGATACCGGTATCGCCTGGAAGGCATCAATGAAAACTGGGTTGAGGCTGGCGATAATCGAATTGCTACATTCACGCAACTCCCAGTAGGAACCTATCGGCTGGAAATGATGGGATCGGCAAATGGCAATGTATGGAGTAAACCCGTAACGCTACAGATCATCATGCATCCACCGGTTTATCGGACTGGGTGGGCCTATTTACTTTACACCCTGATCCTAAGCGTAGTAGGCTGGCTGCTTTATCGCTTTCAACGGCAACGGCTACTCCTGCAACAGCAACTTGTGTATGAACAACAGGAAGCTAGTCGACTGGCCGAGCTGGATGCGCTGAAGACCCAGTTTTTTGCCAATATCTCCCACGAGTTGCGGACACCGCTGACGCTGATTTCAGGCCCGGTTGAACAAATGGCAAAAGAATATGCCGAGGATTGGCGGTTCCCGATCCTGCAACAAAATGCGAAACGACTCCTTGGCTTAATCAATCAGTTACTCGATCTGACCAAACTGGAGGCTGGTCAGCTGAAGCCGGAACCCGAAACAGGTGATTTGGCTGGATTCTTTCGACTCGTGGCGAGTTCTTTTACGTCGATGGCCGAGAGCCAGCAGATTAACTTTTCCTTCGCCCAGGCTGAAACCGTGTACTGGACTTCCTTCGATCGGGATAAGGTCGAGAAAATTGTTACGAATCTGCTGGCCAATGCGTTAAAGTTTACGCCGGCTGGCAAGGCGGTGGTTATGGAGGTAGTCTATCAGGGAGGCAGAGCCTTTTTGACCCTGCGGGATACGGGTATTGGCATTCCTGCTGCTAAACTCCCCCATATCTTTGATCGCTTTTATCAGGTAGATGGGAAGGTGAATCGTTCCTACGAAGGGACGGGTATTGGCCTTGCCCTTGTCAAAGAATTAGTACAGGTGCTGGGCGGTACCCTCTCCGTCGATAGTACCGAAGGGGAAGGAACTACGTTTTGGGTAACCCTGCCTGCCACCCCGATTGACCCTTCCGTGGAGAATTTTACGAGTACGACGACGCAGCCTGAAAAGCCGATCAGTAGCCGCCAGATCAGCCATCGTAAGATACTTCCTGAAAGGCCGCTTCCAACCACGGGTTTGGCATCGGACAACCTGCTACTGATCATCGACGATAACGCCGACATTCGGGCGTATGTGCGGAGTATTTTCGAAACGCATTACCAGATTCTGGAAGCCAGCGATGGGCAGGAAGGCTTCGAAAAAGCTACGGAACAGTTGCCTACTCTGGTAATCTGCGATTTAATGATGCCCCGACTGGACGGGTTTGGCTTTTGTAAGGCGCTGAAATCGCAGATGGCGACCAGCCACATCCCCGTGATCATGTTGACGGCCAAGGCGACCGTTGCCGACCGCATTGAAGGTTTTGAGCTAGGCGCCGATGAGTACCTGACCAAGCCCTTCGACCAGACTGAAATTCAGGTGCGGGTACGAAACCTGATCCGCCAGCGGGAGCGGCTAGGGCAGTACTTTCAGGAGCGACTGGGGCTCCTCCCCGCTCCTCTTCCAGCCAATGAGGAGTTGATTACGAAGGAAAACGCTTTTCTACAGAAAGTACTGGTCGTGATAGATGCTCACCTGGCCGAAAGCGGATTTGATGTAGAGCAACTAAGCGGGCATCTGAATTTGAGCCAGCGGCAACTGGTCCGCAAGCTAAAAGCCGTGACAGGCCAAACCGCCGTAGAGTTTATTCGTAACCGTCGATTGGAACAGGCGGCTACGCTACTTCGCCATGGTGAGTTAAGCATCTCTGGCGTGGCCTATGCGGTCGGCTTCGAGAGCCTATCGTACTTCACCCGAAGCTTTCAGGAGAAATTTGGCGTGCCGCCATCCGCCTTTAGCGAGGATCAGGCAAAGGCTTATTAAGTAACCAATATTCGTTTCAGATTCTGTCAGGCTCCGTTTGGGGCCTGTTTTTTTGTCTATAGGGCACAGATGTCCAAAATGAGCAAAAGAATGTCCGAAATGGATTAACAGACAAGCTGGATTTGGGGTGATTTTTGGGGTAGCCTATAGGGACTATCTTTTCACAAGTATTTTCTTTTTGTATGAATCATTTCTACCCTCAATCAATCACGCGTCCTGGTCTGGCTCCGACTACAATCGTTGTCTCATTCCGAACGAAGCGTAGCCGCCAGAGCAGGCTGTGGCTCATGGCTTTATTGCTGCTGTGGTCTAGCTCGCTGCTGGCTCAGGACTGGAACCAGATTATTAAAACGGTGGCCTCGGACCGACGTACCTCATCCACCGCAGGCCGGGGGGCTGGTGATCATTTTGGGTCTTCAGTGGCCATTGATGGTGACTATGCCGTTGTAAGTGCTGGTGGGGCTGGCCAGGATGCTGGTGGGGGCAATACGCTCCAGTTAGCAGGTTCGGCCTTTGTGTTCAAACGGGTGAACGGTACCTGGACCCAGGTTAAAAAGCTGGTAGCTTCAGATCGGGGGGTGAATGATCAGTTCGCCTGCTCAGTAGCCATTAGTGGAAGCCTGATTGTGGTGGGCTCCCATCAGGAAGATGAAGACGCTTCGGGTGGAAATACGCTGAATGAAGCGGGTTCGGCCTATATATTCAGCCAGAATCAGGGCGGAGCCGACAACTGGGGCCAGGTCAAAAAGCTGGTGGCGGCTGACCGGGAGACTAGTGATTTGTTTGGTCACTCGGTAGCCATCAGTGGTGAGCAGATTGTGGTCAGTGCCCTGCTGGAAGACCATGATGCTTCGGGGGGCAATACGCTGAGTGAAGCGGGTTCGGCCTATGTGTTCAGCCAGAATCAGGGGGGCGCTAACAATTGGGGACAGGTCAAAAAACTGGTAGCCTCGGACCGGGGGGCTGGAGATAGATTTGGCTCCTCGGTAGCGATCAATGGAGGGCAGATTGTGATCGGTGCCTATGGGGATGACAAAGACGCTTCGGGGGGCAATACGCTGAATTTGGCGGGTTCAGCCTATGTGTTCAGCCAAGATCAGGGGGGGACTGACAACTGGGGACAGGTGAAAAAATTAGTGGCGGCTGACCGGGGGGCAGAGGACGGCTTTGGTGTTTCGGTGAGCATCAGTGGCGACCTGATTGTGGTTGGAGCGGCCGGTGAAGACCAGGATGCTACAGGAGCGAATACGCTTAGTTTTGCGGGTTCAGCTTATGTATTTAGCCGGAGTCAGGGTGGAGCTGATAATTGGAGGCAAGTCAAAAAGCTGGTGGCGGCTGACCGAGCGGCTTTTGATCGTTTTGGTGCTTCGGTGGGCATCAGTGGTAGCCAGATTGTCGTAGGGGCCTTTGATGAAGCTGAAGACGCTTCGGGAGGAAATACGCTTAGTGTGGCGGGTTCGGCGTATATATTCAGTCAGAACCAGGGGGGCGCTGATAACTGGGGTCAGATCAAAAAGCTAGTAGCCTCCGACCGGGGACCTAATGATCAGTTTGGTATTTCAGTGGCTATTAGCGGTAGCCTGATTGCGGTGGGGGCCAATTCGGATGGCGAAGATGATTTAGGGGGGAATGCAATCAGTGGTGCGGGTTCGGCCTATGTGTTCAATCAGAGTCAGGGCGGAGCCGACAACTGGGGGCAGGAGCAGAAAATCGTTTTAAGTGATTACCAGGTTGATGTTAACTATGGCTATTCGGTGGCCATCGATGGCGATTATGCGGTAGTGGGGGCCTATAAGGATGGTATCGACGCCAACAGTGGTCAGCCAATATTCAGTGCTGGCTCGGCTTATGTGCTCAAACGACAAAACGGCACCTGGACCCAGGTTAAAAAGCTAGTAGCCTCTGACCGGGGACCTAATGATCATTTTGGGTATTCAGTGGCCATCAGCGGGAGCCTGATTGTGGTGGGGGCCCATCAGGAAGATGAAGACGCTTCGGGGGGAAATACGCTTAATTTGGCGGGTTCGGCGTATATATTCAGTCAGAACCAGGGGGGCACTGATAATTGGGGTCAGGTAAAAAAGCTAGTGGCCTCTGATCGGGGACCTAGCGATCAATTTGGTATTTCAGTGGCTATTAGCGGTAGCCTGATTGTGGTGGGGGCCTACCAGGAAGATGAAGACGCTTCGGGGGGAAATACGGTAAATTTGGCGGGTTCAGCGTATATATTCAGTCAGAACCAGGGGGGCGCTGACAACTGGGGGCAGGTCAAAAAAATAGTCGCCAGTGACCGATCTGTGATCGCTCAGTTTGGTATTTCAGTGGCTATTAGTGGGAGCCTGATTGTGGTCGGTGCCTATGGGGATAATGTTTCGGGGGCTGCCTATGTGTTCAGTCAGAGTCAGGGTGGCACCGATAACTGGGGACAGGTTAAGAAACTGGTGGCCTCGGATCAGGCAGCGAGCGATAGCTTTGGTTTTTCGGTGGGCATCAGTGGCAACACCATCGTGGTCGGTGCCTACGCTGAAGATGAAGACGCTTCGGGAAGTAATACGCTTACCGGGGCGGGTTCGGCGTATGTGTTCAGCCAGAATCAGGGGGGAGCTAATAACTGGGGGCAGGTTAAGAAACTGGTGGCCTCAGATCGGGCAGCGAGCGATAGCTTTGGTTTTTCGGTGGGCATCAGTGGCAACACCATCGTGGTCGGTGCCTACGCTGAAGATGAAGACGCTTCGGGAAGTAATACGCTTACCGGGGCGGGTTCGGCGTATGTGTTCAGCCAGAATCAGGGGGGCGCTAACAATTGGGGACAGGTCAAAAAATTGGCAGCCTCGGATCGGGAGTCTACCAGTCAGTTTGGCACCTCAGTGGCCATTAGTGGCATTGAGATTGTGGCGGGTACACCTTATGAAGACAAGGATGCTAGTGGCGGTAATGCGATCACTGATGCAGGTGCCGCTTATTTTTTCAGGTCTAACCAGCCTGTTTTAACGGGCCTCCGTGCCAATCCCGGTACCGTCTGTTTGGGTAGTGTGACTACCTTCACCGCCAGCATCGGCAACCTGACGAGTAGCTATAGCTATACACTTACCAACGGCAGTAACACCACCATCGGAACGGGCAGTTCCGAAACCCTGAGTCAATCCCTGGTTGCAACAGGTAGCGGAACCCAGACCTTTACCCTCATCGTCAGCCAAAATGGCAGTGCCACCACCACTATTGCCTCCCTGACGGTCAATGCCAAGCCCAGCCCTAGCATTACCTCCCAGACTTCATTCCTAACTTGTACCACCCCCAGCATCAGTCTGACCGCTACTGGGGGAGTCTCCTATCTGTGGACTGACAATAGCACAGATGCCATACGTACGGTGACCTCACCAGGTGTGTATTCGGTGATCGTAACGAATATCAATGGTTGTACAGCCATAGCATCTAGAACGATTGCCAGCAATATGGTGCTGAACCTGTCCGCAGGGGCTAGCTTACCCCAGGCCAATGTGGGGGTAGTTGTCAGCCTGACCGCAAGCGGGGCCACGGCCTACCAGTGGAGTGCCCCCTCTACCGTCTTGCTGACCAGTCCTACGACGGGCTCGGCCCTGTCGGCCAGTCTGACCACGGCGGGGGTACAGACCTTCACACTGGTGGCCTCGGCAGGGGTGTGTTCCCAAAGTGCGTTGGTGAGCGTGACAGCGCTGGCAGGACCCGACCTGTCGGCTATTATGAGTTTGCCGGATGGTAATTTCCAGGCCGGGGAAAGCAAAGGGTTGCTGATGCAATTGCAGGAGGTCAATGGCTCGACGGCCTCGGGCAGTATTGTGATCACCATCACGGTTCCGACGGGCTATAGTGTGAGCTTCGACAACAGCCTGACCAGCATCAATGTGTCGGGAGGCAGCACTAATCCGGTATCCGTCCAGAATAACAAATGGCACCTCAGTAGTTCGGTAGCAGGTCAGCAGGTGAGCCTGTCCATCAATGGAGGTGAATCGGTAGTGGCCAACAGCACCCTGAATCTGGGCTTCACTATCACGCGTACCACGGCCAACGCAGGCAGTGTGTCCAATATCACGGTGAACATTGCTGATGATAGTGGCGGTCAGTATGATGTCAACCAGCTCAACAATATCTACGCCCGCGTCATTAGTGGCCTGTAACCTATCTCTGGACTAGTTGATTGGTGTACGGGTATCGGTTTAGTCTGACCATCAGACAACGGCTTGTTGAGTATCTGTTTTTTAGTATTGCATTCATTAAGGCCCCGTTTGGGGCCTGTTTTTTTGCAAAACGGTGGTCATGTCCAAAACGAGCAAAAGAATGTCCGAAATGGGTTAACATCAGCGGAGTGATCGACTGTTTTTTTGTACTCCAACATCAGCGTAGAAAACGGAAGAAATATGAAAAACAAGTACAGTTCTTTTGGGAGAATCCTGGCAATGATTTGTCTACTCTTACTAAGTGCCACAACCCAGAATAGAGCGCAAAACTTAGTTTGGGGGAAAGCAATAGGGGGCGACGGCGCGTTAAGCTCAAAAGCCATGGCGGTGGACGCGTCAGGGAATAGCTATCTGACAGGAACATTCATCGGAACTACGGATTTTGATCCTTCGCCTACCGCAACAGCCTCGCTTACGGCGGGAAGCAGCCCCGCAATTTTTATCGCCAAGTACGATCCGGCAGGCAATTATGTGTGGGCCAAAAGCCTGATTGGAACCAATACCAGTGTTGTCTCTGATATTGCCGTTGATGCCAGCGGTAATTGCTACATCACGGGCCAATTCTCGGGCACGTTGGACTTCGACCCTGATCCGGAAACGTCGTCTTCTCAAGGTGGAGACCGGACCCTGTATGTAGCCAAATATGATACCAATGGTAATCTGGGGTGGGCCTTCACAGAAGGAACTCCTTGTATAGGGTATTCACTCACCGTTGATGCCACAAACCACGTTTTAGTAACGGGGTTATTTGCGGGTAGAGTTACGTTTGGCACGGGCACACCCAATCAGGTAAGTTTAATCGGTACTGGTTCAACCGATATGTTTGTGACCAGCTATGAGGCTTCATCCGGCTCGCTCAACTGGGCGACAAGAGTGGGTGGCTCGGCGGGAACCAACGTCAAAGGAACAAATATTGAAGTAGACCCAGCTGGAAATGTATACGTAAAAGGGCAACTATCCGGTTCCGTCGATTTCGACCCTACGGCAGGCACGAATAGTATTACCGGGCCCGTGTTTCTGGCAAAATATAACTCGGCAGGTACCTATCAATGGGCTGATAAGGTTCCGGGTAGCAGTTCCCCCCTGGCTTACAAAGGGCTGGCTGTCGATCAGGCTGGAAATTGTTATTTAACAGGTGATTTCACAGGCACGGTAGACGTTGACCCTTCATCGTCAGTGGTTAGTTTTACGTCCACTGGGTTTTCTGACAGCTTTCTTGCCAAATACGATACCGATGGCAATTATGTTTGGGGAAAGCCTATTTACGGTAGTGGAATCGATGTAGGCGTTGATGTCGTTGTCGATGCGGCAGGTGCTAGTTATGTGTGTGGATTGTTTACGGGTACAACGGATTTTGATCCCTCGACGGGGGTAGCCAGCCTAACTGCTGCTGGAACGGCCAGTGTTTTTCTGGCAAAATACAATTCATCAGGTGAGTATATATGGGCTGGCAAGATAGATCATGGCACGGAAGCTTTCTATTGCATTGGCTTGGACGGCGCTGCGAACTTGTACGTTGCGGGTGTACTGGGTACTGCAACAGACGTTGATCTGTCGGCCAATACAGTTCTGTTAACGCCAGGTAGTAGCTTTAATTCGTATCTGGTAAAATACAGTGGCTGCCAAAGCATCACAAACCAGCCCGCTGCCGGTTTAGCCGTTTGTACTGGTAGCAGCGCGACCGCAACTGTTGGTATTTCGGGCGCAGCGTCTGGCTACCAATGGTTTCGTAACGGTACAGCGGTAGATGGACAGACGTCGGCAACCCTCAGCCTGACCAATGTGCAGGTTGCCAACGCAGGTGATTATGTGGTGGTGGTCAGTGGCGCGTGCCAGAGCGTCACCTCAACCGCCTTTAGCCTGACGGTTAATGCTGCGCCCAGCGCCAATATCAACCCCTCGAATCCGGCCCTTACCTGCACGAGTCCGACGGTGAGTTTAACCGCCACTGGAGGAAATAGCTATCACTGGAACGACAACAGTATCAATGCCATCCGTACCGCGAGTGTAGAGGGCCTGTATTCGGTGACGGTCACATCAGGGAGTGGTTGTACGGCTATAGCGTCAACCACGGTCAGCAGCCAAACCGTGCTGAGTCTGGTAACGGGCGCTTCCTTACCTCAGGCCAATGTGGGGGTGGTCCTCAGCCTGACGGCTTCGGGAGCCACCACGTACCAGTGGACGGCCCCGGCTTCGGCCCCCCTCACCACCCCTGCGACCAGCTCCGCCGTCTCGGCTAGCCTGACCACAGCCGGGGTGCAGACGTTTACCGTCGTAGCTAGCAGTGGAATCTGCAGCCAGAGTGCGCTGGTAAGTGTGACGGCACTGGCGGGTCCCGACCTGACGGCCATTATGAGTTTGCCGGATGGCAATTTCCAGGCCGGGGAAAGCAAAGGGTTGCTGATGCAGGTTCAGGAGGTCAATGGCTCGACGGCCAGTGGCAGTATCATCATTACCATTACCGTGCCAGTTGGCTATAGTGTCAGCTTTGACAACAGCCTGACCAGTATCAATGTCTCGGGGGGCAGTACCGTAGCCGTTCAGAACAATAAGTGGCATGTGAGCAGCAATATAGTGGGTCAGCAGCTCAGTCTGGTCCTCAACGGGGGCGAGTCAGTGACGGCCAGCACGACATTGAATGTGGGCTTTTTGATCACGCGAACGACGGCCAATGCGGGTAGCACCTCTAACATCACCATCAATGTAGCCGATGACAGCGCAGGGAGCTACGATGTGAATCGACTCAACAATGTTTATTCCCGAATCATCAGTGGCTTGTAAGTTGAAGGTCCGCTAACGGGTAACTGACGACATACGGACGGGTAAGGCTGGGGGCCTGCCCGTCCGTATGACACCGCAGCTCAATCGTAGTGCATATGCGTTTACAACTCCAGCACTTTTCTGACAATATCGGCTGGCGTATGGAAAAGGCTAATACCGGGGTAAGCGGCCAACGCATCTGGGCGCGTGTAGCCCCAGATTACGGCACCAAAGGCTACAGTGGCTTCCTGGGCCGCTTCTATATCCCGTACTTCGTCACCGACGCAAAGCGTCTCCTGAGGCCTCGTCCCCGTCTTTTCCATGGCTCGCTTGAATTTGCGCTGCTTGCTAAAAAGCGACGAGCCGCACCCGTAATAGCTGATCAACGAAGCGCTTACCGGCCCAAGTACGCGCCGTACATTCTCCTCACTGTTGGAACTGACGATCGCTAGTTTAACCCCCTGACTGGCTAACTGACTCAACAGTTGAGGTATGCCATTAAATAGTTGAATTTGATCGATATCCTGAGCCATACGTCGAATAAAGGAGCTGGCAATAAGGGGAATTTTCCAGGCAGGCAATTGAGCACGTTTGATCATCTGACGGGCGTCGAGGCCCCGTAGTTGGTCCACCTCCTGGGCTTGGATCACCGGGAAATTATAGGTATCAGCAAGCGCATTCATGGTCCTGAGAAAATACGGAAATGTATCAGCGAGGGTGCCGTCGAAATCGAAAATAATCAGCTTATACTTCATGGTAAGAGTGGATATTACATGTTATACTGAACAACCTCGGCTAACCGGCGGTCGGGCTGTTTCAGAAGTTGGTTGATATACTCTTCAGCCAGTTGATTGGCTGGGTACTGGCTGAACTCTTCGCTGAGTGCCTGCGCCTGCTGCCGGTATGTGTTGTCTGCCAGCACCCGATCGACTGCCTGTCGAATCTGAGCGGGTTTTGGCGTTTCGGTTTTGAGGTCGATACCTACCCCGTTGTGCTGAACTCGAGCGGCTATGTCTTCTTTGCCCTCATAAACGCCAGCTACAACCATCGGAAGCTTGTGTTGAAGGGCCAGCATAACGCCCCCGTAACCACCGTTGGTCACGTACACGTGGACATGAGGCATAAGGGCATCATAGTCGATAACATCGTCGATCAGGAAATGGGCCTGTGGGTAGCGTTGCCGCAGCTCGTCGGTGCCCGAACCACCCGTAGTGACGATGACCATCGTATCCTGTTCCGTCTTGTAGGCTTCGAGAGTTGGGACAATGATTTTCTCCACATTCCCCTCAAAGGTGCCTTGCGTGACCAGCACAACCCGTTTGTACATTCTGGCTTTTTCAGCCTGCGCAAACGGGATTTTCTGACCTGAGCGGTGCGGTAACAGGGGGCCAACGAACCGGACGTTTGGGCTTAGCCGCCGATAGGGATAATCGAAACCGGGCACCCCACTTTGCAGATACAAATCAGCATGTCGGAACACCGATTCGAACATAAAGCCCGGCTCCGGCGGCAGACCATACTGAGCACGCATCTGGTTGTGCAAATCGCTACAGGGTTTCATTACGACGTTGAACTTCAGATAGAGCTTAGCCCGGTTGGCCCAGCGAATGAGCGAACGCCTGATAGTGGGTAGGTTCGGATCGTCGGTGGGCAGGTTAACGGCACTTTCGAACAGCGGCAGCACGCCAACGGCTACGCCTTTGATACCCAGTAACTGCTGAATGAACAGCCCACCCAGACAGGCCAGGTCGTAGATGATCAGATCGAACGGCCAGTCGACATGGATAGCCCGGAGGTCGTCTACATAACCCGGAACAGGGGCCAGAAATGTCTGCTTTACATCGAAGCGAGCACGGGCGATGGGATTTTTGATCCGTTTCCGCTCCGGGAACAGTTCTTCCATGTTTTGCTGGTTAATGACTGGGGCCTTTACAAAGGGATAATGCGGCAGACCCAGTTTTTTAACCCGCTCGCCATAGTGACCGCCCACATACCAGCGAACATCGTGGCCAGCGTGTCGTAAGTGAACAGCCAGGCCGGTTAGCGGACTGAAATGACCATCGAAAGGTACGGTGGCAAAAAGGATGCGTCGGGCTCTCATGCAGTTGTGTTGTTTACAAGTATACACAAAGTTGCTGCCATCTCGTTGAGCGTCCAACGGTCGAACGATGAAGCGGTAAAACTAGCCGATGAAGCGGTATTTGCTTATTTTCGCCTGAACAAACACGCCTTCTGATGCTCACTTTTGACCTGACGTATACGCAGTGGTTCCTGCTTTTTACGGGAGCCGTGCTGGTTATGTTGATCGCTAACCTGATACAATGGGCCGTTCATCAGGAGCGCATCTATGGTCAGTACACGGCCTATATCCTGCTATGGATGATTGGATTTGGCGTTGACTATGTACACTTGCCCCCCAATGTGCTAGCCTTCGTACAGACCATTTCGCTACACCTATTTTCGCTGCTTTACTTAGAAATAGCGATCACGTTTTTTGTCCTGAAAGACCGACCTGGCTTGCTCGGCTGGTACCGCCGGGTTCAATGGAGCGTGGCTTTGGTAGCCTTACCCGAGGTGTATTTCAACCTGTTTTCATCGGCCTGGCAAACCGACTGGCATGAAATCCAGCTCAACCTGATTCGGGTGCTCATCATCCTGGTTACTTACCTGACCATCGCATATACTGTCGTTGTTACGATCCGTAAAACCGATGTGCTGGCTCGTTTTTTCGTGGCCGGAACGCTGGCCCTGTTGGTTAGCCAGCTACTGGGTATTCTGGTCATCGTTGAGTATGGTCAGGCCGGCATGAAAGCGGGTCTTTTTGGTCTACCCTTACCTATTCATCCTGGTTTTATCGGCCAGTTAGGCCTTTTGCTCGATATGGCCTGCGTATCGCTGGGACTCTCCTACCGCCAGCGACGCGAAACCCGGCGACAGATGCTGGCCGAGCAGCAACTCCTGCGCGAACGGGAACACAGTCTGCGCCGTCAACTGGAAGCCGATTTGGCGCTTCAGCAGCTCAAGCAGCAGCATACCGAAGCGCAGATGCGGGCGTTGCAGAGCCAAGTCAACCCGCACTTTCTGTTCAACGCCCTCAATACGCTATCCTCGCTGATTGACGAAAATCCCCGGCAAGCCACCGATTACGTGGATGAGTTGAGTTCGGTGTACCGTTACCTGCTGCGGTCGGCTGATCAGGAGCTGACCACGCTCGACGTTGAGCTGAATTTTATTCAATCGTATTTTCACTTGCTCAAAACCCGCTATGGCAATAGTGTTTGCCCGGAGGTTGCGGTGGCGAACGACTACCTTGATGGGCAGATTCCACCCCTGACGTTGCAACTGCTGGTCGAGAATGCCGTTAAGCACAACCGGGCCCTGCCCGAAGAACCCCTGACGATTCGGATTCGGACCACTGCAGCCGGTCAGCTTGTGGTTGAGAACAATCTACAGCGACGGAACGTACGGGTTGAATCAAACGGGGTGGGCCTGTCCAACATCACCGATAAATACCAGTTGCTGAACCGCTCTAACCCGGATGGTCCTACCCCCTTGATTGAGGCAGTAGATGGCTGGTTTCGCGTGACGCTGCCCCTGCTGGGTGGGATGAAGCCCGTGTTAAAAAATGAGTAGCCCACAGCAGAAAGGCCAAAGAATGGGGCGCTTTCCAGCAAATAGGCTACAGAGGTATTAGTAAACCAAGGTGAACTTGGGGCTTCTCAAATCGGCTTTGGACCACCTCAGTCAGTCATTCCATATGATAGACTTAACCGGACTATTTTAGTTACAGGCCGGTTATAATTCGGGCGTAGACATTATTAAGTCGGTTCACATCATACGTCTGACCACTGTCATCGGCCACATTCACCGTGATGTTCGAAGTACTGCCTGAGTTGGCCGTTGTTCGAGTGATGCTAAAGCCCAGATTCAGGGTACTATTGCCGCCTACCGATTGGCCATCATTAATTGTAAGACTCAGCTGTTGACCGGCTACACTACTACTTTGATGCCACTTATTGTTCTGTACGGTGGTGGTGCTCCCCCCAGAGACGCTGAAACTGGTCAGCGTATTATCGAAGCTGACACTATAGCCGGAAGGTACTGTAACGGTAATGACGATGGCCCCACTGGCTATTGAGCCGTTGACCTCCTGAACCTGCATCAGCAACCCTTTACTTTCCCCGGCCTGAAAGTTGCCATCGGGCAGGCTTACGATAGCGGATAGGTCAGGACCCGATAATGCCGTCACGCTCACCAACGCCGACTGGCTACAGGCACCGGTGGTACCTACCACGATAAAGGTTTGCACCCCAGCGGTGGTGAGGCTGGCCGATACAGCCGAAGAGGTAGCGGGGGAGGTAAATCGGGCAGTAGGCGGGGTGCTCCACTGGTAGGCAGTAGCTCCGGAAGCCGTCAGGCTGACGACTACCCCCACATTGGCCATGGGCAGGGAGCTCCCTGTTGAGATAACCAATACCGTATTACTGCTAACGGTGGTGTTGGCAGTAGCTGAACAGCCAGCACCTGATGTCACGGTTACGGAGTAAAGCCCAGCCGAATTGACTACGGCAGTGCCACTAGTAGCGTTTTGACTAACTAAACCAGGCCCACTAAAAGCATAGGCAAGGCCGTTCCCGGCGGTCAGGGTCAGACTGGGATTGGCGCATGTAAGGGTACCACTAAGATTGGCCGATAAACTGGCGTTCGGTAGTGCATTGACCGTCACGGTCGTTGTTGCTGAAGTGGACTGCCCCCCACTAACCAGAATTAGCGTAAAGGTTTGCGGCCCCGACCCGCTGGCCGTCACTAGTTGGCTAAGTGAAGTCGAACTACCCGTCCCAAGTGTGCTGCTACTGCCGTTGGTAAGGGTATAGCTATAGCTACCCGTTACATTCCCCACTGTGGCGGTGAAGGTGATCGGGTTTCCCGCACAAACGAATGCAGAACTGGCATTAAAAGCCGTAAGCGTAGGCGCTGGGGCGGCTGATTGATAGACTAGTTTGACCCGGGTAGCGGTGTAAACAACAGTCCAGTTGGCAGGGAGCCCTGCGACAGCACTGAACGTGCCCGTCACTGATGTGGCAGTCAGGATGATCACTTCATCACCATTGGCCGGGGTATAATTAATGGACACAGTGAGTGAACCGCCGAGTGTCGCCGTTCCGACCACCTCTATCTGGTCGAAATTTACGCCCGCCGTAGCGGTTCCGTTAACTTCGATGTCCATGAGGCTATTACTAAAATCGTTGCTTTCGTTGATCGTCAATTTACCCGGAGAATAGCCGGGTGATAGCGTTCCCCCGGCATTGGTAAAGCTCAATGCCTCGATAGTGCCTGTGCCTTTGAAGGTCCCACCTGGATTGTTACTGAATTTACCCGCTCCCTGTTGGGTTAGCAGCGTGGTAACATTTTGTAACGCTCCGATGGTAACGGTTCCGGCATTGGCAAACGTATTAGCCTGAAGATACATACCTGCACCTGCATTGTTGACCGTAAGTTGTCCTGTGGCCTGGTTGGCGAAGGCAGATTGATTGTAAATTCCATATGTGCCTACGCTGGCCACCGCGCCAATCGTAATAGTCGCCTGGTTCGTAAACGTGCCATTGAAATTACGAAGCCCTGCCAGGGTTGTACGATCTATGTTGATGGTCCCACCTGCATTGTTTGCCAAGACAGTCTCATTGAAAATGCCATGCGTCCCTACCGTTTCGGTTGCCCCGATGGTAATGGCTCCTGCATTGTTGAAGGTGCCCAAAAGTTGATAAATCCCGGTGTCGGTGGAACGATCAATATGGATGCTCCCGCCCGAATTGTTGTTAAAAAACTGGCGGTTCGTAAGGCCATAGGTCCCGACACTGGCCTCAGCCCCAATGGTAATATCGGCATTATTGGTAAAGGTGCCGGTTACGTTGAATAGTGCAATATAGCTGGAGCGATCGATCCGAATATGTCCACCTGTGTTATTGTTAAAGAAAAAAGTGTTCCATATACCTTGAAGCCCAACCGTGGCTACAGATCCGATGGTGATGTCGGCCGTATTGGTGAAGGTGCTGCCATAATCGTTAAACAACCCTGTCGTAGTGGAACGATCAAGCTGGATATACCCACCCGTATTGTTATTGAAGGTACGCGTATTCCTAATCCCGTAGAGGCCTATAGCGGCTGTTGCACCGATGGCGATGGTCGAGGAATTGGTGAACGTTCCGGACGAAACAAGAAGCCCAACCTCGCTGGTGCGATCGATGTTGATCGATCCGCCTGTGTTGTTGAAGGTGGCCTGGTTTTCAAGACCCGTTTCGCCGACAGAGGCTACCCCTCCGATGGTGATGGTCGACGAGTTGGTGAACGTCCCCGCACTGTGTTGAAGCCCGTAGCCGGTCATGCGATCAATCTTGATATGTCCACCCGTATTGTTATTGAACGTTGCCTGATTCGAAAGACCATACGTCCCTACTGCGCCTGCTGCCCCGATGGTGATGGCTGCTTCATTGGTAAAGGTGCCAGCACCGTGATGAAGTCCGATGTTGGTCGAATTATCTATCTTGATTTCGCCACCTACGTTATTGAACGTAGCCTGATTTTCAAAACCCGTTTTCCCGCTGGAAACCACCGCTCCAATGGTGATGGCTGCCGCATTGGTGAATGTCCCCGACGCGATGTAAAGGCCAAAATCCGTAGCGCGGTCAATGTCTATATGCCCACCCGTATTGTTGTTGAAGGTGCCCCAGCTCACCAGACCATTTGTTCCCACACTGGCCACTGCACCAATGGTGATGGCTGCCGCATTGGTAAATGTACCTGAAGCATGATACATTCCATTATCGGTGGTGCGATTGATGCTGATGCTTCCACCGGTAGTATTGGTAAAAGTAGCCAGATTCTCAAGCCCCGTTTTTCCAACCGTTTCTGTTGCCCCGATGGTGATGGTTGCTGAATTGACGAAGGTTGCCGATATCGATTTGGTTGCATCGGCATTGTTCATCAGACCACGACGCGATGAACGATCAATCTGGATAGCCCCGCCGGTCGTATTGGTGAAGAGGGCATCGTTCCAGATACCATGAAGCCCAATAGCTGCATTCGCTCCAATGGTAATGGCTGTTGCATTGGTAAAGGTGCCGAACGCATTAAACAACCCAGTGTCGGTGGCGTTGTCAATATCGATTCCTCCCCCGGTATTGTTGACAAAAAACCCCTGATTAACAATGCCATACGACCCAACACTGCTTACCGAACCCAGGGTGATGATGCCACTGTTGTTTACCGTACCCAGGTTGTTTAGCCCAGCGGTGAAATTAAACGTAAAGGGCGTAGTGTACGCTGCGGAGCCATTGATCGTCAACGTACCTGTCGCATTAATCGTCAGCACCGCATTGGTCTGAATGAGTACGGATTTGGCTAAAGCCGCTGTTCCGCCTGTTATGACGGGATCGTTCGCTACGTCGGGGATAATGACATCGTCGGTTGCATCCGGCACCCCCGCCGACCAGTTAGCCGGATTGCTCCAGGCAGTATTCATGCTACCCGTCCAGGTGGTCTGAGCAAATGCGCTTCCTGCTACCCAGACGAGCATCGGAAGTAGCAGCAAAAAACGCCGTGTAGCAAATTCCTTCAGGGCGATTTTATCTGTGAAAAGAAGTAGTTTTCTTAGCATTGAATTTTATGGTTCATTAAACCATACTACCCCAACCCATTCTTCATTTGCGGGGGTAGTATGGCATTAAAAAGCTGTCCTATTTAGTTATTCCTCTGCATACAGCATGACGTCCTCCACGCGGAATTTAACCAGCTCAATAATATGTGCATCAGGCCTTAACAGCGGTGGAATAGCCCGAAGAGCGCTTTCTTTGTTCTCAAAGTCGTAGATAAACCACAATTTGTGAACCCCATCTTTACAGCCCCAATGGGCGTGGGAAATCATATGCGAACCGGAGGTCAAAAAAACGTTAATCACTTTTTTGCAGTCCGAAACTTTTTCAGAATGAGGAATTTCAACCAGATACGTTGGCATGTTTTGATTGTTTATCGGTTAGGATTGTTCAAGGATTATAAACCAAACCAGCGACGCACACGACTTGAGCCAAAATAGGCTTTGTCGGTGACCAGCTCAGCAGATGCTTCCGTATAGGTGCCGAAAGGAGATGGACCCGAAAAGAAGTCCACACTGACCTGACCAACACGCCCATCGCCAAACTCTACGTAGCAAATACCATTTCCTTTATAAGGCGCAGGTTGTTCACCATTCTCGAAATCCGCCAGGATCGATGCTGCAGCAACTTTTGCTGCCCCTTCCGCAAAAACACCAGCCTTTGGCGTTCCGACACTGGTAACGTCTCCAATGGCATAGACCCCCGGATACTGCGTTTTCAGATTTGTTTTATCGACCGGAATCCAGCCATTCACAGTCATCCCGCTTTGCGCTACTACATCGGGAACACGATGTTTGGGAATACCCAGAAATAAGTCGAAAGGCAGCTGCGTTCCATCATCCAGTATGGCCTCATGGCGCGATGGGTCAATTGATTTCACCACATGTTTGGGAATAAAATTGATATCCCGTTCGGCAAATGCAGCAAGCAATGCTTTGGCCCGCACCAAGAACAACTACCCGTAATTTCCCTTTCATAGTTGCATTGACTGATTGAGGTTGTCTTTTCAACGGGTACTATGCAGGGACTGCCTTCGTTTGGCCGGGCTGAGGAATAATGCGCAGATAAGGCTTGATCGTTTTCCAGCCTTCCGGATATTTTTCTTTTGCCTCGGCATCCGAAACCGCCGGAACAATAATTACATCGTCCCCATCGGTCCAGTTTACGGGCGTAGCTACTTTATGTTGAGCCGTTAGTTGCATCGAATCCAGTACACGCAGTATCTCGTAAAAATTACGGCCGGTTGTCATTGGATAAGTCAGGTGCAGTTTGATTTTCTTGTCGGGACCTACTATAAAAACAGAGCGTACCGTTTGATTGGTGGCGGCCGTCCGACCTTCTGACGTTCCTGGCTCATCAGCCGGAAGCATATCATACAATTTGGCGATTGACAGGGTAGGATCACCAATCATTGGATAGTTTACGGGGTATCCCTGGGTTTCTTCAATGTCTTTTTCCCATTTCAAATGGCTTTCTACCGGATCGACACTTAACCCGATCACTTTACAATTCCTTTTCTGGAACTCCGGGGCCAGTTTGGCCATATATCCCAGTTCGGTGGTGCAAACTGGAGTAAAATCTTTGGGATGCGAAAAAAGAATGGCCCAGCCATCGCCAATCCAATCATGAAAATGAATGACCCCCTGGGTCGTTTCGGCCTGAAAATCAGGTGCCAGGTCATTTAATCGGATACTCATGGTAGTTGTCAGTTAATTGGTTTATAAGTAGGAAAGATGTATGGCTAATCAGTCGTCAGAAAAAAAGGAACCGTTTGCTACAGGTTTCGCATTTGTAGGTTTCAGGTTGAATGACGCCAAACGAAATCACCTTCATAAACCAACCAGCGGCCGATTTTTTCTCCGCAATAACCAGGTTACCTCCGCATGCTGTGCAGCGAATACCCAGAACTGTTCGTTTAATGATGATTTTATCCAGATCAAGCAATCCCATAGCCTGAGCAAAAGTGTGCCAGTTAAAACACCTGGCCTAAAAAAAGGGATGAATGTGGCTCGATAGGGACGAATGGTTGAAAACCAGGGAAGAAGTATGGTTGCCAACTGTTTTCCAGCACAACAATTGGCAACACTTGGGTACTATTGATAGCTACCAGTGCACAATATGTATACAATTAGGGCAAATCGTCACTTAGGGTAGTTTGGGGTATTGGTTACTAACGGTCGTGAATTATTGCCGGACCACTGGGCGGTTCCGGACAGGAATTACGGTTTATACTACTCCATTACTCAATCTTTTAACCTCATAAGCCACTAATAATGCGGGCGTAGATGTTGTTGGCGGAATTGCTATCATACGTATTGGAGGCATCGTTCGTCACGTTGACGGTGATATTCGATACGCTTCCCGAATTGGCCGTGGTCCGCGTAATTGTAAAGCCCAAAACGGCCACGCCATCCCCCTCGACAAACTGACCCGCATTTATGGTCAATGACAGTTGTTGACTAGCGATATTCGTCGTCAGACTCCATTTGGTATTGTCGACAGAAACCGGATTTGCACTGCCACCGGTAACCTGTATACTGGTGAGGGAGTTGGTAAAGCTAAGGCTATAGCCAACCGGGGCCGTTAGGGTGATCACCACCGAACCACTCGTACGCAGCCCGCCTACTTCAAACAGATTGAGGACGAAGTTGCGGGTGAGCTCAGCGCCACTGGCTCCGAAGTTGGATTGGGGTAAGGTGAGAGTTGGGGTTAGATCCGCCGTTGCCAGTGGCAAAGCTACCTTCCGGATCCGGTTATTATACTGATCGGCAATCAACAGATTCCCACTCCCATCTCTGACGATCCCTGTCGGATGAGATAGCGCTGCACTACTAGCTGGGCCCCCATCCCCACTAAACCCTTCCGAACCGTTACCGGCTACACTGCTAATAAGACCATTTACCCCTACTTTGCGAATCCGATTATTAGCTTGATCGGCAATAAACACATTACCCTGCCCATCGATAAAAAGGCCGGATGGTCCGGTGAAACTTGCCGCGGTGGCTGCTCCGCCATCCCCACTAAATACGAAGTTACCATTGCCGGCTATCGTCGAGATGTTCCCATCGGTGCTCACTTTCCGGATCCGTCTGTTGCCTAGGTCTGCAATATAGACATTGCCACTGCCATCCAAGGCCACCCCGAAAGGCAAATTCAGGCTTGCGCTGACGGCGGGCCCCCCATCGCCACTAAACCCTTCCGTACCATTGCCCGCTATCGTCGAGATCGTACCATCGATACTCACTTTACGAATACGCTGATTGACCACATCGGCGATAAAGACGCTCCCGGCTCCGTCTACGGCTACCCCTGAGGGCAAATACAGGCTTGCGCTGACGGCGGGCCCACCATCCCCCCCAAAGTCAGCCGTGCCATTGCCCGCTATCGTACGAATGGTCCCATCGGTGCTCACTTTCCGGATACGATGATTGCCCTGATCGACAATGAAGAGGTTCCCGGGGCCGTCTACGGCTACCCCGGAGGGCGAATTGAGCGCGGCACTGGTGGCGGGGCCTTCGTCGCCACTAAAGCTTGCCTCTCCATTGCCCGCCACCGTGGTGATGGTACCATCACTGGCGATCTTACGGATGCGGTTGTTAAGCTGATCGGCGACAAACAGATTCCCATTCCCATCCAGGGCCAGGCCAGCCGGTTGATTCAACGCTGCGCTGGTAGCCGGGCCATTATCGCCCCCAAAATCAGTAGTACCGTTGCCCGCCACGGTGTTGATGATGCCATTGGTAGCCACCTTTCGAACGCGTTGATTGATGGCATCGGCAATGAACAGATTGCCCCCACCATCCACGACTACACCAGCCGGTTGATTAAAACTGGCAGATGTGGCAGGCCCCGTATCGCCACTAAAGCCAAGTGTCCCATTGCCCGCCACCGTGATGATCACCCCATCGGTTCTAACTCGGCGTATCCGTTGATTGCCCTGATCGGCAATGAACAGATTTCCATTGGCATCTACCCACACAGCCGCCGGGTTCCATAAAGTTGCACTGGTCGCCAGGCTATTGTCGCCACTAAAGCCGGGTGTACCATTCCCGGCCACCGTGTTAATGAAGGTATCAGGGGTTATCTTGCGAATCCGATGATTGCCCTGGTCAACAATGAAGAGGTTCCCACCGCCATCGACGGCCACACCAGAAGGCTCAGTAAAACTGGCCGCGGTGGCAGGCCCGCCATCGCCACTAAACCCACTGGTACCAGTACCTGCCACGGTACTGATGATCCCATCGGTAGCTACCTTACGGATGCGGTTGTTACCCAGATCGGCAATGAATAGATTGCCACTGCCGTCCACGGCAATTCCCATCGGGCTATTAAGTTTTGCACTCGTAGCCGGGAATCCATCTCCACCAAAACCAATGGAGCTACTACCGGCTACGGTCGTGATGGTGCCGCTGATGTCTACCTTCCGAATGCGACTATCACCTAAATCGGCAATGAACAGATTGCCACTGCCGTCTACCGCTACGGCACCCGGTTGCTTCAAACTGGCCGCTGTGGCTGGTCCTCCGTCACCACCATACCCATACGAACCGTTGCCCGCCACCGTGGTAATGATCCCATTGGTAGCTACTTTTCGGATGCAACTATTGGCCTGATCGGCGATAAACAGATTGCCACTGCCGTCTATGGCTACACCCAACGGCGTATTGAGGTTCGCACTGATTGCGGGTCCGTTATCCCCTTTTAGCGTAGAGCCAGCAATCGTCGAGATGGTTTGGGCCGGTAGCCTGAAGGTCGCCAAAACGAGCAACGCACTCAGGTAAGCGCCTACAAAAGGTTTTACGGTAAAATGGGTGAGAAGAGATGGGTTCATATAGTTTATGTATGGGACAAGCGAGCTCTATATACACTGATACTGAAACGAATATATCGAATAACTTACACGAATTGATTCGATTCGTTTGATTATTAATCGGCTCTATAAAAGAGACCTATTTAGATTCACCTCGACACTTGGGACAACATCCACAAAACGTAGACGAATCCCCTCCATCGTTGACCAGCAACACGTTTAATCGGGTGGCTGACCCAGCCAGTTTGTCGCTAAATTGACTTTTGCACCGGCCACCTGTTGACGATAAGTAAAGCGAACTACTTGTTAATTGACGTTTCATCATACGCCCGAAATAAGGGCATGTCAATCTCTATTTGTATCAGGTGGGAGTGTTTCGTAAGAAGAAATGACTTGTGGCTACAAATCCAGGAATCCATCAACTAGCAGGTGAAGTCATGACGTTGACAGTATATACGAACGGTTTCGCATTCAGTCGCGAACCACCCAAGGAACTCCATGTAGGCTTATGGTTTCGTTTCGCGCGGCTCGTTGACAGCTACAGGGTGTTAGCCAGCCTACCGGTAGGGTTTCTACTAGGGATTGCGAATGAGTTGTTGATCGCTGGAGCGAGGCCCAGACTGCACGCTCCACTCGGAACCGACCGTCACCGTCCAGCCCTCGCCACGGAGGGTGGTACCCTCAAGCCGAATCGGGCCAGCCAACACGCGCTGGCCGTCCTCGCCGATCAGCACGCCGTTGGTTGCCTCCAACGTACCCCACTCACCCTGACTGCGGTAGGGCAGGACGAACACCGTCCCGGCTCCGGGAATGGGCGTGGCGCCTACGGCGTTGAACGTCGCCCCACCTCCTGACGGAACCACCAGCACAGGACCCTCCACAAAACGCTTCCGCAAGTCGAGCAGACGGGCTTTTCGCTGTTTGTCGCGCTCCTCTTCCGCCGAGCGGATTTCTGAGCCACCGTACCGGGCTGAGGCCTCGTCCGCATCCGCCGTTGGTCGGATATCCAGAGCGACCATGACCAGTTGCCCCAAGTCGGAGGTGCTGCGTACATGGCGTCGCCAACCTACCGACACCGCATCCAGAAGCACCCCGTAGGCCGTACCCGTTGCATAGGCCTGTTGCAGAAACGTCTCGTGGCCTTCGGCTGCGGCCAAATGCTCGATGGTGCTGGCCAATGCCTCAGCCCGCGAGTCAGCCGTGACGACAATACCGGTGTATTGGGCCAGCCCTTCCCGAATCTCTTCGACACGCTCATTCTCGGCGGCATTGGCAAACTGCGAACGTCGTTTAAGTCGGAAGGCGGCTGCATCGCTCAACGTGCGCTTGCGGTCTTCACCCGACTGAGCCAGTGCCCGTGACAAGGCACGCCACTCCAGCCGCAGCCAGATTCGGCCCTCGAACGTATCTAAGTGCGCATTCTGGCCGGAGACGGGCATCAGCCCCAGCTCGGGTTGAATGCGGTGAAACAACTCGTGCAACAGGAACTCGCGCCGTACGCGGGGAGTTGGTAGGGCCCCGGTGAAGTCCCACATATAGGTAACCCAACGCGAACCACCCCACTCAACAGGTGCATTCGTGAAGCCAAAAACACGCGGCCAGTCGTTGGCCGGACGCGGTTGATTGGTAGCCAGCGTGTGGGTGCGCGCGTCGGCAAATACCATCGGCCCACACAAGGAGAGGCCCCACAATCGGCCACTATCCCGTTGGCAGAGGGTGGCGGCCTCCTGAAAATAAACCTCGGCCCGTTGCGAATCAACCTGGCCGATTGCAGGATTGACCAGCCACAGTGACAAGCATACAGGACCCAGCCACAAGCTACAGCTACTGAGTTGTCTATTCATCGTTTTGTTAACTTGTCGGGATACCTTAACGAATAATAGGAAAACTGATCGAATAAACCGTTTCACGACCCCGTTTGATTTGCCAATTCGCCAGCAGAATAATCATCGAATTAGCCAGATAGAGCGTCAGCATAATCGGAAGAAATACAAACGGTGAAAGAATATAGGATGACTTCCCGAAAAGACTGACGATCCACATAAAGAGAAAGCCGTAGGTGATCAAACACCAGGTAATCTGGAAGTTGATCATCCGCCTTCCGAGTTCATAGACCCCTTGCACTTTATCCCGTTTCATAATCCAAAGAATCAGCGGCAGAATCAGGTTGCCCAGGGGAATGACCCAGAACGAAAGCGTGGCTAAGTTCATCAGCTGTAAAAATCCGGGGTCTGCTTCTTGGGTAAAATCCAGCAATTCGTCGATGGGTATCTCTAAAGCTTGGGCGATCAAGCGGAGCGTGTTGCCGCGCGGTTCGGTTTGTCCGGCTTCGATTCGTTGCAGGGTTCGCAGATTGATGGACGACTGGTCGGCGAGTGCTTCCTGAGTAAGGCCTTTACTTTTTCTGAGCGACTCAATTTTTTCGGCTAACAATCCCTTGTTCATGGTTGCCTTATTGATGCCCAAAGATAGCTGGTAAGCGCGTGGCATGTGCTGGATTTACTACCAAACGATTGTGCTGAGTCGCTCCTAGTCAAAGCCTGTAAGTTACCTAATTTAATCAGTTAGTTATTGCCATTTAGCTACTGGTTACTGATTGAGACTGGTAACGCCCTGAGCGTTATGTTTATTTTGAAATCATAAACGCAAAACGAAGGTTAAACTGACTGTTCGGACAGATAAGGCCAACCGCTTTTCTGACTAAAATCAATACAACAGCATAGTTCCGACTCCTTGTAGTTATGAAAGGTTATCTATTTTTCTTAGCAGGCAGTTGGTTGTTGGGGCTGGGTTGCTATGCTCAAATCCCGCCACCGCAGTGGCATCACCTGGACCCAGACGCGGATAAAATCATCGGGATCAGCACTGACCGCGCCTACCAACTGCTCAAAACTCTTCCAGCCCCTGGAAGACCTCGTAAACCCATTATCGTGGCTGTAATTGACGGGGGCATCGATGGCAACCACCAGGACCTGAAATCGGGGCTATGGACCAATGCCAAAGAAATAGCCGGAAACGCTAAAGACGACGACCACAACGGCTATGTGGATGATCTAAACGGCTGGAATTTTCTTGGTCAGACCAATGGTCATACCCTAGCCAACGAGCAGCGAGAAGAAACCCGGCTCTACGTCCGGCTCAAACCAAAATACGAGGGGAAGACCCGTGCCAACAGGGCTTCATTTACACCGGCCCAACGGGCAGAATTTGACCTGTGGACCCTGGCAAAATCCTACCATGAACGCAAGCGGGCCGAGTTTCAGAAAGCCTATTGGGCCGACAGTCTTGCGCTTATTGATCACATAAACCGGCTTTCCGCTCTAAAAAAGGCATTGGGGGTGAGTCGCTTAGATACTACCCTGTTGCAACGCCCGCCAACCGCCGACTCGACCTTGCTGGGCTACGCGGCTCACTTTTACCGGGATATGAAACGACGGGACCTGAGTGATACCGACACATTGCTCGGTTTCTATAAAATCGTAAACCGCCAGCTAAAAGACTTTATAGATTATGACTACAACCCCGCCTATACGCCCCGCTCAACCATTGGCGACGATCCGGCCAAGCTAAACCAACGCGACTACGGCAACGCTGATGCCAGTGGTGGTTATACCGAAGGACCCACGGCTCACGGCACTTACGCAGCAGGCATCATAGCCGCCGATCGTACGAACCTCATGGGTGTTAGGGGGATTGCCGATCGGGTGCAGCTCATGGCTGTGGTGGCCATCCCAAGAGGGGACGAACGGGACAAAGACGTGGCCAACGCCATCCGCTACGCCGTGGACAATGGGGCCAGTATCATCAACATGAGTTTCGGAAAGTATTTCTCACCCGAAAAGGCCGTGGTAGATGAAGCCATCCGGTATGCGGATCGGAAGGGCGTGTTGCTGGTGCATGCGGCTGGTAACGATGGCTTAGACATTGACTCGGCCCAGCAATACCCCACATCAACCTACCTGAATGGCCAACCCGTCCCGAATCTGATTACCGTTGGGGCCAGTGACCGCCGTGCCGACAGTACGTTAGCCGCCTGGTTCACCAATTATGGCCGACATACTGTGGATGTGTTCGCGCCAGGGGTGCGCATCTGGTCTACCGCTCCCCACAACCGCTATGTTCTGGGGAGCGGTACGAGTGTAGCGGCTCCGGTAGTGGTGGGCATGGCCGCTGTGTTGAAAACGTATTTCCCCAATCTAATGGCGGCTGATCTGAAGCGTATCATTCTGCAATCGGCCGTGGTGTATCATACACCCGTGTTTAGGCCGGGTACCAGGCAGAAAGTCGACTTTGCCCACTTGTCCAAAACCGGGGGCATCGTTAATCTGTACGAAGCGCTTAAACTAGCGATGGCCGAGCAAGCCATACGGATTAAAAAATAAAAGGCTGTTTTTAACTTCTTAGCAATAGATTCTCTACAATACCATTGACTGGTAAGAACAAAAGGAGGGAAAGCTCGATTAGTTACAGCTTCACCTGACAGTTTGGCGTATTATCTTCTGGCTGACCCTCATTAGCTCATCATCTCTTTTAACGCCCGCATAACAGACACACATCGCGCTTCGTCTCAAATTGGAGCGTATTTTGAGAATCAGCAGGTAGTCATGCTGTTGCTTTCTTTACAATCGCATGAATAACAAGACGGGGGTTATCTGCACTGGCTAAAGCACGTTAAGTCTGTTGACCAGGAGCTTGATGACGGCTCACTTCCGGTTGACTGGATAGATAATCCCGTGGGGATACTCCTGTAAACTTCCGAAAGGACCGGTTAAAGGTGGCTTTCGAATTGAAGCCACAGTCCAGCGCCATACCCAGCAAACTCAGGTGACTATTAGCTGGATCATTAACCACCCGTTTGAAGGCCTTCACCCGGTACTCATTAATGAAATCATTGAAGTTCCGACCTGTACCCGTGTTAATGAGTTGGGACAACAAGCCCGGATTCAGGTGTACCAGCCGAGCCAAATCCGTCAGGCTCAAGTCCGGGTCAAGAAACGGGCTTTCAGCCTCCATATAGGCCAGTAGCTTACTTAATGGCTCCAAGAGATCGGGCGGTAAAGTTGATGTTTTTCCGGACGCCGGACGAACAGGCGCCACTTCGAACTCCACGCGTTGGTCACTCAGCGTAAGCGACGAGACGACTGTCTTGGATTCAGATTCGGGCAGAACCGCTTCTGCTCGAAAACGAAACAGGCGGGTGGGTTGGCGCTGGGCATAACCCTCGATACTGACATAGTAAATCAACACCACAGTGACCAGATCCCCCCACCAGTTCTGCCAGTACGTCAGGTTGAGCCACCGGTCAAGCCCTGTCAGACACACATTGAACACCAAAGTTGCCGTTAGGGCGAGCAGAAAGTTGCGAAACCAGCGAAAACTAACAATCTCCAGGTTCGAAAACTGAGTGGTTGTCCAGGTCCGGTAAGCCCGGTATAAGTGGAATGACCAATACAAATACAGCAACTGCTGGGCTAAGCCCAGTACGAAGGTGAGGTCATCGACCCACACATCGTGGACTGTTGTCTTCCAGTGACGCACAAAAGCTGATCCCTGGCTAAACACCAGCAAACGGTAGAGCGCGTCCAGGACGAAGGGAAGAGCATGCCAGGCATCGCGCGCCTGAAAGCGAAAACGGGCGTCAAATTGGCTTTTTAAATAGAAGTAAACCAGGGGCGGTAACAGGAAGCTCAGCGTTCGAGGAAAAAACTCGAGTTGTTGCCAGAAAATATGGATGCCGCCGAAGCCCAGCAAATAGATCCAGATCTCAAAGCTGAGGGCTACCAGTACCCAGCCAAGTAGCTTATCCGACAACCGTTCTTCCCGACGGCCCCGTAGCCAGAGCAAGATGGCGTAGATCCAGCCCTGAATGAAGCCCAATAGCAAGGGCGTCGAATACGCCGAAAAGTAGAAGGTCATCTTACCAGATATTAAAGGTTTTCCGGTTATCGTCTTTACTAACGACCCGTGAAGGTTTGCCGGTAAGTGGCTGACCACTCATGACTAGATTCACTTGGCTATCGTCGGCAAAATACACCCTGGTTCCGACGGGTAGTTGTTGTTTAATGCTGGCATAGGGACCTATAGTAACAATCTGAGTGCCATTGCCGGTCTCGCCGGGTTTATAGGTGATGATGGCTACTTTGTGGGGCAGCAGACTGTTGTTGCGGAAACGAACCAGAAGGTCCTCATTGGCTAAGGGCGATACAGGTGTTTTCTGCGGAGTGTGTGTTGTACCTGTTAGTAACGTTTGGCCTTGGTCGGCAGCTTTAACGGTCAGAATGAGGCCCTCCTTGGTTTCCCCATCGCTACTGAAGTAAAGGTTTGCCCCAATTGGCCAGTGGCAGGGAATCATCTCTCGTCGATTCATGGTAAAACCGTAGGCGATGCCCGGTCCCTCCACTCGAAACATCCGGTGAGCGCCCGATGTATTTTTGAGCATAAATGAAACGCGATCCGCGGGGGGGGCACCGGTAGCGGGATGGCTAACAAGGCTAGCCGCCAAGAACAAAGTGACGAAAAGTAAGAAGCGATCTATTGGGCTGGTTTTCATAGCATCAAAGCATGTTGAATGATGCCCCAAAGTTGACGCGTCATCGGCGGCTGAATCGACTCACTAAGAATTTGAGACGACTCAAATTATATTTTGAACCGCTTAAAACAGGCCGCAAGCCAGCAAAGCAGCAGTCGTTATGGGCGTGATCTTGTCAAAAGGTAGAGAAACTCTGATGAATTCGTTTAAATCTAACCCGGTTTATCAATTGGATCAAGCATCGGCAGTGGGTCAGGATTCTGTTATCTTTCGCTTTTCAGTATTTCTTAAAACGCCCATTTATTGGAGCAGATATAACGAAGTTTTTTGTCTCAACTTGGAGCACTTATGAGATTTAGACTGATTCGAGGCTTCTTTTAGAAATCAGAATCAAGTGAATTAGTGACCTAAGTGATTGGCAACTGTGAATACCAACGCTGTGGCCAGCCTGCAAGTGCCGATTCGCAAGAGAAAGCCGGTTCGTTTACTACGGGCCAACGGCGTACTCGACTAGCTGACAACGTAGACTTCTCCACCAGATCATTTCAGCAAAAGCCTTGATTCTTGACTAATTCCTATATCGATACGCCAAATCGGATGCCTGCATATCAGTTTCCTAATTGCTCAATTCATACTGGAATTCCAACAGTTCGCAAGCTTGATACTAGGGCCTCCCACGATTGAACGCATAATTTTAGGCCATAACGGCGGTAAAACAACCCGCTAATGAACCCCTTCAAGGAACGCCATGAAATTATCGTATTATCCGCTATATGGCTGGCTACTGGCAGCCTTACTGACCGCCTGTAGCCATCCACCGGTCGATCCAATGAGTACCGACCCAATCGAAACCCTGCCCGAAAAGCCGGTCGATTTCCAGTTTTTTAATCTGGTTGCAACCACCACCAAACGGAACGTGGTCGGCCTGACCTGGAAAGCACAGTCGGGCACACCAACTTATCAGATTCAACGGGCGACCCTCACCAGTGCCGCCGATGATGTAGCAAATTTGACGTTTCAACCGATCGGGGAAACCAAAGAAACCACATTCGAGGATAAAAAAGTAGCGCCCAAATCATTCTACTGTTATCGAGTTGAGGCCCTATATAGTGCCAGTAAAGTGATTGAAAGTGAAACGACTATTGGTATAACGACCAGTGAACCATCGGCCTACGAGCAAGCGCTGGAAGCTTATACCAATCTGGGGGACGATACGGGAGGAAAGCGCTATGATATTCCAAATCCTACGTTCCTGCCCCAAACCGTCATTAAGATTATCAAAGATAATGTTGGCAATCAGAATGTGGACATTGTTCTTTTACTGGACAACACGGGTAGTATGGGGCCTTATATTGATGCCTGTCGAAAAGGGTTAAATCAAATAATCGATGCCTTACCGCCAAGCGCCCGGTTAGGAGCCGGTGGGTATCGGGACCACGGGGATTTGTACGTATTACGGTATCAGGATTTGACCACTGACTTCACATCCGTTCGTAGCTTCCTGTCAACAATGACCGCTAGCGGAGGAGGAGATTTGCGGGAAGCGGTGTACGATGCGGTTTATGGTGTACTTGACCAGGCGAAATGGGTCAACAAGAAGCGAATTATCATTGTGGTAGGAGATGAGGCCCCCCACGAAGAGCCTGATAAAACGGATCATAGCTACCAGCAGGTAGTTGATAAATGCCGTCAGGCAGGAGTAGAGGTGAATTTGTTCCCGATTCTGATTAATGAGTCCCTTGACCAAAACGCTGAGGGTGGAAACTAAGCAGGGCGTGAGAAACGCCAACTTGTGATTACAACTACCATTGGGCCAGCTATTGACTAGCCCGCTTTAAGTCAACTGAAAACGGGACAGTTTACCGGTATTTGGCCTGGCAGGGGGAGAAATAACGGTTGGTTCATGAATGACTCCATTTTTGGTGAAGATGCATGAACGTTCATTCGTCTCAGGTTGGAGGGTTTATTGAGACAATTAGCTTTGGGCTATTTGTCCACAATAAATCCTCCATTTCATTATTAGTTGGATAGAGAATGGACTCACAATCCCGTTATAATCCGGGCATACACGTTGTTGAGCCGGTTCACATCATAACTACCACTCCCATCATCAGCCACATTGATGGTGATGTTGGAACTGCTGCCCGAATTAGCCGTGGTCCGGCTGATGGTGAAACCTACATTCAACACCCCATTCGCCCCCACCGACTCACCCCCATTGATGGCCAGACTCAACTGCTGGCCTGCCACCTGGCTACTCACATGCCATTTGTTGTTCTGCACCACTATCGGATTGTTCTCGCCACCCGACACATTGATGCTGGTCAGGCTGTTGTCGAAGCTGACACGGTAGCCCGTCGGCACGGTGAGGGTGATGACAATACTGCCTGAGGTTGGAGACCCATTGACCTCCTGCACCTGCATCAGCAGGCCTTTACTTTCACCAACCGAGAAGTTGGCATCCGGCAGGCTCATGATCGCCGACAGATCAGGGCCCGCCAGGGCCGTTACACTCACCAGGGCACTCTGGCTACAAACCCCACTACTGCCCACCACCGTAAAGGTCTGTATGCCCGCCGTGGTTAGGCTAGCCGAGATCGCCGAGCCAGTAGCCGGACTACTTAGGGAGGCTGAACTGGGACCGCTCCACTGGTAGGTAGTAGCCCCTGTTGCAGTCAGGCTCACCACGACGCCCACATTCGCCTGCGGCAACGAGGAACCAGCCCCAATACTCAGTGCAGTGTTGCTAAAAATAGACTGGGTGGCTACGGCCGTACAACCACTGGCTCCCGTAACGGTGACGGAGTAAGTCCCACTGGCATTCACCGTTCGGACTGCATTGGTGGTGGCATTATCCCAGCGGTAAGTTTTGCCCCCAGTAGCTGTCAGGCTGAGGCTGGTAGTGGTACAGCTAAGGGTACTACTGGCCGGAGTGAGGATAGAAGCGGAAGGCGGGGGGGTGACTGTTAAGCTGGTAGTAGCACTGATGAGCTGCCCCCCGCTACTGACCGTCAGGGTGTAACTCTGGCTACCAGTACCTGTGACCAATAGACTCAGGCTGAAGGCCCGGCTGCTGGCGGTGCCCATGGTGGTGCTGGTGGGCGGTGCGCTGCTACCATTGGTGAGCGTGAAGGCGTACGGCAGGGCGGCATTACCCACCGTAGCGGTGAAGGTCAGGGGGCTGCCTTCACAGACGACCACCGGATTGGCGGAGAAGTCCGTTATTGTTAGCCCGGCGCAAAGGGCGCTCACCTCGGCACTGGAATTACAGCCGGGGGCATTGTTGCGAATGTCGCTGGACACCGAGGCCGCTAGCAGGCTACAAATGGAGGCAATGGCGCACGTAATCAGGTTGGGATTATCATGAATACTTAACTGACTTCCTACCGAGGTGAGGGATTCCAGGCCGCTCAGGCTGCTCAGACTGGCATTGTTGTAGAGGCCAAAGTCCTGCCCTACCCTAGTGAGCTTCTCTAAACCCGTCAGACTGGTTAAGTTAGGATTATCATGAATACTTAGATTACTCCCTACCGAGGTGAGAGAGCCAGGCCCGCTCAGACTACTCAGGCTAGCATTGTTATAGATGTTAACAGAATTGGTTACGCTAGTGAGCTTTTCTAAACCCATCAGACTACTCAGGTTGGTATTATCATGAATATTTAAATCACTGCCTACCAAGGCGAGGGAGTTAAGGCCGCTCAGGCTGCTCAGACCGAGATTGTTGTAGATCTCAACACCCGTCCCAACGCGGGTGATCTTTTCCAAACCCGTTAGGCTACTCAGGTTGAGGTTATCATGAATACTTAAAGCACCTACCGAGGTGAGGGAACTCAGACCGCTCAGACTGCTTAGGCCAGGACTATTATAGATGTAGATACTATTTACTAAGCTGGTGAGTTTCTCTAAAGCAGTCAGGCTACTCAGGTTGGCATTATCATGGATAATTAAATTACCCCCTACCGAGGTGATCAAATCAAGGCCACTCAGACTGCTCAGACCGGGATTGTTGTAGATACCAACATTATTATTTACGCTGGTGAGTTTCTCTAAAGCAATCAGGCTACTTAGGGTGAGGTTATCATAAATAAATAAATTACCCCTTACCGAGGTGAGGGAACTCAGGCCGCTTAGACTGCTCAGACCGGGATTATCATGAATACTTAAAGTACTTACTGTGATGAGGGAACTCAGACCGCTCAGACTGCTTAGGCCAGGACTATTATAGATGTCAATATCACCTCCTACGCTGGTGAGTTTCTCTAAAGCAGTCAGGCTACTCAGGTTGGCATTATCATGAATACTTAAAGCACCTACCGAGGTGATCAAATCAAGGCCACTCAGACTACTCAGACCGGGATTGTTGTAGATACCAACACTGTTCCTTACGCTGGTGAGTTTCCCTAAAGCAGTCAGGCTACTTAGGGTGAGGTTATCATGAATACTTAAAGCACCTACCGAGGTGATCAAATCAAGACCACTCAGACTGCTCAGACCGGGATTGTTGTAGATACCAACATTATTATTTACGCTGGTGAGTTTCTCTAAACCCGCCAGGCTACTCAAGTTGGCGTTATCATGAATACTTAAATTACCCCCTACCGAGATAAGGGAACCCAGGCCGCTCAGACTGTTCAGACCGGGATTGTTGTAGATGTTAATATTATTCGTTATGCTGGTAAGTTTCTCTAACCCTGCCAGACTACTCAGGTTGGGGTTATCATGAATATTTAACTCACTACCTACCGAGCTGAGTTGGCTTAAGGCGGTCAGGCTGGTGATATCAGCCCCTGAAATAACTAATGTAGCCAGTGTATGAGTACAGCCCGCAGGAAAAGCGTCTACCTGGGCCTGACTGGATAAGGTGACATTGCCAGCTGGGCATTGGGCCCACGCTCCCCTGAAGACTATACAACTCATTAACAGAAGCCAGAGCAGAGGATGGAGAAATAAGACAGATGGACTGAACCTCCAAGGAAAATGTGTTTTCATAGCGTTGCCTGCTGAACAGGAGTTAAGTAAAAAAGCCGTCGATCTCCAACCAACCCGTTAAGCTACCCATCCAGGAGGCCAGCGCCCGCTTTGCCCTTGGGTAAACGCTCGGTGGCCATGCTGGCCGATCAACCGCACAAGAATAGAGGTGTCTGCGTGGAAACAGGTGGAGAATTGTTCCGAAAAGGTGGAGAATTGTTCAGCCCTGGGCCGAATGGCGATAATTTCCAGGCGAAATCCCAAATTCGTCAGAAAATACCCGGCTGAAATACTTCGGGTCGTCGAAGCCAACGCCATACGCCACTTCGGAAATGGAAAGGGAGGAATCTGCTAATAGCGTCTGGGCTTTGCGTAAGCGCAAGGTTCGTAAATAACGGTTGATCGATAGGCCGGTTAGGGCCGTCAACTTCTTATGGAGGGTCGTGCGGCTCATGCCCATCGTCTGACAGATGTCATCGACCGAGAGCTGGGCATTATCTGCGTTAGCCTCCAGGGTGGCCCGAAGCTTACGCAAAAACGCATCCTCCAGAGGCTCGTCTGGCTGGTTGGCGGAAGTCGTGACCGGAACGTTCTCTAGCGGGGTGCTTCCCAATGCCCGTTGGCGGTAATGACGTTGCAGCAGCCGCCGGGTCTGAATCAGGTTCGCCAGCACAACCAGCAGTTCTTCGCGCAGGAATGGTTTTACTAAATAGGCATCAGCCCCTCTCCGTAAGCCGGAAAGTCGGTCGCTCATGGCTGCCCGGGCGGTCAGCAGCACGATGGGAATATGGCTGGTTCGCTCATCGTTTTTCAACGTATCGCATAAGTCAAATCCGTCTTTAACGGGCATCATGACGTCGCTCAGAATCAGGTCGGGGCTCTTCTCAAACGCCAAGTCCATACCGACCTGCCCATTTTCAGCCCGGATCACCTGGTAGTCGGCCCGGAGGCAGGTTTGAATGTAGGTCGCTACGTCATCATTATCTTCCACCAGCAACAGGAGTGGTAGATTGGCGGTAGAGGAGAGCGTTTCCGACTTACTCCACTCCGCAGGAGCAGGGCTAGTCAGAACCGGAGCCACCGACAGCTCCTGAGCGGGCCCGGCCTGGATAGGTTCGGCCTGGCGGGTTAGTGGTAAGCTAACCACAAACTCTGCCCCCCCGTTAGACTCATCCAGGCCCGACCAGTTCCGAACGGCTAGGCCGCCCTGCATGAGCAACACCAGTTCCCGCACCAGCGATAGCCCAATGCCGGTGCCACTAACCGGTGAACTGGGTAGGGTAATGTCCTGACTTGGTCCGGCCTGAATAGGTCCGGCCTGATGCGGTTCTGCTTGAAAGAAACGGTCAAACACCTTAGGCAGGATCGACGGCTCAATGCCGGGTCCGGTATCCCTGATGCTGAACCGAATCCAGGGGGTATCCAGATGATCCGTTGGCGTAAGTTCTTCATAATATCCTTCCGGGCCCAAGGGTTGCCAGCTATTCAGGCACTGCAACTGATAGTCGATTTGTCCGCCCTCGGGGGTAAACTTCAGGGCATTGGTCAGCAAATTAGACAGAATATCCTGAAGTTTGTCTTTATCAAAATCAGCTTCACATTCCTCCGTGAGAACACGCAGTTGTATGTTCTTCATCTTGGCCATCGACTGGAACGATTCAATGATGTAGCGGGAAAAAGCTCCCAGATCGGCCCGTACCGGGCGCAACTGCATCTCACCGGCCTCAAGTTTGGAGAGGTCCAGTAGTTGGTTGATCAGCCGAAGCAGATTGGTGCCGTTCCGTTTGATTAACTCAGCCGCCTGTCGCAGTTGCTGAGGCTTTTCGTCCGGTTTGTAGGCTTCCAGCCCGGCGGCCATCCCCAGGATGACCGTCAGTGGGGTACGAAACTCATGCGAAATATTGGCGAAAAAGTGAGAACGGGTCTGGTTGAGCCGGAGCAGGTCCCCAGCCTGCTGCACAATAATCGCTTTGTCGCGCTCGATGCGGGCAGTAGCCTGCCTAACCTGAGCTTCCAGCCGGAGCTGTTCGTTCCGATGTCGCCAGATTCGCCACCGTAACCAGGCCCAGAGGCTAGCCGCGACCCCTAGCACCATCAGCAGCAAAAACCAGGTCTGTAAATAAAATGGACGTACCACCATCACCTTGATGGTCAGCGTGTTGGTTGACCACTGGCCATCAATGGCCTGCGCCTTAATTAGTAACGGGTGTTCGCCATAGGGCAGATTGCTTAAGCGCAGCGTTGGCTCCGACTGGTAGGTCCAGTCGTTATCCAGATCGTTGAACCGATACGCATATAAATTTTTTTCGGCATTGATGTAGTTGAGCAGGGCAAAGTCCAGTGTACTGGATCGGTCATCGGGCTGAATGGTAATAGTATGGCTGCTTACCACTTCTTCGGTTTTGTCTACGACCTGATCGACCGAATTGCCGTACTGCCGAAACGAGGTGATCTGTACCCGTAGTTCAGGCGTTGGTTTCTGGGTTTGGAAATCCTGCGGGTCAAAGGCTGTAATGCCGTTCAGTCCGCCAAAGTAGATGCGGCCGTTCTTCTCCTGAAAATGGGAAATCCGGTTGAACTCGTTATGGGTAATGCCGTCTTCGACCAGATACGTCCGGGTCGTCAGTCGGACGGGGTCAAACTGCATGATGCCAAAATCGCTGCTCATCCAGAGGTGGCCCCGCTGGTCGGGATACACAGCATAGATGTTATCGTTGGATAAGCCTTCGCTACGCCGAAATGAGCGATACGTCCCCGTTCGGCGGTCCCACCGGATCAGTCCCGCATTGGCAGTCGCCAGCCAGTAGATGCCCGCTGTATCCTGATAGACATGATGGTAGCTTTCAGCGGGCAAATAAAATTCCCGCTTTTCCCCGCTCCCGTAACGGGCCGTAATACCTTGTTGCAGATGGAGCATATATAAGCCCGTATTGGCGCAAATCCAGATGACGCCCTGCCGGTCGGGAGCAATGTGCATTACCTGCGCCTGGGCCAGTTCGGTAAATTGATTGTACCTGGCATAGGGTGTTATCTTCCCCTGTGTCGTATCGAACAGGTAAAGCCCGCTTCGTCCACCCAACAGCCAGTGTTGAGCGTTCAGCGGATACATAGCCCAGGCGTCCCAGAGTTTGGGCAGGTTGGTCGCCTTAGTTATACCGGAAGCAGGTTGGTAACGAACAAGCTCATTACCAATACCGCCATAGAGCGTCCCCTGTACATCCTGCGTTAACCCATACGCCAATGCGAACGCATCGCTGTCGGTTTTGAAGGTACTGGGGCTATATAGTCGCTTAGGGATCCCCCCCCATCGTGGAGTGCTATACAAACCAAACTTCTCCAGATTGGCAAAGACCTGATCGCCCAGGACGGTAATTCCCCGAACAGCTGCTTCCCGTTTGTCCTTCCTGTCCTCATAAAATAAGCGGTGAAAGTGGTTCTCAGCCAGTTCAACCTGATACACACCAAAACTGGTACCTAGCCAGAACAGACCGTTCCGGTCGCGGAAAAAGCTTCGGTTCACAATGGGCTCGGCCGATAACTGAGGGGCAATCGTCAGCACAACGCCTTGGGTTGCACCCCGTAAACTCGTTCCGTCCCAGATTAAACCGTTACGGTCAAAGGCGTAAAAAACGGGAAAAATATACTTATTTGATGATGACAGTAACGATTTCGGTACTACGCGCTGGTTACCCAACTCGTCTACGCTATAAACTATATCGAACGCTGGCTTTACCGGGGCTCGGGCGATGTAGAAGAACTCGATACTGGCGTTTCGCTGGCCATAACAGATATTAACTGACCCCGGCTCATGAGAAAATTGGTGCACAATACGCCCATCGAGAGTTAGCTCAAGCACAAACTGATCATCGGCAATGGCCCAGATTGTATGATGGTTAGTGAGCTGAAAGGCAATGAGTTTTTTAAACTGTGATAAAGTCACATACCGCAGCCCGGACTGGGGATGGTATGAAACCAACCGGGCGGGTTGACAGTCGGTGAAGAAGATAGTGCCCTTATCGCTGCGGAGCAGACGATAATGATCATCGGGCACCGTCGAAAGGCGTTGTTTACCAAATTTTTCCTGGTAGGAAATCGCCTGACCGGTTAACGGGTTAAACAGCGTGATCTGCGACTGACCAGTAGGACCCATAAGCCACAAATAACCGTCGGCATCCTGAGCAATCGATTGTATATCGTCGAAATCGAGTCCGTTCCGTTCTTTGGTGTAGGTGGTAAATTTTAAGCCATCGAAGCGATTAAGACCGAACTTAGTGCCAAACCACATAAAGCCCTGCTTATCCTGAAAAATGGCGTTCACCTCCCGGTGCGATAAGCCCTGCTCGGGTCCGTAGTGTTTCACCGAGGCTGTGTAAGACTGAGCTTGCACACCTATACTGCCCCAAATCCATAGCGTTACGACCAAAACAAAAAGGCCTACGCTCGTTTTTTGGGTCCCCACGAAAATAGTCTTGCTCATTCTAGTTACTAGGTCCCCAGGCTACGGGTCTACTATATCCTCTTAATAACAAAATACCATGAATAAGGATAATGTGTTAATATATACGGATAACTTAAGTTATCCGGTTTTTTGTGCCTGTTAAACTACGTCACCATTTAACGGGTATAAATCTTATTAATAACGATTTCACTTATCAGCATAATTCTCAATTGTTCATCATTTCTTGAAACGCCCGTTTCAGGCCCCTAACGCTGGATTTCTGCTGATGGCATGAATTCTGACTACGCGCAGTCTCAACCGGGTCGCCGGAGCGATTGTCATCTCACGAATCAACCGCGACGGCGGACCGTTTCAAAATCTCACATTTTAACTGAGTTTATGAGACTGTCTTTCTCCCAAATGACGAATTTGCCGGGCCCCGGAGCGACCGTCCGGGGCCGCGGCCCCTTTTTTAGATTTACTCCAATTAGGATTCGTTTAGACCCAGGGCTTTGAAAAGCTCTTCCCGGTAGGATTTGCCGATCGGAATTTTAGTGCCTTGTAAAGCAATTTCCGTTGGAAAAATCTCATCGATGAGACTGATGTTGACCGAATAACGTCGGTGAGTGCGGAGAAATAGGGTCGGGTCCAACTGCGCTGCAAACTCTTGAATGGTGGAGCGTACCATAATCTTTTTGGTTGATTTCAGGTGCAGGGTTACGTAGTTGGCGTCGCTCTCCAGAAAGAGCAGTTCATTAAAAAACACCTTCCGAAACACATAGCCCTCCTTTACAAACACGAAACTTCTAGCGGAATTCGAAACCACTGATGCTGGCTTTACATCCGTCTGATTGCCCGTAAAATTACTGAATGCAATTTCGATGGCTGCATACAGTTCTTCTTTTGTAAATGGCTTTACTATGTAGGCATGCGGTTTTACTTTTTTGGCCCGGTCAATCGTTTCGGCATCACTATTGGCCGTTAATAAAATAAAGGGTATCGGGTGTGTATCATTGAGTTTTTGTGCTACATCAATTCCATCTTTTCGCCCGGCTAACTGGATGTCCAGCAGCAATAAATCGGGTTTATCCTGTTCGAGCAATTCGAGTGCCTCGGTATAATTAATGGCCGGGCCGCAAGGCGAATACCCTAATTCCTCAAGGGTATGTAAAATGGTACGGGCGATGACCAGCTCATCTTCTACGACTCCTATTTTTAAAACAGACATGAGCGTTAATCCAGGTTTTTACGCGTTTGCCGATTGGTAAACTGAATGGTAAAGACAGCCCCGTTTTGGGTTACGTAGTGAACCGATCCACCAAGTTGCCGACTCAGATCATTGACCAGTTGCAGACCAAGTGTCCTGGCGCTCTTCACGTCAAAGCCAGCAGGCAAACCAGGCCCGTTATCAGCATACAATAATGCATAGTTTCCCTCGCTCATTGTCTCTATCTTCAGCCTTATTTCACCGGCTGCCACTTCAGCAAAAGCATATTTGTAGGAATTTGACAGTAATTCATTCAATATCAATCCAAGCGGAACGGCAGAATCAATATCCAGATGCAAATCAGGTACACGTATTGTAATCGTTACAGGTTTTTGTTTCTGAAATACGCTCTGCACCTGGTTGCACAAATCATTGACAAACCGGTTTAAATCGATGGTGCTAAGGTTTTCAAGCTGGTAAAGATTCTGATGAATCAGGGCAATGCTCCGAACCCGGCTTTGTCCTTCCTGAAGTGCTTCTCTAGCAGTTTCATCCGTCAGACTTTTACTTTGTAGCTCCAGCAATCCCGAAATAACCTGTAAATTATTTTTGACCCGATGGTGAATTTCCTTCATCAGCACATCCTTCTCCAACAGCAGCGCCGACTGCTCGGACAGGGATTTTTTTAACTGGGCAGTTCGTTCGTTGACCGTTTGTTCCAGCTTTCGTTTATCAAGGGCTAATTGCCTGATTCGCCAATTGATCAATACGTAAATGCCCAGTAGAAGGAGCAAAACGGCGACCGAAATAAACCACCATTGCAGGTAAAACGGTTTTAGGACCGTCAGAGGAATAGCTAATTCCCGTTTACTCCAGGCTCCCACGCCATTTTGTCCTTTAATGCGTAGAGTGAATTTTCCGTACGGTAATCCACTAATGCGAATTGAGTTCTCACGAAGGTAATTCCAGTCCTTATCAATGCCTTCGATTTTATAAGCATACCGGTGCCCTTCGTCCTTTGTAAAATCCAGCAGTTGAAATTCCAGCGTAAAGAACTTATCGCCGGGCGTTAGTGTAATTTGTGGCTTGTTGATCAACTCGGCTGTTTTATTGACCAGTTCATTCTTTGCATTAACAAATTGATTAAAGGCAATGACCTGAAGTGGTATCTGAAGTGAATTGGTATCGGCCCTGAAATCACGCGGATAAAACGCATTGACCCCATCTATCCCCCCGAAAAATAACCGGCCATCCAGCGCTTTAAACGAGGAGGTTCTGTTAAATTCATTGTGCGTAATGCCATCGACGGTGGTATAGGTATTCACGGCGAACGTTTTTCGATGAAAGCGAACCAAGCCGTAATCGGAGCTAATCCACAGATTATCAAACTCATCGGGTTCGATCCGGTAGAGCACGTCGGAAGGAAATCCATCTGTGATGTTAAATTGTCGGATGGCGTTCGTTTTAGGATTCCAACGGTAAAGACCTTCCCCATTGGTGGCCAGCCAAAAATCTCCGCTTGTATCCTGATAGGCATCGAGCAAACTGAGTCCGTTTAAAACGGTGGACTGGATGTAGACAACTGCCCAGCGAAGGCCATGTCCAGAAATAGAACCAGGCTTGGCCACCACTTTATACAATCCATTTTCGGCGACGGCCCAAACGTCCCCGTCTTTGCCTTTAAAAAACCGGTACACAAATTTCGGCTCGGGCGAGTTGGGTGTCAGGACAGATAGCGAGTCGAACCGGTGCGTATGGGTATTAAATAGATAAAAACCTGTCGTTCGACCTAAAAGTAGCAGGCTGTCGTTCAACGAAAACATCGACCAGATTTCCGATCCTACCCCACCCGCATACGGTACAATCGAATGCTTCGTCTCATCATACCGAAACAGATTATAACCACCAACGTAAACTGTCGACTGGTGTTTGGTAATCGCGTATTTTATTTCAAGATCGGCAACCGCCTGGGTTTTCGATGCTGACTGGCTGAACGTATGCGTCCATACGTTGGCGATAACCGAGCCATTTTTATCGGCATAGATTCCTCTAGTCTGGCTATTGGGTTGAACGTTCTGTCGGCTGAGGGAGAAATAAGGTTCGAATCGATTCTTTTCAGTACGTAGCTGAAAAACGCCTAGTGAAGTGCAAAGCCAAAGGTTACCGAGGTTATCCGGAAAAAGCTGGTATAAAAACAGGTTTTCAAATCCTTTTAGCTCGGATTTCGCAAGTACTTTCAAAAACGTATCCTTATTCCACAGATAAAGCGCATCCAGGCCAATGTACAACAAGGACGATCTGCCATCGGTCGAGAGCAGAATCTGATACCAGTACCGGCCACTGATCGCATTCAGATTATCTTTTTTCAGGTTTACAACGGGCTTTAATCCCAATCTTTCACCCACACTAGTCAGAGCAAACGTATCCGGTTGGGTACGGGTATTATACGCTAGTAAAAGGCCATTTTGAGGAGTGAAACCAATTGGCAACGAACGTAATACATTGGGTTGCCGAAAGATAATAACCGTATCCTTCGTGATTAGGTATTGTGGATCGGCGTTGGTTAATTTTAATAGCGCTTTACCGCTCCCAAAAGCACAGAAAGGGCCGGTAACCCGAAAGTCTTTGGCAGTGGCGACCTGATTCCATTCTTTCATTTCGTAGCGAAGCCGAAAACCTCCTCGGGCTGTATAGGTCCAGAACCGGAATGGGAATGCAGTTAAAAAAACGACACCCCCACTTCCATCATTCGCTATCCAGTATACATCTTTCTCCTTAAACGGCAGGTTCGAAAAAGCCACCGTCAGGGGTTTTACTTCCTGCGTTGTGACGTCCATTACATCCACTTTCCCGTTGGTGGTGAGCTGAAAGCCGGCACTTCCGTATGCAATAAACAGGCGATTGGCCTCGGCTTTTGCCAATTGAACTACTTTGTTGTCCTGTAGTCGGTTTCGCTGTCGGGTAAAGAGCAGACAATTTTTACCGTCATAGCGGTTCAATCCATTTCGGGTACCAAACCATAAAAAACCAGCCTCATCCTGTAGTCCACAAAATACCTCGTGTGAAGCTAGGCCATTCTCAATCGAAAGCATTCGTTTGGTAACCGTATAGTCGGTACTGACAGGTTTCGGTAAGTTTTGGGCCGACAAGCTATGACTGGCGATGATAAAGGCTAGTATCAGGCAACGGCAACTATCAACGCAAAGAGAGTGTCTTCTTACTTTCTGAGTGAAACGGTTCATATTGAAACGCCTTTATGCGCAACGTTAGCAGAGAAATGTTGAACATGAGCCAGAATGAACTTCTCTCTCGGTAAAAATACGACTGAGAATGTTTGTTAAGACGACAAATAAGTAGCCATCCGTCGGAGCGGGTGATAAATGAACTAAATAAGATTCGAGTATTTAACTGGATTACCTACTTCTTACCAGGCACTTTTTTTAAGATTCTTTAGCAATGAGGCTCTAAAATGAATAAAGACATGCTGAAATGGCATGTCTTTATTCATTTTACTTGATTACCGCGTCGGCTTATGCCAATTCCACGTTAACGGCGTTTAAGCCTTTCTTTCCTCGCTCGACAGCGTATTTAACTTTGTCGTTCTCTCGAATCTGATCGATAGTTCCCGATACATGGACAAAGATGTCCTCACCCCCATCATCGGGTTTAATAAAGCCAAAACCTTTGCCTTCATTAAAAAATTTAACTGTTCCTGTTTGCATTGCTGATTAAAATTTTGGTCAAGTAAAGCAGAATCTGTTAGAATTCCAAGTTAGTGATGATGTTATGATTTGTTTAGGCGCCTTTAGTAAGAATTTTTCTTTTCAATGGCTGACTACTCGTTTATTATGTGTCTAAATCAACCTGTTTTTTTACGAGAATGGCAGTTCCAACAAATTCCATAAAATACAAGCCCTCCCCCGTTTCCACAATGAATATGATGTCGCTTGCCATTGCGCCTATAAGCTGTTTTGTGATTGCCAAACTGCTATTGATGTTTCTTACCTTCGATCTGATTGATGTAGAGATTTCGCTTATTCTCACAAAAACGCCTTTTACCTCACACGAGTAAAGGTCTGGTCTAAATCGTTTCCCCATGTTTCGCCGTCTTCGCACAATTCACCTTTTCCCAGGATGGTATCCCCATGATCGGTAATGGTCCAGCTATAGCGTTGCCAGAATCCAGGCGCATGGCGCCACCATTTCACCACATTGCCCTCAACGGAAACCGCATACTTTCGCGAAATCTTCCGCTCGTCGAAGAAGAGCATAAATAATTCGCCTGTAGCGTCGTCACTGCCAAAGATGCCGATACCAACCGGAAACCCTTCTTCATAGACCTCTAAATACCACTTCAGAAAGGCACCGCCCTCGATCCATTCGAAGGATGCTTTTCCTGGCAACATTTTATTGGGGACGGCGGGATGGGTGCTAGCCGTTGTCCATTGGCCAACCAATTGACCCAATTCGCTTAAGGCGGGATTGGGAATCTGTGCTTTGTGGATACCTTGGTTTTCCATAAATGGCATTGGTTTTTGACAATGAACCTGGTTTACGGTTAATGGTTTATAATTAGCAGATTTTTAGCCAGTTGTTTGCTTGCCACGATCTAATTCCATAAGCTTACAGTAATTAAGTGCTCGCTTTAATTCATTCGATTATCTTTATTTCAACGCCCGTTTAATAGCTATTTCGCACACATATACGCTTAAATAACTAACTAGTAAACTATAGTTGATCAGTCGCGACCACCCATGTTTTACCAGAAATATTCCCCTTCTCCTCATCTGGCTCCTTTTGTGGAATGCTATTATATCTGGGAGAATAAACCTGAGACAACTACCTGGATGCTATCTGCTAAAGATCCGTTGGTAATTGAATCACCACCGTCAGGGTTTGGGTCGTTTGTCTTTAATCTAGGAACGCCTTATTCTGTAGAAACTACCCAGCAAAATACGCTTCAGCTACTCCCTACAGCGTTTGTAACCGGACAGGCGACCCGCCAATATCGACTTCATCTGCCCGACCATATCCGCATGGTTGGTATCGTTTTTCGCCCATCAGGGATAGGTAGTTTGTTTGGATTGCCAATGGCAGAATTGACCGATGAGCGCATTGCGCTGACCGATGTACTGGATAAATCTGTACAGTATGTGACTGAGCAACTGGTCGAAGCACCCAGTCATACGGCCCGAATTGCTTGTCTTGAGCAGTTTTTGTCCTTTCAGTTGGTAAAACGGAATCTTCATGCCGACCGTATCGACCACACATCCAACCTGATTGTGACTAATCGGGGCATTGTAGACATGAACGAGTTGATTGAGGATTCTTTTTTATGCCGTCGGCAGTTTGAGCGAAAATTTCTGCAACGGGTGGGAGTCAGCCCTAAGTTTTACGCTCGTATCCGGCGCATTAGTTATTTATGTTCTGAACTGGCTGGACAACGTTGGCAAATCAGTGATTGGCAGGATCTGGTTTATCGCTGCGGTTATTACGACCAGTCGCATTTTATTAAAGAGTTTACGGCATTTACCGGTAAAAATCCGTCACTCTATGTCCGGAACAACCTTGAGTTGACGCATTACCTGTCGGAGCAGGATGTATAGAGATCACTGGAGAGAAACCCTCCTCGACAAGCGGCAGAATGTCGCAATTTTACAATGACGACCTGGGACAGCCCTGTAGTTTTGCCTCATCAATCAAATAAGTAAACGATGAACAACTACTGGACAAATACAGGACTATTAACAGCTATGCGAACCTACTATCTATGTGGGCTTATAGCGCTTCTTCACAGCCCATTGCTGGCACAAAACGCGGCCCCAACAAAGCTCTGGACTGAGGCCGATCGGCAATACACGATCGATAACCTCAAACGTACCCGCGATTTAGTGGTACAGGAAACCGAAAATCTAAGCCCGGCGCAATGGCGTTTCAAGGAGTCACCCGATCGCTGGAGCATTGGCGAAATTGTAGAACACCTCGCTTTGTGGGAAATCATCTGGGCGCGGGAAGTGAGTATGGGAAGCCGTAGCAAACCCCAGCCTGAACTCAATCAGACCAGCAAACCCGATCAGTTCTATGCTAACTGGATCATGGAAGATACGCCACATGTATCCCCCGATTTTTCTCGCCCGACGGGTTTTATCGAAGGCAAAAACAACCTCACCTTTTTTCTGAAGCTACGGAATCAAACCCTATCGTTTGTGGAGAAAACCCAGACGGATATGCGTGCACAGTTTGAACTGACCGGTACCGATAACCCACGTAATATGCACCAGGTTTATATTTTCCAGTGGGGTCACGTCGATCGACACTTACGTCAGATTCGCAAGGTGAAAGCGCACGTAAACTACCCGAAGGAAACCGCAGAAAAGTAATTGCGCAGATTAAAATCCATCCATTTTTCATTTTCACAATCACGATATTCCTTACTATCATGGAAACAATAAAACAGGAATCCATAGCTGAACTGACCCGCAAAGGGGCTTGCCTGGCATTTTTTGAAGCGTATAGCGATCTCGATACCGCCCGAATGATTAACCTCGCTACCCCCGATGCAACCGTCCATTTCATACCCCTCGGTGAAGATGGCAAAGGCACCTTCTGGGAGTTTGGTAAAACAGTCTGGCAGTTGATTATGGATTGCTTTCCGAATGTCGACAATACCGTTGATGCCATCACGGCTGACGGCGATGTAATTACCTGTCAGGTTACGATTTTTGGTACACAGGCCAATGAATTTATGGGTATCCCCAGCAAAGGCCATACGTTCAACAGCGATCATGTCTTTGTTTTCCGCTTCGATCCATCTGACCGAATTACGCACGTTGACATTAACTGGGATAGCGCTCGTTTTGTCAGTCAACTATCCTGATTGACCTCCCTGCCGATTTTTATAGTGTCTTGAGGTATACGAAAACCTTCCGGTTAGTAGTTGGGACGGCATAGGCCCCCAGCTCTAATCCCGGAAGGTTTTTACGTTATAAGTCAAGCCCTCAAGCTCCGGATAACTCATATTTTGGCGTTTGCTACTAACTGGACCGTGGTGGCGACGCCACTTGACCTATATTAGCGGTTAATCGTCTCCCAATGCACTCTCTAAAGTGAGACGAAGCGTATTCATGGATTTGCCCCGTAACTGGGTCATTTGAAGAAACAGTAGTTAGCCTAAACTTTCATACTTTAGCCAATAAATAAGCGATTTATAAAACAGATTTATAAATTCACAAAATCGGCTATTAACTTTACTACTATGGAATTGCAACGAATTATAGAGGCAGACATAATGACCCATTTCCTGTTTTTTTGGGCCCTTATTGCTTTGGTCTGTATGGTCTTGTTGGGAGCTAAAAACCAAACCAAACATCTGGTCAGTTCTGACTCGAGCAGTCAAATGATAGGCTTGTATTATCAGTTAGAGAGCGGAGTCAATCTATTTATCTGTAAGGCTAGTGCGGACAAAGGCAGATTGATAGCCAACCTAGTTAAAGCCCTAATCAATAGTTCTGCTGAAGCAAGTGGTGTAGTAGATAGTAATTCCTTCCAACAAGTATGTGGTGAAACTTTTAATCCTACTAGGCTGCATACAAAGTTAATCTCATTAACGACTAGCGTCTATCCTATGTATCACAATACAGGCATAGTTGTAAGCGGTCCCAACACTCAATATTGAGTACTTAGATTTACATATTGGCGTTTATATAACAAAAATGGTTGGTAAAAGCATCGGGAGTATTCTAGCTGACTTAGGTTGGACTAAAGGTAGAAATGTTGATATAAGTAAGATCAAAGAACACCTTTCACAAACTCATTATCCTTTGTTCAACGAAGTAGAAAGCTTTCTTGAAGAATTCGCTTTTTTAAAATCTAGTGATGGGCAAACAGTGAGTTTTGACGTAATAAATGCAGAAGAATCAGTTGACCCCTTATGGATACAGGACGACTATTCTAAGCGCATTGGTACAGATAATCTGTGTATTATTGGGCAGGCTCTAAACAGTCATCTTGCTCTTTTTATGGATGACAAAGGAAGAATTTACGGTGGTTATGATGACTTTCTTTGCTTAGTTGGTAGCTCTCGTTATGAAGCATTAGAAAAATTGTATTTTGACCATTTGAGCATGATGGAGATCAAATAGTGTAATTTAAATAGCCGAATAATATAAAAATAGTACAATACAACTCTTGGAATAGGGCAACTTATATGGAAGTTGGCCCGTTTCCTAAAATTTTGTTTTCGAGGATAGACGTGTGCTACACTTGTTCACCCAACCCAAGTTAAAACCAATAGTACTGTTTCTTAGTCGCTGACTACTAAGCGTTGAGGGAAGGTCAGATTACCGATGCTGATAGAATAGGTGCCAGGTTGTAGAGAGTACTCAATTGGCGAGCTAAGCCGGATGATGAGTTGATTAGGATCTTCACCCCGACACGTAGTTAAACAAGCCCCATCTGCATCAATAACGGCCGCCTGCCCACCGGCTAAATTCGTAAAGGTAAGCCTGGTTATGTCTGGGTGGCTATAGAGATGTTCAACAGGCAGGTTCAGTTCTAATAGCTTTGTTTGCCGCGAAAAGCTAAGTTGAGTAGCTGGGGCCTGCTGTGGTTTGAGTGATCCGGTAGCTACAACAATCAACTCATAAACTGCCGTTGTTTTCTGGTTTCCTACGCGTAAGATTACTTTAGGGGATTGGCCCGATCGGTTACAATAGCAAAAAACCGATAAGTCTATCGTACCATCGGCCATTACGCCATCGAGTAGCTGAGCGCCTTCCGTCAACTCGAATATTGGTTTAAGTCCTCCTTCGATAACAGGTGGTAAGTGAACCGTGATTCTTCCATTTGGCGCATCAAAACGAACATTCTGATTGGGTACTCCAACAAATGAAATGGCTTTGATGGCTGGTCTATCATCAGTTATTTCTTTTGGCTTCTGACAAGCCAGTTGCAACAATCCCAAACCCAATAGCCAGGCGAGAATAATTGTCTTCATACGAAAGTAGTATTAACTATCAATCAGCCAGACCCTTATAACCTTCCAGGGGTTGTAACTGTCAATGTTCTTATTTGTTGCAGTTTCTCATGAGTCCGATACACGCTGGATACGCTTGGCTAGTTCAGGTCGGCTTCTATGCCTAAATTTCGGGATTACGCTCCACGCGTATGTAGCTTTTCCATAAAAATGATTTGGCAATTGGCCATCATAGTGTCGGTTTTGAGAAACCTCACAGGATCACCTGACCTCACAAACAACCACCACACTTAATCGATTATCAGACTTTCCAGCTTGCCTTCCTGCTGCACGGGCGTTTTTACATGCCGGAAATTGTTGCCGCTGACGGTAATGTTCTGCGTTTTCTCTCCAGTCAATTTCAGGAACACATCCGTCCCCATTTTGGGAAAGCAGTCATAGATAAACGCATCGTCTACGTTGGTTAGCGCTACTACCGATATACCAGCATGAGGAGTCGGTGTCTTTACGCCATCGATTTCCAGACTTTTCACATTCTCGGCAACAATGGATGGGCCACTCTTCGTGCTGACCGATACATTATGGAACTCGATGTTCTTAGCTTCCCTGATCAGAAAACCTTTTTCAGCCGTGATGTCAAGATCAGTGAACGTAATGTTGTCAATCGGCATTTCTTCCAGTCCATTCAGGTAAGCAGCCTGCTTGGTTTCGGCAGTGATGTTGCTAAAATGGATGTTTCGGAAAGTGGGCGTTCGTTCCGAAACGGGTTCGGGTTGGGTTTTGGTGTACTGCATATCCAGCACAATTGCCTGCTCACGGATGTTCTTCATGATGACATTATCAACCCGAATATCCTCAACCACTCCTCCCCTGCCCCGAGCCGTTTTGATCCGAATGCCCCGGTCGGTTCCGTCGAAAATACAGTTGGAGATTGCTATTTTCTTCACTCCACCCGACATCTCACTGCCGATCACTACGCCCCCATGTCCGGCCAGCATCGTACAGTTGGTAATGGTGTAATTTTCGGCCGGAACGTTCATTTTACGACCGGCCCGATCCTTTCCTGATTTGATGGTAATGCAATCGTCGCCCACGCTGATGTGACAATTGGAGATATGCACGTATCGGCACGATTCGGGGTTAATGCCGTCGGTGTTGGGCGAATGGGGATTGTTGATGGTGACGCCCGTAACCGTTACGTTCTCACAAAATTCCGGGTTTACCGTCCAGAATGGTGAATTGCGAATGGTGATGCCTTCGATAAGTACATTTTTGCAATGCATTGGCTGTATAAACGGTGGTCGCAGAAACCCTTTTTCGACCCAACCCGGCAGATCAGGCCGGAGGATGTCTTTGTTTAGTCGATGAAATTCGTCCTGCCATTTCGAGCCGGGCGATGTTTTCACCGTCACCTCCGAATAACCCCACCATTTTTTTCCGTGTCCATCGATCAATCCCCGACCGCGAATGGCGATGTTTTCAGCTTTGTAGGCATAAAACAAGGGTGAAAAATTCGTTACGTCGGTTCCTTCCCAACGTGACGCTATCATTGGTAAGTAATCGTCGAAATTGTCACTAAAGTGCAGCTCAGCCCCAGCGTCGATCAGAATGGTAATGTTGCTTTTGAGATGAATGGGGCCGGTGAGGTATTTGCCGGGTGGGAAATAAATGGTTCCGCCCCCACGCTTTACGGCGGCATCGATCGCTTTTTTAATGGCTGCCGTAGCAATATGGCTGCTATCGTTTTTGGCACCGTACTGAAGCACATTCAGATAGACGCCCTGCTGCGCCCAAAGTGGGCAGGTGAATACGGATAAGAGGATGAGCAGATAGTTTTTCATGGATAGAAACTTGACTGGCTAGTTAAAAATCAACCCTGCCTACGTTGGTAGTAACTACACAAGGTAAGCAGGGTGAATGCAACACTAATTAACTCTAGTAGATTAAAGAGCGAAAGAGATAAAGAACGAAAGAGTGAATGAGCTAGTGAGGTATTGTATCACAGTTAGTGACTATAACATCTATTTGCTCTTTATCTCTTTCGCTCTTTCACTTTTTACTTCAACGGATCGAACGCGCCCCCCCAGGTGTTGTTCTGAATCAGTTTGGGGTTGTTATCGATGGCCGATTGCGGAATCGCAAAGAAGTAATACTCTGGTTTCCAGGCAATGTCGTACTTTGTATCCAACTGTTTGAACGCCAGGGTGAAGTAATTGGTGTATACATCATCCAGTTTCAGATTGTCGCGGGTGGTAGCAAAATCGGCAGGTACGCCTGTCGTTTTCAGGTTGATGGTAACCCCCGTTCTCCGTTTGCCGTTCAGCGTTTTCTCGATTAGCTTCCAGCGACGTAAATCCCAGAACCGCTTGCCTTCGAAGGCAAATTCAATTTGCCGCTCATACAGGATCGCATCGAACATTTCGGCACGGGTCATATTGGCTTTCAAACCATACAGATTGTCGGCACCGGCTTCGATACCTGCCCGCTTGCGAATGGCAATCAGTTGCGTATAGGCCTCGTCCAGTTTGTTGATACCCGTAGCACTTTCGGCCAGGTTCAGCAACACTTCGGCAAAGCGAATCTCGATCCAGTCGGTACCTGAGTACTGAACATCGCCAGCTGCCACCGATGGGTTAATGGCTTTACGCGTATAGAAACCAGTGTTTGTGGCTTTCGCTTCCACCGTTTTTCCACCCACATAGTAGGTCCAAAGTTTATTGGCTGTATTGCCATTCAACGGCCAGGTAACCCCATTATAGGCAATCGTTTTGTCGAAACGAGGGTCACGATTTTTGAAGAACAATTGATCGGTATAAGTGTATTTGGCCGATTCACCGGGTTTCTTGCCATCCAGCATTGGGAATGCCTTGACCATTTCCCACGAAGGCTGATTCGAGCCACCACCTGTTCCGGCATAGGATGGGCGGGTACCGTTGTCGTAGCCGTTATTTTTCTTCAGCTGGTCGCCCGTTGCGGTATTATAGCCCGTAATAAAAACGGCTTCGGGGTTGTTGACTTCCTGGAACCAGAGTTGATCGAACGATGCGTGCAGCCCATATCCGTTGGCCGTCAGCAGATCATACGCCTGTTTGTTGGCATCGTAGGAAGCCTGCCATTTAGTAGCATCGTCCGATGGGTTGAATTGTGGGCTGGCGGCATACAGCAACACCCGTCCTTTCAGGGCAGCAGCCGCACCTTTTGTGATCCGTCCCCAGTCGCTCGACGACGACCAGCGGCCCGGAACCGAAGCAATCGTCGAATCCAGATCTTTTACGATCTGGGCAAAACTTTCGGCGGTGCTGTTTCTGGGCAGATAGTCAGCTTCTTTCGCTTCGACGCCAACAGCCGCCAATGGGCTCAGCACAAGGGGTATTCCACCATACAGGCGCACCAGATCAAAATAACGCCAGGCCCGGAAAAACTGAGCCTGCGCTCTCAGCTTATTTTTGGTAAACTGGGGCAGTGTTCCACCGTTCACATCCTTCAGGAAAGTATTGATGACCCGAATTTTACCGTAATTGTTGGTCGCATCGAGCTTCGTACCAAAATCACCAACTTCATTAACGAGTAGTGAGCCCTGCAGCAGTTTGCTATCAGCATACGACTCGTCCGACAGCCCACTGATACCCGTTGGTTCTGGTCCGAGGGAGCCAATTGGCGTAGGCAGGTTCTGGTCGTAAATGTAGTCGAGGTTCATTTGGGTGAGTACCGAATCTTTAAAGATCAGGTCCCCGCTGGTCGAACTCAGGTCAGTTTTGTCAAGTACTTTCATACAACCTGACATAGCCAGGGGTAGGCAGAAAGCAGCAAGAAGTTTATAGGAACGTTTCATTGTATCTAAAGAATTTTACAAGCCAAGGTTTAAGCCCAATGAGAATGACCGAAGTACGGGATAGGTATTGTAGTTGCCCGAGTACGATTTGTAATCGTACGGGTTATACAGGTTTAGCGGATTGGTAGCTACCAGGTATATGCGTACTGTGCTCAGGCCTGCTTTACCAGCCAAACGGGCTGGCAATCCATACGAAACATTGAAGTTACGAACCGTCATTTGGGTTGAACTTCTGTACCAGAATTCAGAATCGACCGTGTACGTATCTTTGTAATACGGGCTTGGATACGCAGCGTTCGGATTATCAGGAGTCCAGTGATCGGTCCAGAATACAGGCCGGTTTGCCGACAGAGTTGCCTGCGAACGGGCATCACCCTCTACCATCGCCTGCCCGCCAAACGATCCACCAATGGTAGCGGCAACCGTCAGGTTACGATACGAAGCGCTGAAGTTGAAGCCAAAGCCGTAGTGGTTGCTGGCTTTTTTGTTCAGATAATCCAGGTCGTCGGTTGTGATCTTTCCATCGGGAGCCGTGTATTGACCCGATGCATCTTTCGGCCCACGAACGTCCTGATAATAGAGCATACCCGGTTTTGGCGCAGCACCAAAGAGTGTATAACCGGGGTTTTTCTCCAGATAGCTATCCACATCCTGTTGCGTCCGGAACATACCCAGGTAATGATAGCCCAGCACACCTACGTCGGTCGAACGGCCAGTTGGATCAAGGTACGTTCCCTGTATGCCTCTGCTTACATCGACCAGAATCTGCTTGTTATCGCTCCAGCTCAGGAAGGTATTGACTTTGTATGACCAGTCGCTGCCAATTTTGTCGTTCCAGCCAAACGAAAGTTCCGTTCCGAAGCCATCGACACTGGCATAGTTTTCAGAAGGCAGCGTAGCGCCAACCAGCAGCGGTACCGACGAGGTTAAGGCCGTCAGCATGTTGTAGCGATGATCGTAGAACGCATCCAGGGTCACCGAGAGTCGGCTTTTCAGGAACTGTGCGTCAATACCGATGTTATACTTGGTGTCGTTATCCCAGCGAGCCTGCCGGTTAGCCATAGCGTTGTTGGGCGATACGATCAGCGGACGATCGGAGTTGCCACCAAATACAGCGCCTTTACCAGTCTGGATTGAGTAGTTAGACAACCAGTTATACGGCTTGGTCGCATCGCCACCCATGAAACCGATCGAACCCCGCAATTTCAGGTAATCGATACCACGCACGTTGTTTTTAAAGAATGGTTCTTCCGAAATGACCCAGCCTGCTGAGAAGGATGGGAAGAAGCCCCAGCGATACTCAGGTGCAAAGTTGGTCGAAGCATCGTACCGGATGGCACTTTCAAACAGGTACTTACCAGCGTAGTTATAGTTGATCCGTCCCGCATACGACAGGAAGCCTGCTTCGGTTTCAGTTTCCGACGTGGTTTGGGTACCGATGGCGTAGCGCATATTGTCCAGTCCGCCAACAATCACACCTTCGGCCATAGCCGCTACGTTATCCGTGTGTGTTTCTGCCTGCTCGAAGAATGCAATCGCCGAAATCGAATGCTTGCCAAACTGACGGTCGTAATTCAGATACCCGTTAAACTGATAGGTATCGATATAGCTTGGGTTCATCCGCACGCGGTCGCCATTGTTTAGCAGCGTTGTTTTGATGACATCGCCCCCGTAAATGTGCTTGTGGTCGCCAAGCATCGAGAAGCTATATACATTGTATTTGGTACCGTACTGCTTACCGAAGCTGTTATCGAACGTGCGACTATACAGCACTCTGGCTTTCAGCCCTTTAACACCCGGAATCTCATAGTCCAGATTGGCAGTTACATTCAGCCCGGTCGTTTTGGTCTGCGTATAGTTGTCCGAATTCTGAACGGCAAAGAAGTTAAACGCATCGATGGTATTGGTGTTGCTCGAGTTCGACAGCAGAACCGGCAGGCCATTGACATACGGCGGGTTGAACTGTGGCGTATACAGCAGACTCTTCATGTCGTTCTCGGCATTTTCGCCACCCTGCTTCAGGTAGTACATACGCTTGTTACCAAGGTAGCTGCTGAGCGACAGCGCTGCTTTCAGCCCTTTGGTCACCTGCATATCGGCACTGGCCCGGAATGTCCATTTATCCGTATTGATATTATCGAAGTTGGCATTCTGTGCATTATAGGAAGCCCCGGCAAAATAGGTAGCCTTGTCGTTCCCACCACTGACGTTCAGCGCATGCCGTTGAACGGTTGAGGGTTGCCAGGCCGTCTTCAGCCAGTTGTAATTATTATCTTTAAAATAAGCCAGTTCGTCCGGGGTATAGATGAGCGGATCAGTTGCGACTTTACCCGACGCATAGTTCAGGTCGTTCAGGTAGGTAGCCTGTTGAAAGCCATTCATCATCGTCGGCAGGGTAGCATCGGATATACCGGTCGAGCCACTGTAGCTGAACTTAGGAGCACCTGATTTACCACGCTTGGTCTGAACGACAATAACCCCCTGGTTGGAGCGAGCACCGTAAATAGCCGCAGCCGCATCTTTCAGGACCGATATCTGGTCAACCTCCGATACATCGATGGCATTAAAGTCATCGGCCGAACGAACCACGTTGTCGATGACATATAAAGGTTGCAGCGTCCCCCCATCTTTCGACAGAATAATCGGGTTACGTACCGTAATCACAGCATTATCGCCTGGTCGGCTGGTACCACCCGAAACGCCTACACCTGGTAGTTGACCCGTCAGCACAGCCGACAGGTTGTTAACCGGCAGATCCTGAACCGCTTTCATATCAACCGTAGCAACGGCCCCGGTCAGAGTCGCTTTCTTTTGTACGCCATAACCCACCACGACCACTTCGCCCAGAGCAGCAGCATCTTCGTCCATCTGAACAGCCAGGGCTGTTTTACCGCCTACGGTCACTTCCTGGGTTTTAAATCCGATGTAGCTGAAGATCAACGTTTCTTTTCCGGTAGGCAGATTTAGCCGGAACGTCCCCTGAATGTCGGTTACGGTACCGGTTTTAGTCCCTTTGATCAGCACGTTCACCCCTGGCAACGGTTGTCCTTTGTTGTCCTTAACCGTTCCGGTAATATTTTCCATTGGAGCTGCCGACTGATGCTGGGCCGTCCGGGATGCATTTTTTCCGGTCTCGGCGTAACTGTATTCATCAGCTAGTCCCCACAGAATGAGCGCACAAACCAGCTTTAAGGTGCTGGTCAGAAGCGTTTGTGTTTGCGGTCGTAAAGCCAGTGTCATGCGTGTTGTTTTAAGTAAAGATGAGGTAAAGAGAAATGAACAGTGAATAATTGATAATGAGCAATTGATAATGAATGATGGCAAATGCATAATGGAGTACTCATGAATCAACTGACTGTACGTTGTCCATTATTCATTTTACATTATTCATTATGTCTAATTTTTCCGGGCGTCTCTAGCAATGCGCTCTTCCCATTCTTTGCTGGCTTTTTTCATATCGATGCCAGCCGCCGACAAGTAATTATTAATCCGTCCTTTGTATTTGCCGAACATAGCGTGCTTTTTCTCCGAAGATCCCTCATCCATGGCTTTCTCGCGGGCTTCGGTCAGGTAGGCTAAAATCTGCTTTTTTTGATCATCCGTTAAATCAGGCAGCATCGACTGGTAGCCTTTGAACGTAATAGGCAACACCCCGTAGGTCATTCCGTCTTTCACCATCTCAACCTGTATAGGTGTCAGATCCTTGCCCAGATTGGTCAGATACTGGTTGTGCAGCGTTGTGAGCTTCGCGCTGGCTTCTATATCAATAGCGTCTTTTTGCGCTTTATCCGTGACCTCGTTCAGGGCTTGTTTACGGCTGTCGTGAATCGTATTAAGATGCTGGTATTGCTGAACAATCGTTTCCTGCACGCGGGCTGTGGTCTTCGAACTGGTCAGGCCAAGTGTAGCCACTATTTTAGCAGCCCGCTCGTTGAGCACCCGGATATAAGCGGCTTCTTTTTCCTCTTTTGTTTGCTCCTGCCCGAATGTCAGGCTTATACTGCCTAATGCAATCAGAGCCCAAATGAAGGCCGTTTTCAGGTCGACATGCCAGTTAGAAAACGAGATTCCTGATGCATACAAGCCCTGACGCTGGCTATTGACTGATTGAGCAAAATCCTTCATATAAGAGGCATTCAAAACCTACAAAACCCCGATTAAACAATACTTTTCTATAACACGATACAAAAATAGCCTACGAATAGGGGTTACAACTGCATTTTTTTGCCAATTTATTGTAGGAAATTATCATAGAGAAAATATGAATAATTTGGATTATTTCGTTTAGGTTTGTAGGACGAAGGTTATTTCAAGTTTAACGTTTAACGTTTCCTGTTAGCTGACGCAAGAAGAGTAGTGTGTGAGCTAACAGGAAACGTTAAACGGAAATGTGAAACGTGGAAAACAATTATGAAACCCCTATTTCGAAAAGTAACTGCCAATCTGGAAAGCTCGTACACAGTTCGGCACGACATCTTACCGCATTTCAAGAATATATGGCACTACCATCCTGAACTCGAACTGCACTATATTATTAAAGGAGAAGGTGTGCGCTTTATTGGGGATAAAATCAGCAACTTTTCACCAGGCGAAATTGTCCTCGTCGGCGAAAATTTACCACATACCTGGCGAAGCAGTGACGAGTATTTTCTAAACGATCCGGATGTCAACATCGAAATTATCGTCATCCACTTTTTGCCGAACTGCCTGGGTGAGCACCTGCTGAAATTGCCCGAGGCTTACCTCCTACCCCGGCTCTTTGAAAAGGCCAAAAGTGGCATGGTCATCAACGGCAAAGCCAACGCTAAAATCGCCGAACTGATGCAGCGGGCCGTGGAAGCCACAAATCTGGATAAAATTCTGATCCTGTTCTCAATACTGAAGACGCTGGCCGAAACCGAAGAATTTGAACCGATTGTCAACGGCCAAGCGGCTTTTTATCAATCGAACGAAACGGATACCCTTCGGCTCAACAAAGTGTGCAACTACACGCTCACTAATTACAAAAAAGATATTACGCTGGATGAGATTTCGGCCATTAGCAACCTGAGTGTAACCTCATTCTGCCGCTATTTCAAACTGATGACCAACAAAACGTATTACGATTTCCTGATCGAAATACGCATCAGTCATGCCTGCCGGGCGTTGATCGAAGACAAGATACCTACCGAGGTGATCTGCTTCGACTGCGGCTTCAACAACGTATCCAATTTTTACCGTCACTTCAAGAAAGTGACGGGTCTGACGCCATTGGAATATAAGCGTCAGTACCTAAAAAAAGGCCGTATGGCAGTTGCCTGAATCAGTAAAACTGCCATTCTCCACGTGTATCTATGCCAACCTCTTTCCTAAGAATTCTACTGTGCTTATTGCTGTCGGTACATTGCCTGGCTCAATCCAGGAACCCTTCGGGCGTAACGACTACCTATCGAAATCCAGTTATTGCGGGTGATTTTGCCGATCCATCGATGATTCGCGTTGGCGATACCTATTATGCCGTCGGCACTTCATCCGAATGGGGCCCGGCTTTTCCCATCTATACATCAACCGACCTGGTCAACTGGACGTATGTTGGGCCGGTTTTTCAAAAACTTCCGGACTGGACAATGGGCAGCTACTGGGCTCCCGAATTAGTGAATCGACAGGGAACTTACTACCTATATTATACAGCCCGTCGAAAGTCCGATAAGCATTCCTTCATCGGTGTCGCTACCACCCGTGACCTACGCAGTGGTTTCACCGATCATGGGCTATTACTGGAGTGGACGAGCGAAGCGATTGATCCGTTTATTATTGAAGAAGGTGGAAAACCGTACATTACCTGGAAAGCCTACGGTCTCGACAAAGGTAAATCTATTGAACTTCTCGGCGCTGAACTGTCGGCTGACGGCTTAAAAGTAATCGGTCAGCACTTTTCACTATTAACGGCCGATCGGACGGGCTGGGAAGCCGGTGGTATGGAGGGGCAGGCCATTTTCAAACGGGGTAAGTACTATTACATGACCTATTCAGGAAATTCGTGCTGCGGACCTCAGTGTAATTATCAGGTGGGCCTGGCCCGAGCTGAAACGTTGCGCGGCCCTTGGGAGAAGTTCTCGGGCAACCCGGTACTGGTCAGTGATGACACCTGGAAATGCCCTGGTCACGGCACCGTCGTGACCACCCCCGATAACCGATATGTGTACCTACACCATGCCTATAGCGGAACGGATTTTACGTTTACCGGTCGCCAGGGGGTATTGAGTGAGCTGATCTGGAATGACAAAACGCAGTGGCCCGCCTTTCGGTATGGTACTACGGTTCCAGCACAGGCTGAAGCATTTGGCGGTAATGTGCAGCAAAAAGCGCCAGCACTAGCCGTTGAGTTTACCGATAAAAATCCGTCCATTCCCTGGACTTGGGATGTCAGTCAGCCAGAGCCACCAACCGCGATTCAGGCAGGTCAGTTACAAATCACCAATGTAGCCTCTACGCCAACGGGAAGTTTTCTGGGGACGGTCATCAAAAAAGGGACATATACTTTCTCAGCTGAAGTGACTCCGCAGGCTAACGTACTCCAAAGTATTTGTCTGTATGGCGATGCGGCTAATGCGCTGGGTTTCGGCATACGAAACGACTCACTTGAACTCTGGCAGGTTAAGGATGGAGCTCGACACGTACTGAAAACACATCGTCTTTCGGAAAAGCCATCAAGTATTACCTTGCAGGCACATAGCCATGTCGGGCAGTTTTATGAATTTAGCTGGAAGACAGGCGGTGAAAAACCGCAACGGATAGCCATGGAGCCCATCAACGGTTCTTTTCTACCCCGTTGGGATCGGGCACCCCGCGTCGGCATCAGCGTGTCAGGACCGCAGCATACGCATAGCCTTATTCGCTCTGTATCCATGACGTATCCCTGAAATGACCTAGCTCTGTACCCATTGCGTGAGCCCAACTTGTTAGTCATTTCCTTAAAAAGAGTATATAAGCGATGCTTCCTGCTTGTAACATGAGTAATAACATGTTACATTAGATGTATGATAGAAAGTATCCAGCATAAAGGCTTACGACTTTTATTTGAGGATGACAATCCATCGAAATTAACGGCCCATTTGGTTGAACGGATACGTGAAATTCTATCCTTGTTAGAAACCGCTGACACAGTGGAGCAGATGGACATGCCAGGCTATCGATTTCATAAATTGAGTGGAGATTTAAAAGATTTTTACTCCGTCAAGGTTAATGCGAATTATCGGATCATTTTTCGCTTTGAAGATGGAAACGCTTACGATGTGGATTTTCTAGATTATCATTAAATTAGAATACAGCTATGTTAAAACGTACTATGCGCCCAGCGCACCCAGGAGCAATTTTGAGCGGTATGATTGAAGGGTTGCGCGAGGAAAGTGGACAGCCATATACAATAACAGAAATTGCTGCAGGCTTAGGTGTAAGTCGTCGTATTCTGTCGATGATAGTAAATCAAAAAGCTGGAATCAGCCCTGAAATGGCCGTAAAGTTATCTGAAGCTTTTGCCACGAATGCTGATCTGTGGATGAATCTACAGAAAAAATATGATCTGTGGCAGGCTGAAAAAAAAGTTGATCGTGGATCGGTAAGACACTTTTTGCAAGGTAGCAATGCGTTGCAGCCAGCATGAATCAACACGAATCACAAAGCTTAACGATTCAGTAATCAATGGTTGAACTTTCTATTTCTGTTGTTGATCGACCCGCCTAATCGTCATTTCTCTCTTCGATTAAAACGACAATTAGACGGGCCAATTATTTCAAAAACTAAACAGGACAAGCTAATATAGACCTTACAAAACTGCCAGCGCCAGTTTCTCCTGCAACTGGGTGTAACTAGCATACAACTCCTCAACCTGTTTGGCAATTTCAGGCGTAAACGTGCCTACATCGCGACGGGTATAGGTCGACATGTGAAAGCCCCGCAGTTGCAGGAAGTACTTCGATACTATTGGGTAGACATTGTGCATGACATCCATATTATCGATCAGATACTGTTGCACCTCCCCTACTTCCGACTGTAAATCAGCATTATTATAATTTTGACAGAGCCAGGTAATCAGTTCGGGGAAATAATTACCCTGAATGCAGGAAAGTCCCGCCGAACCCGCCTTTAATGATTCTACCGCGTGAGCCATGTAGGCATCGTACAGGCCAAAACCGGGTCGGTTCGCCAGTCGTAACTTCTCCCGAATCTGATCAATATCCAGACAGGTATCTTTGTGGTAAATTACCCGACCCGTATCGACAAATAGTTTTAATTGCTCGGGTGAAATCAGGCGCTTGTACGGCACTGGACATTCGTAAAAGCCTACCGGAACAGTACCCGTTTGATCCAGCAACTGAAAAACGCGCTCGTTGAACACACCATCCGACTCGGTTTGATCGGCCAGCAGCCCTGTAATCAGGATAACCGCATCCGTCCCTTTATCGGCTACCTGTTTCACAAAATCGGCCTGCTGGGCAATGGGGCCGCCAAATGTACCCGTAGCGACGACAGGCACCCGACCGTTGGTCACCTTGATGACGTGTTCGATGATCTGGAGCCGTTCAGCTTCAGTCAGTTCAAACATTTCGCTCGACAGGCAATTCGCAAACAGTCCGGCGGCACCTGCCTGCAAATAAAATTCGGTCAGTCGGGTCAGGGTGTCAAAATCAATAGCGCCATTGTCGGTAAATGGCGTGAGCATCACGGGAATGAAGCCTTTTTCGGATGTATTCATTTTAATAAAGAGCGAAAGAGTTTCTCCAACTGGTAGAACATTTCATGTTATTCATTCGGCACAATCACCTCTTTCTGAATAGGTTGTGAATTATTCTTTTTGAGTTTAGTCAGTACAACTCCCACCAGAAAAATAGTGAGCGTGCCGACAACGATAATCATGTTGCTGTGTAATGGATTACGGAGGTATCCGTACTCTTCGGGAAGTTTAGGCGAAAAAGTCAGCCAGACTATTACGAGTACCCCAATAATGACAGCAGTCAGCGCTTCCGGGCTCTTCGTTTGTCGACTGATCAGCCCCAGCAAAAAGAGTCCCAGCATACCAGCCGCAAAAATACCGGACAGCGTCCACCAGGTATCCAGAATGCTTTTTACCCCAATCATAGCCAGTCCGGCGGTTAACCCCAGTATCCCAACGACAACCGTAGCGATGTGCAACAACCGAAGCTGCTTCTGGTTCGATGGATTCGGGTTGATGTATCGCTTATAAATATCTTCAGTAAATACCGTAGCCGATGCATTCATCCCAGAGCTAATGGTACTCATTGCTGCCGACAAAATGGCCGAAATAATCAGGCCCATCAGCCCAATGGGCACGTTAGTAACCATGAAATTCGGCATCACCTTATCACCATAGTCGGCAGGTTGCAGCGTCGATGCCAACTGGTTCACCTCGGCAGCCGATGCACCAGCCGGTAACCGTTCGAGGGCTACATTATGCCGGATGACATCGAGCAACTGAGGGTATTGCTGATAATACCCAAACAGGCAGGAACCAATTATAAAAAACAGCAACGAAGCCGGTACATACAGCCAGACACACAGCCAAAGTGATTTCGACGCTTCCTTTTCCGACGCGGTTGTATGATACCGCTGGATGTAATTCTGATCCATGCCGAAATTGTTCAGGTTGATAAAGAAACCGTACAGCAACACCACCCAGAAGGTCGACTGTGTAAAATCGGGCGAGAGGCCACCCAGACTGAATTTGCCATGCGTTTTACCAATCTCGATAATGGAAGAAACGCCCCCTGGCATAGCCTGCACAATCAGATACAGAATCAGCAGCGCGCCAAACGTTTTGATGACGCCCTGTACCACTTCTGTCCAGATCACAGCTTCCATACCGCCCATTACGGTATAAATGATGATACAGACGCCCATTACGACCATGATCGTTTGCATCGAATAGCCGGTTAGTGCCTGCAAACTCAGCGCAATACCCAGGAAGATGGAACCCATACGCGCTAGCTGGGTCAGCAGAAAACAAACCACCGCATAGGTTCGAGCCCATGAACCAAACCGATGTTCGAAATGCGTATAGGCCGACACTTCGCCCGAACGCCGATAAAACGGAATAAAATACCGGGCTGCAACAAAAGCGGCCAGCGGCATAGATAAACTGAATACAAACGAATTCCAGTTACCTCCAAACGCTTTCCCCGGAACACCGAGAAACGTATTGCTGCTTAAAAACGTCGCGTAGATCGACAAGCCTGTTGCCCAGCCGGGAATAGCTCCCGATGCTGTTGTAAACTGGTCGGCGTTTTTGTTTTTTCGGGAGAAATACACGCCCACCAGCACCATCGCTACAAGGTACGCAGCAATGACACTCAGGTCGATCAAGGGTAGGTTTTTCATAATTTTTTCTGTCATTCTTCACTTCCCATGGTCTGTGTCCTCACAGACCACCTATGCGTCAGCCTGTAAAAACCTTCCAGTAAATGGTCTGTGAGGACACAGACCATGGAATAGGAATAGGATTTATCAACTTCCCGAAAGTTCAAAACTTTCGGGAAGTTATAGACGTGCCACCACTGATGTCAGCTTATTCCCCTTAAATACTTGTTTTCCATTGGAAAGGACTATGAAGCCCTTCCCTTTTCCGTAATGCCCGCCGGTTTTGTCGTACAGGATAGTTAACCTCTTTCCATGATACAGCACATTGTCCAGGCAAAACCACTCCCAGGTATTGTCGGGGATTAATGGGTGGATTTCCAGCACGTTATCAGCACGGGGCTTTAATCCGACCAGATCGTTGATGATCAAATCAGCAAAGCCCGAATGGTTGTAGAATTTACTACGAGGGTTATCGCCTTTGAGCCACTCCCCTGTCTTTTCATCCTGATACTCACCCAGATAAATCGTGCCATTCATCGTGTGCGACCGGGCATATTTCACCAGCTCGTTATAAAACACCGACTTGGTCATACGCCCCTGATGTTTGTAATCGGTCAGTAGATTGGCCAGTCCTTTCAGCGTTTGTGTAGTCGCAAACGGCCAGACGGCCCCATCCCACTCGCAGCCATGACCCGACCCATGCGTACGAAACCCCGGATGCCGACGCTCGGCTGTGGTAATGCCCCAGGGCGCATCAAAACCCGTTGTATCGGTTAGTTGATTCCACTGCTGAGTGTATTCGGGTTTATCGTCGGGCAGGTTGAAATACCAGGGAATAAAGCCGATGGCTTCGCGGGCGTTGGCAAAGGCCCCATTCGGATGTTTCACTTCGAAGAAATGGGATTCGCTGTTCCATAAACTGTCTACTGTTAATCTTTTCAGTTCTATCGCCTGTTGTTCATATCGGCGCTGGAGCGTATCGTTGTTAACCAGGGCGGCCATCGCAGCCAACGCTTTGGCATTGCCGTACATGTAGCTGTTGATGGTTGGACGACGATTTTTCTCCTTCCGCGATCCGCTGATGGATTCTTCCATGGCATCACGCACATCAAACTGCCAGAACAATCCACTGGGCAATTGCTTCTCCTGCTGCCATTTCCGGTAATCAGCATCCAGTGTCATCAGATTTTTCTGAATAAACGGCTTGTCCAGATTAACCAGATACCGATTATACACCGCATCATCGACCCAACTACTGAAGGCATGAAATCGCTGGACCGTGTGTTTCGGATCGACGTACAGCCAGAACGAGATATAATCGTCGATGTACGTCGGATTGTGCAGCCAGCGACCTTCGTAAATATGATGGCCAAGTGCGCTACTGATGGCATTATACTTTCCCGCATGGTTCATTTTAGTAATAAATTCCGTAAAAATGAACCCTTCCGGCGTCTCTTTCAGGTGCTTCCGAAATGCCCACCAGCGGTAATAGTAGATTGTGTTTAGGGTCGAATCCGGGCAGTCGAACAGGGGAATATTTTTGGACAACCAATCGAACGACTGATCGTTGGGCACATAGTTTTTAACCGCTTCCTCCTGATCGACGACGTTGAAATAACTGACGTATTGCTTCAGTTTATCGGTCGTCAGGATTTTAGCCGACTGAGCCTTTACCACTGAAACGTTCAGACAGGCCAGAAGGACTATACTGGTTACGATTGAATAGTTTTTTTGTACTACACGCATGCTTAAGCGGTATTTTATCTTATACTTTTTTATTTCTGCGATCGGCCCAATCCAACTGCACTATTTGTCGATACACCTGTTGCTTCTAAACGTTCAGACGCTGTATTCTGAGCACTCGCTTTGACTTTTCTCGCCAGTACACCCGGATCTTCCGGCGATTTGGCCAATGGCAACAAATAAAATCGGTACTGATACGGTTTGGCTTTGATCTGGTACTGCTCCAACGGGGCCGCAACATCGCTCCAGCTATCGTTGCCACCGACCCCCATCTGAATCAGGTCGATATTAAGCGTCAGATAGCCCGCGTCTTTCAGCTTGTTGGTATGTTTGGCCTCCTGAATGTTCGCTTCGGTATACGGCCATGCGCTCATACTCAGCAGGCTATCGGCAACGATCAACAAACCATTTTTCGTTTTTGGATTACTCAGATACATCCAGCGCACATCGGTTCGGTTGCCGTTCTCCTGCGGCACCACGTACGGTTCCATAAAATCGGTCAGCGATTGCGTGTATACGCCCGCATCGAAGCCATACCGACGGTCGATGTAGTTTTCGAGCGGCCCGCGACCGTACCAACTGATGGCTTCGTAACTCCGTTCGATACCGCCCTGCATCCCTACTTTAGGTATATTTGGCAACGGAAATTTCGTCTGAATAGCGAATTCAACACTGACGACCCCATCGCCCCGAACCAGATAATCGACCTGCACACGGGCGCTATCGTTGATGAGCGAATAGGTGCTGGAGAGTTTTATCTGTCCTTTATCGAGCGTTTGGGCGGTTAGGGTTTTTAGTGTCAGATGCGGGTCATACCAGGGCTTAAGTTTGCGCTGCGGTTTCCAGCCGCGTTTGTCGTTGTCCGTTAAGGGGCGAGAAAAGTGAGGCAGCAGGGGTGCAAAAATCTGTTCTTTCCCGGCCAGTTGGTACGAAGTAAGCGCACCGTTCGCTTTGGCAATTTCGACCGAAAAACCAGCACCTTTTATCATATACCCGTTTGCATTTTCGGCAAGTGTAACGGACGCGTAGGTCTGTTTTGTCAACGGTGCAGCTGAATTGTGGGGAACTGCCAATTGATTCGACGCAACGACAAAACCTTTTGGTGCCCAGGGCTCATCGTGCGATAATCCAAACTGAATATCAACCAGGTATTCGGAACCAGCCTTCTGCTTTGGCAGATAAGCCGCAAGACTGACAACCGTATCATGCCCAGCCGCCAGATTCAGCGTTGGAAGCTGACGAGTTACTATCACACGACCATTTTCCCGAATGCTGATCTGCGCCAGATAATCAGCCGCATTGTTGACGGCATGGCGGTTAATAATATGCATTAGCCCTTTCTGAGCGTCCTGCCAGTCGCACTCGATACCCTGAAAAACCCGCTTGCACTCGGTCATAGCCGCCTTCGGACGACCGTCCGCAGCCACAACGCCTTTAATAGTGAAATTATCGAAATATTTTTCGCCGTAGTCGCCACCGTATGCATAGAAACTTGTGCCGTTTTCGTCGCGTTTCAGCAATCCCTGATCTTTAAATTCCCAGATACAAGCGCCGATGATGCGCTTCGTCCGACGAAATAGGTCCCAGAACTCTTTGATGTTTCCGGCCGAGTTACCCATCGCGTGGGCGTACTCACAGAAGAAAATTGGGCGCGTGTCGCCGTTGTCCTGATTCGCCAGTAGTTCGGGGGTGTACAAGGCTGGATACATCCGGCTCACTATATCAACGTAGTATTGGTCCTGCGGATTTTGAATCCGGTGCGAATGATCGTTGGATTTCAGGTAGCGCGGGTCTTTGTTGTCCATGTACCCGGCCAGTTTAGGGCTACCCATGGCGGGTTCATAATGGACTGGACGAGTAATGTCAAAATCATGCAGCCAGGCCGCCATAGCCGCGTGATTGGGTCCTCGACCGGCTTCGTTGCCAAGGCTCCAGAAGATAATCGACGGGTGGTTTTTGTCGCGCAGGGCCATCCGGTTACTTCGTTCCAGATATGCACCCGTCCACAGGGCGTCGTTGCTGAGTTTGGAGCCCAAGCCGTGGGTTTCCAGATTGGCTTCGTCGATGACCAGAATGCCAAACTCGTCGCAAAGATCGTACAGATACGGATCGCTGGGGTAGTGGCTCGAACGGATGCAGTTGAAGTTGAACCGCTTGATGGTCAGAACGTCCTGCAACATATCTTCGCGACTCAGCGCCTTACCTTTCGTCGGGTGATGGTCGGGCCGATTAACGCCATAGAGGTACGTTTTTCTGCCATTAATCAGCAGCTTGCTATCATCTTTCGAGAACTCAATGGAGCGAAAGCCGAGCTTACAGCTTTTGGCTTCGAGCAGCTTCCCGGTGCTATCTTCCAGCGACAAAACCAGCGTGTACAGATTCGGTTCTTCATCGCTCCATTTGGCCGGATTTTTCACCGTCGTTTCCAGAATACCAAACTTCGCGTTGTCGAGCCGGGGGTAAATTTCGTTGATGATCGACTCGACGCTGGTTTGCAGGGGCTTTTCGAAAACGGGCTCGTTCTGCTTCGTATAAAGTTGAGCCTTGAGCTGATAACCGGGTACTGGCTGACCGGTCAGGTTTTCGATACGGGGCCGGATGCTCAGCACAGCATCTTTGTACTCGTTGTCGAGTTTGGTTTGGTAGAAAAAATCAGCGATGCGGAGTTTTGGCTCCGCCAGCAGCATCACTTCGCGATGAATGCCGCTCATCCGCCACTGGTCCTGATCTTCCAGAAATGACCCGTCGCTCCACCGAATCACCCATACCGACAACACATTTTCACCCGCTTGCAGGTAGGGCGTAATGTTGAATTCCGACGAGAGAAAACTATCCTCGGCATACCCCAAGAATTTGCCGTTTAGCCACACTTTGTAGGCCGAGCTTACCCCGCCAAAATGAAGCGTTACGTTCATATCGCGCCAGTCGGCAGGAACGGAAAACGTACGTTGATAACAACCCACGCCGTTGTAATCGTGCGGTACGTAGGGCGGGTTAACGGGCCGGAACGGATACACAGCACTTTTATAAATGGGCTTATCGTAGCCCTGCATCTCCCAGTTCGACGGCACCGGAATCTTCTTCCAGCCACTCACCCGACTCTTGTAAAAATCGGCGGGTGCATCGGCTGGCTTCAGCGCAAACGAAAAGTCCCACTCACCATTCAGCGACAGATAGCGACCTGTTTTGGCTCGATCAACGGTTTGTGCGTCTTTTAGCGTAGCGAACGAGTAGGCCGTGGCGCGGGATGCATCCCGGTTTATGCCGCTCACCAGCGGGTCTTCATACGGTTCCGTCTGATAAACACGCGGTTGATTAGGTATGGCAGCCGGTGTCTTATCGACTAATTGAGCGTAGAGGACAGTCGGAAACAGCAGGCTAAAGGCAAGGAAGCGATAAAGCATAGTAAAGCGGGCCGTATCGGCGGAAAATCCAAAATTAATTGGAATAAACCGCTACAGAATATGCTATTTTCACAAGCCATTGTAGGATATTAGCGTGTTAGCTATAGCGCTCGACCGCGATTGCATTGCGGAAGAGTGTTGGTGCATTATTACTTATAATAAGAGAAAATAAGAAGTGAATACAGTCACTTTATTGGTTTTTCATACTATTGCATTGGAAGTTAGAACTTGGATTTGTTAAAAAAATGGCTATAATATTTTGACCGCATGAGCTTTATAGAATTATGGGCTAAGCTCTTCACCCAGAAAAACAAGACAGCTGAAATTGCACTGCATGTATCAGGTGCAACAGTTCGACACCGAAATCCTTTTGAGAATATTGAAGTCCCAAGAAACGATGCAGAGCTTACTGAAGAGTTTGTAAAAAAATGGGTTATACCATTTTACAGGACTAATCTCTCAAACGTCGATGAGACTTTAATTAAGAATTTTGCCGACACAGCGAAAGAAATTAACGTAAAAATAGTCGAACAATTATTAGGAGACTTCAATTGGCGAACTAGAATAACTGGGTCTTTCTTTGCCGCTATTAATAATTACAAAGGATTAGAAGATATCATTGGCAAGCACTTGCTTAAAAGCGAGGTTTGTTATGCAGGTTCTGGGTACTGTTTAGCATTGGCCACTTTCGGTAGCAATAATTCAAAGGATTATTTAACTACCTATCTTGATTATTACCTTGAAAGAAATGATTTGTGGTTCGATCAGGCAGAAGCTTTTTGTGCCTTACAGTATATTGACATAAGTCGGGCAGAAAACTTAATGAGTAAATGGAACTCATTCGTTGCAGGTAAAAATAATTGGAGCTTAGAAAAATTTCAGGAACGCTTCAATCATTCAATGTCTACAATTAACAAAATCAACCTAGCTAAAATTGTAAATTAATAGATACCACCAATGCTATTCACTTCCAGAAACTAAAGCTGGTCCCAGCTCAAATCTGCGGGTCCTGCTCGTAGATAGTCCACATCTGCGCCTGTGATGCAGACTTTTTAGCCAGCATGATTCGGGAGTTAACCGATCCTTTGCTATCGACGGGCGTAATGTATAGGTCTGACCCTTTGAGTTTTATCCGGTACATATCTTTTCCAGCGGGAATAAATTCGTATTCCTGATTGGTCTGGGAAGCGATTAGCGGCTGTTGTTCCAGATTGATGCCCTCACTCGGCTTTCCGCTTTCGGGCTGCAGAGTTTTGCTGGTAAACAGGTTACGAAGCTGGTAGGTGTCGCCTTCTACGTGCAAAAAATCCCAGGTAACGCATTTCCAGTTCACCGGCGAATACGCTACAATCGGGGTTCCATCGGCTTTACGTGCATCCTGAACCCGTAATAACAGCCCCGTCTGGACATTTTTGATGGCATAATGACCACGAATTGGCGCGTTAAGGGCTCCGGCGATACCCACGTAAACGTCAATAAGGAGCAGGAAAACGAGTTTGTTTTTCATCAAGAAGAGAGTAAGTGGTTAACTTCCCGAAATAGAATAGCCTCTACAGACCAGAATGTTCCGGGAAGTTACGAAAACGGCACTATTTGGTAAGCATCAGATGCTCATTTTCAGCCGGATTGCTATTATCCAGCTTAATGGCCGACGAGCTAGCATCCATAATGGTCCAGGTCTTACTGAGTTTATCATAGGGCGACTTTATGCCAAAGCTCAGTGTGACCGTTTTAGAATCAGCCGGTGTTCCGTAATAGCTGTTTCCACCCCACGACCAGGTACCAACGGTCGTCTGGCCGTTAAGCGTTGCCGTAGCTTTCCCGTCGCTGGTAAAATTGATGCTGACACTTCCCAGCGATTTAAGTTTATCTTCAGTTCCCTGTAGGTAGGAGCTAATCACCCAGGTACCCGGAGCCAATATCTGGGGAAACGTCGTGGTAACCGTCGTAGTGGTTGGCGCTACATCATCTGTACTTTTCTTACAACCCACAACCAACATCACCAATAAGAGCAGAGCAAACAGGATCGATTTCATCGTAGCGTACAATTTTGAGGTGAATGATGCTACGGATACGGAAAACTAGTCGGGAGGGTTGCGTTGCTCTCTACCGCTCACCGCTCGTCCGCGATTGTATCGCGGATGCTTGAGGTTCGCGTCTGCGACGCGTATGAGTAGTAGCTATTTTTTCCTGTGCGTCACAGACGCGGACCTCAGGCATCCGCGATACAATCGCGGACGAGCTATTAATCCAGTGGTTCCTGCTTTACAATCTGTACCGGGCCAAGCAGTCCCGCTTCGAGCAGGGGTTTGCCTTGCAGGCGGTATGGGGCGGTTGTTCGGGTAATTCGTCTGGATTCGGGTAAAAGCTGGTCGCCGATGAGCCGGTTGGCCCAGGTGTTGCTTACCTCAATTGTTAGCTGGTTCTTGCCGGACTGGAGCGCCTTGGTAATGTCGATTCGGTAAGGGGCCGTCCAGACAGTGCCACAGGAGATACCGTTTAGCTTCACATCGGCAATGTTGGCGATATGACCCAGGTCGAGCCAGATGCGGTCTGTTGTCGATTTCGAAGTCCATGTAAAGGTTTTCGAATAGATAGCTGTACCGGAATAATACCGAATCGACGAATCGGCTGACTGGCTCCAGTCGGTAAGGGTGGTGAAGGTTTGCGGAGTGTTCGGTCCACCATAAGCCGGGTCAAACGTTACCTGCCACGAACCGTCGAGCGTCTGCACCAACTGCCCATCCAAATTGTTTTTACCGTTCCGACTGATTTGCCGGGTGGGCTTCCGGAAAATTACGAACAACGATGCATTGGGAGCCAGGCGAATCGGTAGCTGCATGTGCTGCCCTCGTACGCGCCATTCAGGGGCATCGGTCAACTCGTCAGTAACAGCATCGTATAGTTCAGGCGATTTGAAAAACGCGCGAAACGACGCCGTGATCGTACGCGGCTTGTCCTGCTGATTGGCAATAAAATAGATGTCTGTTTCGCCATCCCGGCGGTGCGTCCAGGCTAAGTCGTGGGCGTACTGACCGGTCGATTCTATAAACAGTATATCTCGTGTTACCCCCAGCTTTTCAAAGGAATCTGCTCCAAATGGCGTCTGGATAACCCGGCCCTGCCCCAGCCGTTTCATCCGAATTGTAGCTGGTTCATTAGCTGCTTCCTGAAACAGTCCACCCCACAATTCATCGGCCAGTGGCTTGATCTGTTGATTAGTGGCTTGCTTCCCGGCAGCATAAAGCGGTTTTTCACCGATCAGAACCGTTGCTCCGGCCTTCACCAGACCGACCAGTTTGGTGAGTGTTTCGGGGGTGGCAAAGGCATTATTCATTTGTAGTGGGTTTTGCCGCGGGAGCACCAGCAAGGAATAGGCCGTACCCGGCGCAAACGCTACCTTGCCATTCTGCACGTTTGCCAACGTATTCAGCGCATCGGAACTGAACGAATCGTAAGTGTAGCCCCGCAGCGGGTCAACCCAATTTTCAGGATCAGCCATGTTGGCCGAATGCGAGACACCCGCCGGTTTCTGTCGCAGTGGTTCGCCAACATTCGCTAATCGCTTTGCTTCCCGTTCTACAATCTCTTTCCCAAAAATACCGGGCAAGGTCGATACGAGTCGGTCGGGCAGGACAGATCGACGTGGAATATCTTCACCCGTAAATACCGCAACATCCGCAACGGGTTTGCCCAGTTGGAGCAGCGTCTGACACCGTTGGGCATAATCGACCCAAGCTTTAGCCGATTTCCACCAGGTTTGATCGCGCTGAAAATACAGGCCCACACCGTCCAGCGTCATGCCCGGTTTTCGGTCGGTCCAGGGGTTATGCGTAAACACGTGGTAAACGAGTTTATTGATGCCCAGGGCATAATTACGATCCTGAAGCGTTTTGAGCATCCCCGGATGCTCGCTCCAGTCCATCCGTACGGTTGTGAACCCTTCGGCCTGAACGATATTTTTGCCGTAGATATGGGCGGCCGAGGTCGCATCGAGCATGTCGTTGGGCTTGTCGTGCGTGGGACTGTTGAGCCAGAATTCGCCCATCGGCACATCGACCAGTTTGTAGTGGGCCAGTCCGTCGCTGGTCATGGTGGGGGCCACACTTTCGGCGGTAAATGTTACGCCTTTCTGATGGGCTAGATCGGCCAGCGTTTTGTAAAAAATAGCCACAATCAGTTCGGCCACCGTCCGGCGAATATCGTACAATACCTGCTCCGAGGTTTCACTGCTTTCAACCGGCAGACCAGCCATTACCGGCAGATACGGCATGAGGTCATACCCGCGTCGTTTTTTGAATTCAGCGGCAAAGGTGGTCGACCAGTTCTGGCTACCGCATTCCCAGCTATCGACGTGGAAAACCTTCAGTACATCTTTACTCAGTTCGGGGCCAATCTGCTTATGTGCTTCGCCAAACCAGCTATTGAATTGCAAGGTTATTGCTTCGGGATTAAACTTATCACACTCCAGACCTTTACCGGCTCCGGCGGTTGCGTTGGTATGACCCGTTGAGGTATGACCGATGCGCAGAATTGTCCACGAGCCAGTAGGAGCCTGCCAGTCAAGTTGACCGTCGGGGCTGAGTTTGTCCGTCAGGTTGATAATTTTATTGAGAGGGATGGCGAGGTCTTCAGCCACGTTTGGAATCTCCCGTTTGCCAACTCGCCAAACGGCCGCCGATTTGCCTTCAAACTGATTGATGCGCGGTTCGGGCGATAATTCCAGCCCAACCAGTTTCAGGCTCGGTTTCCACTTAGCTGCGTCCAGATCTTCCGAGCCGGGTTCAGAACCCGCTTTGTCGTAAATAAAGCGAAAGTAACGGGCCGTGGTCGTCGGGATGGCGTGTGTCACATCGGCGTCGGTATCCTGCCAGCCGTGCCGGGGTGGGTCAAGTCGGCCAATGGACCGGAATGTTGTGCCGTCGTCGCTCACCTCGATCTTCAGTCGATGCGCCTGATAGTTGTTCCCTCCGGTACGAATCAAAATCGAACGGCAGGTAAATGGCTGGTCGTACGCGTACTGAATCCAGCAAGCTGTATCACTCCTAAAGCTTTCCTTTTTATTCGCTGGATCGACCAGAAATTGTGGTTTTACACCCGTTTTGCTGGACGTGATTTTGGGCGTTTGGCTCGCTTGAGAAGTCGACGGTACCAAGGCAGGAAAAGCCAGAACCGCAATGTCTTTGTAATACCCTTCATTGATTGTTGGTTGCGGTAGTTTCGCCGAAAAGCGCTGGCCACCCTGTACTGACACTGAAGCGTATACGACTTTTTGCATCGATAGGGCGGGCGTAATCCACGGGCCACCGGCCAGAGCAAAACCATCGCTCACGTGCATACCCATGTCGAGACCCAGTCGTTTGGCTTCCTGCATCGAAAACCGAACCATATCCCACCAGCGGGGACTCAGTTGCTCGGCTGCTGGTGTGTAAATGGGCGGATTCGTCACCCCTTTGATGGGCATCAGATAAGCGCCACCAATACCCGCTGCTTTCATCGCTTCGAGGTCGGCCGTAATGCCTTCTTTCGAAACGCCCCCCTGCATCCAGTACCAGAACACCCACGGTTTGGCATTTGCCGATTGCTTATTTGCAGGAACAAGCTTCGCCAATCCCCCCGCCGATTGAGCAAACGATTGTAAGCTTAGTAACAAGGTTATCAGGATAAATCCGGTTCTCATAAGCAATTTAGTATGGAACTCGCTCGTCCGCGATTAAGCTCGCGGATGTCCGAGACTCGCGTCTGTGACGCTTTTGAGTAGTAGCTAATTTTTTCTCTCTCGCGTCGCAGACGCGGACCTCAGGCATCCGCGAGCTTAATCGCGGACGAGCAACAAACAACCGTTTGTCTATTTCGTAACTAATTCGATTACAGTACTCTGCAAACCTTCTGATGACGCTTTTAAAACGATCTTCCCTGGTTTTTCGGTTGTCTGGATAATGGCTAATGCTTTGCCGTTATAGGCACGTCGGTAATTGGCTTTGAACGGTTCCAGACTGGCTTGATAGCCATTGTCGACACCGGCGATTACTCCTTCCCCTTCGAGCGTGAACGTAATCAGATGGCTGGCGTCGGGAATGAGATTGCCTTTTTCGTCGAGTACATTGACCGTCACAAACGACAGATCGTTACCATTCGCTTTCAGTGCGTTACGATCGGCGATGAGTTGAAGTTTGGCGGGTTTCCCGGCGGTCGAAATGGTTTTGGTCAGTACCGTTTTCCCATCTTTTCGCGAGATGGCTTTCAGTGTGCCAGCCTCGTACGGAACACGCCATAGTACGTGCAATTCATCACCGGTTTTCTTCCGAACGCCCAGTGATTTATCATTCAGGAATAGCTCTACCTCGTCGGCCTGATTGAAGTACGCCCACACATCCACGGTTCTACCTTTTTGCCAATTCCAGTGCGGGAAAATGTGTAGCGTTGGCGTGTTAGTCCATTCGGATTGGTACAGGTAATACACATCTTTCGGAAAACCAGCGAGGTCAAGAATGCCAAAATACGAGCTCCGGGCAGGCCACGGATACGGGTGCGGTTCGCCCAGATAATCGAAGCCCGTCCAGATGAATAGCCCCGCCATATGGGGTAGCTTTTTGATCACTTTCCAGGTTTTCTCGTGCGTCGAGCCCCAGTAAGCCGCTTCGTTATCATAAGCCGAGGCCGTCCAGTCAGAATTACCGTCTTTGAAGTTGGCCGGACCGCCTTTGCCCCACATCCGTATGGAATCGGAGGGCATATCGTAGTGCCCGCGCGTTTCCAGCGATGACCCCGTTTCAGAAGCCAGTACCGGCTGATTCGGAAACGTTTTCGGGAAATCGGCGTAGGCTTCGTGTTTGTAATTGAACCCCAGCAAATCCAGCGCCCCCGAACGGTAGATGAAATTTTTGTCGGGTATGTTTTCGGTCAGCGCCGACGTAACGGGGCGGGTTAAATCCAGCTTCTTAACAATGGACGCCAGTTCCTTTGTAATGGTAAGCCCTGTGGAATCAAACTGTTCGCGAATTTCGTTACCAATGCTCCACATAAAAATCGACGGATGGTTGCGGTCGCGACGAAGCATGTCTTCGAGATCGGTTTTGTGCCAGGTATCCCAGTTCAGTCCATAATCCTGCTTCGACTTTTTCTTCTTCCACATGTCGAACGCTTCGTCCATGACAATAAAGCCCATCTGATCGCAGAGGTCCAGCAGTTCGGTCGCAGGCGGGTTATGTGCCGTACGGATGGCATTACAGCCCATTGCCTTCAACAGGTCAAGCTGACGCTGAATGGCCCGGCGATTCACGGCCGCCCCCAATGCACCCAGATCGTGATGCAGACAAACGCCCAGAATCTTCGTCGGCTTTCCGTTCAGTGAAAACCCGGTAGCCGCGTCGAAGCGAAACGAGCGAATACCGAGGGGTGTTTCGTAACTGTCTTCCAGTTGATTCTGGTTATAAACCCGGGTGACGATTTTGTACAGGTACGGTTTCTCAATCGTCCAGAGAACGGGGTTTTTCACCTCGAACGACTGCGAAAAAGTAGTCAGCGAATCCGTCAGCCGGGCAGCGTTTGTTGTTTGTGCAGCGACTTCCCTGCCGCTGGCATCCAGAATCGTGCTGACTATCCGAACCGTTTGTGGCTTGACATCCGTGCGCCGACCGGCCGCATTTCGAACGGTGATCTGAAGCGAAACGCTGGCCTGCTGATCCGTTACCGTTGGCGTCGTTGCGTAAGTTCCCCAATGATCGACGGCGATTGGCGAGGTCATCACCAGCCGTACGTTCCTATAAATACCCGAACCAGTATACCAGCGCGAATTGGGTTGCGCCGAGTTATCAACGCGAACGGCAATCACATTTTTTTCAGTCCCGACTTTCAGGAACTTCGTCAGTTCGTACCGAAAGGAGCTATAGCCGTACGGCCTCATACCCAGCGAATGCCCGTTGATCCAGACTTCGCTGTTGCGGTAAATCCCATCAAACTCTATATAGACGTTTTTGCCTTTTACCGTAGCTGGAATGCTAAACGTTTTGCGATACCAGCCGATGCCTGTCGGTAGCGCCCCTTCCTGCGTAGTGCCCAGATGATGTTCGCTGAATTGGCCTTCGATGCTCCAGTCGTGGGGTAGCGTTAATGCGCGCCAGTTCCCATCGGAAAAAGCAGCGGTTTTTGCATTAGCCTCATCGCCCAGATAAAACCGCCAGCCTTTGTTAAAATCCTGTACCGTTCGGGGGGAAGTTTGGGCGAAAACGGTTGAAATGAATACGTATAAAAACAGAATAAATAGCCCGAATAATAGAACAGACTTTGTCATTCCGACGATAGGAGGAATCTCAAGTTCGATAATGTGAAGCTTGAGATTCCTCCTATCGTCGGAATGACAAAAAAGCGGCAAGTTTCTCATTTTTTCGCAGGAGCCGGTACAAACTGTTTATTACTTTTTCCCAGATCGACGGACGTCGCCACCGCAATTCCCCGCTGATCGGCCTTGTTGACGGCGCAATAGAAGTGGTATACGACGCCTTTATGCTTGACCACGAACGACTTATGGGCGTACAGATTGTCGTATGATTCGGATGGCTCGACCAGATTATCACCCGTCCAGTCGGTCCAGTTGACCAGATCCGTAGACACAGCGAAGCGGTTGAACGCACCTTGTCGATCCTCCCAGAACGCACCAAAATAGAACATCACGTACAGATCGCCCATTTTCTGAATAACCGCATCGCCCGTGATACCCGCCGAATGCATCATCACCGGCTCTTTGTGAAAGCGTTTCCAGTTGAGCATGTCGTCGGAAACGGCCATACCGATGCGCTCAAACCAGCGGGTTTTGGGTACGCCGGTTGTATCGCCGTTGGCGTTATAGTACATCACAAATCGGTGGCCCGTGAGCTTCAGCTTATCCTCAATGATTGTGCTTTTAAACAACTTCCGGTTCTCCCACCAGCGCGTATCCGGGTCTTTGGCCGTCAGTACTGGGGTTGATTTTCGTTGCCATTCGTGGGGTTTGGTCGGGTCGCCCGATGTGTAGGCAATCCCAATGGACAGGTCACCGGCTTCATAGCCTTTGCCGTTGCCCCCGATGTACGACATCCAGTACTTGCCATCATACCGGGCTAGTTCGTAGCTACCACCCCATTGCGTATCCTGCAAGGCGTTGTACCCCGCTTTCTGGTTCGCATCCCAATGGGTAGTTTGCGTCGTATCGGAGAAGGACATGATCCGGCCAAGGGTATCCCAGTGTAAGAGGTCTTTACTTTTTGCCAGCCAGGTTTCGTAGCCGCGACCGTTGTAAATCAGATAGGACATATACCATTGCGCCCCTTTCTGAAAAACCGTCGGGCAGTCCATCTTCTGTGAGTTGTCGGCTGGGGTCATCACCAGACCGTACTTAAACGGCGTTTTGACCTCGTTATACACACGTTGCATGTCCGCATCGGAAACTCGGCGCGTTTGAGCAAAAAGCGATGTAGTTAGAAGCGAAAAAAGTATAACTCGGATAGTGGGTAAAGTCATAGCCGTAACCAGATACATCGTTCGGCTGGTTAAACGGGCCGAGCGGTTATCCCAGAGTACAAAACTATCCGCGATAAAGACTATTGCTATCTACGATTTTCCCGAATGATTGTATGATGTTAGCGGCTCGCTAACTTCCCGAAAGCTGATCGTAAAGCCGGTTTAATTACCCACCTTGAATCGGTAGGTACCGGAGCCAACAGTAATCTTTGCTCTGTCTTTTTCAAAGGCGATCAGTTTAGCCTCTTTACTCTTACTGATCGGTTGATCATCGACCTGTATTGTACTGGTTTTCGATGCGGGTAAATAAACCGTCGAGGTTGTATTGGCGGGAATCTGAACGGTCAGTTCAAAACTCGTATCCGACTTTTTCCAGTCGCTGGCAATCAGGCCGTAAGGCGATTGGTAGGTGGCTTTGGCCTGATTCACATCGCCAACGGGCTGGGGGTAGATTACACTATTCCGAAAGGCCGGAGTGCTCTCGTCCTGTTTAATCCCGGCGAGCCCAGCGTAGAGCCATTCGAGCAGGTGGCCCAGCATAAAATGATTATTCGATACGGTCGGAAGCGCCTGCCACGATTCGGTCAGGGCCGTTGCGCCTTTGGCCAGTTGATACCCATAACCCGGCACATCGGAACGGCTGTTCATATCGAAAATAACGTCCGAACGACCCGCATCTTCCAGCGCCCGAAGCAGGTACCGATAGCCAATATCGCCCGCCGTGAGGCTGTTGTTCCGGCTGCGAATGTCTTTCACAATATTCTCAACCACTGCGTCCCGGCACTGCGGCTCCACCAGATTCATATAGAGTGCCATCGCATTGGCCGTCTGACTGTTGGTAGCGTAATATTTTTTCTCTTTATCAAAAAAGGTCTGGTTGAAAGCCATTTTTACCTCACTGGCCAACTGCCGGTACTGTTCGGCATCGGCCGATTTAGCCAGCATCCGGGCTATTTTCTCCAGAATCGTCAGGTCGTAGTAATAAATAGCGGTGCCGGTTACGCCCATTGGTGTTAGTTGCGAAACACCCGGCGGTTTGGGGCCAAGGTCGTACCAGTCGCCTAAGCCCTGCGCCAGAATGTGGTTTTTTGCCTTGGTACCCAGGTAGTTGATGTATCGCTGCATCATGGGATAGCTGTCGGCCAGCTCGGTTTTATCGCCATACCACTGATACAAATACCAGGGCACAATGATGGCACTGCTTCCCCATTCGGGCGAGTCGCGGAAGATACCGTCACCCCAGTCGAATTTTACGTATTCAGGCGCAATCTCGGGAATCAGACCGTCGGGTAATTGCGAGTTTTTCATGTCCTGAATCTCCTTTTTCAGCAAACTGGCAATGTCGTACTGGTAGCGTACGGAGCCGCCCATGAGGTGAAGTTCTTCGAGCCAGCCCAGTTTCTCCCGATGCGGACAGTCGGTAAACACACTCGCCATGTTGCTTTTGATTCCCCAGTCGATCAGGGTACGCGCTTTGTTGAATAACTCGTTTGAGCAGGAAAATTGCCCAGCGTCGGGCGCTGCGTTGCGCGTGTGTAAGCCTTTCAGGTCAACAATCTGCGGGCGATTTTCCGGATTGGGTTCGCCCTTCGGAACGCCCCCTTTTAGTTGCAGGTACCGAAAGCCGTAATACGTAAAGCGCGGTTGCCAGGTTTCCGGGCCGGTACCTTTCAGAATGTACTCGAAATAAAACGGACTCCCCGACGATCTCTGGTTTATCGACCCATCGGTTTTGATCAGTTCGGCTGGATAAATTCGTAGCGTGTCGCCTTTCTTACCGCTGACGGCCAGGCTGATAATGCCCGACGCATTCTGCCCCAGGTCATATACCCAATCGCCCGTTTCCAAACGCTTTTTACTGATGGGAGCAAACTGATCGAAGACTTTCAGCGGCTCCTGCATCTGGGCATTCAGCACGGGCGGTCCCTCTACAACCCGCACATTCCGCCACGAGGCATCGGTAAAATTTGGACTATCCCAGCCCGGTTGTTCTAGGTTGGCGTTGTAGTTTTCTCCGCCGTAGATGCTCGAAAATGTAATGGGTGAAGGGGCTGTTTTCCAGGAAGAATCGCTGATGATGTTGTCGGACGACCCATCGGTATACGTAACGGCAAGTCGGCAAATTAGTTTTGGATAGCCGAACATCACTTTCAGTTTTCGGTAACGATCCTTAACGGGCGGAACGTAATAAAACCCATTGCCCAGCATGACTCCAAGGGCGTTTTCGCCCGATTTAAGCTTATCGGTCAGGTCGAATGCTACGTACTGAGCCTGCTTGTCGTATTTGGTCCAGCCGGGATCGAGAAAATGATCGCCGATTTTTTGCCCGTTCAGGTGCGCGTCGAACTGGCCGAGTCCAGAAATGAAGAGCGTAGCTTTCCGGACAGGTTTGGTGACCGTAAAGCTTTTGCGAAGCATCGGCAGGATGTTTCCGCCCTGCACGTTGTCTTTCTTGCCGTCGGTTGGCAGACTATTCACCAGGGAATCGGGTAGTTTGTCGTAAGCAATCCAGTTGGCGCCTTTCCAGTCGGTTTTAGCCAGTAACCCCATTTGCCATGATCCTACCGAACTCCACGGTGACTCGGTATTTTTCGAATCCCAGATGCGCACTTTCCAGTAATAGGTTTTGGTCGGCTCCATCGCTTTCCCCTGATAACCGACCTGAATGGAAGCATCCGACGAAATTTTCCCCGAATCCCACACATTACCTGTATGCTGACTGAGCGTTTGTGGCGAATCGGCCACCAGTATCTGATAGGCTTTTTGACGAATACTCCGCTGGCTCGATACGAGTTGCCAGCTCAATGCCGGTTTATCGGACTGCACGCCAATTGGATTCGTCCGATACTCGCAACGCAGATTCGTTACCGTCAGCGATTGAGTCAAAGCGGAGAAGGAGAGCAGGAAAATCGACAGGATTTCCGAAATTCTAAGTAGCATGGAGCATTTAGGAAGATTTCACTCAATATGTTGATCAGTATCAAACAGGCAGAATGCTTTTTTGTCATTCCGACCGTAGGGAGGAATCTCAAGTTTGCTTATTAGATTCCTCCCTACGGTCGAAATGACAAAAAAAGCTCAAAAAGTTAACCTGCCTAAAAGATAGATTTCAAGTATGTAGTGTTTGCGCCGAAGTTCTTCTTCACATTGCGCGGGTCGCTGGCGTCGCGGGAGCGTTCGATAACCAGCCAGCCTTTCCAGCCCATATCGTCCAGTGTTTGTTTCACCTTCTTCATGTCGATACGCGGATTGTTTTGGAGCCAAACGCCATCTTCGTCGGTACAGTGGATCTGGCAAATACGTTTTTTGCCAAGAATCCGTAACTCGTCGTGCAAATCGCGACCGGCTTTGAGTGGATTCGAGAAATTGAAATAAATCAGGATGTGCTTCGAGCCGATTTCGTTTAGTAAAGCGACATCTCCTTTGGCATCCAGTGAGGTTTCGATACCGACAACCACCCCTGCTTTTTTCGCCATTTTACCCACTACCTTCAACCGTTCGACAATGGCCGGACGTAATTCTGGATTCTTCACCAAGTCGCCCTGAACACCGAGCGGCAGAAACGCAATTTTTACATTCATGGCATTCATAGTGTCGAAACAATCCTGAATCATACGCTGGTAGGTTGGCCGCGTGGCAAACGACTGCGCATAAAAGCCCGTCATGGCCAACGAACAGATTTCCAGATTCAGCTCGTTCGCTTTATCCAGAAACTGCTGCCTGATTTCCGGCTTAGCCAGTTGATTGTCAAATGTTTCGCGCTGGCCCAGGCCACCCATATCGATTTCGACACCATCGGCCCCAATGTCTTTGGTCAACTGAAAGGCGCCCAGCTTTTGCCGTTTCAGAATCATCAGATCGACGACGGCAATTTTGTAGGGTTGTCTGTCGGCAATTGTAGCGAACGCATCGTTGTTGTCAAGAAACAAGCCAGCCGTCAGCAGTGAACTGGTCGTCAGAAATTTTCGTCGAGTGAGGTGCATAGTTATTCTTTATGTGATGTCGGACGAGCGGTGGTCACTCAATCACTCATTCACTCAATCGCTCAATTAATCAGTTTCTCTAAATCTTCGAATTTTCGGATCGCGTTAGCAGGCAGGTTTTCGCCTTTTTCGCCGAAAACGTACATGGCCGGGTACTTCTCTATGGTACAGTTCGACTCGTTGATGGCGCCGGTTTTATCCTGCACACTTTTGAGGTCGAGACCAAAGTGCTGCGCCAGAAAATCGTATAGCGCCAGCCGCTTGCTTTTGCCATAGTCGTGGCCTTCCTGCGGCAGATGCACATTCTTCACCTGATCAGTTTTGCCGTAGAATCCATAGGTGCGCTGCAAAAACGGAAATTCGGTTTCGGGCACATACTGCGTCCAGTCTTTGCCATCCGAAATGATCAGTTGCGGACGAGGAGCCGCCATAGCCGCAATTTCGACGTTGTTGGTACCGTTGCCGCACAGGTGCGTACCCATGCCGCTTTCGCAGGGGCATCCCCCACTATGATACGACGACAGCATCACGACGGGCACACTCAGGGTAATGCGGTCGTCCAGTGCCGTCAGTAACATGGTCTGGCTGCCGCCACCTGACCCACCGCTAACGGCTACCCGTTTGGGATCGGCGTTTTTCAGCGTCAGCATCCAGTCGAGAATGCGCATACCGTTCAGAATTTGCACCGTTTGGGCGAGGCTCCGACGGTGGTCTTCGGGTTTGAATTGCAGAGTCGATTCGCCCCAGGCAAATAGGTCGTAGCTAAACGCCATAGCGCCCATCCGTGCCTGCATGGCACACCGATACTGACTATCGGCCCGGTAACGACCATCGCCAAAATGACCGTCGGGATTGAGAATTATGGGCAGTAAGCCTTTCGCTTTCAGGGGTTTGTAGAGCGAACCCGTTACGTACAATCCCGGCATTGTTTCAATCGCAACGTTCTCGACCGTATAGCCATCGAACGTCCGTTTATTGGTGATGATGGGCTGACTGGTGGGCCGGGCGGGTACATGCGAGAGCTTCAGCGATTCCCATAGGCAGGAACGTAATTCAGCTTTGCGTTTCTCCCAACTTGTGGCATCCGAATAGAGGGTAGCCAGGTAATCGAGCTGAAGCTTGCCTTCTTCGGGTGTTTTCAGGTGATACTGAAACGACTGAAGTTTGTATTTTTTGTCGCCCTCTTTGGCAAACGTAATATCCTGCGATGCCAGAATATTAGCCATCGTTTTCTCCACATCGGCCGGACGAAACCGCCAGTCGGCGTAGGTAACGTACTTATCTTTGACCAGCTCTTCGGGGTAGCGAATCTTCACCGAATACCGGCTTTCAATCTGGGCAATGACGTCTTTAAGTGGCTTTTTGAATTGATCGTCAGAGGTTTGGGCAACCGCAGAGATACTACTGATCAGGAGAAAAATAGCGGCAATCTTTCCGGCCTTACTGTAAGATCGAGACTGGCTTTCCTGCGAAGTTTCTTTCGACCGCTTCCGCCAGCCGCTGTACAGCAGATTGGCGTCCAGTTCGGGTTTGGGAAAGAACAGACTGGCTACGTACCCGACCCCAATCACAATCAGATGACTGTACACGCCAAGCATCAGTTTGTGGTGGGTAAAATTATACTCGCCGAGGTCCAGCAGCAGTTTTTTATCGTCGCCGTAACCAATTTGGGTCGAGGTCAGGAAGGCGTAGGCCGTAAATAGAATGCATACGACAATGGCGATGTTAACGCCCTGTTTGTTGGCCCGTGCACTGAAAATACCCAGCAGAAATATGCCAACGATACCGCCCGAAAAAATGGCGTACAACGTAAAAACAATACCCAGAACACCTTCGTTACCAGCCTGCAAATAGATGGCCCCAATGCCGATGGCGATCAGTCCCGAAATAACCACAATCGTTTTGCTGACGGTCAGATATTCCCGATCAGTGCGGGTTGGGCGGAGCTTTTTATAGAAATCTTCCAGACCAACGGCGGCTAGTGAATTCAGGTCGGCGCTAAGGCTACAAATGGCTGCCGAAATCATGGCCGCCAGAATGAAACCAACCACGCCCGTCGGAAACCGGGTCATGATAAAATACGGAAATACAGCATCCGGGCGCATCCCTTCCGGCAGTGGCTGCTGCTTATAATAGACGAACAGAGCGGTTCCGATAAACATGAACAGCGCCCAGACTGGTACGGTCAGCGAAATGCCGAGTATCGACGCTTTGATGGCGGCTTTGTCGGTTTTGGCGGTCAGGTAGCGTTGCACCACGGTCTGATCGGTGCCGTATTTCTGTATGGCGTAGAACATGCCGTTGATGACCATCACTACGAACGTTAGCTTCGTAAAGTCCAGATCGTAAGGGCCAAAACCGGTTCGATCATTGGCCGAAGCGACGCTAATGACTTCCGAAAATCCGCCGTTGACCGACAGAAGAATAACCACCACACAGAGAATACCGCTCGCAAAAAGCATGAATCCCTGAAACACATCGAGCCAGATAACGGCTTCGATACCACCCAGCAGATTGACCGTAATGATAATCAGCCCAACCACGACGATGATGTAGAATGTGTTGCCGCCGGTCATGTTGGTGAGGGCTACCGACAGCAGAAAAAATACAGTCCCCATGGAGGAAAACTGCCTGAGAACGAACGCAATAGAGCTATAATAGCGAGCAAAGGCACCAAACCGTTTTTCGAAATATTCGTAGGTGCTCAGGCCAATCACTTTGCGGTACAAGGGAACAATAAACCAGATGGTTCCGAGCAGAACGATGGGTACCATCAGCCCCTGCACCAGCAAAATCCAGTTCGACGAAAATCCTTCGCTTGGGTACCCCAGAAACGTAACGCTGCTGATGAGCGTTGCCAGTAACGACATACCAATAGCCCAGGCGGGTACCCGGCCTCTGGCGGCAAAATACGTTTCGGTCGTGCGCTGGTTCTTAGCGTATCGCAGCCCGAAATACAAATTGATAATCAGTACAGCGACGATTATCAGGTAATCAATTACGTTTAAGGTCGGGTTCGACATTGGTAATAGTCATTAATTGTCATTGGTGGTCATTGGCTTCGCATCATTAGTCATTGGTTGCCATTAATCAAACGCGACAACAATCAATGACCATCGAATGACTATTAATGACCATTAAATGACCACATTTCTGTTGGCCAGCGATAGCTTCCGGGTTTTACGGTAATATGCAAGTTTCCTGGGCGACATCCCGCTTGTTCAAGCGCCTTGCTTCGAACGACTCCTGCCGCCAGCTCCTGTGTAACGGCAAGTCGTGTGACCCCAATTTCCCGCAGAATGGCCGCTGCCGTTGAACCACCTTCAATAATCAGTTCATCGACAGAAATCTGATCGAGAACTTGCCTTACCGCTTTCCCGGTTAATGCGCGTAACCAGACAGCCAGCTTGCAGGAGTCTACGACCGACTCGGGTTCTATGGCCATAATTACCTGCTCATTCCGTTGGAAACGGGTAATGATACTGGCTACCCAATCCGCCAGTTCAGCGGGCTCCTGATCAGCAATCTGCATCAATGCTTTCGGCATATAACAAACGAAATTCCCGGCTGTTGCTGCCCTTTTTACTAATTCAACACTCTGTCCAAAAGCACTTCCGCATACATATAGTTTGCAAATGCCTAATGTATCTACGGAACGAGTCGGACATTTAGGCTTATAACCAGCGCCTAAAATGGCCGTAAAAAAACCAGCTCCACCGCCCGGTAACGTTTGCTCGTCCACACGGCTTGCCCATGTTTTTAAGTCGCCCTGCGTACCGACCTCGCCAATAACAATACCCTGCGGAAGCGAATCGACCGTAGATGGTTGAACGCTAATGGGTGCATCGTTGGTCGACAAACGTTTCAGCACGTTTGATTCGGTGATTGGGAATTCTGGGTCTTTCGAAAAATGAGTCTCATGAATGAGTTCTCCCTGTACGTAATAATGACCATCGATCAGAATTCTACCCAATGCCGGGTTAGCCGGAACGATAAGCGCTTTCTGTAGCCCTAAAGCGTTCATCTGTGCTGTCGTTTCAGCGACAATGTGTCCACGAAGCACCGAATCGACCTTTTTGAAAATCAGCTGTGGCTTCATCGTTCGCAACGCTTCGCTCACGTCAACCATTTCCTGCACAGCCTCGGCTTCGGCAACGGACCGGGCATCCGTCGCAATAACGAGCAGGTCAGCAGTTGAGTGTGGATTGACCGACATGGCAAGCTCCACATTCAGCCCGTACGTCAGGCCAATCCCCGCCAGTTCAGCGGCCCCCGTTAAATCGTCAGCAATGACGGCGATCATAATAATGTTGAATTGTTGAATGATAGAATTGTTGAATGATCGACTAATTCAATCATTCAACAATTCTATCATTCAATCATTACTTTATTTTTCGCCAGTTGGACCGCTGACTCAATGGCCAGCACCATCGCGTCGGGGCTGGCGACGCCTTTACCGGCGATTTCAAAGGCGGTTCCATGATCGACTGACGTACGGATGATCGGCAGACCCATCGTAATGTTAACACCTTTTACGCTGTCCATCTGCTTTTTGTCGGCGTTCCATTTGAAGCCGGTCAGCTTGAACGGTATATGACCCTGATCATGGTACATGGCTACAACACCGCCGTAGTAGCCCGTTGCCGCTTTCGAAAACAGGGTATCGGCCGGAACCGGACCTTCTACGTCGAAACCGCGTCGTTTGGCTTCCAGCACTGCCGGTAGAATTTCCTCGTCGTCTTCTGTACCAAACAGGCCCGAATCGCCTGCGTGCGGATTTAGACCGGCCACACCAATTTTAAGATTCGTTTCGCCCAGCGAGATAAGCCCGTTGTGCAGCAACTCGATCACTTCCAGAATCCGGTCTTTTTTGACCAGGTCACAGGCTTGCCGAAGCGATACGTGCGTCGATACGTGAATGACTTTCATCTGGTCTTCCACCAGCAGCATTCCATACTTTTTGGTGTTGGTATAATGCGCGTAGATTTCGGTATGGCCCGCAAAGTGATGCCCCGCTTCGTTGATGGATTTCTTGTTGATCGGCCCGGTAACGGTCGCGTCGATTTCGTCGGCCAGAGCCAGATCGATAACAGTTTTGACGGATGAAAAAGCCGCTTCGCCCGCCATCGCCGAAATCTCACCGAATTTCAGTTGCGACAGATCGACATTCGCCAGATCATACACATCGACAGTGCCCAGTTCAAATTTTGCCTCTCTAACGGACTGAACTGGGTTGATGACGGCATCAAGCATTAAACGCGTGACTATGTCCTGAAACACGCCCGCATCACCGACCACAATGGGATTACAGATGGCGTAAATAGCCGGATTCAGGAGCGCCTTTACCGCTATTTCGGGGCCAATGCTGGCCGGGTCGCCCATCGTAATTCCGACTGTCGGTTTATTATTGGTGTTCATTTTATAACAGTTTTCAGTCTACCGTTTTCAGTTTACTGTTAGCTAGTTGTGTAAGCGATTCATGCGTTAGCCAACTGTAAACAGAAGACAGTAAACGGTGAACTCAAAGTTGTATCTCCTCCTTCTCCAGCAGTTCGGCGAAGGCTGTTTTCAGATCGATTGCATCCTGTTCAGACAGTTGTTGCAGGGGAGGCATCATGGTAGTTCCACACAAGCCATTTTCCTGCATCAGTACTTTCAGGGCCCATAAGGATTCGCCCAGCGTACGACCCGACTGATAAACATGGCCAAACAAATCGGACTGATTCTGATAGTAAACCGCCTTCTCTTCGTCGCCATCCTCAACCGCCTTAACCATATCGCGGTAGATACCCGGAAACAGGTTTCCAGTGCTTGGCACCAGTCCGTCGCTACCGGCCATCAGGGCATGCGCCGACCGGGCCGCCCAGCCCATAAAGTGACTGAAATCAGGGCGGTTAGCCCAAAGTGCAACCGATTCGGCCAGCCGCTCCGTACTACGTTCCGAGTCTTTTATTCCAACAATATTCGGGTGGTAGCTTAACTCGTCGATTATGGAAATAGGAATCGACATACGGGTTGTGGCAAAGATGTTGTAGATGATCAACGGCCCGTTGAGCTGGTCGGCCAGTTGCTCAAAATACCGTTTCATCTGTGACTCCGACAGCGCATAATAACAGGGCAACGTAGCGCATACCGCATCGGCGCCCACGTCGAAACAGTAGTTCGACAGCTCGACGGACTCCTCCAGGCAGTTCCCCGAAATGCCTGCATACAGCATCATATCGGGCGTTTTTAGCCGGGCGGCTTCTTTAGCATATGCTTTCTTAACCGACATCGGTAACGACGTAGCTTCACCCGTTGTACCCAGCACAAACGGCATCGCTTCGTATGCCTGCAAATTCCCCATCATTCGTTCAACGGCCGCTACATCCAGTCGATATGTATCGGTTAGGGGCGTAACCATCGGTACTACAACACCCCGGTATTTCTTTTTCATATGCATAAATAAATTCCTTCTCAGATTAGCGGCATTTGATGGTCATTCGCTGTGCGTCATTAAGTAGTCATTTGATTGTCATTCAGTAGTCAGTTATTGTTTAGAACAATCCAATGACTACAGAATGACGATTAATGACAACCAATGACCATTGTATGACCACCTAATAAGCGGCTGTATAAATAGTTATCGCATCTTCGCGGGTTATTTCCCGTGGGTTGTTTTTCAGTAATCGGGTTATTTTCAGGGCATCGTCGGCCATCTGTGGGATTGCCTCTTTGGGGATATCCACATCACGCAATCGGGCCGGAATACCGCATTCACGAATCAATTCTCTAATTTTCCGAACACCATTGGCGGCTGTTTCGGCGCAGGAATCAGCCCGTTCGCAGCCCAGGGCTTCGGCTACCTGTGCATATCGCCGGACGGATGCCGGGATATTGAACTCCATCACATAGGGCAGCAGCAACGCATTGGACAGGCCATGCGGCAAATGGAACATACTGCCCAGCGGATACGACAGCGCATGAACCCCAGCCGTGTTGACCGGTCCCAGACAAAAACCCCCAAGCAGACTTCCCATGGCGACCTGCGTACGAGCTTCCTCATCGGCTCCATTCTGCACCGCCTGCACGATGTTGTCGGCAATCAGGCGCATGCCTTCGTACGCGTACATATCGATATATGGCTGCGCAAACTTGTTGGTATATGCTTCGAGGCAGTGCGTAAGGGCGTCGATACCGGTAGCAGCTGTAATGGATGCCGGGACACTCAGGGTCAGCAGGGGGTCGACGTAGACGATGTCAGGTACCAGAAATGGGCTGATAATACCTTTCTTCTGGTTATCGGCATCATCGACCAGTATAGCGTTTGGCGAGGCTTCGCTACCCGTCCCTGACGTAGCCGGTACACAGATGAGCTTTTTTCGTCGGCCTTTCAGATTGCCAATACCCAGCATGTCGATTAGCGTTTGGTCGTTTTCCAGTTGAGCCGCTACCAGTTTGGCCACGTCCAGTACACTCCCTCCACCAATACCCAGCACCACATCGGGGTTGAACGGCTCGACGGTCTGCATCAGTTTCTCGAAGTCGGCAAACGAAGGCTCCTGTACAATACTAGTGTCGGTCTGTACCGCTATTCCATTGGTCTTTAGGGTTTCGACCAACGGGCCGAGCTGTTCCAGCAGCGGGCCGATGGTGACCAGCAGGACTTTTTGGGGCGACAGCGCGTTGATCTCATCGGTCAGGTTCGATAGGGAGCCTTTACCAAAGACCAGTTTGCCGGGGAAATGTATGGTTAAATTCTGCGTCATTTGCTTCGTCTTGTTCAAATAAACCCCACCCCAACCCCTCCCCTGGCATTCAGGGGAGGGGCTTACCTCCAGGTACTTTTAAAGTCCCTCCCCTTGAAAAAAGGGGAGGGATTTAGGGAGGGGTATTCTCTAATCCTTCGTTATCTCTTTCGCAATCGGTGCCGAGTATCCGTCCAGCGCGGGCCAGACTCCGTTTTCGATTGGTTTTAGTTTCAGTTTTGTCGGGTCGATCACGGCGTGTTTAATCTTTTGTCGACGCCAGGTGTAAATCACATGGATCATCCCATCGCTGGTCTGAATCACCGACGGATAGGAATACTGACTTATCGGCGAATCTTCCAGAATGACCGCTGCTGACCAATTTTTCCCATCGTTCGATACGGCCAGATTCAGGGGTGTGCGTGGACCTTTAGCGAGATTACCCGGTGGCAACACATGGTTGTACACCAATACCTGCCGACCATCTTTCAGCGTGACCGCATCGGTGCCGGAGTTGTTGTTGGGCAACGCTGTTTTAGCCAGTGGCGACCAGGTTTCGCCGTTATCCATCGACCAGGATTCTTCAATAGCACGGTCTCGGCTGCGGGCCAGAATTTGCAGTTTGCCGTTTCCATACGTCAGAATGCTCGGCTGAATAGCATTGAGTGACTTTCCATCGTTGATCGAGCCAACTTTTCGCCAGGTTTTACCAAAGTCAGGGGTGATCTCAAAATGCAGTTTCCAGCCGTCGCCTTCGGTGCTGGTTGGGCAAATCAGGTTGCCGTTGGCCAGCAGAACGGGCTTGTTCTTGACCGGGCCAATGTAGCCATCGGGCAACTTACGGGCAGCCGACCACGTACGCCCGCCATCCGACGAGGTTTTCAGTAAGCCCCACCACTTCGACGGGCTAGGTCCCACTTTATAGAACAGCATCAGATCACCTTTCGGAATCTGGTACAAAACCGGGTTCCAGCAGGCATACCGAAGCGTGTCGTTGACGATGCCATTAGCCACGTTCTGCGGGGGTAGCCAGTGCCCTTTTTCCTGCCGACTTACCCAGATACACACATCCGGATTCCGCTCTTTGGTACCGCCAAACCAGGCCGATACCAGGCCGGTGGGTGTCTGGGCAATGGTGGCCGCGTGGCTTTCGGGAAACGGCGGATTCTCGACCACAAACTCATCCACCACCAGTCCCGACTGCCATTTGGCCAATTGCGCAAACGACAGATTGAGTACGGCAAGGCTGATAAATAGGGTGATATACAGGGATTTGGTTGTCATTGGCTTTGTGTCATTTAATGGTCATTCGTTGTCATTTGGTTGTCATTGATAGTCATTTGCTTCGCGTTATTTGGTGATCATTCGTTGTTGAAAAGCAATAAATGACTAGTAATGACGCACAGCCAATGACAATCAAATGACCATTAATTACTGCTTCTTTTCGGCGGCTTTTTTAGCCTTAATAGCGGCCGTATAGGCACTGTACATCTCGCGCCAGTTGCGGCCGTTAGCGTTCAGGTATTGTTCCGATTTGGTTTTGTAGATTTCGAAAATGGCCGAGATCTCTTTCATGTTTTTGTAATCGACAGCCTGTTCGCGAGCCTGTTCCAGAAAGCCCTGAATGGTGGCTTCTTCGGCCGGAGTGATGTTGGGAACAATGGCCCGATAGCCGTTCATCGTGAAAGCCACTTTGCCAATGGTGTATTTGTCCAGAATGGCGTTGACCTGAATTTTATCCAGATCTTTTTGCAAACCACTCATCAACTCCTGGTGAACCGTAGCCGGAATGGCCGAATCGGCAATCAGTTGGCGATCAAGCTCAGACAATGGCTTACCCGAAAGTGGGTTGATGCCCGCCGGCACCGTACTGGCCGGATGCTCATTATGCCAGTCGCGGGTGGCTTTCAGATGGGTAGCCACTACAGCCGCCAGCCGACCTTCTTTCTCCGCATCGTTCAGATTCAGCGAGGCAACCCACTCGGCCGCTTTCTTATCCAGTTCGGCATCGGCTTTCGCTTTAGATTCGGCTGAAAGCGCTGTTTTGGCCGATTGCTCCTGACTAAAAGCTGGCGATGCAATGGCCATTGCCGCTAGTATTACATACAGGTTGAGTGTCTTTTTCATCGGTTAATTCGAGTTGTCGGTTGTTTCAAACTTCCCGAAATGGGAGAGGCTGCCGGTTCCGCGTTTTTTGGAAGCTGTCTGGCTGAAAGGGATTGATTCCTGAGCGGGTTGTCCGTCCGGAATGGCCGGGCAGGCAAGCCTTCTTTGTTGATCAGATTGGGTTGGGCGGCTTCGTCCCAGGCAAAGCGAACGGCAACTGGATTTGGGACGCTGGTGGCAGAAACAACAATCCGCTTTCCGTCAATACGAGCCTGCGCCGGAACAAACACGCCATCAGCACTGGCCACCGTAAAGCCTGTAAGCGGTTGACCGTCTCGACTAACAAGGCCACTTCCCATATTCGAAAAGTGCAGCTCTGCCGTCCTGCCTTTGATCTTCATTTTCTCAAAGACGGGCCCTTCGGCAACCATGTCGGATTTGTCGTAGGTGTCGGCTAATGCCAGCAGGGCCAGCCGCCGACCGATTTCCCATTTATAAGGTGGATGAATGTCGGACGGGTCATCGGCCAGATCAGTCGTGACAATCATGCCGGTTTTGGGTAGGTTCAGGACCCATTCCTGCGCTTCGCGAAACTCGGGCAACGTCTCTTTGGTCAACGCTACTTTTTGCTTCGATTCGGAGTACTTGAACGGAGCCAGCGAGACGTAGTAGAAGGGCAGTTTCGGGTCATTCCACGCAGCGCGCCAACTCGTAATCAGTGTTTTGAGCTTGTGCGAATAGGTGACGGTTTCTTTCAGGAAGCAGTTTGTTTCGCCCTGATACCACAGAAAACCGTTGATAGCAAAGGGCACTAACGGCCGGATCATCGGTTCGTAAAACTTGCCCGGTTCGCCCTCAACTTTTTGGTTTTCATAAAAAGCGTCATCGCGTAAGGCCGCTTCGGAGATCCACGGCTCGATGCGGCTACCCGGTACAGCCGACGAAATCACGCCAATCGGTACGTTGAGATTTTTATACAGCTCTTTGGCGAAGAAATAAGCCGGTGCCGAAAACGCCCGTAAAGCCGAATCCTGGGCAATGTTCCACCCCCGATGCAGTGAATCGGGCTTGCTCAACTCTTTCCGGTTGACCAGAAAAATGCGTATCTGCGGATTGTGGGCATAAGTCAGTTCATCGACCGGATTGTGTTCATCACCAGATTGGGCTCCCAGCGCCGGGTTTACTTTGCTGTTTTTCCGCATAGTATACTCCATGTTCGACTGCCCCGAGCACAGCCATACTTCGCCTACCAGAATGTTTTGCAGCCGTATCGTATTTGTTCCCGAAATGACCAGTTCAGACGGTACGGCCGACGCTTTAAGCGGCTTCAGGGTAACGCTCCACTTGCCAGTCGCATCGGCTGAAGTCATCAGGTTTTGTCCGGCAAATTGTACGTTTACCGTTTCGCCCGCTGAAGCTTTCCCCCAGATCACCAGCGGTTTACCCTGTTGCAGTACCATGTTATGCCCCAGAATGCGCGGCAACACAATCGCTGCTTTCAGTGGGACCGAAAGGAAGAGGAGGCAGGCAGCTAACAGCGCGTGTTTGGGCATTTTTGTCTCTTATTGTTTTTTGTCATTCCGCCCGCGATTGCAACGGGCTCGTTTTGAATGACTTAATTACATATACAGCTTCGGCTTCCAGTTCACCCGCTTTAGGCAGATCGTAATTCTGATCGGTGGGGGTATCGGCATCGGGAAACCGACGAACACCGCCCGTTCGGAACACCACCCGACGGAACGAGGCTACCGGCGCAAAAAACAGTTTGGTCCCTTTGGGCTGGCCGTTGACGAAGGCCGTAAACATTCGTTTGTCGCGGTCCAGCTCGATGCGTACGTCATACTGTTTACCCGATTCATACTTCTGAATTCCCGAATCGCGATACCCGACTTTAGCCTTGAACAGACTGTCGGCATCGAACATCAGCCGGACAGCCGCGTTGCCCTTCGCATCCTGAAACTCAATTTGTAACGTACCCTTATTGGCTTGCTGTGGCACCACCGTAAACTCAACGGCAAGCTTCTTCGAATCGGGAATGACGCGTTCGGCTTTGGCGTAATCGAACGGATCTTTGTCGCGCAGAACCAGCGCTTTCGTTCCAGCCGCCGATTCAATTTTGGCCGATGCGTACATAGGGCTATAGATGTTCCAGTATTTCAATTCCTGACCGGCAGGCATCAGGGCAAAGGTTTCGGCCGGATGCGTGGTCACCTCGTCGGTGATTGGGACCGGAATTTTAGACACCCAGATATCCTCCTTGTTCATGCTATAGGTCACCCACAGATTACCGTCAGGTGGTGTGCCATTGCCTTCTTCAATTCCCCGCACGTATTGAGGACCGTATGACTTATAGGCACCACCGTACCGCATGGATGTAATCTCACCATTGACCAGCAACAGATTGGTGTAATTGAGCCCGTCCTTACTGGTCGAAACGGCCAGCGGCCAGCGAAATTCAGACGGGTTATAGACCGTCGCATACAGACCGTCGGAGGTGCGCTGCCCCCAGATTTTGGCATTACTGTTCACAAAGCCCGGTGCCCGAAGCGGATTGTAAAGCCACGATTTGCCGCCGTCCCTGCTGATCGTTGTGAGGGCGTGTTTCCACAGACCCACCACCCGGTTGTCGGGCAGATGATAGTAACTGAACGCTTTTACATCTTTCTTGAGCGAAATCAGGGGGTCGTTGCGGTCGGCCTCTTCAATCCATTGCTGCATCATCAGCGGATTCGCCAGCAGCTCGTTGCAGGCATCCACAAACCCTTTGTCTTTTGAACTGGTGTAGAACGGATAGGTCGACTTCTTTATATCCCAGGATGAGTTATTCCGAATGAAATAAATCGGACCAAACTTGCCATCGGGGTAAATCTCGCGTACCACCCGTCCAATGCCATTCCCGTCGTTGGGATCATCTTTCGGCCCCATCACGATGCCGTAAAAAGCCAGTGTCAGCAATCGGCCATTCATTGCAGTGAAGAAACCCATGCGCTGGTGCATAACCGCGTACAGGTCTTTGGCCACTTCCGGGCGACCTTCTTTCTTCCAGCCATCCGGGATTTTGTAAGGTGGAAAAAGGATGGTGGGTTTCGTCTGGGCGGCACTCCGCCAGTTGATTCCGTCTTTCGAGGTCAACAGCAGTGTCTGACCCGGTGGTACGTGTTCGCCAACCGGATTGCTGAGGTATTGCAGGTAGAATGTATTGTTCCAGTAGGCCAGCATGGGCGCATGGTTGTACGTCCAGTTGGTGCCGCCCGCCAGTTCAGGATGCTCGCGATTGGCCCGGAATACCTGAATGTTGTGTACGCCCACCGCCGGACTCAACTGCCCATGATGATAATCGACGTTCGAGAGTGTTGTCCCTGTGTAACGAACGGTGTCCTGAGCGTAGGCTTGGGTCGAACAGATTAGGCTTAATGTCAAGTATAAGACTGAAAGCCAAGCTTGTATCGTTTTTTTTGTCATTCCGACGGCAGGAGGAATCTCAACGCTCCCAATAAGCAAGCTTGAGATTCCTCCTCCCGCACCGGCGGACCGGTCGGAATGACAAAAGCTAACTGCCAAAAAAGCTTTATATATGGTATCAGCTCTCATAACCCTTTACTTTTTTTGACCCAGATCACTTCGGCGCCGTCGGTTAGCTTTTTCATGCTGACCATACCACCACCTTTCACCACGTCTTTCGATTTTGTTAGCTCGCCCGTTTTCGGATTGATGTAGCTCACCGAAAATGAACCGGCCGATTTAGTCAGGTCGAGTTCAACGGGCGTATTGCCTTCTGCATAAATGATATAGCCCGACTTTTCGCTACCGAGCGCCCATTGATTCGCTGGCTTTTGCGTCAACTCCACCGGCTGCATCTGCGTAGCATCGGCCAGAAACTGCGGATCGGTTACGGGCGGAACATTCGGCATGGAGCCGCTGGCCATCAGCACCGCCCAGCCCATCGAATCATAACTATCGGCCGCATAGGTCACCGCTTTTTCGGGAAACTTCTGACGGTATTCCCGGACAGCCCGATACACCTGCTCAAACGATGTTTTTTTCGGCGGGGTCAGTCGGGCGTGTTGGCGCGGTGCCAGATTTTGTCCACCGACTGGTGCATAGGCCGTACCGTTGGCCTGATAATGCCAGTAGCGAATATCGACCAGGCTGACCAGCGACGCCCGTTTTGCATCGGCCAGAATCGCATCCTGAACATCTTTGGTGGTGCTGAGCCCAACATTAACTTTCTTGCCCGTTTCTTTTTCCCATTCGCCAATCACATCGAGCCAGAACTGCACAAAATGCAGCGGACCGGTAAACTCCGCCCCAATCAGTTGGATAACACCCGTGTTGCCTACGAAATTATCGAGACATTTGCGGATGTAGGCCCGATGCAACACCCGACGAACCGGATGGGAGACGTCGTAAAACTGCTCGGCCATAAAAATGCGTTTGTCGCCCGCGTAAGGCACCGGTTCCGGGAAACCCGTGTTGTTGATGTTGTTGGCTGGACGCCAGGGGAAATCGGCGTAGTGCGCGCCCGCTTCAATGATGTTGTGCTGGAAATAATTCTCGTGAATGAGCAGCAACCCTTTCTGGTCGGCGAGGTCGGCGTACTGCTTCAGGCGATTCCAGTACCAGGCGTTGTATTTCGTCAGGTCGTATTTGCTCAGGCCATCCCAGGCGGTTTCTTTTCCGCTCCGGGCAAAAGGCAGTTCATAAAACGGGGGCCACACCTCGCCATCCATCCGACGAATTCGCTCATGATCATCCCGCCGACGGTCGTACCACAGCCCGTAATTGTGGTCGATAGCTAGCAGGTTGTCAGCTTTCATCGAATCGGTCATGGCGTCCAGATTGTCGGTCAGGCCGCGTCCGGTCAGGCCGGGCACAAACCGGGTGATGTGCGGTTTGGAACCCGTCAGTCCATACGGCCGGGCACTCCCGTTCCACCAGGGCACTTCCTGTCGGCGACCGGTCAGCAATTTGGCCCCACGAACTACTTTTCCGTGTAGAATCTGCATCGGTTCCGTTTTGGCAACGACCGTTTCTTTAAGTACGCCAAGGACGTCGATGGATGGCGCGTTCGAGGTTGCTGGAATGGGTTGCCGTTTGGGAGCCGCTGCGATAAAATCGTATAACGTCGGGGTTGGGTTGACGGCCTGTTTGGTCAGTGCCTGCGCCACGTCAATTTTGGGGCTGCTTGAGGCTTCGGACTCAACCGGCAACAGGATTGTCCGGCTAGCCACGTTGTCGCCAAGACGGTCTTTTAGTTGGGCGTAATACAAACTCCGGGGCTGAATATGCTCGTTGGAGTTGTCCCAGTAGCCATCACCCGCAAATTGCGCCCAGGTGCCGAACGCCCAGTTTTGCGCGGTTGGTGGCTGATAACAATCGACACGAGAAGCTGTAGACTGCCAGAAAACACTGTTGGCGGCATTCCAGCCTGCGCCCTGTTCGTCCTGACCTCGGTTGGCGAACCGTAGAGCGTTGCCGTCAATGTTCACAATATCGAACAGCACACCCGACGCCCAGCTGTCGATGCTGCCGCTGAAGCTGTATGGTACATGGGCTTCGCACTGTACAAACGCATTCGGGCCGGTGGTGCAGAAGCCTACCGCAAAATCATGATAACCCGATTCGGCATAGAGTCGCTGACAAAGCACCTGTTGTCCTCTGACAAAGAAGGTATTTCGACGTTCCGCAGCCATTTCCGAAACGGGTGCCAGCGACTGACAATCTTCGACCGTAATGCGTCGGGCTGTTTCCTGAATGGCTACGGCCGAGCCCGCAAAGTGCCGAAAAACCACCTGCCGAACCCAGGCATCCTGTATGTTTTCTAGCACAATAGCCATCCAGCGGTGATCTTCGTCTTTCGGGTTGGTTTTGTCGACGGTTGATTCCAGTTGAAGGTTTTCAACGCCCGATTGCGCAATTCGACCTGCCCAGGTGTATGGAGTAATGGTTCCTCCGCCATAGGCCGAATCGAGAGCCGTGGTAAGGGGAGCATCGAGGGTAAGCTCAGATCCGTTAATGGCTTTTATCTGCCGATCCCAGTACAAATCGCGCTGACCCGGTTTCCAGCCCAGGGCCGAAAGCCCACCGCCGAAGGTGTCGGTGCCGAGTTTCTGAATCCACTCTTTGGTCGATGGCCGACGAATCTGAACGGATTCGCCAACCTTAAAATCAGCCGGTTTGGCTACGTGAATTTTTATCGCGTTGACCGGCACGTATGCATCTGAAATAGAAGTAGAAACCGCTAGCCGACGATCTGCTTTCCCACATATGGTAATCAGGTTGTCGCGGCTGGTGCCGGTGCCTAGAATCGTCGTTCCCCCGGTGTTCATGCCACTACCGCGAAGCACCACGCCCGATATATTGATGCGTAAACTTCCGGCCACTTCGTACACGCCTTTTTCGAGCAGAACCGCTCCCCGGAAGCCGTCATTACCTAATGGCAACGACGCTACGTAATCCAGAGCGGCCTGTATGCGTCGGGTGGCATCGCCTTTCCGAACCGGAACAACCACCTTAATCGCCACATTCGGAATGGCTTCATCACCAGCCCTGTATCCGCAATACGAAAAATCAGGAATCCGGTTGCCGCGTTCGTCGGGGGTGTAGGTCAGATGCCCATCACTCCCGACCACCACCGGTTTAGGAGGTACCGGTTTGTTCTTTTGCGCCCACACGTTTTCGGGTCGCCCAAAAATAGCCGACAGCAGGAGAAAAACAGCAACTAGGTTGATTCTGAACACGGTTTAGGAAGGGAATGCAGGTTGATTTTTTGGTCTTTATTACCCCTTCTTTTGTCATTCCGACGATAGGAGGAATCTCAAAGTCGCTTATTAGTCAAGCTTGAGATGCTTCGGCACCGGCCGCCCGGCTTCGTCAGCATGACAAAAAAGTAAAAAACAAAAAGCAGTGCAAAAGAACTGGATACTACGTTCTCGGGCGGACAGTCTGAACGGAAACGACGCTGTTCAGATAATCTTCGATGTTGGTGTACCCGTCTTTGTTTTTATCCTGGCTGGCATCCGACGGATCTTTCGGGTTCAGGCCGTTTTTGGTTTCCCAACTGTCGGGCATACCGTCTTTGTCGGAATCAACGTAAGGCGTGCCTTTGTAGTCGGGATAGCCACCCACCTGACTCGGGTCGGTGATAATACCGTTCTTGTACGAATCGATAGGTAAACGACGGTGCTTGAACTGCGTTTCGGGCAACTTAACCCCTTCTTTATAGGAAATTTTACCCGTACGCGCCTGCTCGATAACCCGTGCATCGACTGGGTCACGCTTGGGTAGCGTAGCACCAGCATTGGCCAGTACAAACTCATACGCCTGTTTGGCTGGTAAAATGGTCAGCTTGGGCATCGGCAGCGGTTCATTCCACTTCATTTTGGCAGTATACTCACCGGCATCAGCCCTATCTTCTATCTGTACGCCACCGTCCCAGTTGTCTTTCGTTACCTTTTCGTTGCCCTCTACAATGTTGCCATTGACGTAAGCGCGTCCATACACCCGGTATGGCAGTTTGCTCCGTCCCGATTCCGGTTTCAAAATCCGGTACGCGAGGGGTGAATTCTTCGGTGTTTCGGGGCCGGGCTTGTAGTAGTTGTTGATGATATTGTACATAGCCGTATAGTCGCCCCCATCGGTTGACCGGTGTACCCAGTTGAAGATGACGTTGTTGGCAAAATTGAAAATACCATTCCAGCCAATCGACGGATTTCGCCCCGCGTTATCGGCCCAGAGGTTGCGCATGAACGTACAGTTTTCACCGCCCAGCGTACTGCCAAAGGCGTGATTCCAGGTATCGAGTGCTTCCGAGAAAATCGAATTCTGAATCGTAATGTTGACCGTTGGAAGCTTTTCTTCCAGCGCCTTTCCCGTACTGTCGTTATACATATGGCGGTACATCGACATGTTTTCGTCCAATCCCCAGCTTGCCGATACGTGGTCGATCATGATGTTGCCAATCGGGTTGCCGCCAATCGAATCGTCGCGACGGCCGACGTTGGTTTCGCCCCGACGGAACCGCATGTACCGAATCAGCACATCGTGTGTATTGATCCAGACCGATTCACCGGCCACGCAAACACCGTCGCCCGGTGCTGTCTGCCCCGCAATGGTAATATAGGGTGCTCTGATAATCAGTGGGCTTTTTAGTTTGATAATACCCGCTACGTTGAAAACAATGGTGCGGGCACCGCCCGTTTCGCAGGCTTCGCGTAGGGTACCGGGGCCGCTATCGTCCAGACTTGTCACGACAATGACTTTACCACCCCGCCCGCCGAATGTATAGGCGCCACCGCCTTCAGCACCCGGAAACGCCGGAATGCTGGCCTGAGGCAGATCGACCGGACGGCCTGCCCAGGGTATATAGGGTTTTCCTTCTTTCGCTTCTTTTTCGATGACAGGCTTTGCCTTTTCCCAGGCAATGTTCGATTTGCGCCAGGTTTCTTTAAGCAGCTCATCGCTTTCTTTCTGAACCTCCGCCGGAATGGTCGGGTATTGAGCGAAAACCGATGTCTGACTCAATATCAGCGTTGCAGCAAGGGTAACAGGGATTAGTAGCTTTTTCATTGGTAACTCTTGTCAGTTAGTCGTAGCCTCCTCAGAAACAGAATTTTAATCAAATTGATAACTACCCGGCAATGGCAAATAGTCATATTGCATATTAATCTCAAAATAAGGCTAAAAACCAGGCCAATATCTATATCATTTTTTCGGCAATGTATAGGATATTAGCATCCCCCATTAAATTGACTTAACCTGGCTGCTTACATGCTACAATCGCGCTACTAGAACCACTAAAAAATTCTGTTTTTAGGACTATGGTACGACCCCGTTGGGGTCGAATGTTTATAGAAATAACCACCTTCTACAAACATTCGCCCCCAACGGGGTCGTACTTTATCCGAATGGTTCTTTAAGGATTTGCATCGTTCATTCGCTAATCGGGTAAAACAAGGCCCCTACCGACTTATTGGCGTGAGGCCTGTATCTTTACACCGACCTGCCTAAACCGTTCGTTTGAATGAAACTTATTATTCTTTTTTTAGCTGGATCGCTCTTTTTAAGCAGCATGACACCTGAATCAGCCCAGAACTCAATGACTACCCCGCCCAAAGCAGGGGTTGAAAAAACGCTCTTCGGACAGTTCCCCGACGGACGCGAAGCCGACCTGTTTACGCTTCGGAATACCGCCGGAACAGTCGTAAAAATCACCAACTATGGCGGCTATATCGTTTCCATCGCCACCCCGGATAAATCGGGCAAACTGGACGATGTAACACTGGGCGTACCGACCTTCGCTGATTATATCAAAGGAACGCCTAGTTTAGGACCGATCATCGGTCGATATGGCAACCGGATTGCGAACGGGAAATTTACGCTGGATGGGCAGGAATATACGCTGGCTCAAAACAACAATGGCAACCACATTCACGGTGGCCCCACGGGTTTCGACAAGCGACTCTGGAAAGCAACGCCTAAAGATGGGGCTGAACCGGCTGTTGTGCTGGAGTACACCGCTAAAGATGGCGAAGAAGGGTATCCAGGCAATCTGGCCGTTACGGTAACCTACACACTACAGAAAGACAACGGCCTCCGTATTGATTACAAAGCGACAACCGACAAGCCCACGGTATTCAACCCCACGAACCATACGTATTTTAACCTGAGCGGGATGAAACACGATGTGATGAATCATGTGTTGATGGTAGCGGCTAATAAAGTATTGGCTACCGATCCCAAACAGATTCCAACGGGCGAGGTTTTATCCGTGGCGGGTACTCCGTTCGATTTTACCAAGCCAACCCCCCTCGGCGAACACATCAACGATACGACCAACGTTCAGATCAAATACGGTAAAGGTTTCGACCACTGCTGGGTGTTCACCGATCAGTCAAAAAAATTAAAGTTGGGTGCTACCCTGTACGATCCAACCACGGGGCGATTTATGGAAACCTTCACAACCGAGCCTGCCGTACAAGTTTACACGGCTAATAACCTGAACGGCAAACTGCAAAATAAAGATGGCGTAGCGCTCAGTCGTCGGTTTGGGGTTTGTCTGGAAACCCAGCATTTTCCAGATTCGCCCAACCACCCGAACTTCCCCACTACTGTTCTGCGTCCAGGCGAAACGTTTACTAGTACGACGGTATATAAATTTTCGGTGAAATGACCTCACCCCAACCCCTCTCCTAAAACAGGAGCGGGGCTTTGAAGTTCAATTATAGCCCCTCTCCCGTTTTGGGAGAGGGGTTGGGGTGAGGGAAATCACAAATTCCGAATATACTTCTGCCCACCCAGATAACGCATTTGACGGGCAATCTGACGAGTCCGACGCTGGACGTAGGTGGACGGATGGACAATCGAAAACTTGCGCGGATTGGGTAGTACGGCGGCTATTCGGGCGGCTTCATCGCGTGACAGCGATGCTGCCGAGTGACTATAATATCGCTCTGAAGCCGCTTCAACGCCAAAGGTCATTGGTCCGGTTTCGGCCACATTCAGATACACTTCCAAAATGCGCTTTTTGCCCCAGATCAACTCGATCAGTACCGTAAAATAGACCTCCAGCCCTTTACGGATATAGCTACGGCCATTCCAGAGGAAGACATTTTTAGCAACTTGCTGCGAAATGGTACTAGCCCCACGCGCGCGTTTACGCGTCTGATTCTCTTTGATAGCATCCTGGATTTCATCGAAATCAAAACCCCAATGCGTTGGAAATGCCTGATCTTCCGACGATACCACAGCCAGAGCAGCCTCTTTACTGATTTCGTCGTACGAGCGCCATTTCTTGTAAATATGACTGCTATGTGTGGTACTGTCGCCCTCCATCCAGCGCGAAACCATCAGGGGGGTGACCATAACAGGCAAATATTTCAAAGCGATTACATAGCCCAGCGAACCAAAGAAAATCCACAGGAAGGCTTTCAGGCAAAACCAGTATACGCGATCCAGAAAAGGTCGCTCGCGGATGAACTGACGGGTCTGTCCCCAACGAGTTGAATCCTGCTGTTTGGACCGACGCGAACGACGGGTTTCCGACTGAGAAACAGGTTGATTTGCTTTAGGACGTGGTAGTCGAGGGCCACTATCACGGAATTTATTGACAGGTTGCTGAGGATTCATAGGTGTAGGCGCATTCCGCGAAAATAATAGTAAGGTTGGTGGAAACCCGTTCTTTTTAGCGAATAAAACCAAAATCCCCGAAAAGCGGGGCCCTACGGCACAACACACCCCTCTCCTATTCCACAAATAAGGTTGCAGCAACCCGATCAGCAAACAGTTTGCCTGCTTTGGTCAGACGTAGCCAGTCGCCCTCGCGGATAAGCCAGCCCGATGCATACATTTCCGACAGGTCACCAGTCTGCTGGTGCGCAAAATCCATTCCCAGCAACTGGTTTAATTCGGTCAGTGAGCAGCCCCACTGGGTGCGTAATCCTGTCAGCAAATAGTCGTTTACCTGGTCGGCGGTGGTTAGTTCTTCCCGTTCTGCTGGAACCTGGCCCTGCCGAATGACAGCGATATAACGTGCATTATTGGCGATATTGTATTGCCGCGATGAACCATTGTATGAATGGGCACTTGGCCCGATACCCAGATATGGTTTTCGTTGCCAATAAGCGGTGTTATGACGGGCATATTGAACCGTACCTGTCTGGTCGGCACAAGCAAAATTCGAGATTTCGTAATGTTCATAACCGCTCTGCATCAAGGCTTTCGTCAACTCCTCAAACTGATCGGCGGCCAGGGCTTCATCGGCGGGTGGTAGTTTTCCTTTTTGTTGCCAGCGTCCGAAAGCCGTATCTGGCTCAATCGTCAGGGCGTAGGCCGAGAGGTGCGGTACGTTCAACGCCAGCATTTTTTCCAAATCCCGTTGCCAGCAGGATTCATCGCGATTCGGAATTCCATAAATCAGATCAGTGCTCAGATTTTCGAAGCCCGCTTCTCGTGCCAGACTGACACATACCTCTGCTTCAGTGGCCGAATGGGCTCGATTCATCCAGCGGAGAGTGGCTTCATCAAATGTCTGAATACCAATACTCAATCGATTTACGTACCCTCGAAGCATAGTCAGCTTTTCCCGGTTCAAATCATCAGGATTAGCTTCCAGGGTTATTTCCGCATCGGGCGCTATGACAAACTGGTCGTGAATCGTCTCAAAAATCTGCGCTAATTCTCGTTCTGTCAGGATTGAGGGTGTACCGCCACCAAAATAGACCGTATTGAGCGTTATGGTTGGCAGGTACTCTTTCTGAAGACGAATCTCCGTACAGATTGCGTCGACCAAAGCCGGTTTCAGTTGCATGCTCGTACTAAAATGGAAGTCGCAATAGTGGCAGGCCTGCTTACAGAACGGTATGTGCAAATAAAGGTGCATTCTATTGGATAGACAACAAAACGAGGGGATGGGTTCATAAAAAGGGAAAAGGAGGAGAGGGATAAAAGGGAGGAAGGAGAGGAGTAGTTTGCATTCCCGTACTCTTTCCCCTTATTCCCTTTAGTCCCTCTCCTCCCCTTCTTCCTTATTTTAGCCTTTTCTCCAGCACAATAGCCAGCCCACGCTTGCCCTGCGTGACGCCAATGATGTCGAAACCAAAGCGAATATTTAAGCTAAGCATGGAGCGCCACTGGTTATAGGTCTGTGTACGAACGACTTGATAACCTTGTACCAGACACCAGTCATGTTGCAGACGCATTAATTCCGAGGCAATGCCCTGTCCCCTGAAGTCGGGGTGAACACCGCCAAGCCAGCTATAAAAATGCCCCTTCTTCCGCTCATAGCCTAGTTTACAACCAATAACCCGATCCTCAACCAGGGCTAGGTGTATTTGTAAGCCAGTACGGGATTCCTGATAAGAAAGTTCAGTAAGTAATCGAGATCGACTGGAAAAAACAACGTCAAGCAGATCGATCAACGAAGAGAGTAAAGGCTCCTGTGGCAGTGTAGAAACGGATGTGTACTGTATGTCCATCCGGCGAAGATGCAGAAAAGGCCCTATTGAGCAAAACGTCCGGTATCAATCAGGACACTTTTTACAACGCTTGCCCTTCTTGTACTTCTTGCAACACTTTTTCAACACACACTCATGCCCCATAAAAGGGTTGGTCTGAATGAGAGGCTTTGTTTCGGGTGATGCAATTGTGCAATCAGCAGCTAGCAGATCGGTAATCATAAATCGTTGTTGTTTTCTGCTGCAAAGGTAAGCTTGTTTAGATTTATTACAAATTAAAATAATAGATTTCCCTTAAAAACAACAGCCCGAAAGCTTGACTGCTTTCGGGCTGGCTATGAGCCTGTTTAAACTTTTGTGCGATAGGCGTTTTTGTCATTGCAACGCAGGAGCAATCTTCGGAATAGAGCTTTTTTTTATGAATATCCGAAGATTGCTCCTGCGTCGCAATGACAAAAAATACACTTGCTATAGTCCACTTTCAAAAAATTTAAACAGGTTCTATGTACAAACCGTATACAATAAACAAAAAGGGGACTTATAGCCGAATTTCGCCCATCATATATAACTGTACCTGCCCAGAAATATCGACACGAGCAGGTTTTGTTCCATCATCGTTTAATTTACAACGGATATACCCGCCACGTTTCGACAATTGACGGGCCGAAAGATCCGTTTTTCCTAATCGGGCAGCCCAGTAAGGCATTAATGTGGTATAGGCGGAACCAGTTACCGGGTCTTCGTCGATACCAGCCTGGGGCCCAAAGAACCGGGCCACGAAATCAACATCCGAATTTTCTCTAGCGGGCGCTGTTACAATCACTCCCCGTGCCGGAACGGTATTCATTTCCCGAAAGTCAGGCTCCAGCGCTTCAATCTGATCCTGCGTATCATAGACCAGCATATAATCCGTTTTACCCTTAAAAATCTCCTTCGGCTTCTCCTTTACGCTCGCCAATAACGCGGGAGGTTGTAAATTGGCCTTTTGTACGGCATCAGCCGGGAAATCAAGCGTTAACCAACCATCATCGCTACGACATACTTTCAACGGCCCCGAACGTGAGTTAAAAAAAACATGCTCTCCCAGTGCTTCACCTGTCGAAGGGTCAGGGGTATTTTCCAGGTAAAACAAGACATACCCCGTAGCCAGGGTTGCATGTCCACACAAATCAACTTCAATGGTTGGTGTAAACCATCGAATATGGTACGTATCCTTCTGATCAGTTTTTACATAAAAAGCAGTTTCTGCCAGGTTGTTTTCGGTGGCTATCTGTTGCAGTCGTTCATCGGGAAGCCAATCGGTAAGTGGAACAACAGCCGCCGGATTACCCGTAAACAGTTGATCAGTAAACGCATCGAGTTGATAAATACGCATGAGGGTTTAAGTTGTGCCAGGCACTTAAGTTAGGAATAGTTTTTGGTCGTTTGTAAAGACCCAAACAAGGTCGCAGAAAATTCGGTAAGCGATGGGAGAATTACATCAGCTATGGCAAACTTAGAATCATGCAATTCGAAGGCACCTGGTACCGCTATTGTCCGCATGCCGGCACTGTATGCCGATTTCAGCCCATTTCCTGAATCTTCAAACGCCAGACAATCGGCGGGCGGTACACCCAGCTTACGAGCCGTACCCAAATATACATCAGGAGCGGGTTTATTGCGAGCCTCCAACGTAGCCGAATGCCAAAGTGCGAGTGATTGCCGAATGCCGAGCCGATCCACAACGACTTCAATCAAGCTCATCGGCGATGCCGAGGCAATGGCCGTTGGAATGCCCTGCTGAGCGAAAAAATTGAGCGTCTCGATAGCCCCCGGCATAGGCTCGGCCATGTGTGCAATTCGCTCATGAACCCCTTCGGTAATGGCATCGGCTAGCTCCTGAAACCCTCGGCCCGGTGCGGTCGGCTCTGACCAGGGCTGGCGGGCAAACCAGTAGTGTACGACGTCCAGAATGGGTAGTCCGGTTGTCTGCTTGCATTCTTCATCGGTGAGGTACAGGCCTACCTGGGCAAACACCTCACGTTCCATAGCTCGCCAGTGGGGTTCAGAATCCACCAGAAGGCCATCCATATCAAATATTGCTGCTTGTATCAAAACGAATTTCAGTCATTAATCGTCATTCATGGTCATTGAGTGGTCATTAATTGTCATTGGTGGGATTCGATAGGCATTACTTAACAACGAATGACTGATTAAACGAATCTATTAATAACTATCAAATGACAAGAATGACGCAAAGCGAATGACCATTTTCTATACACTCGCCTGACGGAAGGGTTTAACATCGATTGTTTCCCAAACGCCCTGCACAATATACGGGTCATTTTTTAAGTAATCATCCAATCGCTCTTTCGATTCGAGATTTAGTAGAAGCATCGACCCGATCATTTTACCATCGGGATCCAGCAGGGCACCACCTAAAACAAACTCGCCTTTTTCTTTCAGTTGGCGGACGTATTCAAAATGAGCCGGACGAGCGGCCATCCGCCGATCCAGCGCGTCAGGGTCGGTGTGGTCGTATGCGTGAACAACGTACTGCATATGTGTTATGAATTTATTTCTCAGCTCAGGCTAGCCTAAACTATGGGGTTTTGTGCAAAGTAAGTAGTCGTCAATTCGTAGAACGTCCGGGCATCGTCTAGCAGCAACTTTGCCTCCTCATCACTGAGAAAAGCTTCCATGTCATAATCTGCGGATTGACGGGCAGCAAAATTATTGCCAACAATTTTACTGGATTGCGCATCGAATCGGCCCGTTTTTACAAACAGTTCGCTGAATTTAGCCCGTGCGCCCTGGTGTTTTTTTGTATAGACACCTTCTGATGCCAGCAATGCACAGACGCAATAAAATATAGCATAATAGGCCCTGTTCGCGACAGCCAGTATGCGCCCGCCGTGGTATAAATAATCTGCATCGTCTAAAGCAAACTGGGCGTGTTCAAGAAAACGCGCTACTTGTTCTTTCATACGATTATTCCCTCCCTACGAGCTTCTTGATAGACACCCGCTTGAGATCTTATATATTTTTGATAAGAAACCGGTAAAGGTGAAATCGCTAAACCATAACGCAACAAAAGATCCGTTTCAAGATCAATCAAACTTCGTATCTCGGCATAGGTATTTACCTCTTCATCGTTTAGCAAGACCATCAGGTCAATATCCGACTCGTCGTCGTAGTCGCCCCTGGCATACGAACCATACAATACAACATTATGCAGCCGATCGCCGTAGAGTGTCTGTAGGGTAGTTTTGAACTCCCTCACAATGGGTTCGATGACTGGATTGATGCGCGTTTTCACGCCGAAAAGTAAGCGATTCGCCCTTTTCTTCCTAATTTCAGGTCTTTCGACAACTAATTCACTTCATTCTTGCATGAAACACCTCTTTTACTGGCCACTCACTCTTTTGACGGCATCGGCGCTTGCCCAATCGACGCCAAAAGCGTCGGGCACGCCGGAGCTTCCACAACTCACCGTAGAAACCATTATGCAGGACCCCAAAAACTGGGTGGGCACGGCTCCGTCGAACCCGTTTTGGTCCGAAGATTCGCAGACGCTTTATTTTAACTGGAACCCCGAAAAGGCAAAAAGCGATTCGCTATATAAGGTAACGTTCTCCCAAGCCGCCAAAGGCAAACCACTCACGGCGTCGAAACCCGTGAAAGTGAGTCCTGCCGAGCGTCGGGCGTTACCAACTCCACCCGTAGCCGCCTACAACCGGGCCTATACCCAGCGACTGTTCGACCGGCAGGGGGATTTGTATTTGCTCGATGTCAAAACGGGCGCTATCCGCCAACTGACGAATACGGTTGAAGTAGAAAATGACCCGAACTTTTCGGGCGATGAACAACGGGTCGTATTCCGGCGCAGCAACAACCTGTTTAGCATCGACCTGAAAACAGGCCAACTGGATCAATTGACCGACTTTCGATCCGGCTCAAAAAAACCAGACCCTAAACCCACCGACGAGGAGAAATTCCTAAAACAGGATGCCCTACGGCTCTCGACCGTTCTGACTGAGCGGAAAGAGAAGAAGGAAGAAGGCGAACGCATCAGCAAAGCCGACCGCCCCAAACGGCCGAAAGAAATTTACCTCGACGAACGGCAATTGCTCAGCCCACAACTCAGCCCCGATGGCCGGTTCATTACATATCGACTGTCCAAAAGTGCATCGAATGCCAAAACGGCACAGGTGCCTAATTACGTAACCGAATCGGGCTATACGGAAGAACTGGCCGCCCGTACTAAAGTAGGCGCCCCAGCCGCTACGCAGGAGTTTTTCGTGTATGATCGGGTAAAAGATACCGTACGGACCGTCAGCCTAAAAGCCATTCCGGGCATTTATGACCAACCCGCGTATCTAAAAGCTACCGCCAAAGCAAAAGCCGACACAAGCAAGAAAATGCGACCCGTGACCATGACCCCTGTCCTTTGGTCGGACGATGGTAAGCTGGCTGTCGTAACCGCCCGGTCGTTCGACAACAAAGACCGCTGGATTATGCGCCTTGACTTGAACGCAAGCCCGGCTGAGCCCTTGAAACTCACCGTTCTCGATCGCCAGCACGACGATGCCTGGATTGGCGGACCGGGTATTCAGGGATTTGGCCCTTCCTCGGGCAATATGAACTTCCTGGCCGACAATCAAACGATCTGGTTTCAGTCGGAAGCCGATGGTTATTCGCATATCTACACAGTTAATGTGCTGACGGGCGAGAAAAAACAACTAACGTCTGGTAAGTTTGAAGTTCAGCAGGTACAATTATCGAAAGACAAAAAGTTTTTCTTCCTGCAAACCAACGAAGTGCATCCCGGCGAACAGCACTATTACCGGATGGCCGTTACGGGTGGTGAACGCGTGAAACTCACCAATATGACAGGTGCAAATGATGTAACGCTGGCTCCCAACGAAACCCGGATGGCCATTCGCTACTCGTCGAGCAACCAGCCCTGGGAACTGTATGCAATGGATTTAAAGGAGGAACGGAAGAAAGGAGAAGGGATTAAGGAAGCGCTCAAACTCACTGACTCACCGACCGCCGATTTCAAAAAATACCCCTGGCGCGAACCGGCTATGGTCACCATCCCCGCCCGCGATGGCCAAACAATTTACGCCCGTCTTTATAAACCCGTAAAACCAAGTGGTAAGGCCGTTGTATTCGTTCATGGGGCGGGTTATTTACAGAACGCCCACAAATGGTGGAGTCAGTATTTCCGAGAATACATGTTCCATAACCTGCTCACCGATAAGGGGTATACGGTACTGGACATCGACTATCGGGCCAGTGCTGGCTACGGTCGCGACTGGCGGACGGGCATATACCGACATATGGGTGGCAAAGATTTAGAAGACCATGTCGATGCCGCTAAATGGCTGGTACAAACCCAGGGCGTCGATGCGAACCGGATTGGAATTTATGGTGGATCGTATGGTGGGTTCATCACGTTGATGGCGATGTTTACTACGCCCGATGTGTTCAAAGCTGGAGCTGCTCTCCGACCCGTAACTGACTGGGCTGCCTACAACCACGGCTATACCGCCAACATCCTGAACGAACCGCAATTAGATTCACTCTCGTACCGGATGTCGTCACCCATCAACTTTGCAGAAGGGTTGAAAAATTACCTGCTCATCTGCCACGGCATGGTCGACGTGAACGTTCATTTTCAGGACACCGTCCGGCTTATCCAGCGGTTGATTGAACTACGCAAAGAAAACTGGGAAGTAGCTGCCTACCCCGTCGAAGACCACGGCTTTGTGGAACCTACGAGCTGGATGGACGAGTACAAGCGCATCCTGAAGTTATTTGAAGAACGACTATAGATTAAACACATCGGACCGCCGAAGCGGAGACACGGAGTGCACAGAGTCTTACAATTCCTCTGTGCACTCCGTGTCTCCGCTTCGGCGGTCCGATGTGTTTAAACCAACTTTACTTCGTAATCCGCTCCAGCATCTTTTTCCCGTTCTGATTATCAGGGTTTAGGGCCACTGATTTCTGATACATGCTGATGGCTTCTTCTTTTCTGCCGTTCTTCAACAGCGCTTCACCGAGGCTGTCGTAGGCATTCCAGCTATCGGGATAAAGACGAACGACTAATTTGAAAACTTCCAGGGCATCTTTGGCCTTATTATTTCCGTTCATCATTCGATACGCCCAATCGTTGAGGTCGTTCTCGGTTGGCCACTCGCTTTTTTCTTTCTTCTTCAATTCGTCAGCGATGGTGAGCGCCTGATTATAGCCACGCTTCTGAAGCTGCATTCGTAACGATGTAATGGGATCGGCCAACGGAATTTCAGGATTATAGAAACCAGCCAGTTCATCCAGGAACTCTTCCGGGTACGATCCCGACAGATTGGTAAAGGCAATGATGGCCAGATCATCTTCTGGATACACAAAAATGGCCGACACCGATCCGCCGGTTATAGTCACCGCACTATGCTTGGGTCGAGGTTTGGTCACCCAGCCGAGCGCCCATTGAGTCGGACTGCCATTGTTGTAGCGACCAGCCGTCCAGAGCGTACTAAGCGCTGCTGTGGTCTTTAACAGTTTACCCTGTTGCAGAGCAATTACCCAATGGGCTAAATCTTCAGCAGTACTATTGAGGCCCGAAGAAGCTCGCTTAAATGGCGGATGCTCCCCATATGAATTGATCAGTTTTTCCGATCCAAGTGATTTCCCATCCAGCCGGTTTACATACCCATACGATTGCACCTTATTCGGAATAACATCCCGTGAATCACCAAAGACCGTGTTGGGCATACCGACCAGATCAAACTGACGCTCTTTATATACCTGACCAAAAGGTTTACCGGTGAATTTGTCGATGATTTTCCCCAACAGCACATAGTTCGTCTGATTGTAGGCAAACTGCTCTCCGGTTGGGAAATCCATAGGCATCGTCTGAACTTTCGTCCAGGCGGCTTCCTCACTACCAACGCCCTGAAGCCCATATGTATTGGGATTCAGAATCCGATTGATGTCGGGCAGACCGGATACATGGGTCAGTAGTTGACGGATGGTAACGGATTGCCAGGTTTGCGGAAGACCATCCAGATAGCGGGACACGGGGGCTGAAAGATCTACTTTCCCCTCCTCTACCAATTGCATGATTGCTACGCCCGTAAATGCCTTGGTGCAGGAGTAAATCGGGAAGATGCTTCGATTGGTAACTGGGACCTTATCCTGCACATTGGCCATGCCATAGGACTTTGATAGCACAACCTTCCCATGCTGAACCACCGCTACCTGAAGCCCGGTAATCCGGCGTTCGTTGATTTTTTCACGCAGAAAAGCATCGACCTGACTAGGCAGTTGGTGAACTGAGGCCTTTGCTGTCATCTGCTGGCCAAACGAATGTGAATAAACTATTCCAACTAAACAGGCCACAAATGCAGCTACAATCCGACGTAGGTTACCCCTCATATGCTTTCAGTTTCGCTGGAAACTTCAACTTCGCAATTGGGTTACAGCAAAACCGAAAAATATCATAGCTAAGCTCAGGCTTGGCTATGGCGCCTGCTCACTTCTTAAACGCCAGAGCTTTAACGGGCTGAATTCGGTTGATGATAAAAGTCGGAAACCAGAGCACCAGCGCAATCAATAAAATAGTAGCACCATTTAAGGCTAGAATCGTTGGCCAGTCCCACACGATGGGCACGTAGTTCATGAAGTAATTTTTAGGATCAAGCGGAATCAGCTTGAAGCGATCCTGAATATAGCAAAGCCCCAACCCGACCGCGTTGCCAATGAGAAGTCCCCAGCTAACCATGTTAAGCCCGACGAACACAAACATGCGTCGGATCAGTGGATTAGCCGCACCCAGTGCTTTCAGGAGGCCAATCATGGGCGTTCGCTCCATCATCAGCACCAGCAACACCGAGATCATGTTGAAGGATGCGATAAACGTGATCAGGCTTAACAAAATGACCATATTTCGATCGAGCAGGACCATCCAGTCGAATAAGGGTCTGTATTGATCGGTTACCCGGGTCAGCCGCATTTCGGGCGACATATCCTGGAACACACTGGTGGCGGTCTGGTCGAGTCGGGCAAAATCGTTGACAAAAATTTCGTAGCTTCCTACCGAATCAGGTCCCCAGCGATTCAGTCGCTGAATAAGTCGAATATCGCCCAGCGCGATGGTTTTATCGACTTCCTCCAACCCCGTATCGTAAATACCAACGACGGTCATCTTCCGGGCGCGGGGGGCATTTCCCAAAAAATACAACGGCACGCTCTCGCCCACTTTAACGCCCAGTTGATTGGCCATGTATTGACTCAGCAGCAGTTGAGTCGACCCGGAACCCGTATCCGCACCAACAACGGGTACCGTTCCGGCCACCAGCGATCCCTGAAACAGATTCCAGTCATAATCACGACCCACCCCTTTCAGAATAACTCCACTCAGTTCTTCTTTGGTTTTGAGAATACCCGCTTTTAAGGCCACTGCCTGAATATGCCGAACGCCCGGAATCCTGGTGCTATCATTGTACAGTTTGGAATGTAGCGGCAAAGCGGTTTCTTCATACGACATATTGTTCGTAAACTTACTCACGCCCAAATGCGCCCCGAACAGAAAGATTTTCTGCTGTATGGTATTCTTAAACCCATATAATACGGCAAACGCTACAATCAGAATGGCTAGACCCAGTGCGATGCTGCCAATGCCGATTCGGGTAACTGTAGCCGAAAAACTCCCCTCCGGTGCGTGGCGAACCTTGCGGGCTAAAAAAACAGGGACGTTCAAGTTGAGTGGTTTGTCGATAGTTGTCAGTCAATAGTCAATGGTAAATAGTAGTTGCTTACTTTAAGTACTATCGACTACTGACTATCATCTGCCAACTATCGGCTATTATTTTGTTCTACAACGTAAAAGTAAGAGTTTTACAGGGATTAACTTGTCAATGACTATTCCCGATTATACGCATCGAAAAATTTGGGGGCCAGGTAGGCTACGACACTATTCAATAGGGCTGCTGGTTGGGCTATCTCTCTTGATATACACGTCAGTTTATGCACAGACGATCACCCAAATCGACAGTTTACCGGCTGATGGCCTGCCCCTGCTCAGTGGCTGGCGCTGGCATCCCGGCGATAATCCAGCTTGGGCTAGCCCTTCGTTTGATGACAGTCGATGGGATACTATCCAGCCCGGTCGAAGCATCTTTCGTGAAGAAACGTTGAAACCAAGCCCATTTGGTTGGCTTCGTAAAACGTTTATATTGGACTCAGCCGTTCATGGTGTACCACTGGCGGCTGCGCTCAACCAGGTTGGAGCATCTGAAGTGTATATAGACGGCTCTATTTGGCAACGGCTGGGTCAGGTTGGGTCTACGTATCGGACCCAGATACCCTATACCCCGTCCGACAACGCCGTCTATATTCTCCCTCCGCTGGCCCAGGGTCGTCATGTATTGGCAGTACGACTGTCGCAGCAAGCGCCCCCTTGGTATGCGCCCAAATATCTGTATTTACACCTGCCTATATTCCGGGTCAGTTTATTCAAAGCACAAAATCTTGCCGAGAACCAGTCCAGTCGCATCTACACAAAAGCGCTGGGAAATTACCTATTGGTGGGTATCTTCCTAATGCTGAGCGTGATCCATTTTCTGTATTATTTCTACCGTCGCAAACGGGTCAATCTGGTTTTTGGGCTAACGATGGTCTCAGGAGCCAGTTGCATTGCCCTGATTGAATCGCTGGGGCTAGTCACCAATCCGGCTCTCGGCGAATGGCTCATCGTAGGCCAGGGCGTACTCATGTCGACCTTTATGCTGATGTTACTGGTTACCTATTACACTTATCTGACTCAGCCATTGTCCTGGTTTCTGCTTATCGAAGCTATTCTGCTTATTGCCCCCCGGCTTATCAACTCGTTTTCTACTTCCTGGCGAACGGCAAGCTTTCTGTCCATTCTGGCTATTATCGGCCTTTTTGCCGACGGGATACGAGTCAGTATCAATGCAATGCGAGCCAAACAGCCAAATGCCCGGTTTATGCTGAACAGTATTCTGACCATGCTTATCATTTTGCTGATCGGTGGACTGACAAGTTGGTGGCTATCCGTTCATTTTCCGGCCCTCAACATGATTCTAACGGCCATCACCAACCTGCTTTTCTTTCTGACGCTTCCCATCACCTTTGCGATCATTCTGGCACGTGAACACGCCCAGACAAACCAAAGCCTCGAAGAACGGCTCGTAGAAGTTCAGCAACTCTCGGTCGAAAAAGAACATATTTTAACCCAGCAAAACGAAACCCTTGAACAACAGGTAGCCGAACGAACAACCGAGCTAACCCAATCGTTGACTGAACTTCGCGAGACGCAACAGCAGTTGATTCAACGCGAAAAAATGGCAAGTCTGGGTGAACTGACGGCCGGGGTGGCCCACGAAATCCAAAACCCGCTCAACTTCGTCAACAATTTTGCAGAAGTATCAGGCGAATTGCTGGACGAACTACGGGAGGAACAACAAAAGGGTGAAGACCGCGACCCGACACTGGAAGAAGAATTACTGGACGATCTGACAGGAAATCTGCAAAAGATCCGGCAACATGGCAACCGAGCCGCGAGTATCATCAAAGGGATGCTGGGCCATGCCCGCACCAGTACCGGTCAGCGCGAGCCGGCGGATCTGAATGCCCTCTGCGATGAATATCTGCGGTTGTCTTACCACGGCCTGCGGGCAACGGATAAGCAGTTTAACGCCCAGTTGGAAACCCATTTCGACACTAATCTGAGCCAGGTAACTGTAGTTCCACAGGATATGGGCCGCGTGCTGCTCAATTTGTTCAACAACGCTTTTTATGCCGTTCGCGAGCAGGCAACAAAGGCGGCCAGTACCTATCAACCAACAGTTGTTGTCAGCACCCTTCAGGAAGATACTGGCGTCACTATTACGATCAGCGACAATGGCACAGGTATACCCGATCAGGTCCGGAATAAAGTGTTCAATCCATTTTTCACAACCAAACCCACCGGGCAGGGTACAGGCCTGGGCCTATCGCTCAGTTACGACATTATTACCAAAGGGCACTCAGGAAACCTAACCTTCGAAACTACTGCCGGTCAGGGAACAACGTTCACCATCTGGCTACCTATCAACTAATGAAGGCGTTTCCATAAAAACAAGGTCTCTTTTCGTGATGTCAGATGCTCACTGTATCGGTTACTAGTAACCGACATCACAATCACAGCGCAGCACCACTACCAAAGCCAGAGAAAGCTTAATCGCTTTTTGTCATTAAAATTGAGTTGGTCAAACGAAAAATGCTCTAACTTTGCATTTTAGAGACCTATACATGGCCACCGAACAAATTCTGATTCTGGATTTTGGTTCGCAATACACCCAACTCATCGCCCGCCGGGTACGCGAACTGAACGTTTACTGCGAAATCCATCCATATAATCACATTCCAACGATCACTGCTGACGTCAAGGGCATTATTCTTTCAGGTAGTCCGTCTTCCGTTCGCGACGCTGATGCACCCGAGGTTCATCTGGCTGCTTTTCGGCATAAATTACCTATTCTGGGTGTATGTTATGGAGCCCAACTACTGGCACATACAAGTGGTGGCGAAGTGCAGGCCTCAGCCATCCGCGAATATGGCCGGGCTAAACTTGGTACGGTCAATACCGAGAATCCACTCCTGAAAGGCCTTGATCAGCACTCTCAGGTGTGGATGTCACACGCAGACACCATTACCAGCGTTCCCGAAAACTTTACCATTATTGCGTCGACCGATACCGTTCGGGTAGCGGCTTTCCACATTGAAGGCGAAGCTACGTATGGCATCCAGTTCCACCCCGAAGTGACGCATTCGTTACAGGGCAAAACACTGCTCCACAACTTCGTCGTCGACATTTGCGGCTGTGCTCAGAACTGGACATCCGAGTCGTTTGTCGAAAGTACGGTGGCTCAGTTGAAGCAAAAAATTGGTAACGATAAAGTGGTTTTAGGCCTGTCGGGCGGTGTCGATTCGTCGGTGGCCGCCATGCTGATTCACCAGGCTATCGGCAGCAATCTCTACTGCATTTTTGTTGATAATGGTGTGCTCCGTAAAGACGAATTTGAGACCGTTCTGGAGTCCTATAAAACCTTGGGACTGAACGTCAAAGGCGTCGATGCAAAAGATCGCTTTTACCAAGCCCTTACGGGTTTGACCGATCCTGAAGCCAAACGGAAAGCCATCGGAAAAACATTTATTGACGTGTTCGACCATGAAGCACACCTAATTGACGGTGTTTCATGGCTGGGACAGGGCACCATTTACCCCGACGTAATCGAATCCGTTTCGGTAAAAGGCCCTTCGGCTACTATCAAATCCCACCATAACGTGGGTGGCCTCCCCGATTTCATGAAGCTTAAAGTGGTGGAGCCGTTGAATACCCTCTTTAAAGATGAAGTACGGGCCGTTGGTCGGACGCTTGGCTTGCCCGAAACCATTTTGGGACGCCATCCATTCCCTGGCCCTGGGCTGGCGATTCGGATTCTGGGCGATATTACCCCCGAAAAGGTCGCTATTCTGCAACAGGTGGATGCGCTGTTCATCGACGGGCTGAAGCGCGAAGGTCTATACGATAAAGTATGGCAGGCCGGTGCGATGCTGCTGCCTGTTCAATCGGTTGGGGTTATGGGCGACGAACGTACCTACGAGCGCGTAGTTGCCTTACGAGCGGTAACCAGCATTGATGGTATGACCGCCGACTGGGCGCATTTGCCCTATGAGTTCCTGGCCGATATTTCCAACGAAATCATTAACCGGGTTAAGGGGGTCAACCGCGTTGTATACGACATTTCGTCCAAACCACCGGCTACTATCGAGTGGGAATAACTAGTAGCAGGTGAGCTACTTAGCCATTAACAATTTTTACAAACGCCCGACTTACTGATCGGGCGTTTTGTTTAGGAAAAAATTCCTACTTTCGCCCGCAATTCTAACCTTTTGTTTCTGTATGAAAACATTACCAATAAGCCGGGTTCTGGCTCTTACGCTGGCCGGTATCTTTATGACTATGATTAGTTTCGCACAGGGCGACAAAGCCAGCCGTCCCAGCCCTCCTGCTACAGCCAGCGGTAAAATTGGCGGTGCTACCGTCACGATCAACTACAGCAGCCCATCCGTAAAAGGCCGGAGCGTATGGGACCCTGCCAGTAGCCTGGCTCCGTATGGCAAAGTATGGCGTGCCGGTGCCAACGAAGCCACCATCTTTGAAACTGATAAGGACATCAAAGTCGAAGGAAAGACCTTACCCGCTGGAAAGTACAGCCTGTTTGCAACACCCGGTGAAAAAGAGTGGAAAATCATTTTTAACTCACAAACCGGCCAGTGGGGCATCAAACGGGGTGGCGAAGCCAACCGCGACCCAGCCAACGATGTGCTAACTGTAGATGTGAAACCTAAGAAAACAGCGATGACTGAGAAACTTGTTTACGAAGTCAACAGCAACGGTGTAGATCTGAAATGGGATACTGTTGACGTACCGATTTCTATCAAATAACGCAATCAGAGTAATCACGAATGAATAAGGGACTGAGTAGCTACTCAGTCCCTTATTCATTCGTGGATTGTATCAATCTAGCAATTAATCAATCTTAATCGCTTCCTGAGTCCGGTCAATTCCTTCTTCAGCGGAGTTGGCCGCATTGTCAACAGCATTGTTGTATGACCGTTTGGCCTGTCCTATTTTTTGATCAGCTTTTTCCTGACCTTCCGTTTTATACTTATCGAAAATTTCCTCAGCTTCGTTAGCGTATTGATTGGCGGTGTTACTAGCTTTCCCAACCATCCGATCAACCTGAGATTTTACCTGGTCGACGCCTTCTTCCCACTGACGCTGTAAATCGTCCATTCCCTGCGATAGTTTATCGCGTGTTTCTTTCCCGCTCCGGGGGGCTGTCAGATACCCAATGGCTAGTCCTGCTAATACTCCTCTTAGAAAGCTCATAATCGTGTTGGTTCTTGGTTTTATTCTATGATTACCAGGGCTATCTAAAAAAGTGTGCCACATACTCGCCATCCAGCCTAACCCTCTGTCTATCAAGAAAAAATAGGTAATCAAATGAATCTATGGACTAATCTTCGCCATAAATGCTGAGTATTTTTTTCTACAAGGTAGGGAAAACATAGGGCCACTATATTCGTAGTGGCCCTATTGAATTCAGTATGTTATATCGGCTAGCGGGAACAATTGCCCGATCTGTAGCCTCGTCTAAACCTTATCGTTTCTCCGCAATCACTTCCCGGATATCGCTGATAATTTTTCCGGCCAGATAGTCGGCCGTAGCCAGCGTATCGGATTCGGAATAGATTCGGATAATAGGCTCTGTATTCGATTTACGCAGGTGAACCCACTCTTTATCAAACTCAATTTTTACTCCATCGATGGTATTGATCGGGTTCCGGGCGTATTTGGCCTGAATCCGGTCGAGCACAGCATCGACGTTGATATCGGGAGTAAGTTCAATCTTGTTTTTCGAGATGTAATAGTTGGGGTATGTTCGGCGAAGAATGGAAGCCAGCTTGCCCGACTTGGCCAAATGCGTCAGGAACAGCGCAATGCCTACCAGCGCATCACGCCCGAAGTGCAGGTCGGGATAAATAATTCCGCCGTTGCCTTCGCCCCCAATTACAGCATCTTTTTCCTTCATCATATCGACCACATTGACTTCGCCCACAGCCGATGCAAAATGCTGCCCACCGTACTTCTGAGTCACATCCCGCAACGCAATCGTACTCGACATATTCGACACGGTATTGCTCGAACGGGAGCTTCCGGTTGTGTTGTTTTTCAGGACATAATCGGCTACGGCTACCAGGGTATACTCTTCCCCAAACGGTGAACCATCTTCACAAATCAGGGCCAACCGATCAACGTCAGGATCGACCACTATACCGAGATCCGCTTTGCCTTTCTGCATTTCTTTGATAATGTCGCGCAGGTTTTCGGGCAGTGGTTCGGGATTGTGTGCAAAATTGCCGGTCGGCTCGCAGTGGAGTTTCGTCACTTGCTCCACGCCAAGCGCTTCCAGCAACATTGGAACAACCAGACCACCTGTTGAATTAACAGCATCAACCACTATTCGGAATTTACGGGCAGCAATCGCTTCTTTATCGACCAGTGGCAGAGCCAGAATCTGGTCAATGTGCTTCTGAAGCCAGGTTGAATCAACATGATACTGACCTAATTTCCGAACTTCGGCAAAGTCGAATGATTCGCTTTCGGCAATGGCAAGCACATCGGCTCCGTCCTGCGCCGAAATAAACTCGCCTGCTTCGTTCAATAATTTTAGCGCATTCCACTGAATTGGGTTATGGCTGGCTGTCAGAATAATGCCACCGGCAGCGCCTTCGCCTGCTACTGCCAGTTCGACAGTTGGCGTCGTCGACAGCCCCAGATCAATCACACTGAGGCCAAGCCCCTGCAACGTAGCGGCCACTAACTTGGAAACCATTTCACCCGACAGTCGGCCGTCCCGACCAATGACTACCGTTTGGCGATCGGGGTTGCGTTGCCGCAGCCACTGCCCAAAGGCGGCTGTAAATTTAACGACATCTAAGGGTGTCAGGCCTTCTCCACTCTGTCCTCCAATCGTTCCTCGAATGCCGGAAATAGACTTAATTAATGCCACGTGACGGGTTGGATAATTGTTTTGGTTAGATTGTAAAAATAGTTGATCGTTGTCAGTCGTCGACCAATTTGCATTACTTATTTAATGGTGAGTTGCCAGTTTTTGATATAAAATTTACACTTTTCAATAATTAGTCAATATAGAGAAACGAACGAGCATTACTGATCTGTCTAAATAAATGTTAATTCTGAGCGTAAGGTCGAGTTGGCTCGTCCCATAAATATTCCACTGATTGGGGCTGCCAGTTCAGGTTTAGCCGTCGATGTCAAAAATACATGCCGGTTCACTACTAAGGTTCCTTCGGTCGGGTCGAAACCGCGCCAGCCTGCACCCGGCAAGTACACCTCTGCCCAGGCATGGAGCTGATGTTCCTGCTGCGGATTGCCAAACAGATAGCCACTCACAAACCGGGAAGCAATTCCCAAACTCCGACAGGCGGCCATAAACAGGGTCGTATAATCGCGACAAGACCCTTTACGTTGATTTAGTGTCTGTTCGGGCGGCAGCGGTGGACCATCCTCACGAACTTCGTAGACAAATCCCCAGATGGCCTGATTCAATGTCATCAGAAATGCCGTCGTCTGCCAGTCGGCCTGGGCAGCTAACTCTCGCGCCCAGTTTTCAATCTGCTCGGTAACGCCAAATTTAATCAGATAGGGCTGTAGAAGCTCTTCTTCCATTTTTGGATACCGGAACGGCACCTGCTGCGTATCGAAGGGAAACAGAACAAAATCGAATGAGTTGAACTCATCGGACTCCAGTTCCATCTCTGTATTCACCCGAAGATGTGAGGTCAAATGATTAAAGTAGACAACCTGCTGTACATTTCCCTCCACATCCACATTACGGACAATCCGGGCTGGTTCGGGGTCAATCTGTAATTGGTAAGACAGTAGCCGCTGATACGGGTACATACGCGGGTACAGATAGAGCGTTTGTGGCCCTAGTGCAACCGGTCTATCGTACGTATATTCAGATTCGTGCCGAACATGAAGGCGCATGAGCGTTGAATTATGAATGATAAATGATGAGTTATGAATGATAGTTACCGATAGGACTATTTATCATTTATAATTCATCATTTATCATTGTTTTACGGCGCGAACTTTTTCAAAGATAGGGTCCATCCAGTAGGACGGCAATTTTCGAACGGAATTGCTGAGCAAAGCACTCCACTGATGCGATATTTCGTCCATATCTTCTTTGTCGAGCCGATACTCGGTCATATGGAAACTATTTTTCGGGTAGATCACTACATCCAGCGGATAGTCTACATCATTGGCACTAACCCGGGTGGCATCGAAGGCCAGAAACCCTATTTTGAGTGCATCCTGCATACTGGATTCGTACGATAGATTCCGGAACAACAACGGCTTTCCGTAGCCCGAATTACCGATAATCTTAAACGGCGATCCCTGATCGACCTCTACCCAGTTACCTTCGGGATAGAGCATGAACAGTTTATGTTCAGCATCGTCTTCCAGTTGCCCACCCACAATAGCATTCAGATTGAAATTCAGGCCATTGGCAATGATGGAGGCTTTATCTTCCTGAGCCACGCGCTTCACCTGCTCACCAAAGGCATTGACGGCCTTGTAGAGTTTATTGAATGAACGGTCCTGTTCGGTAAGTACTTCGCTGAAATAGGTAATCGCTTTATCACGGACAGAACGTAACCCCGAGGTCATGATAAACAGGGAGTGATTCTCAACTTCATGAACGGATATTTTTCGGTTGGAAGATACCTCCGTACCCGAAGTTAATCGTCTGTCGGCAATGGCAACCAGGCCCGACGCTACCTTAACACCTAAGCAATACGTCATTCTATACAGTGGGAAAACCAAATGGTAAACCCGACAAATATACAGGTTACCCCCATTTTTGTTCGATTTGCAGGCTTGTTTTTCTTCAAAAATGAGAATGGATGTTACCGGAACGTGTAGTTCAGACTGATTCTGTTGATCCTTTAAACACTATGGTTTCTGTGAATACGCTCGATTGCGGAAGGAAGCAACTGAATCAGCAGAATCTGTACACACTCAGGGCCTAACCCAAAAAAGTGGTAACTCGTCGATGGGTTTTTAGGGAAAAAGGTTTGTTTTTGGGAAACGTTTGTGTTACTTTGGCAAGCAGAAGGTGATATTCCCTTTGCCCATCTTGCAATGAACTTTGACGACGAAGACGACGACGACAGCTTTCTGGACTGGGATGGCTTCGATGAGGACTATGACCCCGAAGAGGCTCGTGCCGAAATGGAAGCCGAAAACCGACGCATCAAGAATCTACCGATCCTTCGGAAGGCGAATGAGTTGATGGAACTTACACAGGCCATTGTGGAAACCATCAACAAAGAAGATGACGTGCTGATGATGCACGAACAGATGCTGGCAAATGCCATGATGCTGGCCCCCAAAATCGTAGGAGCCGAAGGAGGAGACCTTTATACGCTTCGGATGGAAAATGCCGTCATCATTAAGATGCATGCTCGTGAGCTGTTGGCCCAAACCTCCTATTGTAAAGCCGAAAAATTAGCTGCTACCGCTTATTTGAATCTACTTCGTGATGAAATAGAGCAATTCCGTATTCTGTTTGTTGAATGGGTAAACAGCTTCGACAAGGAAAACGATGCTCCGGACGATTGGGGATTATTTTATTGATCCTGTTTATTGGTCAACGGTTGGTTCTGAACCGAATTAGTCCTCTCTTGTCAATACTGATTTTCCGAAAAACATCCATAGGATAAATTGCCCCCCATCCTATCCGAATACTTGCCCTATGTTGTAGGTTTCGTGGCTGAACAGGCTATCTTTGCTTGTCAGGCTATGAATACCTAGTTATGATAAATCATATACATTCCTTTCCCTTTCTTTTAGTACGCCATCTCAAGACTGCCCTATGTGTTTTCATAGGGTTCTGTATTTGGCTACCTGTCTGGGCTGATGACCCGGTTACCCCAGCCGCTCCAACCGATGTGGTTGTAACCGTAAGCGGGGCCGCATCGGTATGCGCTGGTACCAGCACCACCCTAACTGCATCTGGATGCCCTACGGGTGGTACCATCCGCTGGTCGACAACCCAAACAGGCAGTGTCATTGTGGTGACTCCCCAGCAGACAACCTCCTATACCGCCCTTTGTCAGGTAGCTGGCACCGGAAGCTCTACCGCTGTTACAACGACCAGTGCTGTGGGTACCGTTCGGGTTTATCGCCCTATTGTGGTTGCATTTGACTACCGCCCGCCCTCCTGTACCAATCTATTGGATGGTGGCATTGTTATCAATGGTAGTGGTGGCGTAGGGCTGTTGGAGTATCAGTTGGGTGACTCTCCTTTTCAAACGTTCAACGCCTTTGGACCATTGCGTTCCGGTAGCTACCCGGTAGTCGTTAAAGATTCAGCAGGGTGTGTCATAAAAACCACTGCCGAATTGAAACAACCCCCGCCAATAACGGCCAATGTTACGGTTATCAATGCCACCTGTGTGGGCAGTCGGGATGGTCAGCTAGTGGCAGTAGGAGCCGGGGGCGTAGGTGACTATCGGTATGCGCTTCAGGGAGGGACATCCCCCCAGGAATCAGGTGCCTTCTACGGACTTAAATCTGATTCGACATACACCCTGATTGTTTCGGACAAGAACAGTTGTGTACTATACAAACCCGTTTATATTGGCCAACCAGCCCCATTTGCCATTAAATTAACACCCGTACCAACTCGCTGTACTGGTTCCATCGATGGCAGTGTCAGTGTTTCTGTGACAGGAGGACTATCACCATACCAATATCAACTTGGCACTGGAGCCTTCCAGTCAGGTACACAGTTTACAGGATTGGCGGCTGCTAGTTATGAGATAACGGTTATGGATGTTAACGGTTGCAAGGGTAAGCAAAACGTAGCGGTTCCACAGCCTGCTCCCTTAACCCTCAAAGCGACGGCAATGCCGGTGCTCTGCTCTGGCCCAAACACAGGTTCTATCATCGTAACCCCATCGGGCGGAACCGGCGCCATTCTGTATCAGGCCTCCAGCAGTTCGGTGCCGCAGAATAGCAGTATTCTAACAGGACTTACGGTTGGAACGTATACGGTGGTCGGCACCGATGTGAATGGCTGCACCGGTATAGTATCTGTAACGTTGGGAAATATAACACCGGTAAAAATACAGGTTACACCTATACCGGCCACTTGTTGTACCTGTCCTACCGGCGCTATCAAATTGGCCAGTACAGGAGGAACGGGCACCGGACTACGCTTTCAGATTCTTGGTCAGGCTTTACAAACCAGTAATCAAATCAACAATCTGACGCCCAGTCCATACCGTGTCCGGGTAATCGATGATGGCGGCTGTACCGATACCACTACTGCTATTGTCACTGATGGTGGTGCCTTAACGCTTTCGACAGGTACGCTCAAAAATGTAACGTGCCCCGGTATGCGCAATGGTGAAGCAACCGTGCAGGTAGCCGGAGGAGCCAAACCGTTTACGTATTACTGGACAACTGAGCGGCTGGATACGCTAAAACCTTACATCGCTACTCAGGTCAATTTACCGGAAGGAACCTATACGATCAGTGTTCGCGACAGTAATCGCTGCACAACGTCTACACTGTTTGTCACGATAAAAGCTCAAAATCCAATACCGGCCAAACCGGTTATCAGCCAGGTCTCCAACAGCACCCTGGTTGTCAATCAGACTAGCGGCATTCAGTGGTATTTGCAAACGGGAACGAGTTCGGCTACGGCTATCACCAATGCCACGAGTGCCACACTGGTTCCTTATGCGAGCGGTCGGTATACGGTAGTCGTCACGCAGAATGGCTGCGCTTCTCCCCCTTCCGATGCCTACAATTTTGTACTGACGGCGCTGGATGAACCAAACCCCAATTTAACGGTACGGGTAGTTCCCAATCCAATATCAGATCGGTTGCGTCTTGAAATAGAACAGTTGGAACGATCAGCGCTTCAGGTTCATCTGGTCGATGTGTCAGGCCGATCGGTTCGGGAATACCAGATTCCGGCGTTTACCGGCAGGAAGCTGGTCGAATGGCCGTTGGATGGAATTTCGACCGGAACGTATCTACTAAAAATAACAGCCGAATCGCGTCAATCGCTGATGCGGGTTGCCGTTGAGTGAGGCAATCAAACAAGCTCATTCGTTTCAATAGGTACTGGTCTATAAGTAACGCGGCTCCGGATAGTTCCGGAGCCGCGTTGTGTTATTTCTCAACTAAACTGGGGCTCGTCCATCGCTGCGCTACGTTCAGCGTATAATCGACAAAGGCCCGCACGGTTCGTTCGTACACTTCATGCCCCACAAAATGACCGTGTTCGTCCAGATTGATAGCCGTTTCGTGCGACTCGTACAGTTTGGGCGACACAATCGAATAGCTATTGGTAAAGCTGATGATTTTGTTCACCACCGTAGTCATATCCAAAGCGGGTTGTCGGCCACCGCGCCCGTTCGAAACCCCCACCATGGCAAACACTTTATTGTCGAATAAGTGCTTAAACGCAGGTCCACCCAACTGATGAATCGTGTTGGTAGCCTGTGGTGGTGCCGTCCAGTTGTACTCAGGCATGGCAAAAATCACCAGATCAGCCGCATCCCAATTACTGATCAGAGCGTCCTGAAATGGCGTCAGTGCATCTTTTTTAACAGTACCCTGTCCAACAAATGGAATATCGTACTGCTCAAAATCTATGATCGAAACCTCATGGTGTTCTTCTTCGGCCAAAAGATGGCGGAGGTAAGACACAAAGCGCAACGAATTGCTGTTCTTGCGCGACGAGGTAGCTATAAGCGCAATTTTCATTGTAGTAGACTAATTCAATTCGCTTAGAGAACCCTTAGGCTGTTCCTTTAGTTCGTAACTTTTTGTAGTACACTGCAACGATTTTGTCACAAGGCGGGTCTATATACAAGTTTAGCAATCAAACGGTTATAGCTAATGAAACTTGTCTGTATCCTCACCCTGCTCACCATAACCTGCGCGATGGCCCAGGTACCCTCTACCAGCATCCGCAATGATTCGTTGCCTTCGGTTTTCCCGCCAGACCTGATGCCTAATGCGCGTCCTCAAAATTCATTTTACCGGCACCCCATGGACCCCAAAAATGTTAGGCGGGCCACATTGGATAATATGCCGATAAAAGTGCCCGACTCATCAACAGCTTACACTATCCAACTCAAAAACCTGAACCCTAAAAATCGGATGTATTATTGGAATCCAGGAACTCAGGCTATACCGAAAAAGCGTCGGTAGACTTTAGTCCAACGCCTGCTTCAGATCGGCCAGCAAATCGTCGGCATGCTCAAGCCCTACAGAAATGCGTAACAGGTTCTTGGGTGTTATCGAGTTGGGGCCTTCGGCAGTGGCCCGGTGTTCGATCAGGCTTTCGACCCCGCCCAAGCTCGTTGCCCGCGTGAATAATTTCAGCTTACCGATAAATTGAAGTGCTTCCTCAGCCCCTCCTTTTACCTGAACCGATAGCATCGCTCCGGGACCTTTCATTTGCTGCTGAATAACGGCACGTTGCGGATGGTTTGCCAGACCGGGATAATGTACTTTTTCAACAGCCGGATGACTGTCCAAGAACTCAGCCAAAACCTGCGCCGTGGCGCTTTGGGCCCGTACCCGCACACCCAGCGTTTTGATTCCCCGGCTCACCAGCCAACAGTCGAAGGGCGATGGAACCGCCCCCGATAACCCCTGCAATAGCCGCACCCGCTGGGTGAATTCGTTCTCTTCTTTGAAGATCAGGGCTCCTCCCAATACATCACTATGGCCACTCAGGTATTTGGTCGTTGAGTGCATCACCACATCGCAACCTAACTCTAACGACTGTTGCAACACAGGGGTAGCCCAGGTGTTATCGCACACACAAATGGCCCCAGCTTCGTGTGCTAGCTGGCTTATCGACTGCAAATCGGCAATATCGAGCATTGGGTTGGACGGCGTTTCGCACCAGACCACGCGGGTATTTTCGTGAATCGACGCCCGCACAGCTTCCAGATCCCGCATATCGACTCGGGTATAAGTAAGCCCCCACGGATGAAACACCTGTTCGAGCAGGGCTGGCGTGCCATAATACGCATCGGTCGACAACAACACATGATCGCCCGGACTGAGCGCCTGAAACAACGTCATTGTGGCTCCCTGCCCTGATCCAAACGCCATTCCAACCGCGCCACCTTCGAGGGTTGCCAGTGCTTTTTCCAGAGCCTCCCGGGTAGGGTTGTTGGGGCGGGTGTAGATATAATGGGCGGGCAACTCGTTGGCTTCATTTCGGGCGTAAGTTGTCGATAGATGGATGGGCGGAACCACAACCCCGGTAGCTGGGTCAGGCTGGTGGGTCGCGCGAAGGGCAAGCGTATCGAAGTGCATAAGGAGCTATTTTTAACGTAAACGGTCAACTGTAAACCGAATACCGTTGACTAATCATACCGAACCGTAAATACGGCTCATTTTTTGCTATCGAAATTGCTGGTTTCTGTTGGTTATTTTGCCATCAGGCACTAAATTGTTTCTTCCCTCCTAACCCACTTTACTAGTTTTTTCACTGGAACAGATGGATTAGATGCCTTCTCTGGCGACGTATACAACTCCGCTTACGGCTAAAACGGCCGCGCATTTGCTCCGACGAGCAACCTTTGGGCCAACCCAAACCGAAATCACCAGCTTTACCGGCCTAACGGCCACGCAGGCTGTTCAGCAGTTGATTACCAATGCGAATTATTCGCCCGCTCCACCCGTCGATCTGGACGAATACCAGCCAACCGCAGGACAAACCTATCTGGATAAACCCTTCAACCACAACCGAAATTTCGATTTTGGCCACTACCTGAGTTGCTGGTGGCTGGGCCTGATGGCGTCGCAGACGACTCCCATCAGTCTGCTCGATAAGCTGACCCTCTTCTGGCAAAACCATTTCGTAACCACCCGGTCAACGGTTGGCGATTATCGGTTTCTGAATCAATATCTGCTGCTGCTGCGAAACAATGCACTGGGTAACTTTCGGAATCTGGTCATCCAGATCACCAAAGACCCGGCCATGCTTCGTTACCTGAACGGGAACGAGAACATCGTCGGGCATCCGAATGAAAATTACGCCCGCGAGCTACAGGAGTTGTTCACGGTTGGCGTTTTCGATTTTACGGGGGCTAAAAATTATACCGAAGACGACGTAAAAGCAGCTGCTAAAGTGCTAACCGGCTGGGAATACACAAACTACGAAGTCGACAGCTCGACCAGTTTTACAACGGTCTTTAATCTGGCGAATCACGACAGTTCCGACAAAACGTTTTCGGAGCATTACAACAATACCGTGATTGTCGGTCGAGCTACCAATCCATCCCCTACCATTACAGCGGGCGATGCCGAGCTTAGCGATCTAGTTACGATGCTACTAAACCACCCGGCTTCGGCCCGATTCATTTGCCGGAAACTGTATCGGTGGTATGTCAATCCCAACGTCACGCAGACGATCGAGGACGATATTATTATCCCACTCGCCCAGCTATTCGTCACCACTAATTTTGCCATTCAGCCAGTCATCGAAAAACTACTGACCAGTCAGGTCTTTTTCGATGATACCAACATCGGTGCTTTGGTAAAGTCGCCAGCCGACCTGGCCGTTGGGTCCATGCGCCTGTTCAATCAGCCCGTTCCGGCGCTGCCAACGCATTATGTCGGTTTTCGCAACTATACCGATTTTATGTTTTACCGGATGCAGGACATGCTTATGCCGTTGCTGGATCAGCCCTCCGTTTTCGGGTATGAGCCTTATTACGATACGGGTTATACAAAGATCTGGATCAACACCACCACTATTGGCTATCGCTATGAGTACATGGATGCCTATGTATTACGGTACTTACAGGTAGAACCAGGCTATCTGGTGGGGATCGACGTACTGGCCTGGGCCACATCGCTCCAGCCGAATTTTTCGGATGTAGCCGGTACACCCGCCATTTCCTGTGCCGTGGTGCAGGATGGGTTTTCCAAAAATCTGTTTGCCATTGAGTTGCAACAAACTCAGAAGGACTTTTTGATCGATACCATCATGATGCAGGGCTTACCGCGCACCTCCTGGACATTTCAGTGGAATGCATACCGAACCAATCCCGACGACGGAGGAGCCCGTTATGAAGTTCGCTCTCGTTTAGAAAATCTAATGAAATATATGCTTCGGATGGCCGAGTATCATATCTGTTGAAGCCGACATTATTTTTAATCTCCTGGTTTGTTGTTTATTTTTCAACAAATCAGTAAACTTGTTGTTTGTCAGACAATTAAAAACTTGACCAAAAATAAGTTTGGATTGTCTCTAACCGTAACGTACTCGTATTGAATGCCTTATCTGGACCCGTATACAACCCTGCTTACGGCCAAGATGGCTGCCCATTTGCTTCGGCGGGCAACCTTCGGGCCAACGCAGACCGAAATAACCAATTTCACGGACTTAACGGCTACGCAGGCAGTTCAGCAGCTAATCAGCAACGCTAACTACTCACCACCGCCACCCGTTGACCTGGACAGTACAAAAGCAACCGCCGGTCAGACGTACCTCGACAAACCGTTCAACGGCGACCGGAATTTTGATTTTGGGCATTATTTACGGTATTGGTGGCTGGGCCTCATGGCTTCTCAGACTGCCCCGCCGAGCCTGCTTGATAAACTAACCCTCTTCTGGCAAAATCATTTCGTCACGACCCGCGAAGTCGTCGATGACTATCGCTTTGTGAATCAATATATGCTGCTCTTGCGCAACAATGCTTTGGGGAACTTTCGCACACTGGTCACACAGATCAGTAAGGAACCCGCTATGCTGCGCTACCTGAATGGCAACGAAAACGAAGTAGGCAAGCCTAACGAAAACTACGCCCGCGAGCTTCAGGAATTGTTTACGGTAGGTGCGTTCGACTTTGCCGGGAATAAGAATTATACCGAAGACGATGTAAAAGCAGCGGCCCGGGTACTCACCGGCTGGAAATATACCAACTATTGGGTGACTGGCTCAACCAGTTTTAGCACCACGTTCACCCTGTCGAAACACGACAAAACAAACAAAACCTTTTCGGCTTACTACAACAATACGACCATTACGGGACGATCGACTACGACAGCGGGTGACGATGAACTAGCCGATCTGGTGACCATGCTGCTGAATCACCCGCAGACCTCCCGGTTCATCTGCCGGAAGCTGTATCGGTGGTATGTCAATCCCAACGTCACGCAGGCTATTGAGGATAACGTCATTAGTCCACTGGCGCAGTTTTTTGCCAGTCCGTCAAATAACTACGCCATCCAGCCGGTTATCGTCAAGCTACTGACCAGCCAGATTTTTTTCGATGATACCAACCGGGGCGCTATGGTAAAATCACCGGTCGATCTGGCCGTCGGGGCTATGCGATTTTTCAACCAACCCGTGCCCGATATGACTACCGATTATGCCGCCTTTAAGGTGTATTGCGATTTCATGTTCTGGCGAATGCGCGATATGCAGATGGCGCTGGTCGATCAGCCGTCTGTTTTCGGGTATGATGCGTTTTACCAGACCGGGTATTCGAAAATCTGGATGAACACCACCACGCTGGCCCTTCGGAGTGATTATACCGATGCTTACATCTGGCGGTGGCTCCAGGTGAAACCCGACTATAAAATGGGTATCGACCTACTGGGTTGGGCAACGTCCTTACAACCAAATTTCGCCGATGTAGCCGGAACCCCGGCCATTTCCTGTGTTGATGTGCAGACCGCTTTTGCCAAAAACCTGTTTGCTCTTGACCTGTTTCCGTCGCAGACCAACTTCCTGATCGACACCATTATGATGCAGGGCATTCCCCGTACATCCTGGACGGTTGAGTGGAACAACTATCGCTCAGCGCCAACGAATACAAATCGAAAAAATGCGGTGCTGTACCGACTACAGAATTTAATGAAATACATGCTCCGCATGGCTGAATATCACCTTTGTTAATTCTGAATGAGTGAATGATAGAATGAACGGTCCGCCGTCGCGGTGAATAGTTGACGCATACTCCATTCAATCATTCAATCATTCACTCATTCACTCATTGATCAATGAAACGTAGAAACTTTTTAGCAGCCGCATCGGCGAGTTTGCTGCCTGTGATGCTGGATGGATTTGGGCTGAAGGCTATGACACGCCAGTCAGCGCTGGTTCAATCCTTATTGCATACTGCCGCCCTGGCTACCGACCGGGTGCTGGTGATCGTGTACCTCAATGGTGGCAACGATGGGCTGAACACTGTGATTCCAAGGGATCAATATTCGCTGTATACCGGTTTGCGAAGCAATATCGCCATTCCCGAAAACGCGGTACTGGCGCTGGATGGCAATCCGGCTACGGGCCTGCACCCATCCATGACGGGCATGCGCGATCTGTACAATAACGGAAAGCTGTCAATCGTCCACTCGGTTTCGTACCCCAACCCCGACCAGTCGCATTACCGCGCAACCGACATCTGGATGACAGCTGTCGATTCCAGTGTAACGTCGGATTCAGGCTGGGCAGGTCGTTATCTCGAAAATCGATTTCCGGGCTATCCGGTCGGTTACCCAAATTCGGAAATGGAAGACCCACTAGCCATTCAGATCGGGTATTTAACCTCTACGGCACTGTTGGGAAGTCAGCAATCGATGGGCATTGCGCTGAGTGATCCGAATAGTTTTTACCAGTTGGTTGGTTCGGGGGGGACGCCATCACCGGGCGATCTACCGTGCTGCGATGCTGGTGACTTGATTGCCTTTATCCGGCAGCAGCAGGTCTTATCAGTAGGTTACGCCACCGAAATCAAGCGGGCAGCCGATGCCGGACAGAATATGGCGACTTACCCGGATGCGTCGGCCAAAAATTCGTTGTCCGACCAGTTGAAAATTGTAGCCCGCTTAATCCACGGTGGCCTGAAAACCAAAATCTATTTTGTCTCGCTCAGTGGGTTCGATACCCATTCAACGCAGGTAGACCCGACCAATGTGCTGATCGGTACGCATGCCGACTTATTGGGCAAAGTGTCGACTGCCATCAGTGCTTTTCAGCAGGACTTAAAATTGCAGGGCACTGAGGACAAAGTAGTTGGCATGACATTCTCCGAGTTTGGCCGACGGGCAAATTCCAACAATTCGAGAGGTACTGATCATGGCGTCGCAGCTCCAATGTTCGTTTTCGGCAGCAGCCTAAAACACCGCACTTTTGGTCAGAATCCTGATCTGGCCAACCTGACCGGGCAGTCCGGAAATAAAGATGTTAATATGCAGATCGACTTTCGGCGGGTCTATACCGACATCCTCAACGATTGGTTTGGCACAGCTTCCGCAACGACAAACTCCTTACTTTTCCATCCGTTCCCTACTATATCGCTATTCTCGGATACCGTCGAAACGGTGGCTTCGGGCAACTGGCAGGATAAAAATACATGGACGGTTGGGCGGGTTCCGTTTGTCAATGAGTATGTTAAAGTAAATGCCGGGCATACCGTCACGATCAACCAGAATATCTCCGTCAAAAATATTCGTCTGGATGGCAAATTAGTCTATACAGGTCCTTACTCCGTTCAGGTTACAGGCTAGGAATTTGGCGCTAAACCAAACACCCCGTTGCGTTTCATTGGGTAATTCTGTTACCTTTATGCCAATCGTATGCAAGCATACTAATTAGATTTTGATACACTTGTTTCTTTTGTTGTTTACTACCGTAACAGAAGCAGTAGTATCATTGGCCTAAATCCTATGGAACAAACGTATCAGTCGCTAGCCCTCGTACCAAACGGCGGGGTGATGACCGTTTCCTTACTCGGCCCTGGCAAAGGCAATGCGATGGGACCCGAGTTTTGGGACGAACTCCCCAGGGCAATGGATGCCCTTAATCGAATGCCAGATATTCGGTGTATCGTGTTTCGCGGCAGTGGTGACCATTTCAGTTATGGACTCAACTTACCGCAGATGCTTCCACGCATCGGCAAAATGACCACCGGCACGGTATTGGCTCACCAGCGAGCCGACCTGATGGCGCAGATCCGCCAAATGCAGTCCGGTTTTCAGAAAATGCATGAGTCGCCAAAGCCCGTTATTGCAGCCGTTCATGGCTGGTGTATCGGTGGAGGGGTCAACATGATCGCAGCAGCCGACATCCGGTTGTGTTCACGCGATGCCAGATTCAGTCTACGCGAAGTCAAGCTGGCCATAACGCCCGACATTGGTGGCTTACAGTTTCTACCCCAGCTCATCGGCCAGGGGTTCACCCGCGAAATGGCGTTTACGGGAGCCGACTACGATGCCGCCTTTGCCGAACGAGTTGGTCTGGTCAATCATGTCTACGATACACCCGAGCTGCTTTTTGAAGCAGCCGACAAACTGGCCCATCAGATTGCCAATAATCCAGCTACAGCCGTTCAGGGAGCCAAACAGGTTCTGAATTACAGCCTTAACAAATCCATCGAAGACGGTTTACAGTATGTGGCTGTCTGGAATTCCAGCCAACTCCAGTCCACTGATTTCTCTGAGGCTATGCAATCCACCCTGGAGAAACGCCAAGCTGAGTTTAATAAGAAAATAGACAGAGGTTATTAATTTAATGAGTGAATGATAGAATGACTGAATGATAGAATTATTCGCGTCAGTTATTCACCGCTCCGGCGCCCTTGCTATTCACTCATTCTATCATTCAGTCATTCTATCATTCACTCATTATGACTACAGGCATGCTGCGCGATGATGCGCTAAAAGGAAAAACGATTATTGTCACTGGCGGTGGTACGGGTCTTGGCAAATCCATTAGCCGATATCTGCTTCAGCTTGGGGCAAATGTTACTATTTGTAGCCGTCGGCAGTCGGTTATCGATGAAACAGCTAAAGAACTAATGGATGAGACGGGCGGACAGGTGCTGGCTGTTCCCTGCGACGTTCGCAACACCGCCGACGTGGAAGCTGTCATTGCCCAGACTATCGAAAAGTTTGGCAAAATCGATGGCTTGCTGAATAATTCGGCTGGGAATTTCATCAGTCCGACTGAACGGCTATCGTATAAAGCCTTCGATACTATTGTCGATATCGTTCTGCGCGGAACGTACTATTTCACCCTGGCGGTGGGCAAATACTGGATCGAGAACAAGATTCCAGGAACGGTTCTGAACATCTCGACCACCTATGCAACGACTGGCTCAGGCTATGTCGTCCCGTCGGCGGTGGCTAAAGGGGGTGCCCTCATTATGACCAAATCGCTGGCTGCCGAATGGGGCAAATACGGTATTCGCCTGAACGCCATTGCCCCCGGCCCATTCCCGACCAAAGGTGCCTGGGATCGATTGTTCCCCGAACCGTTGATGAAACTGATGGACCCCGTCAGCCGAATTCCCCTCAAACGCGTAGGTGAGCATGGTGAACTGGCGAACCTGGCAGCCTATCTGCTCTCCGATTTTTCAGGTTTCATAACCGGCGAATGCATCACCATCGACGGGGGCGAAGTACTGGCAGCCGGTGAGTTCAATCACCTCGAAAATGTATCGTCCGACCAATGGGATATGATCGAGCAAACCATCAAACAAGCGAATCGAGCCAGCAAGAAAGAATGATTTTTAATGTAAAATGGACAATGTAAAATGAATAATGTGAATTAATCTCAGCCTCAATTATTCATTTTACATTGTCCATTTTACATTACATTTCGGCACTTTTGCCCATTCAAACTTGTTATCTTTACAGATCAAAACATTAAAAAATGCCTAACTGGTTTCTCGGAAAAATCCGCTATCAGCAGCCAATCGACGACTCGAACGTCGGCACCCGAAACGAAGAATTTATCAAGCAAAAGACGGTCACTGAAGCCTATCTGGTCGATGCCGTGAGCTACACGGATGCCGAAACCCGGCTTTATCAGGAAATTGCCGCTAACACGCCCGATTTTGAGATTACGAATATTTCGCGCATGAAACTGGCCGATGTGTTTCACCATGACGATGGTAGCGAAACCTGGTATAAGGTGAAAGCGATGTTCATTACCGACGATGAAAAAACGGGCAAACAGAAGAAAACGCCCAGCGTGATGCTCGTCAATGCTGATACGCCCAAACAGGCGTATGAACGGGTTGAACAAAGCCTAAAAACCGCGCTCGACCCCTTCGAAATCACGGACGTCAACATCACCAAGATTCTGGAAATTTTCCCCTACAACGAAGAGGAAAAACGTAATCTACGGCCGTTGAGCGACTTTATAACTCCTGAGCCTGAAACAGTTGCTTAACGTATAAGCCGATTACAACCTAATTCCGGTAAGTAGGGTCTTAGTAGCCAAGAACGTCGTATTACTCCCATGAAACGAACGCTACTGCTATTGGCCTTATTTACCGGAATTGTTTTGGGTTGCAAGGAAGACACCACCATTACGGCTGTTACCAACGACGGCCTGAACCTATACTGGGACCATGAAATCTTTGGGGAAGAGGGTCGCCGATTCCGATTTGAGTTTTCCAGCCAGAAAGCGCTTCCAGAACAATATAATCTGGTTTTTCAAAAAACCATTACAGGAAATGTCATAACGGTCAGGCTGGTGAGTACAGTAAGTCAGGGGCAATGCCAGCCGTTTCCGGGAGACAAACCAGGGTGTATTTCCAAAGGAGGATTTTACATTTCCGAAAAAGACCTTCTTCCCGGCACGTACACAATCAACCTCATTACCCCCTCATTTACAGAAAGTGGTCGATTAATAGTTACACCAGAGAAGGCGGCATTGGACCTGGGAGTTAACAAACAATTTACGAGTTCAATAGAAGAGGTTTTTCCAATACCTCGTCAACTACTTTTTGGCTCGATTGTCTATACAGGTTCCGATAAAACGCAGTCAGCTAAGGATCTGATCGCGTATTTATCCACCCTGGGCGTCGCACCCACTACCCTACCGGATTACCCCTACCGACATTTAAATATACGTGAGTCTCCTCATCTTGGGACTAAAGACTGGCCTGTAGACAATCACATGATATCGCTGGTCTATTCGATGAACAGGAATTTTAAGGACATAATCCGGGATCTGAAAAGTTATGTTGATCAGACGGACAAGAATTTGTCGATCTACCTATACACCAGCCTGGGCGGTGAAGTTCGGCTCAGTTTAACTGAAAGTTTTTTAATCTACGGGTCGGATCAATAGGGCATTTCCTGTACCGATTTATAGAATATAGACTAAGGTTTACAGAATTTCGTCCGTTAACACACAAGGACTTGCCTTGAATACCTACTATTGTTGATATTTGTGCCACGATGAAACGCACTCTGTTCAAATGGTTCAACATACTAATGGCCTGCATCGTACTGCTGAGCAGTACGGGGTTTGGGCTGGTTGAACATTCGTGCCAGATGCGCGGCAAGAAAAAGACGATGGTGGTTGCCTTTAGTGAGGTAAAAACCAAGCCGGGTTGCCAATCCGACCAACAGCTTGTATCGACCAGTGGGCCGACCATAAAAAAAATGGATTGCTGCCAGGACGATCAGCATTACGAAAACGTAGATACCTCGTCGTCGCTAAGCCAGCTAGTTGCCAAATTCGTCAAGGTCGTTACCGAAACAGTTATCCATGGCGTGGTGACGGTACTGGCCTGGCTTTTCAACTGGGCCTTCACTGACCATTCGTCGTCGGTATCAGTTTTCTCCTCCCCTCCTTCGCTTTCCGGACGCGACATTTTGACGCTGGTCCGTTGTTTGCTTATTTGAGCTTATTGATACATGAATATCGGCTCGTGTCCTTCTGGCACAGGCCTGCTATCTTGTTTTCAATAAATCAACAAACGCATGAAAGCCTTATTTTTAGGGATAGTGCTGGTCATTAACGGGTTAGCTCTTCGTTTTCAGACGCAGGCCCAGACAGTTCCATCCCAACCTCCAACCAACGATTCAACAAAAACAGCGCTCATAAGGGGCCGCGTCAGCGAACTCAGCAATGGCAACATAGTCCCGCTAGTGGGGGCCACTATTCTATGGGCAGGCACTACATCGGGCACCGCTACCGATACGGAGGGGCATTTTCAAATCCCAGCCCATCAGGCATCGAATCGGCTGGTGGTTAGTTATGTCGGCTATCGCCCCGATACACTCCTGATCACTAATCCAGCCACGCACTTGGACGTGACCCTCCGTAGCGAACGTACACTACAGGAGGTTACCGTGTCGGGCGCACCAGGGCAGATTGACCGAATTAACCCCATTCAAACCGAGTTTATTAATCAACGAACTCTGGCTAAAGCTGCCTGCTGCAACCTGTCGGAAAGCTTCGAAACCAATGCTTCGGTGAGCGTATCGTACAGCGACGCCGTGACCGGGTCTAAACAAATCCAGTTTCTGGGTCTGGGTGGTCAGTATGTACAAACCAATGTGGAGAACATCCCGAACATTCGCGGACTGGCGACAACCTTTGGGCTGAACTACATTCCTGGCACCTGGATTACGAGTATCGACGTGGGTAAGGGCGCCGGTTCGGTCGTCAATGGCTATGAGTCGATGAGCGGGCAGATGAATGTTGAGCTTCAGAAACCCGACGATAAACAGAAATTATTCCTGAACGGCTACGTGAACAGCTTTGGTCGTGTGGAAGGAAACATTAACTGGTCGAAACCATTAGTCGGCAGAGCGAATAGCACCAATCACCTATGGCCAGGTCAAAAAGATCGAAGTGTTACTGAACCCAAATGGAGCATGGGTGTACTGGGGCATGTCAGTGTTCTCCGTACGGAAATCGATCAAAACAAGGATGGCTTTCGTGATTTGCCGCTGTACACACAGGTCAATGTCATCAACCGCTATAAATACAACGGCGACAAGTACATGGCCCAGTTTGGCGTAAAGGCGCTTTACGAAGACCGCGACGGGGGACAGCTATCCTCATTTGGAGCGTCTCGTTATAGCTTTCTGAATACGACCAAACGGCTGGAATTCTTCTCAAAAACGGCAAAGTTGTACCTCGATAAACCCTACAAAGGACTCGGCCTGATTCTAAATGGCGTTCATCACGAACAGTCGGCTCAGTTTGGATTTGCCCCCTATTCGGGTCGTCAGCAGACGTTTTATGCCAATCTGATTTACCAGAGCATAATCGGTACTACCAATAATAACTTCAAGGCTGGACTAAGCTATCTGCTAGATGATTACAGTGAGCAGTACAAAACCATTCGGACAGCCCGGACGGAATCGGTACCGGGTGCCTTTGTAGAATATACGTATACCTATCCCGAAAAACTAACGCTGGTATTGGGTGGTCGTCTGGATTTTCATAATCTATTCGGCACGCAGTTTACCCCACGCGCCCACCTGAAATACAGTCCCAGCCAGAACATCACCCTTCGGGCGTCGGCGGGTCGGGGATTTCGGGCCGCTAATCCATTCGCCGAAAATTTCGGGTATCTGGTCAGCTCGCGGGCTGTTTATCTGAACCAGCCGTTGCAGTTTGAATCGTCCTGGAATTATGGACTTAGCCTGACGAACGATTTTCAGGTGTTCGGCAAGAAAGCGTCGCTGGTGTTGGATTATCACCGGACTAACTTCCAGAACCAGCTTATTGTCGACATTGAGCACCCCAGCGAACTCTATTTTTATAACCTCGCCGAAACGGGTAGCAAAGCTCGTTCGTTTGCCAATAGTTTTCAGGCCGAGTTAAATGTTCAACCCGCTAAACGGTTCGAGGTAAAAGCGGCCTATCGGCTGTTCGATGTGGAACAAAGCATGGGTGGACCCTTTGGCGAAGAGCGGCTGCTGCCTAAAATGATGATCAGCCGCGACCGGGTTCTGCTCAATGCGGGCTATGCGTTGCCCTACGACAAATGGAAATTCGATGCGACGCTTCAATGGAACGGTCCTCGACGGATACCCTATCTGCGTGAGGGTTATGTTCATTCCAGCTATCAGAATATGCCGGTCGACATGGCGCCCAGTTTCTATAACCTCAATGCCCAGATCAGCCGCGCCTTCCGGAGTGGCTGGGAAATCTACCTGGGTGGCGAAAACCTGACGGGCTTCCGGCAACTCAATCCGATTGTTGCTGCCAATGACCCATTTGGCCCTCGTTTCGACGCAGGCTCACAAGTATGGGGACCGATCACCGGTCGTATGGTGTATGCTGGCTTCCGTTTTAAACCTCAACCCTGACCGGGATTTAGCTGATTTATGGATTAATCTGATTTTGTAAAAAAGTTTCTCTAAAGCGAAAACAAAATCCTGAAAATCCTCAAATCAGCTAAATCCAGCCGGGCCGACGATTCGGTTCTGAAACATGACACTGATTATCCGAAATATGGTGTGCGACCGTTGCAAACGGGTTGTACGCGAAGAACTGGAAGCCCTTGGCCTGACAGTGGGCCGGGTAGAACTGGGTGAGGTCGACGTGGGCGACCTGCCCCCTACCCTCACGCTGGGCGATGTTCGCCAGGCGTTGCAGCATAACGGATTCGATCTGGTCGATGACAAAAAACAATCGTTGGTCGAGCACATCAAGATTTTGCTGATCAATGAAATCCAGCACCTGAAAAACGAGCGTTTGGCTTCCGAAAACTATTCGACGTTTCTGGAGCGCAAACTGGGTTATGAATATTCGTATCTGAGTAGTCTGTTTTCAGCAAGTGAAGGACATACTCTCGAAAAATACATCATTGCCCTCAAAATCGAGAAAGTAAAAGAGTGGCTGCGCTACGACGAACTGACACTCAGTGAAATTGCCTGGCGGTTAGGCTATAGCAGTGTCCAGCATCTGTCGAACCAATTCAGACAGGTGGTTGGGCAAACGCCAGGGCAATTTCGGAAAGCCACGCATGTAGAACGACGTAACCTGGATTCAATTTAGAAGTCATAAATAGTGTCAGGCTTTGCCATAAGTGGCTAGTATGAATCTATTAACCCATCTTCTTGAACAGTAGCGTTATGATCAACCGCTTTAGATCAATACTTGGCAAGCTACTCGAACTAACACTTCGACTCACAGGCATTCGGGTGCTAACCAAAGAGCAAACCGACGCTTTTTTAAAGCCGTATCGGGTAGCTAGTCATTCGTCCAATCGCATTCGTCTAGCTGATGTTCCCAACGCCGTTAATCCTTCACAACTAATTTTTCATCAATCTGAAGCGGTTACACAACCCGCTTATGTATGGGATTACAGCAAACCCAGCAAGAAAATCAGGCTGTTGCCGTATGGAAGTGTATTCATAAAGCCTAATCTACTCTGTACGAATTTTGGCAACCACCACTTGCTGGAAAACCTGACGAGCTGGCGTAATCGAAAATCGTATTCCGCCAAAACGGTCATCATTCCCTGGAGTCATTATGTGGATGGCATTGCCTACGGTGGTTATTATGATTTTGTGATTCTGGTAGCAGCCCAACTGTGTCGGATCAAAGATGCATTACCCGGCCAAGTCTTTTCGGAAGCCCTCGTATCCTATCCTTTATTCAACACATCGTATGAGCGGGAGTTTCTGAATCTGATTGGTGTTACAAATGATCGACTGATTGACAGTAGTCGATATGCGGTTGAGGCTGATCGGTTTATTACCGGCAATAATGGACACTGGTTTTACCCGAATGTAGCCGATATCCTATCCCTGAAAAAGCAGGTCGAAGCGCAGCTAAAGCCCGTTCAGAAAGCGCATAACCGGGTCTATATCAGCCGTAAAGGCAGACGCCGAATTGTTAATGAGCCGGATCTGATCCGAATGCTTGAGCGATACCAGTTTACGATCATTGAGGATACCCCCCGCACCGTAGCGGAACAGGTGGACATCTATAAAAATGCGGCTTTTATTATGGGACCGCATGGGGCTTCGTTCACCAATATCATCTGGTGCGAACCCGGTACGCATCTTTTTGAATTGTTTTCGCCCAACTACGCCCCACCGCACTTTCAGTATCTAGCCTCCGTCATGCATATGGACTATTCAGCTTATTATCAAGGCGATACGGAGGGAAACCAACACGCAGGGCTTGAAGAAAACATATCGGTGTCGGTTGACGAAGTAGAACGCTGCCTGAGCCGATTGTTGAGTAACGAATATGTATAAATGGGCCATCTCTGTCGGGTGTTTTACGGAGGGCCGTGCCACGGTTAGTAAGAGCGTCATAGAAAACCGTGGCACGGCCCTCCGTAAAGTAACGAATATGCCTAAATCAGCTATTTCTGTAAACCCAACCCCGAATTTTGTAAAAACTCTATCGATTATCCGTAGTTATTTTGACAGACCAATGGTGGTCAACCAGCTTATAACTCAACATGACTATGGAAATGATGCAACACTCCCACGTAGATACCTGTTTTGCCTGCGCCGAAGCCTGCGAACGCTGCGCTACTGCCTGCCTGGAGATGGGCGACAAAGATGGACGCGGCCACGACATGACAGCCTGCATCAAACTGTGTCGGGACTGTGCCGATATTTGTACACTTTGCGGTCGGCTGGATGCTCGTGGTTCTGAATTCTCGCGGGACTTCATGGTACTCTGTGCTGAAGTATGCGATGCCTGTGCCGAAGAGTGTGAAAAACATGCCAATCACGTTGCTCATTGCAAAGCCTGTGCAGAAGCCTGCCGGAAATGTGCCGAAGAATGCCGGTCGATGTCGGCCAATGCCTAAGTCAAGAGTTCCAGGATTCTTCAGATTCTGTGGATTTTATTGGCTTTCCTTCAAACTTTAGTCATCCTAAAATCCACAGAATTCAAAGAACCCCATTTGTATGCTACCCTATCTTTTTACATTCTTACTATTCCTCAACTGGCTGGCGCCAGAATCTGCTCCCGAACAGAAAGTTGGCGTAGGCAAGCATCCATCAGCTTTTACAGATCCGGCAGGTACTGTTCATGTGGTGTATGGCCGTGGTGAAAACCTGTATTATGCAACGACTCAAACCGGCGATCAGTTTACCCCGGCCATTCGGGTTGATAGTTTACCAGGCCTACAGCTTGGCGCTTCGCGGGGACCGCAAATTGCAGCTTCGGCCAAATCAGTGGTGATCCTGGCCATTGATAAACCGGGAAACATCTGGGCCTATACCTTAGACCGGGCTTCGGGCAAATGGCAAGGCCGAGTACAGGTCAACGATATTCCTGAAATAGCCAAAGAGGGATTTATGGGACTGACAGCCGACTCCGATAATAGTTATGTGGCTGCCTGGCTCGACCTGCGGGGTGACAAACGCAATAAACTGGCCGGAGCCCGGTCCATCGACGGCGGAAAAACCTGGTCGGCCAATAAAGTTCTTTATCAATCGCCCGATGGTACGATCTGCGAATGTTGTCAGGTGTCGGTGGTCAGTCATGGACCGACGGTGTCAATCATGTTCCGCAACCACCTGAATGGCTTCCGCGACATGTATCTTCTGCAATCAACAGATAGGGGCCAAACCTTCGGCAAGGCTGAAAAGTTAGGCGAAGGCACCTGGAAACTAGCAGCCTGCCCAATGGATGGGGGTGGATTGTCGGTCGATCAAGCTGGTCATTTATCGACGGTTTGGCGACGAGCCGATAAGTTGTATATCGACCGGCCAGGGCAACCCGAAACTGAAATTGCTACGGGAAAAAACGCAAAAATTGCCAGCACCTCCAACGGTAATTACTTTGTTTTTCAACAAGCTGAACAGCTTTGGGCCATCACTCCCCAGCAGAAACAACCTGTAGCAATCGGCCTGGGAGCGTATGCCAAGCTCGCGCAACTAAAAAACGACCGCGTCCTGTGTGTTTGGGAACACGACGGCAATGTATGGGCCAGGGTTCTTTAGTGATTTGATGACAATTATTCGGTACGACCCCGATGGGGTCGTATGTATATAGTTATAATGTCATTCTACAAACATTCGACCCCATCGGGGTCGTACCGATTGCATGGCCTGTTTTAGCTTATAAAGAACTAATGAGATTTTTTAAGAAAACGTTATGAATAAGTTTAGTTATCTGGTTCTGATATGTTTTCTGGCGAGGCAGGTTTTTGCTCAGCACCAGCATCATGAAGGTATGCCTATGCCCAATAAACCAAAAGCCGATACGACCAAACCTATGGATCATTCGATGCATGGGATGGATATGCATCAGCATGAGGATATGGAAAAGGCCAGCATGATGGGCGATATAGCCATGCTGAACTATGGGCTTACGATGGACACAACTATGGGTATGACTCATTCGCTCTCGCGTAATTTGCCCATGAACCGGAACGGGTCGGGTACCTCCTGGCATCCCGACAATACGCCCATGTACGCGTACATGAGCCACCCAAAGCCCAATGGCTGGAGTTATATGCTGCACTATGCCATCTATCTGCGCTATACCAATCAGAACATTAATAACACCGAGAAACGAGGAGCCGCTCAGCAATTTGGTGCCCCGAACTGGTTTATGGGTATGGCCCAGCGCAAAGTTGGACAGCGAGGATTATTTCAGATTCGGGCTATGATCTCGCTTGATCCGTTGACGGTTGGTAATGGCGGCTATCCGCTTCTGTTCCAAACCGGTGAGAGCTACAAAGGGCAGCCTTTGATTGATAAACAACACCCTCACGATCTGGTATCTGAGTTATCCGTCAGCTATAGCCATGCCTTCAGCAGAGATGTCGATCTGTACGGATACGTTGGTTATCCCGGCGAACCGGCCCTTGGTCCTCCTGCTTTTATGCACCGGATTTCGGCTTTTAACCTGCCCGATGCCCCGTTAGGCCACCACTGGCAGGATGCCACGCATATTTTGTTCGGCGTCGCCACGGTTGGCGTTCGTTACAAATGGGCTAAGCTCGAAGGCTCCAGCTTTACGGGTCGGGAACCCGATGAAAACCGCTACAATTTCGACAAACCCCGATTTGATAGCTACTCGTACCGATTGTCTGTTAACCCATCACCGTCGTTAGCACTACAGTTCTCTCAGGGCTTCCTGCATAGCCCAGAAGATTTGCATCCTGACGAAAACGTAACCCGAACTACGGCATCCATTTTGCACAGCAAGGGGCTAGGACCTGAGCGCTATATAACATCAGCGTTTGTTTGGGGGCAGAATAGCCATCAGGGTGATCATGACAATTCGTTTCTGGTTGAGAGCAGCTTACAACTAAATCGGACTGCCTTTTACGGGCGGTACGAAAACGTTGGAAAGACACCGGAAGAACTAGCAATTATTGATCCTGGGTTTAGTGGGATACCCAACCACACAGCACTGACTATTAACAACGTAACCATAGGTATAAACTATCGAATGGCGCGGCAGTTTAATACCGATTTAGTGCTGGGCGCTCAGGTGACAGGCAGTGTAGCAGACAAGCGAATACACTATTTATATGGTAAAATGCCTGTTTCTGGCGAAATTTACCTCCGTCTATCGCCCAGTCTGATGACCATGCAGGGTATGAAGGGTATGCGTCACCGTCAAATGCAAAGAATGTAAGCCTCTGTGGCACCAAAGCCGTTAAATTTTCGTTTCTAATTCACTATAAACCAACTAGTATCATGTTTCGTAGCCTGTTTCTAGCCGTTCTCACCTCGCTCCTGTTCGTAGGTAATTCCTTTGCCAGCGCCCCCACCCGCGACGACAAGGACAAAGAAGTAAAAATTAAAACGTCGGCCATTTGCGGCATGTGCAAAGCCCGGATCGAACGCAACCTGTCGTTCGAGAAAGGCGTCAAAGAAGCCGATCTGGACGTAAAATCGAAAGTTGTTACGATCAAATACAACCCAGCTAAAACGGACGTAGCTAAGCTAAAATCGGTGATCAGCAAAACCGGTTACGATGCCGACGAAGTGACAGCCGACGAAGCAGGTTACAACAAACTACCCAGTTGCTGCAAAAAAGGTGGCGGTATGGATCATCAGTAAGCTTCCAACATTCAGTATTAAGATAGAAACGGCCCGGAACCATGCGATTCCGGGCCGTTTCTATAAAGAGGGTTTATAACAACTTATTGAAACGCATTGCGCAGTTGGGTAGCGGCCAATGCCTGCTGCACTTCGGGGACGATAACATACACACTCGCGTATAACTTAACTTCGTAACTGGATCAACTGATTAGGCTAAATAGCGGTCGATAATAAGTCATAGCCGATGCTTTACACTGCGTTCAAATCAACCATCTTTGTGCATTGACGATCGATGTATGAATCTACGCTTTCTTCTCTTGTGGCTTTTTCTTTGGGTATTCTGTTTTCAGCCAGAAAGTTTTGCTCAATCGAAATCCAAAGAACAATACAAGTATCTGCTTTACGTACCCAAAACCTACGCAACGGATCAGGCAACGTATCCGCTGGTTATTTATCTGCATGGGAGTTCGCATCGTGGGCAGGACCTGAGTAAATTAAAAGGTTATGGTCTTCCGAACCTGGTTGAAAAAGGGCAGGACTTCCCATTTATTATTGCTTCGCCACAATGCCCAGATGGCAAATACTGGTCGACCGACAACTGGTTTGAGCCACTGTATGATGAACTGAAAGCGAAATACCGCATTGATCCTAAGCGTGTCTATCTAACAGGCATCAGCATGGGCGGGTATGGGGCCTGGCAAACGGCCGTAGCCTACCCCGACCGGTTTGCCGCTGTTGTTCCTCTCTGCGGTGGCTGCGACGATTCCACACAAGTTTGCCAGATTAAGAAGGTGCCCATCTGGACATTTCACGGCACCGCTGATAACATCATTCCTATCAACGAAACCGAACGATTAGTCAAGCGGCTGGAGCAATGCAGTGGGCGGATAAAATTTACCCGATTGGAAAACGAAGGGCATGGTATACAATACCTTTATGAAGACAAATCCATTTATGACTGGCTGTTAAAACAACACAACTAGACGATTACTTCAACACCACAAAATCGGGAATGCCTTCCAGCAGCGGTTTCCATTCGGCAGGAGTACGGTAGGTTCTGAAATTTTTGATACGGTGAAACGTCAGAAAGTTTGAGTTATGCTGATTATCAGCTCCGCCCATACCATCTTCAAAGGCCGTTCGTGACGCAACGACAATATCGTTTCCATCAAATTGCCAATCCAGATACTGAAACCCTGTCTTATCGATGTCTGGGTTATACAGGACAATTCCATGAATAGTCCAGTTTTCCAGATCGGGCGATGAAAGCAGTACCTGTGCATTGCGAGCTCGTTCGCGCTTATACGTTCGATGTTTCGGCAGCGCGTAGTTCGTAAACGTATAGTAACGCTTCGTTTTCGGGTCGAACCGAATATTGAATTTTTTACAGGCTCCCGGTAGTTTGATAAACTTCACTGAACTGGAATCTGCCGTTTGACCATTATCGCTCACATGATACATAGCCGCCTGATCATCTTCCAGATTATTGACCCGAAGTAGGTTCCAGATTTCACCCTGCGGATTCATTACTATGTTGCCCTCCAGCCAGGCATTACCGGGTCCCCAGGCTGTTTTATTATAGATCAGTCGTGACGTAAAGGTCCAACTTTTAGGATCTAGTAAGTCAGCATCTACGGGAGCCGACGCCACAAAGCTCTGAAAATTCCCCCAGCTCGTTACGGGTACGTTTCGTTCCATCCCTTTCCAGACCCGCCCTTTGAAGACCTGAAACGGCACCGACGCACAGTGATACCCATCGTCGACACTCAAGATTCCCTCTTCGACACGGCTCCAGTTCCGCCCACCATCCATTGAGCGCCGGATCGACATCCTTCCATATTCTCTGGTGGTTCCGAAAAGATATAGCGCCCCTTTATTGACCAACAAACTCGCCCACCACAAGCTATCCAATTCAGCAATTTTCTGCCAGCTTTTCCCCCGGTCTATCGACTCGAATACGTGGGTATGCTGGGGAGTTGGGCCTTTGCCGAAAATATCATGTGAGGCAATGTATTTCCCATCTGGCAAAATGACCAGACTCGGTGAGCCGATAAAATTACGGGTCGATTTGGGCAAATGATCAATCACCACACCGGGCACCTCTGGAAAAGTCTGCCCACTGACGCTCAATACAACTCCTGTACTTAACAGCCAGACAGCGACCAACTGTAGATAGGACAAACGGAAGCGAACTATTGGATCTTTCATGATTGACAAGCGAGTTGTTTGGCCAATTCGGCGCTGGCAGAATTACTCCCTACTCGTCAGAAAGCTACTTTTTTTCGAGAAATACCCAGCCTCGACCAATTACTATACCAGGCAGCGCGAACCCGATTTACTGAGCAATACCGGATGACGGTCTAAACAACACAAGTGAGTTAACGATTAAGTAATTTCGCACGGAAACAAAGAGGCCATGACATACGAAAACTCGCTTGCGTTTGCCCAACAACTCGATCAGAATGATCCGCTACGTCACTTTCGGGAGCGCTTTTATATACCTGAACGCAATGGCCAGCCATTGACCTATCTGTGCGGCAATTCGTTGGGACTACAACCCAAGGCAGCCAGAGCCGCTTTGGAGCAGGAATTAAATACGTGGCAAAATCTCGGCGTTGAAGGCTGGTTTGATGAACCGGAAAGTGGAGAACAGCCCTGGTTGGGTTATCACAGGACCTGCAAAGACGCGCTGTCAGCAATCGTTGGTGCCGAACCTTCAGAGGTTTGTCCTATGAATGCCCTGACCATCAACCTGCATCTGCTGCTGGCATCGTTTTATAAGCCAACCGGAAAGAAAGTCAAAATTCTGACCATCAAAGGTGATTTCCCATCCGACCAGTACGCGCTGGAAACCCACATAAAACATCGTGGGCTTTCAATTGCTGATGTACTCATTGAAATCGCTCCACACCCTGACGACAATTTAATTCACACAACTGATATTCAGAAAGCTATTATCGAACATGCCGATTCGCTGGCTCTGATCTGGATGAGTGGACTCAATTATTACACAGGGCAAGTCTATAACATGGCCGTGCTGGCCGAAACAGCTCAGGCTCATTGCATACCAATCGGTTTCGATCTGGCTCATGCCATCGGCAACGTACCGCTTCGGCTGCACGACTGGGGCGTTGATTTTGCCACCTGGTGTTCTTACAAATACCTCAATGGAGGGCCAGGAGCCGTATCAGGCGTATTTATTCATCAAAAACACCACGAACAGAACCTGCCCCGACTGGCCGGTTGGTGGGGCTATCGGGAAGATCGACGCTTTGAGATGACACCCGGATTTCTGCCAGCACCTGGTGCCGATGGCTGGCAGGTGAGTACGCCCAATATTCTGGCCTTAGCGCTCCATCGGGCCGCTATCTCGATCGCAGCCGAAGCGGGAATGACAGCCCTTCGCCAAAAAAGTGAACAGCTAACCGGTTACCTGGAGCACATTCTATCTCCCTTCGACGACATCCTGATCCTTACTCCCGACGACCCAAACCAGCGGGGCTGCCAGCTTTCGTTACTCGTCCGCAAGCAGGGAAAAAAACTATTCACCTACCTGACCGAACAGGGTATCATCGGCGACTGGCGCGAACCCGATTGCATTCGGCTGGCTCCTACTCCACTTTACAATACCTTCGAAGACGTCTGGCGGGTTGGAGATGTATTGGCTCGCTTCTTTCAACAATAGAACCGCATGGGCGGCCCCGACGGATTGTTATGATTCTTATGATTTACACAGATCTTAATGAATCATAACAATCATAAAGATCTGTGTTCTATTCACTTTGGTTAAAAGTAATATTCCGTTTCAATCCCTCCAGCTTCGTTCGCTTGACAGCCGATCGACGGAAGATTTCGCGAAATATCTCTTCAGTGATTTCCTCCCAATCCGTTTTGGAAAATGAGGCTAAACCGGGATGGGGGTCAAAAGCAGGGGTTTGATGCGGTCGGGCAAACCGATTCCAGGGGCAGACATCCTGACAGATGTCGCAGCCGAAAATCCAGTTTTCAAACTTCCCACGTACCTCTTCGGGGATGGCCTCTTTTAGTTCAATTGTAAAGTAGGAAATGCATTTGCTCCCATCTACTACGTAGGGCCCCACTATCGCGTCGGTCGGGCAGGCGTCGATGCAGCGGGTGCAAGTGCCGCAATAGTCAGTAATAGGCCCGTCAGGTTCCAGTTCAAGGTCGAGAATCAGTTCGCCAATAAAAAAGAACGAACCGATCTCCCGATTGATCAGGTTGGTATGTTTGCCAACCCAGCCTAATCCTGCGCGTTTTGCCCAGGCTTTATCCATTACGGGTGCCGAGTCGACAAAGGCGCGGCCATTTACTTCGCCAATTTCGTCGTGGATAAACGTCAGTAAGTCTTTCAGCTTATCTTTTATCACGAAATGATAATCGGTCCCATAGGCATATTTCGACAGTTTCAAATCGTCGGTTCCTTCGGATAGTCGCTGTTCGGGATAATAGTTGAGCAGCACTGTAATCACCGATTTGGCTCCATCGACCAACAGTCTGGGATCGAGTCGTTTATCGAAGTGGTTAGCCATGTAATGCATCTGGCCGTGCATGCCATTCTTAAGCCAGGTCTCCAGTCGGGGCGCTTCGTCTTCCAGAAAATCCGCTTTGGCTACGCCACAAAAATCAAAGCCTATCTCTGTAGCTTTCCTTTTGATGCGTTGTGTATACTCACGAGCGGGAAAATGCATTAGGCCTGTACTATGAATGAAAAATAAGACGTCAGGTTAAGAACGATATTCCAGTTGCATTAAATCCTACCAATCAATCAAATCCTGAAAATCCCGGTCAAAATACTGACAATCCAAAAAATTGCGATGCAGCATTTGTGCCAAGTTGGCAGAGAATACGGTTTTGGCCGGTCTTTTGCCCATCTTTGCATATGAATTTCTGGAAGCGAAATAGAAGCTCATCAATGGAAAATAAAGACATTTTGGACGAACAAGCGTCTATGGATACCCCACAGCCTGACAACCTGACAAACGAAGAAGCTGTAACGGTTAACGGTGGAGAACCTGAAGAATCAGCAGAAACGGCTCAAGCCGATGGTTTTGTTGCTGAAACCGATACGTCGGACCGCAACCGAGTTGGCAGCGAATTAGCCGAACTCAAAGACAAATACCTGCGTTTATACGCTGATTTCGAGAACTTCCGTCGTCGTACGGCCAAAGAAAAACTTGACCTGATCGGCAACGCCAATGAAGGCTTATTACAGGCGCTGATCCCCGTTGTCGATGATTTCGAACGGGCTATGCAATCGATCGATAAAACCGACGATATAGCTGCCGTAAAAGAAGGTGTCTCGTTGATCTACAACAAATTATTCAAAACTCTTGAAAGTAAAGGACTGAAGCCGATGACTTCGAAAGGCGAGTCGTTCAATGCCGACCTGCACGAGTCCGTTACGCAATTTCCGGCCCCGAGCGAAGACCTCAAAGGCAAAGTGATCGACGAGATCGAAAAAGGATATTATCTGAATGATAAAGTCATCCGGTTCGCAAAAGTTATTGTAGGCAGTTAAAAACAATGATTGAATGACTGAATGATAGAATGATTGAATAGGCTCCATTCGAACCTATTCAATCATTCTATCATTCAGTCATTCAATCATTCAAAGATATGGCAACGAAGCGCGATTATTACGAAATTCTGGGCGTTGATAAGAACGTCTCATCGGAAGACCTCAAGAAGGCTTATCGGAAAATGGCTATCAAATACCACCCCGATAAAAATCCCGATGATCCCACCGCCGAAGAGAAATTTAAAGAAGCTGCCGAGGCATATGATGTGCTGAATGATCCGCAGAAACGGGCACGCTATGACCAGTTCGGCCATGCCGGTATGAGCGGGGCGGCTGGTGGCTACGGCGCTGGTGGGCCAACCATGGAAGATATTTTCAGCCAGTTTGGTGACGTTTTCGGCGATGACTCTCCTTTTGGCAGCTTTTTCCGCGGAGCCAATGGCGGAGGAGGTCGTCAGCGCGTTCGGCGCGGTTCGGATCTTCGCATCAAGCTGAAGCTGAACCTACAGGAAGTTGCCAACGGCGTAGAAAAGAAAATCAAAGTAAAACGCCACGTTACCTGTAACACCTGTGGCGGCAACGGGTCTAAAAACGGCACGGCTGTGCAGACCTGCTCAACCTGTCAGGGTACGGGCCAAACCCGTAAAGTGGTCAATACGATGCTGGGTCAGATGGTATCGACCAGCACCTGTCCAACCTGTAATGGCGAAGGCAAAATCGTAACCGATCGTTGCGACGCTTGTTTCGGCGAAGGACGCGTATTGCAGGAAGATGTCATCCCAATCAAAATTCCGGCGGGTGTTGCCGAAGGGATTCAGTTATCTGTTGGTGGTAAAGGTAACGTTCCGCCACGGGGTGGTGTAGCAGGCGACCTGCTGATCGTGATCGAAGAGGAAGAAGATGCAGACCTGAAACGCGACGGCAACAACGTTGTGTTTGACCTGTACGTCAGCTTCATCGATGCCGCCATTGGTACCAGTGTGGAAGTCCCCACTATCGATGGCAAAGCACGTATAACTCTTGATCCGGGTACACAAAGTGGTAAAATCCTGCGCCTGAAAGGTAAAGGAATTAAAGAATTGAATGGCTATGGCCGGGGTGATGAGCTGGTTCATGTAAACGTCTGGACTCCCAAGACACTATCGTCTGAAGAACGGGCCGTGCTGGAAAAGCTACGCAACTCGCCGAACTTCCAGCCCAAGCCCAACAAAAATGAAAAAGGCTTCTTCGACAAGATGAAGGACTTTTTTCATGGCTGATACGAACCTATAGAGTTAGCTAACCACTAATAAGCCCGTAACAAATGAGCCCCTTTCGGGGCTTTTTTGTTATAGTACCCTCCTTTCAATGAGCTGATTATGACTAGGTCATCCCGTTATCAACCTTGAGCATTAACCGATAAATTAATATATGTAAACTAGTAGTTCCAGCAAGAGAACCTTCTGAGTATATTTAGGCAAAAGGATGATTTTGTCATGGATTCGTCACACAACGTTAACCATGTAACCATGAAAAAAGCTTTACTCTTCTGTCTTGTTCACTTGTTAGCAGTAACTGCTTTTAGCCAAAATACACCCGTCCTAAACTCCTTTCGAGTGGGTATGGATCTGATGACATTAGGAGGCATTGATGCCGTCGGATTACACTACCAAGCCCGATACGCCAGGCACCTGGCTTCTGATCGATTTCTGATAGCGCTCTCGGTTGGCCACTTTCAAAAAAACAGACGGCAAACTATAGCCTCGGACCTGTACATTGATAGTGACCAAACACGTCGTCTCACCACAGATCTAAGCGTTTTATTTGATCTATTACCCGCTAGTCGATCTGCGTTACGAGTAGGTGGTGGCCTTTCCTATTGGTATCGTTCCGATAAGCTCGTAACCAGAAGCAGTTACAGTTGGTCAAGCAATCGGGGCTTGTACGATCTACAAACAGATTGGAGCGATCAAAAGGAATGGAATTTAGGCTATCATCTGGTAGCAGAATACGAGAAACGCCTGACTCCTCAATTGGCTCTTAGCGGTCGGATAAGCTGGGCCAACTTCACACGAGATCGGCTTTTACGTAATAGTGGCATTATACCAGCAAATGCAATTCCTGTTTTTCAAAGCGCACAAGCTGGTTTGGGCCTTAGTTATCTCTTCTAACTTGTAATTCGTGTTTACCGCAACATCGACACTGAGGGTAATTTGTATTGGGCTACTTCTGTCGATAAGTCGGCCCGGTTCCGTTTAACCGAAGCAATGAATTGGCCTGTATCAGCGCCATAGCTACGTTGACTAACCCCAAACAGGAGAATTCCCCGCTGGCCTGTGGCACTCGTAAATGGCTTGTACCGATACACATTTCGTTCGACAATTTGCAGCGACCGACCATCCGCAGCAGGTTGACTCAGCACAAAGTCGAGTAGAATTTCCCCTGTTGCAGGGTGTTTGCTGATCTGGTATTTAACCAGCGGATTGGGGCCATTTTGCTGGCTAATCTCGGCTACTTTCGAGGCAACTACTTCATTGAGGTCAAAGCGACCAGTCACCACATCCAGCATGATCATCGTTTTGAATGCATTCGGGTTGTCGCCTTTGCTGATATACTCCTGTTTGTAGAAAGTCGGGTTTGGATGTGAGCTCCACGACAGATGATAAGGTGCTCCTTTAAAAAGGATAGGGCCAGGCACCTGTAAATAGTCGTTAGGGGTAGGCTGAGCCTGGACCGATGTAGCCAGCAGAACAAGAGCCATTGCCAGCAGAGAAAAACAGTTGTTCATGTAGATGTTGTTTTGCGGACCGTATATATGGTCGTTTGGTAGCCCAAAAGTGGCCGTTCGTCTAGCCATGAACAAGCCAGACTTTATAACAAGTAGCAAAACGCCAATGGGAGGCAGTTAGTCGACAATAGTATGTACAGGAGAGTCAATTACAGCTAGTTATCAGTTGGTAACTCTTTCACCCAGTCTGACGTAGGCGGCTACCTAGTCGATGCTGAGGGTACCACTTAGTAAATATGCGATAAAACATATTAAGCACAGAGTGACATAGACAAAACAAAAAAGTCTAACTCAGTAACATATACCTCCATATTTATATACGAAATTTATTATTCATCAAATGAGCTACCCTACTAAACCTACCATCCAGGATATAATTGATCAGGCTAAATACTATTTTGATCAGGGTATCAGCCAATCGGAAGCGATCCGACTGGCCATTTCCGCCAGCAAACCTGCTCACTACACCCGAATGCATTCGAGTCCAACGCAGAGCTACATAGCCCGCCCTAATTAATTGACCCGAAAACATCACCCCAAAGACTTGTCACGGATTTTCCTTCGATCAAATGGGTAGGAAAAACACTCTAGTCGTGCCATCGCCTGTACGGCTTGCTCTTTCCGCTATCGATTATACTTACCCTTCTTTATAATTGAGTTTCAATGTTTAGCTGACATTGTCAGCCTTTACGTTGCCATCCCCACGGCATTTGCGTTTTATCGGTTAATTTTAATGCCCGTATGAACCTGGCCTCCCCTGCCAATTGGTTCTGTATACTCCGTTATGTATCTGTACGTTTATGCACCAAACACTATTTCTTTGTATTTCCTTATTGCTCGCTGTTTCGCTACTGGTTATGGTCGGTCAGCGACTACACGTACCTACACCTATCTTCCTGGTTATTAGCGGCTTACTAGTCAGTCTGATTCCCGGTATTCCGCGCATCGAAATCGACCCGGAGCTTATTTTTTTGATCTTTCTCCCTCCTTTGCTCTACGAAGCTGCCTGGTTCACATCATGGAAGGAATTTTGGCGATGGCGACGGATCATTATTGTGCTGGCGTTTGGGCTGGTCATCGTTACAGCATTTGCGGTAGCGTACGTTTCAAGCACGATGATGCCGGGCTTCACACTGGCGATGGGCTTCCTGTTAGGCGGCATCATTTCTCCTCCCGATGCCGTTGCCGCCACGTCGGTCCTGAAAAGTGTTAATGTTCCCAAAAGCGCCATTAGCATCCTGGAAGGAGAAAGCCTGGTCAACGACGCTGCCAGCTTAGTTGTATTTCGCTTTGCACTGGCGGCTGTTTTATCCGGCACCTTTGTCTGGCAGAAAGCTTCTGTCAATTTTGTGCTGGTTACTGTTCTGGGAATTGTTATCGGCCTGGCCGTAGCCTGTGTTTTTTACGCTATTCATCGCTGGCTGCCAACTACCACCCGCATCAGTATTCTGTTGACGTTTATGGCTCCCTACATTATGTACATCGTTGCCGAAGAGTTCGAGGTTTCGGGGGTTATGGCCGTTGTCAGCGGGGGGCTGTTTTTATCTAACCAAAGTCACGTTATTCTCAACCATAGCTCGCGTATACAGGGTACGGGTATGTGGGCAACCATCGTATTTGCGCTAAATGGCATTGTTTTTATTCTGATCGGGCTGGAGTTGCCGGTGATCATCAATGGGCTGGACGGTTATTCGAAAACAGAAGCCATACTGTATGCTTTACTGATCAGTGGCGTCATCATCATAACCCGGATGGTTTTTACAATAGCGGCCTCCTACTTCACCCGATTTATTGGCCGATATATTACCGTAGCCCGGCGAAATCCGGGTTTACGAGGGCCTATTGTCCTTGGCTGGGCCGGTATGCGGGGGGTGGTTTCGTTAGCGTCGGCCCTATCGGTTCCACTCACCTTACAAAACGGTCAGCTGTTTCCCCATCGGAACCTGATCCTGTTCATTACATTCGTAGTCATTCTGGTAACCCTTGTTTTTCAGGGCCTTACCTTACCATTAGTAATTCGATGGGTAAAATTGAGTGATAATGAAAGCACTATTTCGGAAGATGAACAGGAATCCAGAATTCGCCTGAAAGTGCTAAAAGTCGCGTTGAAACACCTTCACGAACATTATACGGATGAATTGACCAGCAATGAACTGGTTGATAACCTCAAAAATCGAATCGAAACCGAGCTGCATCAGACGAAACGGCACCTGGACTCGATGGAAACCGACGGGGAAGCAGTCAACACCTATAATCGAGTTATAACCGACCTTATCAAGGTAAAACGCGATGAGCTGCATCGGTTGCGAACTATTCAGGAATTCGATGATGAGGTGATCCGGAAGGAAGAAGCCCGGATGGATCTGGAAGAAGAAAAAATTAATCATCCGATTCACTAACCCGTAACGGCAATCACAATGGATTTATCGACCATAGCCCATCACCGATTACACAACCAGCAGATTGCACAACCAACGTTTACAACGATAAACGAGGTGGTTAACTGGATGGGCGCTATGCAGGCGCAGGATGCTAACCTGATTAAGTGGGCCATTGGGGTCAGGCTTCCCGGCACTACCGAAAAGGAAGTCTCAGCCGCACTTGATTCGGGTAAATTAATTCGAACGCACCTGCTTCGGCCTACCTGGCATGTAGTAGCCGCCGAGGATATTCACTGGCTGCTCGACCTGACAGCTCCTCATGTTAAAGCTTCGATACGATCCCGGCTTAAAGACCTGGAAATAACATCGGAAGTTCTGACAACGTGCTATACGATCCTTGAAAAAGTCTTATTGGACAATAGCTACCTCACCCGTTCGGAACTGATGCTTGAACTCCAGCGAGCCAACATTGCCACAGACAATAATCGATCGGCCCATCTGATGATGCAAGCAGAACTGGACGGAATCGTTTGTAACGGAGTAGCCAAAGGCAAGCAATTAACGTATGCATTATTGCAGGAACGTGTTCCCAAACCTCAGCCCCTACAACGAGAGGAAGGGCTGGCGAAACTGGCTCATACCTACTTTACCAGTCACGGACCAGCCACGTTAGCGGATTTTGTCTGGTGGTCGGGACTGCCGATTACCGATGCCCGACGAGCGCTGATGTCGATTCAATCCAGCTTTGCATCAGAAACCATAGGCTCACAAACCTACTGGTTCGACCCATCCCGGCATGTCTCTGCATCAAGACATGAATCGCTCTATTTATTGCCGTCTTTCGATGAGTACACGGTCAGTTATAAAGACCGAAGCGCTGTGCTGACTGCCGACGCGCACAAACAGGCTATTTCGGCTAATGGCATATTCAGCCCAATTATTGTCTACAACGGTTCCGTTATAGGGCTTTGGAAACGGACCATAAAAAAAGACAAAGTCGTTCTGGAACCCAGCTTTTTTGAAACGACAACGCCATTGATATTGTCTCTACTAGAAAAAGCCAGCGCCGGGTTTGGGCAGTTTTTAAACTACACGGCTGAGTTAACCTACTAACAAAACTTCCCGAAAGTATTGAACTTTCGGGAAGTTGAAAATGATTCGGACTCTGTTGATTTACGACCAGCGATCAACCGAAAGCATTGATGTGCTTCTGGAAGATGGCTTCGTATTTGTTGGCCGCAGCCGATTGCTTAGCATCTTTGCAGGCTTCGACAATCGTTTGCAGAATGTACAGATCGGAGTCAGGACTACCGAATCGGTTACCCATTCCACTCTTATCGTAGGTCAGATTCTGGTCGGCACGGGCAGCCATCGTTTCGGCAATTTCAAGTGCTTTCTTGGTATCGCCCACTTCAAATAGGAACCGTACATAGTTCGACGAAATCTGGTCGTACGGAATACTCTTATCCGGAATTACCCGTAGCGAGTAATCGAGTACTTCCCGAGCCTTGTCTTTCTTTCCTTCCCGCATTAGCTGGTCGGCCAATCGGAAGAAGGCAATCCGGGCCGAAATAACTGGTGGTCCTTTGTAGGTTTCGTCGTAATAGGTGTTCGGGTTATCGAAATCCCGCCAGAAAGTTTTCTTCAGCATGTTGGTGTACATAATGTCGGAGTTTACGTACCCATCGGTCGCACCCGGAATAGCCACCGGCATCAGCCGATACGCATACCCTTCGAGCTGCATGTAGTTCTTCAGACTCAGGTAGTTATCGCTGGCCAGCGTGCTGGAGAAGTAGATTGGCCGTTTCCAGTTGTTGGTTGCAATAATATCGAGCATGATCAAGTCAGGCTTGTAGAGATCCTTTTTGCCGATAGTCCACTGCAAGGTATCTTTCATCAACGGACGGAGGTTGGCTGGAACGAAATTAGCCTGATCGACCGATGCTTTATCGATGGGCAGGAACAGCACCGACGAGGGCAGGATACTGGTCATATCGCCACTAGTCAGCGGTACCTGAATCGCCTGGTTGTTGGTCTTGATGAGGTTAATATACTGTTTCAGGTCAATCCCATTTTTCACGCCAGGCACTTCATAAAACGGCACAATGTCATTTTTGCCCTTGTTGAAATTGTCAAACTCCAGCGAGATCGGCAGCGCTTCCGACTCATAGGTTTTGCGTTTCATTTGTTGGATGTACCATTCGGTACCCAACAAACTCAGGTTACACACCCGCACATCGCGCCGGAAGCCTTCTACCTCCTGAACGTACCAGAGTGGGAAGGTATCGTTGTCGCCACCCGTAAATAGTACGGCATTGGGTGCGCAGGAATTGAGCAGGTTTTTAGCAAAGTCGACGGACTGGTATCGGTGATCGCGGTTGTGGTTATCCCAGCTTTTGGCGCCCATCATGAGCGGTACCAGCAAACAGAGCCCAGCCACTACACCGTTGCGAGCGACATCCGATTTCAGGGTATTTCGTAATCCTTCGGCCAGCGCCATAACACCCAGTCCCAGCCAGATGGCGAAGAAATAGAACGAACCAACGTAGATATAATCCCGTTCGCGCGGCTCAGTTGGAGGTGAGTTCAGGAATACCTGGAGGGCAATACCCGTAAATAGGAAAAGCAGCCCAACAATCAGGAAATCGCGTCGGCGACGGAAATACTGGAAGGCAATCCCAAACAAGCCTAATGCAAAAGGCAACATGTAGAAATTATCGCGGGCTTTGTTGTTTTTCAGCAGGTCAGGAGTGCCATTGTCCGACGACCAGGGCAGCAGATAACCAGCGCCTTCCTCATCACTTTCTCGTCCGGCAAAGTTCCACATCAGATACCGCCACCACATATGCCCCAGTTGATAATTAAATAGGAACTTCAGATTATCGCCCATAGTGGGTTTCTGTCCTTCAGCCAATCCGAGCATCTGTCGGTAGAGAGCTGGGTGATTTTGCTGGCTGCTATATACCCGTGGGAACAACATTTCGTCGCCCGGCGCGTAAACATATTCGGGTTGATAGTCGAAAATAACGTACTTACTCCCTTCTTTTTTCCACATCGGCGCTCCGCGCTTCTGATCGATTGGCCGTGACGTAAACACCGGCCCATACAGCAGCGACCGGCTTCCGTATTGTTCTCGACGCAAATAGGATAGGAAGTTCAGTTCATCACTCGGATCGTTTTCGTTAATTGGTGGATTAAAATCGGCCCGTACCAACACCTGCAGGTACGAAGCGTAGCCAATCAGCACAAACGCCAATGCCAATAGCGCTGTATTAAGAATAACCCGCTTTTGGCGTGCCGACCAAATAATTCCATAGACGATAGCCCCAATAAAGACAACAATAAAGAAGTTAGCGCCTGACGTAAATGGCAATCCGAGTGTATTGACAAAAAACCGCTCTACAGCAAATGCCATACCCGGTAAGCCCGGAATAATGCCAGCATTGATAATTCCCAGTATGACCAGACCTATTCCGGCGGCTATTACACCACCCCAGAAAGTAGGTTTCGACTGCTTCTTGAAGTAATAAATCAGGGCTAGAGCGGGCAACGTCACCAGATTCAGCAAGTGAACGCCAATTGAAAGGCCAGTTAGATAGGCGATGAGAATGAGCCAGCGGTTAGCGGCTGCTTCATCGTCGATACGTTCCCATTTGAACGCAGCCCATACGACGATCGCGGTAAAAAACGACGACATCCCGTATACCTCCGCTTCGACGGCCGAAAACCAGAACGTATCAGAAAAGGTGTAAGCCATCGCCCCAACGGCCCCTGTCCCCAAAACCAGCAGCGTATCGCCCGTTGAGTAGTCATTTTCAGACTTCCCCAGCAGTTTCTGGGCCAGCATCGTGATGGTCCAAAACAGGAAAGCAATGGTGAAGGCACTAGCCAGTACCGACGCCATATTGACCCAGTACGCCACATTGGTCAGGTTGCCAAACGACAGCATTGAGAACAGCCGTCCCAGCAAGAGGAAAAAGGGAGCGCCAGGCGGGTGGGGTACTTGAAGCTTGAACGAACACGCAATGAATTCGCCACAGTCCCAAAAGCTAGCGGTTCGTTCAACGGTCATTGCATAGGTAACCAGTGCAACAACAAATACGAACCAGCCTGTCAGGGTGTTCAGGCGTTTAAAAGATTGCATACAAATGAAGATTAACGAATTACTTTTTGTGTAAGGAGGGTCTCCAGACCGGATCAAAATTACATAAAAAGCGGTCCGGGCGGGTCATGCGAGGCTGTTAAAGTTTGTTAATGCTATAATGAGCAAAGTGCTATCCGGCATTTCGAAATGGTAGTATTTCATTTTGTATATGTGGTAATGCAGCCAATTTCCTCCTGAACTTATACCTAAAACTATTTTTCGGTAGCTAAAAGAAGGTAAACTAAAAAGATTTGCAAAATATTTTCTCAACGCACAATAAATCCTATTTTATATATCAAAATATTCCCAATTAAACAGTTAATAATTATCTTGAAAAAGTAAAAACTATTTTTAATTTAAATAATTATTTCATTAAGCAATTATCAAAATTTATTCTAAATATTACTAGTAATCATTAATATTTTTATTAAAATAATAATTTTACATACTTTAACTAATAAGCTCAATTACTATTAACTTACCTAAAAAAATCTATAAACTAAAAAAGGCCGGCTTAATCGACCTTTTTTAGTTTATAGTAAATGCAGCTATTCAACTAATAATCTTAGGTCTATTTTTTTCTGTAGCAATGCATCTTTCAATTCTAAATAATATTTTGGATACGATTTACCGAAAGAGTGCCAGTAGTCAGGGGGCAGTTGATATAACAAATGTTGAATTGTTAAATTATCAACTGATCCTGCTGTTTCGATATGCCTTTTCACATCTAAAAGAAGCGTAGACCGTGTTACAGCTCGCAGCGGTAAGTCACGGATTTTCAAACGTTCATCAATAGCTAGCGTTCGCTGCTGCCTGCGAATTAACTCCTGATTAATAAGTTCTTGTACCATTAAAAGATTAGCCGTTGAGCTCGACTTTAATTGTTGAATTGTTTTCATAAATAGCGAGGGTGCGAAGCGTTTTTCTTTTGATTAACTATACAAATAAAACCAATAACTCCATATATTTTTTATTACTATTTTAACAATTACTTATTTTTTTATTAAGCGTAATTATTAAAATTAAACTATATAGTATTCCAAAATATTCTGTTTGAATTATATTAATGTGGTTGATATATTTTTTATAAATATCATACAAATATAGATCAAAACTTATTTAAAAATTTAATAAATATATAGTAAAAATTTCATCAAGTATTTGGAAATCTCCTAAAATAAAAGAAAGAAGTTTTTCTAATTATTTTCACAGATCTCTAATAAAAATAATCAAGCTATAATAAAATATATATACTTTAAAAAGAAATCACCTATATTAAAATCACAATCTATTGCAATTTCTATATAGGCGATTATGAATTTCAGATCAATTGAAATGGAACGAGTAGCAAACTGTTTCCAGGTGTAGTTTCTCGCTTTACAAATCGTATCTATTTAAATTATGCAGGCTATCTTCAGGCGTACGCCTATCAATTAATTGCGATCTATTCAGTTGATTAAACACTCGATGGCGTACTCGGCTGCTTTGCCCCTACATCGGCCATACTCAAATTCTATGAGCTTCGACGTAATAGACAGGGTAAGAACTGGTTGCTCTGGAACCAGTATTTCTAACGAATCAGCTAAGCAGTGCTGACGCATCCCAAGAAAGGAAAAGGAATAAAGAGAAGGTTAACGAATTAACTGGCCGAACAAGAGCAATGATTTACAATAAATAACTTACAATCAATGCTTTACCTAATAAAAGATAGTAATCCGTCAATTATTCACTGGCCTTAAGCGTCATAAAAAAACCGACGGGATAATTAATCTCGTCGGTTATACCTGTAGTATATGTGGGAATTTCGTGTTGATTTACACAAGAAAGTGTAGGGCGCAACTTTGTATTAATACACGTCTCCCCGCGCAGCTTTCAATGTATTCTGCATGAGTGAGCAAATAGTCATCAGCCCGACCCCACCCGGTACAGGTGTAATAAAACTCGTTTTAGGCGCTACTTCGTCAAATTTCACATCGCCTTTTAGCGCAAAGCCGCTTTTCTTACTGGCATCGGGTACACGTTCCAGACCGACATCGATTACGACAGCACCTTCCTTAACCATATCGGCCGTAACAAACTCAGGCTTACCGAGCGCAGCTACCAGGATGTCGGCCGAACGGCAGATTTCAGCCAGGTTTTTCGTACGGCTGTGTGTAAGCGTAACGGTACAGTTGCCGGGGTATGTATTTCGCTGCATCAGGATCGACATGGGAAGCCCGACAATCTGGCTCCGGCCCACCACTACGCAATGCTTGCCCGACGTTTCGATGTTGTAGCGTTTGATCATTTCCAGCACCCCCTGTGGTGTAGCCGAAATGTAAGCGGGTAAGCCTTTCGCCATGCGACCGATATTGATCGGATGAAAACCATCTACGTCCTTGGCAGGGCTTATGGTTTCCATAATACGGTCGGGATTGATATGATCAGGAAGCGGCAACTGCACAATTAGTCCATCCATATCCGGGTTTTCATTCACCTCCCGAACTTTATCCAGAAGCTCATCTTCTGAAACGGACGGATCGAAGCGGATCAGCGTGGAGTGCATCCCAACTTCCTCACAGTTCTTCATTTTCGAGGCTACGTAGGTTTCGGAAGCTCCCTTGTTTCCAACCAAAATAGCTACCAAATGAGGAATTTTGCCGCCTTGCTCACGAATCTGAGCGACCTCGGCCGCAATTTCCTGTTTTATTTGAGCAGACAGGAATTTACCGTCTAACAGTTGCATATGAATTAATAAAGTCTGAAAATCCGGTGCGAAAGTACCACCTTATCCAGTATTCACCAGCAAGTCGAAAGAATAGTTTACGCTATTTGGTAATCAGTAAAGGTGAGCAGACTGAACGTAAACCTACTTACTGTAAGCAAACTTCAGGATGTAGCCTTTTTTGCCATCGCCCTCACTGGCAATATACAGATCGCCGTTGGGAGCAAAGCAGATGCCTTCGGGCTGACGAAACAATTTCGGATCGAGGGGTTCGGAGTATCTGATTTTTGCCCGACGGCTGGTGATAACCAATCGCTTGCCAGCCGAGGTCAGGATGTACCAATCGCCCGTTATCGGATGAACCGCAATGCCCGATGGCTTGTACGTTTTAGGCTCAATACCGGCCGCTTTAAGCTGTTCATCATTGAGACTCATATCCTTAAATACCGCTTTATTCAGCAGATCGAATGAATAAACGGCTTTATCGGCTGAGCCTTTCCCATCTTTAACCGCAATGAGCAAACGCTTTGTTTTAGGATCATAACCCAGCCCTTCAACCTCCGTTTTTTCGGGCAAATCCGTTTTTGTTCGGCCAATCTGCTTCGATTCAGGCTCAAACCGAAACAGATTGCCGTTGCTTTCGAGCACATACACCTCATCGTTGACGTACTCAATCCCTTCAAAATCGCCATAACCGCCAAAGCCAAAATCGTTAGTTATCTTGCCTTTCTTCGTATCGAACACGTAGACGACCGCTTCTTCGTCCTGCACACACAGCAATTTATCGTCCTTAAAATAAGTCAGCCCCGATATTTCCTTTAGCTCTTTGGGAAGTGTATAATTCTCAGCGGGTTTGCTGAGCTGATAAGGAAGCCGGAAAGGTGCTTCAATTTGTTCAGCTTCGGGTTTGTCAGTCTTTTTTGAAGAAGGACCACAGGCTGTCAACAAAAGCAACAGACCGATCAGCAGACGATTCATAGTCGATAAAAATAGTAAGCGGGACAAAAATGCGCATTTCCTCTAATCCTTTGCAGTTTTATCCGCCCTTCGTTGACTTTTTTGTGTGTTCTTTCAAAATTTCGACCATATTGCATATACGAACCAAAACCGCTCCACCACGATTAATACGATTTACCTGTAATGCCCAATTTAGCTTCCGTAAAACGTTATCCGGGGATTCTTTACGGCCTGGTGATTGGCCTGCTGCTGGGGGCAATTAGTTATGCCGGCACATTAGAAAGTACTAATTTTCAGCAATATTTCATTCTGGTCCAGGTTCTGGCGTTAGGAATTGGTATCCTGCATGTATGGCTAAGCCCCCGCTTTGCGCCAAACCTGATGACGACATTCGGACTCGGGTTCATTACCACATTACTGATTCTACTGGTAGGTATCGGCTTTGCGCTCGTACTATATTCCCAAACCGGCTACCTCGGCAGCCGCTGGCCGTTTGTTTCCAGTCTGATTCCGTTCCTTATCCCGTTTTTGGTCGTTCAGGCTTACCAGTATTTCATACAGATTCCTCCTGCCGATTACAAAAAATGGTACTATCCAATTAATGGCGATATGCCAGATCTGGATTTGCTTGATCTTTCGAAGATTCTTGTGATTCAGTTTGAATTCCTGAAAACTCCTGCCGATACCAATTACACCAATTTTAAAGCCAAAGCGCCGGTCGCGATGACGCTGGGCGATTTGTTTCTGGTCTTTATCAACGATTATAACGAACGTACGCCCAATAGCCCGATTCAGTATACCGACGCGGCTGGGCGACCTTATGGCTGGGTATTCAGAAAAAAAACGGCCTGGTGGCAGCGCTCGGTGTATTACGACCCCGCAGTTGATTTTTCGCAAAATCAGTTGATCGACAATGCCACAATCGTAGCCATGCGAGCCGAGTGATTCGCTCGTTTACGTATCGGCTACTTTAAAATTCGCAACGTTTACCAATGCTCAGGTTGTTATGATTAGGCTAATTTACTATGCCTTAGCCAATCATAAGAACCTGGGCATTATTTAGTTAACTTGCAGTAAACGCTCACATACCCTACCCTATGAAGTCCTTTTTCTTACTAGCCTTCGTCGTGCTTGCTATCGGCGCGAAAGCACAATCAAGTGCGAAGATTACCATCGGCAAAATCGATAGTCTTCGCTCCAGCATTCTGAATGAAAAGCGAAAAATCTGGGTGTACGTCCCCGAAAGTGGAGGGGGTGATGTCTTTGCTAAACAACGCTATCCGGTAGTTTATCTGCTCGATGGTGATGCCCATTTTTCATCCGTTGTCGGGATGATCGAACAGCTTAGCCAGGTCAATGGTAATATGATTTGTCCGCAGATGATCGTCGTTGGCATTCCCAATACCAACCGAACCAGGGATTTGACCCCTACGCATGTTGACAGCGATCCTCCATTTATGGGTGGCGATTTTGCCAAACCTTCGGGAGGAGGAAACAACTTTCTGTCGTTCATTGAGAAGGAACTGGTCCCTCATATCGACTCGCTGTACCCGACGCAACCCTACCGAATGCTAATTGGCCATTCGTTTGGTGGTCTGGCGGTGATGAATGCACTGATCAATCGCCCCAACCTGTTCAATTCGTACATCTGCATCGACCCCAGCATGTGGTACGACCACATGACGTTTCTGAAAACCACCAATAAGGCCTTGAGTACGCAGAAATTTACGGGAAAGACACTCTATCTGGGCATTGCCAATACGATGAATGAGGGTATGACACTGGCTAAACTACCCAAAGACACAGCGGCTGCCAATCAGCATATACGCTCCATTTTCGCGCTAGACAAGCATATTAAAGCCAACCCACAAAACGGACTAAACTACAGGAGCAAGTACTATCCCGACGATACCCATAGCTCGGCCCCGCTCATTACCGAATACGATGGACTACGGTTCATTTTTGAATCCTACAACCTGAAACTTAACCAAAAGGACTTCACCGATACTACAACGGCCCTGGCCGACAAATACGCAGCCCATTATGCGCGGGTTTCGAAACAAATGGGGTATACGATCAGCCCTTCCGAAGGACAGATCAATGCACAGGGATACAATGCGCTCAACAGTAAGCAGTACCGAAAAGCCGAAAGCTTGTTTAAGCTTAACATTGCCAATTACCCCAACAGCTTCAATGTGTATGATTCATACGGCGATTATTTCATGGCCCGCAAGGACCCTAAAAACGCTATCGTACAATTCCAGAAAGCCCTGTCCCTGAAAGAGAATCCGGAATCACGACAAAAGCTGGAAGCCTTACTGAAACCTAAATAACGGCTCGTTGTTGCTCGTCCGCGATTGCATCGCGGATACTTGAGGTTCGCATCTGCTATGCCAGAACCAACTTATGATTCCAGTCCATTAACCGAAATTTGTTAGCGTCGCAGACGCGGCCCTCCGCAATGCAATCGCGGACGAGCAATCCCAAACGAGCGAACTCAAACCTAAGCCTAACCAATTAGTCATGAAACGATTACTTCTTTTTAGCCTCTGGCTGCTCTTGGGGCAGGCTAGCTTTGCTCAATCCAATAGTGTACTTATTGATGCGACCAGCCGGTTTTTAGCGACGCTGGGTACCGATGAACTGGCTAAAACACAATATAACTTTACGGACAGCCTTCGGTTCAAATGGACGAATCTGCCGGTTGGCCTCGTGCCACGACCGGGTATTCAATATGGCTCCCTGTCCGACATTAGCCGGATGGCCTTTCACCGGGTCTTGTCGGCTATGCTGAGTTCGCAGGGGTATCTGAAAACGACCAGTATCATGCAACTGGACGATATCCTGAACACGCTTTATCAGCAGGCATTCGACAGCGGTAAAATCGACCAGAAAACGCTTAAGATGATGCAGGACCTCAAATGGGCGCATGGCAACTACTATATTTCTGTATGGGGTAAGCCGCAGTCTAATGAGCCTTGGGGGCTAAATTTTGGTGGGCACCACCTGGCCTTAAACCTCACCTGCGATGGTCGTAACGTATCGATGTCACCGTATTTTATCGGCACCGACCCATCCGAAGTAAAGTCGGCGAAGTATGCCGGATGGCGCGTGTTGAGCAAGGAGGAAGATTATGGGTTTATGCTTATCAATGCCCTGACCGATGCCCAAAAGAAAGTTGCGGTTCTGCAACAGAAAATACCGGGCGATATTATCACCAGTCCCCAAAGCAGCCAGCGTATTACGAATTATTATGGTATTGCCGCTAGGCAGTTCACCAATGATCAGAAAGATATGCTGAAGTTGCTCATTCAGGAATACACGCACAATTTTGAGCATCAGAAAGCCCATTTGCTCTTCGAAAAGATTCTTAAATCGGGCATCGATAACGTGTATTTTGCCTGGATCGGCAATCTGGAAGCCAACAAGCCCCATTACTACATCATCAATGGGCCCGATTTTCTCATTGAATACGACAATGTTGGTTTTCAGAACGATGGCAATCACATCCATGCCATTCTACGTGAAAAAGGCAGCGATTTTGGCCAGGACTTATTGAAACAGCATTATTTACAGAGTCATAAGTGATCAAACAACATTGCGTCCTCACGGCTTATAGCAACTTTCTATAAAGTGGCTTCCTACAAGGAATACGGTTTCAAATAGAGTTGCGACAAGAAATAGCCGCCCCCAATAATCAGCAACGGCATGGCTACGGCCAGCCAGATGACCGCCCAGCCAAAGGCACCAAAATAGGTCAGGATGACTGGATTATCGGGATCGCTGGCATTATAGACGACCGTTACTTTTTCGCCTACCTCCCAATCGGGGGGCGAAGCCGCAAACATATACGAATAATAAACCTCCTGACCACTGATCGTATTATACTTAAACACCGGCCTGTATGTATATCCTTTTTTAGACTTTTCCTTTTCGAGTCGATCAACAGTGGCAATCGTACGGCTACCCGACTTTATGAGTACAACGGCCTTAGAAAACAGCGATGCAGAAATGCCGACTAAGACAATTCCAACCAATAACATAATTGAATAGACCATAATTTTTGTCGTTGAAACCTGCTTCATGCTTGCTTGCGACTAAGAATTCATCAGTTCAACATGATGACTCCACCTTTTACCTCAACCATCGCATCACCTTTGAGCGACGTCTGTGTGCCCTGAAGTGAGAGCTGGCCGTTGGCTTTGATTTCGGCAGTAGCATCGGCTTCGGCCTGCACCTGAGCACCTTTCACATTAACCTTCGCTGTTCCTTCAATCTTGACTTCGTTGGTTGCTTTCAGTTCGATGTTGTTCTGCGCTTCAAGGGTAATGTTGTTCTGCGCTTTTACTTCAATATCCTTGCCTTCGATGTGTACAACGCCCTGGGTTTCGATCGTGATTTTACCATCGCCACTGAAGGAAAGTAAAATGCGTGTATCGTCCTTGTTGACGTTGGTCAGTTCTATTTTTTCTTCGCCATCCTTATCGTACAGGCTGATTTTGTTGCCCGCTTTCGTCTGGATGGTTTTCTGAATGTTATCGCGGTACGTATAGTCTATTCCGTTTTTTTTCGGGTATAGACTGGTCATTACATACGGATACTCGGCCAAATTTGATTCATAGCCGATCATGACCTGCGCATCGATTTCGGGCACGAACAGCATGCCTTCGCCATCGGAGGTATACGGGTGTGCCACCCGAAGCCAGTCGGATTCTTTACTGTCGCCGGGCCACATGAATTCGACTTTCACCCGACCCAGTTTTTCCGGATCCTCATTATCGACTACTTTAGCTAATTCGGGCTTACCTACTGGCAACTTAAACGAAGGATTGGGGGGCGGATAAGAGACCGAATCGGGTACAGCCCGGAAGGTATTGGAATAGTTTCCGCTACCGTCGAGTGTATGCGACACGTGCGTAATCCGGTAATTGCCAAAGTTTTCTTCCGACGTCCCTCGTTCTGTGATCCGGCTACCTTTCACAGCAATAACGGTCCCGACCGACATATCCGGGTTTTCACCAAAACCCTGAAAAGCGACCAGCCGACTCGTTTCCATTGCTTTTTGGGTCTTGGTCACATCGTCCAGTTCTTTTTGGCCATACACCAGTTTAGGCAAGGGCAATTGTGACTCCTGACTGAACGTTTTCTCCGATTCGTCTAACGTAAAATCACCCCATTGCCCCAGACCACTCAACTGCTGATCACTTGAATGGCTCTGATAGGTTTCATCGGCGATGTAATCGTAGCGGGAATACAGGAATTTAGCCGGCATGATTTTCAAACTCATGGCGAACGTCTGCATGCCATCGACGTTAAAATCGACTTTGTGGTCGTCTGGCTTGCCAAACACCAATTGCAGCCCATCGTAGAAACACCACTCCCCATACTCGGCTGCCAACCGCGCTAAAAACTCAAAATTGGTTTCATCGTACTGCACAACGTACTTCAGTGCTTCCGACGATTTCGGATTGACCGACCGTTTGAGCAGATTATTGGGGTACGGATTTAAGACCTGATTGACAATATCACCTAAACTACACTGCAAAAACGTTCGACGTAACCGACTGTCTTCCAGCAATATGGTCAACCCATACCCTTTTAACAGGAAAACGTTCGACATATCGCTGGTGTTTTTCAGTGCCAGCTCCGTTATGATTCCTTTGAACTTAAAATCGAAGTTACCGTCTTCGAGCAGGGGGTCGAATGAAAACTGGACGGTTTTACCAACCACGTTCCGATGTGACTCATGAAAGAACAATTCGTTGGCGTCTTCCAGATCCTCAAACGGCACAGAGAATTCAAACTGGTGGTGGCCGAATAAGTCCTGCTCAATAGACAGCGACGAGACGTTTTTCAACTCTTTGCCGCCTTCGATTTCTACGTGCGTTACGACCTGTTGGGCCATTTTTCAGGTGTTTTTGTGGTCGATACCATCCAGTGTGATTGCTCCGGCTGATATTCGTAGAAGAATACAATTACTGACACGGGTCCGATCTACAAAGTGGACTAGAGTCTTCGTATTAGACACTACCCGTTGATTAAAATCATCTTCGTTCGTCAGGTCCCATTCAGCCAGTTCATCTAAGGAAACCTGCACCGAATTGACATCGATATAATTGGACGTTACAAACTCAAAATAAAGCGTTAGGTAGGCTTCTTTGAATTCGAGTTTAGTTAAAGTCGATTGCTGGTCGGTGCGTTCAAATACGATTTCGCCATCCTTTTTTGTAGTGGGTCCCGTAGCCCAATCACCCAGAATATCTTCATCGCTGCTATCCAGAATTAGTTGAATCAATCCCCCTCGTACTCCCGACGTAGGTCGACCATTATCGGTCTTTTGCCCTAGTTTATGATAGCATTGTAGTACGCTGAATTCTTTTCCTTCAACCGTTAATGTTGATTTAAATGACATTGTCTTGCGCGATTTAGGACAAAGAAAAGATTAGACTCGTAATGTCGATTTATTGATGGTAAGCTCCCCCCCTGTAATGTTTATAACCGTATGCATATAGTCTCTATCTGAGAAAAACTCATCCTCGTATCCAGTGCAGTGCGCTTTCTTAAATTCGATTTCTTTGAATGTTGCGTCCTCGTCGATACGGCTCAGTATTATTTTCCCGTCTTTTTGCATATTCGGGTCTATCATCCAGTTTTTCACGGTCGTATCGTCCATGGCATCCAGACTAATGACAACACTCCAACCTGGACGCGATGCCGGTCTTCCCCGTTGGTCTTCTTTACGGCCAACTCTCAATAACAACCAATTGATTCTAAAAGCGTTGCCATCTACGTTTAGTGTTGCGTCGTAAGCCATCGATTAACTATTTTCGTGATCAATACCATCAAGTGTAATTTTACTGGCCGAAATGCGCAATAGAATGCAATTGCTGATTCGTGTACGTTCGGCAAATTTGACCAGGGCTCTCCTATTGACTATAACTCGTCGCTCATCCTCACTTTCCGTTGATATATCCAGAATGAAATAATCTTCAATAGCGGTTAAAACACTATCAGTACTAACATGGCTGGATGTCATAAACTCGAAGTACTGAGTCAGGTACGCTTCCTGAAATTCCAGTTTTTGCAACGAAGACTGCTGGTCGACCCGATCAAAGACAATCTCGCCATCTTTTTTAACCGTAGGACCAGTTGCCCAGCTACCCAGCAGGGGGTCATCGCTGCTATCCAGAATGACAATAATACGACCGCCTAACACCCCTGATGTGGCCCTACCCTTCTTATACTTTTGATCCATAAGATGGGTGCATTGCAACACATTGAATTCTTTACCTTCGACTGTTAATGTGGCTTTAAAGGACATCTGACCTATGGTTTAAAAAATGAAACTAAACCCGAAGTGTAGCGTCATTGATCATAACCTCGCCACCCGTAATGTTGATGATGGTGTTGAGGTATTCAACGTCAGCGAAAAATTCATCTATATAACTGGTGCAGATGGCCTGTTTAAACTCGATTTCTTTGAAGGTAGCGTCTTCATCAATCCGATTCAGAACAATCTTCCCGTCTTTTTGCATATTCGGATCAATCATCCAGCTTTTAATGGTACTATCGTCCATAGCATCTAAGCTGATCACGATGCTCCATTCGGGCCGAGATGCCGGTATGCCTTTCTTGTCCTCATTACGCGCTATCTGCATGAGCATCCAATTGATAGCGAAGTCTGTACCATCTACGCTGAGTTTGCCTTCGTACGCCATAGCTAACTAGATATAAGGTTATTCGAGTTTACCATTCCATTTATTTTCAAACTGAGTGTCCTGGATTTTCAGCTTTTCGCACGACATGGTGACGAATAGACAATAGGGGTTGTTGGTTCGCTCCTGAAATTTCCGTACCCGGCTCCACATATTTTGCAACAGGGTATTATCCTTTCGACCTAATCGAAACCCTCTATACTGATAATCGATCACATCATCACTCAAATCCTCGCCCGAACTAACCCGCTTGTAACTCACGTTTGGGTTCCCTACATTTTCATAAAAGCTTTCCGAAACATCCGTCACAAACGCATTCTCAAATTCATAGGTCAGCATAACCGAATCCTGATCGTCGCGGTAGGTTTTAATGGTACCGCTCTCAAAGCGGGTTTTATCGATCATCCATTCAAAAAACAGATCCGTTCCGCCTTCCATAATCAGGTAGAAATCGCCAAGCTTCACGCCAGAAGCAGGCTTACCCTGATCATCGCGGGACTGCTTGAACGCCACGGAGAACTCAAGAACTGGAATATCTTCACCGGAAACACTTAAAATTGCTTTATGAGCCATGATACTAATTCGTTAATGTTCAGAGTAACATTTTATTCTAAGTCCCATTCGTGCTCCATCGTCGCATTGCCGTTGGATACTTCTTTGCCCGTAAAGAAAAGATTGGTTGTCTGGTAGGAAGCATCTCCCGCAAACATCTCCAGCATACCAACACAGAAGGTGCCGTTATACGACCACTCCTTCAGTTTGGTTTCGCCTTCTCCTTCATCGTCAGTTTTGTAAAAGGTAACAACAACGTCTTTTTGCATCGATTCATCGAACATCCATTCGCTGAAGGTAAATTGCTCCTGCACATCAATCGAGGCAAATAACAGCCAATTCACTCCAGAAGACGGTTTCCCTTTCGAGTCTCGACTGCGGGAAGCGGTAAAAAAGATTCGGCGCAGTGGTAATTCGGTATTATCTACAGTTAGAGAAGTGCGATACGAGGCCATTCGCAAAAAAGATTAAAAGTGAAAAACATAGATCAGCCAATAAGTTTACCGTCCCCACTGATTTTTGTGGTCCACATCGCGAATGGTAATTTGCATGCAGGACATCGAAATCATTAGCACGTAGGATATACCGGTTCGTTTCTGAAACGTCCGGGTTTTTGCAATCGAATTTCCCAGCACGTGTGCACCGATATCGGACTCGCCATTATCCCGCTGGAACGTGACGGCATTAATCCATAGCTCAAAATCTTCACCATCGCTTTCGATATCACTGACCGTATTGAAGGAGTTTTGCATGTCCGCCGTGTAGTAATAGTTTTCCAGTATAGACGAGAGAAAACCCTGCACGAATGAGTACTCAACAAACGGAGTATTATCCTGGTCGGCTCGGAAGGTTTTCAACACACCACTTTCCATCCGGGTCGGTTCGCTGATCCACTCGAAGAAGGTGTCATTCCCCCCGCGAATGATCATGAAGAAATCACCAAAAAAAACGCCAGAAGCTGGTTTGCCCTCATTGTTAGTCTGCTGATAAAGCGACACTTTAAATTCAAGCACATTGAAGTCTCTTCCGCAGACGGATAAGATTGCTTTGTTTGCCATAGTAATAAAGGAGTTAGCTTGACTAGACGGTTAGGTCGTCCAGTTGTTATTTATGGTGGCATTTCCATTTTCAACGGTCGTACCCGAAATGATAAGCTGAGTCTCCATCACACCGGCGTCGGCCACAAAGTTTTCCTGGAATCCAACACAATATGCTTTGGCGAATTGCCATTCTTTTTTAGTATCACCGCCTTCGTAGAACTTGAGCGATACGTCTTTCTTCTTAGTCGGATCTACCATCCATTCGGTAAAAAGTGACTCATCGGTGGTATCCATGTGGATATTTACCGTCCAGGCAGATTCCGAGATCGGGCGACCATTTTTATCTGACTTTCGGGCCACATAGAAGTTGACCCGATTCAGAATATATTCCATATCGTCAATCTTTAGCGTAACTACGTACATAAGCTTAAGAGTAAAGAGTGAACAGATAATCGACAACAGACTATTGCTGATCGTAGTCAGCTTTCCATTCCGCCGAATCTGGATCATCGCCTTTCTGCCCGTCGAGTTTAAGCAGGAAGGTTTTGGCGGGGAAATACGGTACCATGTGAATGTCGAGCAGGATACGATCTTTCTGTTTAGGGTCTCGCTCGAAACGTAGTAGCTTGAACTTCTCGATGAGCTTACCCGGCCCCGTTACACTATCCAGAAACTTCACAATCTGCTTCTGAATGTCCATCCGGGTATTCGTATTGAAATTTTCGAACGCCCGACGATTCAGGAAATCAATCAGCACTTTGGTGATGTAATCGAATACCCGAACGACTGAATACGTTTGCAGACCGAGGTTATCACCGTTGAAAAGCGTTTTGGCCGAGAACGGCATTACTTTCCCGTACTCGTTCACCATTGGAATGAGGCCCATCTTTTCCAGTGTCGAAATCTCGCTTTTCTTCAGCGGGAACCGTACGCCGTCAGCCTCGTTCAGGGCACCATGCTTCCGGCCAGCCGATACCTGCGACATAACGGTTGCGTACAGCTTACCGGCCAGCGCTGCCGACCCAGGCACATACAGGTCTTCTTCTTCGCCCACATCCTGGTGCTTTCCTCGTCCGGCCAGCCAGTTGCAGGTCATCATCACATTGGAGAGATACGCATCGCCCCCCGTCAGATCGGCCGACTCAAACAGGTCGATCACATCGTCGGGAGCGTCCAGGTGCTGGAAATCCGTGACGAGCATCACCTTATTTTTATGAGCGATCTGCGCCCACTTGTCCACAACTTTTTTCGATCCTAGGTAACCAGGCAGGACGAGCAGTGAGTAACTATCCCGTAAGTCAAGGCGGTCGAAGGTACGGGCAAACTCTTCGGCCACGGCATCAATAAATGTCGTATTGTCGAGGTCCGTAAGTTGATCAGGCTCGGCGTTCATAATGTTGACATTCTTCGCCTTATCCTGCTCCGTATTGGCATAGAAACTAGCTACCGACCGATACGACTGCTCCAGCCCTCGGTTTGCTTCGTAGGCCCGTAATAAGTTTTGGGCAAGGAGTTCCTGGGCTGATTCAGCCTTGTTCTGAGCCGTTTCAGCCAGTTCGCCTACGGTGTCGGCACTTCCCAGCAAATCCAGCATCAGTTCCAGCCGTTTTTTCAACTCAGTTCGCTCAGTAGCCTTTGACTGCTCGGTCAGAAAGATTTTTTTGCGGGCTTTTTTATCCGGGTTCATATTCTGAACACCTTCGATGGTGGTTTCCAGGATAGAAAAGCCGCCGTACTTAGCCAATTTGGCTGAACTGCTCTCAAGTGAGGGTATATCTTCGGCGAGTTTTTCGCCTGTTTTAAGTGGTTTATTCTGTGCTTCCATGTTGTGAGTTTTCTGTTTACAGTTTTCTGTTTTTAGTTGGCTGACGCGTCAGCAACTGAAAACAGAAAACAGAGGACTGTAAACTATTTTATTGCGCTTCTTCCAGTTCGCGAATCATAGCCTGAATAGCCGCGACATAGGCTGCTTTTCCGTCAGGATTTTCGAGCATGGCTTTCAAAATCTTGTTCGACTTCAATTGCTTCACATACCGCTGAAAATCTTCGAACGTCATGTTCAGTTGCTGTAGGTACTCGCTCTGGGCAACGATCCCTTTCTTACCAAAATCGGCCAGGGAGTTAAAGCGAAGCGTTTCGCTGATGGAGCTGCCATCTTCGGTCGTAAACTCGACCTCCTGCTCCGGTTTGAAATAGGCAAATACTTCTCCTACCGTTTTAAGCCCTTCAACCACCTGCGGGGTAAACGATGGATCGGCCGTCAACTTCTCAACAAGGAGGGTTTTATTCTGTGGGATGTCGACAATACTCTCGCTGACGTTGAGCTTTCGCTCCTGCCCACCAATTCCGTAATCGAACATAATGTATACTCAGTTAAACGGTTAGAATTCAACTCTTTCAGTTTACAGTCTTGTAGATTCAACTTACACCTATCCCCCAATCAGTACGGTTGGGCAACCGACTACAATGCTCCCTCCGTGAGCGGTTGTATCCCCCATGCGGGCAGCCGGTTTTCCACCAATGAGCACCGATGTAGATCCCATGGCGATCACGTCAGGAGGGCCGACACAGACACACATATCACCTACAACAGCAGCGGGTTGTCCGCCAATCAATACGGTTGGCATACCTGGTCCGGTGATAGGTCCCCCAACGTGCGGAATCGGTACTACGGCTGGGGTTTGCATCGGGCAAACGTGCATATCGGCTAAGCGTGCGGCTGGTTGTCCCATAATTAGATCGTCAGATTGGGTCAGAACTTGTCAGGGTTGGTCAGATAGGGTCAGGAGTAGTCAAGGTTGGTTAGGAAAGGTCTTTTGCTACCAATTCCTGACCATCCTTGACCGTATTTGACGGTACCTGGCTAGTTGTTTCTTCGTGTGTAATGGTCCATTGCAACTCTTCGTCTTTCACATCGACATGAATGGTGGAACCTTTGGTCACTTCACCGGCAATAATCATCCGGGAAATGGGTCGACGAAGCTGATTCCGAATTACTCCTTTCAGTTGCCGGGCTCCATACTGCGGTGTAAATCCTGATAACGCCAGATGCTTACGTGCTTCCGGTGTCAGATCGAGCGAAATACCCTGCTTGGCCAACTGCTCAGTCAGGCTACGAAGATGGAGCGTAAAAATCCGAATGGCGTTCTCCTCGGAGATTGGCGCAAAGGGGACAATTTCGGTCAGGCGAGCCAAAAACTCCGGCCGGAAGTGGCGGCTCATGGTCTCCATCAACTCGGTGTTGGTTGGAATCTGCCCCTCGCCAAATCGCTGGATAACCAACTGACTGCCAATATTTGAGGTGAACAGTACGACAGCATCTGAGAAATCACCTTCTTTGCCCAATCGGTCATGCAGTCGGCCTTCGTCCAGAATTTGCAGGAAGATGTCGAACACCGACGGGTGAGCTTTCTCAATTTCATCGAACAGGACCACCGAATAGGGTTTTTCGCGGATCTTATTCACCAGCAATCCCCCCTCTTCGTAGCCCACATAGCCCGGAGGAGCCCCGTAGAGCAAAGCTGCCGAATGCTCTTCCTTGAACTCCGACATATCGAACCGGATCAGGAAGGACTCATCATTGAACAGGAAATCAGCCAGGGATTTAGCCAGCTCCGTTTTTCCGGTTCCGGTTGGTCCCAGCAAAAAGAAAGAGCCGATGGGTTGACCTGCTTTGGTCAGGCCGGAGCGCGACTCCAGAATAGCATCGGCAACGGCTTTGACGGCATGATCCTGCCCGATAACGCGCTGCTTCAATACCTCATCCATCGCCAGCAGTTTGTCCCGCTCTTTGCTTTGGATTTTACCCAGTGGAATCCCCGTTTTATGCGAGATCACAGCCGCTACATCATGCCGATCGACAGTTGTTTTTTGAACATCGGTCAATGTCGAGAGTCGGGTCAGTTTCTGTTGAATGTGCTCTGCCAGCGTCGAGACGGATTCAAATGGGTCTTCTGCCGACTCATCTTCTCCTTCAGTTTCTGCAGCCAGGTTAGCCAGCAGAATCGGGCTGATCTTCGCTTCCAGTTCCTGATGCAGGTAGCGTAAATTGCTCAACGAGCCGCTACCATCAAACGAATTGGCCAATTGATTCAGTTGTTCAGTCAATTGGGCTACTTCAGCGGGAGTCCGCTCGCTGATCATCCGAACCGCCGACAGGGTTCGGTCGAGCAGGTCGACGGCGGCATCGGGCAACCGACGATTGCGGCTATAGCGCTTGGCAAGCGTAACGGCTTCCGAAACGGCATCGACCCCAACCGTAAGCTGGTGATGACTCTCATAAAACGGCACCAAACGTTGTACCATTCGAATGGCCATTTCGACCGAAGGTTCTTCTACCCGTAACACATCGAACCGACGGCTAAACGCTTCGTCCGTTTCAATGTATTTTCGGTATTCATCCAGCGTGGTAGCCCCAATCACGGTCAGATTCCCCTTAGCCAGTTCGGGCTTGAGCAGATTGGCAACTCCCGTACCGAGTGGTCCCCGGCTGTCCAGTAGTTGGTGGATTTCGTCGATGAACAGAATGATTTTGGCATCCTGTTTTAACTCTTTCAGAATGCTTTTCAGCCGATCTTCAACCTCGCCTTTATAGGATGCACCCGCTACCAATGCTCCCAGATCGAGTTCGAGCAATCGGGCATTTTTCAGGTGGCCCGGTACATCACCCGCAATAATATTGAGCGCAAAGCCATCGGCCAATGCCGTTTTACCAACCCCCGGCTCGCCGACCAGAATTACATTGGGTTTGGTTCGTCGCCCCAACGTCTCGGTCATCATCCTTACTTCGCGGTCCCGGCCCAAAATCGGGTCTAGACGACCTTCGATGGCCATAGCGGTTTTATCAACACAATACCGCAACAACGCCTGTTCCGGTGCCGGTTTAGTAGCTCCTGCCGGTCGTGACCCCGTCTCCGAACCGGCTGTTGGCGCTACGGCCGTTTGCACATCGGCATCAGCCAGTGCTGCCTGCATCAGTTCAGCCTGTGTCAGCGGGAAGCTTTTTAGTTGCTCTACCGTAAAAGCCACACCCGGTTTTAGCAAAGCCGCCAATACGCAAACCGGATCCGTCTGTACTTTTCCTAACTGAATGGCAACCAGATCGGCCAGCTCCATGGTAGCTTTCACCTGTTCATCGCCCGGTGGATTAGTCGATAGACGGCTGGCTTTGGGGCTGGCTTCAATCCGAACCTCTGCCCACTCCCGCAGGTAAGGCACATCCTGCCCCAGCACACCCAGCCAGGAAGCCAGTCCAACTTCATTGTGGAGCAAGCCCATTAGGAGATGCGCTGGAGCGAACATCTCATTCTGATACTCCTTCGAAAGGGCCTGGGCAATCTGTATAGCCCGTTTTACTTCTTCAGTGTATGCCATCAGAATCGGGGTTTAAGAAAATGTGGCAAGGGTAGCCAGGTATTGTCAAGAGTGGTCAGGCTTCGTCAAGTGTAGTCAGAGGTGGTCAAGGGTAGTAAGTCTGATGCTTATAAGTATACCAGACAACGCTTAACCACACCTGACCACATTTGACAATGCTTGACCTTCTTCAATCGGACCCCAATCGGCGCAGCTTGGCATTGATTGCGGTAATACGCTGCTGCGCATCGGGCCGGGTATTTTTTTCCAATGTTTCTACCGCAAATTCATACAGCGGTCGACGCCAGAGAGGTGGGCGATTGGTAGCATCCGCTTTTTTCTCGCACCGATCAACAATATCCATTTCTACATCAGCCCGCGATACACCCGCTGACGTTGGAGCCGATACGGTAGGCGCTGGAGCACTACCAGCCGCTTTCAATTGGGCCGTTAACTCATTAATTCGATTTTTGGCCGTAACCAGATCACTGGTGCACTGCTGAAACTGCGACAGGTAGTTCGGCCCTCCACCACCCGATGGAGCTGGAGCGGCTGCAGGGGCAGAAGATTTGGCTGCCAGTAGTTTCAGCATTTCGTTTTCCTGACGAGCCTGAGTCAGTGCGGCCGTTAGCTTGTCAATCTGGCTGGCATCAATGCCCTTCTTGTCCAGCAGATCACGTAAGTAACTAATGCTATTACGGTAGGTCAGCACGGCATCATAGGCATTGATGACCCCATGCGACAGTTGCTTATTGACAGGCTGTAATTGCACCGTATCGGCTTTCAGGCTATTTACCTGCTGCTGAATACCACTTTCCAGACCAGAGAGTTGCGTTTTTAAACTACCCCTTTCGATATCAGTTGCTTTCAAATAGGCCTGATCAGTGATTTGTAGCGTTTTCAGGTTAGCCGTTACACCATCCATTGGCTTCATCAGCTTTTGGGTTTGCTCATTCAGCGTTTCGGTCAGTCGGGCGTTTTCCTGCTTCAGCACATAGTTTGGCGCACTGAACAACAGATATACAGCCAGTAAGGGTACACTGAGCGAAAGACAATACACCCCAAGGAAGCGGCTGAAGGCTTGCTGGCGTTCGGGTTTATTGAGAGGTTCCATCGATTATATAGAGAGGATTTTTTTATTTGCCAGGTGTTTCAGGTTTAATGTTTCAAGTTAACTGATGCAAGAGATAATAAGGCATTCGTAATTCTTGCGTCAGCCAGCTGCTACAACAATTCGTTTGAAACCTGAACCATTAAACTTGACACGTATCTTAGTCAATGTTAACTTATTTTCAGACAGTTACTTAGAACGACTTATTTAGCGGTCCTACCCAAGCGGACTCCAACGCGAACGGGGTTTTTCGGGGGGTGTTTCCTTCACTTCATGTTCGATGATGAATACGTTTTGCCCCTTGCGTTTTCCGATAAAATCTAGTTGAGCCAGCTTGTAGAACACATTCGAGATGGTTCGGTAAAAGGTATCCAGTTCGGCCAGCAGATTGGTCAGTTCGGTGTGCTCATACGGGAGTTGCAGCACAGCATTGAGTTGGGCTTCCAACGCTCCAGGCGTCAGGTCGGCCCATTCGCTGATGTAGCCAATAAACTCTTCCCGCTCGCGTCCGCTAAGCATGGTCATGACTACCCGCATGGCCTGAATGGGGCGTAAAAGCGTTTCAGCCATGTATACCGGTGGTTCATAGGGAACAATCCAGCTATAGCGCGTACTGATATCGCCAAGGGTAAATGCAATGCGCTCGGCCATGAGTAAGGTGCTGGTTTGCAGTGCATTTCGTGGGTCCCGCTCTTTGGTACGCTGCAAAATTTTATACGCATTCGTTTCCAGCGATTCCAGGTGTTTACCAAACTGCTGGTGCCACTGCTGGAGCCGAGGTAAGCTGTAGACCGACGTGCAGGCCGGAATGTAATCGGGGTCCTGCTGCACCTCGCCATTACCGTACCGTAGCCGCCCAATAATCAACTGGTAACTTAGTTCACCGGGCCGTACCTGCAATGAAGGAACCACATCGAGCCGGTACTCAGGACGGGTATGCGGATGTCGAGGTGGGGTTTCGGTCAGGATGGGTTCGCCAGCAGGTACCCGTTTGAACGGATCTACTGTCAGCAAGACATCGAAGGTTTGTGGCTTACCCGTCTGTAGGCCGTACGTAGCTGCCAGCGTCGAAAACGAGGTCGTACACGTCAGTGAATCGGAGGGGTTATGATAGTCGATTCGCCCCCCATGCGGACTGACGGCCCGACAGGTACGAAGCTGGACCTTTATATTCTGATTGTAATCGCATTGAATTTGCATGTCGAGGGCGTTCGTAGCGGGCAGAATGCCATAGCGAAACCGCGACAGACCCATTGCATTGTTATCCCGCAACTGGTCGTGCATGAAATTTTCCCACTCTGTAAAATGGCGCCGGGCGATCTTCATGCCATCGACCCAGTTTACAGGAAGATACGAGAGTTCTGGTATTGTCATAGTAGAGAGGGTTAAATCAATGATGAATGATAAATGATAAGCTTCTTATTAGAGAAAACTGGCTACGCTAATTCATCATTCATCATTTATAATTCATCATTCTATACGTTTGTTGTAAAGTCAAGTCGGCCAAATACCTCATCTTCAGTCAGTAAAAAAGTATCTTTTAAAGCGGATGTATCCAGTTCAATACCTATTGCCGCATCCAGAGGCACCAGATACCCTGTCAGCCATTCGATCATCCGACGACCATTGTTGCCCGGCAGGTAATAGGATACCCGCTCTGGGCGATCAAGATGTACGGTAATTCGCAGCAAGGGTTCTTCATCGCGCAACCAACCATCAAACACGGAGCTTTCGCCTAGCTGCCATTCACCCAGTGGCGCGGTATCAGCCTCTATCAGGGTCATACCAGCCGGGTCAAGCTGTAGACTCACCCGCTCTTCCAGCAATTGTTCGAAACAGGCCATCATGGCAGTCAGGTCGCCGACCATCTGATGGACTACGGGTAAGATGTACAACAGGCGTTTTACCTGCAACGACGTGAGGAAATTGGGGAGGTTCCAGAACCAGCTTAATACCTCATTCGGTTGATCAGTATCGGTATGAATCGGATACGCTCGTTGCTCCTGTTCAAGGCGAAGCCGTTGTCGGAAAAACTCCTGTTCAAAGGGTAGGAAAAACTTCCGGGCCTCCTGTTCACGCTGACGCTGAATGCTTATCTCGTTCAGGATAACTTCTTTGGAAGTTGCCACCTCATTGGCCGTTGGCTGATGGAAAACGCCTTCGGGCAAGAGATCGTAAAGGCTGCTGCGATTCAGGTCGATCTGCAACCATCGCTTCGACATGTGCTGGGCTTCTTTCCATTCGGTTTGGCTAATGTCGCGTCCAAACGCCCGCCTGGCCAATCCGACCGGATTCAGAATCAGTTCATCGAGCGAAATCCCATCTTCGAGCATATCCGCCAGTATTACCTCAGCCTTCAGGTCGATGGGCAGATGTTTAATTCGTTCGGCGTAGATAGGAAGCAGATCCATAAAGCACTGAAATACAATCGGTTCAACTGATTTTGTTTACTGGATGCTGGGCTGGTCTACCTCGCTGTTAGCCCGACAGTACAACGACCTCATACGGTAATGCCGAAACGGATTGTGCTTCGAGCTTTCGCTGTAACAATATGGCCTGCTGTTGCCAATCGGCAGGCGAATAGCTGCTTCGGCCAGCGGGTTGTAAACCGACCCGAATGCACCGCTGAAAGCCATTGGTGGGTAGTGGGTCGATCCGAAACGCTCGTTCGATCCGTACCGATTGGAGGTGAGTTCCAAATTCAGCCTGACAGGCAGCCCGCACATCCTCCAGCGTTACGATCCGATTGCGGGTCAGCAACGCCCGTTTATACTGGGTTATTTTTTCCGACTCTTTCGGCCGTTCGCGTCCACCTGTCGTAGTTGTGATCAAAAAGCCACCATCTTTTCGAAGATTATTGTCGGCATACGGAGTCAGGCGGCTACCTACCGGAAGTCGATTAGCAGCTTCTCCGTCGCAGGTCCAGTATTCAATGAAAACTGTGTCGCCAGTCTGTTTCGGTTTGATGATCAGGTAGGGAATCGAATCTCGTTTCTGGGTTTTCTGATCAACTTTTGCTTCGAGCCGGGCCAGTGCCTGATTCAATTCGCGAATCACTGACGTCAGGAAATCCTCACCCAGAGCGGCAAAGGAAGCACTTTCATCGCGCAATAAGTCCTGCAAATTGGTCAGTGTTTGTCGTGCATCCCGATCATCGAAACGACTTACCCCATATTGTATCGTGTAGGTTTCGGCTTCAACGTCGGACATGGTTCCCAGGGGAATTGCCGTTAACTGACGATTCTGGCTGGTTCGCACGTCACGTACGGCTAAAAAACACCGATCCGTTTCAAGCGGGATAATATTAAAATTCTGCTGGAGTCGATACGTAATTTTGTGCAGCCGTCGGTTGACTACTGGGAAACAATTGATCCCGCAAACTACACCTGCCAGCGCCTGCAAGCTAACTGTATGGGGCAATCGGACTTCAACCCACCAGCAAGACTCCCGAATGGTCCGTAATTCGCGATCCGAGAACCACTGGGCAAAATCAGGTGGGAAAGATTGGCGATGCTCAGAAATCGCTTTGAACAGCGGAGCCGTCTCAACGGTCACAAAATGGCGTTCGTAGGTATGAATCGCCTGTTTCTCCACCTTATACATAACATTGAATTCGGCCTCCAGCAACGATCCCGACGTATCGGTACTACTAGCCGACGGTAACCCCGCCCGTACTGGTAGGGGTTGACCAGCCAGCCGCCAGGAACCCATTGTCAGAATAGCCAGATGCTCCTGCCGGTCGGCCTCGGTAGGCCAGTCAAAAAAGAACGAGACACCTTCCAGCGATGTGACATCCTCATCCAGTTCTAAGCCTAGCCAAAGGGATTGATAGGGCAATACAGCCGCTGCCCCCTGTCGCTGAGCAACCGGGGTTTTCTGGATTGCCTCCTCGACTCGAAACAGGGTTTCCGTCGTAGCGATATACCGGACAGCCCCATCCACAATCGGGAACGTTCCGACTGGTGAAAAAAAGGCTTCAGTTGCATTAGTTGAATCGGTACGGGTGGTTCCGGTTCGTTTAAAACTAAGCTGCGTTGCGACCGTCAGAGGGAACCTGGGCTCCACCGGACGGGCCTGGGCAATGGCAAAAGCAGGTCGGGCCACATCAGGCTCGGGGTGCAGTACCTGCGCCAGCCGATCGAGCAGTCGGGTTTGGGTATTTCCGATCTCAGCCGATATCCGTTCAAATTCCATGGCACAGGCTTCGATCAGCAAGGCCACTAATGGATCAAAGCTATCCAGATCTGTTTCGGCATACCCCCATAACTCAGCCGCCCGGCGTAGCATCCGGGATTTGACTCGCTCTCGGGAAAAGCCTTCAGAAACAAGATCGATAGCCATTTTTATAGGTTAGTTGAGTTTCCTGGTTGCGGTTTCAGGTTTGATGTTTCACGTTCCAGGCTGACGAATGCCCAGTTGCTTTCGCGTCTGCCAACCTGAAACATTAAACCTGAAACATTATTCGGTGGACAGCGGAGCCAGAAATAGGCTCCGCTGAAACGAAAACTGTTCATTCGTACGGACCAGCAGGCCGTCGATCCAGACGGTCAGTCGCCGTTTTATTCGTTTGTTTACTCGTCCAAGCTGCATCTCCTGATCGTTCAGATCAACCCGTACCCGCACCTGCGTGAGCCGCTTTTCGTGTTCGGCAACGGAAGCTTCAATGGATTGCCGAACCTCCTCTTTCCAGCGGCTATTGGCCTGATTCGTAAAATCTTCGTCCCACAGACTACAGCCAAACGTTTCATCGAAACGCGACTCGGCAAAGTGCGTTGTCAGCATCAGATACAAGTTTTGGGCAATTGACTGCGGCAACGAACAGGTTGGATGCGATTTATGTTGCAATACCTCATCAAACCGCAGAGGTAACGCGTAATAAGGTTGTGACATGTCGGCCGTAACTTAAAACCGGAATAATATACCAGCACCTACACCAATGCTGTTCATCACTACATTATAGCTGTTGTTTTGGTAAACATCCAGACCATCCTGCTTGGTTGTTGTATATTCACCTTCGCTCTTATACTGATAGATGTACGAAGATTTACTAGTTACTACACCCGTTTTTGTATTTGTAGTGGTCGATGAATACATGGACTCTTTTGGCCGGAACGACTGGTTATAGGCAACGATTTCAGCAAATCCCCGCAAACTCTCACCTATCCGGAATTGAATACCTAACGCAGCCTGATAGCCAATAGCCAGTGAGTTCTCGCGGTAGTCAGTTCCACTGATGGTTGTAGTACCCGTACCCGTGGTTGGTGTATATACACTGTTGGAGCTCGTCTTATACTCCATAATAATTCCACCGACGAGGCCCAGCCGGTTGTAGATATAATAAGCTGGACGCGAAAGTGCCTTGAAGGTAATATTTGGCACTATCGACAAGACCCTTAGGGTTGTGGTCGTAGTACCCGTAGATGTATAGGTCGTATTTTTATAGTTGTTCTCTGTCGTTAAATCTGAGCCAAACAACATATCGGCATCAATTCCCAGGTTAATAAAATCACTGACAATCACCCCAACTCCGATACCAGCCCGTGGGCCAGCTCCAAGTCCGGCTGAATTGTTTTTAAAGCCCGTATTTGTCATACCTGACAAGCCCGACGTGTAACTGGTAGTCACTTGCGAGCCCGGTGTCAGCAAACCATAAAATCCATAGAGTTTTACGTAGAAAGGAGCTTCAACAGTCGCCTTGGTTGCCTTAGGTCTACTCGGCGCATTTTCGGTAAAGACTGACTCCGAGGGTCGACTTACTGTATTCAGCGAAGCTATTGTCTGAGCCTGCGTGGTGGCAATACTGACAACCAGACAGGTGAGTAGGAAAAGGTGGCGATGAGTAGTCATTGGGCATGTTATTTAGCGAGGTAAAACTGACACACGATTAGCCGTCTACACGGCCTGGCAACGAACTGTTCACCGATGAAGTGAAAGGCAAAATAAATCGTTTAACAGACAGCGTCATAGCGTATAACTACGTGTCTGAACGGGCAAAAATCCGGTTTTTACAGTCTGACGGCCCGATTGCTGTATATGTGAGCCTTGCCTACCAAAACCTGAGCATATGCCTGTGCTTATACTGGAATCCAGCTCATACTTAAAATAAAGGATAAACTCCTGATTTACAAGAGACATTGTGGGGCTTTGATGATAACTATACGTATATAACCCTTTTATATATTTAAAAATATTCTTATTTTAATATATATTAGCTCGAGCGTCTATTTATTGCCGTTTACGTACTCTATACTCAATTGATTCAATAGGGGGATTATCTTTAGAAGAGACGCAACGTAATGTGTCTCTATCTAAGGTATGTGGCAACAGTTTTTTAAAACAGTAGGTAGTATCTACAACTTCCTGATAGCGGTTCTACTTTCGGTCGTTTTAGGGGTTGTTACATGGGGTTGCTGGCAATTGTATCAGGAGGCACGTCTCCAGAGCGAGTTTGTCCGGGAAGGCAAATCAATTTCGGTAAAGGTCGATGAGGCACAGCACGACCAGCGATCCTGGCAGGATATACTGGGCAACAGTGCTTATCTGGCATTTAGGTATCAGGGCAAATCCTATACAACCCGTTATAGTATGGCCGACAACTATGTGGGTACGGGTGATCAGGTGGTCTTACTTTACCACCCTTCCTACGACACCTTCCGGCAACCGGAGCGCGTCGCCCCAGCCCATCAATCCATAAAGCAGTCGGCGCTGGTTAACTGGAGTTCGCTTCGGTCGGTAAGCAAGGAGAATCAGTTGCTGCTCTTTTGTATTATTCTGGCAACGGCATTCCTGTTTATGGCTTCAGGAGTGATTCTTTCGATTCTACCGCTCGATTCTCTACGGTATATTATCCAATCGGTATTGGTGATCGAGTTGTTAATAGCTGCCGTTTTTTTCACCTACGACATCTGGACGTATTTTCAATATTATCAGGCACTTAAAGCGAAAGGGCACCCTGAAACCGCTGTTGTCGTTTCAACGAACCGTCATGCCTTCCCGCGCAGCAACTCAAGTGACTGGGATGACTGGTATGATTATGATGCCACAGTGAATTTTCAGCACCAGAAACGGGTGATTCCGATAAGTGAAGATGATTACGACAGCCTGAAACCCAACGACTCGATCCGGGTGATTTACGACCCGTCGGTCGATGATGTTATGTCGGCCGACTATGCTGCGGATTATAAACAGATTCTAGTCCCTGTTGCCTTTTGGGTTATTGCGCTCGTCCTGCTCCGCTCGTGGATTTCAAAGATTTTTCCTCACCCCAGCCGACGCGTTGGCTGGGGTGAGGAAAAATAGGTCACAACACCAATTCTTCCTTCGCGTCGGTCGTCGTCGCGATGCGTTCGGCCTTCCCGACCATAAATATGTAGGCACAGGCGCCTATAAATTCGACAATACCAATAAATACGATGGCGGGTTTAAAATCGGTACCCGTAATCAAATGGCCAATGGTGATGGGGACGACAATCGAGGCCAGATTCCCCATGAAATTAAATACGCCCCCCGTTAAGCCAATCAGATGTTTAGGTGATAAAATCGACACGAATACCCACGAGATCAACGCCATACCTACACCGAAAAAGGCTAGGGACATGAAAAAGATAATCATGGCGACATCATCAGTATAGTTGGCGCCGATAATAACTACCGACAAGAGTAAACCTACAATAATCGGCGTTTTTCGGGCGACACTCACGGACGTTCCCTGTTTGACTAATCGATCCGATACAAAACCCGACAGGAGCAATCCGGCACAAGCTGCCAGAAAGGGAATCGATGCCAGATAGCCCGACTGTCTGAAATCGATGCCACGGTATTTGACAAGGTAGGTTGGAAACCAGGTTAGAAAGAACCAGAGTGTTGCATTAACCGAAAACTGCCCGATGTACACACCCCATAAGGTCCGTTTCGAAAAGATCAGTTTGAAGTTCTCCCAGCGCCATAGCGATGGGTTATCCGTCCCTGATTTCTTGCCATGAAATAGCCCCCCTCCTTCTTCAATGTAGTCCAGTTCGCTCTGGTTCACACGCGGATGATCCAAGGGATCGCGATAGAACAAGTACCAGACAATTCCCCAAATCAGTCCGACCAGCCCCGTAACGATAAACAGCCCTTTCCAGCCTGCATAATATTGAACCGTTACGAGAACCGGCGTCAGAAAAGCCAAGCCAATGAACTGCCCGGATACATACATGGAAATAGCCGAAGCCCGTTCGTTATCTGGAAACCAACTGGTTACGACCCGGTTATTGATCGGATAGGACGGCGCTTCAAACGTACCGGTCGCCAGGCGAAGCGAAAATAGGCTCAGAAATCCGCTGGCAATGGATTGCGCCATGGTAGCGATCGACCAGGTGACCAGACAAAAGGCGTATAAGATTCGTGGCCCAAACCGGTCGGCAATGATCCCACCCGGAATCTGTAGAGCAGCATAGGCCCACCCAAACGCCGAAAATATATTCCCTAACTCAACGGTCGATAATTGCAGATCTTTCCCAAGCTCGGTAGCCGCTACTGAAAGGTTAGCGCGGTCCAGGTAGTTGATCGCGACGTTGACAAAGACGAGCGCCAACATACCATAGCGCACACGGGTGGGCTTTTTATCTGTCGAGTGGTTCATTCGTTCGGGTAAGAGTTTATAAGTTTCGGTATACCGTGTTTATCTGGCTGTCCAGCCACCATCGACCGTAAGCATGGAACCAACCATGTAAGTACCGGCATCGCTGGCCAGAAAAATAGCGGCTCCCTGAATCTCCCGCAGTTCGCCCCAGCGGCCTAAGGCAGTCGCGCCTACAACAAACTTTTTGCCTTCTTCGGTATCGGCAATGGGCACATTCATAGCGGTTAAAAATGGACCGGGACAAATGGCGTTGACATTGATGTTGAACGGAGCCAGTTCAAGCGCTAAGGCTCGCGTCATTTGTACAACCGCCCCTTTGCTGGCAGTGTAGGGTGTGCGATTCGATAGCCCAACCAGACCAAGTGTACTGGCCAGATTGATAATCTTGCCCTGACCGGCCTGCTTCATATAAGGGGTAACCGCTTTGGAACTTAGCCAGGTGCCCGTCACATTGATGTCCATCACGCTGGTAAACTCGTCGAGCGTTAATTCGTCGATAGGCCCCCGGATGTTGATACCGGCACTATTGATGAGAATATCGATCCGGCCGAAGGTGTCGATGGCCGTTTTAGCCATGGCTTCGGTTTGTTCCTGTTTGGTAATGTCGGCGGCAAAGGCGATGGCTTTTACACCAAAATCCTGCGCTAACTCCTGAGCGGCTTTTTCGCATTCGTCGGCGTTCCGGCTCACCAGCACGAGGTTGGCTCCTGCTGATGCTAATCCAGCGGCCATGGCCAGCCCTAACCCTTTTGAGCCCCCCGTAACGATGGCTACTTTTCCTGTAAGATCAAACTGTTTTACTCCCGGTAATACGTCTTTTGTCATACTATTCTAAAAGATTATCAATTCATCTAGAACACAGATTTTTATGATTGATATGATTCTTTACGATCTGCGTAAATCATAGGGATCATAAAAATCTGCGTTCTATGCCTCTAAACCATTCCTAATTTTCCTTTGCTATAATTGATGCAGGCAACAATATTTTCTTCTTCAAGCGCCAGTTTCTCTTCGGCACTCAACTGCGATACTCTGGGCAGTCCACCGGGATATTTATGCTGCCGAACCATACGAAGGGAACGAGCGAGATCAGAACCGGGCAACGTCGGGAAGGTTTCCCAGTAGGCTTCGGTCAGGCAGGGGATTTCCAGCGGATCGCGTGTGATCATTTCCAGGCTAAAGGTGCCCGATGGATTAGACTTCTTGCAGAGGTCAACCATTTTTTGCAGGTCCAGAATACCCTTGCCCATAGGCACTTCCGACAGCAAAAACCCATTGGGATACTCTTCAACGGCCATGTCTTTCACATGCGTACTGAAGGTATAAGGAGCCAGCGTCTGCACAACCTCCATTGGGTCTTCAAGCAGGGAAATGCTGTTGCCAAAATCCAGCGTAACGCCTATCCATTCGCTGTTGACCTGCTTCAACAAATTGACCAGATCCGGAGCCCGCCAGTCTTTATGGTTTTCGACACCCAGTTTGACTTTATGTTTACGCAAGACAGGCTCGGCCAATTGCAGGGAAGCCAGAGCGTTCTTTTTCAGCTCGTCAAAGGCAGCAACTGAATGGTAGGTTTCGTACCGACGACCGCTTGAACAGACTGTCCGTAACACCTGCGCTCCAGCTTCTCTTGCCCCGATCACATCCTGTTCAAACTTGGCGACATCCTCCGCTTTTTTGGGGAGCCCAATTGAACCCTCCAGGTACAACCCCAGCTTCTCGCGTTTATCCCGCACCTGTTTGGCAAAATCGCTCGTCCAGCCATTGACAATCACCTGTACTCCCCCGGCACCCAGTTGATGACAGTGATCCAGCAGTTGAAGGGCGTTGGTAAAGGACGGATATTTCTTGCTATCCACTTTTGAATTCCACCGACTCCAGTACGAATGAACCACAATACCCATGCGTTTATCGGCCAAAAACTCAGGAAATTCGAGCAGCGACAAGGCCATTGCCCCTACCGAAGCACGTTGTAAAAAATCTCGTCTATCCATTTGGTTAAGGAATTTAATCTATTGTCATTCGGTAGTCATTCACGGTCATTTAATAGTCATTAAGTGGTCATTGATTGTCAGGCATAGTCATCGTCTTTGTGTGCCCTATGACTACTTAATGACTGTGTCTGACTATTAAATGACCACATAATGACCCTTAATTTCCATTCGCTGGCGCTTTGGCTTCGAGTATGTACTTGTTCAGTTCCTTAGCTGTCCAGGGCACTACTCTACCCTGCGAGAGTACCCGAGTCATGCCTACAGTCCGTCGCCCCATTGGCCCCGCATTGTTTCCCCATTCATTTCGGATGTAGGTCAGGATCGCCGTAATGGCTCCATCGTCCATGGTTGAATGCGAAGGCATTACGGGCAGAATCTCAGGGGCGTCGTAGACTTTTTTGCTGACTTCAATAGGCCCCTCAATACCGTGGAGTACAATGAGCGCCAGTCGTTTTTCGTCGCCCAGGACCCAATCGGAGCCAATGAGTGGCGGAGCAAATCGGGCCAGGCCAGCCCCATCGGTTCCGTGGCACCCCGAACAGGTGCTCAGGTAATGCTGGCGACCTAACACAAATAGTTTTTGCTCTTCGTCGTTCAGCAGGCTCTTTTTCTGCGCCACCGCTTTACTAGCCACGTGGCCGGGCCATTCAAACATCGTATTGAGCGTAGCCAGTCGCGATGGATCTACCTTCGATGCCGAACGGGTGAGCAGGCTGGGGGCCGCTGTCAGTTTAACAGGCTTCATTTTACTGCTGCTCCCACCCATCGACAAGCCGGTCAGAACGGCTTTCTGCTGCCAGCCTAACGGTTCTTTACCGGTATCTAGTTTGGCCAGTAGCGTAGCCAATTGAGCCGAGTTCCGGTTGCGGGCGATAGCCGTTGCCAGCATTTCGAGGAAAATCTCTTTCGTTGGCTCGTGAGCCTGCCATTGCGAAGACGCCAGCAGACGCTGTAAAAACCCAGCTTCCTGATCAGAAAGGCTACTCATCACCGCATCCCGGATGAGCGGAGAGTCACTATAGCGTTGCACAATGTTTGCCAGCAAGGGCTGGGCATCGGCTGGGTCAAGTACACTTGCAGAGAGTGCCATCTGGAGAATCTGCTCAATAGGTGCCTGTTCCCAGATACTGAGTAGTTGCTTACCGAGTTTTGCCCGAACGGTTTTATCGGCTTTGGCAAATGGCTCCAGCAATCGAATAGCGGTTGTTTCGACAAGCGTATTTGGATCAGCCAATAAGCCCAGCAGCATATCAGGCTTGCTCAACTTTAAGCCATCGATTGTCCATAAGGCATGAAAACGACCTAACGGCTGCCCGCCTTTTAGCACAACATCGGTCAATGCAGCGCCCACCTGTTTATCGGCCCGGTCGATCAGTAATCCCTGCGCCATATCCCGGTGCCAGCCATCCGGGCTCGACAATTCGGCCACCAATTCATCCGTTGATGCCTTCGAAAGTTTTTTTACGTTCGCTGCTTTCCAATTTTGGGGTACTATTCGCCAGATTCGTCCCCGATTGATGGGCAGAACCAGGTCACGGGCCAGGGTTTGTTCGCGTAAATACGGAGTCACATAAGCCTTATGCTGAATCAGCCCCCGGTACATATCGGCAATGTACAAAGCCCCATCAGGCCCCGTTGCCATATGAACCGGCCGGAAACGCTCATCGGTCGACGCTAAAAATTCGTTGCCAGGATGTGGATCATGAGCGGTCAGTGAAAGCCCTTTCGATTCGGTCACATTACGTTTAACCAGATTGCCTGCCGGTTCGCAGACGAATACATTGCCGTAATAGGCCGATGGCAGGGCCGTACCCCGGTAAAAAAGGGGCGAACAGGCAGCCGTAAACTCCAGCAAATGCCCTTCCTTATCTAACGTTCCCGGAATATAGCCCCGATTAACGGCCGGATTTGGCCGTATCGGATACACGCGCCGGTCGATGGTCAGGCCATGATCGATACCGGTTGTGGGTTTATGGTTTTTATTCCGCGACAGGTAGTTCGGCGGTACCAGATCGGCATGGAGCTGCGACCAGTTGTAGTTATAGTATAGCCGTCCCTGATCATCGTGGCTGATGCCCCACTGCCCACGAAACTCCGTGCTGTCGCGTATCCATTTATCTCCGGCCAGTTTATAGCGTACCCGTGCTTTGGCGTTGTAATACCAGTTATCCATGCTACGCCAAAGGCCATTGGGTGCGTGTTCGGGCAGACCGGTAGCGGCATACTGATCGTCGATGAGTGTTTTTGTATCGGCCTTCAGATCACCATTCGTGTCTTTGGTCAACCAGAGCGCACCGTTTTCAGCGATGAGTGCACCATTCGGTATCAGCGCAATAGCACGGGGCATTACCAGGCTATCGATATACACTTTACTGACATCCATACGGCCATCGCCGTTTGTATCTTCCAGTATCGATACCCGGCCCACCTTTTTTTCTTCGCCCGCTCCATCGATGTTCATCATGAAACCGCGCATTTCAACTACCCATAGCAGACCATCTTCATCGAAGGTCATCGCGACGGGATCTTCGACCATAGGCTCGGCCGCTACGAGCTGAATTTCCAGGCCGGGTTCGAGCTGAAACGTGCTGAGTTCTTCGGCGGGTGTTTTTGCGGGTGACGGCCCTTCGCCGGGCTCCGTTCGAACATTTGTTTTAAAACTGAGCAGACACAAAAAACCAAGACAAATCAGGCAGAAAAAATACGCAGGCTTAACCATGAGGCATAACGTAGCATTATTACCAGAAAAAGCATTATTAGCTAGATACTACTTGTGTAGCAACAGGGTTTATCGCTGTTCTACTGGTTAATTCAGTAGGTTCATTGGCATAAAGCAACGATTTTGATTAGTAAGTATCGTTTTGTAGATTTGTCAGTAGCTGAAGACATACTCAATTATGCAATTGCCTCTGAACATTCCCAAAATCGACCGCTTCACCGACGAAGAGTTAGTACAGTTCTGTCTGGCTAACCCGGACATGAAAATCGAGCGCGATGAAAATGGCACCGTATATATTGATATGTCTCCTACCCATCTATTGACCAGCGCGAATAATAGTGAATTGAATACCGAAATAGGTATTTGGAACCGAAAGACGAAAGCCGGTAAAGTAATCGATTCGAATGGCGGTTTCTTCCTGAGTGACCAATCAATGAAAGCACCAGATGTTGCCTGGATTCGGCGTGAACGCTGGGAAGCGCTTAGCAAAAACGAAAAGCATTCGTTTCCACATCTGGCTCCTGATTTCGTGCTGGAATTGGTAAGCGATTCCGATCACCTCGACACTGTTAAAGCGAAAATGGAGAAGTGGTTGACCAACGGCGTTCGACTAGCCTGGCTTGTTTCGCCCGATGAAAAGCTCACCTACATTTACCGACCCAATCAGTCTGTTGAAACAAAATCATTTTCTGAAACGCTGTTGGGCGACGATGTGCTGGTAGGATTTAAAACCATACTGTCCGAAATTCTGGAAGACTAATTTCCGGGCAGGAAAACGTTCAGTAAATTAAAAGTATAGTGCTGGCTACAAGCCTACACAAATCTATATCAACAAAAATCGCCAGTCGTTCATACTGGCGATTTTTGATATCCTGATAACTAGTCAACTGCAAGCTATTAATTGTTGCAGACGTACGTTTCGGCAACGGCGTTACTATTGCTATCGGTATATTTGATCAGCAATGAAGTTGGACTCAGAAACGATAAGGTTTGACTAATAGGGCCAATGGGATTGAACCCGCCAAACGTAACCGTTTTAGAAAGCGTTACAGTACCGTTGTTACACGTATATGGTCCTCCTCCTGAGCCACCTGTGCTGCAATACTCAGGATCTTTTAACAGAATAAACTGCTGCCCGAGCCTTCCTCCAGGAAAGGTAAGAATCAACCCTTGCTGACAAGCCGTAATGGCTTCAACGTTATTAATCGTTCGGCTCGTTAATCGCCAATTCACGCAAGTAGAAAGTCGGGTCGCGACATCATCGCAGGATATAGCAGGGGGGACACGGTGGTCGGCACATGACCAAATGGCAACTAAAAATGCGTAAAGCGAAAGGCGGAATAGAGTTTTCATTCTGTTTAGATAAGTAGGTGAGACAATTATAGTAAATCAGCAAGCAGCGACATAAGTTTCTGCCACAGCATTTCCCTTAGAGTCAGTATAGGTTAATAAAAATGAAGTGGGACTCAGAAAATTAAGGGTTTCAGTGAAAGGACCAGCAGAACTGAAACCACCAAAATCTACCGTTTTCGAAAGCGTAATTGTACCATTACTACAGGAATATCCCCCCTGTGCTATTCCCCCACAAAATTCGGGATCTACAGTTGAGATAGCCAACTGGCCGAATTTTCCTCCTGGAAAGTTCAGCGTTATCCCTCTCTGACAGGCTTGAATAGCTTCAACATTATTAACCGTCCGGCTGGTTAATCGCCAGGTAATACAAGTAGTAATCCGGCGGGTAAATTCTTCACAGGTAATGCCAGCCGGAATACGGTGATCGGTACACGACCAGATAAAGATTAAAAACGCGTAAAGCGAAAGGCGGAGTAGTATTTTCATATAATGGATGTGTTAAGAGGCTTAACCTACTCATACGTAGGTACTTACAAAACTAACTGTAAGTTTTAAACTTCCAACATATTATAATAAAATAAAAATAGAATTGTATTTAATCAATAAGAATAGTCATATTTAACCATAAAGAGCCACTATGATATGACTATAAAAAGCTATGAATCTAGTCCTAACCTATCAATATTGAATTTTTACAACTTCGCCTATAGCAAAACAAAAACGCCAGGTCTCACAACCCAGCGTTTTATCAATTATATGTAGTCTCCAGGAACAGCCTAAATCTGCGGCTGCTCAGCCAACACGTTTACGATTTCACGTATAGATTAAACCGCAGCCAGAGCCTTACGCTCGCCGATCTGCTGCCGCCACATGGCATAATACAATCCTTTCTGCGTGAGTAACTCCTCATGACAACCTTGTTCAACGATTTGCCCCTGCTCCAGCACAAAAATCCGGTCGGCATGTAGGATCGTACTCAGGCGATGGGCAATCAAAATCGTAATCTGTTGGTTCATAGCCGATACCGTCCGTACGGTATCAGTAATTTCCTCTTCTGTAAGCGAATCCAGCGCCGACGTGGCTTCATCAAATACGAGTAGGGCAGGTTTACGAAGCAAGGCACGGGCAATACTAAGCCGCTGCTTTTCACCGCCAGATACCTTAACACCGCCTTCGCCTATGACGGTATCGAGTCCTTGTGGAGCACGAGCCAGCAATGAGTCGGCAGCCGCCTGATGCAGGGCCGTCAGACATTCTTCATCGGTGGCATTGGGCGCTACAAAACGAAGGTTTTCGCGAATGGTTCCGGCAAACAACTGCGTATCCTGGGTAACAAAGCCGATTTGTTCCCGAAGTTCATCCAGATTGACGTCTGAGCCCGGAATACCATTGTACAGAATCTGCCCATTTAGCGGTCTGTATAAACCAACCAGCAGTTTAACGAGTGTCGTTTTTCCGGAGCCACTCGGTCCAACAAATGCCAGTGTTTCGCCCACCTTAGCGTCAAACGAAATACCATCCAGCGCTGGTTTAGCTGCGGTGAGGTGTTTGAAATGGACATCGTCAAAGGCCAATGTTCGTAGCGAATGAACTGGTTGTGGAAGGGCGGGCTGCACATCGCGGGGGGTATTCAGAATCTGCTGGAAATTGGCCAGTGACGCTTCCGTTTCCCGATATACGTTGATAATGTTGCCTAGTTCCTGCAACGGTCCGAAGATGGCGAAGGAGTAAATGAACAGCGAGAAAAACTCACCCACCGTAATGCGTTCCTGCACCACCAGAAACAGCATAAACAGCATGATTGCATTGCGAAGCAGGTTTACGAATGTGCCCTGCACAAACGACAATGACCGAATGTAGCGAACCTTTTTGAGTTCCAGCTTCAGAATCTTCTCGGTCGTAGCATTCAGCCGCTCGGTTTCCTGTTGGGCCAGACCAAGGCTTTTCACCAGTTCGATATTGCGCAGGCTTTCCGTCGTTGACCCCGCCAGGGCCGTTGTTTCGGCGACAATGGTTTTCTGAACGACCTTGATCTTTTTGCTCAGCAACGAACTCAGAATACCCAACAACGGAATGGTTAGGAAGTACACCGGAGCGATCGGCCAGTAGACCGTGGAGGCATACCACATCACAAACACGATGCCTACGACCGACGTAAAGAGCACGTTTACAAACGATTGAATAAGCTTTTCGACATCGGCCCGTACTTTCTGGAGCTTACCCAACGTTTCGCCGGAGCGCTGATCTTCAAACACCTGATACGGTAATTCGAGCGAGTGCCTAAGCCCATCTGTATAGAGCTTTGCTCCCAGTCGCTGGGTGATTACATTGACGTAATAGTCCTGAAAGTTTTTGGCGATCCGACTTACCATCGCTACGCCCAGTGCCTGTAAAATCAGCAGGCCAGCGCCATTTTTGAGAAAACCCCAGAAACTTAACGGGCGAAGGGCACCACCGGGCTTAACAACATACTGGTCAATAATTTTCCGAAAAATATACGGATCGAGCAGGGAGAAAATCTGGTTGATTGCGGCCAGAAACAGAGCAAGCGCCAATAGTCCCCAATAACGGCGTAAATAGCTGTAGAGAAGTTGCATATGTATTTGTGTAGGAGGTAAACAAGCAGCTAGGGCATGAAAGGCTGCTTTTAATACAACACAAAACGGATCATTTTAGATCATCTGTTTAAACGCAAAGGCGCAAAGATTTCGCAAAGCGAACAGGTTATTAGTCGCTTTTATCCTGCTGCGTTCTTGGCGAAATCTTTGCGCCTTTGCGTTTAAACCCGAACTTTACCACATGAAAAACGCCTTTTTACTTGCCCTTACCTTTAGTCTGTTAGTTGCCTGTGGTCGTTCCGAAAAAACGACGGAAAGCACGACGGTGTCAAAAGCTGACTCAATAGCCACCGAATCACCTACACCCAAAAACTGCAAAACCGTCATTGATGCAGATAAACTGGGCAAATCGGACGTGTATCAGGAATCAGCCAAGTCGATCAAAGTGGCCTTAACCCTAACTCAGGACACTAGCTCGACAGAAACGTCGGCTGGGTGTTATTTCAATAATGCCATTACCGTACTGGCAACAAAAAAATCAGGTAGTCAGCTCTTTAAACGTACGTTACTCAAAGATGACCTACTCTATTTTATCAAAAGCGATGATGTGGTAGAGCGCTCGGTTCTGAAAACTGTCACGTACAAACCGACCTTCAACAGCCAGCGATACATCAACCTCGTTATGCGCGTGATCGATCCTGTCAGCCAGAAAACATCCGACTACACCCTGTTTATGAATTACTTCGGGGAGATTGTGAAAGTGAAGTAAAACCCATAGAGATTAGCGATAAGCCTTATATAACCTCTCAGCAAGATCAAAAATATCTTGCTTTCTGGCGATAACGTCCACCCATGATTTTGGTATTGCGCCTAAGCCATAATACAACCCAACAAGTCCTCCCGTTATACCATAAACCGAGTATTTATAGACGGTCCTACTGCTATGACTGGAATTTTTGAAACGCCTGGTGTTATTACATCTACGAATCGGCGGATAGACCTTCCTTAGCTTCATCAACTACAAAGTCTGTATCTGGATGATCAACAACGTCTGTACCTTGCAGGCACTGATGCGGTTTGTGGCCGAGGACATTCGGGCGAAGCGTTTAGCTTTTGCAACAGCCAGAATAGTCGCGGAGTAGTTTATATTTCCAAAAAGCCACTACCCTAGCCTATCGCCACCCAGCCAATAACACTAGTAGCGGGTTACAACCAATTCGTTGTTATAACCCGCTACTAGTGAGAAACTCAGTAAAATCCTACAATGCTCCGGCCTTGATTTCTTCTACTACGGCAGGATCTAGAAGCGTTGTTGTATCACCGAGGTTACCTGTATCACCTTCGGCAATCTTGCGCAGGATACGACGCATGATTTTGCCCGAACGGGTCTTGGGAAGGCCTGTTACAAACTGAATCTTATCGGGTTTCGCAATGGGGCCAATCACCCGGCTTACGGTTGCCAGAATGTCGCGCTTGGTCAGATCAGCATCGTGTCCGCCAGGTTCCTGATCGGTGATTACGTACGCATAAATACCCTGCCCTTTAATGTCGTGCGGATAACCTACTACGGCACTTTCCACCACGCCCGTATGCATGTTGATGGCGTTTTCGACCTCGGCTGTACCAATCCTGTGGCCCGATACGTTCAGTACATCATCGACCCTGCCCGTAATTCGGTAGTAGCCATCTTCATCACGCAGGCAGCCATCGCCTGTGAAGTATAGGCCTGGATACGTGGCAAAATAAGTCTGGCGGCAGCGTTCGTGGTCACCGTAGGTCGTCCGTAAAATACCCGGCCAGGGGAATTTCATGCACAGGTTGCCACTTACGCCATTCCCTTCGATTTCCTTGCCATTTTCATCGACCAGAATCGGTTGAACGCCGGGTAAGGGGAGCGTGGCATAGGTCGGTTTGGTTTTCGTAATACCCGCCAGTGGAGAGATCAAAATACCACCCGTTTCGGTCTGCCACCAGGTATCGACAATCGGGCAACGGCCTTTACCAATATGTTCGTCGTACCAGTGCCAGGCCTCTTCGTTGATCGGTTCACCAACAGAGCCTAATACCTGCAAGCTACTCAAGTCATGATTTTCTACTTTGTCAAGACCAAATCCCATCAGCGACCGAATAGCCGTTGGAGCCGTATAGAGAATATCGACCTTATATTTATCAACAATATCCCAGAATCGACCGGCGTCGGGATACGTAGGAACACCCTCAAAAATAATCGACGTTGCCCCACAGGCCAGTGGACCATACACGATGTAGCTGTGTCCCGTAATCCAGCCAATATCAGCCGTACAAAAATGAGTCTGCCCTGGCTCATATTGAAACACATTCTGGAATGTATAAGCAGCATACACCATATAACCACCACAGGTATGAACCACCCCTTTGGGTTTACCCGTTGAACCCGAAGTGTATAGAATGAAGAGCATATCTTCGGCGTCCATTTCTTCGGCAGGGCATTCGGCAGTCACCTGCTTCAGCTCCTGTTCCCACCACACATCGCGCCCTTTCAGCATCGAAACCGGTGTTCGGGTACGAGTCAGCACAATAACTTTTTCGACACTTGGGCAACCAATAAGCGCATCGTCGACCGTACTCTTCAGCGGAATTTCTTTATTGCCCCGGTACGCACCGTCAGCCGTTACGACTACTTTACACTGCGCGTCATTGATCCGATCTGCAATGGATTGGGCCGAAAACCCACCGAACACAACGGAATGTATAGCTCCGATACGAGCGCAGGCCAGCACAGCGATGGCTAGCTCGGGTACCATCGGCATATAAATACAAACCCGGTCGCCTTTTTGTACGCCATTGCGTTTCAGCACATTGGCAAACCGACAAACCTGATCGTACAACATTTTGTAGGTCAGCGTAACGCCCGCTTCGGCCGGATCGTTCGGCTCCCAGATGATAGCGGGCTGGTCACCCCGCTCCGCCAGATGACGGTCAAGACAGTTTTCCGTAATGTTGAGTTTACCACCAATGAACCACTTTACATTGGGCTCTGTAAAATTCCATTGCAGGGTTTTGGTCCAGGGTTTACGCCAATGGAAATTCTGAGCAATTTCGGCCCAGAACTCCTCAGGGTCTTCTACGCTTTTCTGATAAGCAGCCTGGTACTCGTCAAAGGTTCGGATACGCATAATCAATTAGTGATTGAGCGAATGAGTGATTAAGTGAAAAGAACTTCGCGAACAAAGCTATTCACTCCTTTAGTCTTTCACTAATTCAGTCGCTAGATTTATATATCTGCCAGCCTATAGATTCAGTAAGTGAGAGAGTTGTCATTGGGTGTTTTTCGTAAAGGTTGACAACTACCTCATCAGGTTGTAACTTGCATAAAAGTAAGAATGAATATGAGAGATTTAATCCAGCTCGCTATTCCGGGATTCGTTATTCTGCTGGTTGCCGAAGTTATTGTGACAGCAGTTCAGCAGAAAGACTATTACGTTACCAAGGATACTGCCAGCAGCCTGTCGATGGGCATCGGGAACGTCATTATCAGTGCATTGATTGGGAAAGCGATGGTTTTTGGCGCTTTTACATTGGTGTATCAGTTTCGGTTGTTCACCGTTGACATGACAAAATGGTGGGCCTGGATGATTCTGTTCTTTGCTGAAGATTTTAGTTATTACTGGTTTCACCGTATCAGTCATAGCAGCCGCTATTTCTGGGCATCGCATGTGGTGCACCATTCATCCATGAAATACAATCTGGGAACAGCATTGCGGCAAACCTGGACCGGAAACGTTTCAGGAGCCTTTGTTTTCTGGCTATGGCTACCACTACTTGGCTTTCCGCCCATTGCCATTATGACCATGCAGTCGATCAGTTTATTGTATCAATTCTGGATTCATACTGAATTGGTCAATAAGTTCCCAGCACCCATCGAAGCCATTTTCAATACCCCTTCGCACCATCGGGTACATCATGGCTCCGACCTGGAGTATCTCGACAAAAATCACGCGGGTATTCTCATCATCTGGGATCGGCTATTTGGTACGTTTCAGAAAGAGCATCACCGGCCAACCTATGGACTAACCACCAATATCGATACCCATAATCCGGTTAGAATCGCCTTTCACGAGTGGGTTTCTATCGGACGCGACCTCCAACGAGCCCGATCAATCCGGGAAGCATTGGGCTATGTTTTTGGCCCGCCCGGCTGGAGTCACGATGGCTCCCGCAAAACGACGAAACAGTTACGGGCGCAGCAAAAAAAGGTTGTTGAACAGCAGGTTAATGCCTGACTATTGCCATTAAAAAGGTTGAGGTTGGTGTAGGCAAAAACGCTTTTTGCCACACCAACCTCAACCTTTTTAATGGCACAGGCCAAATCCTTTTAAACCTGTTCCGGGTTATTTATTCTAATGGACAAATAGAGTAAACAACCCGTTGATGTCGGTCTGAATGGCTCAACGTTCATGAATGCCTTTAGGCCTACGTCGACCTTAACTTAAATTCGTTATGAAAGTCGCCTTAAAAAGTCTGCTAGTTACGGCTCTGTTCATGAGCACTTTATCGTATGCAGATGCTCAGATTTACGTTCGTCGTCGACCGGCGCCCCCTCGCGTTATCATTGCTCGTCCACCGGCGCCATCTCCCCGCCATATATGGGTTCGTAATAACTGGGTTCCGAATGGTCAACAGTATCGCTGGCAAGGTGGCTACTGGGCCACTCCTCCCCGCCATCGGGCGGTGTGGGTTCCAGGTCACTGGGTTGCGCGCCCTCGTGGCTACGTCTGGATGCCCGGCTACTGGCGATAAGTTTAACTAGTCAAAAATGGTCAGGAGGGGTCAAGTTTAGTCAAGCGTGGTCAAAGGTTGTCAGAAATGGTAACTCATAGAAATCTGACAATCCTTGACCACTCCTGACCATTTTTGACAATCCCTGACTATTGCCTTTAAAAGAACTTCGTATTAGTCACATAGTTGATCAACTGCTGCGACTGGAAGACGTTGTTCATCAGGTCGATGTTATTCAACTGCGCCTGTTGGTACGTCTTTATTTTATCCAGATAATCGAGCAGACCAATCATACGAGCATTATAGGCTTTTGTGGCTTCAACCGAGATGTTACGAATCCGATCCAGATAGCCATCAGGACGTTCATTTAGTTGACTATAATACGTATTCAGCTTGTCGTAAGCGTTCAGCACATCGCTTTGTACCACTACCTGCTGATTCTCCAATCCACTCGTCACGGCCTTCAGGTTCGTCTCGGCCGACCGGATCGCTCCCTGATTTCGATTATGAAAAGGCAAATCCATTGACGCCTGAAAACCCAGAAAATTCACATAGGCGTTCCCATATTTCTCATACAGCAAACCCGTTGTCAGATCAGGCGTGCGACGTGCTTTTTCCAGCGTCAGGCTTCGCTGGGCATTGTTGATCTGCTCCTGCGAAATAGCAACATCGGGCCGGTGGGTTTGGGCAGAATCTAACGCCGTTGCCAGGGGCGGAACTGTTGTGCGAAGAGCAGGCAATTCGGTTGGCAGAATAAACGATTGAGCAGGCTGACGCAGCAATACCCGCAAGGTAGCCTGTTCATCAGCAATCTGGGTACGGTAATTGGCTCCATTCGCCTGAAGATCACGGATGGCCACCTCAAGTCGGGTAACTTCATAAGGGGCCACCCCACCCGACTGAAGCGCAATCCGATAGGATACGAGCAGTCGCTGTTGCCGCGCGAGTTCATCTTCGAACAGATGCAGTGCCTGCAAATCGTAATACAGGTTTGCGTAGGTCGAATAGAGTTGATAGTGCAGCGTCCGCATCAGATCCCGGAACGCTAGCTGAGTCAGCGATTTGTTACTCTCGGCCAGAGCCACCAGTTTGCTACGCTTGCCAGCCAGTTGAACAACCTGTTGCAGTTGCACCGCATAATAGCCGCTGTTATAAATTCCGGCAGCCATATCTGCCTGTGAGGGTCGACCAAAAGGGAGTACTTTATGCGTCTGTGGATTGTATAAATTACCCTGAAACCACAGGTTTGGGTTAGGACGTAAACCGGCCTGCGTGATGGCAGCATCGGCCATATCAACTTGATAGCGTTGGGCCAGCAACTGAAAATTCCGCTCCAGAAACAACTGCTCAAGCTGCGGTAAACTTTGCCGAATAGTATCGGATGGCGTACTAATTGTTTGCGCCAATGAGTGTGAACCTACGCCCAGTCCTAGCAAAAAACAAGTAAGTAAGCAGGCGTAGTGGAATCGAAAACGAAACATACTTGAAAGCGGATTAATTTTACCCGACTGATTAGGGGAGCAAATACCACTTTGCCTGTTAAGGGGTTGTTAAAGCCTTATTAATTCTTGCTTAAAAAGGGAAGTCAGAGCTGGTAGTTTATACGTATGCATAGGCTGGTAAAAACGCTTATGCCTGCTTTGGAGCTATCAGCCCGTGATTTGTGTAACCACAGCCGCCGTTTTTAGGTTAGAACACATTATGATTGCAGCTTTTCTTGTAGCGTGTTCATTGTGCCTGCCACCGGCCGATTCATCGGCAAGGTCGGATACCCTACAGCCTCGTCGACCGCGTATCCGGCCCGCTTTTAACGTCGATTTTCGCGATTCGTTTCTGGAACAGCAACATGTTAATGTTTGGGGAGTGAATGCCGGTATCGAATACGGAAAGAAGCGCCATCAACTGACTCTAGGCTATTACTGGATCAGCTACGCCACTTACCTGAGCCTGATCGACTGGCGACGTAATGCCGCCCGACGCATCAACCTGGCCTACTACACCCGTACCGATATGTGGTTTATGAGTATGATGTACTGGTTCAATATCACCAAAACCCCACAGTGGACCGTTAGCATTCCAATTGAACTAGGGGGCGGTGTAGCCTACGCGCTTCCGCTCGATCTGACGAAAGAAATGCCCGTGGATCGAAACCACCGGGACTTTTTGGTTCCGCTTCAGGCAGGTGTTTATGGCCAATGGAAAGCCACCCGCTGGTTCGGTCTGAGCGCACAAATTGGCTATCGAATATCGGTCTTCCAAACGGCTATCAATCAGAATTTCAACGGGAGTTATTACAGTATTGGCCTCAATATTTATCCAGCCCTCGCAACGGATGTCTGGCGATGGATCAGGAAGAAAGAGCGAATTTCGCCTTTACACCCTCCTTTGCCACCAAAACCATGACTGAGCCTCCCAAATCGTCTTTACCGAAACTCAGTTGGCTACAGCGACCGGTTTCCCATTACAACCGCCGGTCGGCTGATTTTGGCAATCCTCATGATTGTTGGCGTTGGGCTGTTTGGCCCCTTTACGGGATACGTCGCAAATTTCCTTGTCGAAGATGAGCAGGAACAGACCGATAATGACATTTAAAACGCTAATCAGTGAGGTCAGGCAACTGCGGGAGAAGATTGAGGAAATGGAGAATCGAGGGCGATAAAATTCTATCTTTATTAGTGGTGACCGATACGGGAATCGAACCCGTGTTACCACCGTGAAAAGGCGCTGTTCTACTTATATCAATCTCACTTTTACTTTCCAACTACCTCTCCTTGGCCACACTGGCTGATAAATCATACAACAACCAGGCTTTATTTTCGATGGATGCCGATTTTTTTCGGATCAGATTATAAAATCGGTGATCCCAACTGGTTCGTTGCCATTAGCATGAATTAGTACCAGACTTCCTTGTTTAGGCTGTTGGTTTTTGGCCAGCCAGGCATCGCTCCCGATTGGCAATAGCCCGAATGCCAGGATTCGATTAAAAACGGACTTGTCGGATACCAGTCCCGGAAATCGGAAGAAAATGGAAGGCGTCAATCCGTTTTGGAGCATAGCCTGCTCATTCAACAATACCTCCGCGTTGAGGTCAGTTGACGCTTCTAGCAGAAAATTGGTTTGAAGGGGTAAGCGAGGGTCATACCGATGATGGTACGAATGATTGACCCAGGTAATAGTCAGCTCACCCCGACTTACCAGATTTTTCAGATAGGCTAAATCTTGGGCATGATTCGCCATCCATAGCCCCATAATGGTAATCGTAACCGGTATAGGTTTTTCTTCCGGCTCAAACACCCGAATGAGTTGCTCAAAAACCGGGCGAGTCAGCGGCTTGGTCGACGGGCACAGGTCAATAGTCAGGCCAATCCACATTCTATAATCGGTAAGCTGGCCGAATGCAGACCAGCTTACCAGAATGAACAAAGCGCCTGCCAGGAGCAAACGAATAGGCGGCATACTTAAAAACCTGTAGCCGTGTACGAAGTCGATACTACCCGATTCCAGTCGGGATGACGTTTCAGGTAAGCACTGACAAACGGGCAAAGTGGCACAATTTTCAGATCATGTTGTTCCGTATATTCTAAAACGCCCTCTACTAATTTAGAACCGATACCATGGCCTTCCAGACTAGGATCGACCTCGGTATGGACCAGTGCAATCGTTTCGCCATCGACTTTCTGATATTCGACTATGGATAATTTACCATCGGTTTCCAGTTCGAACCGATGGAGATGGGTATTGTTATGGATGTTATTCATGAAATTGGGGGCCCTGTTGTCTTACTATTTTCGCGACGAATGTCGGCTTTTTGCCAACCTCTCGGTTTGTATCTGCAAAAGAACCAAAAGAAACAATAGAATCCTCAGAATTGGTAGAAACACTATTTAACTCATCCATCGTAATTTGCGCCTATCATTCCAATTGCTGCTTTATGAACCGTCTTGACCGACTGACTGCCATTCTGATTCACCTGCAAACCAAACGGGTTGTCCGCGCTCAGGAGCTGGCCGACCGTTTTGGCATTAGCCTGCGAACTGTATATCGGGATGTGCGATCACTGGAAGAAGCCGGTGTTCCGATTGGTGCCGAAGCGGGCGTCGGCTATTTTCTGACCGATTATCATTTACCGCCCGTGATGTTTACCAGTGCCGAAGCCAGTGCGCTACTCATGGGAAGTAAGCTCATTGAACGGTGGGCCGATGCTTCGGTTCGGGCTGAGTTTGAATCGGCCTTATATAAGATCAAATCGGTCCTGAAACGTACCGACCAGGAACGACTGGACGATCTGGACGCGCATATCGCTGTCGCCAAGCCGAGACATCGCCAACCGTATTCCGACGGATTACTGACTCATATTCAGCATGCCATTGCCCAAAACAATGTGCTGCTGCTGCGGTATCATTCACAGTATAACGATGCCGAAACGGAGCGGGAAGTAGAGCCTGTCGGCCTTCACCACTACCGAATGGGCTGGCATCTGATCGCTTTTTGTCGAACGCGTCAGGACTATCGCGATTTCCGGGTCGATCGAATCCGGGAGCTTACCAACACAGGCCAGCGATTCGCCCGGCCAGAACGACTATCGTTGCAGGAATACCTTAACCGAATGGGCAAAGACTGGGCTATTTTTGAGGCTACCGTTGTCTTCCCTAAGTCGATGATTCGTTACCTTCAGGAAGAGCGGTATGCCTACGGTTTCCAGCACGAAGAAGACTTAGGCGATCAGGTTCGCATGGTTTTCCAAACACCTTATCTGGAAGGCCTGGCTCGCTGGCTACTGATGTATGGTAATGCCGTAACCATTGAACAATCAGAATCGCTTCGGGCACTGGTCCAAAAATTGGTCGATGAACTACAGACACACTATTTAGCTCATCCAGTTGCGGGATAATATGAATTACAAACTGTTAACCTACCTACTCCTGCTTTACTTTATGTTAACAGGAGTTTGGTCCTGTCGGCCAGAAAAAGAATTAATTGGAATGCCAGCCGGTAAGACGCCAATTACGCTTCAAGAGGCCAAAGGCTGGTATACTGGTCGATTGAACGACAAAGCACGAGACAACATAACTGACAATCGCTTAATCTATTGGGACGGAGCCCAGAACACACGATTGGCAAATGGAACTCCCGCTGTTAGTGTCCCCTTGTACTACAATTATCGAAAGCCCTTAGTTATTGCACAGGGCTCTTCTTTCCAGGCTCAAAAAGATAAACTGCCTACTTTGGATCAGCCAATAGTCGATTTTCAAAAACGTTTGATCATTAGTAAGGATGAACGGGGTGAATATCGTTGCTGTATTCTGGTCGTACTTCCAACGGATGCTTACCGAATGAATCATAAAGGCCTTTCACCTAGCAACTTTTCAGGCAGTCTACTATATTATAATGAGAAGGAGACCGATTTTTGGGTTGGTATGCAGTATAACGAGGGACGGCTGGAGCAAGTTTTTCGGGATAATCCAGGTAAACAGGCTCAATCTGGCTGTTATAAAGCGCTCTATCAATCACAGGCCCCTACCAGAGTCGAAGGGCTTAAACTTAGGTTAGCTGCCAAGACCAAGCAACTCAATATTCCTATGATTTTTCAGGATAAGTCAGGCGTGGTTTACAGCCTCTTTGAGATTGTACATACAGATTGTCGTACCGGGCAGATCGGGGCGCCCCTTGCTAACTAGGATTAATTTATTGCGTTATGCTGCTTCGGTAAAACCCTGTCAGTTATTTCATTCAGCATAATACAAAAAACCTCAGGTTACAACCTACTGACATAGGGTTGTCAGTCAGGGAGTAGAACTTTGTCGAAGATCAACAGAAAAGCCATGCGCCAAGACTTAATCGTATCCCAATCCATCGCCATCAGCGCCAGCCCAGCTCGTGTTTGGGAAGTACTAACCAATCCAGCCCTTATTCAGGAATATTTGTTCGGTACCCAAACCCTGACCGACTGGAACGTTGGCAGTGAAATTGTTTTTCAGGGTGAATATGAAAATCAATCCTATCGCGACAAGGGTGTCATTCTGGAAAATGTGCCCAATCAATTACTCAGCTATAGCTACTGGAGCGGCTTTTCGGGCCTGGAAGACAAGCCCGAAAACTACTCAACAGTTACCTATCGGATCGTTGCAAAGGAGCCGAACCAGACTGAATTTACCTGGACTCAGCAAGGTTTTGGCACAGAGGACGGCTACAACCATTCCTTAAATGGCATGGATGACTTTCTGAAGCAGATCAAGGAGATAGCGGAACGAGAAAAATAGTAGTTAGGGATAGTCAAGTGTGGTCAGAAGTAGTCAAGGATGGCAATACGTTAGTAAACAATACCTGACCACTCCTGACTACGCTTGACAATTCTTGACTATTTAAACGCCGGAATGCCGGTAATTTCGGCCCCCAGAATCAGCAACTGAATATCGTGAGTACCTTCGTAGGTGCTCACCGATTCGAGGTTCATCAAGTGCCGCATGATTGGGTATTCGCCCGAAATACCCATCGCCCCCAGAATTTGTCGGGCTTCCCGAGCGGTTTTTAAGGCCATTTCAACATTGTTGCGCTTGGCCAGCGAAATCTGAGCGACCGTAGCCCGATCCTCATTCTTCAACATACCCAGCCGCCAGCAAAGCAGTTGTGCCTGGGTAATATCGGTCAGCATTTCGGCCAGTTTCTTCTGAATAAGCTGAAAACTGGCGATGGGCTTATTGAACTGAATGCGCTCAAGAGCATATCTCCGGGCCACTTCGTAACACTCCATGGCTGCCCCGACAGCCCCCCAACAAATGCCATAGCGGGCCTGTTCCAGGCATTTTAGGGCGCTTTTTAGTCCATACGCATCAGGCAAAATATTCTCCTTAGGCACCTGTACATCCCGAAATACCAGCTCACCTGTACTGCTCGCCCGTAGCGACCATTTGTTTTTGATTTCGGCCGTTGTAAACCCTTCCATGCCCCGCTCCAGAATCAATCCCCGAACCTTTCCCTGATCGTTCCGAGCCCAGACGATGGCTATATCGGCAATGTTGGCGTTGGTAATCCAGAGCTTCGAGCCGTTGAGCAGGTAATAATCGCTGCGCTCGATGAAGTTCGATTCCATACCGCCCGGATCAGAACCGTGATTGGGTTCTGTGAGTCCAAAGCAACCCAGCATTTCACCCTTTGCCAGTTTGGGCAGGTATTTCTTTTTCTGCTTTTCTGAGCCAAACGTTAGAATGGGATACATTACCAGCGAGTTTTGCACGGATACGCATGAACGCATACCCGAATCGCCCCGCTCAATCTCCTGGGTCATCATACCATACGAAATCTGATCCAGTCCACCACCCCCATACTCGGTCGGGATGGTAGCGCCGAACACCCCAATCTGGCCGAATTTTCGAACCAGATGTTGCGGAAATTCCGCTCGCTGGGCATACTCTTCGGCAATGGGTGTTATCTCGCGCTTCACAAAATCACGCACAGCCGAGCGAACCAGTTTATGTTCGGCCGTAAACAGATCATCGAGGTTGTAGAAATCCGGCGATTCAAACGTATCGACCTTGTTTCTGGGGGGAGTTATGGATTGCGATTGCATAGTGGGTTAACCGAAAAAAACGGGGCTTGTTGTAGGAATAGGGGATTTTTTGCCAATTTACAAGAAGAATTCCTTATCCGTTCAGGCCAATAGTTTCTGGCTGACCGATAGGCCAAAACATTTCTATGAAAATCCACATTTTCGGAGCTTCAGGTGCCGGTGTAACCACGCTTGGTAAAGCACTGTCGGAGCAAACAGGCATTCCCTATTTCGATACTGACGATTTTTACTGGATACCCTCGAATCCACCCTACATCACCCGCAGAGACCCCATTGAGCGTACTACTTTACTGGTCGAGGGGCTGAGTCAGTCAACAAGATGGATTGTTGGAGGATCACTCTTAAACTGGGGTGACCAATGGCCTTCATCGTTTGATCTGGCGGTGTTTCTCTGGGTTCCTCCTGCTTTACGATTGGAGCGGTTGAAAAAACGTGAGTTTCAGCGGTATGGCGATGTGATTTTTACCGACAAAGATCGTAACCAACAATACGAAGAATTCATCGACTGGGCGTCGGGCTACGATACCAATGTAGCGCATGGACGAACGCTACAGGCTCATGAAAACTGGATGCAGAAACTCACTTGTCCGCTTGTCGAACTGCGGGGAGAACATTCCGTAGACGAACGGTTGACCATCGTTATGAAACAAATGGCGTTGCAGCAGTATAGTTAAGAATGGAGCCCTATGTACTTTACCAAACATGGCAAATTTCCTTATCGATAGCCGCAAAACGCAAACCTACGACGCTATTGTTGTGGGGTCTGGAATCAGTGGTGGCTGGGCCGCCAAAGAACTTACGCAACTGGGCCTTCGAACACTGCTTCTGGAACGTGGTCGTCCCGTTAATCACGTAACCGACTACCCGACCGCAACACTGAATCCGTGGGAGCTGGAACATCGGGGGCAAGTACCACTGGCCATCCGAAAAGAGTATTCTATCGCCAGCCGGAATTACGCCTTTCATGAGGATACCATGCATTTTTTCGCTAAAGACAGCGAGCAGCCTTACGTACAGGAAAAGCCTTACGACTGGATGCATGGCTATCAGGTAGGTGGGCGTTCGCTCACCTGGGGGCGGCAAACCCAGCGCTGGAGCGATTTCGATTTTACAGGTCCTGCGCGTGACGGGTACGCAGTCGACTGGCCAATCCGCTACACCGATATAGCCCCCTGGTACAGTCATGTCGAACGATTTGTGGGAATTACCGGCCACAAAGACGGTCTGGCCACATTACCCGATGGCGAGTTTTTACCCCCGCACGAGATGTCTTGCGTCGAAAGCTATTTCAAACAGCAGGTATCGACTCGCTATCCCGATCGGCATGTGATTATTGGTCGGGCGGCTCATATTACCGATCCTAAACCTATCCATCTCCAGCAAGGCCGAACCCGATGCCAACACCGAACTCTTTGCGAGCGAGGCTGTCCGTACGGCGGTTATTTTAGCAGCAATGCCTCGACTATTCCCTGGGCCATGCGTACCGGGAAACTAACCTTACGGCCCCATTCGGTAGTTCATTCCATTATTTATGATGAGCAGAAAGGCCGGGCAACGGGCGTGCGCGTTATCGACACTCAAACGCATCAGATGACGGAATACTACGCCCGAATTATTTTTCTCAATGCGTCGGCGCTGCACACTAACCTGATTCTGCTCAACTCCACGTCGCATCGTTTTCCGAATGGTTTAGGCAATGATTCTGGTTTGCTGGGTACACATATGGCTTTTCATAGCTATCGGGGCCGCGTTACGGCTACGTACGATGGTTTGCTGGACTCCACAACCGACGGACGCCGACCGAATAGCAGCTACATTCCCCGATTTCGAAACGTTTTTAAACAGGAAACAGACTTTCTGCGCGGGTACGCGGCCACATTTTATTCGTCGCGGGGACCTGTTGAGAATCAGGAAGGGGTCGGCGCAGCTCTAAAGCAAAATCTGCTCAACACTAATCTGGGCGAATGGCAGGTTGGCTCGGCGATGATGGCCGAAACCATTCCGAAAGCCAGTAGCACCGTCCGGCTTGATCCTACACTGAAAGATAATTTCGGGATTCCACAATTGCGCGTGTCAGTAGACTACGATGACAACGACCGGAAGATTCTGAAAGATTTTTTTGAGCAGCTTACCGAAATGTTTACCCAAGCCGGTTTCAAAAACATTCGGACGATTGACACGGGTCGATTACCCGGCAGCGAAAACCACGAAATGGGCGGTGTACGTATGGGTCGTGATCCGAAAACATCGCTGCTCAACCGCTGGAATCAACTGCATCACTGCCCAAACGTGTTCGTTACCGATGGCGCCTGCATGACTTCCACCAGTACCCAGAATCCATCACTGACCTATATGGCCCTTACAGCCAGAGCGGCCAATTACGCTGTTAAACAGATGAAAGCGTTGCGGTTGTAGTGTAATGCAAAGACTATTTTTGTAATTCTGAGGAACGAAGAATCGTAAAGCTTCCATCAGGAAATCTTAAGATTCTTTGTTCCTCAGAATGACAAAATACTCTACCGCTTACTCGTTGCTGAACCGGGAGCAGCTGCTGCTCCTTGCTTCAACAACCAGCTTGCCAGATCTTTAGCTGCCTTATAATTTTCAAATTGAGCCGGAATTTTCCGACCATCTACGTATTCGTTATACAACCAAGGGTCGCCAACGGCAAAAACGGTTCCTTTACCCACTTTGGCAACACCCATAATCACATCACCACCATCGGTCACAGCGGCTTTAGCCGGAGCTTTCACACTCAGTGGAGATAATTCTTTAATGTAAACCGTGCGTGTATTCGGAAAAATCATATTACCAACCGGAATACTGATTTTACCCTGCTCAAACTTATCTCCCTGCACCATATTTCGATTTTTAGGCAGGAACTGCATGCCAAACCGGCCGGCTAACTGATTGAAATGTTTGTGTTCACAGTTCGAGGTATCATTGGCCATCAGCACCAGCGTACCACCGGCCTCTACCCAGCTGGCAATGGCGTTGATGTCGCTTTCGCTTACATAGTTTGGCTTAGGCGTTTCCTTTGGCGTATCGGGATCAACAATGATGTACACGTCAACGCCTTTTAGTGATGCAGCCGTAGGAGCCCCGGTAATAGTTGCCGTTTTCGCACCCAGTTTGCGGAAAATGCCGCCCCACCAGAAGAATCCCGAATGCTGTTGATCGTCCCAGGTGTAATGGAAAGGCTCCTGTTCACCGGTATAGCCTTTGCGGGATTCGTGGTTAAAATAAGTATCGACGGCTACGGTTTTGCCCTTACCGAGTGCATCTTCGGCGGCAATCTCCATTTCGACACTGGCCATAATGAACGGGCCAACGCCTTTCAGATCATCCTGCCGAATGGGTTCGCTGAGGTAGTATTCATAGCTGCCATCCCGGTAGGGTGTACCACCCAAACCACCTACCACAACGGTTTTCTCTAAGTGAATAAGTCCTTTTTCATCGGTGGTAATGAACTGCTTCAGTATGCCTTCGTAGCCTTTTCGGGCCGATGCCATCATCGATGCAGGCAGATAGCCCATCCGAACACCTTTGGCCAGTGCATACACAAACATGCAGGAGCCCGACGCTTCGAGGTAATTGCCTTTGTCGCCCATACGGTCGGTTACCTGCCACCAGCAGCCCGTTTTAGGATCCTGAAACTTCACCAACGCTGGCATATACCGATTCAGAATGGCAACTAATTCACCCCGGCGCGGATGATTCTGAGGAATGTAGTCCAATACATCAACCAGCGCCATTGCATACCAGCCCATAGCCCGACTCCAGAAGTTCGGCGAGTTTCCCGTTTCTTTGTTGGCCCACTTTTGTTCGCGGCTTTCGTCCCAGCCATGATAAATCAGCCCGGTTTTAGGATCGCGAGCGTGTTTTTCCATCCAGACGAACTCATTGATGACATCGTCGAAATGCTTCGCATCGCCAAACAGGGCTGTATACTCCGCATAGAACGGTTCGGCCATGTATAACCCGTCGAGCCACATCTGATACGGATACCGCTTCTTATGCCAGTAGCCACCCTCTTTTGTGCGAGGTTGTTCAGCCAGTTGTTTTCGAAGCAGGTCAGCGGCTTTCCGGTACTTTTCTTTACCCGGCAACGATTGCTGATACAACAGGAGCAACGAGCGACCTGGTGTAATGAAATCGAGGTTATAGTCTTCGAGTTTATAGGTACGGATATCGCCATCAGCTTTCACATAGCGATCCATGTTTTTCTGGATGTAATTGAAATACCGATCATCAGCCGTGCGATACCACACCTGCTTCACGCCTTCCAGCAACACACCCGTTTCATATTCCCAATGGGCAACTCCCTTCGTTCCATTCTCCCGTTTATACGAAATTGAATCAGGGTTATTGGCCATAATGGAGGCCACCATACGCTGCGACCAGGGAAGGGTTGTGGTTGACTGAGCCCATACGAACTGGCTTACGACCATTAGACAACCAAAAAGGCTAAACTTCATCATTTTTTGCAGACTACCATCAGATAGTCGATTTAGAGCAAGTACTTGTCTTAATCCTAAGTAAGAAAATAGTCATAAATATCCGTCAAATACTCTCTGATTGGCAGAAAAAATGTTACTTAGTAGCCAAGCGAACCCAAACCCAAGGTCACCTGTTACTTAAATAATGTTTTTTGCCAGATAAGTACTGGCCATCCTCACTATGATTCATCAACTTTCGTTAACGCTTGCGCCCGAACTGGCTTTAGATGATGACGCGTTTCGAATGCAGGTATTAAACCAACTCAAATTACCTGATACAGAAGACGTAATCATCCGCAAACGACGGCAGTCGATTGATGCCCGTAATCGTCAGGTACGCGTACAGGTCGAAGCCGATGTTTTTGCCGGAGACCCACCTCCCCCACTGATCCAATACCGAAAACCACAGACCGATAGAAGCAAAGCGCCACAAGCCATTGTGGTGGGCGCTGGTCCGGCCGGGTTATTTGCGGCTCTACGGCTCATTGAACTGGGCATCAAACCGATCGTTGTCGAACGAGGCAGCGACGTTCGTACCCGCCGACGCGATTTAGCCGCTATCAATAAGGATCACGTTGTCAATCCCGAATCGAACTACTGTTTTGGTGAGGGCGGAGCTGGAACCTATTCCGATGGCAAGCTATACACCCGTTCGACCAAGCGGGGGGATGTTCGCCGGATTCTGGAGATTTTCGTTGCTCACGGGGCTACTGAGCAGATTCTGGTCGACGCTCACCCACACATCGGCACCAATAAGCTTCCTAATGTGGTCGCTGATCTTCGGAACAGTATTCTGCATGCCGGGGGCGAAGTCCGGTTCGATACCAAAGTGACTGACCTGCTGCTCGATGGTAATGAGCTAAATGGTGTGGTGCTGGCGAACGGCGAAACACTAACCGGCATTGGTGTCATTCTGGCAACGGGTCACTCGGCACGTGACATTTTTTACCTGCTCCACGACCGAAAGGTTCGGGTCGAAGCGAAACCCTTTGCCATGGGCGTTCGGATTGAACACCAACAACGTCTGATCGACCAGTTTCAGTACCACCGCCCAGACCGGGGTGATTATCTGCCCGCTGCTTCCTATAGTTTGGTTACTCAAACGCGCTATCAAGGGGTAGAACGGGGCGTTTTTTCGTTTTGTATGTGTCCGGGCGGGTTTATCGTTCCGGCGGCAACGGCACCCGGCGAGCTGGTTGTTAATGGTATGTCGCCTTCGCGTCGGGATTCGCAGTATGCCAATTCGGGGCTGGTGGTAGCCATTACCAACAATGACCTACGTCCTTATGCCGACGAAGGTCCATTGGCTGGACTTGCGCTACAGCAGGAACTGGAGCGCTGGGCCTGCCGAATGGGAGCCACACAGTCTGACCGACCTTCGCAAACGGCTCCTGCCCAGCGTATTGCTGATTTTGTCGATGGTCGGATCTCCGGCGATCTGTTGCCAACTTCCTACCAACCGGGCCTCGCTTCGGTCGATATGGCCGACGTATTACCCGATCATATTGCCCAACCATTACGGCAGGGCCTGCGGGAGTTTGGTCGAAAAATGCGAGGTTATCTGAGCAACGAGGGGCAGTTGATTGGTGTAGAAAGCCGAACATCCTCCCCCGTACGCATTCCCCGTGACCGCGATACGTGTGAGCATGTCGACATCCGACGGTTGTTCCCCTGTGGTGAAGGGGCTGGATATGCAGGTGGCATTGTCTCAGCAGCCATGGACGGTGAACGTTGTGCGGAAGAATTAGTTAAGTTGTATAAGTAGGTTTCCAGTATGAAGTATCTACTCTATATAGTTCTTATCGTTTTGACATTAATTCCTTCCACGTCCCAAGCGCAAGCACAAATCCGGGCCTATTGGGGCTCAGCGATTCCTGTTGCCAAAAAGCATGACTTGAAAGGCAATGTTAAAACGATTACTCAGGCTCAATCACCAATTACCAATAAACCAGCCGACTGGCTCGACGGCTATTCTGGAAAGAACTACACGGAAGAATACAACAAGCAGGGATTTCTTCAAAAAAGAACCTCCTCCGACGATTACAATAAGCCGCAGGTGGCTACCCATTATGCGTATAGTTCCAGAGGGCATATCAGCGCTATTTGGGACGAAATTTTAGCCCAGAAATCGAGAATGCCACTTTCCGAAGGTCGTATTAGCTATGAATTTAATCCAACCCGCAAACTCTACATTATTCGGGATAAACGGATCATTGGAGGGATTCCCCTGAATACTCGAACGGAGATGCGGATGGATTCTGTCAGCCGGATTGCGGTAAAACGTACCTATAAACAGGATACACTGCTTATTACGGAGGAACGTTATACATGGGATAAGCCAGGTTATTTGACAGGACAGATCGTACGACGACGGAAACAGGTTTTCAAAATGCCCAAGGTCGACCAGGCAGAGCTTGACGCATTTATGGGTGAAATAACCAGTAATCTTTCCGAGGCCGAAAAGGCGGCTTACAAAGCCGAAGTAGCAAAGGGAAGAATCCAGATGATGAATCGGGAAGATAGTCTTAAGCGTGTAGAAGACAGTTTATATGCACTTCAGCCAGAATGGTCAGTCGATACAACACTTTACCAGAATCAATATGATAATCAGTCTAGATTACTCCGGCAGAAAACCTATAACCATCATCAACTAACGGATGTATATAGTTTTAGTTACACCCCAGAGACTACCCGCAGAGTAGTTCAATCCTATGATCGCTCAGGAAATCTAGTATCTGAAACCATTAGTCTTCAGCATCCTGTCAAGGGCTATATTCTATCGGATACGTCCCGATATAACTACACCGGAAAATGGGAGGAACATGTATTTGACTATACCAACATGACCAAACCCATTTACCAGTACCAATATGATAAGCATGGCAACTGGGTCGAACAAAAACAGGTTGATGCCAATGGCATGCAGATTGGCAGCGCGCTAGTCCGTAAAATCGAGTATTACCCTTAACTGGTTCCGGTCGAATGTTACAAACCTCGTTTAATGCTTTTACCGAACACCTTCAGCAACGGCTACAACAACCGCTGCCGGGGGAAGCCGCGCACCAGAAAATGGCATCGGCAGCTCGGTATCGGCTGGGTATCAAACCCAACGAGCGTACGCGCCGGAGTGCCGTACTGATTTGTTTTTATCCTTTCCAGAATTCAATTTATTTACCCCTTATCCTTCGGCCTCAGTACGATGGCGTTCATGCCGGGCAGATGGCCTTTCCCGGTGGGCGCATGGAACGATTCGATGAAAACCTAACCCGAACCGCCCTCCGCGAAGCCCAGGAAGAAGTTGGCATTCGGGTATCGGATGTAAAGGTGTTGGGATTACTCACTGAGCTATTTATTCCACCCAGTAATTTCTATGTACAACCCGTTGTGGGCGTACTCCCCTACCGCCCTGATTTTTACCCCGACCCTCGCGAAGTAGAAGCCGTCGTGGAAGTTGATTTGAATACCTTACTCGACGAAACTATTGTCGGCGACAGCCAGATTGAAGTACGGGGAATATTGGTCGATGCGCCGTTTTATCAGATTCAGGGCCATCGGGTTTGGGGTGCTACGGCCATGATGATCAGTGAATTGCTGATGTTGCTGGACTCATAACACATCCCACCAATCGACAGAGGTGTTGGGCATTTGCGGTTTTTGTAAGGTTTCTTTATCGCTCTTTGACTCTCTTTCTGGCCGTACTGTAGTAGCATTTGGGGCCGTTAACAAGAGCACTTTCACCTTTTCTCGCATGGCTTCGCCCTGTTCGGGTTTAACCATCGCTACGAAATTGGCATAACCCAAAACGGTATTCTGAATCTGACCTTTACCCCAGGTTTTATTGGCCCATCCAGTTTGTTCAATCTGATGAAGCAAAGCCCGAAATTTGCGTAATGTAGCTCGATCAATGCCCAACTGATCATTCACAATCAGCCCTGTTACACGTTGCTGGGCGCCTTTTCGCATCACCTGTAACTTGTCTGGGTGCAATGTAAAGCCTTCGCTATTAATCACCTGCCGAATTGACCAGAGCAATTGTCCCACCCGCCCGGCGGCTTCACCCGAAGCTGAAAATGTCAGATCGTCGGCATAACGGGTGTATGCAAAGCCAAACTTGTCGGCTATGCCACGGAGTCGGTGGTCAAGCCGATACGCCAGCAGGTTGGTCAGCCCTGGGCTGGTTGGCGCCCCCTGTGGCAATATGCGTTCGCCTTTGGCGACGTAATATCGTTTCCCATCCAGTTCAACTTCATCGATGGCTGGCTCAGTACAGAGTAGTGCCAACAGTGTCGCGATAGTTTCGGCATAGCCAAAGGCAACGAACAGCCCTTTGATCCGACGATAGCTGATGCTCGGAAAGAAATCTTTCAAGTCCAGATTCACGACTACATCCTGCCCAATGTGTGGCTGCGCGTTGGTTACAATAGAGCGGTTGGTCACAAAACCGTGAGCCTCTTCGGTTGGCTGAATGGGTTGTAGAATATGCGCCAGAACCCAGTACTGCGCTTTTTTCAGGTACGGCATTGGTGCCGAAATCAGGCGTTTACCCCCCGATTTTTTGGACAGGAAGAACCGTTTGTAGTGCGATACAGTTGATACCGGGCGGTTGAAAGTCAGAAAACGCAAACGACCAAGCGTCATATCCAATGCCTGAGCCAACGCCAGTGGACTTTCGAAATCAGGAACACCAAATCGTGCCAATCGCTCTTTATCGGAAACAGTCGGCTGTAATCCAGCCGAAACGCCTTCGCCTATGTATGTAATGGCTTGCTGCTGTTGAGCTTTCCAGCGCGCAGCTCGCTCCTGACGCTTCTGCTCGTTGCGCTGCTTGGTTTCCTGCTGTTTTCGTTTGGATTCTACCATGCGGGCTTTCCGCATTTCGGCGAGCATGGCCTTCCGGTTTTCGTATCGACGTTGCTTATCAAGCAGGTTGTTCAATTCACGTTGAAGCTGAGCTTCATGCTCGATAAACTGCTCTGATACAGCGGGCATACTGGCCGAGCGCTCCCAAAATCCCAAGCGCTTCATTTCGGCCAGCACAAACGAATCTTTTGAACCCAGCGAGCGGATTCGGTCGTAGATTTCCTGACGGGTCATGATACCAGATTATGCTGATCAATCCAGTGCAGACAATAGTGTAACAGGCAGAAAAACAGCGGGAAGCTAAAAAAACGGTCAGGCACGGCCTTCGAATAATCTTAGGACTACGTCAATCAACTCCCGGGGGGCCGTACCTATGCAGTATTTCGCTCCATAGGAGCCGCACCGGAAATACTGCATAGGTACGAAGCCCCCCACAGTAACGATTGCACGTAGTGACGCGTGTGAAGTCATGTAGCATGAACGACGAAACATCGTTCTTTTCCCGAAGGAAACGCAAGGTCTAAATGCGTGCCTGACCGTTTTATTGCTTCTGCAAGTTAACAATTAATGCGCTGTCATGCAATGAATAAATCAAAAAACAATTAAAATTTATTTATAAATAAACTTCTTTTCAACAACTTGCACCTAGCGGTTGCTATACGCAATCCGTAAAGCTAACATGTGTTCGCAAGGGCCTTTGTGAAGCTTATGCTGACTATAAAATCCACAATCGCAGGTAGCCTGCGTCAGGCGTTCGTCCCTATCGATAAACAAGCTGGTATTGTATGCCCGGTTAGGCGTTTTGACTGTGCCAGTCAACCAAACTCCATTCAACTCCGGTGTGGCCTTAAGCTCCACCTGTTTATCCTCAGCTAGCTGATGCGCTTCGGCCTCTCTCGGATTGTCGAACCGTAGTTTCTCCATGGGTAGCGGCTCCTGGGTTAACTCGCGAACTCGATATACGCCCTGGTGTAAATCGAAAATGGCCCGGCCAGCCTGCGTATACGTTCCCAATGCACCCAATACCGTTTTGGTATCCAGCCCCATGCGCTTTGCCAACGTTACGGGCTTTTCGTACCAGTTCTGTTTGAGCGTATCGAAAATCAACCGCGCCGTAGCTGGTGGTACATTGGCCCGGGGCGCCATCAGATCAAAGTTTCCCAATCGTGACCAGTCATTCGCCGACCAGCCCGATAGCCCCAGCGTAAACGTCATATCGCCCAGATCAGCCACATAGAACGAGGGCAGTCCTGACCCCAGCAGATGAATCGTGAATCGACGTGTAACCGGAATAAGTCGTTCCAGAATGAGCAACCGACGACGACCCCAAATTCGAATCTCCTTAGTCTCGGTGCCGTTATACATTGATCGACTGCAAATCAGTTCTTTACCCCACGGATCAAAAACCAGCTTAATGGGTTCGTTGGGCGTCAGTTTAAATCGAATGGAACGCGGTCCCACTTTCTCCTTGAATCGACGCAGAAGTGAACAAATGCCATAGACATCCATTGGGTGAAGTTCGAGCGTTGTGGCTGGCAGTGTCATGGCCGAACTCACTTGGAGAAAGCCGCGCACCCAACTGTCGGGCAGGTCGATCTTTACTTCCTTATAGGTGTCTTCGTTGGTCGTTTGTACTTCAAATCCGCTCGGATCGATTTGGAAGTCTGTTTCTTTATAGTCCCGGATCTTCTGAAACTCATTATAAAGTGCCGACGAATAGTCGATGTTGGTGGTCCCACAGGCGAATTCGCTGATGTGCTTAAAGACATTGTAGTTGGCCGACAGTTTGCCATACGACGATTCGTCTTGCGAAAAACACTCGAAAAACACCTCATCGGGATGTACCGTAATCACCGGGTCAAGCACAAACCAGGCATCGCGGTCACGCTCATACAGGTATTTATAGTAACGCTGTCGGGCATCGTAAAATGGTTTCATAACCCGCTCGCGGTCGCGGTACAACGTGTTGAGTTCCGTTCGTAACGTCGCAATTCGGTCGGTCATATCACCCAGGTTCTGACCAGCCATAAACTCGGACAGCCAGATGGTTTCCTGTTGAGCCGCCCATTCTTTATAAGCCGTTTTGTCGCGGGGCACAAACCGCATGTCTGAAACAACCACGTCATGAAGAGCCGAGATAGCTTCGCGAAAAGCCAGTTTCCGGTGCAATTTTCCGACAAAAAACGTAGGGGTTCGGTTCGTGTCTGGAGCAAACGACATCCCCACCGAATTGGCATTGCTGACGACGGACGTACTCCCTCCGAATTTATAGTTAAAGAGCATGATCGGTTAGGAATCAGTTTGGTTTATACTTTAGAATATTGCCAAATACGCGATAAAAACCACCCTGCGCGGCTTCTTTCAATTCGTCAACAACATAGATGATATTTTCCTGACGAAGGTTTTTGGGAAATTGCACGTGCCAATCTTTATGGAACCCGTCGGAAAGTGGCCGAACCCGTAGCTTTCCGCCTTCTTTCGTGCATTGCACGCGTACACCATGACTCGTATCGGAAGTCGTTTCCAAAATGGCCGTATCGGTCGACGTGATAGCTACCGAAAGATCAGCAGCGGCAATTTTAACGTCTTTGACAACGGGCGTGATTCCGTTTTGGGCATTCGTAATGGCTTCCTGTTTGGCGTCAATACATGCCAATGAACCATCGGTCGTAACGATATACAGCTTTTCGTCGAAATACTGCATCGACAGTGCCGATCCGCATCCCGTAGCTAATTTCCAAAGTCTATTTCCTTCGGCATCAAAGCAATAGATAGCAGAATAATTATCGCCTGCAAAGACAAATTCACCGTTTGGAGAAGTAGCACATGAATAAACCGTTGCATCTGTACGATAATTCTTTACATGCTCACCTCTTTTTGTAAACGCCTGAACTAAATTTCGGCCTGTAGCGGCATAAATTTTATCGCTTTCGGCCCAGCCAAATAAAACAGCACCATCAGTATTTACTTTCCATTCAAATTGACCATCGGGTCCATTATAGCAGACGATTCCTACCGAATCGCCACAAAAAACTTTGCCTCGGTCATCACAACGAATCATCCACGCCGATTGTCCGTCCTGCTGTTTGTTCCATTGCTCTTCATCCTCATAATTGATGATCGTTGCTTTGCCTTTTGCATCCGAAACGCCTAATAATCCATCATTAATATCGAGCCAGTAAATTTCGATTTTGTCATTAATTTCATACGACAAACGAGGGCGTTTACCGGTTAAATCATACACATTTCCATCATCGCAACCGACATAAATCCACTCATTATCCGCTACAATACATTTTACGCCATCAGGCAATCGATAATGTAGGCCAACTTCGCCATCGTGGTTCAGCCGAAACACATCTCCACGTTCGTTGCCTGCCCAGCAATTTTCCGCATTTACATAAATTCCAAAAGCAGCCGAATTGGTATTGAAACGCCAGATAATGGGTAAGCTTTGTTTAATAGCAGCCGGTCTGCTTTCAATTGCACGCCTTGTTACATCACGTTTTTGGCGTTGTCCCTGAATGGCTAGTGCGTAGCCCTTCTTTTCTTTTTCTTTAATTTTTTTCTCAGCAAATTTTGTGGCTTCGGCCGTATCGCCAAATGAGCTTGTTTGGCTTTGCCCATGATCCCCAATTCGACCAAAGCGAATAATCACGGTTGATTCATCGACCGTAACCTCATAAAATTTATGGGCAGATCCCTGATCTTCTGAGAGTTCCAAATAGTTTTTTACCATCTTAAAGGGAGTTCATTAGTCAATAATGAGTTATCGGATTTCCGACTGATGCACCTGAATGGGCAAGGATAAATCGTTGAATTGTTGTTGCAAATCGCGCATGATAGAGATGCACCTAGCCTTATCACCAATGGCAGCCGTAGCCGAAACATCGGTCAGTAACCGGGCCACAAAACGGGCGTTTTCTTCCGATTTGAGTCCTTCCCGCTGCAAAAACGCAAACACGCGGGTTTTGGCCGTTCGACTCTGATGGACACGTAACAGCACCGAGCGGAAATAAAAAGCTAGTGCTCGGAGTCGTTCAGGCTGGTCGGTTGCATAGCGTTCCAGGTAATTGGTGGTGAATACCTGAACAGCCGCATCTGGGTGCTGGCTCAGTTTCAGAAGATATTCGGGCCCTGCTTCGTCGGTGAAGAATCGGGTAATGAGTTCGCGTCCAAACGCCTGAATGTCGGGCCGTACCGAATCGGCAATACCAACCAGCGTTTCGGGTGTCCAATCGTCGGCAGAAAAATGATCGCGGAAAAACTGCATGGCCGCCTGTCGCGTATCGTCCCAGGAAGCATCTAATAATCGAATAGCCTCATCCCGTTCGTAGCGAATGCGGGGCAGGTGTTGCTGGAAATACTGCCAGCACCATTGCCGAACAGCCAGCAACTCATGATTGCCCAGCGCAATAATTTGCCGGATGGTCAAATCGTCCGGATTCAGATATTGATCGAGTACCAACAGACCTAGTTCCTGCGCGGGGCGGAAATGGGCATAGATTAACCGTAGGGTTGTGGTCCGATCGAGTTTCGGCAACGAATTGGCCAAGGGTCCGCGCAACAAAGCCGCAATATCGTCGTGCATACCTTCGGCGGTTTCTTTCCGGATCAGTGCCTGAATCAATTGATTGGTCAGGTTATCAGCAAAGGCTGCGTCATTGGTCAGGCGGGCTTGCAAACTCACATATAAATCCTGTCCAGCCCGACGAACATCTGTATAGGCACTTGTCAGCAATGCTCCCAGCACAGCAGCTGATGGCTGACTATTTTTTAGAATCAATAGCCTGACCGCAAATGCTTGTGTAGACTCGACCGGGATTTGAAGCAACTCAGCTACAATCTGCTGGTCCAGTGCAGGCAACGCGTCGGTGGCATGACGGAGCAAACTGCTGGTTGCTTCAGAGATAATCGCATTGTTTGTGGCTGTATTATCGGTTATGGTTTGCAGCATGACCACTACCCGGCCAATCAACAATTGCTGCTGCACCAGGCTCAACGCCATTTTAGCAAGTAGCTGATCAATCCACAGCCGCTGCTCGGTATAGGACGAAAAAAGCATACTCAACACAAAAGCCGAGTCATCTGTATAGATCTGGCTATTCTGTTCAACCCACTCCTGCCCCAACTGACGAGCTTCGGCTACCGAGCTATTTAGCAACAATAGGACCAGCGAGCGGTCGGCTCCCTGCCGAAGTCGCTTCCGCAGTATATCAATCCCCCAGCGAGTTGGAATCTCAAATGATGAGCTTACCAACTGACGCAGCAGCGACTCATCTATTTTCGCTTCAATGGACGGATAATCAGGATGTTGCAGAAGATTCTGATAAGCAAATGCATGCACTTCATCGACCTTCGCCTGCAGGAGCAGTTGCACATACGCTTGGGGCATCTGATCCCATAATTCCGGAAAATGCTCCTCGCGCAATGAAACAGGTTGCGCCGGTACGCTTTCTGAATCTGGCTCACCAAGTTTTGCCGTTTTGTTCAGAAACGATGCCACCCGGCTAAACAGTTGATTAAATAGACCCTGTTCATCAACGTTTCGGGCCGACGGTGCAGAAGCTGTTTCCCGATACTGCCAAAGACCCATCGCATTGACTTCCAGCTTATTGCCAGCACCGTATAAAATCCAGTTCAATAAATAGGCATTGTCGTAGGCTGGATAATGCCGAACAAAACTGATCCATCGCCCCTGGTTGTAATCCCAGTGTCCTTCCGATGCATCATGAGCCGGTTTATAGTCCGTAGCTTTATTATAGGCCAGCAGGATACCCGTTGCCAGTCGAACATAGCTGACATTCTTTTGCTTACCCAGTTGATTCAGCGAACGGAACAATCGGGTTTTCAAATAATTCCGGGTACGATTCGAATACGCCAGACGACTATCGGGTTTACGAAGTTCCGCCTTTACCCGAACGCGTTGATCCAGGGCAGCTACATATCTGGATGGGTCACCTCCCCCTTCATCGTAGTAATAATCGGGTTTTCGGAAAAAAGCGGCTGTTTTTTCGAAACGATAGGCCAATAGCCCCTGTAACTCAAAGTCATCGCGCAATTCAGCCACTTTCAATATATGCCGGACAGACCGAAACCAAGCGGGTTGCAGTTTGATCTGTCGTAAAACCGTTAGCAGTGGTTTCCGAACAACCGGATGTTTGACCGCTAGCGTATATACGTCATCAAGCAACTCATACTCAGCCTGTACTTCATTGACTATCAGATCGATGAGCAGTGTTGTCAATACCTCAGTGTTTTTGTCCAGAATCGCCTGCCAGACAGGGGCAGGCAAACGGTTTTCAACGGCCTGATAGTGTGTCTGCAACTCATCTCCCTGCAATACATGCACTAGCGCTTCAGCGGCTATGCGACGAGTTTTATCGGAGTACTTCTGATTGGTAAAATAAACCTGGAGCGTACGGGCAGCTTGTGGGTCTGCGCAACGGCCTAAGGCCCAAAGCGTGGCGTATCGCTGCATTTCTTCCCCCCGATCAACGAGTCGAATCAGGAAAGGTACCGCCTGCTTCATCCGAAGTACACCCGCCTGCCAGATTACTCGTGAGGGTTTCCAGGCCGTGCGAAACTCAGTTTTTCCGTTAGCCAATGCACTCAGGCGTTGCAGGATAGCTTCTTCGCGTGTTTTAGGCTTTGTTGTGTCAACCGGTAGCGTAGGCATGGGCTGAAACATTTCAGCCTCCGACTGATACCCTTTTTTGCGCTTCTCGACCTCCAACCCATTAAAGAGTGTTTCGGCCATTGCCATCGACACGGGCGTGGGTGTTTTGGTTCCGTCTTTCAACGTAGCTCCCCGCTTGCCAAACCGAAAATTAACTACATACTGCCCGACTCCGACTTCACATAAATCAACTTCATAGACCTTATCGGAGTTACCTTCTTTGAAAAAGAGTTTGATCTGCTTAATCAACTTCATGCGACATAAGCGATTCTGGAGGCTGGAATTTCACACTTTAAACAGCCTCTTCAGGTGGTTCTATTACATACAATATTATAAAATTTTTCTTAGAATATATAATCTATTCGCGTGTTTTTATATCCTTTTTAAGTAAAAAATATAACAAACAGACACCCAGTTAGTTAAGATACCACTCTGTTCTGACCCAAATTTACTGGTCTTATTTAGTATACTGTAATATACGTTTTCTGTCATTCCGACGCAGGACCGGGCCGCCGGAATGACAGAAAAACAATCAAAGACTTAAATTACAGTCTATCTAGCAGCTTTTACATCAAACCCATACTACTACTACTGGCTTGTACCGGCGACATAATACAATTCGGCAATGGCTTTCTGGTATTTCGTTTTCAACTCCTCTCCTTTAATTCGTAAATCGATCAGCTTGGTTTCACGGGAATTGACCAGAAACAGTGAGCTTTCGCCGATCTCGAATTTTTGTTGTTCGGCCTGTAATAGCCGTTGCTGGTTCTGAATAACTTGCTGTTGTACACTCACTTGCCGAGCCAACGCCTGGAGTTGATTATAAGACGCCTGAACGGTATTTGTGATGTCCCGATTGGTCTGTTGACGCTCCAGGGTCACCTGCTGGTTTTTCACCTGAACCTCGCGCAGCTTGCCTCGTTCTTTCCGAAGAAACAACGGAAATACTACGTCCAGGCCAATTTTATGATTCTGTGGGCGAAACGAATAATAATCGCTCCAATCATAAGGTACATCGACCGTTGGTGTTTGACTCAGCACACTGGCACTCAGCGTAATTTGCGGCTGAACCATAGCCCGTCTAAACTGCTCTTCTATCGTTAGCTGCTGCGCTTTTGCCGCCAGCTTCAGCAAGTCAGGGTGCTTCTCAGTAGCCTGGTTCATCAAGTCCTGTAGGGTATCGGCCGTATAGGTTGTTAGCGGAGCCTGTTGCGGCATGGCGGAGGCAGGCAATTCAACCGGTTGCCCCTGTTCGTTCCATAGGAACGTGCTTACCCTTAGCCGGGCGTTTTGCTCATCAAGGTCTGCCTGCTGCCGCTGTACCAGTCGGTCCTGTACGGTGATCAGGGCTTCAGTCGTATCGATAACAGCCGCGTCGCCCAACAAAGTCCGTTCCCGCAAGGCCCGAAAACGTCGGTCGGCCAATTCGTACCCTTCTGCCAGTAACCTACGCTGCTGATACGCCAAAAACCACTCCCAATACGATTTTGCCGCATCGAAAAGTGTCTTGTTGACGAGCTTCAGCCGGTCGGCTTCGGCCAGGTTTAAAGCTAGGCGTGCCTGTCGTACGGCTGATCGTCGGGCATCAATACCAATCGTTCGTCCAATCGGTACACTCAGGCCGATTCCGGCCAGACCGGATGAGGGTGTTCGTTCGGCTGGGTTAATGTATTGCCCCGCATTCTGGTCATAAGAGGCATTCAAATCGACACCAGCCCACCACAGGGGTACTACCAGTTTATTTTGCCAGTGATTGTAATAGAGGGTATTGCCAAACTCTTTACGGTCATAGCTCGAAGCCAGTTTCGGATCGAAAGCCCCTCGTGCCTGCATCACTACCTGTTTGGCTTCTTCACCAAATAATCCGGCCTGTTTGATGATGGGATGGTTTGCCCGGATCAACTCGAAGAATACATCAGCCGTAAATACACTAGTATCTACCGGGGCATTCAACGACTGAGCTGACACGCTTCCTATCAGCATCCCTATTCCGCAAAGGCATAACGCTATGAATCGCTTCATTTCTTCGCTCCTTTTTCTTCCTTGGGTTCTTCGTTTAAGCTGGCCGGGAAGCCATTGAGCTGCCGCCACAGTTCATACCAGACCGGTACATCGTCGAGCATAACCCAGCCATATACGCCCGATCCGACCCGCAACTGGGTAGGCCAGGGCTGATCGCCTTTTTCCTGTATGGGCTGTACCAATAACCGATATTTCCCGCCTACACTACTGACAGCATCAATGACCGCTACTCGCCCGCCAAACGTACCGACCGATACTGACGGCCAGCCCGAAAACTGGATCGCTGGCCAGCCATCAAACTGCAAACGGACCGTTCGCCCACGTTGAATCAGGGGAACATCCATTGCCCGAACATATAACTCTACGGCAAGCTGTGGATTAGCCGGCTGAAGGGTGGCAATAGGTTCCCCCTCTTTGATGGTTTCGCCAATGCCCGCTTTTGATGGCCGCACGACATACCCAGCCTGCGGTGCCCGAACAATGTAAAGTCCCCGTCGAACATCCACACTGGTCATCTTATTCCGAAGTTTAGAAATTTCGCCATCAATATCAGCCAGATACGAAACTGCCGAACTTCGATCCGACTGGGCTTTGGCCAGTTTCTCCTGAAAATCGGCCCGGAGAGTCCCCAATTCAAGTTTGGCGTTCACCAGTTCCTGCCGCGATACATTGAGCTTATTCTCCTGCGAAATCACTTTGGCGTTGTCTTCCTGCACTTTGAGCCGTCGGGATTCCAGGTCCGTTAGCGAAAACAGTCCGTTGGTATAACCTTTCTCATAGCGAGCTAACCGGTCGAGGGCAATCTGGTAGTTCTTCCGAATGGCAGTCAGGTCAGCCTCGTCGGCCGATACTTTGTATTCGCTCTGACGAACCTTATTTCGCGCTGCCTCAAGTTTTACTGTAATACCGGTTTGTAGGGCCACAATTTGTCCATCCAGGGCCTTTATTTTAGCATTGGTAGCCTGTAAACTTCCTTGTTTTGCGGCCAGTTGTTCGTCTAATCGCTGGGGCAAATTGGGGTCAAAATAATCGTCTTTGATGTCGGAGATAACCAATAAGGTGTCGCCTTTTTTTACATAGTCACCATCTTTCACGGTCCATCGTTCAATTCGACCGGCGATGGCATTCTGAATGGTCTGTGGGCGGTCCTGGGGTGTCAGGGCCGTGATCGTTCCTTCGCCGTTGATGTTCTGTTGCCAGGGTAAAAACATAACCAGGACACCGACTACCAGAAAGAAAAGCATCCAACGCCCAAGTCTCCGGCCACCATCCGACTGAGGAAGTGCGTGAAGCGTTTTAAGCGGGTATTTGGCGAATAATTCTTCGTTGACCCGCTGATTGGATAAGTTAAGCATCTTACTATCGGGTTTATTGTTGGTCAATCAGGGGCATATCGGTTACGGTACCAATTTTTTCGACTGCCGTAACCAGGTCAAATACGGTATCGATACCCGAAATGAGCTTATCGACCGAGCCCGTAATTAAGACAATGACCAGTTCGGCAGCGACGAACTGCCCCAGGGACATTTCCCGGCCCACAACCAGGGTAGTGCCCAAAATCAGCAGGCCACCCGTTACAATGGTTTTGAAGGCTACTCCTCCATAGAAAAATTGACGAAGCACCTTAAAATGCTCATTACGGTATTTTACGTAGTTCGCCACCAGGTCATCCATTTTATTGATAGGCTCCTGATCAGTATCCTTCGTCCGGTTACGGTACATGGGTAAGTCGCCGGCTATTTCTTCGAGCCAGGCGACCACTTTATATTTATATTTTGACTCGTTCAGGCTTGTTCTTACACCACTTGGGCCATACAACCGACTTATGAGCCAGATGATCAGGACCGTGAATATCCCGAAAGCAACGAAAATTGGGTGGTATGCGGATAAGAGTATCAGCCCGAAAACGATCTGAACGGTTGCGGCTGTCAGATCGATCAATAGCTTGGGCAACCCCTTCTGAATCGTCAGCACATCGAAGAAGCGGTTCATTAATTCGGGTGGGTAATACCCGTCCAGGGCTTCGGGTTCAATACGAGGTAGTCGGTACGTAAATTCAAAAGCGGCCTTGGCAAAGATTCGTTGCTGTAACACTTCAACCAGGGCCATCTGCCCTACCAGTAACATGCCGGCTGCCAGTACACCCAGAATAACTACCCCAATCAGCACATATACTGAACTAAACACTAGCCCGCCTGATACCAAGTTAAAAACAGCCTGGATGCCTAAGGGTAAGGAAAGGCTAATAATGCCAGTCACCAACGCATACAAATAGATATACCCTATATCCTTTTTTTCACTTACCAGAAGCCGCATCAATCGCTGCCAGGGCGAAGGTGGCAATTCGATAGGTCTTACACTATACATGATAGCTATATAATATTTTATGATAGTTTTACTAACTTTAATGCAAATATAATGCGTACATTTTAATCTCTTTTTAATTTGCGCCTTCTGTTTCGATTATTGGTTATATATCAGGATAAATGGAGTATTCTGTACATGTGCGCATGAATGAACGCCTGTTTCTGCGCGACCCCGAAAGCTCAGAATTAGGCCGACGCATCGTTCGGCAAGGCATTTTATTGGTCAATGAGATCGGCTTTGAGGAAACTACGTTCCGAAAATTAGCCGACCGAATGGGGACGAAAGAAGCCAGTATATACCGCTATTTTGAAAACAAGCATCGGTTGCTGGTTTACCTGGTAGCCTGGTACTGGCAATGGCTTGAATTTCAACTGGTGTTTCAAACGAACAACCTGACCGATCCCCGGCAAAAACTGGAGCGATTAGTTCGTTTACTTCTGTTTGCCGACCTCGATGAATCGCATAGTAAAGACATTGATTTGCGGGCCTTACATAACATTGTTGTCCATGAATCCAGCAAAGCCTACCTTACGCATCATGTAACCGAAGACAATCGGCAGCAGCTTTTCAAACCGTACAAAGACCTTTGCCGTCGTATTGCCGACATTATTCTGGTGTATAACCCGGCCTATCCGTATGCCCGATCGCTTGCCAGTTCGCTGATCGAAACGGCACACTATCAAGCTTTTTTCATGGAAAACCTACCCACCTTAACGGATTTTAGTGCTAAGGATACAGACCGGTCCGAAGCTTTGGGTAAACTTCTGGCTTTTATGCACCACCTGCTATTTTCCTCGCTCGATGCCAGTATAGACAAATAAGTCAGCTTGTCGTCCATTTCGTAGGCGAGTTGACGTAACAAAAGTTGCCGCTGCCGACGCTGTTCAGGGGGCTGTTTTTTGGAGCTTGCTTTTCTCCTCAACCGGTATCATGACATCGTTCGTTTGTTGCAATATAGGGATAAACCAGACAAACTTTACGGCATAGGTTTCAGCCCCTCCCACTTCACAGTCCAGGTGCCGTCTTTAGGAAATCCGGGGTTTGGCTCCCCTTTATAACCATCCCAACCTGCACACATCATCGAAATAGCCATTAGCAAACCACCGTTGCCGGGAAGATATATACGCAGGTTATTTCGCTGATAATTATGCCCGTTAGGCAGGTAGGTATTCTTTGTAACCTTCATCAGCAGGGCATCGACGGCCTGTTTGGGAGTACCTAATCGGGCGGCCGTCATGGCGACTAATGGATAATCCCATCCCCAGGTTTCTTCCCAATGCCAGACGTTCATGACCTTGTCGAACGTTCGCTGCATGGTCGGTACATCGAGTTGAGGGGAGGCTGGCAGAAATCCGTAAGCCCCCAGCACAGCCGGGTGATCAGTCATGTAGGTACGGAATGTGTACGAGTCAGGAGCACTTTCAGCCGCCAAATACAACCCATCCTGTACAGGCAATGGCGAAAGCTTTGCGATTACATCGTCCCATTGTGGATTTCGGGGCAACCCTAGTCGTTGACGCCACTGCTGAGCCACGTTTAATCCCCAGCGCCAATAGGCTAGTTCGTAAGTTGGATTGATCGTTGTTTCGGCTTTGAAGCGCTCCTGCGCCGGAATCAGGCCAGGGCCAAGAACATACGCTTTTTTTGCCGGATCATAATAGGCATAGGAAGCCATGAAGTCGGCCGTTTCAAACACCAGATCTTTGTATTTATCCAGAACAGCTTTATTGTGATGATGGCGATAGCACAGTTCAGCAAAATACAGAAAGTGCGGTTGCTGCCAGATCAGAAACGGTGCAATGGGTGAAGGACTTTCGTTACCCTTCTGATCGACCATTTTAGGCCATCGAATTCCTTTAAATCCCTGACGCTCAGCAATAGAGTGCGCTTTCTCCCGAACAGCCTTATACCAGCCAAGGCTGCGTTCGAGCAGATCGATTCGATTCCACTGGGCAAAATGAGCCGCATGCCACCAGTGCATTTCGAGGTGTGGTTTACCGTACCAGCTATTGTAGGTCAGGCCGGTTTCCTGCGGAGGTGCTGAGCCTGCGCATTGGATTTTAGTCAGGTATTGCGACAAAACAATTCGCCGTTCGAGTTCGGCAGCTCGTGGGTCTGTACTACCCGCCAGGTCAACAACCCCGCCCGATTGCCAGAACTGTTCCCAAGTTTGACGACTGCTGGCCAGTGCTTCCGTAAATGAAGGCGGAGTCTGACGGGCGGCCTCTTTCGAGTGGTCTGTAAACCGGCAGCTCATGTCAAAGGAATCGCCTTTTCCGGTTGGTTTTAGCACAAAATGATGCTTAACGGGCTGCATAAACGATCCCGTTCCACTCCACCCGATTCGAACAGCATAGCGGGTGGTATCCAGTGTTCGTTCAATATAGGCGCTATGCCCGGTAGTAGTCATCAGTTGCGAGGTATGTCGCTGAGGGCTGTTCCAGTCAATTGCATTTTCCCAATCGCCGGAACCGTAGGGAAACCGGAAGCTAATGGTGATTCGGCCCGTTTTCAGCAACGGCGATCGTACCTGTACGCCCATCTGGTCCTGCGTTTGGTGGCCAACCGTTAGTACATCGACCGGCTGGCCTTCCAGCTCGAAATGGCTGTGAATTTCACCCGTCCACAGGTCCAGTTCCTGATGGACGTTACGAAGGTCTTTAGTTGTAACTGCTGAACCATCGGCTTTCTTCATCTCGAAGCCAATCTGGCCCAGGTGCAGCCGGTGGGGATTCTCGCGAAACCAGTCGGAAGCTTCCTTCTTGCGTTCGGGTTCGGCATAGGTATAGGTGTACGAAACCTGCCGCCCGTACGATTCGTAATTTTTATAAACCTCTTCGATTTTGAACTGCTTCGTATTCGGAAAGCTGTGCCACCCCCACTGCGACTGGGTACCCAGTGATACGCCTTGCTGATAAATAGCTGGAAATGTCTGTAAACCAGTTGGGTCAACAGTAAACGCAAACTCACCATTACCTACCGAAACAGACTGCATAGAGTCGAAACGGGTTACGATGACAGTATGCCGTTTCACAACCGCTTTCCGGTCGATGCGGGTTGGAGACAGCTTACGCGGTTGATTTGGGAGATTGGTCAGGCTTACCAGTAGGGCAGCTCCTGTAACGAGGAAGAGACGATTTAGCATACAATACCAGCAGGCGTATTCAAGAAGAATAAAGGAAGGTTCACTACCCTAACTGGCGGCTAATTTACAGGCTAAGCGCCTTTATTGCCGACGAATGTATTTTGAGAGTAAAAAATAATATTTTTTTTCAGGTCAATATGTCAAACAAACACTAAGTACTTCCTGAAAACGCAGTAAATAACATCTTTTCATGGCTTATGGTATATGTTAGTAGCCAGCCTGTTCATTTCTCGGGACATATAGCTCATTTGCGCTAGAAATTGTCAACCAAATTGCAGGCGCTAGTAAGCATTTTTACGGATGATTCAGTTCATCTTCCAAGACAAATCAGGCAACAAAAAATCATTCAGGGTCAGGCATCTACCGATTGTTATAGTCGCCAAGGTTGATAGCTTTGCAAATTGTAACAAATACGGACTCTGAACCGTTAAAATCTTCGTTCTTTCTTGCAAATTATTACTCTGTGAAAAGGTGGATTGCTATCGGCCTCGTCGTTCTGGTTCTCGGCGGGATTATTGTGTATAATAAGATTTTACATCCGGCTCCGGGAGCCGCTGGCGGTGGTCCCGGCGGTGGAGGGGGCGGTGGTGGCCGGGGGGCTGCTGAAGGTGGCAAAGGAGGAGGCCCCGGCGGCAAGGGAGGTCAAGGTGGCGGTGGCCCAGCCACTATTCAGGGCTTTGTAGTAGTACAGCAACGATTACAGGAGGACGTTGTTTCGAGTGGTTCGCTGCTGGCAGCCGAACAAGTTGATATCTACCCCGAAATATCGGCCCGTATCACGCAGCTTAACATTCAGGAAGGCCAACCCGTAGCCAAAGGTGCTCTGCTGGTAAAGCTTTTTGATGCTGACCTGAAAGCCCAGCTCCAGAAACTCCAGGCACAGGCCGAAAATGCCCGTCGTACTGAAGAGCGGAACAAACAACTGCTGTCGCGAGGGGGCATTAGCCAACAGGAATATGATATTGCTACGACCAACCTGCAATCATCCATAGCCGACATCGACCTGGTGAAAGCCAACCTGCAACGCACCGAAATTCGGGCTCCTTTTTCGGGGGTAATCGGTCTTCGTAATGTCAGTTCCGGTGCGGTCGTTTCACCAAACACCCTGATTGCCCGCCTGCAACAGATATCGTCGCTGAAACTCGACTTTTCAATCCCCGAAAAATACGGCCCTTATGTGCATAATGGTAGTACGATTTCGTTTTTAGTAGACGGGGCTGTCAAACCTAGCTCGGGTGTCGTATATGCCATTGAGCCGGGGGTAGAGGAACAAACGCGCAACCTCCGTATTCGGGCGCGGGTCAACAATTCATCGGCCCGGTTCCGGCCCGGTACGTTTGCCCGAGTGACCTTAACTGTACAAAACGAGCAAAGTCTGGTTGTACCTACACAGGCCGTTATTCCACAAACACGTACCAATCAGGTGATTGTGGTAAAAAATGGCAAGGCGGTCTTTAAAGATGTAAAAACTGGATTACGGACAGCTGGAGTTATTCAGATCTTATCGGGTCTGTCGGTGGGAGATACAGTAGCCACAACCGGCTTATTGTTCCTGAAACCGGATGCGCCGGTCAAAGTGGGTAAAGTTATTCCAATGCCGGGTAATGGTCCGAAAGTAGCAAGTAATTAAAAAGTTGTAGCGTTGTAAAGTTATAGGGTTGTAAAGGTGTTATTACGCTCCATCAACCACTCCAATAATTTTATGACGCTACAACCCTATAACTTTACAACTTCATACAGCAATGAGTCTCCCCGAACTAAGCTTAAATCGGCCCGTTTTTGCGATGGTAATGTCCATCGTGATCGTGCTGTTCGGTATTATCGGCTTTACGTTCCTTGGTGTGCGGGAGTACCCGGCTATTGATCCGCCCGTCATTTCGGTTCGGACCAATTATACCGGTGCCAACCCCGAAATCATTGAGTCGCAGATTACTGAACCCATCGAAAAATCGCTGAACAGTATCGAAGGGATTCGTACGATTTCGTCGAATAGCGCTTTAGGGGCCAGTACAATTACCGTTGAGTTCAATCTTGATGCTAACCTCGAACAAGCGGCCAATGACGTACGCGATAAGGTTGCCCAGGCTCAACGGCAGCTGCCACAGGACATCGACGCTCCGCCGGTTGTTACCAAAGCCGATGCCAACTCGGACCCAATTATTTTCATGAACGTTCAGAGTACAACCCGTAGCGCTACGCAACTGTCGGACTACGCGGAGAACGTACTTCAGGAACGACTACAAACCATTCCGGGCGTTAGCCAGGCTAATATTTTCGGTCTGAAACGCCAGGCGATGCGTCTCTGGATCGACCCGATCAAACTGTCGGCATATCGGTTAACCTCGCAGGATATTCAGACCGCTCTGACCGCCCAAAACGTAGAATTGCCCGGTGGTAAAGTTTATGGGAACAATACGGAGTTGACCGTAAAAGCGGTTGGTCGACTGACCAGCGAGGATGATTTCAACAACCTGATTCTGCGCCAGACAAGCAACCAGATTATCCGTTTCAAAGATGTAGGCTACGCTACGCTGGGGGCCGAAAATGAAGAAACTTCTTCTAAACAAAATGGAACCGTTGGGGTCATTCTGGCCCTGACTCCCCAACCAGGTGCCAACTACGTCAACATTGCGGATGAATTCTATAAACGCTTCGATCAGCTTAAGAAAGATTTGCCGCCTGATATCATTGTCTATGTAGGGACTGACCGCAGTATCTTTATTCGTAAGGCTATTGAGGAAGTTGGTGAAACCCTCCTGATCTCGTTCATACTGGTTGTACTGGTTATTTACTTGTTCTTCCGCGACTGGCTGATTGCTTTCCGACCACTGATCGATATTCCGGTATCGTTGATTGGCGCATTCTTCATCATGTATGTAGCCGACTTCAGTATCAATGTATTGACACTGCTGGGAATCGTGTTGGCAACGGGTCTTGTAGTAGACGATGGGATTGTGGTCACGGAAAACATCTTTAAGAAGATCGAGGATGGTATGGACACCGAGAGAGCCGCCCGAGAAGGATCGAATGAGATCTTCTTTGCGGTTATCTCTACCTCCATTACTCTGGCCATTGTATTCCTGCCAATTATCTTCCTGCAAGGGTTCGTCGGTCGACTATTCCGCGAATTTGGTATCGTAGTTGCTGGAGCGGTGTTGATTTCAGCCTTTGTATCGCTCACACTGACACCTGTATTGAGCGTAAAACTTACCAGTAAAAATCACGGTCGTTCCTGGTTTTACCGAAAAACTGAACCTTTTTTCGAATGGCTCGACGAATCCTACCGCGACTCGCTCAATGGGTTTATGAAGAAGCGTGGCTGGGCATTTGGTATGATTGCCGTGTGTTTACTCCTGATTTTTGGTGTTGGTTCACAATTAAAATCGGAGTTGGCTCCACTGGAAGACCGTGGCCGCACGCGGATTGCCATTACTTCGCCCGAAGGAACCAGCTTCGAAGTTCAGTCAGCTATTACGGACAAGGTACTGCAATTTGTGCTCGACTCGATTCCAGAAAACAAACTGGCATTTAGTGTGGTTGCACCGGGTTTCTCGGGCGCAGGTGCTGTGAACTCGTCATTTGTGATGGTGAACATGGTCGATCCCGCTGACCGGAAACGATCGCAGCAGGACATTGTCGATTACCTGACGAAAAACCTTCGGAAATTCAGTGAGGCCCGTATGTTTGCCACCCAGGACCAGACGATTCAGGTGGGTCGTCAGGGTGGTGGTCTGCCAGTTCAGTTCGTTATTCAAAACCTGAACTTTGAGAAGCTGAGGGAAAAGCTACCAGCCTTTCTGGATGAGGTGCAGAAAGACCCGACCTTCCTCAACTCAGACGTTGACCTGAAATTCAACAAACCGGAACTGAACATCACCATCGAACGCGAAAAAGCCACCAACCTGGGCGTTTCAGTTCAGGACGTAGCACAAACCCTGCAACTCGCTCTCAGTAACCGTCGATTGGCTTACTTTCTGATGAATGGAAAGCAGTATCAGGTTATTGGACAGGTAGACCGGCATGATCGCGATGAACCCGTCGATCTGGCGTCGTTCTATGTTCGGTCGAATCAGGGGCAGTTAATTCAGTTGGACAATCTGGTGAAATTCCAGGAGGTGAGTAGCCCTCCGCAGGTGTATCACTACAACCGTTTTAAATCGGCAACGGTATCGGCGGGGTTGGCTCCTGGCAAGACCATCGGCGATGGGGTTGAGGCCATGCGTGCCATTGCTGCCCGGACCCTCGACGATACATTCCAGACGGCCCTATCTGGTCCCTCCCGCGACTATGCTGAAAGCTCTTCCAATACGTTGTTCGCGTTTGGTCTGGCATTGGTGCTGATCTATCTGGTCCTGGCCGCTCAGTTCGACTCCTTCATCGATCCATTCATCATCATGATGACAGTACCGCTGGCGCTTGCCGGAGCCGTCTTCTCCCTCTGGATGTTTAATCAGACACTGAATATTTTCAGCCAGATCGGGATTATCATGCTGGTAGGGCTGGTCACGAAAAACGGGATTCTGATTGTGGAATTCGCCAATGAACAGCGACTGCTTGGCAAGAACAAATTTGAAGCCGCTGCGGAGTCGGCTGCGCTTCGCCTTCGTCCGATTCTGATGACGACGCTGGTAGCGGCCTTTGGTGCACTGCCGCTGGCGCTTGCTTTAGGCTCAGCATCAAAGAGCCGGGTACCGCTGGGGATTGTTATCGTAGGTGGACTGCTGTTCTCACTGGTTCTGACGTTGTATGTAGTGCCCGTTATTTACACATACATGACTCGACGGAAAGATGTAAAACCGGCAGAACCACAAGCCGATGAAACGCCCAAACCAGCCAAGGTGCAAGCACATGCATAGCAAATAAATAAACCGCATACAGTCTTTCGCATTAGGGGCGAATCTGAACTAATCAGATTCGCCCCTAATGTTTTTTATAGATTCTCATTTCAATTCAGTTGGGGAAAGGTTATAAACAACTGCATTTTTACTTCTTTCTTTTTAGGCCATCCTTCACCAACCCTGGCCTCCGCTGATAAAACGAATGAAATCCTCCTTCTCCTTTTTATTGGTGCTACTGGTTAGCACAGCGTTTGCCCAATCATCACTTAATGTCAATAAAGAATTTGCATTTGCTGCTCAGCAGTATCAGGGTATGCTAAAAAGTCACCCCGATACGACCAAATTTCCGCAATCGACCAAACCCGACGGTTCGCCCGACGATCGGAAATCAGACTGGTGGTGTAGTGGTTTCTTCGGTGGTTCGCTGTGGCACATTTATGAGCGAACCAAAGCGCCCATGTGGAAAGAAGCAGCCAATAAATGGACGATGGCCGTAGCGAAGGAACAGTACAACACTGGTACGCACGACCTGGGCTTTATGATCTACTGCCCATTTGGCAATGGCTATCGGCTAACCAAAAATGAAACCTACCCACCTATCATGCTTACGGGCGCCAAGTCGCTCTCGACCCGGTTCAATCCAAAAGTGGGTGTAATAAAATCCTGGAATAAGTTTCAGAGCTACGACTACCCGGTTATCATCGATAACATGATGAATCTGGAATTTTTGTTCTGGGCCGCCAAACGATCAGGCAATAAAGAGTTTTACAACATCTGTATCACTCATGCCGACAATACCATCAAGAATCACTACCGGCCCGACTACAGTAGCTACCATGTTGTCTGTTATAATCCCGATGGAACAGTAGCCGCCAAGAAAACAGCACAGGGCTATGCCGACAACTCGGCCTGGGCTCGTGGGCAGGCCTGGGGACTTTATGGCTTTACTGTAATGTACCGCGAAACCAAAGACAAAAAATACTTAGACTTTGCCCGGCATATTGCTGATTTCTACCTGAATCACCCAAACTTACCCGCCGATAAAGTTCCTTATTGGGATTTCAACGCGCCCAATATTCCAAACGAAGAGCGTGATGCATCGGCGGCCGCCATTACAGCGTCTGCCCTGCTTGAACTGTGTACGTATGGTGGACCATCGGCCAAAATCTATTATCAGTCAGCGATAAAGATGCTGGAAAGCCTGTCGAGCCCGGCATATAAGGCTAATCTAGGAGAGAATAACCACTTTATCCTGAAACATAGTGTTGGCCACAAGCCTGCCAAGAGTGAAGTCGACACCCCGATCATTTACGCGGATTATTACTATCTGGAAGCTCTGCTCCGCTACGGCGCGCTTTCGAAAAAGCCGGGGTTTAAATTGTAGATTGTTTTATCAGCCTGTTTAAGCATTTTAAAATAGGCTTTAATACGTTTTTTGTCATTCCGTCGAAGGAGAAATCTCAAAGTTGGCTACTAAGCGACTTTTAGATTCCTCCTATCGTCGGAATGACAAAATCAGTCCAATTTTTGGCTCGAAAACAAATGGTAAACATTTTTATTCTTCCCGCTTGATTGTCTGAACGGTAACGATTGTTGGGGCCGACAGATAGAAATCGAATAGTGAACGTCCCAAAATCTCGTGGCTAATGGCATTCAAATGCTCTCCATCGCCATTCTGAAAATATTCTTCTTTAGGAAGGACGACCGAATCTGTATCAAAAACGCTGAACAACTGATCATCGGCCTCGTCGAGTACGATGGTCCGGCTTCGTTGCTGCAACCACTGATCAACACGGTTCAGGCGCGGAAACGGAGTCAACAGCAAAACATTATGCCGATAGGGTTTCAACTTCTTTAATAACGGGTCTACTATCAACGAACGGTTAGGCCTCACGAACGATAAGAGGGCATCACAAAGCGCGCTCAGGCGACTCCCAAAAGTCGAGCGTTTAGTCTGCCTGAACCGCACCGACGAATAAGGCAATATGGGCGTTGCTAATCCGGAAGCATTGGTAAGGCTTTTTTTAACCGGCTGGAGCAATGAATTATCAAGTTGTAGGATGATGAGATCGTAGCGATTGAGTGGCAATTGTGATAATGTAGCCACAATCTGCGGAATAGTCAGATGAGCGTAGGCCTCCACAGAGACAGTCTGCCCAGCCCGACTGATTTGCCGGATAAAATGCCCAATATAATTTAACTTTCCTCCTGGCAAGCCATACCCATAGGTATGTTCATCGCCAATAACCAGAACGTTCATTAGGTGATGTCAATGGGCTGAATAAACCCATTTGTTACCGTTACGTAATTGGCTAAGGAACTGTGGCAAAAAAGAAAAATTTATTATCAACTTAAACAATAATTGCAACGTTATTAGGTTTAAGAGCGTAGTTGTAAATAATCGTTTTTGCGGGTTCTATCGATCAGTCAGATTCTACGATTTCCTCAGCTTGTTCAATTGATTTTCAATTGGTTGAGAAAAAGAATCTGCTACATCGACACAATCAATAGGAACTGAATGAGTTAAGTATTTACAATCAGGGCGTTTACGTAAATCTGACAGAACTTTGTTTTTTCGCAAATCATCTTCGTTCTCCGAAAATGACCTGCTAAGCGTCATACGGGCCTGTCGTACCAACGACCCGCGTGCCCAGCGAACGCTGTTTAAGCAGTTTTTTGGGTACGCCAAAAGTATCTGTCTACGGTACACCTCCAACGTCGAAGAGGCCGAAGATGTCCTCAATGAAGGGTTCCTCAAAGCCTTTCAGCACCTGGATAGCTACGACGAAACTTTACCGTTTAAAGCCTGGCTACGTACGATTCTGGTCAACACGGCCATTAGCCACTACCGAAAAAATCACCGATTTGATCAGCACACCTCCCTCGAAACCGGAGAGCAGGTAGCTTTCGACGAAAACGTAGTGGATCAGATTGCCGCCGAGGAAATTCTGGCATTAGTTCAACAATTAACCCCAACCTACCGTACTGTATTTATGATGCATGTGGTGGATGGCTACAGCCTACACGAAATTGCAGGAATATTAAACCATAACGAAGCCACGGTGCGATCCAATTACGCCCGCGCCCGGCAAAAACTACAACTACTCATCAAACAAGCGTATCCTTTTTACGAAAAGGCTGGCCCTGGCGCCAGCTTTCCATATCATGAGCACTGACCGATTTTCCGATATTATCCGGCGAAAACTGGAAAGTATTCGGCCGGAATTTACTGAAAAAGACTGGACCCGAATGCAGGCAACCCTGCAACAGGCCGGTCCTCCTCAGGCTGACCCGACCGCTACCGGTAAGCCCTTTAGCGGGGGTGTCTGGACAGGGCACCCCTGGTTGCTGGCGGCTGCAAGCGTTAGTACGGCTTTGCTGATTGCCTATAGTGTCTGGCAGCATAATGAAATCAACCACCTGCAGGAAACCATCGGGCAACTGAAAAAACAGCCTGCCACCAACCAGACTGCTCCCAAATCTGTGGAAACAGATCGCCCTATGGTATCCCAGACTGAAGGAGCCCATCAACCAGCACAACGGCACGAGTCGCTGACTACGTCCACCCCAAAAGAGGAGTTGGCCACCCGTCACGACACGGTTTACATTACCCGCTACATAACGATTCCGTCGCAACCGCGTCTGGAACCTATGCGCGATCGATTGAAACAACCAACCGAAACGCCCCCTGAACAACGCTACGCCACAGCGAGTCGTGAGCCCGCTGTAGGTAGTCCATCGCGTCAGGAGCGTAACCTAAACAAGAACCTTAAAACCAATCCATATGGCGTTTCCTCTACTCCGTTAACGAATGACATTACCTCTACTACGCGCAACCAGACGGTCGCAGGCAATGAACCGTCGGCTCTTACGGGACTGAATCAGCCAGAGGAACGTTTGGTAAATAGTCGGGGGCGCGATAATAAGTCTGGCGACAACAGCCTGCGAAACGCTCCATCCGAAACGAAAGGAAATTATCCACGTACGAGGGATAATGGATCGGTCAATGTACCAACGAATCAGGGCAATTCAGTTGTCGATAATCAGGGGACAGTAGCCATAGACCAATCCCAGTCGACTGCGACCGAAAGCGCTCAATCTGCACCGGCTGGCAACTTTGACCTGCTGGCAAGCCGTCCCTTATCAACCGAAAGTGCGAACTGGAATGTGTTGCTGACGCAACGGGCACGACGGATGCGCCCCGCGCGAACAACCGTGGTTATGGGACAACCTCAGGCCCCCGAAAGCCAACGGATTGAACCGGCCATTGCAAAGTTCCGGGCCGGTGTAGGTGGTGAGGTGAGCGCTCATTTATGGAGTACGGGCATTTTTGCCGAAATACCGATTGCCAAACATGTGATGGTTGGCGTTGGCCTAAGTCGCGCCGTTTATCTGGGCGGTACTTTCCTAACGGCCGACGATTTTGACATTCGTACACGTCGGAACTTCAAGCAGGAATTTGGCCGTCAGCTTCCTCCAACGGTTAATTTTGACAGCGATATTCTGGATATCGACACAAGGGTTATTCGTGTCCAGGTCCCTATTACGCTGGGCTTTCGGGTGCCACTTTCCCGATCACTTACATTCCAGCCTACGATGGGTACATTCATGAACTTGAGTAGTAAGGAGAAACTGACGTATTATTACCGGGTTCCACAGCGTGGCTTTAACCAGATTGACTTCAGTACGGATTGTGGCACTGAGCTGTTTAGTGGATTTACGTTTAGTACTGGCCTTGAATGGCAACGCAATCGGTGGGTGGTTCAGGGAATTCCGACGCTTACCCTGCCTACGTCGGTTTCTACACTCCCTGGACCCGGCTGGGAAAATAATACAACTGTTGGTCTACGAGCCCGGTTGATGTACCAGTTTTAGCGATCGTTACTTGTAGTCGCTTTTTAACTTCCCGAACATTATAAAATGTTCGGGAAGTTCTGTTTTAGGTCTCTTACTTCGCGGCCGAAACTCGCCAGATTCGTCCACCCGCATCATCGGCTACAAGCAGTGTTCCATCAGTGAGTACGGTAACTCCTACCGGCCGACCGTAAGCTTCGTTGTCATTACCAGTCAGGAAGCCGGTCAAAAAATCTTCTTGTTTGCCCGGTTTTCCGTTTTGGAAGGGCACAAAAGCAACTTTATACCCAACAAGCTGCGAGCGATTCCAGGAACCATGCTGGCCAATAAAGGCTCCGTCGTGGTAATGCGCTGGAAACTGTGTTTTGTCGTAAAACGCTAATCCAAGTGAAGCCGTATGGGAGCCCAGTGGCACGTCGGGCACAATCGTTTTTTTCACTAAATCGGGCCGCTCCCCTTTCCGACGAGGATCTTCATGTTGCCCGAAATAGGCATACGGCCAGCCATAAAACGCCCCTTCTTTCACACTGGTCAGGTAATCCGGCACCAAATCGTCACCGAGTTCATCACGTTCATTCACAGAAGTATACAGTGTTTTAGACGTTGGTTCCCAATCCATGCCAACCGGATTTCGTAAACCAGCCGCAAAAATGCGTTCGCCCGTGCCATCGGGGTTAACTTCCAGAATATTGGCCCTACGGATTTCATTTTCGGGTCCATGTTCGCCCACGTTGCTCCCCGATCCGACGGAGATATAAATTTTCTTTCCGTCGGGGCTGGCCAGCAGATTACGGGTCCAGTGATTGTTGTAACCACCGGCTGGTAAATCCACAATTTTCTTACCGGGTGTTTTTATTGTTGTTTGCCCTGCCTTATACTCGTAGCGCAGTAGACCATCCGTATTGGCAACATAGAACGAATTGCCCAGCACCAACATCCCAAACGGCTGATTCAAGCCTGTCAGAAAAGTCTCTTTCAGATCGGGTTTCCCATCCTTGTTCGTATCCCGAAAGAGCGTGATTCGATTGGCGCTGGTCCCTGTCTCCTGCGATTTCGCTTTACCCGAAACGGCATTGACAACCTTTGTTTTCAGACTAGCCGGTTCTGTATTTGCTTCAGCGACGAAGATATCGCCATTGGGAGCTTCATAAATCCAACGGGGACTTTTCAGATCGCGGGCAAACTCGGTGACAGTAAAGCCAGCAGGCGCCTTTGGCATTTTACCTTCCGGCCAGCCAACTACATTACTGAATTTAGTTGACGATTTGGTAGCATTCGGAGCAGGCAAGTCGATGGTTGTATCGGCCATAGCAACCGAATCGCTGGCCTGATCGGCATCTTTCTTCTGACTACACGCCAGAAAAGCGGCTGAGAGTACAGCCGTAGTGAAGAGATACGGTATTGTTTTCATCGTTGAGTTGAGTCGTATGCAATAAGCTGCATACGATTCAACTCTCTATACAACCGTTTGGTTATGGTTAATCCTTCTTTGCGGTCAACGTCGATCCCTGAATAGCCATCGAAAAGCCCGTAACAGCTTTAGAAGAAGCATCCCGATTGAAGGTGATTACAGAGCCATACGAGCTGGTTGATTTAAACGTGTCGGTTTTATCCTGTTTCAGCAGTTTGTTTTTGCCATAACCGTCGACTTCCCCAAACAGCTCCCCTTTGTCGATTGTCACGATAAATTTTTGGATAGGGTTTCCACTCTCAAATGTGTACGAACCCGCATAGGCTTTGAGTGCCGTTGAATCGGTGCCCGTCGTTTGAGCAAATGCGGTGGTCGTCAGAGCCAGCAAACTACTACTAAGCAGAAGTGTCAGGATTGTTTTCATAAATCAGTCAGGAGGAGGGGATAATAGATAATGAAAAATGGATAATGAAGAATGAATATCCAGACTCATTATCCATTATTCATTCTACATTATTCTTCAACAAGGTACGCGAAAATTTGGCATATGGGATTGGACCTTTGTAAAATGTATCACTGACAGCCTCCATCCCGAAACGCCGATAAAAGTCAGCGGCATCCAGCCGGGCATCGCACCAGAGAATGGTAGCTCCCAACCGACGAGCCTCGGCAATAACATGGTTTAGTAATCGGGTACCAATGCCGCGTCGTTGACAGTCGGGCCGGGCGGCAAATTTTCGAAAACGAGCGGTTTCTCCATCGATAAACAATGAAATAACAGCGACCAGATCGTCTGCCAGAAAGGCACCAAAATGGTATCCTTCAGAATCGTTTTCTACTTTCACATAATCGAACGGTTTCTCTGGCCAGAGCACCGTGTGGCGAAGTGGATAGGTTTGTTCGGGCGTAATGGATCGGATACTGATCGTAGGCTGAAGTGAGTCGGTCATTAGGCTATTGGGCAAAATCGAACAAGGATTACAAACATAACACGATCGTTTTGAAATGTCGGAGAGTATGCCCATCGTCACCTTTACTATTAGTTAATGCACAACCAACTCCTGCTGACCGTGCATTGCCAATTCCTTATTTTAGGCCGCAACGGGTAGAATTTTCCGTCAGCATTCATTTATTGATAATCGAATAGACGAAAACAGTACATACGCATATTTACTCCTGAATAGAATGGACAATTCCAGAAGAGAATTTATTAAAAAGGCCGCCTTAGGAACGGCGGGTTTATCAATTGGTGGCCTGGGTATGTCGGCAAAAAGTTATGCCAAAATTATCGGAGCCAACGAACGAATACATGTCGCCATTGCTGGACTTGGCCGACGGCTGGGTGCTTATTATGAACCTATTTCCAGAAAAGAAAGCAATGTCGAACTGATGTACCTGTGCGACGTTATGCAAAAGCAGCGGGAGTCGGCTCTTCAGAAATTTTCGAAATACATCGACTACAAACCGAAGCTGGAGAATGACATTCGTAAAGTGATTGCCGATAAAAACGTGGATGTGCTGATCAATGCCACGCCCGACCATTGGCATACACCCGGCACCTGTCTGGCCGTTCAGGGAGGCAAGCACGTGTATGTCGAAAAGCCATGCAGCCATAACCCACGAGAAGGTGAAATTCTGGTCGAATACCAGAAAAAATATGGCAAAGTTATTCAAATGGGCAACCAGCAGCGTTCAGCCGTCGAGTCCATCGACATCATCAAACAGATTCATAATGGCGTTATCGGTACGGCTTACAAAGCGGTTGCTTTTTACGTAGCAAACCGGGGCGAAGTACCCTTGCCCAAAGCTGCGCCCGTTCCGCAAGGGCTCGACTGGGAGTTGTTTCAGGGCCCTGCTCCACGCAAAGACTACACGCACGATACCTGGGATTACAACTGGCATTGGTATGGCTGGCTGTATGGCACGGCCGAAGCGGGTAATAACGCCACGCATGAGCTGGACGTAGCCCGCTGGGCATTACAGGTCGAATTTCCTGAACATGTTTCGGTCGAAGCCGCCAAACGGCATTTCCTGACCGATGGGTGGGTGATGTACGACACCATGGACGCCACCTATCGTTTTCCGGGTGATAAAATCATCAAGTGGGATGGTAAGAGCCGGAATGGCTATAAAACTTATGGCAGCGACCGGGGTACCATTATTTATGGCACGAATGGCAGCGTATACGTCGACCGGAATGGGTATAAGCTCTTTGATCGGGATGGAAAAGAAGTGAAGAGTAGCAAATCGCAGGGCAACGAAGCCGGAACGGCTTTAGGGGGCGGTGGCGATATGACGACCCGGCACGTGGTAAATTTCTTTGAAGCTGTTCGTGGAAAAGAAAAGCAGGCATCTACCATCGAAGAAGGAGCCAGAAGCACGCTCCTTTGCCACTTGGCCAACATCGCTTTCCGGACCAATAAATCGCTCGACATTGATCCTAAAAATGGTCATATCCACGATAAGGACGCCATGAAACTTTGGAGTCGGGAGTATGCCAAAGGCTGGGAGCTAATTGTTTAGGAAACGCTCGTCCGCGATTGCATCGCGGATGCTTGAGGCCCGCGTCTATGACGCAACAGTAAACTATTGTTTCGTCTATTTGCAGGATTATTTGTCTAAAGCGTCGCAGATGCGGACCTCAGGTATCCGCGACGCAATCGCGGACAAGCTATAACCTTATCAGTCAATACATATAAATGCTAAAATTCAGCCTTTCTCTTTTTTCAACGCTTCTATTTCTTTTTTGGAATAGTGTCTTAAATGGTTTTGAACCGAAGCAAAGCCAGACTCTGACGAAACGAAACCCATTGGTTCGAGCCGACTCTCTGCCCAATGCATCCAGTTGGCCGGGCGAATTAAGCGTCACTCACTTTGCCGGACCAGATCTGACGCCTAGTCCAGCCTGCCTGGCTGTAGCGCCAACGGGCGAAGTCTATGTAGGGGTCGATATGATTGGCTCACTTGGAAAAAAGCCCGGTCAGGGAAAAATTGTCCGGCTGGTGGATACCAACAACGATGGGAAAGTAGATCAGCATATCACCTTTGCCATGGCCGATAATCCGCGTGGTATACTGCCCGTTGGCGATCAGGTATTCGTATTGCATACTGTCTTTTCGAAAGAAACCGGCATCGCAACGGGCATGGACCTGGTTGTTTTTGACGACAAAGATCAGAACGGCGTTGCCGATGGACCTTCCCGCCCATTGATCGAACATATCAGTTCACCGAAGTTTCTGCAAAGCCGGGGTACCGACCACGCGACCAATGGCATTCGGATGGGTATTGATGGCTGGATTTATATTGCTGTGGGCGATTTTGGTTTTCATAATGCGACCGATCGGAGCGGCAAAAAATTAACCATGTTGGGCGGTGGCATCGTCCGGGTTCGGCCCGATGGTACCGAAATGGAAATCTATTCACACGGCCTGCGCAACATTTACGATGTAGCCATCGACCCGTACATGAATACGTTTACCCGCGACAATACGAACGATGGCGGGGGCTGGAACATCCGATTTAGTCACCAGATACAGTCGGGCGAATATGGCTATCCGGTGCTGTTCAAGCATTTTACCGACGAAATTATTCCTGCACTGGTCGATGTAGGCGGTGGCTCAGGTACTGGTTCTTTTTTTATGGATGATGATACCTGGCCAGCGCAATACAACCATGTACCGATGATGGCCGATTGGGGTAGGAATCAACTCTATATTCACCGGGTCACACCCGACGCGAGTAGCTTTACCCAAAAGGAAGAGGAGTTCATCAAACTGTCGCAGATTACCGATGTCGATGTTGATGCTTCAGGACGCATGTACCTGTCGGCCTGGGCTGGAGCCGGTTATTCAGGAAATCCCAGCAAAGGGTTTGTGGTGCGGGTAGTGCCAAAAAACTGGATCTACAAGTCATTCCCAGACCTCAAAAAAGCGTCAGAAAAGAAACTTGCTTCCTGGTTAACATCGGGGAGTGCCGTAGCACGACTAGCCGCTCAGCAGGAGCTATTGGCACGTCCGGCCAAAAAGACGACGAAGCTAGCCTGGGAAACAGCGACCAATAAAAAGCTCCCTCTTTACGCTCAAGTTGCGGGAATCTACACCTACGCCCAGATTGCGGGTGCCAGCGGAATTCCAAATCTGATAGAGCTCTCAACCGATGAAACGATTCGAGAGTTTGCTTTACGCGCATTGGCAGACCGAAAACCAATCCTCGCTCAGGTTCCAGTTGAGCCGTTTCTGCAAGGGCTCAACGATCCATCCGTTCGAGTGCAACAGGCTTCCATCATTGGCCTTGGCCGTTTGGGCCGAACAGAAGCTGCTCCTTCCCTACTCCAGATGAAAGTCCCCGCTTCATTTGTAGCGCCTGCATTGGGCACAGAAGGCCCTCATGCCACGCCAAACTCAGCCATTGTGTTGCCGCATCTTGCTGTTCGGTCGTTAGTTCGTTTGCATGCAGTTGATGCCTGTTTAAACGCTATTGGTACAGCTCAATCAACGTTGGCGCTATGGGCCTTGCGCTATATGCACGATACTAAAGCCGTAACTGGCCTGATTGCAGCCTACAAGCGTACAAATGATGCGACCCTGAAAACGCAGATTCTGACCACGCTGGCACGGCTTTACAGGCAGGAAGCCGACTACGACGGTTCCTGGTGGTGGAGTACCCGGCCCGACACGCATGGACCTTATTACAAAGCCGTCACCTGGGAATCGTCGCCTGCGATTAAAACGTTGCTGGTCGATGAATGGAAGCAATCGAGCAACAAGTCCTTTTTTGTTGACCTGAATAGTCGGCTACGGATGGAAATACCCGAATTTGGCGTAGAAGAGCCTGTTGTGGCGAAAGAGGAAACCAAAGTCGATCTGGAAAAAATCAGGAATAAAAAAGGACAGGTTGGTGAGGCATCCATTGAAGATGTGATGCTGGCAATGGCTAAACTAGATGGGAATGCTGCGCTAGGTAAAACCTTATTCACCCAGCAGGGCTGCATAGCTTGCCACAGCCTGAGCAAAACTGAGCCGATGAAAGGACCATTCATGGGTCAGATTGGGTCGATCATGACGCGTGAACAGATTGCTGAGTCGATTCTCAAGCCTAATGCATCTATCTCTCAAGGTTTTGCGACGGTACTCATTACAGCCAAAGGCGGTAAGAGTTATACAGGCTTCGTTACGGAAGAATCCTCTGCACGAGTCGTTTTACGTGATATTACCGGACAGGTCTATACGATAAAAGCGTCGGATATACTTAGCCGGAAGGAAATGGAGACATCCATGATGCCGACGGGTCTGGTAAACGCCCTCTCCTACGAAGAATTTGCCTCGCTGATCACCTTCCTGTCGCAGCAGAAGAAATAAAAAGAGCGAAAGCGATAAAGAGTGAAAGAGCGAAAATAGCTTGCGTCAGCTTTTCGCTCTTTCACTCTTTATCGCTTTCGCTCTTTTACAGATGTATATCGTACGCTTTGAGTTTATTGTAAAGCGTTTTGCGGTCGATGTTAAGGACTTCAGCAGCCTTGGTTTTGTTGTACCCTGTTTTCTCCAGCACTTTCAGAATAGCGGCCCGTTCCGCATTTTCCGATACCGACTTCAGATTGCCTCCCGATTGCGTAAAGACAGGGATTCCTGGCCGGGCTGGATCGTAGTTGATCTGAATATTGGCAGGAACTGCTTCTTCGGGTGTGAAATACTGCGGAGAGATGATTTCCTGTGGCAATACATCGGCTTCGATATAATCGCCGGGCGTTAATAGCACAGCTCGCTTCACTACATTTTGTAGCTCTCGCAGATTGCCATGCCAGTAATATTCTTTGAGCTTTTCCTTAGCCTCTTCCTCAAAGCCCAAAATATCTTTTTCCAGTTGCTGATTGGCCACTTCCAGAAAATGATCAGCAAAAATCATAATATCGGACTTGCGCTCTCGTAAGGGCGATAAATGCATCTCAAATTCGGCAATCCGGTGGTAGATATCCTCCCGGAATTTACCTTGTCGAACGGCCTCCCGCAGGTCTTCGTTTGTCGCTACAATAATCCTGACATCGACCGGTATATCCTGATTGCTGCCAATACGACGGATTTTACGTTCCTGCAACACGCGCAACAATTTAATCTGGTTGTCGTACGAGAGGTTACCGATTTCATCGAGGAAAATGGTGCCCCCGTTGGCATATTCGAAGCTACCGGCCTTATCGGCCATAGCACCGGTAAATGAGCCTTTCACGTGGCCAAACAGTTCGCTACCGGCTAGTTCTTTGCCCAGCGCCCCACAGTCGATGGCCACAAATGGCTTATCGGCCCGTTTGCTTTTCAGGTGAATAGCATTGGCAACAAATTCTTTCCCAGTACCCGTTTCGCCGGTAATGATTACCGACATATCTGTCGGTGCAATGAGGTCTATGTGCTTTTGAAGTTGTTCGGCAGCCCGGCTTTTCCCAAAAATGAACCGTTTTCCGTCAGGGGCTAAAGCGATCTTGGCCGGAGCAGGTTTTGTACCAGCCGTTTTAATGGATGATGAACCATTTGAAACGGGCGTGCTTTTAGCCTGACTCAGCGATTGGGCTCGTCGCTCAAGAGCGGCTTTGATGGTGTACAGAATTTCGTCAGGGTAGAGCGGCTTGGTTACGTAATCGTAGGCACCGTGTTTGACAGTTTGCACTGCCATTCGAACGTCGGAGTAGCCTGTGATGATAATGACGGCAGTGGTAGGATGCATGACCTTGATTCGGCGAAGCATTTCAAGGCCATCAATATCAGGAAGTTTAAAATCGCAAATGACTAGTTCAAATGCTTCTTTTCTCAACAGGACTAACCCATCATCCCCACGCTGTACCGACGCAGTTTTATATCCTTGTTTGCTGAGGAAACGCTCGAGCAACAGGCATATGTCATTGTTATCGTCAATAATCAGAATTTTTTCCATGAAGAGGCATTGAACTTGTTCAGACAGACCCTGTCCATTTATGAACAACGAAAAAATCTATCCAAGCTGTATGAACAAAGTTACTCAAACCTGAATGGTTTGCAAAGCCATCTCGACCGAACGACGAGTAAACGGCTTCCCAATAAAGTAATCGGCACCCTGTTCAGTAGCTCGTCGACGTTCAGCTTGCCCGTCGAAGGCGCTGATCATTATCACCTTCGCTTCGTTCTGATCTTCCTTGATCGATGGCAACAGGTCGAAACCCAATCCATCAGGCAGGTTTAAATCCAAAAAGATTGCATCAAACTTTTGCGAATGCAGACATTGCCGACCTTCTTCAATAAAGTGCGCACAAGTAGGCTGATAGCCTAACCTCCTTAACAAACCCGACAACAACAAGCAGATATCAGCTTCATCATCGACAATTAAAACACGCTTTGCCTGAGATGCTGTATTCATCACGATTGGTCTGAATTGTTGTCCTGTATTTACCCTTGTTACCATACTAAGCAAGACTCATCCTGTTTCATAAACGTCCGTTAACTTTTAACTTAATAAAATATGTGCCGAAAATGTTTGAATATCCTAAATATAAGTAGCAACATGCATTAATCGCTGGTAGACTAATTATTTACACTTCAATTGTTAACTATTTATGATCATCACTTTACCTGTTATTACCCCAAAACCGCGCCTTTTTTCCACGCTTATTCTACATGTGTAGAACTATTTCCACAGTTTTCCCATGGCTTCATTTTGCATATAAACGTTCCTTTGAAACCGTAAACATTAATTAAAACCTCATTTCCAAGCCCATACGGCATTTAGTTAGAATAAATCCAATCTCCCTGGATTCTTGGCACAACTTTTTCTAATCAACTAATCGATTACAAGGTGGCTATTCTGATTTACTCAAGGGAAATGACATGGGAAACCTTCTTTACACCATTGCCGTCATTTTAATCATTATCTGGTTGCTAGGCTTCTTAGGAGTTCTCGGAACAGGTATTGGTAGCAGCAATTTGATTCATATTCTGCTAGTGATTGCGGTGATTGCCATTATTCTGCGCCTAATTCAAGGGCGGGGCGTGTAAGGAAGGGAGTACAATTGATGAGAAATAGTAAAAAGCAGTTCGCTGCAAAAACGATATTCCTATGTTATAGGCGCGGTTTAGTCCGCAACAACTCATTTTAGGTTAAGTACAAGTTACGGTGGGTACGGAATCCCTGCGCCAAGTTGAGCGCGGGGATTTTTTTTGGCAGTATATCAATTTCGAGTATAACGTAAAGCATAGGCTTGCTAATATAATTAATTACCAAGCCAATAAACCTATGGGACTCCACAATAAATTGCGTAAAACATGGACGCCCTTGTAGAAAAAAATCCTCAGTAATAAAAATAGCCCTTTTCACTAAACTACTAATTACCAGCCAATTGCCTATGCGATTTAATCAGTGGTACAGTATTTTCTAATACCTTCACATTATTGGAACCATAAGTCATTCACAAAAGTTAGAAACCATGAAATCATTACCAGGAGTTTTAGTAGGATTAGCGGTAGGCGCAGTGATAGGTGTTCTGCTGGCTCCCGAAAGCGGCAAAAAGACTCGTAAGCTCATTTCGTCGGAAACGGATACGTTTTTTAAGGACTTGCAGGACCAGCTTCAGTCAGGTATAGACAGCATTAAGAAGCAGTATAACGACTATGTTGATTCGGCAGCCGATAAAACGCACGAGTTGACTGCTCAGGCAAAGCGGAAAGCCAAACAATAAGCGACGTGACGCTTGTCAACTAAAACGAAACTCACCTAAAACACACAATAAAATTATGAGAAGCTCAAGAGATTTTCTGGCCGGAATTATTACAGGCGTTGTTATTGGCATTCTGACAGCACCTCGCAGTGGGAAAGAAACACGCGATAAACTAACTGAGGAAGCTAATAAACGTACCGGCGACCTGAAAGATCAATGGGAAAAAGGCGTTACTCAAGTTAAAGAAGGATACGAGCAGGCCAAGAGTCAGGTAAACCAGTACGCTGATAAAGCTAAAGATCAGTATAACCAATATAAAGATCAGGCTCAGGCGGCACTTAACAAAAATAAAGAGGACGCTAAAGATCAGTACAATGACAAAGTCGACCAACTGGCCGATAATGCGAAATTGAACTAATCAATTGTTTGGATTTACTCAACGTTTTTGAAAATAAGAGACACCCCGTCTGGTTCGCCAGGTGGGGTGTCTGCCTTTTAAGGGGTTTAATAACCTTTTAATATGGCCTTAAGAACCATTTAATTAGCAAATAGGACTTTTGTTTTACCATCTTAATCCGGTCAATCAGGTAATTAACTAGAGGGTTAATGGTGAAACAATCTCATGAAAAAGTACCTGCTTACGTTAGTTCAATCCTGGTTTGGCCTAAAGCCGGAACCTGTACTGATAAAAATCGTATCTGGCGTGGAACCTTTAAAAGCCGGTCGCCCAACCCAGCCTGGTTCCCCTGATCAGTTAGTTTCACATCGTCGTTGGTTGATGATCGTAAGCGCCAGCTTGCTACTGATCAATGGCCTAAGTAGTTGCAATAGCTCAACACCACCCACATCGGCTGTGGATGAATCTAAAGCCAGCCAGGAAAAAAACCTGCTGGCCACGGCTGCTTTAGACACTGCCAGGCTGGAAAACGCCCGCAATGAACTGAATCTGACGGGCAAAATCACCTTCAACCAGGACCAGGTCGTTAAAGTCTTTCCGCTGGTTGGCGGTCATATTGAAACCCTGAAAGCCGACCTGGGCGATTATGTCAAAAAAGGGCAAACCTTAGCCGTTATTCGCTCGGGTGATCTGGCCGACCTCGAACAACAGGCCGTAGCTGCCCGAAGTCAGCTTTCGTTAGCTCAGAAAAACATGCAGGTTACGGAAGATATGACCAAAGCCGGATTAAGTTCGCAGAAAGATCTGGTGGCTAGCAAAGAACAGTTGGAAGCGGCTAAGGGCGAAGTAAACCGGGTAAATGAGCGCCGACGGATTGTAGGTGGCAACGGCTCCGTTTATATTGTTAAAGCACCTGTAAGTGGGTTTATTGTCGAAAAAACAGCCGCTCAAGGTATGGAACTTCGCTCCGATGACCCTGAGAACTTATTCACCATCTCTAATCTTGATCATGTGTGGGTTATGGCCAATGTGTATGAGTCCGATCTGGCCAATGTAAAAGAAGGTGATCAGGCTACCATTACAACACTCTCCTACCCCGACAAAATCTTCCATGGTCGTATCGACAAAATATTCAATGTGCTCGACCCTGAAAGCAAAACCCTGAAGGTTCGGGTTACCCTCGAAAATGCCGATTACCGACTCAAGCCCGAAATGTTTGCCAATGTGAGTGTCACCTATGCGGGTCACGATCAGCGAATTGCTATTCCGGCCAAGGCGGTCGTTTTCGACAAGAACCGCAACTTCGTGGTGATGGTCAATAAAAAGAATCAGCCACTAGTCCGTGAAGTAGACATTTATAAGTCAATCGGCCCTAAAACGTATCTGGCGGGCGGTCTGGCCCCCGGCGACCGGGTTGTTACTGCCAATAACTTACTGATCTATAACGCACTGGGAAATTAATAACTGTAGACTCCTTCAACTTCTAGTAAGTTCAAAACTTTCGGGGAGTTGAAGGAAGTACATAATCTTACAAATAAAAAGATCGGCTTACGTAAGCCGATCTTTTTATTTGTAGAAGCTGTTTAAACTTTCCTTGAAAAGCTTTTTGTCATTCCGACGAAGGAGGAATCCCAATGTTTTTTAGTTATTGATTTGGAAAACTTGAGATTCCTCCTTCGTCGGAATGACAAAAGCGTTCATTTTAAGATTATTCTCAGAAGTTTAAACCGTCTCATTATCTACAATATTTATTTCTTCGTCACCCGAATGGAAATCCGGCGGTTTTGAGCGCGGCCTTCTTCGGTGTCGTTAGAAGCAACGGGGTGCTCCTGACCATAACCTTCAGCTTCCAGACGATCTTTCGAAATATCCATTTTCTCCAGTTCAGTCCGAACCGAATTGGCCCGATCCTGCGAAAGCTTGAAGTTGGCCGCAGCATTTCCTGTGTTGTCAGTATAGCCTCCTAGCTTAATGTTCACGCCAGGATACGCTTTCAGGATTTCGGCAATGTTCTTCAACTGCTCCTGCGACTGTGGCTCCAGCGTAGCACTGCCCGTCTGAAACAGCAGCCGGTCGAAATCGAACCAGGTGGTTTTGTCAACAGGCTTGTCACTTTTGATGAATGCCAGCAGTTTATTTTCGACCCCAAACTCAGGGATGTTTAGCTCAACGCCACTGGTCAGTTTCTGTATACTGAACTCACCCAGCTGGGCATTGGGCGTACTTACTTTATCATTGTCGGCTGCCGTCGATTCTTCGAGGGGCACTTCGGTGCCAGCCGCTACTTTGCCTTCCCGGTTATAGCCCGGTGTTTCGGATGATTGGACCGCAATATAAGGCGCAATGACCAGCGAAACGATCGACATCAGTTTGATCAGGATGTTCATCGAAGGACCCGACGTATCTTTGAAAGGGTCACCCACTGTATCGCCCGTTACCGATGCTTTGTGTGGCTCCGATTTCTTATAATAGGTTTGTCCGTTGATTTCGACACCCTTCTCAAACGATTTCTTGGCATTATCCCAAGCCCCCCCAGCGTTGTTCTGGAAAATCCCCATCAGTACGCCCGAAACCGTTACCCCAGCCAACAGGCCACCGAGTACTTCTGGCCCGAAAATAAACCCAACAATAACGGGAACCGTTAAGGCTATAGCGCCGGGCAGAACCATCTCGCGGATGGAAGCCTGGGTTGAGATCGCTACGCATTTTTCGTATTCAGGTTTGCCCGTACCTTCCAGAATACCCGGAATTTCGCGGAACTGACGACGAACCTCTTCCACCATTTTCATAGCGGCACGGCCTACTGCCGCAATCGCCAGCGACGAGAAGATAAACGGAATCATGGCCCCGACAAACAACCCAGCCAGTACGTCGGCTTTATAAATGTCGATGGCCGAAATACCCGAAATACCCACGAAAGCCGCAAACAAGGCAAGTGCGGTCAATGCTGCCGATGCAATAGCAAAACCCTTACCTGTAGCGGCCGTCGTGTTACCCACAGCATCCAGAATATCGGTACGACCACGAACCTCTTCGGGCAGGTAACTCATTTCGGCAATACCACCCGCGTTATCAGCAATCGGTCCGAAGGCATCAATCGCCAACTGCATAGCTGTTGTCGCCATCATACCGGCCGCTGAAATAGCAACACCGTACAGACCAGCAAAATGATAAGACGTGTAAATACCGGCTGCCAGCACCAGAATTGGTATTACAGTCGATTCCATACCCACTGACAAACCGCCTATGATGTTCGTAGCCGCCCCCGTAGCTGATTGCCGGATGATGGACAATACCGGACGACGACCCATAGCTGTGTAATATTCGGTAACGGTACTCATTAATGCCCCAACTATCAGCCCCGTAACAATAGCGTAGAATACGTCCATCCGCGTAAACTCCACACCCCGAATTTCCATATTCCCGGTGGGTAGCATTGCATTCACCAGGAAATAAGAGGCAATCAATGTGATGATAATCGACGCCCAGTTGCCTAAGTTTAGTGCCCCCTGTACGTTTCCATTCTCATCTTTCACGCGAACAAAATAGGTAGCAATGATAGAGAAAATAAGCCCCAGACCAGCAATGACCATTGGCAATACAATAGGAGCATGGCCAATAATTGGATCACCCGGAATTTTGATTTCGCGACCCAGCACCATCGTAGCTAGAATCGTTGCCACATAGGAACCGAAGAGGTCAGCACCCATACCTGCTACGTCGCCTACGTTATCACCTACGTTATCGGCAATGGTAGCTGGATTACGCGGGTCATCTTCCGGAATACCAGCTTCCACTTTACCAACCAGGTCAGCACCTACGTCTGCCGCTTTTGTATAAATACCGCCACCTACCCGAGCAAACAACGCAATTGATTCTGCACCAAGCGAGAAACCTGCCAGCACTTCAAGTGCTTTCTCCATCGGTAAACCATTAACATCACCCGATGGCTCAACATATAATTTGTAGAGAACAATAAATAGGCTTCCTAGACCCAGAACAGCAATACCGGCTACCCCAATACCCATCACGGAACCACCCGTAAACGATACATCTAAAGCACGGGCCAAACTGGTACGGGCAGCATGAGCGGTACGAACATTGGCTTTGGTGGCAATATTCATCCCGATGTATCCGGCCAGGGCCGACAGGAAAGCGCCCAGTACAAACGACAGGCCAATAACGGGACTGGAATTTTCAACTAAGGTACCTGAATAGGCCAGCAGAAGAGCCACCACGATACCGAAATAAGTAAGAACGCGCCATTCTGCTTTCAAAAAGGCGATGGCACCATTGGCAATATACGACGCGATTTCCTGCATCCGGTCATCGCCAGCTTCCTGTTTGGAGACCCACAGGAATTTGGTGTACATAATCACCAATCCGACAAGACCCAGTACGGGAACCAGATAAACACTGTAATTCATGCGACTAAGTATAGGTTTGAGAAATAATTGCCCCCAAAGATATGATTTGAGGGGGATAACCCAACGCCCAAAACAGCGTTTGTTGACTTTTTTTGAGGTTTATTACGTTTTTTTTAGGAACAAAAACGACTAGAAATCGGATTCTCTGGGCTATACTCCTTACTATCAGAGCAGTACTGCTCATACATACCTAACTACTTACGCCCTCTCCAATCATTAAGTAATAAAGCCTAAGCATTTGCAGACAAGGCGTTAAACTCGCAGCTTTATAGTCAGCTAATTACCCATTCATACTGCCTATAGCAAGCTTATAAAGCTAGCTTCGGTCAATTACCTCTAGTTATAGGTAATTGACCAATTACAGCCGTACAGATTAAAGCACGATTAAATTTCAGTTTATTTCGCCTATAATTCCAATTGTAAAATATAATTCCAAATATAATTTTACTAATAAAATAAAATTTCATTATCATTGAATTAATCTTGCTGTCCCAATAGGCAAAATTTGCTTTTTCTTAACTTAACTAATCTCTATGAAGAAATCTTTACTGCTGAGCAAACTCAGCGTAAACTTGCACTGCTTTTTGATATGGGAGCAGAGGCCCTTTCCACCAAACTGGCTACACCTCAAACTACGCTATTGTATGAGCTTATCGCCCAACGCTATAGCTGCCTGCTAATTCAGCCGAAGCGTTTAACGAATCCGTCGGCTGGCGAAGGCAACACCCGTGGTTTAAGTGATCATTTCTCTACAGTCGGGTATGCAGAAGTTCCAGCGGTTCATTTATCCGCAGGGCGAAATCAGTATGAGCCGAATGTGTCCAAATCATTGTCCGATCCGTTGCAGAAATTTCCGATCTTCCAATAAATACGTTTAGTTGTTAGGTAATACGGGTTAAAAGGCTATCCTTTTAGGGTAGCCTTTTCTATGCTTTCGTTGTAAATTTGTCAATTCCATCTTAACTGCTGCTGACTGTGTTGCTCCCAAAACGCCTACCCGTTCTACTTTTTGGTTTATTATTCAGTATCTCTTTATCTGCTCAGGTTCCTTACGGCCCTATCAAACCGGCCCCTGCTGGCGAAATTCTGTCGAACCTGAAAAAACTAAACATTCTCGGCACGGTACTTTATGTAGCCGCCCATCCCGACGACGAAAACACGTTGTTTCTGGCTTATATGGCTAAAGGACGGCTCGTACGGACGGGCTATCTGGCACTGACGCGGGGCGATGGTGGGCAAAACCTGATCGGTGCAGAACAGGGCGAAAACATTGGCGTGATTCGTACACAGGAGCTACTAGCCGCCCGGCGCGTCGATGGTCCCGATCAGTTTTTCAGCCGTGCCTACGATTTTGGCTTTTCCAAATCGACCAACGAAGCGGTGCGAACCTGGGGTCAAGATAAAGTCCTGGCCGATGTGGTCTGGATCATTCGTAAATACCAGCCCGATGTGATCATCACCCGTTTCCCACCCGATGCTCGTGCAGGTCATGGTCACCACAGCGCATCAGGGTACCTGGGCGAAGAAGCGTTCAAAATCTCGAATGACCCGACCAAATTTCCGGAACAACTGGCCTATGTAAAACCCTGGCAGGCCAGGCGGATTCTCTGGAACGTATTCATTCCGGGTGCCTTCATGAGTAACAAGAAACCCGACGAAGCGGGTAACCTGATCGGTATTGAAACAGGCTTGTATAACTCCTTACTAGGCAAATCGTATGGCGAAATAGCCTCTGAGAGCCGTAGTCAGCATAAAAGCCAGGGATTTGGTGTAGCACCCAACCGAAATGCCCGTATCGATTACCTGCTGCTGAAAGGTGGTGATCCTGTTGAAAAAGATCCATTTGATGGGATTGATGTAAGCTGGAAGCGGGTCAAAAACAGCGACGCCGTTCAGACACAGGTTACACAGCTCATTTCGTCGTTCCGTCCCGATCAGCCGTCGGCTTCGGTTCCGGCACTGGTGCAGTTGTATGGGGCACTTGGTAAGCTGGATACGACGAATAACTATGTGAAAGCGAAACGGCAGGAGGTCCAAACCCTGATCCAGCAATGCCTGGGCCTGTGGATGGAGACCAACCCAACCGATTTTGCCGCTACGCCGGGCGAAACAATCAAAATATCGACCAATGTGGTCAATCGGGAAGAGTTTCCGGTCAAGCTGGTCAGTGTTCATTACTCGACAGGAAAGGATACAACCCTCAATCTGGCGCTGAAACCGAACGAAGTGGTCCAGTACCCTACCCTACTCATAATTCCGAAAACACAGACGATTTCGCAACCCTACTGGCTCGAAAAACCGATTGATAAAGGCTTGTTTCAGGTCGATAATCAGCACTTGATCGGCCTGCCCGAAAATCCACCCGCTGTAGCGGCTAGTTATACCGTTGAAATCAATGGTCAACGCTTTGTATACACACGGCCCGTCGTTTACAAATCAACGGATCCGGTCGATGGTGAAATTTACCGGCCATTTATCGTTCAGCCTGAGGTAACGGCCAACTTGACCGAGCGGGTATTTACTTTCAGCGATAACACCCCCAAGACATCCGATCTGATCCTGAAGGCTGGCCGTGCCAATGTGTCGGGCACGCTAACACTTACAGCACCGACTGGCTGGAAAGTTGAGCCTGCTTCAGTTCCATTCTCGCTGACGTACAAAGGTGATGAGCAACGGGTAACGTTTACGCTGGCACCAAACGGACAAGCCAAAGATGGAAAACTACAGGCTACCATGACTACCGGGACAGGCACCTTCAGCACTGGCCTACGACAGATTGCCTATAAACATATTCCGACGCAAACGCTGTTTCCACCAGCCGAAGCCAAACTGGTAAAACTGGACATCAAAGTAACCGCGAAAAACATTGGCTACATTGTGGGAGCTGGCGACGAAGTTCCGGCTGCCCTTCAACAAATGGGTTGCAAAGTCACGATTCTTGGAGCCGCTGAACTCAACGGGAACCTGTCTGGCTACGATGCCATTGTGGTTGGGGTTCGGGCGTACAATACCAATCAGTGGCTAGCTCGCTACCAACCTAAACTACTGGATTATGTAAAGAACGGAGGCAATATGATTGTCCAATACGTAACACCCGGTAGCTCATTCCTGCGTAATGACCCGGCTTTGCCGCAACTCGGGCCCTACCCATTCTCAATTGGGGCTGAGCGCGTTACGGAAGAGGATGCCAAAATGACGTTCATTAATCCTCAGCATCCATTGCTCAATTACCCGAACAAAATCACGGAGGCCGATTTTAATGGCTGGGTTCAGGAACGTGGTATTTACTTCGCGAAAGAGTGGGACAAAGCCTACGAACCCATTTTCTCGGCCAATGACCAGAACGAAGCGCCCAAACAGGGCAGTTTGCTGTATGCTACCTACGGCAAAGGTCATTTTATGTATACCGGACTCGTTTTCTTCCGTGAACTCCCTGCCGGTGTGCCCGGTGCGTATCGCCTGTTTGCCAACATGATTTCAGCGACAGGTAGCCCGGCTGCTTCGGTATCAGGTTCGCAAACCCGCCACTAACCAGCTATAAGTCAGCACACTGTGCTGTCGGGTTCTTAAACCCGACAGCGTGAGGTTTCTCAAAACCGAACGAACAAGCTACACTCGGTTTTGAGAAACCTCGCTGAGTCAAGTTTGAGAACCTGACTCCACTACAAAACCTGACTCCACAGTTATTCTATTTCTTCCAGCGTCCAGAATAGCCGTTTGCCTTTCAACCCAGCCTGGCGCATCATTTCGTCGGCTCCGGCTGATGGACCGCCGATGCGTACAACACCATCGCAATGGTCAATTAGACGAACAGCTACAGGATGAAAGATCTCATTGAAAATGGCATCACCCAGTTGGGTTGAACCAGCGGTTTTAATCAGAGGCAATGCCAGCCATTCACCACAGATAGGTGTATGTCCTTTTCGGTAGACAGCTAGCGCGGCCTCTTCCATCCGATGCATATTCTCGGCAATCAGAGCAGGAGCATCATTCGTGCCGGAGCGATACGGACCAGCAATCAGGATCAGCATATCAGTTTAGGGAGTTGGTTAGCTGCTGTAGGCGAAGGTATTGCAGCAGCATAATGGTTTTACCGTCCATTATCTCACCCCGTGCTACCATGTCCATTGCCTGACCGACCGGCAGTTCCAGAATATCGATCTCTTCTTCGTCGATTCCCCCACCGGCTGCCCGCTCGGTATCGGCAGTGTAGTGTGCGAGATAAAAAAACAGCTTTTCGGTCACTGAGCCGGGACTCATATAGGCTTCCATCACCTTTTGAACCGACTGAATCCGGTAGCCCGTTTCCTCTTCGGTCTCGCGTCGGATGGCATCATCCGGGTGTTCATCATCCAGCAAACCGGCACAGGCTTCGATAAGCATACCTGTCGGGTTGCCATTCACGAAGGTGGGTAACCGGAACTGACGTGTCAGAATCACCGTGTTGGCTTGTGGGTTGTAGAGCAGAATCGTAGCACCATTGCCCCGATCGTAGGCTTCCCGCTGCTGCGTTGTCCACTGGCCGTTTTTACCCAGATAGTTAAATGTAAATCGTTTCAGAATGTACCAATTGTCGGAGAGTAGTTTCTCCTCCGTTATTTGTATGCGATCGACAAGCATTTGTTCTTTTTTGTTTTATTTTGTTTATTTTTGTTCAAAACAAATCATTTGCGCATGAATTTCCAAGAGCGGAAGGGCTTAATTGTACAAACGGTCGAAGAACGAGGCTCCATTGATGTTCGTGAACTGGCCGAATTGCTTCAAACATCTGAAATGACCGTCCGTCGGGATTTGACTCAACTGGCGGCTTCGGGGCTTATCTATCGGACGCATGGAGGGGCGATGAAGGTAAGTCTGGCCACGGATACCCACCGTTTTGCCAACAAAACCGCCGTCAATGCCGAACGCAAAGACTACATCTGCCAGTTAGCTGCCAGCGAGATTCAGGAAGGGGATGTCATTTTTATGGATTGCGGCAGTACAGTTTTTCGGCTGTGTCCATTTATCCGTAACAAACGTATTACGGTCATTACGAACTCACTGCCCGTAGTGGCCGAACTCATGAGTTCAGAGGTTACAGTCAATCTGATTGGGGGCGAATTGGATAAAGAACGGCAGGCGGTTCATGGTTTGATTGCCGAAGAACACATGGCCCGCTATCGAGCTAACCGTGCCTTTATCGGTGTCGATGGCATTTCGCTGGCAAATGGATTGAGTGCCAATAGCGAAAAAGAAGCCAGTACAGCCGTAGCAATGGCCCGACAATCGGAACAGGTCTACCTACTGTGTGACTCCTCGAAGCTCGAAACAACCAAATACCTCCAGTTTGCTCCGTTAAGCCTGTTCGATGTATTGATTACCGACAACGACGCATCACCCGACCTTCTAGCAGCGTATCAACAGGCCGGTGTTAAGTTGCTGCATTGATCCTTTGCCAAAAACTGTCAGGCAAAGGAGACTGGTTAATTCGAATTAGCGGTTACGGTTCATATTTCATCTCTATTTGCCCTTTTGAGCGTATCAAGGTTTAGTTTTGCCTTTCGAACTTCTTACGGCTTTCTGACGTAGTGCGTCAACGATATATGTACCAAATCTGGATTGATACCGGCGGCACCTTCACCGATGGACTCGCTCTTGATCCACAGGGGAATTTACACCGAACTAAAGTACTAAGCAGCAGCCGTTTGCGCGGGCAGTTGGTTGATGGCAAACTAATAGCGCCCTGGTTAACAGCTCCCATTTTCGACGGTTACCAGCTTCGTATCCTGGAAACCGATGAGGTATTCACTATTGAATCGCTAGCAGTCGATGGGAAGCTGGTGCTGCGTAACGCGGACATCTTGTCCGCATTGTCACCTGCGGACAAGATGTCCGCGTTACGCACCGTCGAAATCTATACAGGTGAAGAAGCTCCAGTTTTAGCCGCGCGGCTGTTAACCCAAACGCCTTTAAACAAACCGTTTCCGGCTTTGGAAATGCGACTGGGTACCACGAAAGGAACCAATGCGCTGCTGGAACGAAAAGGCGGACGTATAGCCCTGTTGGTGACTAAAGGGTTTAAGGACCTGCTAAAAATCGGAACCCAGCAACGGCCAAACTTATTCCAGTTAGCGATTCCCCCTGCTGAAGTACTTTACGATTCTGTTCTTGAAGTCGATGAGCGGATAGCGGCCGATGGTCAGTTAGTAACCGCCCTATCTGCACAAACCTGTACGTATCTGATTGAGGAACTTCGGCAACTACAACCCGATGCTATTGCCATCTCGTTTCTGAATGCCTACCGCAACCCTACGCATGAGCAGCAACTTCGCGAAGCTTTAAGCGCAGCCGGTTTCACGCATATAACACTCTCTACCGATACCTCCGTAACGCCCCAGTACGTATCACGTACCCAAACAGCAGTGGTAGATGCCTATCTGACGCCCGTAATGCGGTCGTATCTGGATAATGTACAGCAGCAACTGGGGGGTAATCCGGTTCGCATTATGACTAGCTCCGGTGGTCTGGTTCGGGGGGATCTGTTCCAGCCGAAAGATAGTTTGCTTAGCGGGCCTGCGGGGGGCGTCATTGGCGCATCTGAAATTGGTAATCAACTGCAATCGGCCCAATCAAGCACCGGAATCCTAACCCTCGACATGGGTGGTACCAGTACCGATGTAGCCCGCATCCAGAACGGATTAGATTACCGGTTTTCTACCAAAATTGGCTCATTTGATTTACAACTTCCTTCACTTGCCATCGAAACGGTAGCGGCTGGGGGCGGGTCAATCTGCTGGTTTGAAAGCCACGGAGCCACATTGGGCCAGCTACGGGTCGGGCCACACAGTGCCGGTGCCAATCCCGGACCGGCCTGTTATGGAGCGGGTGGTCCGTTGACCATCACCGATGTCAACTTGCTGCTAGGCAAACTCCATCCAAAGCAGTTTGGGATTCCGGTTTTCCTTGAAAAAGCACAAACTGCATTAGAAGAGGTCTTACAGCAAGTGGAAAGCAAAACGGGAAATCGAACAGATGCCTTGAGCTTACTTCGTGGATTCGAGCAAATTGCCAACGAAACGATGGCGGGGGCCATTCGTAAGATTTCTGTATCGCGCGGCTTCGATCCGAACGAGTATAGTTTACTAGTATTCGGTGGCGCTGGCGGATTGCACGGCTGTGCCATTGCCCGATTGCTGGGTATGGAACAACTCATTTTACCCTTCGATGGTGGTCTGTTGAGTGCCTATGGCATTGGGCAGGCCCAGATTGAGCGACTGGCATCAAAATCTATCTTAAAACCGCTAGCGGATCTTGGCAGTGACCTATCTGGCATTAGTAGCAGCCTGATTGATACAGCAACCGCAACACTACGACAGGATGTCGGCCAGGATGTACCTATCGAAACAAAAAACATTTCGGTATTTCTTCGCCTGCTCGGCCAGGAAGCCACTGTCGATGTTCCATTCAGCCATCATCTTGAGGAGAATTTCCGACAAAAATACCAGCATCTTTATGGTCATTTCCCCGAAAATCGCCCCATTGAGGTTGAGAGCATCCGTGTGATGGTCAGCACAACAAACGTTGAGCCATCTATTACTGGCAATCCTGTAAGTCATCGCCATGCCGTACCGGCCTTTATGACCGATACGTATCCGGCTTACGACTGGATGCAATTGCAGGAGGGTGATACCTTCCGTGGGCCCGCCTTACTGCTCAACACAACCTCCTCTGCCTTTATCGAACCCGGCTGGCGGCTCATCGTTCAGGCCAATAAAAATGCCCTTGTTGATTACATCGCAGACCTCGAAGAAGAGCCACACTCCGCTACTGTTTTTCAGGAATGGGAAACGAGCGAGGAGGTCATCCAACTTGAATTGTACACACAACGTTTCCGGGCTATTGCCGAAGAAATGGGTGCCCAGTTGCAGCGAACCGCTTTTTCGGTGAATGTCAAAGAACGGCTCGATTTCTCCTGCGCCCTGCTCAATGCCCAGGCCGAACTGGTTGCCAATGCCCCCCACATTCCGGTCCATCTGGGTAGTCTCGGCATCTGTGCCCGACTGGTGCTGGAAGCGCTGCCTCCTCTCGAACCCGGCGATGTAGTCATTACCAATCACCCAAAGTATGGCGGCTCGCACCTTCCTGACCTGACCCTGCTAAGTGGAGTTTTCACCGACGATAATCAACTGATTGGCTATGTAATTAACCGGGCGCACCATGCCGAAATTGGGGGTAAAGTTCCCGGATCGATGCCACCCGATGCTGTATCGCTGGTTGAAGAAGGGGTTATACTGGAACCGACCTATGTCGTCAAAAATGGTCAGTTTATGTGGGATTCAGGGCTAGCGGCCCGATTTACGGATTGCCCCTACCCTACCCGTGCGTTAGCCGAAAATAAAGCCGACATTGAAGCGGCACTGGCTTCGCTACGGGCAGGTGAACAAGCGCTACAAACCCTTGTCCGGCAACATGGACTGGCAACAATTCATCAGTATATGAACCGCCTTCAGCAATCGGCTACGGATGCCATTACAGCGGTTTTACACCCCATGAGCGGACAGATTTTTGAAGCCGAAGAATCGCTGGACGACGGGCATCTGATCAGGCTAAGCATTTCTATTTGGGCCAATGATGTAGCCGCTCCGAATCAGGTTCAGCCACGTATTCGCTTTGACTTTACCGGCACATCGGGCACGCATCCCAACAACCTCAACGCCAATATATCCATTCTCTACAGTGCAGTTCTGTATGTACTTCGGTTGTGGTGCGGACGCGATATTCCGCTGAATGAAGGGCTGATGGCTCCCGTTGAGTTAATCCTGCCAGAATCCTCTTTTCTGAACCCAATTTTTCCCGCTGACCATAACAAATGTCCGGCTGTGGTTGGGGGCAATACGGAAGTCAGTCAGCGTCTTGTCGATACGTTGTTGAAGGCATTGGGGTTAGCCGCCTGTAGCCAAGGTACGATGAACAACTTCCTCTTTGGCAAGTCGTCCGCGACCCCGGAACCCTTTGGTTATTACGAAACCATTGGTGGGGGTGCAGGTGCTACGGATGGTGCTGACGGGCGATCGGCGGTGCATCAGCACATGACCAACACCAAACTTACCGACCCCGAAGAACTGGAACGGCGCTACCCTGTCCGACTGCATCAATTCAGTATTCGTACCGGCTCCGGTGGTAATGGCCGATGGCGGGGTGGCGATGGTATCATCCGCGACATCGAATTTTTAGAACCTGTTCAGGCTACTCTACTGAGTCAGCATCGGATAGCATCTCCTTACGGAATCCAGGGTGGCGATGCCGGACAGCCAGGCCGTCAGTGGGTGAGGTCGTTGACTGGCGAGGAAGAACCGTTACCGGGTATTTTTACCCGAGCCATGCAACCGGGCGAACGCATCCACATCGAAACTCCGGGCGGAGGTGGTGTTGGGAAATGAACAGAGTTAGCAATAATGTCTATTCTGGCACGAATGCTCTAAAACTTTACTATCTTTATTGCTCTCCTATCTAAACCGATATAGAAAGAATAACTCAACCCATTTGATTTCTTTGGGTTCAAAAACGACGTATGAATCACTTTTTGATCTGTTCTAACGTCTTATTAGTCTGTAGTCAATGAATCCTGCCGTTATGTCCGACAACGACTCACTGGGTCAACAGTCGGTGGTTGATTATAAAAAAAAACAAAAACAGCGTAAAGCACTGGCCTATCTCTATGCCGAGGGAAACAGTACACTCGCTCAATTGACGAAGGTGCTGCACGGTAGTGTTCCGTCGGTTACCGGTTTAGTTGAAGAACTTATTGAGGATAAATGGGTTGCCCCCATCGGCATTGGCATTGGCAGCAATGGCCGACGGCCGGTTCTGTTTGGGCTAAACACCAAACAGAATTATATAGCCATTCTGGACGTCAGTACGCACGACACCAAAATCCTGTTTATGGATACCCGGCGCAATGTGGTTTCGCGCGAAAACTATTCACTACGCATAGCGGACAACCCAACGTTTATGCCATCGCTGGCCCAGTGTTTTACAAACGCCCTGGCCGCTTCCGGCCTCAATAGCAGCGATGTATTGGCTATCGGGATGTCAATGCCGGGGTTAATTGACGCCCACCGGGGATTGAATCTAACGTATAAAAGCCTGAATCCCGCCGACACATCGTTAACCAACTGGCTCTCCGAACAAACGGGCAAACCTGTCTACCTTATCAACGATACCAAAGCCACGGTATTGGGCGAAAGTCGGTTTGGGCGGGCCAAAGGCAAAAAACAGGTACTGGCCATCAACATCGACTGGGGAGTCGGGCTGGGTATTGTCATCAATGGTGAAGTATTTCAGGGAGCCAGCGGCTTTGCGGGTGAACTCGGGCATATTCAGGTCGACCCATCCGGTGAGCGATGCCACTGTGGTAAGATTGGCTGTCTGAATACAATTACTTCCGCTTCGGCACTGGTCAGTCGGGCGCAGCGCGATATTCTGGCCGGACAACCGACCAAGCTGGCCGCCTTTCGCGATCATGTAGACCAGATCGATATTGACGATCTCATTCAGGCAGCTCAACAGGCCGACTCATACGCCATTAAAATTCTGAACGAAGTAGGGTTTCAACTCGGAAAAGGCCTATCAGTTGCCATCAGCCTGCTTAACCCCGAAATAATTATCGTCGATGGGGTCCTGGCCAAAGCCGCTTCATTTATTTTGACCAGCATAGAAGAAGCCATCGGCCAGTACTGCCTGGGCGATTTTCAGAATGACCTCCGAATCGAAGTAACACAACTTGAGGGAGCCGCCAACTGGTTAGGCACTCATGCGTATGTGATGGAAGATATTTTAGCTACCTATTGATTTGGTCGATTAGTTGAATAGTGCAATTGCACTATTCAACTAATCGACCCGCTAACCAATTAATCCAGACACCTATTTCGCTCTCAGGTACGCAAAGGGAATAATCATTTCTTCGAGCGATACCCCACCGTGCTGGAAGGTATTCCGATAATGATTCACGTAATAGTTGTAATTATTGGGGTACGCAAAAAAGTAATCCTCCAGCGTGAAAACATAGGCCGTTGATACGTGAGGCTTCGGTAGGAATAAACGTTCGGGCTTACGGCCGACAAACAGGTGGTCTTCATCAAAACCAAGATTTTTGCCCTGCTTGTAGCGTAAGTTTGTATTCGTTTCGCGGTAGCCCACAATTTTAGCCGGTTTTTGTACCCGAATCATGCCGTGGTCAGTGGTCACGATGAGTCGCCCGCCTTTGGCCGCAATCCTTTGGACAAACTCCAGCAATGGCGAGTGCAGGAACCACGAACGGGTGATTGACCGATAGGCCGATTCGTCGGGAGCCAGTTCCTTGATCATGGCCATATCGGTGCGGGCATGCGAGAGCATATCCACGAAGTTGTAGACGACTACATTCAACTGGTTCTGAAACAAGTTATTGAAGTTATCGACTAGTGCCTTTCCCTGGTTCACATTCAAAATCTTGTTGTACGACATCTTGAGGTTCAGGCGACTCTGGTCGAGCTGCCGACGGAGAAACTCTTCTTCGTGGTTGTTCAGCCCTTCATCTTCACTGTCGTCGTTTACCCAAAGGTCGGGGTGTTTGCGCTCCATCTCGCTAGGCATCATGCCTGAGAAAATGGCATTACGGGCAAAGCCGGTGGTTGTCGGCAAAATCGAATAATAGGAGGATTCTTCTTCCAGCGTAAAGTATTCACCCAGTATCGGTTCGATCACTTTCCACTGATCGTAGCGGAGGTTATCGATCAGGATAAAAAACAAAGGGGGCTGACTTCCACCCTGATTCAACAGCGGAAACACCTTTTTTCGCATTAATTGATGCGACATGACGGGACTGCTCATTTTCGGATCATTGAGCCAGTCTTCATAATTATCCATCACAAACTTGCAGAATTCAGCATTGGCCTCACTTTTCTGCATGTTCATCACTTCCGACATACTCCGGTCCTGCGAGCTATCCAACTCTAGTTCCCAGTAAATCAACTTCTTATAGACATCGGCCCATTCCTCAAAATCCATCCGGTCGTTGTACTGCATGGATATATTCCGAAAATCCTGCTGATACCCAATGTTTGTTCGTTCGGTAACGAGCCGCTTGTTATCCAGGATTTTTTTAACCGACAGCAGAATCTGATTGGGGTTGAGCGGCTTTATGAGGTAATCGGCAATTTTCGAACCGATGGCTTCTTCCATGATATGCTCCTCCTCACTCTTCGTAATCATCACGACGGGCAGATTAGGACGCATTTGTTTGATTTGCGAAAGGGTTTCCAGACCAGTCATCCCTGGCATCATTTCGTCAAGGAATACGACATCGTAGTTATTATGTTCTACTTCGTCCAGTGCGTCTGCACCACTATTTACGGAGGTAACGTCATAGCCCTTGTTTTTCAAAAACAGGATATGGGGTTTCAGCAAATCAATTTCATCGTCGGCCCAAAGTATCGTGTAATTTTGCATGTGTTCAACTGGTGGTTTATTCGTATGGATTCCGTTCTGTTCTTTACATTATCAGAAACGAAACTGTATCATTTAGTTTAACTGGAAACGTCCAGTTGTGTTTTACCGGTTCATAATTAAGGTTTTTTAAGAAAAAGGCATACTACTGTCTGTCCGACGGCCGAACAGCCGATTTGTCACTGCGTATAACGGACATCAAGTAACGTTAAAACACACGCATCGGCCGCGTTTTCGACATTTTATGATCACTATTTATAGAAATCATTTCGGCATAGACCAATGGTCTATTAGGCTTTCTGAAAATATTCATAAAAATCAGCCATTACCTTTTCCCTGGTTCAGTATCTAATTCATTGCGATTGTCTTACTGTAAGGTAAGCACAGTTACGGTGAATACACAAACGCCCGGTCAGTTGAATCGGGCGTTTTTATTTGCGCGCAACCCTAATTTGATAGAGTACCTAAGCAGAATTAACAGATTAATCTTTATGGAAAGGCCAGGTTAAAGCCAATATGTCGGAGAACAGGGTCTATTCTCTAACGCCGATCACCACTCGAAACATATAATTTTGAACTTGTTTAAACTTTCCCACCTTCGATATAAGAAGATCGATTTTTGTCATTCCGACCGGAGGGAGGAATCTCAAGCTTGACTAATAAACGACGTTGAGATTCCTCCCTCCGGTCGGAATGACAAAAAAGAGTCTTACATTTTCTACAAAGGGAAGTTTAAACAGCCTCTTTATTAAATTCTGATTATAATCGACTGGAACACAAAACCTTTCCCTCAATAGTCTGTACCTGTACATAGAGGAATAGTTTCGTGTGATTATAGTAAATGAAGCGTAAGCCCGGAATCAATCTCGAATCCGGGCTTATTTTTTGTCAGGCCATTCAGAAGGAGAGTCAAGAGCTGCATCTAAAAAAATTATCCCAACTGAAATGGACGAAATAAGTACAGTGTAAACTAAGTTTTATAGTATTTTTCTGTCATTCCGACGAAGGAGGAATCTTCGGATCAGTACAGTCGTTTCTCCCTTATCCGAAGATTCCTCCTTCGTCGGAATGACAGAAAACTTAAATTACAGTCTAATAAGCTTCAGAAAGAAATCTGCAGGGTTGGTAAGAAATAGTAAATATTCATATATCATTGGCAGCAATCTTGCGCCGTTTAAAACATATTCTTTATCCAGCGTTTTTACCCTTGATGAAATCAGAATAGACTACGTTAGCTCGGTGTAGTCTATTTTTTATGCGCAAAAAACCAATGAGTATTCACTTCCGAAAACGATAGAACCTTCCCGAATAGATGGACCCATCTATTCGGGAAGGTTCTATCGTTTTCGGTCTACTTCGTCCGGGATATGACCAGAATCTGCGTATGATTATTGGCACTGATTACTACGTTACTTGGAACTGTGGTAATGCTGACAGGAATCGCGTAGGGGCCACCGGTAGCAGGTACCTGCGTCCCTACCAAATTGACATTAACCGTCGCAATACGCTGACCAGCCGCCACCGTCACTGCCGGATTTGTCAATTGATAAGCCGTTGTGGGTAGCAGGGTATACGATGTTTTATTGGCTGTATTATAAGCAGTCAAGGCCGCCTGATCAATGGCTACGGTAATCGGCAAATCCTGCGTAGGCGGATTAGGTGAGGCAATGTTGACATCAACGGGGGCAACGGTCGAGGCACTACTGGCTGATACCGATACCGTTTTCAGGATGCTCCGGTTAGCCGCGTAGGGAATTTCGGCTACATAGCCCGATCCGGCAAAGTCAACGAAATGTTCGTCATCGTTCAGGCACGAAGTCAGACCGAGCGTAACGCTTACTGCCACGAATATGTTAAATACCTTGTTCATAGTTATGATTAAGTTGAAAGCCCGTTGCAACGCTTTACGGCAACGGGCTATTTCGTTATTTCATCCAGAAAATCTTGCTATTAAACTGACTGATCGTCCCCAGCGTAGCCACATTGGAGGCATTGTTGCTATACTCGGTGGTGGGATAAAGCAGTCGAACCGGAATCTGGCGAACGGTGGTGCTGGGGTCCTGCGAAATGGGCACGTTGGTAGGTAAGCCCAACCGACGATAATCCGACCAGGCTTCGAAAGGTGCCGTTCCGTTTTCTGACGCCCATTTCTGGGTGATGATGGCTTCGATTTTATTTGGTGAAGCCTCCCAATTCACATCATTCACTCCCGTTTGCGAATAGTAAGCTGTCGCTTCAGCGGCTGTCCGGCCAACATTAATGAACGACTCAGTAATAGCCGATTGATACAATGTTTTAGGATCGCCGGTGATCCAGCCCCGTTGAGCCGCTTCAGCCTGCATAAACAGACTTTCGTGTGATTGCAGAATGGGCGACGACTGACCAACGTTTTTCAATACCCCCGGCCCTATATCCGACACCTGACTGTTGACCAACGGATCAATCGTACCGAAATAAGTCCCGTTAAACGTATTGGCCGTTCCGGCAACGGGTCGATAGTACGCACCCAGTCGTGGATCATTCGTCTGTTTATAGAACGTAATTCCATAAAGGTTACCCTTCAACTGGTTGTTGAGCGTAGTCGGGTTTCCATTGATGGCATAAAATGCCCCATAGAGCGGGCTCTGCTGATTCTGGGAATTAGTATAACCTGGATTCACACTCGCATTTTCGCCCGGCCCCAGAAACCCATAGCCTGATGCTTTAATGGTTGCCAACTGAGTCTGAATGAACGACGCCCGGTCGGCCCGCTCCGACTGCCGCAACAGCATCCGTAGCTTAAGCGTATTACCGAATTTGAGCCATTTACTGATATCCCCTCCGAACATGATGTCGTTGGTACCCGGATTCACCGTTCCAGTCCCGCTGTTCAGCAACACCATCGCCGTATCGATCTGCCGGAACAGGTCTTCATAAATAGCCTGACCGCTCTGGTAGGTCGGCAGAATATTGGAAGTTCCCTGCAAAGCTGAGGTATAGGGCACATCGCCATACGTATCGACCAGTAACTGAAAATGCAGCGCTTTCATGATCTTGGCCATCCCGCGCAGAATCGGCTCATTCAGCGTAGCACCCTGAACATCAATGTAGTTGTAGTTCTTCAGATTCAGGTAAGCGCTGGACCAGATGCTGTTGTTGAACGATTGGGTAAACTGGTAGTTTTTGTCCGAAGTGGCAATGGAGTAGTTACCACTCCAGTTCCAGTAGCCCATCCAAAGATTCAAAAAATAGAAGCTACCGGTATTTCCACCGGGTGCGTTACCGGTCAGGTACCAGCCTGTAGCCGCCAGCGCGTCGGGCAGCACCAGCTCGGGCGTGGCGGCCGTAACCTGGTTCGGGTTGTTATTTACCTCCAGGTAGTCTTTACAGCCCACCACAATGATGGACAGGCCAATCAGAAGGCCCATCAGGAGTTGCTTTATCGATTTCATAGTTGTTTGCTGAGACAGGGATTAAAAACCAAAACTGAACCGGAACCCATAGAACCGCGTGGGGGGTGTCTGATACTCCGTCGTTGTGCCCACGGCATTGCTGGTGTCATTGGCGTTGCTGCCTCCCGAAAATTCAGGGTCGGTAAACACGTTGGTTTTGGGGCGCAGCATGATCAGGTTACGGCCCGTAACGGCCACATTCAACGACTTGATGAAGCGGGTATAATTCAGGATTTTGGCTGGAATGTTGTAGCTCAGGACTACCTCACGCAGTTTCCAGAAATCGGCGCTGGTCACGTAACTATAGCCTGCGTTGTGATAACCCGAATTTGTCCAGAACACCAGATTACCATCTTTGGTCGTCACGTTGGTATTGTTGGCATATTGCGGTTTATTATCTGAAGTTTGCCCGGTTACGATGACTGAATTAGGGAACACAAAATTCTGCCGCCCCGCATAGGTTGACCGAATGCCTGCCCCTGTAAATTCGAGCGCATTGCCAATAGCATTGTAGATGACAGCCCCACCCCGATACTCGACCACGGCCGACAGGGTAATTCCTTTGTATTTAAAGGTATTGGTCAACCCAAACCGGTATTTAGGCTGGGTAGTACCGGCATAGCGAAGCGTTGGGTCCAGAATGGGGTAACCTGTAGCATCAACGATGGCCCGACCGGCAAACTGACCCGTCGGATCATAGTTGGCTCCGTTTGGGTCGGTCGTTTGAACGCGTTGAATATCACTCACAAACAAAGCCGGATAAGCGAAGCCTTTGGCCGCAAACACGTTCGATGCTGTAGGTGTCAGGGTTGGCCGGTAGGGGTCGGTGCCATACGGAATATTGATCCGGGCCAGATCTTGATACACATCCGTAACCAGGCTTTCGAGGTAGGTAAAGTTGGCGTTCAGATCCCAGGTGAAGTTTCCCGCGTTGACCAGTGGGCGGATAGTTCGTATATCCAGCTCAATACCCTTATTTTTCATGCTGCCCGTATTGACCAGCGCCGACGAATACCCTGTTGCCCGCGACACATCGATGGGTACGGTCTGGTTGGTAGTCAGGGTATTGTAGTAAACGGCTTCGAGGTTGAAGCGGTCAAACAGGCCAATTTCCAGCCCTACTTCTGCACTATTTGTAAACTCCGGTTTCAGATTGGGGTCGTTTTGTTGGTTACTTTGCTCAAAGCCAGCCTGTGATCCAAATGGGAAACCCGTTCCGGGGTTAAACACGTTCTGGAGTTGGTAGGGCGCTACGTTGACCTGACCCACCCGTGATACACCCCCCCGAATTTTGGCATAACTAATTGCCGAACTGTTCTTCAATGATGGAATAGCTTCTGTCAACACGACCGACGCATCGACACTGGGGTAAAAGAACGAGCGATTGCTTGGAGCCAGCAATGATGTCCAGTCGTTTCGTCCGGTCGCATGAATGAACACAAAATCCTTATAGCCAACCGTCAAATCGCCAAACGCGCCCAGCAGCCGGTTCTGACTGCTATACTCAGCCACGGTAGGGTTACCCAGCCGGTTCGAGATATTATAGGTACCAGGAACCACAAGTGCACCGGCATAATCGTAGGTCGAGCGGCTGTACTCCTGCCGGGTTTGCTGACCCAGAATCAACCGGGTCGTAAAATCGCCAAACTTTGGATTCAGCGTAATCAGCAGGTCGCCGGTGAAGCGGGTCCGAAGCTGGCTGGCATCCTGCACAGTAGCGTTGGTATGTCCCCCCGCCGACGATGCAATGTTTCCTGCTTCCCAGGGGTCGCCCGTGGCATACTCCGAGAAGCTCACATCGGCTATATGGGCTTTTAGTTGGGAGTTATACACCTGCCCGCCAAGGCGATACAGTACACTCAGCCATTTCGTAACCTGATACGATGCATCGGCCGATCCTTGTATCGTGTATAAGTTCGTGATCCGACGCGAGTTATCGCCCGTTATCTGCCAGTATGGATTTGGGTAGTAGGCATTATAATAGCCATTGACATCGCCATATGGCGAAGTTATGTCGTTTAATGGATAGCTGTTTATGGGCGCATGTGCCTGCTGATTCAGCACATTCCAGTACACGGGTCGGTTCTGGTTAAAGTCGCCATTTTCGGTATTGGTATTCTGATACGAAAACTGAACACCCGCGTTGGTCGTAAACTTATCGACCGACCGGCCACCCCGAACACTAATGTTTGTCCGCTTGTAACGATCATTGGGCACTACACCCGTCTGACTGACATTCTGTAAGCTCAGACCAAAGTAGTTCTGCGTATCGCCTATCCGGTACGACACATCATTCTGTTCCGTAACGCCCGTGTTGAAAAACGCCCGACGCGGGTCCTTGGCAGGTGCCGAATACGGAACCATCAGCGTATCGATCCGTATGTTTCCATTGGCGTCCCGCACCTGTACGCCATAGCCCAGCGGCTGCATAGACCCATCGTAGGGAGTTCCAAACTGCTGATTTTCGTAAGGCACGTAGGTACGGGCGTAATTGCGATCGTAAAACGGAACGCCTTCACCCCCGTTTCCGCCGAACTGGGTTTGCAGGCCGGGCATGTATGAAATGCGCTCAAACTGCGTGTTGTTCGTATAGGTTATCTGTGGTTTGTTGTTTTGTGTACCTCGCTTTGTGGTAATAATGAGCGCGCCATTTGAGGCATCGGAACCATACAGCGCAGCCGCGCTGGGTCCTTTCAGCACCGTCGTATTTTCAATATCGTTCGGGTTGATTGAGGTTAGAAAACCAATATCGGAAATAACCCCATCGACAATAAGCAACGCCTGGTTATTTCCCAGAAAGGATCGATTACCGCGTAAGGTAAGCCGTACTCCGGCACCCACGCCGTTGTTGGTCGTATTGATCTGAAGGCCCGATACTTTCGCTGTCAGGCCATTGGCAACGTTGACCGGAGCGGCCTGGTTAATCTGAGCACTATTGATTCGGGCTACCGATGTACCGATTTCACGCTCCGTCCGCTGAATTCCAAATCCGGTTACGACCACTTCATTGAGCGTTGAAGCATCGGCCACCAGCACCACATTGAGTGTTGTCCGATTCCCAACGGCAACATCCTGCGACTTAAAACCTACAAACGAAAACGTGAGCGTTGAATTAGCCCCCACGCTGACCTGATAGCTCCCGTTAACATCGGTGGTTGTTCCCCGAGTCGTTCCTTTGACAACGACGCTCACGCCTGGCAGACCAGATCCATCATCGGAAGATGTAACCCGCCCGCTTAAGGTAACATCCTGTGCCAGAAGCGGACTCGATCCCAGAAGCACCAATAGTACATACACAATTAGAGCTTTTCTCATAACTGTTGAAGAAGAGGTTAAATGAACGTTAAGAATACCCCAAAAACGCTTTGGGCAATCGGTCACTTTATTATCTATTTAATTTAAAAAAAGTAACCTTGGCCTATTCAACTGCCTGGACTGAAAATGGATTATTAGGAATTGATTAAAAAAAGGGAACGGACCACCATCCACTGTTGAAGGCAACTTGCCTGTTCGTTCCGGCTCAGTAGTGAACTACTTCCCGGTGCCTACGACCGTTTACTCAAAATATTCTCAATATCCGACCGTATACTCAAGTCTTACAGATACTTGTAACACCCCGTTTACTTTCCTTTTTACTTTGTAAACTTTCCATTGATTAGCTGTTAACCTCTAATCTCAATCTCTCTTATCGCCCTCTGATTATGTTACTGAAACGTTACTCTTTACCTTCCATGCTAACCCTATTGATCGTTAGCAGTATTCTGGCCGTTGTTATCAGTTGCCAGGATCACCGGATTCCCAGCCCATCGGGGCTAACTGCTGTACAGGGACCACCTTTCGCTACGGGTCTAAAATCGCCGATTGGCCTTACCGACGATCCCAAGGGGAACCTCTGGGTGACCGAAGCCGGTAGTGGTACGGTCAACAACGGCCAGGTAACGGTCATCACGCCAGCAGGAGCTATGTACCCCGCTATCACCGGTTTTGTTTCGGCAATCAGCCCCGAAAACTCACCAGAAGGACTTAACCACCTACTTTACAAAGACGGCAAACTGTACATCCTGCACGGTGTGGAAGAAAAATTGTACATCGTCGATATTTCGGGCTTTGTTCCTGGTGTGAGTGCTCCAATTCCTGCCAGTTCCCTCACCGGAATTGATATTGGCACCTTTGTTCGTACGGCGCGCCCGAATGCACCCGATGCCCCTGATTCGAACCCGTATAACCTTACGTTTGGCCCCAACGGCGATCTGTTCATAACGGATGCGGGTGGCAATGCTATTATTCGTCGGGATAAAACAACGGGAGCGTTGAGCGTCTTCGCCATTTTCCCGGATACTCCAAACCCCGGCTTCCCGGCTTCACCCGGCCCTCCTACGCTTGACCCTGTGCCAACGGGCATTGTGTTTGATGGCACCAATTTCTTCGTTACTACGCTTATCGGATTCCCGTTCCCTGCCGGACAGGCTAAGATTTATCAGGTTGCTGGCACAGGAACGGCCCCAATAACCCCGTCGGTTTATAAATCAGGCTTTTCGGGTTTAACCGACTTAACGTTCACGCCAGGTGGTAAACTGCTGGTTACGGAGTTTGGCTTTTCAACGACAGGTCGGGTAGCCAGTGGCGAAGATGCGACGAAGACGTTGTTTACACCGGCTATCACACCGGTCGACATATTGCTGAGCACCGCAATCCCCGACACCTACTATGTGCTGTATTATGGTCCAGGCATCATTGTAAAAATGACAGCCAACTGATCTGTCAGCCTAGCTACTTAACCGATAAGCCTGCTACCAGCTAAAGTGGCAGGCTTATTGTTTTAAATAGCTATCAATTGCCGCCCTATACCTGTTTATTAGAAGTGCCTTGGAGGGCTTGTCTACAGCGACTATTTAACCTAATCTTCAACTTTGTAGCTCATTTCTGGTAAATTCAGACGTACATTTACCTATATTTCACCAAATAAACCGTTTATATAGCGGATTGCCGGTTGCTTTTTGGCTGCGTATAAACCCATGAAAACGATTTCGTTCTGTTCCGCTCTGCTCGTTCTGGGTGGATTTAGTTACCTGCACCTTCCATCGGCTCAGGCCAATACGACTGCCCTCTCCCACACTCTGGTCATTGATTCGCTTCGTATCGAGAAAAAAGACGGAAAGCGGTTTATCGTGCACCGTGTAGATGAAGGGCAAACCCTTTTTGCCATTTCCCGGAAATACAAACGATCGGTGGCAGACATCAAAGCGGCCAATCCCGATATGAAAGATGCCGTTCGCTACGACCAGCTCATTCTGATTCCAATTGCTGACGGTGCGCTGAGCCGGAAAGAAGAAAAGGCTATCAATAAGGCTATCCGCAAGCAGGAAAAAGAAGCGAAGCGCGAAGCGCGTGAACAAGAAAAGGAAGCCCAGAAAACGGAAGACGTGAAACCCGTTGCTAAAGCGGAAAAAGCTCTTGAAAAAGAAGCTAAAAAAGCTGACGACCCAGCTTCGGGCATTCATGTTGTCGAAACAGGACAAACGCTGTATAGTCTGGCCAATCGGTACGGTGTCTCACAGGCAGATATTCGCAAATGGAATAATCTGTCGGGCAATAACGTACTCATTGGGCAGGCATTGATTGTTTCGGAAAAAGCTTATCTGGCCCGTACACCTTCCAATTCGGTAGCCACCACAACAAAAACGACCAGTGCTCCTTCCCGCCCGGCTCAATCGCATCCGGTCGATAGCAATACCAACGAACCCCGCGCCCACGAGACTCGCCCTACTCCCCGTACGGAGCCTAAGTCGCCCCCCAAGAGCGAAGAGGACCTACCTGCCCACCCGTCGGGAACCAGTCCATCAAAGCCCTCCGAACCCGAACCAGAGCCCCCACGCCCCGGCAATGACGCGCCCATGCCAACTCAGGGACGGCGACTATCGGCCAGTGGTGTTGCCGAAATGATCGAAGGTACCGACGGTTCTGGCAAGTACCTGGCCCTACACCGCACAGCACCAATAGGTACGCTGGTACAGGTCCGCAATGAGTTTAACAATCAGAGCTTATGGGTAAAAGTAATTGGACGGCTACCCAACACGGGTATCAACGATAAGATCCTGATTAAGTTATCAAGTCAGGCGTTTGCGAAACTTTCGCCCGAGGATCGGCGTTTTCGAGCAGAGGTAAGTTATATTGTGAGATAAGTAGTGTATGGAGACTAAAGAAGAACGGATTGCCCGTAGGCATCGGGAGCGGGATGAGGAAATGAAATCCTCACCGGGTTATGTTACGTTCAGCATTATGTTTACCCTGGCCTATCCGTTTATTGCCGTCTTTACCTTTATGATGTCTACCCTCTTGGCAATCTTTTCAGGCATTTCGCGCGCATTAGCCTGGGTTGTCAGCGGTGGAAAAAGTAAATAATGCTAGTCAATACAGAATCAGAGACCCGTTTTTCGTCTATAAAGGATTTTTTAGATGCGAAGGCCGATCAATACAATCGGCCTTCGTTCATTGAACGCGACCCCGTTAGCATACCCCATCGGTTCAGTCAGAAGCAGGACATTGAAATCATGGGCTTCTGGGCGGCCGTGCTGGCCTGGGGGCAACGACCGGTAATTCTGAGAAAATCAGCTGAACTGGTCGAACTCATGGATGGCGCTCCCTACGATTTCATCCGTAATCATCAGGAAAGCGACCTAAAGCGTTTTCTTGCGTTCAAACATCGTACGTTCAACGCTACCGATGCGCTGTATTTTCTCCACTTTTTCCGCCAGTATTATCAGCAACATGATTCACTGGAGGAGGCCTTTCTACCAGATACAGCTAGCTTGTCGGGGCCAGGTCAAACCGTCGAAGCAGGTCTCATTGCGTTTCATGATCGATTTTGTGGTCTCACAGATTTCTTTCCTGAGCGCACTCGTAAGCACATTGCCACACCAGCCCGGAATTCATCCTGTAAGCGCCTGCTGATGTTTTTGCGCTGGATGGTTCGTCACGACGACCGGGGGGTTGACTTTGGCTTGTGGACTCGCATTCGTCCCGATCAGCTAGTGATTCCCATTGATGTCCATGTCAACCGGGTAGCGCGTCAGATAGGTCTGCTTACCCGCCGGAATGCCGTACCACCCCAACCCGATTGGAAAGCTGCTTTGGAACTGACCGAAACACTCCGCCAATTCGACGCATCGGACCCCGTTCGCTATGATTTTGCCCTGTTTGGACTGGGTGTCGAGGGCGAAATGTAAACCGTGTGGCCACAACATCTACCTTTACACAATCCATCACTTTTAAGAGGGATTAAAAAAGGTTAATAAATAAACAAACATTGGCCTAAACGGATTACCAAAATACCAACTGTCAAACGCATAGGATGCCTTTTCAGATTACTACCCAACCATTCGGCCCTCTACCGACGGGCAGTACCCCTCTCACCGAATACCTGCTCGAACATACTGAAACAGGGGAATTCATTTCGGTGATTCCAGAATTTGGAGCAGTTCTGCGTCGATTAGTACTTCGTAAAGGCCGTAATCTGTTTGCCCTGATCCAGGCTCCCGAATCCCCTCAGGCCCTGCTGGCCGACGAAAGTTATGCCAGCGCATTTCTTTATCCGTTTGTCAGTCGGATCAGGCATGGCGTTTACCGGTTCGATGGAGCTGACTATGCCGTAAAAATGAACGAAGTGCATCGCGACAATGCCATTCATGGCTTTGTTCATGGACGCCCGTTTACAGTTGTTAGCCAGGAGGCCACCTCAACGCATGCTCAGCTAGTACTCCGTTACTCGTACCCGGGCGATACGTTCGGTTATCCGTTTCCCTTTGCGCTAACCATTGCTTACGAATTAACGCAGGCTAATTTGCTCACTCATGGCAGCAACCCAGACAAAGACCGGATGTGTGCCCTGAAGATCAGCTATACAGCCCAAAATACAGGCACAACGCGAGCCCCTGCTGCCTTTGGCTGGCACCCTTATTTTACATTTACTGAAGACATCGAGCGGACGGCTGAGTTTGTCGACGGAATGACCCTATCGTTGCCAGGTCGGACTGCCATCGTGCTCGACGATCACATGATACCGGTCAGCCACTATCCGTTTCAGCCTGCCGAAGTGATTGACCTCTACAAGCGCCAGTTGGATACTCCTTTCCTGATTGAGCCAACCAGCCTCCCCACCGACAGCGAATCCTTTGCTGAAACTATTTTAACTTCTGGTGAAACCGGTGCCCGCTTAATTGTAGGTCAACAAACCGGTGAGGGTAAACTAAATTACTTGGTCTGCTATACTCCACCCCGACGCGACAGTATTGCGATTGAGCCTCAAACGGCCAATGTAAACGCTTTCAACAACGGCGAAGGGCTAGCGGTTCTGGCTCCCGGCGACACCCTCTCCGGCACCATCTGGGTGCGGCTGGATTAGAGGAAGTGGTTGGTTCAGCAGTCTCCAGCCATCTTTTCCCATATCGAAAACCCTTTAAGTTCTTGCGCACGTAGGTCTATAAACGTAATACAAATACCTATAATCTGGTAGTTAAACAGACAATCATAATCAGGGAATCAGTGCATCGTATATAGCGATGCGCTTATTATCTGGCATTCTCTACGTTAACGTAACGGTTGTAGAATTTTCAACAATGAATAGCCATCGGCATAACCAATATTTTCAATCCTCCACCCTTTTGGCTCCTGTATTAATGAAAATACAACCTTCTGTTTTTGACCGAAATTCTCGAAGGTAACAGGCACTGTCGCTTTGGTGCCTTGAACTCTGGCTGGCTGAATTACAAACTTTTTAATCTCCATATCCTGCGCATTGTAAAGTGGGTCGCCATCTATTGCTCCCACTTCGTCTTTTGGCCCATGAGCATCTTTCCAAATCAGATCGGCAAGTTTTTTTGTAAAATACGTATCCAGCAACGCTCGATTTTTTGTCTGAAAGAATGGGCTTTGTTTCGCATGTTGCTGGTACAAATTGGCCACAACCTTATCTGGCGAAAGCACTGGATTCTGACTTAAACAGGGGCTAAACAAATTGATTGTCAGGATCAGGAGAATAAGTTGTTTCATACTGTCTACTAATAGCGAGCGGGCATAGTCTTTAGATCAACTACTTCTAAATTAAGCAAATTTAGTATAACATACCTCCAGACTTCATAAACTCAAGCTACTATCCGGTCTGTTTGCCGAAAAAGTATTCCTGACCAAATCACAAAGACGAGCGAAAGTAAAACCTGCCCCCACCCAATTGCTTTTTCAACACCGTTCAAAACAGCCATCGTGTGAACGAGGACAAGGGCCAGATTTGACAACAAGATAGATAAAAGCATTACTTTTCCGCCAGATGAGGAGCCATCGTTGCGTATATACCAGCACGCTATGGCATATGCTATTAGGTGAGTACCATACAGTTGCGCTACCAGTTTAATCCCATCATTCATCCAGGTGGGTTCTGTCAGGTATTGCCCTGCCATAAATTCAGGGGCAAAAGTAAGTCCCAGCCCGAAAAGCAAAACGACGACAGCTATGAATGTAAATAGATTCTTGGCATTCATTGTAGATATGTTTAGGAGTTCCGAATAATAATTCTTTGAATCAACCTGCCCAGCAGGGGTTGCTAAAAAGCCAAACTGTCAAACTCAGCCAAGCGAGACGATTGCCCTATCAGCTGAAACGTAAAATACACGCCAAAGCCGCTCTGTCACGGGATGGCGAGACTGCTACTTATAGCATGAAATTTACTATATTGAAAGACTGCTGAGTAGGGTATTTTTCCCGTATTTTATAGATTAACCTGTCCAACAACGACTTGCACCTTCACACATCAGCTTTCGTTAAGCGGCCCGCTTTCCTACGAGACAAGATTTCTGTCAGTACACGCATCCGCTTTAGGGACCCACGCCAAGTCTTTGTCGGGCTTCCTGCCGGAGCATTTCTTGTGTCGCAAGGGACCTGCCGAAGCCACTTTCAAAGCCTGTCTGTGGAGGAACATGCGCTTGCCGACCGAAACCCGAATAACGTGCTTTAAACCGCTCCTTTACTCACCGCAAGATACATGCCTTGACTTTTTCAGTCTTGTCTTTTAGGGCTACCTTGAACTACCCAACCACTTTCCTGTCCGAGGTAAGTAGGGCCGCAGAGCTAACCATAAACACACAAAACCAAGCAATCCGAGAGTACCCGTAAACTTGTACTATCCCCCGCGAATGCCCCCGTAGAGCTGATAAACACTCCACCCAACTGAACAAATTGAGAGAGCCGTCCCACGTCCGGCCCCACGCATATCAAGCGGTGGCACTCAGGTACGTTACTCTATCGATCATGAATTGACTGCCCAAGTACAAAACTTTTTTAGGGCAAGACAACCTGTCAAACCAAAGCGTTTCCTCTTCGTTTGTTTATACCCAATCGCCTAATTTCACCACTTTCGGCACATTACACTTATATAATAATAGGCGATTTTTAGCAATTCTACAGCATGAATTAGTGTAGATGTGTAAGCAAAAATTGATCCCATGAATCAACTTCCGACTTTGGAATCCCTGTATGTCCACCAGAATTAATGTGCATAGATTTCTCGCGACTTCCAAATGCATCAAAGAGTGCCAATCCATAATTTCGATCACGAATTGAATCGTCCCACTGGAACACAAATCGGAGAGGTATAGTAATTTTTTGGGCGGCCAATCCTAAACTGATATGATTCGGATGTAAATGAGCAAGCCCCAATATTGCGCAACAGAACCGCTTATCGGTTGCAAGTAAAGGGATTCCGATACTGCTTCCTTGGGAAACGCCACAATAAGCTACCGGAGCATGCATTCCAATCAGGTTTGACTCCAAAACAAGGTCTAACGCTGCCTGCCATTCTGGGACGGCCTGTGTTGTGAGATCATCCAGGTACTTGATTTTTTCTTCTATGCTCATAGACGGTACAATTGGCTTGCCTTGGAGCCGGGCCAAAGTACTAGCCCGTGCAAATTCAGCTTCTTCGGGTCCTATGCGGTTACCATGTTTCGGAGCATCAATTGCCAGAGTCGCCCAACCAAAATCTTTTGCATAGCGTATGGCTCGTGTACGGATATTCGCACTTTTTTTATGCTGAGAGCCCCCATGCCCCATAGCAATAAGTGCTGATGAATCTGTGCTTCGCTCAGGTGTCCAGAGAACACTTGGAACTGTTTCACCCGCTACACAAATGTCAAAATCATGCTGAACAACTCCGACCTCTATTTCCTCAATATTTTTGAACTCCATAGTACTAGCTTATAGTCTATCCAATGTCGCATAACGTTTGGGCTTGCTGCTTTTGGGGAGCAACAAACGTCACCCTATCGGTCGAAACACATTGTATAGCGTTCTGCCCGCGGTTGATTGACCGGTCCAACCAGACATGAAACTAGCGTTGACGGACTGTCTAACAGACTTAGTTGAGCGTTTTCTCTATTGTTAAGAGTCTGACTTAGCAGCTCAACCTAACCGGGGCGTCTGCCATGTCAACCGGAAGTTGGCATACGAACCCAAAGCGATCCTATTGAAACGGGCAGCCTGTCGCCCGAAACCGCTCAACGAACATAAGCCGCCTTGTTTATAGGAAGTGCAAGTTGTCGCACACAACCCGGAAATAGAAGCCTAAAAGTCCGCCTGTCGCCCACAAACCCACCACTACGTTACGGCCTGTTCCATCCACCCAACGCCAACAGGGGTTGATGGATGATAACGCTACGTACCTGAACAACAAGGATTTCCAACCTTTACACCCCTGTTTGGTTGGGCTGCAAAGTTTCCCTCGGGACGTGCTCCCTGTCGCAAGACAGCTTGCCCATAGTGCAACTAACCAACTCTGTTAACCGATGCTAGCTCAAGCCAACAACCAAAATCGCTAACCACTCCAATAGTTACTATAATGACCAGCAAAATCCAAAAATTCAAGAGGTTCGTCAATCTTGTTTTTTGCCTTATAGGAATCAATCTCAGAAGAATACTTCAAAAACGCTACCTCATCCGTTTGTAAATCCCAAACTATTACCTCACCGCGTTGTTCCCAGGTGTCTCTTGGGGCTTTGGCAAACAGAAAACTGTCTGTGACTGCATACTTTTTAATCTCTAACATTTCGTGGTCATAGCCACTAGGAGTGATGTAAGTCTGAGCGCCGTTAATCTGGCCTACAGATTTACCGTGTCCAATCGGAATTCTTGCGTTATCCCCTAAACCGTGGTCACCCCAATACGAAAACAGATTAACAAAAAGAAAGAGAGAAACAATCAGCCCACTTCTCAACCAGAGCTTCGCCTTCGGAACTCTTCCAAACCAACTGTCAGGGTTAATTTTCCCAGTCAGATAGACTGTTAACCACACGACTGTCGCATACAGGGATGCGAGAATAGCGATTTTAAATAGAGTAAAAATAAAGTGGAACAGAACATCCATCAATGCTTCATTTACAGTATGACTCCCCTCACAAGGGGCTGATGTCAACGACTAACTTCTGTTTCCTTTGTCACACGTAGTTGGCAGACGAACCTCAAAGCTGCCCCGCCAGGTCGCTTCTCATGTCGAACGCAACGTGGCGAACACACTTTTTGGTTAACCCAATTGGGGTGTTTCTTGTGTCGACCAAAGCCACCCAACTAGCCTAAAACTGACTGCTGAGACGGCCCCTTTGTCGCACGCGACACGGCCACTATGTTATTAGCTGTTTGCTCCACCCAACGCCCATACCTTCGCCTTTAGGTTTTGTTATTAAAAAAAGTGCAACTTCGGCAAAGCCATTGGTGAGTAGAAAAAGCGCGAACCCAACACAAATGCGTTCTGCTGGAACGACATAGCTTGTGTGGCTTGGC